>CAWABH010000040.1:0-283874 GCA_963780095.1 uncultured Alphaproteobacteria bacterium
TGTAACGTGGAAGCCAGAGCTGCCGGCACCGGTGACAGGTCTGGCTGATCCGCCCGGAGGTTCGCTGGGATCACGCCTTCGCCAACAACCATCCGTTCAATGCGCAGATGAGCAGCAATGCCGTCACTCTCGGCATCGATGCCGTGCTGACGTTCTGATGAGACGAGTGAATCTCTATGAGATTTATATACTCGAACGCACCGTTCCCCATCGAATTCTATATGCCCGCATCGACTACGCATGCGCAGCGCGGCATTCAACCCGCATGCCGCGCGATCGCCGCTGACCCAGGAGCATCGCCATGCTTGACGTCCTGTACATCCTGATCGGCGCCGCCTTCCTGAGCGGCTGCATCCTATACGCCTTCGCCTGCGACCACCTGTGAGGCCACTGCCATGACCATCGACGATTCGCTGGGCGCGATCGTCGCGGTCGGCCTGCTTGTCTATCTCGTCTATGCCCTGGTCCGGCCAGAGAAGTTTTGAGCCGGATCGCGAGGAGTAACGCCTCATGACGTTCAATGGTTGGTTGCAGATCGCGATACTGTCGTTCTGATCTTCCTGTTCGTGAAGCCGTTCGGCGCCTACATGGCAAAGGTCTTTGACGGTCAGCGCACGCTGTTTCGGTAGCGCTGCGTCCGATCGAGCGTGGCATCTACGCCGTGTGCGGCGTGAACGAGCGCGAAGAGCAGCACTGGACATCCTACGCGATCTCCGTGCTGCTGTTCAGCATCGCCGGCTTCGTCGTGCTGTACGCGCCCGCTGCAGCGGCTGCAGTCCGTGCTGCCATTCAACCCGGCGGGTCAGTCCGCCGTCGAGCAGAGCTCGTCGTTCAACACCGCGGTCAGCTTCGTGACAAACACGAATTGGCAGGCGTACGGCGGCGAGTCGACGATGAGCTACCTCACGCAGATGCTCGGCCTGACCGTGCAGAACTTCGTCTCGGCGGCGTGTTGGGATCGCTGTGCTCTTTGCGTTGATGAGAGGCATCACACGGAAAGAGGTCACGACGATCGGGAGCTTCTGGGTCGATCTCACGCGGAGCACTCTCTACGTGCTGTTTCCGCTCTCGCTCGTCCTCGCGCTGTTCCTGGTGTTCGCGGCTCGGTGCAAACGTTCGACAGTCACGTTACGGCTCCACTTGATGGAGCCACTCAAGCTCGCGGGATTGGAACGACCGTGACCGGATCAGATCGTCGCGGTAGGGCCCGCTGCGTCGCAAATCGCCATCAAACAGCTCGGAACGAACGGTGGAGGGTTCTTCAACGCGAACTCAGCGCACCCTTTCGAGAACCCGACGCCGCTCGTCGAATGTTCGTCGAGGTCATGGCGCGATCCTCCTCGATTCTCCTGTCGCGCTCTGTTTTCACCTTCGGCTCCACGTCGTGAAGGACAAACGGCAGGGCGTTGCGCTGCTTCGCTGTCATGATGATCATCTTCGTTCCGCTGCTCGTTTTTACATCGTCTCGGCGGAGCCAAGCGGGCAATCCGCAATTGTCGTCGCTTTTGGTGTGGATCAAACCGCGAGC
Organism: uncultured Alphaproteobacteria bacterium; assembly: GCA_963780095.1. Lineage (GTDB taxonomy): Bacteria > Pseudomonadota > Alphaproteobacteria > Acetobacterales > Acetobacteraceae > JAMXLO01. The sequence goes on from CAWABH010000040.1 coordinate 1,529, forward strand.
GCGCTCCCATGTCCGGCGGCAATATGGAAGGCAAAGACGTTCGCTTCGGCATCGCCAACTCGGGATCTGGTCGACCTGCTACCACCGATGCGTCCAACGGTTCGGTCAACACCATCGCACGACAGCCTTCACACCGCTCGGTGGCGCAGTCCCGCGGGTCTCTGATCGCAGCTCGGGCGAGGTCGTCTTCGGCGGCGTCGGCTCGGGTCTCTACGGGATGCTGCTATTTGCGGTGCTCGCCGTCTTCATCGCCGGACTGATGGTCGGTCGCACCCCCGAGTATCTCGGCAAGAAGATCGAGCAGAAGGAAGTCAAGATGGTGATGCTCGCCGTCTATTGGTACTGGCGTTCTGCATCCTCGGCTTTCTCCGCTTTTGGCATTGGCCAGGCTACCGTCAAGAGCAGCATTTTCAACAATGGGGCCACACGGCTTGAGCGAGGTGCTGTATGCCTATACCAGCGGTGTGGGCAACAATGGCAGCGCGTTCGGCGGCATCAACGCCAACACCATGGTATCTCAACACCACGCTCGGCATCGCCATGCTCTGCGGACGCTTCCTGATGCTGATTCCCCTGCTGGCAGCCGCCGGCAGCCTGGGCGCAAAGAAACTCGTTGCCGGTCTCGGCTGGTCCCTCCCCTACCGACCGTTCCCCCGATGTTCGTCGTTCCTGTTGGTGGGCGTAGTCGTGATCGTAGGCGCGCTGTCGTCTTCTTCCCGGCGCTGGCGCTCGGCCCTATCGTCGAGCATTCTCGCGATGCTTGACGGGCAGCTTTTCTAAGGAAGGGGTTCTATGTCGACCACAATGATTGCAGAACCGAAGCAGTCCCTGGGTCCGGAAGATCCGCACCATTTGCTGCCGCGCAAGCTGGGCAGGTCGCGGGCTTGTGCTGGACCCGGCAGATGCCGGCCCGGCGACCGGGCAGGCGTTCGTCAAGCTTGAATCCGCGCCACGTTGATGAAGAACCCGGTGATGTTCGTGGTGGAAGCCGGCGCGGCGCTCACCACGGTGTCACCTGCCTTCGGCAGATCTGCTGCACGGGCGGCGATAGACACCTGGGCTTCCACCGTCCAGATCGCGCTGTGGCTGTGGGTGACGGTGCTGTTCGCCAACTTCGCCGAAGGCGGTGGCGGAAGCGTCGCGGCAAGGCGCAGGCGGCGACGCTGCGTCGGGCGCAGCACCGAGTCCGATGCGCGTAGCCCGGCGGGTGCCTGGTTCCGAATGGGCGATACCGAACCCGCCGCGGTCTCTCGGAGCCGCGTCGCCGCGCCCGACCTCAAGCGGGGGGACTTCGTGCTGCGCGGCGGCCGGCGAAGTGATTCCCGAGCGACGGCGAGGTGGTCGATGGCATCGCGACTCGGTCGATGAAGTCGGCGATCACCGGCGAGAGCCGCCCCGGTGATCCGCGAATGCGGCGGCGACCGCAGTCGGCCGTCACCGGCGGCAACGCGCGTGCTGTCCGACTGAAGATCAAGGTGCAAGCATCACCGTCTAATCACAGGGCGTCCACCTTCCTGGATCGCATGATCGCGCTGGTGGAAGGCGCGGAGCGGCAGAAGAAGACGCCGAACGAGATCGCGCTGAACATCCTGCTCGCCGGCCTGACGCTGATCTTCCTGTTGGCCGCGGTCGCCACCGCGCCCGCTCGCCAGCCTACAGTCGTTGCGGCGATGCAGGTGGGCAAGGCGCCGTACCGTCGCTGTGCTGGTCGCATTGCTGGTCTGCGCTGATTCCCGACCACGATCGGCGGCACTGCTGTCGGCGATCGGCATCGCCGGCATGGACCGGCGTGGTGCAGCTTCAACGTGCTGGCGATGAGCGGGACGCGCGGTGGAAGCGGCGGGCGACGTCGACACGCTGCTGCTCGACAAGACCGGCACCAGCACTTCAGGCAATCGCCAGGCGGCGGAGTTCATGGCCCGCTACGCAGGCGTCAGCGGACGCAGCTGAGTTGGCCGACGCCGCGCAGCTTAGCGTCAGTCTGGCCGACGAAGACGCCGGAAGGGCCGCTCGATCGTTGTGCTGGCGAAGGAGAAGTACAACAGTCCGCGGGCGCGTCACATGGCGGCGCATGAGGCGCACACTTCGTGCCGTTCTCGGCGCTAGACCCGGCTGTGCGGCGTGGACCTGGACGGATCCGCGATTCTTCGCAAGGGCGCAGTCGACGCGGTGCTGACCTTCGCGCGACTTGCCGTGCAGCTGCAGCAATGGCGGTGGTGTCGCGGTGCACTCGACCGTTTTCGGAAGCAGCGGTGCGCGAGACTCTCCGCGATGTCCGACGCGATCGCCAAGGCAGGCGGCACGCCACTCGGGTGTGGCCGCAAGGACGGCCGCCTGCTCGGGCGTGATCCACCTGAAAGACGTGGTCAAAGGGCGGCATCCGCGGGAGCGCTTCGGCCGAGCTGCGCGCGCATGGGCATCCGCAGCGTGATGATCACGGGCGACAATGCGCTCACCGCGGCGGCAATCGCCGGCGAAGCCGGCGTGGATGACTTCCTGGCGCAGGCGACGCCGGAGGACCAAACGTGAAGCTGGATCCGCGACGGAGCAGGCGCAGGGCAAGCCTGGTCGCGATGTTGCGGCGACGGCACCAACGTACGCGCCGGCGCTGGCCCAAGCGGACGTCGGCGTGGCGATGAACACCGGCACCATGGCGGCGCGCGAGGCCGGTAACATGGTGGATCTCGACAGCGATCCCACCAAGCTCATCGAAATCGTCGAGATCGGGAAGCAGTTGCTGATGACGCGCGGCGCATTGACCACGTTCAGCATCGCCAACGACGTGGCGAAGTATTTCGCCATGATCCCGGCAATGTTCATCGCGTTCTATCCGCAGCTCCAGGCACTCAACGTGATGCATCTTGGCAATCCGGAGAGCGCCATCCTGTCGGCGATCATCTTCAACGCGCTGATCATCGTCGCGTTGATCCCGCTCGCCCTACGCGGCATTGCCTACCGGCCGATCGGAGCTGCGGCGATCCTGCGGCGCAACCTGCTTATCTACGGCCTGGGCGGCATCGTCGTACCGTTCGTCGGGATCAAGCTGATCGACATGGTTGTCACCTCTATCGGTCTGGCCTGAGGAGGCCTATTGCCATGAAACAGATTCGCGCCGCGATCGTGATGATCATCACCATGACGGTGATCACCGGTCTGATCTACCCGCTGCTAATAACCGGCATCGCCCAGGCCGTGCTCCCATATCAGGCGAACGGCAGCCTGATCGAGAAGGACGGCAAGGTGATCGGCTCCGCGTTGATCGGGCAGAATTTTACCAGCGACAAGTATTTCCACGGCCGGCCATCGGCGACCACTGATACCGATCCGAACGATGCAACCAAGACAGTGCCGGCGCCGTACAATGCGGCGAACTCGTCTGGTTCCAACCTTGGGCCGACATCCAAAGCGCTGGTGGATCGTGTGAAGGATGACGCGGCGAAGCTCGCGGCAGAAAATCCCAACACGCCGATCCCGTCCGATCTGGTCACCACATCGGCAAGTGGGCTGGATCCTGACATCACGCCGGCGGGCGCGCTGTTCCAAGTGCCGCGTGTGGCCAAGGCGCGTGGCCTGCCGGAGGCGAAGGTGCGGCAGTTGGTGGAGGACCGGACAAGTGATCGCCTATTGGGCATTATCGGCGAGCCACATGTGAACGTGCTGAAACTCAATCTGGCGCTGGACGAACTGAAGGGCTGAGGGGAGCCCCACGTTCCCCCGTCCTTGCGCCTGGCGGACATATATGACGCAGCACCGGAAATTGCTGGTGATCGATGACGACCCGGCAATCTTCCGCTACCTGCGGCGTCGCCTCACGCGCGAGGGCTACGACGTTGAAGCGGCGCCGGGCCAAGGCATGCTCGCGCGGATGGATGAATGGCAGCCGGACGTCGTGCTGCTGGACCTCACCCTAACGTACGCCGTATCGCAGATTCACGCGATCAAAGCGAGGTCACCAGCGCCATTGATCGGCTTGGTGCCGGAAGAGAACACCCAAGCGATAATTGACGCACTGGATGCCGGGGCGGACGATTGCATTACCAAACCGTTTGGTCTGGAGGAGCTTGCTGCGCACATCCGTAAGGTTCTCCGCCGCGACATGTGGCGTCGTGGCGAGACACCTTGCTTCGAAGCCCCGACACTACGCATCGACTTTATACATCGCCATGTCGATCGCTGCGGTCGCTCGCTTGCGTTGTCGCGCCGCCAGTTCCGGTTGCTAAAACTGCTGTTCGATGCCGATGGCAGAGTGCTGACGCATCGCGATTTGATACACGGGGTCTGGGGCTCCGGAGATCGTGGCAACGTTGCCTTGCTGCGGAGTCTAATTCAGGATCTACGATGCAAGATCGAGCTAGATCCCAAGCAACCGGTGCTTATTCTGAGCCATAGCCGAATCGGCTATCGGTTCGATCGGTCGCAGCACCGATGGTGACACCGATGGAAAATCGAGGCTTACGCGAAGACCGCCCCTCCGCCGACGCCCTACTGCAGACAGCGCAGCAGGAGTCGCGCGGGCGCTTCAAGATCTTCGTCGGCGCGGCACCGGGCGTAGGCAAGACATACGAAATGCTGACGGCAGCAAGGGCTCGCTTGCAGGAGGGTGTCGACGTTGTCGTGGGAGTCGTTGAGACTCACGGTCGGAAGGAAACCGAAGCACTGCTCGACGGCATGGAGGTGATTCCCCGACAGCGCGTCGAGTATAAGGGACGCGCGCTGGAGGAGATGGACCTCGACGCCCTCCTGGCACGGCGCCCACAACTGGCGCTGGTCGATGAGCTGGCACATACCAACGCGCCGGGCAGCCGACACCCAAAGCGTTACATGGATGTCGAGGAGCTGATCACGGCCGGTATCGATGTCTACACCACGCTCAACGTCCAGCATATCGAAAGCCTGAACGACGTTGTCGCCCGGATCACTAGGATCAGGGTGCGCGAGACAGTGCCGGATTCGATTCTCGACAAGGCGGACAACATCGAACTGATCGATCTGACACCGGACGATCTGATCCAGCGCTTGAAAGACGGCAAGGTCTATTTGCCGCACCAGGCCGAGCGCGCAATCCGTCACTATTTCTCGCCCGGCAATCTGACCGCGTTGCGGGAACTTGCCCTGCGTCGCACGGCGCAGCGGGTCGACGAACAGATGGTCAGCTACATGCAGGCCCATGCGATCCCCGGGCCATGGGCTGCCGGCCAGCGCGTGCTGGCCTGTGTCGGCGGCGATCCGAGCAGCGTCGACGTGGTGCGCTACGCCAAACGCATGGCGGACAGCCTGAAGGCGCCCTGGACCGCGGTCCATGTCGAGACCGGGCGTAACCTGAGCATGAGTGAGTCGGAACGCGACCGAATTGCCGAAGCGTTGCGCCTTGCGCAGCGCCTGGGTGGTGAGACCGTCACGCTGCCGGGCCAGGACGTCGCGGACACTATCGCGGATTACGCGCGCGCCAACAACGTCACCATCATCATCGTGCAGCCAGCGCATTCGCGCTGGCTGGAGATGCTGTACGGGTCACTGGCTCAAGAGCTGATTCGCAAGGCTGACGGCGCCAGCGTGCAAGTGCTCGGGCACAGCCGAGAGGCGGCGGAACAACAAGAACAGAAGGCCTTGCCATCGGCTGCGATTGCTCGCGGCGGTCATGCGAGGGCATATGTCGGTAGCCTCGCCTTTGTTTCAGTGGCACTTGGCGTGGCGCTCGTGTTGCACCAGATGCTGGGGGTGGCGAGCGTCGCGCTGACGTTCCTTACCGCGGTGCTGGTTTCCGCGGTTACCTACGGGCTGTGGCCGGCACTGCTCGCGTGCCTTGCCGCCGTGCTGGCCTACAATTTCTTCTTCCTGCCGCCACTCTACACCTTCACAATCGCCGACCCGGAAAACGTCGTCGCGCTGTTCTTCTTCGCAGTCACGGCGGTGATCGCAAGCAATCTCACCGCTCGAGTGCGCGCTCAGGCGATCACGGCACGCCAGCGCGCGCGCACGACGGAGGAACTCTACCAGTTCAGCCGCAAGCTCGCGGGCGCAGCGAATCTCGACGATCTGCTGTGGGCCACGGTTCATCAGATCGCTCTGATGCTGAAGGTGCGTGTGGTCATCCTGCTGCCCGACGAAGGCAGCGTGGTTGTGCGGGCCGGCTTCCCACCGGAGGACAGCTTGGATGTCGCAGATATCGCGGCGGCGCGCTGGTGCTGGGAGAAGAACCATGCAGCCGGTCGCGGTGCCGACACGTTGCCTGGCGCCAAGCGGCTGTTCATGCCGATGCAGACTGGCCGTGGTGCAGTTGGCGTGATCGGCATCGATCGCGATGAACCCGGGCCGATCCTGACGCCGGATCAGCACCGACTGCTCGATGCACTGGCCGATCAGGCGGCGCTGGCGATCGAACGTGTTAACCTAGTCGAGGATGTCGACCGCGCGCGGCTGGTCGCGGAGACCGATCGGTTGCGCGCAGCGCTGCTGACGTCGATTTCGCACGATTTGCGTACGCCACTGGCGTCCATTCTTGGCTCGGCCACCAGCCTTGCCGCGCAGGATGAGGCGCTCGACCGGGCGACACGGCTCGATCTGATCCGTACCGTTCAAGAAGAGTCGGAACGCCTGAACCGTTTCATCGGCAACCTACTGGACATGACGCGTATCGAGTCCGGCTCGATGAAGCCACGAACCGATCCGATTGAATTATCCGACGTGATCGGTGGTGCGCTGCTGCGCGCGGGCAAGATCCTTGCTGCGCACCGGACACAGATCCGTCTGGAGCCCAGCTTGCCGCTGCTCGATCTGGATGACGTGCTGTTTGAGCAGGTCCTGTTCAACTTGCTGGACAACGCGGCCAAGTATGCGCCGGCAGGTTCGCTGGTCACTATCACCGCGTGGCAGCAGAATGGCCAGGTCTGCCTGCAGGTGATCGATGAGGGACCAGGAATACCACCTGCCGATCTGGAGCACGTATTCGACAAATTCTACCGCGCCGGCGGCGCTGACCGCCGCCGTGCCGGAACCGGCCTCGGACTCGCCATCTGCCGCGGCTTCATCGAGGCGTTGCATGGGACCGTAACAGCCGCCAATCGCACCGACCGGACGGGTGCGGTGTTCACCATCATGCTGCCGGTTCCGGTCAACACGGGCCGGCTGGAAGCGGCCATTCGGTGACCGAAGGCGCTGGCCCACTCAGGGTGCTCGTTGTCGATGATGAGCCTGCGATATTGCGCTTTCTGCGCGCCGGCCTTGGCAGCCAGGGCTACGTGGTGCTTGAGGCGGAGAATGGCCAGAAGGCGCTGGATGCCGTGCGGGGCAAACGGACCGATATCGTGGTGCTCGATCTTGGTCTGCCGGACATCGATGGACTTGAGGTAATCAGGCGGATCCGCGACGTTGGCTCTGCAGTGCCGATCATCGTCCTGTCCAGTCGCAGCGACGAGGCCGCAAAGGTGCAGGCGCTGGATTTCGGGGCCGACGACTATGTGACGAAGCCCTTCGGCATCGAGGAACTGCTGGCAAGGATCAGAGCCGCACAGCGGCATCGGCTGCAGCAGCAAGGCGAGAAGCCGATATTCCGCACCGGGGACCTCACCGTTGATCTGGTACGGCGCGTCGTCACTGTGCGCGGCAAGGAAGTGAAGTTCTCGCCACGGGAATACGATTTGCTGCGGCTGCTCATGGCGCATGCCGGGAAGGTCCTGACGCACAACATGATCCTGCGCGAGGCGTGGGATCCGCAAACCGATGTGCAATATCTGCGCATCTACATCAGGGCGCTGCGCCAAAAGATCGAGTCCGACACCGACAAGCCGGAGTACATCATGACGGAGACCGGGGTGGGCTACCGGCTCAGAGGGCCCGACTGATGAAGATCACAGACGTCATAGGGCCGGAGCAGGTCGAAGTAGGCCTGCGCGTCAGCGACAAGGCGCAGCTCTTGCGCGAACTATCCCGCCGCGCCGCCGCCGCTGTGTCGATAGATCAAAACGTGATTCACGATGCGTTATTGGCACGCGAGAACTTGGGATCCACTGGCCTCGGCAAGGGCTTCGCCTTGCCGCATGCCAGACTTGACACATCGCATGGATTCTTCGCGTTGTTTGTGCGTTTGGCGCGGCCAGTTGAGTTTGCCGCGGTCGACGGTCAGCCAGTGGATTTGATCATCTTACTGCTGACGCCTGCAAATGCCGGTAATCAGCATTTGGCCATGCTTGCTGCACTGTCACGACCGTTGCGCGACGCAGAGTTCGTGCAGCGGCTGCGGCGGGCACCGGATACGGCCACCATTTATAAGTTGCTGGCCAGCGTGTGAGTCGACTGCTGACTGTTGAAGGCGCGATTGCTCTGCGAGTGTAGCGTGTGAACACCCGACCTGTCTGACACGCTGACCGATTGAATGCCGTAGTTGTAGCAACCGTGCAGTGCCTCACCACCGGCGAGCCTAATCATCCAGTCTCTTTAACCTGCTGCCAAGTCGGGCTTCCAATCCTTCCTCCACGTGATAATCCGGCTTATGCCGATACATCTCGTGCAGCCCTACTGGGGCTTTTCTTTTGCCAGCCTCTTCTCAGTGGTTTCCAAATGGTCGCGTATAAGCTTGCCAAGACTGGCGGCAATCTTTTCTACGACCCCGCTAGTGCTTTCGTTCCAGTCGAACTTATACCAGCGGGGGACGATTTCATCGCCATCGACGGCGGATCAGTCCTGTGCCCGCCAGGAGCAGGACCTCACCGCATTTGCCGACCGCGCCGGCTACGAGGTGGTCGGCGTTTTCAAAGAGACAGGGTCAGGCGTAAGGCTCGACCGCGCGGAGCGACGCAAAGTCATGGCACTCGCCCAGGCACGTCGGATCGATGCAGTGCTGGTGACCGAGCTCTCGCGATGGGGGCGCAGTACGACGGACCTGCTGTCGACACTCAAAGAGCTGGAGGCCCGGCGGGTGTCAGTCGTGGCGTTGAACCGGATGACGTTCGATCTGGCGACCCCGCACGGCCGGATGATGGCGACAGCAGTGCTTGCCGGCGTTGCCGAGTTCGAGCGCGAACTAATCCAGGAGCGCATCCGCTCTGGCATCGCCGCGGCCAAGGCGCGCGGCAAGCAGCTGGGCCGCCAACCTGGGCAGCGGCCGAAATCCGACCGACTGGCGCCGAAAGTCGTGGCACTTGTCGCAAAGGGACGCAGCTATCGCTTGATCGGGCGCGAGGTGGGGCTGAGCAAGAATCATGCACAGGGCAGGACGTGTTGGCTGCATAGCGAGGGCTGGTGTCTCTCGCGTCGTCTGCCCGCAGTCACGAGGTCTGCGATGCCATGAACTCAGGAGGCCTTCAGCCAGTCACGACAGTCCATCCCGTCGCGGCGTTTCAAACGCTGGCGATCGTCGCCGCGTCCGGCGAGAAGGCCGGCATGCGCTTCCGGGAATTCTTCGCGGCCAACATCCGCAATCCCCACACGCGCCGGGCCTACGGCCGTGCCGTGACGGAGTTTCTGGCCTGGTGCGATCACAGCGGCGTGCCATCGGTCACCGCCGTGCAGCCGCTCCACGTCGCCGCCTGGATCGAGATGCAGCAGCAGGAGTGCGCGGCCCCGACCGTCAAGCTGCGGCTCGCCGCGATCCGTCACCTGTTCGATTGGCTGGTGACCGCCAGGTGGTGCCGGTGAATCCGGCCGGCTCGGTGCGTGGCCCCTCGCATGTGGTGACGGGGGGCAGACGCCGGTGCTGGCGCCAGAGGAAGCGCGCGTGCTGATCGACAGCATCGAGGTCACGATGATCGCCGGCCTGCGCGACCGGGCACTGATCGGGTTGATGGTTTACAGCTTCGCGCGCATCGGTGCGGCGCTGGGCATGAAGATCGAGGACGTGTTCACGCAGAACCGCCGACTATGGGTGCGGCTGCGCGAGAAAGGCGGCAAGCCGCACGCCATGCCGTGCCATCACAACCTCGAAGCTTACATCACCGCCTACATCGACGGCGCGGGCCTCGCCGAAGATCCCAAGGGGCCGCTGTTCCGCACCATCGGCCGCGGCAAGGGCCGGCCGCTGACGCGCACGGCCCTGCAACAGGCGGAAGCCTACCTGATGAATTGCCCGCCGTGCCGCCGCCGCCGGCATCGCGACCCAGCTTGGCAATCACAGCTTCCGGGCGACGGGGATCACGGCGTATCTTAAGAACGGCGGCACGCTGGACTGGAGAAGGCGGCGCAGATAGCAAACCATGCCAGCACGCACACCCCGCAGCTCTACGACCGCCGGCGCGAGGAACTCAGCCTCGACGAGGTGGAGAGGTTCAGGGTTTGAGCCGGATGATGACAACCGCGAGGCTTCATTATAACGGCCTCATATGATCAAGCCAGGATCAAAAGACAAGAAGGCATTTTTACTAATTGCTGGAGAGGAGCTCACAGAACTAAAGCGCATGACGTGGCTGATGTCTGAATCCTTTGGTCTCGATGCGCGGATCGAGAATTACCGTGGCAAGCGACCAATCGGACTTTACAGCTGGGATTTTGAGTGTCTTCTAGCTATTATAGATCATGCTTTGAAAGATGGTATCGGTAACTGAGATGATATGCTGAGGCGATCGCCCGCCGCGCGACTTTCCATATGGTAGAGCGTTTTACGTTTGCTGGCGCGGCGCACAGGCCTCGTCGTCGGGATTCCGCGGCTGGGATCCGCGCCAGTGAACGTAAAACGTCTTGAACTAAACCGCTCCCCCGACCGTCGTGCCTATGGGTGTTGAAAGCTTCGGGGACCGGAGTGGAACGGACATTGGGACATTCGGGACGGTGGTTTGGAGAGTGTGGGCCTGGCAGTTGGGCCTTTGAGCAGTCGGAGAATATCGGATTTGGGGCTTTGGGCCGCAGACCGGCAGGGCGACGGTGGTCGCGAAACAAGCATCCGCATCCCGAGCTTGCGGGCGTGCTGGCTTTGCGCGGTTGGAACGTCGCTCCGGGGTCATGATGTGTCTGGCACCGGTAGGCCAATGCCGGGGCGCGCGACGCAGCTGATCACCACCATGACGCCGGTCCGGCAGTGCGGACATTCTCGCAAAGACCGTCCGGTCAGCGCCTCGAACCGGTCACGATAGTCAGCCGGCGGATCGGCCGGGGCGGGAGGCGTCATCCCGAGCAATTCACGGCAGCGCTCAAGCTTGCGGGCGCGATGGCAATTGCCGAGAAAGCCGAAATACCGAATGCGGTGAAACCCGTCCGGCAAAACATGGATCAGGAAGCGGCGGATGAACTCCCCGCCGTCCAGGGTCATCGTCTTCTGGCGATTGCCGTCGCGGTAGTCCTTCCAGCGAAACCGGACCTTGCTGTTGTCCATGGACAGCAGACGGTTGTTGGAGATGGCGACACGGTGGGTATACCGTCCGACATAGTCGAGGACCTGGGCCGGCCCGGCGAAGGGCCGCTTCGTGTAGACCACCCATCCGGTGGTCCAAAGCGGCGCCACGTAACGGCGGAACGCGGCGGGTTCATGGAGGTGGCGGTACGCGGAGAAGAAGTTCAGCGCACCGGCGGCGGACGCCTTTGTCAGGTAATGCAGGAACAGCCCCCGAAACATCGACGACAACACCGTGACCGGCAGAAAGAATCCCGGCCGGCAGGCGATCCAACGGTTGCCGTCGCTTGCGATTCCACCGCCAGGCACGAGGAAGTGCGCATGCGGGTGGTGCAACAAATTTTGTCCCCAGGTGTGCAGCACGCCGAGGAAACCGATCTCCGCGCCCAGATGCTTTGGATCGGCGGCGATGACGCGCAGTGTCTCCGACGCTGCCCGGAACAGGATGTCGTAGATGACGGTCTGGTTCTGGAAGGCGATGACCTCGATCTCCTGGGGCACGGTGAACACCACGTGGAAGTAGGGCACATCGAGCAATTCCGCCTGCCGGTCCTCGAGCCATTGAGCGCGTGCGAGACCCTGGCATTTCGGGCAGTTACGGTTTCGGCACGAGTTGTACGCCACACGCTGATGGCCGCAATCATCGCACCGCTCGACATGTCCGCCGAGAGCGGCGGTGCGGCAACTTTCGATCGCGTTCATGGCGCGCCACCGCGTGGGCGACAGCGACGCGCCATGCTGATCACGGAAAATCGGACCGAAGTGGCGGAACACATCCGCCACCTCCAGCCCCTCGCGGGCCACGGAACCCGCTCGTCAGGCGGGCACGAGGTCCGGCACGGTTGGCATAATGACGTCGAGTGTGTCCAAAGGACTGACCGTGGCGCACACCTTGTCGGTGGCGATCATGAGATACCGGGCCGTGGTGGCGAGATTGCGATGACCGAGCAGCAGCTGGATGGTACGTAGGTTGGTGCCGGCCTCGAGAAGGTGAACGGCGAAGGCGTGGCGCAGCGAATGCGGCGTGACCGGTTTGCCGATGCCGCATCGTTGTCTGACCTCCCGGCAGGTGGCATCGATGCTGGATGGAGCGATCGGTTCGCCGGGCCATCGACCGGGAAAGAGCCATTCCCCGGGACGGGTCTTGTCCCAATAGTTCCTCAGCATATCGAGAAGTTTCGGGGATAACATCACATAGCGGTCTTTGCCGCCCTGCGCTTGCTGTCGATCGCCGCCGGGGTGAGGCGAACCGCTTCCGAAATCCGCAGGCCGGTCGCGTAACAGACAGTCAGGACCATGCGATGTTTCAAATTGTCCACGGCGGCGAGAAAGCGGGCAACCTCGTCCTGGCTCAGCACGACGGGAAGCTTCTTCCCCCGACGCACGGTGGGGATGTCTTGATCGATAACCCAGGGTCGCCTGAGAGTCACGGTGTAGAAGAACCGGAGCGCGGAGACCGTGACGATGATCGAACTGGCCGCGAGACGTTTCTCCTGGGCGAGATAGATCAAATAGGCGCGGATCTCAGCCGGGCCGAGTAGATCAGGTGATTTACGAAAATAACAGGCGAAGTGAACCAACTGCGCGACATAGGCACGTTGCGTGCTCGGCGCCAGGTTGCGGATCCCCCTGTGTCAGACAAGTTGTCGCCTAAATAGGATTGGAACCTTGGGGGCGCGGATATCAGAAAGTGGCTCGATACGGACAAGCGTACAAAGATCGGATAGTGGCGAGACTGTTGCCGCCGGAGAGTTCGTCGGTGGAGCATGTGTCGCGTGAAGTGGCGATAAGCGTGGCGACGCTGGAGCGTTGGCGGGCGGATGCCTTGGCCAATGGATCTGGCGCCGGCAGGCCGCGCTGGACAGCAGCCGCAAGGCTGCAAGCAGTGATCGTCACGGCAGCAATGGATGAGGCAACGCGGAGCGTCTGGTGCCGTGAGCAGGGCCTGTATCCGGCGGACCTGGACGCCTGGAAGCAGGATGCGATCGCCGGCCTCGGCGAGCCGCGGGCGGCCAGTGCTGTGGAAGCCCGGCAGGACCGCCGCCGGGTCAAGGAATTGGAGCGGGAGCTTCATCGCAAGGACAAGGCGCTGGCCGAAACGGCCGCCTTGCTTGTGCTGTCAAAAAATTGGCGGTCAGGCGGACATGAGCGGAGACCGCCGCCTGGTGCGCGCCAAGCCTGAGCGGTCGCCCGCCCTGGCCGGAACGCCCGCACGCTGCAGCGCTGGAAGCCGGCGACGCTGGCAGGGGGCGGCCCTGCCGAGCGTCGGCCGGCACGCTACGAGCGAACGGCCCGGATCATCGCAGTGGCCAACGAACCACGCTTTGCCGAGACACCGCCGGCGCGGATCGTCCCGACGCTGGCGGACGAGGGTGTCTACATCGCCAGCGAGTTCAGCTTCTATCGTGTGCTGCGCGAGCACGGTCAGATGAACCGCCGAGGCCGGGCTCAGCCGCCACGGGCGTCGCGGCCGCCCACCACGCACATCGCCACCGGCCCCGCCGAGGTGTGGTGTTGGGATGTGACATTCCTGCCGGCACAGATCCAGGGACGCTGGTTCTATCTCTACCTGATCCTTGACCTCTACAGCCGCAAGATCGTCGGCTTCGAGGTGCACGACACCGACAGCGCCGATCATGCGGCGCGCCTGGCCAGACGAACAGCATTGGCCGAAGGCGTGCACGCGATGCCGGCGCGTCCGGTGCTGCATGGCGACAACGGCGCCACCCTGAAGGCGACGACGGTGCTGGCCATGCTGCACTGGCTCGGCATCAAGCCGTCTTACTCGCGTCCGCGGGTCAGCGATGATAATCCATTCGTCGAGGCGCTGTTCCGCACCGTTAAGTATCGGCCAGCGTTCCCGCTCAAGGGGTTCGCCGATCTGCAGGCCGCCAGAGACTGGAGCGCGCGGTTCGTGCAGTGGTACAATAACGACCACCACCACAGCGGAATCCGCTACCTCACCCCGGCGCAGCGCCATGCCGGGCAGGATGGTCCTATGCTCGCCGCCCGCCACGCCGTCTACCGGGATGCACGGGAGCGTAACCCCCGGCGCTGGAGTGCGCAGACCCGCAACTGGACACCGGTGGGCGTCGTCACCCTCAATCCGGAGCGCGACGCCGTCGTCCGGGCGGCGACGTCGCAAATCCGCTTTTCGGTTCGATCGGCGAGCCTGCTTTCCCGTCCCGACCTGGCAACGCCCAAGCCACGGCGCGCAACGCAGGAGATGGGAGGAGCGGAGCCACCCGCAGCCACGCGCAGAGCGCATTGGCGCGCGAGCATGGCGAGGATGGCGAGCACCGCACCTTCTCCGCAGTGAGCACCGTGGCACGCTCATCTCCAGTCGGGGACTCGCAACTTCCGACATCTGCGCCGCAAGCACAGCGGCTTCGTCGATAAGAGGAATCATTACGTGATTTAAGCGGCAACTGCCTTGACACTCACCGCCGCCACGCCGTCTACCGGGATGCACGGGAGCGTAACCCCCGGCGCTGGAGTGCGCAGACCCGCAACTGGACACCGGTGGGCGTCGTCACCCTCAATCCGGAGCGCGACGCCGTCGTCCGGGCGGCGACGTCGCAAATCCGCTTTTCGGTTCGATCGGCGAGCCTGCTTTCCCGTCCCGACCTGGCAACGCCCAAGCCACGGCGCGCAACGCAGGAGATGGGAGGAGCGGAGCCACCCGCAGCCACGCGCAGAGCGCATTGGCGCGCGAGCATGGCGAGGATGGCGAGCACCGCACCTTCTCCGCAGTGAGCACCGTGGCACGCTCATCTCCAGTCGGGGACTCGCAACTTCCGACATCTGCGCCGCAAGCACAGCGGCTTCGTCGATAAGAGGAATCATTACGTGATTTAAGCGGCAACTGCCTTGACACTCACCGGATCTGCATGTCTTCGATCAGGCGGCGGCGAAGCGGGCTCATGGACAACTCCTTTGCGAGATGAACGGCGCCATATGGCGCGGGCTCATCGTCTCCCGATCGAGTTGTCAGACCAGAGTATGGATGCGAACGCTCAATCCATACAAGACAGTAATGAGTGAAAATCGAAGTCTAAATCACAGAATTACCGCGTAGCGGTTTAGTTCAAAGCGAATTATGGGGCACCGCATTCGCGAGCGGCTCGCCGTGAACAGAATTGCCCATTCCGTTCACAGTATTGCGGAATCAACACGAAGTACTTCGCCGTGAGATGGAGCTGCGCCGCAGGGCCGCCGCGCTCAAGCCACAACATCGAATGGTAGTCACGAGCCGACTGGCTGGTCAAGCCGCGTCCTGACACAGCGACACGGCAGAAGGTTGGGCGATATTGCACTTCCCAAACCCACTCATATCGGCTATGATCTGTTTCGTCAAAGGGGCGGATCATGGCAAGCGTTCTCAGTAAGCCGTATTTCCATGATGAAGCAGCGGCCTACGCGAAGCTGGAAAGCATCGTGTGGCCGAACGGTCCTATTTGCCCGCACTGCGGCGGCACTGAGCGCATCGGCAAGCTGAATGGCAGCGCCACTCGCATTGGCGTTCATAAGTGCTATGCCTGCCGGAAGCAGTTCCGTGTCACCGTCGATACAGTTTTCGAGTCCAGTCACGTCAAGCTGCATGAGTGGTTACAGGCCACCTATTTGATGGCAAGCAGCAAAAAAGGTATCAGCAGCAACCAAATGGCTCGCGCCTTGGGTTGCACGCTTAGGACCGGATGGTTCGTCACGCACAGGCTGCGCGAAGCCGTGGCGCCCCGCACCAATGCTTCCATTATGGGCGGCCCTGGCGGCATCGTGGAAATCGACGAAACGTTCATTGGGCAGAAGAAGGACGTGCCGAAGCGTCGCGGTTATGCTCATAAGCATGCGGTTCTGAGCCTAGTGGAGCGTGGCCAGGCTGGGGCCAAGGTCATATCCTTCCACGTCCAAGGAACTGCTTCTGCCGATCTGCTTCCGATCATCAAGGCTCATGTTCATTCCGGGACGCATGTGATGACGGACGAGGCCGGTCAGTACGCCCATCTGAACAAGCATTTCACCGAGCACGACTTCGTGCGCCATTCCGCTGGCGAATATGGACGCGGTTTTATCCACACGAACACGGTTGAGGGGTTCTATTCTGTGTTCAAGCGGGGTATGATTGGCGTGTATCAGCACTGTAGCGAGCGGCATCTTCATCGCTATGTTGCGGAGTTCGACTTCCGGTACAACCACCGCGTACGGTTCGGTGTCAACGATTAAGAGCGGACTGATCGGATTTTGCGCGGGATTGTTGGCAAGCGCCTAACCTACCGGGACTTATCTGCCGCAGTGTAGGCCGCAGAAAGGAGAGCGCTATGGCCGAACGCGTAAGGATAACGGTTCATCCATCCTTGTCGCATCCGGACATTCTTACGGTGCCTGATGCCATGCGACAAGTCCTCGACATTTTCGAGCTTCTCTCCGCCGGGGAGGGGCGACGTATTGTATGGGCGCTAGTTAGCGCGAGCACGAATACGCCACTGACCGTCGAGGGAGAGGCCAAGAGCCTCGATAGTAATGTGGACATCGTTGCGGTCGGAAGTGCGCAGAAAGCGGCTTTTTATCGGAATATTTCTATCATCAGAGAAGGCGGCATACCGAACGAATGGATATTTGACCCCGAGTATTTCCGCACAGTGAAGCGAATCATGGTTCGTAGCACAAACGGTATCGGAGAGACGAATATCGTACTTTCCGACGAAAGCTCCCCCATAGCAATCACACCGGACTTTGCTATTGCCAGTCTACAAACGCTCCAAGAGACCGTTCCGGTATATGAATTGTTAGACGAGGACAGGGCTAGGGATGAGCGTGGTGCGATTGAAGGAAGATTGCTGCTAGTCGGCCATGATTACAATCAGCCAGCGATAAAGATCGAGGAACGCAAAAGCCGGCAGGAGGTATGGTGTCGTATCTCCGACGAGGAAAGACAGCGCATCACTCAAGATGCTAGCTTCGATGACGTATGGGACCATCGGCGAGTCATTGTGCGGGGGATCATCCGGTACAACGTCAATGGAAACATAATTAGGGTATACGCGAATAGCATCGAGCGAGTTGTACCTCGCCACATTCCTGTAGAAAGGCTGCGAGACCCAGACTTTACTGGCGGCTTAACTATCCGGGAGTACCTGGATCGGTTCAGAGAAGGCGACTTTGGCATCTAGTCGCAAAGTCTATTGGGACTCCTGCGCGTGGATCGGCCTCATAAACGAAGAGCCGGACAAGCTAGATGCCTGCCGTTACGTCATAGACCAGGCAAGAAATGGCGACGTTGAGATATGGACTTCTGCATACACACTAGCAGAGGTTTTCAAGCGGAAATGCGAGGATGTCCAGAAAGGCATCGCAGAGGATAAGGATATCGTTTTTGAGGACTTCTTAGACCAGGACTATATAGTGTATGCTCAGGTCGATGCAGACGTTGGTAAATTAGCCAGACGCCTGTTACGGCGATATAGCGAACTGAAAAAGCCCCCCGATGCCGTGCACTTGGCAACGGCCATAATCCACAATCTGGATGAGTTCCATACCTTCGACAGCGAAAACCTGCTTGTGCTCAACGGTAGGATTTCTCGCCTAGATCGCAAGATCCTGAATATATGCGTACCGCCAGACCCTCCGCCACCGCGCCCACCTCCTCCACCAGATTTGTTCACGCAGGTGCAAGATGCCAACACCGCGCCGCCAGCAGTCAAGGAACCAGAAAAGGCAGACGAAGACTCTCCCTCGCCCCAAGCCACCGCCGCAGTTCGTGGAGGTGGCGAGGGAGTTGGAGTGCCCGGAGGACGAAGCGGCATTCGAGACGGCGCTGAGGCAGATAGCGGAGGCGGGGCCGGTTCAGAAGTACCAGCCGAAGAAGCGGGCGCCACAACGGAGGCAGAAATGATTGATGAGTTTAATCCAGACAACCTACCGTTCGAGAGAGGTATTCGAGCTTGCTACGACGGCAAGGACCTATCGGATAATCCATTCAAGGATGGGACGCCAGAACATCATGAATGGATGACCGGGTGGTACACCGGTGAGCAGCGAATGAAAGCCTGATTGCGGCTGGGTTTGGCAAGTGCAATATCGCCGAAGGTTGCGGCGATGCGGCTGCCGGCTCGGAGCGTGCCGCGCAAGGAGCCAGCCACCTTTGAGCTTCCGCCGCCGCGACGGCGGTAGGGCAGCGGCACCTCCAGGATGCGCAGGCCCAATCGCGCCGCCCGCATCTGCATCTCGATGTTCCAGCCATACGTCATTTCGCGCAGTGCAAGATACTTGAGCGTGTCCCGGCGGATCGCCCGAAAGGCGCACATGTCGCTGTACCGCACCCCGTAGAGCGCGCCCATGCCGAAGCCGGCAATCCGGCCGGCAAGGATCTGGTGCCATAGCATCGCGCCGGGCTCGCGTTCTCCGCGTGTGCGGGACGCAAGCACGAGATCGCGCGTGCCGTCGAGCACCGGCCGAGCGATCTCGGCGATGAGATCGCCACGGTCCGCGCCGTCTCCGTCCATGAAGGCGACACGGTACTGGCGGGATGCGCGGCCTCAGCCCCGAGCGCGCAGGCGCGGCCGTAGCCTCGCCGCGCGTCGATGACACGAGCCCCCGCATCGCGGGCGATTTCTTGGGTCCCGTCAGTGCTGCCGCCATCAGCGACGATGACGTCCGAACGATACGCCGCCGGGATCTCGCGGATCACGGCACCAATGGTGTGCGCCTCGTTGAACGTCGGAATGACGAGGCTCAGAGGCTCCATCGCATCCCGCAATTCTGGCAGGGCGCCGGTGGCGCATCGGACAGCAGCCTGGCGCGGAAATCCCGATAGGCCGGGTTGTTCCAGATTTCCCGCAAATCCTGCTGCGTCGCGTCGCCGAGCGTGTAGTTGCTGTAGCCGCGGACGGAGAAGGGCGCGATGCAGCAAGGCAGGGCGCGTCCGTGGGCGGTGAAATACATCAGCGACCACGGACGCCGGCAGGCGGCCCACGCGCGGTCGTCCAGTTGCTTGAGGCTGAGTCCGGGTTCGGTCGCGCCCGAGGCGTCGAGTGTCACCCCGAGCGGATGCGCGATTTCCTGCGCTGCTTCGATCGCCCGCCGCTCCGTCTCCTGCGTGCTCTCGAAGAGCGAGTTGCCCGCCATGGCCTTGCCGTAGCCAATCTCGTCGAAGACGAGGCGCTGCAGATGTACCTCCGTGACGCCGATCTGTGCCGCGAGCCGCACGAACTCCGGCAACTGGTCAACCGTCTCCTTGAGGCCGGTGAGCCAGAGCGAGACGCGCGGCGTGGCCGCACCCACCTGCTTCTGATAGGCGATGAACTTGCCGACGTCGCGCACGATGCGGTTGAAGAAGTCTTTGCCGCGGATTTTCGCGTAGGATGCCCGATCCGCCGCATCCAGCGAGACGCGGAGCTCGTCGAGCCCGGTGTCGATGAGCTCCTGAAACCGCTTGGGCTGCATCAATGTCCCATTGGTGTTGAACAGGACGTAGGTGCCGCGCGTCTTGAGGTAGCGGATCATGTCCGGCAAGTTCTTCACGAGCATCGGCTCGCCCACGCCGTGCATCACCACACGCGCGATATTCGGAACCTGATCGACGATTCGCGTGAACAGCTCCCAGCTCATATCGGCCGGTGGCTCGAGCTCCTCAAAGGTGCGGGGGCAGGTTTCGCAGAGCAGGTTGCAGCGGTTTGTGACCTCGAGATAGAGGCAGACTGGCGGCTGCTCGGTAACTGGGGATCGATCGGCGCCGATCTCCTCGAAGTACCGGCGCGGATCCTTCAGGGCAATCGTAGTGGACATGGAGTGTCTCCTATTTCGGCACCACGCCGAAATTTGATCGCGAGCCGAGGGCGAAGATCAGCCAGCAGCAGCAGGATGGCGGGGACGTAGACGAGCGAGGGCCAGAAGAAACGGTCCCCGGGGACGGGCTCCTGGATGAGCAGAAGGGGTATCGTCGCGAGCCAGAGCAGGGCACGGGTGGGTGCGACTACAGCCGGTAGCGCGAGCCAGGCGAAATACCAGTGGTAATGCGGGCTGGTGGCGACCATCGCGGCGGCACCCAGCAGCGCGGTGTCGTGGCACAGCGCCTCCACGTCGTTCGCTGGCGCGGGCTGCCGGAGCACAGCCACGGCAAGAGCGAGGAAGGCGATAGCGACACAGGCGGCGTAGATCGGCGTGGCGTACGGTGGGAGCTTCCCCAGTGTGGCGAGACCGGCCAGTAGCCAGATCCCATGGCCTGAGGTGATCCCCTCCTCCTGGCCGTAGGCCGGCAAAAAGCCGAGCACATGCCAACCGGCGCCGATATAGAGGCCGTAGCACCCGGCAATGACAGCGAGACCGGCCAGGGTGGGCCGCCAGAAGCGGCCGCCGCGGAGCAGGGCCGGCGCGACGACGAGTGGGAAGAACTTTGCGAGCACCGCACCGGCGAACGCAGCGCCAGCCCAACCGTCCTTGTGCCGCGCTCGCAGTAGCAGTGCGAGCCCGAGCAGCCCGACCGCAATCGCATCCACATGGCCATCATTTGCGAACGACCACACAGCGAGTGGGTTCCAGACGTAAATGAGGATACGTTCCCGCGGCAGCCCCGCCAGCGGCAGCAGCCGCAGCAGGCAGACGATGCCCGCGGCCTCAATGCCGAGCATCGCCAGACGCATGCCCATGACGCTGTCCCAGATCCGGCCGACCGCCGCGAAGACCATCTGCGCAACGGGCGGATAGATCGTTCGTGCGTAGTCGGCGCGATTGATCTGGGGGTAGATGACCGTATCCCGAAGAGTCGCCAGTGCGGGGTCTGCCGGAATGTAGCGATACGGATTGAGATCCACTGCTTGTACCCGTCCGTCCCAGACATAGCGGTAGATGTCATTCGATAGGATGGGGGGCGCCGACAGCATCAGTGCGCGGAGCGATACCGCAACGCCGAGCACAACCCAGACGGTGCCGCGGGGCCATGCGTGGCGCAGGACGAGACGGACAGCAGCGAAATAGATGATGGCCGAGAGCATCAGCAGCGCGATTAGCACGTTCACGCGCAGGATACGGGCTTCGCCTATGCTCGCCGGAATATCGAGCAACAGACCGCCCGCCGCCAGGGCGAGCAGCGCGGCGCCGAGTCCGACCAGAAGCCAGAATAGCGCCTTGCCCCTCATGCGGCGCAGGGTGAACGGGTGAATGTATCGAGCCCGAGCGCCCGGACAGCACGGCGCGTCCAGGGCGCGGCGTGGCCTTCGTTCTCTCGTATCAGACGTTCCAATGCGGGCGCGTCGTCGATATCGTACCAAAGTGGCAATTCCACGAGATCGAGACCAAGCTCAACTGCTCGGGTGCGGGTGGTTGCGGCGACGGAGCTGCTGCTCCATGCGATATCGGCGAACAGCCGGGCATGGGGGAGGCGCATCCCGAGGAGGTAGTAGCCCCCATCGTCGCAAGCTCCCAGCACCACGCGCTGCTCGTCGCCGGCGAGGAGGACCTTGGCGGCAGCGATCAGGATGTCAGTAGGGAGTGTCGGGGTGTCGGAGCTTAGCACGCAGGCAGCGGCGTGGCCCGCCGCGAACAATTGCTCGATCGCCTGAAGGAGGCAGCGACCAAACCCTTCCACGCCCCGGGGGGCTGGTGCGGAGCCGTCTGCCAGAACGCAGGGGGTTCCCAGCGCCAGATGCGGAGCGAGGGCCTCCTCCGTGCCGGACGGAGCATAGGCGGCATAGCCGACGATTGGAGCGGACAGCGCTGCCGCAGCAATGCTCTCTGTAGTGTCCCTCAGAAATGCCGCGCTTAGCTGCGCGGCCTGTTCCGGACGGAGTGGCGGGCAAAGACGCGTCTTGGAGTGTCCGGGGCGAGGAGATTTCGCCATGACGCCGATGGCGCAACTCCCACTCGACCCAAGTGCCATACCTTCAGGCGCGCACGTTCGGCCGTTCGTCGAAGATCTCACACCGTGTCCTTCCGTTCGCGGATAAGAATGATTGCATCTTGGCGTCGGCATCAGCCGGTCATGAAGCCAAGTTGCAAAGTCTCCTTTCTGCGGATGTCCAATAAGGTTTACGGGCCAGCACCTTCAGGAGCGATAGTTCGATGACAGCGAGACTGGACAACTGACAACGAACCGTCAGTCCGAGGGCTTCGCGACGTCCACTTTGATGATCGTATCGTCCGCAATGTCGTCGGCACTGATCACTCATCACGCTCGTGCTGCGCCGCGTCACCCCAACCATCGCGACCCCGACGCGTCTGTTGCCTCGTGGAATCAACCAAGCAACTCCGGAAGGCTCGCAAGGTCAGTTAGCTCCGCCACGAGGTGTTGACGCAACCCGTATTCATCGGGGTCCCCTTGGCGATTGACCCGCAGAACAGAAAAACCGTTCGCCCTCGCCGCCTGACTGTCCCAAGGATTCCCGGAGACGAAAAGGCAACGGGTGGGCTGGATACCAAGTTCGGCCTGAACCAGCGCATAGACGGTCGACGCCGGCTTAAAGATCGCGGCCTGTTCGACACTGATAACTGCATCGATAAGAGATCCAATGCCGGCAGCAGCGCAGGCTGCCGCAAGCATCGCCGGTGTGCCGTTCGAGAGGATGGCAAGCCGGAGGCCACGCTCGCGCAGTGCCGCCAACATCACTGGCACTTCTGGATAAGCGTCCAGTCGCTCATAGGCACGCAGCAACTCATCACGAAGACCGTGGTTCCCTATCCCATGGTGCGCCAGGACGTAGTCCAGCGCATCCGCAGTGCAGCTCGCAAAGTCTCGACGCGTTCCATGTCCGGTCAGGCTACCGATCCATGAATATTCGAGTTGCTTGCTGCGCCATTCGGCCGCGAGCGACATCCAGTTCTGGCCGAGTTGTGGTGCGTACCGAGCCATGGCTCCATGTACGTCGAATAGCGTGCCGTAAGCGTCGAAAACGACGGTGTCGAAGCGCTTCGAGGTCATTCAACTCTCCGCGTCCAGGCTCGGCACAGCGAGCGGGTCGGTTTGCCAGAAGGAGTGTTCAAGAGCACGCATCGCATCGATCCGGCATGACACCACGGTGGCAACCGATGACCACCCACTTGCCAACCGGCCGGGCGTTCTATAGCGTCCGCTCCAGAATAACGCAAGATGACGGAACGAGATTGCCCCGACCTCGCGAGTTCGATGAAGACGTCGCCCTGGAAGCTGCGATGCGGCGCTTCTGGGCCGCTGGCTACACTGCCACCTCCGTGCGCGATCTCGGAGATGCGATGAGCCTCGGCCCCGCGAGCGTCTACAACGCCTTTGGCGACAAGCGGACGCTCTTTACGCGGTGCCTCGACCGTTATCTGGACGCCAACATGCGAGCCCGTATTGCTCGCGTGGAAAAGACATTGCCGCCACGTCAGGCCATCGAGGCCTTCTTGGCCGAGATCGTTGAACGCTCGCTCGAAAGCCGCCTCGGCTGTCTGCTTGCCAATGCGGCGCTGGAGGTGGCTCCGCACGATCCGGACATCGCTGATGTCGTGGCCGAGCGCATGGGTGAGCTGGAAGCGTTCTTCCGCCGTCGCGTTCGGGCGGGCCAGCGCGACGGCAGCATATCGTCCGACGCCGATGCAGCCGACGTGGCGCGCCTGCTCCTCACCACCGTAATGGGATTGCGTGTTCTCGCACGCGGTCATCCAAAGCGATCGGTGCTCGAAGGGGCCGCGCGTGCGGCGCTCAGCGTGCTCGGAAAGCCCCGTCGAAACCGCAAGCTGTCCGCTCGCACTTAACGGAAAGGTCCGCCAGATGATCCGTTTCTATTTCCACCCAACGCCGAATCCCATCAAAATTGCGCTCTTCCTGGAGGAGGCCAACCTGCCCTATGAAACGGTGCCGGTTGACACCAGTAAGGGCGAGCAGCACCTGCCGGCCTTCCGGAAGATCAATCCGAACGGCAAGGTGCCTGCGATTGTTGACACGGCAGGGCCCGGCGGTCGGGAAGCGCGTGTTTTCGATTCCAGCGCGATCCTGCTCTATCTGGCAGAGAAAACCGGAAAGTTCCTTGGCTCGCCGGAGGACCGGCCGGAGCTGCTGTCCTGGTTGTTTTTCATCGCCTCGGGCCTCGGCCCCTTCTCCGGCCAGGCGGTGCACTTCCAGTTTGCCGCGCCCGAGGGACTGGATTATGCCCGCAACCGCTTTCGACGTGAGGCAGAGCGGCACTATCGGGTGCTGGAGGATCATCTCGCCGGACGTGATTACTTCGTCGGCAATACGTACACGATCGCCGACATCTCCACCTGGGGGTGGATCGACCGTGCATCCCGCGTTCTGAAGGGCGAGGGAGACCCGCTCGCCCCCTATCCGAATATCAAGAGATGGTTCGAGGTAATCGAGGCCCGGCCGGCCGTCGCTCGTGCTCGGGCTGTTGGAACAGATCACCCATTCAAGCAGGAACGGGATGAACAAGCGCTGCGGGCGCTATTCCCCTCGAACTATCCTGCCGTTGCTTAGCAGTTGTGTCGCCGGCATCGCTGCCAGCGGCAAATGCGTCCGCTCGATCCACCTTGCCCAGGTACTAGTGTGATGGCTTGGCCAGCCCGACTCTGATAACCGCATCGTCCGGCAGCGAAGAACTGCCGGACGGAGTGAAGGTCGGGAACTCCTGCAACTGCTGTGGCGTGAAGGCGACAACCTCCATATCCTGGCCAAGCAGCACCATGGCATCCACCGGCACAGCGATCGGCCGCGTCCAAAACCCGAGGAAGCCCCCAAAGTCGATGACGACCCTTATGGTCCCCTCGCTGTCGCGTACGACCTGACGAACCCTTCCGAGTACATCCTGGCTTTCCACCGGCTGCAGCACATCCCTGTGCAGCAGATCACCCACACGCACGGCCTGCGGGAAACGCATCGCCGCTGAGGCGGCCAAACTCATCCCCGGCGGCGGCGGCATCCCACCGGGTGTCGCGCTCTGGGCATACGCCGTGATGGAAAGGGTGATCAGTGTTCCGCCGATGCATAACGCCCGCATCATGACAGGTGTTCCTTTCCACAGTCCGCAGTCCAACCCGGCCGTCAAATCCCGGCGAACCATGGGAAGCCTTTCAATTCCCAGAATCCGCCCGAATAGGTGTTCGTCACCTCTATTGCGGTAACCCATTTCGGGTTCTTGTATCCAAGCTTGGTCGCCATGCGCAGGCGCAGCGGATACCCGAAAGGATCGGCGAGCGTCTCGTCCGCGTATTTTGTCGCGAGCAGCGTCTGCGGGTGCAGTGCCGTCGCCATGTCGATACTGCTTGGGTAATCGTCGGCGGTCTTGAAGGCCACGTATTTCGCCCGCTGGTCTGCGCCTACGCGCTCGAGAAAGTCGCGGAGCGGCACCCCTGTCCATCCCCCGATATAGCTCCAACCTTCGACGCAGATGTGCTTGATGACCATCGTCCGCTGGGGCAACGCCTGAAGATCCTGCGCGGTCCACGAGCGCTTGTCTGCAACCAGGCCGGATACTTCCAGACGCCACTTGGCGCTATCGACCGGATTGATGTCCATCACGTCATAGTAAGCGTTGAATTTGGGCGGCTTCAGTATCATCGAGGCCGGATACGTCGGAGCAAGCTTGTTCGGATCGAACAGCAGCGCCTGTACGCCGTCGTTCAGCCGCGAGATGGCGAGTAGCGCAGCCTCGACCGACGCCGGTCGCTCTACGTCGCATCCTGTCAGAATGGCGAGCGCGCCAAGCGACAGGCCACGGCGAAGCAGGCCCCGACGTTCGAGGGATCTGATGAGGGGACGATGGTCGTCGAGGATTGCGGGATCAGGGATTTCATCAGGGCGGAACGGAGACTTCATGGCCGGGATCCCTTTTTGCCGTGGCCCAATGGGACGACCCTCGGTCCGCCAGCCAACATTGCCCATAGCGTTCGCAGGACGAGCAATGCCAGAACCACATGAACGACCAGAAAGCCGAAGATCACTGCCATGCCGAGGAAGTGGAGGATACGGGCGGACTGGAAGCCGCCCAGCAGCGATACCAAGCCGGAGAATTGCACCGGCTTCCAGATCGCCAGCCCGGTCACTACCTGCGCGATGCCGGCCAGGATTACGATGATGTAGAGCAGCTTCTGAACGGCATTGTACGTCGTGAGGTCTTCATGCGCGATTTTGAAATGCAGCGTATCGCGCACGGTATGGATGAGGTCGGATAGCCGGATCGGCAGCAGCCGTTCGCGCAGGCGACCGGTGATT
This sequence comes from uncultured Alphaproteobacteria bacterium, assembly GCA_963780095.1. Lineage (GTDB taxonomy): Bacteria > Pseudomonadota > Alphaproteobacteria > Acetobacterales > Acetobacteraceae > JAMXLO01. The sequence continues at coordinate 28,006 of CAWABH010000040.1, forward strand.
ACGCCGTAGGCCAAATAGACCAGACCGTTGATCGTGAGCAGCCACATGCCCGCGAAATGCCAGTTCAAACTCCAGGCCGCCCAATCGCCAAGACGCAGGTACTGGCTGAAATGCAGGCCTCGGATAATGACATCGTCATTGTAGATACCCCAGCCTGACGTGATCATAATCAGCATGGCCACGGCGTTGGTCCAGTGCATGATCCTGACAGCCAAGGGGTGCAGGCGACGACCACTTCGGCCGTCACGGGCCACTGCGGCGATGCTCATTTCTTCATCCCCCTCTGCAGCTGCACGTGTGGCGTTTCCCGACGAGACCGAGGCCGACCCGGATTGAAGCTGAAACTAAAGACAGCGATGGGCCAGGTCAGCGCGCACGAAATACGATCCATGATACCCCCGCGAAGGTTCAGCAGGTGGGTTGATCTAACAGGCCGTAAGCAGCAGGCCCAATACCGATAGCTAATGGTACGATGCACATTTGGTATCGGAACAACGATATCGCCCAATTCCGAGAGGGGTAGGTATTCGACGTCGCACGAGCGACTGCGAGCACTATGATCGCGAACAGGTGCTCACCCATCACTTGGCACCCCGATGGCGAGACCCGCAGTCGACATCGCTACTCTGCTGCGACCTGTTCCGATTCGGACAGCCCGCGCCGGCCGTGCCATTCCGTCTCCGGCCACTTGTACTGCCGAACGGCACGTACGAAGGCGGCGACCGGCGATGACCAGCGTCGTCCCGCGATAGTAACGAGACAGACTTCGCGCTCGATACTCGGCTCGATCACCGGGCGGCTGATCACGCCGGGGATCGTGTTGGAGAATTCGGGCAGGAAGCAGACCCCCATGCCTGCGGCAACCAACGTAAGAATCCAGTCCTCGCGTTCGCTCTGGAACGCTCCCACCAGGCGCGATCCGTTGGCGTGACATGTGTCACGCAGGCGGTCGCGGTACTCGCAGTTGATGCGCGCCAGATAGGGCTGACCGTCAAGTTCCTCGACGCGCACGGCATTCTTCCGCGCGAACGGGTGCCCGGCGTCGCAGGCGATGACAAACCGTTCCTTGTAGAGCGGTTGCGGTTGCAGCGGCGGCGGAAAACCATCGGGCCGTGCGACCAGCGCAACGTCCAGTTCTCCCTTGACCAGCAAGTCACAGAGTCGATCGGGAACCGCCTCCTGCAGCGTAATCTCGACTCCCGGATTGTCGGTACGAAACTGGCTGAGGAAGCTGACGAAGCGCACCGGCCCGATGGTGCACATCACACCGAGCCGAAGCTGCGCACTGTCCAGGCGCAGGAAACGCGATGCCGTCTCCTTCGCCGCGTTGGTCCGGTCCAACACTTCCCTGAGATGCGGTTCCAGCATTCGTCCGAGCTCGGTCAGGTGCGTGTTGCCGCGCTCGCGCGAGAACAACAACCCGCCGAGTTCGTCCTCCATCTTTTGAATGGCCCGCGTCAGCGCAGGCTGGCTGACGTTGCACATCTCGGCGGCCCGGGTGAAGTTCAGCGTCTTGCTGAGCGTCAAGAAGTAGCGGATCTCGTGCAGCTCCATGACGGCGTTCCCCGTTCCCGTGTTTGCATCACGGCTGCATTCTAGGAGGTGATACAACCGATACGCTCATAATATCGATGCATCGGCTTGATCGCCACTCGGCATTGGCGGGTGAGCGAGCGGATCGGCAGGTTTCAGGCCATCGGCGCAGTTCGGCGCCCTGACAAAGGAAACCTGACGATGACCATCATGACCTCGGCGGGCCTCGCCCGCGCCGATGCACCACGTTCGCTCGACGGCAAGGTTGCCATTGTGACGGGCTCAACCAGTGGCATCGGCCTCGGCATAGCCGCTGCCCTGGCGGCGTCTGGCGCGATGATCGTGATCAATGGCTTCGGCGATACGACCGAGATCGAAAAGCTCTGCCAGGTTCTCGGTGCCCTGCACGACGTGCCGGTGCGCTACGATGATGCTGACATGTCCAACCCGACCGCGATCCGCGACATGGTGGAACGGGTCGGCCGCAGCTTCGGGCCGGTGGACATCCTGGTGAACAACGCCGGCATCCAGCACGTCGCACCACTCGAGGAGTTTCCGCCGGAGAAGTGGGATGCGATCCTGGCGATCAACCTATCGGCCGCCTTCCACACTACGCGCGCCGTGCTGCCCGAGATGAAGCGCCGCAATTTCGGCCGCATCGTCAACATCGCCTCCGCGCATGGCCTGATCGCCTCGCCGTTCAAGTCCGCCTACGTCGCCGCCAAGCACGGGATCGTCGGCCTGACAAAGGTGGTCGCGCTGGAGGCCGCCGAATTCGGCGTCACCTGCAACGCAGTGTGCCCGGGTTATGTATGGACGCCACTGGTCGAGAAGCAGGTGGAAGGCCAAGCCAAGGCGCACAGCATCAGCCGCGACGACGTGATCCGCAAGGTATTCCTCGCCGAACAGCCGACCAAGCGCTTCGCCACCGTCGAAGAAGTCGCCGGCACCACAGTGTTCCTGTGTAGCGAAGCAGCCGCGTCGATCACTGGCGTTGCCCTCCCGGTCGATGGCGGCTGGACGGCGCACTGACATGGGCGGCTCGGTGGCAATCAGCGACTGGTGCAGCGCCGCGATGGCAACGCGGGTATGGGATCGATCCCCGGCATTGGCCTGGTTGCTCGATCTCCCGCCACCCGTGCTGCTCCGCGAGGTGGCGGAGCAAGCGAAACACCCGAATGAGCAAAAGGAGACGCCAGATGGCCGACGCGCTGGGTAACGGAGCAAGAGCAACAAATGGAGGGTGCCCTTCGGGAGTCGGCCAGATCGTGCTGGTCCTGCAGGGCGGCGGTGCTCTGGGCGCCTATCAGGTGGGCGTCTATCAGGCGCTGCACGAAGCCGGTATCGAACCCGACTGGGTCATTGGCACGTCGATCGGCGCGATCAACGCCAGCATCATCGCCGGCAACCAGCCGGCCCAGCGAATGTCCCGGCTCCAGGCGTTCTGGCAAAGCGTCGAACACGGACCGTTCCAGCAGGCGCTCGGATCAGTGCCGTTGTGGGGAGCGATGGCATCAAAGTGGCTCACCATGACGAGCGGGATTGGGTCCTTCTTCAAGCCCAATCCGCCGGCCTTCATGGGTACACATATACCGCTCGGTGCGGATGGAGCCGGCTATTATTCGACGATACCGCTGCAAGCCACGCTGAACGAACTGGTCGATTTCGATATGGTCAACCGGAACACGACCCGCCTGACGGTCGGTGCCGCCAACGTACGCACGAGCGAGATGCGCTACTTCGACAGCCGCGACATGGCGCTCGATGCACGCCATGTCATGGCATCAGGCGCTTTACCCCCGGCCTTTCCGGCCATCCGCATTGACGGTGAGCTCTACTGGGATGGCGGGATCCTCTCGAACACGCCGGTCGAGGCCATCTTCGACGACTATCCACGCCGCAATTCGCTGGTATTTGCCGTGCACATCTGGAACCCGGACGGCGCGGAGCCGGAGACGATCTGGCAGGTCATGAATCGTCAGAAGGACATCCAGTATTCGAGCCGAGCGCTAACCCACATCATGCGGCAAAAGCAGTTGCACCGGCTACGGCACGTCGTATCCGAGCTTGTGAAGCGTATGCCAGAGCAATTGCGCCAGGATTCCGAAGTACAGGATCTTGCAGGGTATGGCTGCCTCACGCGCATGCACGTCGTTCGCCTGCTCGCGCCGACGCTCGATGGCGAGGATCACACGAAGGATATCGACTTCAGTCCAGCCGGCATCCGTGCGCGGTGGGAAGCCGGCTACGCCGATACGCGTCGCCTGATCGCCAATGCTCCGTGGCAGGGCGAGTTCGATACGATCGAAGGTTTCATCCTGCACGAATCCAAGGCCGGCGCTGAAATCGTCAGCAGCTAACCCGGGAGCAACGGTACTGGCACAAAGAACCGCCCACCAACCGTCTTCTGCGCGCTGTTCTCGCTTCGCAACGCCATCGACCGCAGCGCAATCGACAGCTTGCCGGCGATCATCCGGACCACAACCACGTGTCGATTTGCCGGCTGGACGGCGACGTGCCGTCCGCCTGCGGCTGCGTTGCTGTACATCGTCTTGATACTACGACAAGCGCCAGGCGGTCATCCGGCAGCTCGGCCTAGCAAGCCGCTGCGATGACGGACACCGCCGCTGCCTTCTGGGAATTGTTCGCCCGCTATCGCACCCGCATAGAGCAGCACATCCGCAAGCTCATTCCAGCCGGCGCGCGTGACGATCACCGCCGGATAGGCCCCTCCCACGCCTCCTCAGAAATCCTTACCCGTTGCTGCATTGCAACGCTGTGGTACGACCGCAACTGGTTTGCCGACGCTTCGTCTGAGGGACAAATCCTGCTTGCTTTTCGGCCTGGAGAGAGAGCAAAGCAGGAACAAACGATCGGAGCCAGTCGACGATGTGGCACGTTGTTTACGCCGAACCAGGCCAGCTACCCCGCTCGCGAGCGGCTCGGTCGCGCGATGCCGCGATCCACGCGGCGTGCGAGCTTCTTGCTCGGGGCACTGATGTTCGCCGGGTCATAGATCCCCGCGGCGCCTTCATCGAGCGCGCCGAGCTGGAAGAGCACTATGATGGCGGCCGCTTTCCCGGCCTGCGCATTTCGCCGATGAGCGCGGCCGAGCCTGGATGGGCGTATAGCTCGACTACTCCGCCAGCAATTTCCTGAGGGCGAGGTTTTGCGGTCTGGTCCCGGTTTGCTCCAAAAATGCGTCGACCGGCGTCTCGGTGGTCTGTCCGCCTGAGGCAGGATTTGGCGCATGCGGTTGACGTCATCGTGTACGTGCGCCGACGCTCGACGGTGAGGACCACACAAAGGAGATAGAATTCGGTCCGACGAGCGTTCATGCACGCTGCATGCCGGCTATTCCGATACACGCGCGGTCATCGCGGTCAATCCGAACCAATAGAGGGTGGGGTGTTGCACGAGGCTCATGTAGCGACATATGTGAGAAACGGATAATGATTCGAGTTAACTGTACTCAAGCAAAACGGCCGGGCAGCGCATTGCCCGACCGCTCTTGCTTTTGCAACCTGCTCAGCCGTTCCCGTTCATGTTTGGCGGGAACAGATACGTTGGCATGCTGGCAAGCATCTGCTTCGTCGCACCCGCCATAGTCGGCTTCGCGCCATCCAGGTTGATGTGGCTCAGCGGGACAGCCACTATCTCTGCTCCGGCACCGACGTAGTCGCCCACCGACAGTACGACTGTCGGATCGGATGCGCCGCTCTTCACCAGTACGTCCATCACGGAACCGATGCTCTGTCCCTGGTCATTGTACACCTGGCTGCCGATCAGCTGGCTGGTGCGCATGCTGTGATCGACCAACATGATTTGGTTGCTGGTGTATTGGAAGCGACTGCGAGGTCGGACGCCGCAAAGGATGCGGCCAATGCGGCAGCCGCGACGAGTGTGGTGAACGCCTTCATTTTGATCCTCCTGTTGTCATCTTCAGCGAGGCCAACCTATCCAGCGTATCTTTTCGTCGGAAATGCCGATGCAGCATCGGCGCGATACGACGTGCTTATCATCGCCGCGCTATCGCAGCGAGGAGCTCGCTGCGGCACAAAACTCGATCCTGTACGAAGCCAATGCCGGGACCGATGTCGTCAGCGGCTACTCGGCAGAAACGGTACCGGCACGAAGAACCGCCCGCCTACAGTCTTCAGCGCGTTGTTCGCGCTTTGCAGCGCCATCGACCGCAGCGCAATCAATAATCTGCCGGCGATCGTCCGGGACCAGAACCACGTGTCGATCTGCCGGCTGGACGGCGGCGTGCCATCCGCCTGCGCTGCCTCGCTGTACATCGCCTTGATGTCGTCGCAGAGGAAGCGCAGCGCCAGTGCTGCCGTCGCGTGTGGTGGTACCGTCGGCAGCTCTCCTGCCAGGAGACGGCCCGCGAATGCCGACCAGAGTTCCGGCGCCTGGCCGCTCAGCCCAACGGTGGTTCGTCCAAAGCGAGCCCATGCACGCTGCCAGGCTGGATGCAATGCCGTCATCTCGCGCGTCAGCGCTGCTTCCCAGTCCGCCGGTGTCTCTGGCATTTCGATCGCCGGAAGCCCCGGCGCCTGCCAACCTGAAGTGTCCAACCAGTTGGGAGGATCGTCGGGGAAATCCTCGAGGATCACCGGACCATCGCGCCGTTCCAGCAGGCCGAGCGCCTGCAACAGCACGCGGCGTTGGAAAGCCACGTCACCCGGCTCGCCCAGTGGCCGGCCGAGCTGGAACGGCGTCCACAGCCCACGCGGTGGACGCATCTGCTCCATGTGCGGCCGCACCAGGCCGATCGCTGCCGTCGGAGTGCCGCGTGTCTCAAGCATGTGTGCGAGCGCGGTCACGGCGCGCGTGCAGACGGGTCAGACAGGGCTCAGTAGCACCGCATCGATGCGTTCCTGCCGCAACTGGCCACTGATCTGATCCGCCGAATCTTCCATCGTCGCCGGATCGGTGGAACCCATCACGGTGTAATGGGTGGGCGCGATGCCGCCGATAATACCCTCGTCTGCCAGCTCGCGCAGACGTTGCAGCGGATAGACCGTGTTGATGTCGCGCTGATAGCCGCTGCGATCGAAATTGATTGACACGTGGCTGATCAGCAGTTCACCCGGCGGCACATCGGCCGGCAGGAACCGTACCTCCGGGCTGCCGAACGGGAACGGTGCATCACCACGCCGGATCAATGCCGCGCTGCTGACGATGGCCACGCGGCGTTCGGCCAGTGGCGGACCGGCCACGAACGGCGCGGCATCGAACGGCTGACATACGAGGTCAGCGATCGCATCGCGTGTCGGCTGTGGGATGTCCTCAATGCGTGCCATGGCGGCTCGCTCTCCTGTTCGCATCATTCATGAGAGGCACAGTTTTCGTTGGAACAGGATCCGGCGCCGTACATCCAACGCGGTGAGCAGCCCGATCGTGACGAGTGCCAGGCCGAGCCATTGCGTCAGGCTCGGTATCTCGCCGAGAGCCGGGATGCCGATCAGCACTGACATGGCCGGCACCGCGGCGGGAAACAGCACCGCGCGGCTCACTCCCAGCACGCGGATCGCATGGGTGTAACCAACTGTCGCCAGCACGCCTTGCACACCACCCTGTGCCAGCCCCTGCCCGGCGAGTTGGCCAATCGGCAGGCTCAGCAAGTGGTTCACGCCGGCAACCGCTAGGTAAGCCTGCCCATCGACCGCACTGAGACCACGGTAATCGCGCGCAATGCATCCAGCCGCCAGTACCGCACCAGAACCGTGAATACCGCCCAAGGCACGGTCGAGGCGACGAACAGCACGTCGCCGATCCAGGAACGAGCGCCGGACGCCGCCGTCAGCCCCTCCCAGCCGATGAGCAATATGCCCAGAACCACAAATACCGCGCCCACCAGGTGCGATCGGCTCAGCCGCTCGTGCAGCGCTACAGCCGCGATAGCCGTGCTGAAGATGGTCACGCCGGCGGGGGCGATCACGCCGCCATGCGCCAGCGGCGCAAAGGCATAACCGCCGGTTTGCAGCAGAGCGAACACTGGGCCACCGGTCAGCAACAGGATCGCGCCACGTCCCCAGCCGACACCGGCCAGGTTCTCGATGCCCAGGTGCAGGAGCACGGGCAGCAGCATCAGGCCGGCGACCAGATAGCGCAGCAGGATCAGGTCGCCTGGCGTCATGCCGTTGAGTATTCCGGCCCGTGCCGCAGCAAAGGAGATTGGCGCGCCCAGCGCCAACACACAGCCCGCCAGGAACCCGGTCGTCGCGCCCGATGAGCTTGGCATTCTCGCGATCAGGCCGCATCGCGCGTCGTGTGTAGCGAGCGTAGGGCGCCCAAGACGCCCTCGGGGTCGAGCCGGTGCCGGTAGTCGGGATCCAGGCCGGCCAGCACGATACGGCCATCGGGCGCGATGACGTAGGTGGCTGGTATCGGCAGGCGCCATGTGCGATCGCCATTGACCACCGGCAGCTCGTTGCCGAACGCCGCGTACAGCGCCTGCAATTCCGGTGGCAGCTCGAATACGATGCCGAAGCGCGCCGCGGCGAGCAGGCCGACATCGCTCAGCACCGGAAATGCCAGTGCGTTTCTGCGCGGTCGAGAGCGACCGGTCCGGCGTCTGGGGTGACAGTGATCGGGGCATAACCCCGGGCGGCTGCCGTGTCAGGCGGGCTGTCCGCGGCAGCGGATGAGGTCTGGAAGCTGCGGGACGGAAGGACCGCCGCAGACGCCGAGCCTGGCGCCAAGATAATCCCAAAACGCGATGCCGAGCTTCCTGCAGGTCTTGGCGAGCCCGAGGAATGCGTCGCGGCAGTCGCGACCGATGTCGCTGTGGGTTCCGCCGCTGACGTGGCGTTTGGTCACCTGGCAGCGGATGTCGTTTTCCGAGCCATTGGTGTGCAGCGGAATTCCAGGGTGATCGAGCACCATCAGCAGCTCGTCTTTGTTGGCGTGCAGCCGTTGCAGCAGGCGGTCGAGGGTGACGAAGCCTGTGCGCCGTTGAAAGATGCGATCGAAGCGCGCCCGCATTTCACGGCGTCGGCGCCGCGTCGGCTGGAGTTGGTAGGCCTTCAGGTCGGCATAGAACCACCAGATCAGCCCGCGGACATGCTGCTGGGCGACACGCTGCTGGTCAGTGAACGTCTCCAGTTTGTGCACCAGGCGTTCGGCGTGAATCCAACAGAGAGCGTGCTGGCCGACGTTAAATTGCCGTCACTGACCCATGCCGATCTGCGTGCAGACGCCGTTGGCGCCGCGATGGCGCGCGGTGTCGTCCACGCTGATCAGTCTGCCGTTTCCAGGCCGGCACGCAGCACCTCGCGGGTCTCGGGAGATGCTGATGCCGATTGCCTGAAGCAAAGCGACCAGGCGCTCAACCGTCACCTGGCCCTGGTGATACTGCATCAGCACAAAGCGGCGTAGCTCGGGTCCAAAATGGCCGCGAATGCCGCTGGGCAGCGGCGCCACGATCGTCTCGCCCTGCGGCGTCAGCCAGCGCTCTCGTCGGTAGCGCACCACCCGCGCGGTCAGCTCCAACTCCTGCACTTGGTACGGCTCGTAACCCTTGAACTGCGAACCCGTCGGATGCGCCACCCGCAGCACCTCGGTCTCGGGTGTGACCCGTGGCGTCACTTTGCCGCGGCGTTGGCGTTTGGATCGCTTGCCGCCGCGCTTCGGTTCGCTTCCCTTCTCCATGCCGCTCGGCTTGATAGACGGCCGGCCCTTCAGACCCTTCAGCCGGGCGATCTCGTCGCGCTGCGCCGCCACGATCTGCTTCAGCTCCGAGTTCTCGCCCAGCAGGTCCGCCACCTGAGCTTCCAGCAGGGCGCGCGGTAGACCAGACGGATCGAAAGGCGGCGGCATGTGATGAGCGAATCGTACTCACCCGAGCCGAGGCAAACAGAAAATTCAGCGCTACCCCGGGGTTATGCCCCGATTACGGGTGACACAGCTAACAGGTTGGCGCCAAGCCCGCTGATCTCTGGCAGCAGGCGCTGATAGGCGCGCAGTTCCAGATTGCAGTACGGGCACCAGCCGCCGCGATAGAAGGTCAGGATGACAGGCCCGCGCTCCAGCACTTCGCGGAGCGCGTGGATACGGCCGGTCGCGTCAGGCAAGGCAAAGTCCGGGGCGTGATCTCCCTCCTTGAGGGCGCGTTCGCCGATGCCGCTGGCGATCAGCTCCCGCGTTGTCTGCTCCATGATCGCCAGTTGTTCGGGTGGCCGACGCGCCGGCATCGTGGCCGCAAAGGCAGCAAGTTCCTCGCGCAGGCTCATCCCATCCCTCCCGGTCGTGGGCTGGCAATATGATCTATGCAGTTGTGCCCCGGAACACCTACGCTGCGGATCGGCGCGATACGCTCAGCGTATCAATGGAGGCGCGATGGATCTCTTGTCCGGCATGCGGCTCTTCGCCCGGGTGGTGGAGACCGGTGGCTTCACCGTCGTCGCGCGCGAGAACAGCACGTCTCAGCCGACGATCAGCCGCACGATCGCCGCGCTTGAAGCGCATCTCGATGTGCGCCTGCTGAACCGCTCCAGCCGGGCCGTGACGCTGACCGATGACGGCAGGCAATTCTACGAACGCGCCCGCGGTGCCCTGGAGGCGGTCGCCGAAGCGGAGGGCAGTGTGGGCCGTCGGCGGGGTCAGCCGGGTGGGTTGCTGCGACTGGGACGCCGGTGGCGTTCGGCCGCCTGCACGTCGCGCCGCGCATGCCGGCATTCCTCGACCGCTACGCGGACGTCGAGGTCGAACTGGTGATGAACGACGCCTTCGTTGATCTGGTCGGCGAGGGGTTGGATCTCGCCATTCGCGTGGGCGACCTGGCGGACCCATCGTTGATGGCGCGACGCATCGGCACGACACGGCGGGTGACGGCTGCGGCCGCGTCGTATCTGGACCGACGCGGTGTGCCGACCACACCGGCCGATCTCGTGCGGCATGACTGCGTAATTTACACGCGGCTGGCAACTGGTCATCGCTGGCACTTCGAGAGCAGTGAGGGACCGGTGCAAGTCGATGTCCGTGGCCGCTTCCGCGCCGATAATTCCGAAGCCGTGCGCGAGGCGGTGATCGGCGGCGCCGGCATCGCCGTGGTACCGGTCTGGCTGTTCACCGACGAGATCGATCGTGGTCTCGTCAGCATCATTCTGGAGCGGTTCGAGCCGACGCGGTTGCCGATCCATGCCGTGTATCCGTCGCGCCGTCTGCTGGCTGCGAAGGTGCGCGCGATGATCGATTTCCTGGCCGCCGAATTTGCCGAGGTCGAGAAGCTGTCGGTCGGATAGCCGAGTGCTCATTGCATCGGCCCCATGGTGATGAGGCGCGCGCCGCGCTTGTACGTGAGATAGGCCCACAGCCAGTCCATCAGCACGACAATTCGGTTGCGGAAGCCGATCAGGAAGGCAATGTGGACCAGGCCCCACAACAGCCATGCCAGCCGCCCCGACAATCGTATCCACCCGAAGTCGGCGACGGCACGGCCACGTCCGATCGTGGCAAGGCTGCCGAGATGGCGATAGCGGAATGGCGCGACCGACGCGCCTGCCAGGCGAGCGCGGATCGACTGCGCCACATAGAGGCCCTGCTGCTTTGCCACCGGCGCCAGGCCCGGAAGCGGCTTGCCGTCCGATCCAAACACACAAGCGGTGTCGCCGATGACGAAGATGTCGGGGTGACCGGGCAAGGTCAGGTCGGGCTCGACGGTGACACGCCCAGCACGGTCATGCGCGGCGTGCAGCCAGCGCGCCGCCGGCGACGCCATGACTCCGGCTGCCCACAGGATCGTCCCGGCGGCGATGCGTTCATCGCCGACGGCAACGTCCTTCGCCGTGCAATTGGTGACGGCGGCGCCGGTGCGCACCTCAACGCCCAGTGCGGTCAGCGAATCGTGCGCCTTGCGCGACAAGGATGTCGGAAAGGCCGACAGTACGCGGTCGCCCGCCTCGATCAGCACGACGCGTGCGTCACGTGGATCGATCGTGCGGAAATCTTTCGCAAGCGCGACTTTGGCCAATTCGGCGATGGCGCCAGCAAGTTCCACGCCGGTGGGGCCAGCGCCGATAACGGCGAAAGTCAGCAGTCGGCGCCGTGCGTTCGCGTCCTCTTCGGCCTCGGCGTGCTCGAACGCGATCAGGATGCGGCGGCGGATCGCGGTTGCATCCTCGATCTGCTTCAGTCCCGGCGCGAATGGCTCCCAGTCGTCATGGCCGAAATAGGCGTGGCGTGCGCCGGTGGCGACGATGAGCGCGTCGTATGGGACGCGCTTGTCATCCAACAGCACCTCGTGCGCCTGGGTATCGACGCCTGTCACCTGGCCGAGCAGCACGCGGACATTGCGCTGCCCACTGAACAGGCCGCGGATGGGCGTAGCGATATCGGCCGGCGATAGCCCTGCCGTGGCCACCTGATAAAGCAGCGGCTGAAACAGATGATGATTGCGCTGGTCAATGACGGTGAGTGCGACCGGCATGCGGGACAGCGACTTGGCGGCATTCAGTCCCGCGAAGCCGGCGCCGATCACCACCACTCTCATGGGTCCTTCATGGTCAGGGTGACGCCGCGTCTGTTGTTCGGAGTGATGCGGGCAGATGTTTGCCTGTGTCGGCATGTTCGCTCTCACGATTTGACTTCGATCACGACCAGCCGGCGCGTCATGGCGACGCCGACGAACAGCGCCAGCCCAATCCCGGCAACACAGGCGGTCCAGCCGAGTCGGTCGAATGCCTGCCCCAACACAGCGCTGCCGATGAGGCCACCGAAGAAATAGCTCGCCAGGTACATACCGCTCGCCGCCGCGCGGTCGGCCCGGGCGGCGCGGCCGACGAAGCCGGTGGCAACTGCCTGCGCAAAGAACGTGCCCACGCTGATCAGCACGAGGCCGGGCAGGACTGCGGACAAAGTCGCCGACAACAGCAGCGGGAGGCCGAGTGCGGCGAGCAACAGCGCAGCGGCGCCGGTCAACCGTGCGTCAAACCTGCGTGTGACTGGGCCGGCCAGCGGCGTGGTCACGACGGAGGGCAGGAACACGAAGTAGACGAACCCGAGGCCCATCATCCCCAACTCGAACGGTTGCCGCACCAGGAGGAAGTTGACGTAGGTGAAGGTGCCGATGAAGGCGAACAAGATACAGAAGCCGAGAATGAATGCCGCCCGCAGCGAACGGTCGCGCACATTGTCGAGCCAGGCGCTGAACGCGCTCATCATCGCCATGTCGTTCGCGGGCTTCGCCGCCTTACGGCGAAGCGCCACGAACACCAGCAGTGCACCGCACAGGTTCAGTGCGGCGAACACCGAGAAATTCCATGCCAGGCCAAAGTGGTCCGCGACGGCGGCGGACAGCAATCGGCCGAACAGATTGCTTGCGACATTGCCGGTGATGTAGGCGGCAACGGCCGAGGCCGCTTCGCTCGGACCGCTTGTCTCGGCGACATAGGCGAGCGTCAGCGTAAAAGCCGTCGCCATGCACAGACCCTGCAAGACCCGCAGGCCGGTGAAGACTGGGATGCTCGGCATCGTGGACAGCAGCAGCGTCGGCATCGAGAGCAGCAACAGTGACAGCAGGATGCCAATGCGGCGATCAATCCGCCGGCCGATGACTGCCATCGCCAGACCCGCCACCGCCATGCCAATCGTGCTGGCATTCACCGCGAAACTCATGACGGCCGGAGAGGTCCCGTAGGCGCGCGTCAGCGCCGGAAGGATCGCCTGCGTCGCGAACAGATCGACGACGGTGAGAAACGCGATCAAACCCACCAGCAGCGTATTCAGTAGCACGTGAGTGCTGCGTGGCCGATTGATGGGCGTTGGCACTGCGGCGACAAGAGTTATCGGCATCATGGCTCAGGCTCACTGGCTATGGGATGGGGCAGGTCGACGTGCCGCCTACATCATGTGCTGATCTGAGGCGGCCACAGGGAAGAAGTCGGCTGACAGCAGCACGACAGTTTCCTTGCCCAGATTCTTCCACCAATGCGCGGTGGCATGCGTCTCGGTCGCGACCTCGCCGGCGCGATGCACGATCGGCACGGCGCAGGTGCTGGCATATTCCACGATTTCGCCCTGGATGATGTAGATGATCGCGGGACGGTTGGCGTGCGCGTGCCATGGAACGACACCGCCGGACTTGATCTCCAGCCGGCGCAGACGCAGTAGGCGATCCTTCACCGCCGCCGGTTCCTTGGCCAGGTCGATTGAGGTGAGGACCGCATCGGTAACGTCCTTCGCCGGCGTGCTGGTCATCTTCTCGCCGGAACCGTCGGGCCGCATCTTGTCGGCGGGGCAGCTTCCGGCGTGTGCGGCACTGCTGAAGGCAACGGCTGCGCCGAGCACGGCGGCCATCGTCATGCGGCGACTGAACTTGCTGGTGGTGCGTGTCATGGCATGGGCTCCATCTGTTTGCTGCGCCTGACCTGCCTGGCCAGAGCGGACGCCGGCAGAATTGCGAAATTGCAGGTCGAACAAAAATGCCGATGCGTTGTTGACTTGATGCGTTCCGGCTATCAGCGGTGGCCGCCGCTATGCCCGCAATGGGTCGAGCGGCGGGACGACGCGCGTCTTCCCGCCGCTTGAAGGGCGACCTATCCTTGCACCGGGGTTGGCTATTGCGCCCTGACACTCGAGGTGATGGATGCAATCACCTCGGAGGCTTTGCTGAAGGCAGCGTCGCGATTGGTGATCTGGTGACGGTGCGCGATCCACTGGAAGTCCGTGTAGGCCGTCCAGACCGCGCCGTTGTCATCCTGAAAGACGAGAAGGCGCACGGGCCAGTCGAGTCCAGCGATTGGATTGGACGTGATGAACTGCACGCCGAGTGCGGGATTGCCGAAGATCAACAGGGTCGAAGGGTGCAATTTCACGCCGGCATCCTCGGCAAGCTTCGACTGTTCTATGGCAGTGAAGAATGTGATGCCTTTGCTGGCGATATCCAGCTTCAGTCGCTCAATGGTCTCCGCCATTGAGTAGGCACTCCGCAGCTTCACTGTCCCGTCACTGGCCACCGGCGGTGGCGCGGCTGCGGCTAGGATACAAGCCGACACTGTGAGCGCGCCAATCAGCAAGGTCTTGGCAAACATATGGATCCCTCCACGGTTATCGCTCACACCGTTGCGAGCGCAATGCAGCGTCGCACCGTGGGATCACTCGACGGAAATGCCCAGTGGCTACCAATCTGATAAGCGCAACTTATCGGTGCCATTGCGTGTGGCTTTATGGCTTCAGGATGACGGAGCCCACAAATGGCGGCGGTGGGCATATGCAAATGGCGAGGGGAAACCTAGCGTCCCACAGTGAACGGCACTGACCCTTCGTTTGTCTCGCCGAGCATCGAACGAGCCGACCAATGCAGTTCGTACTCGCCTGGCAGCAACTTTGGTGCTGAAGCAGTGAGCGCCTTGGGATAGGAGCGCAAGATGACCTGTAGGTTTTGCACTAGCCTGTCCTGCTGGGTAATCGTCAGGTGAGAGCCACGGTGGTCAACCACGGAGTCAAAGCGCACGGCATACTGCGCGTTGTGGTCCGCAACGACTGTTCGCGCGGCCGGAAAAGATCCGATCATCTCCATAGCCAACGAGGCATGCCCAGCGAGCAGGATGGAGATGGGTAGTATCTTAGGCGGTGAAGGCATCGACATCGTCGTGAGCGCCCAACCTCTCCGTGTCGATGGGCTGAACGGAGACTCTGTATCAGTAACGGTCCGCACGGGGTCCGGAGAACGAACGATTGAAGGCACTCACCTGCTGGTAGCAGTCGGGCGGATCGCGAATACCGCCGATATTGGCCTCGACACGGCAGGGATCGCAGTGAACGCGCGCGGTTTTATCGAGGTCGACGAGCGACTGAAGACGACCGCACCCGGCGTCTGGGCGATTGGCGAATGCGCCGGCAGCCCACAGTTCACGCATGTCTTCGTCGATGATTTCCGGATCGTTCGTGACAACATGGCTGGCGGAAACCGCAAGACTGATGATCGGCTGATTCCACATGTGGTGTTCACGGATCCGCCGCTTGCGCGCGTCGGCCTGTCCGAGGGCGAGGCGCAGCGCCAGGGAATTCCTGTCCGCGTGGCAAAGCTACCGATGCGCAAAGTCCTACGGACGCTGGCGACCGACGAAACCGAAGGATTCATGAAAGTGCTGGTTGGGGCAGAGGACGATCGGATCGCAGGCTTTACGATGATCGGCTCCGAGGCAGGTGAGGTGATGGCCGCGATACAAACGGCCATACTCGCTGATTTGCCGTACACGAGACTGCGTGATGCCGTCATTGCGCACCTCACCATCGCCGAGGGCTTAGGGCCCCTCTTCGAGGACGTGCCGCTTCGGCTCCTGTGACCGGTCGGGCGATGAACGGCCGCAATCACGCGATCGTTTGATCAAGAGTCGCCTCAAGCCTCGCCGTCCGTTTTCGCTTGCGTTGGCAACGTTGCGCGTGGCCGATGCGTTAGGGGTCACCACACGGTGCGCCAGGCGAAGCTGGCGCGATCCAACGGGTGAAAGTCCCGTCTGGGTAAGGCGTAGCGAGCCGCCCGGTAACGAGTGTTGCGGGCGCCGCGGCAACGCGGGGTCCGAAGCGTACACAGTGATTGCGTGGGGTGTGGGATTGAGCCACGAAATGACGACATTGTGGAGGCCGAGGCCGTCGTGTGAGCCGAAGGCAACATGTGTGGCGCCGCCATCGCGAGGCGCCATCGCTCCACCGGGGTCTGAGGCCACATCACGTGCGAAGGGATCGTGCCGGAACCTGGGAGATCCAGCCGCATCCGCCGGAATGGTCACCGGCGGGGGCAGCCAGCGAGGGATAACCGGAGCTGACTGCACCGCGGTTGGAAGTCGGACCGGCCCATAGTACCGCGGAAGCCATGGAAGGAAACGACATGGTGGAGGGAAGGGGCCGGCCGGTGGGGATCACGCTGGAAGCGGCGAAGGGCCAGACACAGCGCTGGCAACCCTTGCTGCCGCATCTTCAGCGTGTGAACGCGGCGGCCATGGCTACGGGCCGGACGCGGTTCACGGCCTTGCTGCATCACGTCGATGTCGACGCGCTCGAACGGGCGTTCCGCCGACAGCGGCGTGCGGCGAGCCCTGGAGTCGATCGGGTAACGATGGAGCAGTATGAGCAGGACCTGGAGGGAAATCTTCAGCGCCTGCACGCACGCATCCACGGCGGACAGGTACTGGCCCAGGCCGGTGCTCCGCGCTTACATCCCGAAAGCCGATGGAAGCAAACGGCCCCTTGGCCTTCCCACGCTCGAGGACAAGATCGTCCAAGGCGCGGTGGCCGAAGTGCTCAACGCGATCTACGAGGCTGACTTCCTGGGCTTCAGCTACGGCTTCCGCCCGGCCCGAAGTGCCCATAAGGCGCTGACGGCCCTCGAACGGGCGCTGATGACGCGAGACGTGAATTGGGTGCTCGACATCGACATCCGCAACTTCTTCGATGGTGTGTCATACTGCCCCCAAGCTTATGCAGTTGGATTGAAGAGTGTGGGTTGAGAGCGGATCACCTTGAGGCGCAAGCCTTTTTTGCGTCCGTACTTGACGTGGATCGCGTGAATCTCGCCACGCTTTACGCGCTGCCACACTGTTTGTCTGGAGACGCCCAACAGACGCATGGTTTGGTAGACCGTGAGATAACCATCCGGAGCGTCTTCGGCGACGCGAGCGCGCAAGTCATCTGTTAAACGAATGCGCCACGGCGCTCCAGGCGTAAGTTGCTCGCCTGCGATGATACCCTCGTTTAGCCAGCGATGAATGGTCAACTCCGCGGTACCGAGTACCTGCTGCTGTCTGCACGACGGACAGCAGATCACCGTCAGGCGGATCGCTTGGGCGCTCGAAGCATGCAATGTCCCAATGTCTGCGGAGGTTGCCGACCAGATTAGCCGTGAAGCGATGGCCATAAGCGGTCTTGCGCTCCTGACGATTGAGAATGCCCGCGATGGTTGCGTCGGGGTAATGCTCGGCTAGACGACGAACCAGTGCGATTGTATCCTCGTCGGTGCGCACTGCTGCCTGCCGACGCGGCGAGTCGAGGGTAATCTCCGTGAGAGCGCCGCCACGCCAACGCAGTGCGATCTGCGCGCGGCGTTGATGCTTGTCTACTGTAATGATGACTTCCTCAAGAACGGTCCGCAACAGCTCCTTCTTGTCTCGTGCCAAGGTGGTCGGAGCCTGCCAGACTTTATGCAGGTCGGAGCCCAGAGCGAGTAAACGTTCGCGTTCGCTGCTGCTGAGCGTTCTCGGCCGCAGTACTTCGCGACGTTGCAGCTCTGCCTTGGCTATGTCGAGCTCGCGCAGGCATTTCTCCCATTCCTCCTCGAGCCCCCGAGCGACAAGACGGTTTTCGGCGTCCACGGCCCGATAGCGACGTTCAGCGCGCTGTGCTTCATAGTTCGTGCGTTCTACGGCGAGACGCCACTGGGACAGCGCACCGTCGTAATCCGCTTCAAGTCGCTCAGCAGCAGCAATCGCGGCTTTCACACCGATGGGCTCAAGTGCGGTGAGCGTTGCGCGTGCAGCCACTTCGTCGACATGCGTGGCGCCAATGTTCATACAGTAGACCCCACGACCGTTGGCGATGTTCTCACCAGCACAGTGATAGCCCGGTGAGGCGGTGCGACCTGTATAGTGGGTACGTAGCTTGCGCCCGCAATGTCCGCACACATCTACTACAACCGTGGCGTGATACGCCCGGTCGTCGCGGTGGCGAAGTCGCTCGCCTCGGCACTGGCCATCGGCAGCGGCGCTGCCGTGGGACGCGAAGGACCGATCATCCAGATCGGCTCGGCGCTCGGCTCGACTTTCGGCCAGGTGATCCGCATGTCGATGGGTCAGCGCATCATCCTGGTCGCGGCCGGCGCCGGCGCCGGCATCGCGGCCACGTTCAATACGCCGATTGGCGGCGTATTGTTCGCCACCGAGCTGATGTTGCCCGAGATCAGCGTGAATACGTTCCTGCCAGTGGCGATCGCCACGGGCACCGCGACCTTCATCGGCAGGTTGTTCTTCGGCGCGCAGCCGGCGTTCAGCGTTCCCAGCGACTTAGCGTCGCTACCTGCGGTGCCGAGTAGTGCCCTTGTTCTGCTCCTGTATGCTGGGCTCGGCGCCTTGGTAGGCGTGGCCGCAGCGGTCTTTGTCCGCAGTCTGCACTGGGCGGAAGATGGCTTCGACAAAATACCAGGCCGCTATCTGCGCCATATGCTGGGGATGCTGCTGGTTGGTGCGCTAATCTACGCACTGATGCGCTGGGGCGGGCACTATTACGTCGAGGGTGTCGGCTACGCCACAATCCAGGCGACCCTCACTGGTCAGCTTGCCACTGGAGGCTTCCTGCTGCTGCTTTATGCATGCAAGCTCGTCGCGACCTCGGTGAGCCTCGGTTCAGGCTCATCGGGTGGCATATTCTCGCCGTCGCTATTCATGGGGGCGACGCTCGGCGGTGCTTTTGCTGCCCTGGCGTCGATAATTTTCCCCGGCCTGCCGATCAGTGTCCCAGCATTTGCGATGGTGGGCATGGGCACGATGGTGGGAAGCGCCACCGGCGCAGCGCTGACCGCGGTGGCCATGATCTTCGAGATGACCCGCGATTACGACATCGTGCTGCCGATGATCCTGGCGGTAGCAGTGGGCCTGGGTGTCCGCCGCATGCTGTCGCGCGAGAACATCTACACCATGAAGCTGGTGCGGCGCGGCCATCCGATTCCGAAGGCACTGCACGCCAATATGTTCCTGGTGCGCAGCGCCAGGGACGCGATGGAGCGCGACTTCCTGCTGATCGACGAGGCAACCAGTTTCGACGAATTCATGCGCATGGTACCGGCATCGAGTGGCATGCGCCACGTTGTGGTGACCCGTGGCAATCTGATCGTCGGCGTGTTGCGGGTAAACACAGCGTTGCGGCGGACGGTCAGCGCAGGGGCGCGCGACATTACCCTCGGCGCTCTGGCACAGCGGAACTACACGATTGTGCGTGCGGCATCTGCGGTGTTCGACGTGATTGCGCGACTTGGTCGCCGTACGGCCGTTATGGGGGTGGTGGTGGAAGGACAGGGCCGGCCGCGTGCTAACAACGTCGTTGGCGTCATTACGAAGGAGCACATTGCCGACGAGGTGGTGAGCAGCGTGCGTATTTATCGAGGAAGCCGGACCGGCGGAGGATCGTTCCATCCTTCTACAGGGTCCGGTCTCGATCAGCCGAACGAAGTTCTTGGTGACGGCCGTGCGGGTGGATCCGATACAATTCGGCCCCGATTTTCGTGCGGACAGGAGCTTGAGCATTTATGCCGGCTACGAGCTGTCGGACTTGCTGGACGTGGTTGCGGAACTGGTTGGGGAGCCGGAACTGTCCGCCCTCCAGCTCACGACAGGGCGATACGTGTTGTGGATGCTGCCATGCATCGAAGCAGCCTAGTGCTCCGAGTCGCTCATATTGATGGACACAGCCGCTTCAGTTTCACGCGGGCATCGGCCGTGGTGAATTGCCAGTCAGCTTTGGAGTGCTTGTTGTTCCGCTCAGCCTCCCAGGCGGCGGTTTCTTCGGTGAGCATCGCCTTGTCGGGAATGCGCCGGTCGAGGCACTGCGTTGTCAGCACGCTCAGTTCAATCTCGGCCATGTTGAGCCAACTTCCGTGTTTGGGCGTGTAATGCCACTCGAACCGCTCGACGAGGCGGCGCGCTTCCTCGGCGGGAAAGGCTTCGTAAAGTGACGCGGGTTTGTGGGTATTGAGGTTATCCTGGACCAGGGCGATCTTCGGACATTCGGAAACCACGTGTCGGAGACTTCCTTGAGCAGGTGTGCGTAATCCACGGCTGTATGGCGATCCGTCACCTTGACGTGCCGCCAACCCTCCAGAGGCGCGAACAGCATGAACAGATTGGCCGTGCCGTTGCGCTCATACTCGTAATCATGCCGCGCCGGACGGCCTGGCTTCGCTGGCATCGGCACACGCGTTTCGGCGACCAGCTGCTTCGAGGTCTCGTCCAGGCAAACGACGGGGCATTCGGGGTCGCGCGGCCGGTGATACACGTCCAGCACGTCTTCCATATTGGCGACGAAGGCAGCGCTGGCTTCAGGCGGAATGACATATTGCTTTTTCAGATGTGGTTTCAGATCGTTTTTTTTAGCGTGCGACCGATCGTGTTGTCGCTGGCGCGCTCAACGATGTTCAGTTCCACAATCTTGTCTTCCAGCAGCCGCAAGGACCACTTTGCGCGTCCCTTCGGCGGTGGCGAGCACATTAGGGCGATCAGTTTGGCCTCGGCCGCGCCGTCGAAGATGCGCCGTCGCGCCGAGTTCGGCGAATGTTTGCGGGCCAGGACCCCCTCGAAGCCCTCCTCGACCAGCCGCTGGCGCGTGCGGAACACGGTTGCCTCGCTGGTATCCAGGGCTTTCACGATGCGGCTGTCACTCCAGCCCTCACCCGCCTCGGAAACGTCGGCCTTGAGCAGGATCCGTGCCTTGAGCACCCGAGCGGCGGGATGCTTGCCCTTGCTGATCAGCGCTTCGAGCGTCTCTCGCTCCTCCAGGCTCAACCGGACGATGTATTTTTTGACCGCGACTTCCGACATGTTCCGATTCCCGGTAACGTTGAATGCCGTTGCCAGAGAGTCACAGAACCCCGTCGGAATCAAGGACGCGAAACACTAGCTAGTCCGCCTCAACGAGGGCCAAAAGGTGCGGTTTGAGGTCAAGCCAGGAAGGCAACCGGGCAAAGTCGCGGTATTCAGACCATTTGATCTCGGCAGGCGTCGAGTTCATCGCCGAGAACGCCGGAGGGCCTGGGGTGAGGCTCCGGAAGGCTGAGGATCGGTGATGAGATCCGAGATGGTCCTGCTCGCGATCGCTGTGGCAGTCACCGTCTTTGTCATCGTCCTGGTGCTGTGGGCAGACAGCTGGACTTGAGGCGGCGGCGCCCTGCTAGCATGCTGGCAGCCCCGACGGCATCAGGACCGTCGTCCGGGTCAGGCCGGACGGAGCTTCGTGGCAAACGGCCCCGTTCGGCCGCTTATGGAACCAGGCAGGGGTTCAGGGCACCAATCCCTCACCTGCCTGCTAGCAGCCTGTCGGACTGAGTTCACCAGTTGGGTCGTGGGAGCGGAGCGGCGTCCTCGATGGAGGCGGCTGACGCGCCTTGCGGAAGCTCCGCTGCTCCATGATGACTAGAAACTCTCAAATGCGCTGTGAATTGTCGATGGCATCCACGAATTTGGATGCAGAGACCCTGTGCCCCCTCAAATGGCGGGGCAAAGGGCGAACATCCGCTTTATGTTCCAGGCCATGGTCACAAGAACTCCACTCGCCCCGGACGCAATCCGACCCCCGCAGCAAGAATTGCCGGAAGCCCAGCACCGACTTGATGATGCCGAACACGGGTTCCGGTATTTGCTTGCGCAACGCGTAAAGCTTCTTGCCCTCTGCCGTCTTCAGCCGGTGCGCCATGGACTGAACCGGGGTGGGATCCTGCGGTGCGGTCGGAACTGCAGCGAAACGCTCAGCCAATGACGGGTGGTGCACTTCCCGTCCGGTCGCGATCAGCGGCACGATGTTCGCGGCCTCACAGGTCGTCACGTTGGCTGCGCTGAAATATCCGTTGTCCGCCAGCAGGGTTTCGACCTGGCCAAGCTCTTCAGATAGCGCCTTGAGCTTCTCCACCATCGGCTCAAGCTGCTGCTTGTCGTTGGCCGCCTGCACCACATCGGTGGCCACCACGAGCAGGCTGTCCGCCGCCACCACTGCCTGGGCGTTGTAGCACTGCTCGAACCCGCCGCCCGCCACTGGCATGATGCGCAACTCTTCATCGGTCAGGTTGATCTGATCCGTCGCCAACGGACCTTCCACCGGCGGCTGCGTCGGTTTGCCGCTGGGCTTCTTGCCGGTGGCTTCGGCCTTCGCCTTCCGCGCCGCAAGCTTGGCCTGGTACTCCGCCTGCTCGCGTTCAAAGCGCTCTTTCGCACGAGCCTCGATCTTCGCGCGTGCCTCGGCCAGCTTCGCCAGCCGTGTCTTGCGTCGCGCCAATTCCTCGGGGAGCGACATCCCATCTGGCACATCCGCCTGATCCGCTGCTTCAGCCTTCGCCAGCAGCTCAGTCACTTCGGCCTTCAGTTGTGCCTCGATCTTACCGGCGTGCTCGTATGATAGCGCACTGTGGCGACTGGCATTGGCGTGGATCTTGGTGCCGTCCAGGGCCACCGTGCCCAGCTTGAGCACGCCCATCTCGCGCGCCAGCTTCAGCACCTCCACGAACAGCCCCTCGATCTGCTTCAGAAAGCGCCGTCGGAACGTCGCGATGGTGTCGTGGTCGGGGTGCTCGTTCCCGGCGATGAAGCGGAACGCCACCGAGTCATACGTCGCCCGCTCCAGCTTGCGGCTGGAAAACACCCCGGTGGCGTAGCCGTACACCAGGATGCTCAGCAGCACAGTCGGGTGATAGCAGGCGGATCCCGAGCCGCGGTAGCTCTGGCTCATCGCCCGCAGATCCAGCCCCTCGACAACCTCCACCACGAAGCGCGCCAAGTGCTGTTCCGGCAGCCACTCTTCAACCGAGGGCGGCATCAGGAACCCGGTCTCACGGTCGGTCGGGCGGAAGTTGCTCATCAACACTGTCCGGACTGGCTGCGAATCGACGTTACGATTCGACGGATGCCCGCGTGGTGTTAAGTCCGACAGGCTGCAGGCCGGTGACATCGGTTTCTCGATGAGAACGGGGATACGCCCTGATGTGCTCGCCAGCCCCGGGCGATCGATGAGGGGGCCTTGCCACTCACGGTGAATTGGATCATCCGCGCTAGGAACTCCTTCACCCCCTCCACCGCCTCCAAATCGTCCGGCTGCTCAGCTCGTGCCACAGCCTTCCTGCCCGGCTTACCGGTGCTGGCCCGAGACATTCACCGCCGCCCTGCCAGCCGAACGCATCTCAGCCATGCAGTCTGTTGCCCCATACGTTGCCCCCGTCCCGGGTGGAGCCTTTCGGTAGGGCCTAGAAGCACGCTAACCCGTTGATTTCATGGCTCGGGTGGTAGGATTCGAACCTACGACCAATCGGTTAACAGCCGATTGCTCTACCGCTGAGCTACACCCGATCAGTTCGCCCGGCAGTATCTAGATCGGCCGGCATGGTGGGGTCAACGCAATGGTGCGATGCGCTGGCAATTGCTGCCAAGAGGCGGGAGCCGGTTGTGCGCATTGTTCTTCCGTGCAGCAGGAATTTTCACCACTGAGGCGCAGAGGGCGCAGTGAAGGCGAGCTGACCGGTCTGACCGCACGGGTGGCTTGGCGGCACGGGCTCCGTTGGTTCACCCTGTCGGATCTCGTCTTCTCCGCGCCCTCTGCGCCTCAGCGGTGAATTTTTCTTCTTGGTCTCGACTGTACCCTCATTGTTCCCCGTGGTATGCTCCCCCCGCCCCCCCTCCCCGCAGGCCTCGCAGCATGCCGACGATACGCATCCTTCCCGCGCACACGGTCAACCGCATCGCCGCCGGTGAGGTAATCGAGCGTCCCGCGGCCGCGGTGAAGGAGCTGGTGGAGAATGCGCTCGATGCAGGTGCCACGCGCATCGCCGTCGCCCTGGATGGCGGTGGCATCGACCGGATCGAGGTGACCGACGACGGATGCGGGATGGACGCGGCTTCGCTCGCGCTCTCGGTGCTTCGCCACGCCACCTCGAAGCTGATCGACGACGACCTCGTGCGCATCGCCACGCTCGGCTTCCGCGGCGAGGCGCTGCCCTCGATCGGCGCGGCGGCGCGTCTCGCCATCACATCGCGCCCGCGCGACGCTGCGCATGCCTCGACAATCCGCGTCGAGGGCGGTGAGGCGTCGGAAGTGGCTCCGACCGCGGGTGCACCGGGCACGCGCGTGGTGGTGCGTGACCTGTTCTTCGCCACGCCGGCGCGACGCAAGTTCCTCAAGCATCCGCGCACCGAGGCGGACCACGCCGAGGCGGCGATGCGCCGCCTGGCACTGGCGGCGCCAACGGTCGCCTTCCGGCTCGAGAGCGACGGGCGCACCGCGTTCGACCTGCCGCCGCAGGAGCGGGCGGCCCGGGTTGCGGCGCTGTTCGGGGCCGAGGCGGCCGATGGGATGGTCGATGTGGCCGGCGAACGCGGGACGCTCCGCATTGCCGGCTACGCCTGCTCGCCCGCCGTCACCCGTGCCACCGGGGCGGCGCAGGCGCTCACCGTGAACGGCCGGCCGGTCGCCGATCCCGTGCTGAAGGGCGCCGTCCGGATCGCCTATCGCGACGTGATCGCTGTCGGGCGCCACCCGATCGTTGCACTCTGGCTCAATGTCCCGCCGGACGAACTGGACGTGAACGTGCATCCGTCCAAGACCGAGCTTCGCTTCCGTGACGTGGGCGCCGTGCGTTCCCTGGTGATCGGCAGCCTCCAACGCGCTCTTGCGGGTGGCGCCGGCACGTCGCTGCCGGCGCCGCGGCCGGCGCTGCATCTGGCGAATTCGCATCGCTACCCGGTGTCCTACCGGTCGGTCCCGCTCCCCGGCATGGCAGAGACGTCAATGGCCTTCGGTGCCGCGCCGGCGGCGCGCATGCTGCCCGCGGCCGAACCGCACCCCGACCATCCGCTCGGCGCGCCGGTGGCACAGGTGCTCGACACCTACGTGATCGCCGTGGCCGGCGACGGCTCGCTGGTGCTGGTGGATCAGCACGCCGCGCACGAACGGCTGACCCATGAGGCGCTGCGCGGGCAGATGCTGGACGGCGGCGTGCGGTCGCAACCGCTGCTGCTGCCCGCCGTGGTGGACATGCCGCCTGCCGATGCGTCACGCCTGCTGGCCCGCGGCGACGAACTGGCGCGCCTCGGGCTGGAGATCGAGGCGTTCGGTCCCGGCGCGGTCCTGGTGCGCGCCCTCCCCGCCGCACTCGGCTCGCCCGAGCCGGGTCCGCTGCTGCGCGACCTTGCCGATGAACTGGAGGAACTGGACGAGGCCACTACCCTTGCGGCCAGGCTCGATGCGGTGATTGCGCGGCTTGCGTGTCATGGCTCGATCCGCGCCGGGCGGCGACTGAACGCGGCCGAAATGAATGCGTTGCTGCGTCAGATGGAGGCGACGCCGCGTGCCGCCACCTGCAGCCACGGGCGTCCAACCTTCCTCAAGCTTTCGAAGGCCGAGATCGAGAGGCTGTTCGGGCGGCGGTGAACGAGCCGCGCTTTACGACGACGAACACGGGTCAGGCCGCCCTGGATGCGACTGTTCGCGATTCCTTCTTGCTGCGTGCCAGCACGGCGTTCAGCACCGCGTCGGTCAGCATCCGCTTGTGGCGCGCGCACAACTCCGGATCGGACAGGTCGTAACCGAACAAGGTGCGGATCGTGAAGCGGTTGGACACGCGGAAGAAACAGAACGAGCTGATCAGCAGGTGCACGTCCACCGGATCGACATCCTGGCGAAAAACCCGGTCCCGTTTGCCGCGATCCAACACGTCCCGCAGCATCGTGATGACGCTCCGGTTGAGCGCCTGGATGGAGGTCGATTTGGCGATGTGCCGGGCGTTCAGCGCATTCTCGCTCGAAACGAGGCGGATGAAGTCGGGGTGCGCCTCGTCGTAGTCGAAGGTGAACTCGATCAGGCGCCGCATCGCCTCGACGGGAGGGTGCTGGTCGAGGTTCAGTTCACCCTCGAACCGGCGGATGTCGGCGTAGGCCTCCTCGAGCACCGCCAGATACAGCCCCTCCTTGCTGCCGAAATAGTAGTAGATCATGCGCTTGACGGTGTTGGTGTGGGCCGCGATGGCGTCCACGCGCGCGCCGCTCAGCCCGTGTTCGGCGAACTCCTCGCGTGCCGCGGCGAGGATCGCCTGACGCGTGCGCTCGGAGTCCGGCTTCCGCGGTTCCTTGCCGGCTGCGTCATTGTTCTCAGTCGTCACGCCGCGGCCCTCCTGATTCCGGCATTTGATTAGCATCACCGGCCTTGTGCGCCGCAATGCGCCCATTCATTTTGTGGGTTGACATGGATTAACTAGTTAGTCCATACCATCGGCGGCCCGGAAAAAGCAAGCCGCCGTGAGCGACGCAGCCGCTCAGACAAGATGCCAGGGAGGACGCCATGACGAAGCGCACGAACCATGACCCGAACGGGTCCAAGTTCGAGCGCGCCCGATCCGGAGCGGATGCTGCGCCATTTTGCTGCCCTGGAAGGAACTGCCGGGGCTGACGCTTCGACGCCTTGCAAGACGTCCAAATCATTCCGAATGGAGAGGATTCCTAATGTCGCATGCCATGAGTCTGTCGCAAGTCGAATACGAACCAGTGGGGATAAGGACACCCAAGAAGGCAGCGTTCGCCAGCTGGATCGGCAGCGCGGTCGAATACTACGATTTCTTCATTTATGGCACCGCCGCCGCACTCGTACTTCCCAAGATATTCTTCTCGTCCAGCAATCCCCAAATGGCGGCGATCGCGGCATTCGCGACGTTCGGCGTCGCCTATATCGCCCGGCCGTTCGGTGCAGTCGCGCTTGGTCATGTCGGTGACAAATTCGGCCGCAAGATCGTGTTGATCTTCACGTTGCTCCTGATGGGCATCTCCACCTTTGCGATCGGGCTGTTGCCCACCTACGGACAGGTCGGGCCCATGGCGCCCATCCTGCTGGTGCTGTTGCGACTGCTGCAGGGCGTCTCCGCCGCCGGTGAGCAGGCAGGGGCCAACTCCATGACCCTGGAGCACGCGCCGGCCGACCAGCGGGCATTCTACACCAGCTTCACGCTCAGCGGCACGCAGGCCGGCCTGATCCTGGCGACGTTCGTGTTCCTGCCAATCTCGCAATTGCCGGAGGACCAGTTGCTGTCCTGGGGCTGGAGGATCCCGTTCTTCCTCAGTGCCCTGGTCGTCGCGGTCGGCATGTGGGTGCGGCGCAGCCTGCCGGAGACCCCGGCCTTCGAGGAAGAGGAAAAGACCCACACGCAGGCCAAGCTGCCGGTGGCCACGCTGTTCCAGGAGCATGCGGCGGACGTGGTGCGCGTCATCTTCGCGGCGTTGGTTTCGGTGGTCAGCACCATCTTCTCGGTCTTCACCCTGTCCTATGCTGTCAACACCATGCACATCGGGCGGCCGGCGATGCTGACCATGCTGGTGCTGAGCAACGTGGTGGCACTGGCGGCCATCCCTGCCTGGGCCGTGCTTGCTGACCGTATCGGCCGCAAGCCGGTGTTCATCCTGGGTGCGCTGGGCTCGGCGGCGATGATCCGGCCGTTCATCTGGTCGATCAGTCAGGCGGATATTTTCCTCATTTTCGTGTTCGGCCTGCTGCTGTCCGGGGTCATCTACAGTGCAGCCAACGGCATCTGGCCGGCGCTTTATGGCGAGATGTTCGACACCAAGGTGCGCCTGTCCGGCATGGCGATCGGCACGCAGGTCGGTTTCGCCCTCGGTGGCTTCGCGCCCGCGATCAGCTCCGCCATCATGGGTGCTGGCCCGAACGGATGGGTGCCTGTCGCCATCTTCACCTCTGCCACCGCGATTATCGCAGCAATCTCCGTGATGACCGCGCGGGAGACCTATCTGACGCCGATGCACGAATTGGGCAGGAAGCCTACGATGGCGTCCCGCTGATCCGCCAATGCCCCTTCAAGGGAGATCGATGACCATGATACCGCAAGCGGAATTCATTCAACGCGATCGGAGCCAGCACCCGCCGGCGCTGACGCCGGACTACAAGACAAGTGTGCTGCGCTCTCCGCGCCTGGCTTTGTGGTCGCTGCAGAACTCGCTGTCAGAAGTGACAGGCCCGACGTTCGGGCGGGACGAGATTGGTCCGCTCGACAATGACCTGATCCTCAACTACGCGAAATCGGGCGAACCGATCGGCGAGCGCACCATAGTGCATGGTCGCGTGCTGGACGGGAACGGCCGGCCGGTGCCGAACACGCTGGTGGAAGTGTGGCAGGCCAACGCCGGCGGCCGCTATCGGCACATGAACGACACCTACATCGCACCGATCGATCCAAATTTCGGCGGCTGCGGACGCACCATCACCGATGAGGATGGCCACTACGCCTTCCGCACGGTCAAGCCGGGCGCATACCCGTTCCGTAACCATGTCAACTCATGGCGGCCGGCGCACATCCACTTCTCGGTGTTCGGCTCGGGGTTTGCCCAGCGGCTGATCACCCAGATGTACTTTGAAGGTGACCCGCTGCTGGCCATGGACAGCATCCTCGGCACCATTCCGGACCCGGCGGCGCGCCGGCGGCTGGTGGCGCCGCTCGACATGAATGCGGCCATTCCGATCGATAGCCTGGCCTATCGGTTCGACATCGTGCTGCGCGGCACGCGGTCCACGCTGTTCGAAAACAAGTTGCATGGGAACTAATGCCATGATCCCCACGGTCAACTATCTGCCCGAGACGCCGTCCCAGACCGCAGGGCCGTACGTCCACATCGGACTGATCCCGCAGCAGGCCGGATTCGACATATTTGAGACGCCGTTCGGCAACGTGCTGGCCGATGAGGACACGCCCGGCGAGCGCATTCGCATCGAGGGCCGTGTTCTCGACGGGCTGGGCCAGTCCTGCCGCGACATCCTTGTGGAGATCTGGCAGGCCAACGCGGCCGGTCGCTACAACCACGCGGCGGACCGGCAGGAAGCCAAGAAACTTGATCCTGGTTTCCGTGGATGGGGCCGCGCGGGTACCGACTTCACCACGGGCCTGTACGAGTTCGAGACCGTAAAGCCCGGGGCGGTGATCGGCAGACGTGGATACAAGCCCATGGCGCCGCACGTGAATTTCTGGCTGGTCTCGCGTGGCATCAACATCGGGCTTGCGACACGCATGTATTTCGCGGACGAGGCGGTGCTGAACGAGGAAGATCCCGTCCTGCGGATGATCGAGCCCAACATCAGGCGTGAGACTTTGCTTGCCCGGCGCGAGGAGCGGGCCGAGGGCACGGTTTACGTGTTCGACATCCATCTGCAGGGCGAGAGGGAGACGGTGTTCTTCGATGTGTAGCGGATACCGGTTCGCCAGAACGGCAGCGGGAAGCTAAGACGGGCGCGATGCCGCTGACCAAAAACACCGGGGTGTCGCTTTACCATGAGGTCGTTGGGCAGGGTCCGCCCGTCTGCCTGATCAATGGCTATCGCCTGAGCGGCGGGGCGTGGCCGGGAGCGTTCGTCGACCGGCTGTCAATGCGTTGCTCCGTCATTGCGTTTGACAATCGCGGCACGGGCCGTAGCGACAAGCCAGACGATGGATATGAATTCAGCAATCAGGCGAGAGACGTCATCGGACTGCTGGACGAACTGGGTCTCCCACGCACCAATCTGCTGGGCTTTTCGATGGGCGGAGCGATCGCGCAGGAGGTTGCGATTCGGTACGCGGACCGGGTCGATCGCCTGATCCTGTTCGCGACTTTCTGCGGCGGCATCTGGGCGGAGCACGCGCCATTGTCGGTGATCAGCCGCATCCTGGTGACCGAGGGCCTGTCAGCCGAGGAAGCCGCACGGCAGTCATGGCCGGTGACCTACTCGCCCGACTATCTGGCGGCCAACGTGGAGGCCGTCGAGCAGCAGATGCGTCGCGAACTGGAGCATCCCACCTCGGTGCTCGTGGCGCGACGCCAGACGGAGGCGTTGCGAAATTTCGACAGCTATCGGCGTCTGCCGCACATCCGCGCCGCCACGCTTGTCGCGACGGGCACGCATGATGTTCTGGTGAAACCGCGGAACTCAGCAATCCTTGCCGCGCGCATTCCGAACGCGCGCCTGGAAACGCTGGCCGATCTCGGACATCGCGCGATTTGGGAAGCGCCCGAGGAGATTGCTGATCTGATCGGCGATTTCCTGACCGCGCCTAACAGTCAGGCAGGAGGATTCCTTTGACACAGAATGCCAGCAGGGTTTTGGGCACATGGAAGCTGCGGTCCTACGTGCGCGAGGTGATCGCCACTGGACGGCGGCACGATCAGTTCGGCGCACAACCGGACGGCTATCTGGGCTACGCGCCGGATGGTCGCATGTACGCCATCTTCACCCGCGGCGACCGCATCGCGCCGCGCGATGTCGTGCCGACCGAGGAAGAGGGCGTGCAGTTGCTTGGCTCCATGGTGGCCTATGCCGGAACCTACACGCTCGGCGACAAGCAGGTGATCCACCATATCGACATTTCCTGGAACCAGGGCTGGACCGGCACCGATCAGGTGCGGTTCTTCGAACTGAAAGGCGATACGCTGACGATCACGACCGCGCCCTATCGGAGCTATCTTGACGGGCAGGAAGGTCGGTCGATCCTGGTCTGGGACAAGGTGCCGGACGCATGACCGATCTTTTCGGATTGAATGGGCGGCACGCGCTGGTGACCGGGGCGTCCAGCGGGCTGGGCCGGCATTTCGCCGGCGTGCTTGCAGCCGCCGGAGCCCGGGTCAGCGTGGCAGCACGCCGCGAGACAGCACTCGCGCAGACTGTGGAGACCATTCGCGCATCGGGCGCGCAGGCCCAGAGCGTACGCATGGACGTGACGGACGCAGCCAGTGTCGAGCAGGCTTTCGCCGCCGCAGAAGCGCAGTTCGGTCCGGTCAGCATCCTTATCAACAACGCCGGCGTGACCGGAACGCGCGCCGCGCTGGACATGACCGACAACGACTGGTCGAGCGTGATCGACACCAACCTCAAAGGCAGCTGGCTGGTGGCGCAGCATGCCGCACGGCGGATGATCCATCATGGGGAGCGTGGCAGCATCGTCAACATCGCCTCGATCCTGGGTGTGCGCGTGGCCGGCGGTGTCGCGCCATATGCGATTTCGAAGGCTGGCGTGGTGCAGATGACGAAGGCGCTCGCGCTGGAGTGGGCGCGGCACGGCATCCGGGTCAACGCGCTTGCGCCCGGCTACATCGAGACGGACCTCAATGACGCGTTCTTCGCCAGCGATGCCGGCAAGGCGCTGATCCGGCGCATCCCGCAGCGACGGCTAGGCGAGGCGCGCGAACTTGACGGCGCGCTGCTCCTGCTGGCCTCCGACGCCGGTTCCTATATGACCGGCAGCGTCATCGCGGTCGATGGCGGCCATCTCGTCAGCGGTCTCTGATCGGAGCGACACAAGGTACTGGAGACAATAATGGACAGGCAGACCACGGACCATCCATTCGAGACCGGACTCGATCGCAGCCCCGCAAATTTTGTTCCGCTTTCGCCGGTCAGTTTCCTGCGGCGCGGTGTGGCAGCGTTCCGCGAGAAGACTCGCGGTGATCGATGGCGAACGGCATTTCACCTATGGCGAACTGCACGAGCGCTGCGTCCGCCTGGCCTCGGCGCTTGCCGATCGCGGCGTAGGGCGTCTGGACACGGTCGCAATTCTTGCCTCGAACATCCCCGCGATGATCGAGGCGCATTTTGCCGTGCCCATGCTCGGCGCCGTGCTCAACCCGCTGAACACCCGGCTGGATGCGGCGTCGATCGCGTTCTCGCTCAATCATGGTCGCGCCAAGGTGCTGATTGCGGACCGCGAGTTTGCCTCGCTGGTCGCTGTCGCACGCGTCCAGTTAAAACACGACGTGCTCGTGATCGACATCGAGAACCCCGGCGTGCCGGACGCGCCCGTCATCGGCGACATCACATATGAGGCTTTCCTGGTTAGCGGCGATCCGACGTTTGAATGGCGGGAGCCTGACGACGAGTGGCAATCGCTCTGTCTGCTGTACACGTCCGGCACGACGGGTGATCCGAAGGGCGCGGTTTACAGCCACCGCGGCGCCTACCTTTCGGCACTCAGCAATGCGCTGATGTTCGGGCTGAGTTTCGACAGTGTTTATCTTTGGACGCTGCCGATGTTTCATTGCAGCGGCTGGTCCTATCCCTGGGCGGTGGTCGCGGTGGGAGGCACGCAGGTCTGCCTGCGCAAGGTCGATCCCGCGGCGATCTTCCAGCTCATCGCGCGGCATCGCGTCACCCATCTCTGCGGCGCG
Organism: uncultured Alphaproteobacteria bacterium; assembly: GCA_963780095.1. Classification (GTDB taxonomy): domain Bacteria; phylum Pseudomonadota; class Alphaproteobacteria; order Acetobacterales; family Acetobacteraceae; genus JAMXLO01. The sequence goes on from CAWABH010000040.1 coordinate 60,414, forward strand.
CCGATCGTTCTCAACATGCTCGCGCAGACCCCTCCAGCGCAGCGTGCCACGTTCACGCACGTCGTGAACTGCGCAACCGGTGGGGCAGCGCCGCCTTCCTCGATCCTGCGCGCGATGGAGGAGATCGGATTTCGCGTGACCCATCTGTATGGCGCGACCGAGACCTACGGTCCCGCGCTTTCGTGCGTGGCGCAGCCGCAGTGGAACGATCTGCCGGTGGAACAGCGCTACGCCAACATGGCCCGCCAGGGAGTCGGTTATCCGACCGTCGCCGGACTGATGGTCGCCGATCCAAATACGATGACGCCGGTTGCGCAGGACGGCTTGACGATGGGCGAACTGATGATGCGCGGCAACACGGTGATGAAGGGCTACCTTGCAAACCCCGAGGCGACGGGCAAGACGCTGGTTGGCGATTGGTACCTGTCGGGCGACCTGGCGGTGTGGCACCCCGACGGCTACATCGAGATCAAGGATCGCTCGAAAGATATCATTATCTCCGGCGGGGAGAACATCTCCAGCCTGGAAGTCGAGGAAGTGCTGTCGCAGCACCCCGCCGTGCTGCTGGCGGCTGTAGTGGCGCGGCCCGATCCCACCTGGGGCGAATCGCCCTGCGCCTTTTTGGAATTGAAGCTGGATGTGGATGCGGTGGACGAGGCCGAGATCATTAGGTTCTGCCGGGAGCGGCTGGCGCGATTCAAGGTGCCCAAACGCGTGATCTTTGGTGATTTGCCAAAGACCTCCACCGGCAAGATCCAAAAGTTCGCGCTGCGTGACCAGGCAAGGGAGTCTTGACGACAGCGGACCTGAGGATCCGCTGCGGGATAATGCCAGACGCCTTTGTTAGTGGCCCGCCGGTCGTCACACACCGTCATGGTCGGCGAAGGCCGGCCATCCACGTCTTTTCTTGCTGTGATCAGCAAAGTCGCGGATGGCGGGCCTTCGCCCGCCATGACGGGGAGGCTGAGCCGAAGGCCTGTGCGGAACCGAGTAGGCTGGTTCTCGGCAGTACCTAAGCGCTTGATCACCCCTTCACCGCGGCGGCGGTCAGGCCCTTGATGAAGTAACGCTGGAAGAACACGAACAGGCATGCGATCGGGATCGTCGCTACTGTCGACGCCGCCATCGCCGCTCCCCACATCGGCTGCCGCTGGTAGGGCTGGCTGTAGTTGGTCAGCCCGACTGCCAGCACATTGAGCTCGCGATCCTGCACGATCACCAATGGCCACAGGAAAGCGCCCCATGCCCAAATGAAGACGATGATGGCAAGGCTGGCGAGCGCGGGCACAAGAAGCGGCATGACGATGCGAAGGAAGATGTGGAACTCGCCGGCGCCGTCGACGCGCGCGGCCTCCAGCAACTCATCCGGCAGCTCGGCGGCATATTGCCGCATCATGAACACACCGAATGCGTTCATCATGCCGGGGATGATGAGGCCCGCGTAGCTGTTCTCCCAGCCGAACGCCTTTATCTCGATGAACAGCGGCACGACCAGGATCTGAAACGGGATCATCATGGTGGAGATGACGAAAAAGAACAGGAATGTACGGCCGGGGAAGCGGTACTTGGCGAACCCAAATCCGGCCAGCGCTCCGAAGAAGACGGTGACACAGACGTGCACGAGCGAATAGACGGTACTGTTGAGGAAGTAGCGCCACAGCGGCGCGAAGTCGGCGGCCTCGCGAAAGCGGGCAAACCATTGGAAGTCGTGCGGCAGCCAGTGAATGGGAATCGCCTGGATTTCCCCTTCCGCCTTGAATGCCGATGTCACCATAAACCAGATCGGAAATGCGAAGACCACTGCAACGGCGAGCGCGATCAGGAATAGCACCGGGCCTGCGCTGATGCGGCGCCGATGCATTTCAGGCCGGTCGACGGTTGAACCAGAGTTGCACAGCGGTCACCGCCAGAATCATCCCGAACATCACCACCGACACCGCCGCCGCATCCCCCATGCGAAAATACTGGAACCCGTATTTCAGCACCAGCAGCCCCAGCACCAAGGTCGAGTTCGCAGGACCGCCGGGATCAGGGCTCAGCACATATTGCAGCGTGAATGTCTGGAACGCGTTGATGGTGCTGAGCGCCGCCACAAGCACGGCCGTGCCGCGCAATTGCGGCAACTCGATATGCCAGAAGGTGCGCACCGCGTTGGCCCCGTCGATATGCGCCGCCTCGCGGAGCTCCGGCGAAATGCCGGCAAGCCCGGCAAGCCAGATCATCATGAAAAATGGGATCACCGCCCAATCGTGCACGACGATCATAGACAACGGTGCGAGCACGGTATCGGCCAGCCAGCGGATCTCGGAGATGCCACGGAACGAGCCGACCAGCCAGGTCATGATGCCGTTTGGATGCAGCAGCATGCGCCAGACCACCGCGATCACCACGACGGGCGGCAGCACCGGCAGGAAGAAGGTCGCCTTGAGGATGTCTCGACCGCGGAAGGCCTGGTCGAACAGCAGCGCTGCCAGCAGGGAGGCAAGCCAGACCGGAACGGTGCTGCCGGCCACGAAGACGAGAGTGTTGTCCAGCGCGGTCAGGAACAGGCGATCTGCAAACAGGTTGCGGAAGTTTGCCAACCCGACCCATTCCGGTGGACTGAGCAGGTCATAGTCGGTCAGGCTCAGATAGAAGCCGAACAGGACCGGAAAGACGCTGAACACCGAAAAGAACGCGACCACCGGCAGGACGAAGAGCAGCCCCCACCACTTTCTGTTGAGCGGACGGCGGCGTATCGCGAACATTGCCTCCCAGCTACTTCGCCATGGCCTCGGCACGCGCACGCTCGCGCCGCAGCACCGCATTCATCTCTTCGTTCACGTCGGGGAGCACGCTGGCCACCGGCTCACCTCCCTGCACCATCCGGTCACGGCCGCGCAGCAATGTATCCGCCACCTGATCGTAACCAACAACGCGGGGCGAGAATTTCGCCTTCTTGAGCTCTTCGATGAAGACGGCACTTGTCGGATCGGCCTTGTAGGCGGGCAGGTCCATCACCTCCTTGCGGGGCACGAAAAGGCCGGCGCCGGTGAACAGATCAGCCGCATGATCGGTATAGGCACGCGCCAGCTTCCAGGCGGCCTTTTGCACGGCCACAGGGGAGCGAGCGTTGACCATCATGTAATAGGCATAGGCGTCGAAGCCGTTGTCCGAGACGGCGTCCGACCACCGTGGCGCGGGCATCACGGTGAAATCGATTTTGGCATCCTTCATTTGCGGGACGCCCCAGATCCCGAAGCTGCATTCCGTCGCAAGCCGGCCCGCGAGGAAGTCCGTGCGCGAGTCGGTGTATTGCGGGCCGCCCAACCGCAGCTTGTTGGCCCAGTCGGCCCAATACTGCATCACCCGCCGTCCAGCCGATGTATCCAGTGTCGCCTTGTAGCTCACCTCATCCACAATGTTGCCGCCCAGCTGGTGCAGCATTGTGCTCGAGGTAAGCCATACGGCATTGCGGTTGGACCAGTTGAAGTCGAAGCCGCGGCGAAGCGGCACGCCGTTGGCGTCGCGTTGCGTCAGTTTCTCGGCAATCGCCGGCAAGGCTTCCCATGTCGCGGGAAATTCGTGACCGGGATCGAGGCCGGCTTCCTTCCAAATCTTGTTGTTAGCATAGCAGGACCAGTTGCTGACCTCGGTCGGGACGCCGTAGAGCCGCCCGGCGAACCGCGCGCCATCGAACCCATTCATATATTGGCTGGTGAGCGCGGTCTCATCGGCATACCCCATGGCAGCGAAGTCGATCGGGGCGAGCACGCGGGCGTTGTAGTACTGCGCGACCAATCCGGAGAACTGGTTGAACAGGTCGGGACCTGCGCCCGAGGCAAATGCGGTCAGCAGCTTGGTGCCATACTCCGCGACCGGGATCACCTCGTATTGGACGTTGACGTCGGGATTGGCCCGTTCGAACGCTGTGATGATCGCCTTGTCGATGGCGATGCGCGGCGGGTGCTCGTGCATCCACATCTTCACGACGACCTGTTCGGCGCTGGCGCGAACCGGGCCGATAACGATGACGCAGACAGCCACCACGATCCACCGCAGCAACCATCCTCGTGCTTTCTCGACCGTCTGCATCATCGTTCCTCCCGAGCGGTAGGCAACGCCTCGGCTAGATTTCATTCCGGCCCATCATTCCGGCCATCGCATCGGCCTGCCTTATCGCCAATGCGACGATGGTCAGGGTAGGATTGCATGCCGCACCGCTGGTGAACTGGCTGCCATCCGAGACGAACAGGTTCTTGACGTCGTGCGTCTGGCCCCATTTGTTCACCACGCCGTCGCGCGCGTTCGCGCTCATTCGATTAGTGCCGAGGTTGTGGGTGCTCGGATAGGGGGGCGTGGGGAAGGTGCGCACCGCCCCCACCGCCTCATAGATCGCGGCACCCTGCCGGTAGGCGTGGTTGCGCATCTTCTCGTCGTTCTCGTGGTCGTCGAAATGCACGCTCGCCACCTGCATTCCGTTCCGATCCTTCACCTTTGGATCAAGTGTTACCCGATTCTGCTCGCGAGGCATGTCCTCGCCCACGATCCAAAGGCCCGCCATGTTTGGGTAGTCGTCGAGCGCACTGGTGAAGCTGCGACCCCAGGCGCCCGGATTGAGGAACGCGGCCGTGAACGGCAGCCCGAGCGATAGCGTCTCCAGCTCATAGCCGCCGACGAAGCCGCGTTTCGGATCGTTGCGGGCCTCGTCACGCACGATGCCCGCCATTGTGGTACCGCGATACATGTGCACCGGCTTGTCAAACACCGCGTACACGCTGCCGGTTGTATGACGCATATAGTTGCGCCCCACCTGTCCCGAGCTGTTCGCCAGCCCCTGGGGAAACATGGCCGATGAGCTGTTCAGCAGCAGGCGCGGGCTCTCCAGCGAATTGCCCGCCACTGCCACCACGCGTGCCCTCTGGCGCTGCTGCTTCCCGTCGGAATCGACGTAGACAACGCCGCTGACCTTACCCTGTGCGTTGTGCTCGATGTGCAGCGCCATCGCATTCGGCCGCACCTCCAGGTTGCCGGTCGCCTCGCCTTTTGGAATCTCCGTGTACAGCGTCGACCACTTGCCGCCGGACTTGCACCCCTGGAAGCAGAAACCGATCTGCTGGCACGCGCCGCGACCATCCCGCGGCTGGCTGTTGATCGACATGTTCCCGGTGTGCACTTCCTTGTAGCCGAGCTTGCGCGCTCCGGCTTCCAGTACTTTGTAGTTGTTGTTGCCTGGCAGCCGGGGGATTCCCTTGGTCCCCGTCGTGCCCATCTTGTCCTCGGCCTTCGCGTACCACGGTTCCATCTCGGCAAGCGTGATCGGCCAGTCGAGCAGGCTGGCGCCGGCGAGGTTGCCGTACGTGCTGCGCGCCTTGAACTCGTACTCCTGGAAGCGCAGCGAAGCGCCCGCCCAGTGCACCGTCGAACCACCGACCGACTTGACGATCCACGCCGGCAGGTTGGGAAAATCGTGTGCCACGCGCCAGGAACCCGACGTGGTGCGCATGTCCTTCCAGGCGAGCTGGGTAAAGCTCGCCCATTCATCGTTGATGAAATCCGGGATCTCATGGCGGCCTCCGGCTTCGAGGATCACCACCTTGATGCCCTTCTGTGCAAGCTCGTTGCCGAGCGTACCGCCGCCTGCTCCGGAGCCGACGATGCAGACCACGCTGTCATCGTTCAGATCGAATGTTGCCATTATCGCTTCCCCTAAACCTGCGGTAGCCAGTCGATGTCGTTGAATCCGCGGTTGATGTAACCGCCCTTGTCAGCAGAGGCGCCCTCGTAGCCGAACTTCGGCCAGATCTCCTTGTTGTTATACAGGCTGACCAGCAAATCGCCGCGCATCTTCTGGAACAGCGCGCCGTGCTCGACGCCGCGCAGCAGCGCAACGCGATCGTCTTCCCACGCCACCACCAGATAGGTGCCTTTGTGGTGCTGCTGCGCGGCCGCATCGAGTTGCGCCACGCCCTCCTCGACCATCTTCTGGAATGCGGCGTCCTGCCCGGCCTTCGCGTCGTACCCCGCCACGGCCTGCACGTAATAGACATCGGCCAGCCGATCATGCGGGTAGATATCACGAGCCATCAGTACCAACGTGGCCATGATATGCGGCTTCAGGTTCTTGGCTTCCTGCGCCCACACCGCCTCCGGGCCGATGCTGACGCCGGCGGCCGCCACGGCGGCAGCGGGAACCGCGGTCGCGCTGCCGCGCAGGAACACGCGGCGGCTGACCTTGGTGCGCCTGTCCATTTGCCTCATGTTCGTCTCTCCCCATGTTGTCCGGATTATTGCCGTTCAGCGATAGCGGCCGTGACGCTGCAAGACCTCGATCCGGTAGCCGTCCGGATCCTGCAGGAAGAAGAATTTCGCCATCAGGCTGCCGTCGCGATGGAATTCGCGGATCGGCGTCGGTGCCAGCCCCTCGGCCGTGACGCGGGCATGTTCCGCGGCAAGGTCCTCAACGGCGAATGCGATGTGGCCGTAACCGTCGCCCAGCGCATACGGATCGGATCGGCCGTGATTGATCGTCAGCTCCAGTTCGAATTCGCCGGTATCGCCCAACAAATAGACCAGGGTGAAGCTGTCGAACGCGAACCGGTCGGCGACCCGCATTACAAGAGCCCGCTGGTAGAAATCCACTGAGCGCGTCTCGTCCAGTACGCGGATCATGCTATGGATCGGCTTTGGCATCAGTGTTGATCCTTCAGCCACGTTATGATGGTGCGTCGAATCGCCGGGTCGTCCTGATGGTACAGCATGACCGCACCCGGGATCAGCCGCTGCGGACTGCCCAGCCAGGCATCGAGATGCGCATCGTCCCAGACGAACTCGGCTTGCGCGAACCCGTCCGAGTAGTGGAAGCCGGGCAGCGTGCCGGCCTTGCGCATATAGACGCCCGCCAGATTTGGTCCCTGTCGCGGCTGGGCGCCGTGCTCCACCGTGTGACACGTGCCGCATTGGGCGATGAACAAGCTTGCCCCGTTCTTTGGTGTCGGCTTCGGCAGGTCGAACGGCAACTGCGCCATTGCAGAACCTCCAGTCAGCAGCAGCAGGCTCCTGGCGACCTGCAGTCGCCTCACAGGGTCATGAATCCGCTCCACCACTGCGTCAGACCGTTGGTCTCGATGTCGTAGACCTGGCCAGGGCTCAGCCGGCCGGCGTCGTCGATGTGGAACGTGGACAGGGTCGCGGGCTGGGTGCGGATGCCGTCGCCGTCGCGCACGGGCAACGCTGTCAGGTTCGCAACCACCAGCATCCGCCCGGTGGGGTCGATGGAGAACGTGCGCGGATGGAAGCCATGCGTGTCCACGGACTGAACCAATTTCGGCTCACCCGTCGTCTGGTCCAAGCTGAAGGCGGCGATGGTGTTTTCCCCGCCGGCGGCCACCTTCTTGCCCTGAACGTCCACCAATCCGCTCGCCCGGTTGCCGAGATAGACCAGCCGGCCATTCGGATGGGCATGGATCGGCCCAACCATCTGCTCCGGCCGGAGATTGCCGGGCTCTGTCAATGTCGTGACGGTGTAGGCAGGCTGCGGTTCCAGATTATCGCCGCGCAGAGGGTAGACCTGAAGCTGGTTCTGTCGCTCCACGGACACGAACATCCATGGCTTTGTCGGATGGAAATCGATGTGACGCGGACCGAAGCCGTAACCGCCGCCTGGTGCGATCGATGCGATATCGCTGACCTGGCCGTCCTTGAACGCCTTCACCTTCAGCGCGCCGGGGTCTTCTGGCTTCCCATCGGCGGCGTTGTTGCCGCGCGTGATCAGGATCAGCGCTGCATTCGAGGGGAACGGACGGATCTGGTGCGCGAAGATGCCACCGTCGATCTGCGCATCCTGCTTCATTTCGTCGCCGATTGAGCCGTCCGGCGCGATGCGATGGACCGTCATCGAGCTTGGGATGTTGTACGCCGTCAGCAGCCAGCTCCCGCTGTGATCGACCGAGATGTTGATCGGCCTGGCGCGGATCGGCACTGGCTCGCCGAATGGCGTCAGCGCCCCGGTCCCGGGATCGATGTGAAGCGCGGTCAGGTGATGCCTGCCATCCGGCTTCCCCATCGGCACGAAGTTGCTGGAAGCCACGTAGAGGACGTGCCTTGTCGGATGCTGCCAAGCGTATTGGATCAGCGCCGGCAATGTCACACTCCCCTGCCGGGCGAGCGTTGCGGCGCCGATATCCGCATGCCAGCAGGTCAGCGTGGGTCCGACCGCATTGTAAAACACGACCTGTGCGCGGATTGGTTGTGCGAAGGCCCTGGCGGGCGCAACGATCGCGCCTGCGATCAGAGCGGAGACGGTCCGGCGGCCGAGCATGATACGGGCCCTTTTCCTTTGATTGTGACCTGGACGTATCCACCGATAGTCACGCGGCCGGAAGCACGAGGCAAGGGCGGTTCTGGCCGTGCGAGCACCTGTCGGGCTCGAGCTAATGAATCGGTCGGCGCTTCCGATGAGCCGGCCACCCTGGTTTCGTCACGATATCGTTACCGTCGGAATGCGAATAGGTCCTAACTCGTATATTAGATGCTCGGCGGCAACGAAGCTCCCGGGTCCGGGGGCATGACCATGGCGGCTGGGCGATCGATCCTGATCGTGGAGGATGATGCGGTCGTGCAGGAGATCTTGGCGGATCACCTCGCGGGAGAGCATGGCTTCATCATCTTCACCGCGGAGACGCTCGCCGAGGCCGAGAAGATCATAGCGGGCGAAGGCCGGGTGTTCGACGCCGTGATACTGGATGTCGGCATGCCGGACGGCGATGGGCGCGATTTCTGTGCCGATCTTCGGCGGCAGGGACACAAGATGCCTGTCATATTCTTGACCGGACGGGACGCTGAACGCGACGTTGTTCGCGGTTTCGATTCCGGAGCCAACGATTACATCGCCAAGCCGTTCCGCCTCAAGGAATTGCTCGCAAGGCTGCGCGCTCTGTGGCGCGCATTCGAGAGCAGCGATGAGGCCGTCTTTTCGCTCGGGCCGTTTACATTTCGCCCCTCAAAGAAGCTCCTCCACGACTCCGTCAACGATCGCCGGATTCGGTTGACCGACAAGGAGGTGGCAATCCTCAGGTATCTCTATCGCTCAGATGCCCACCTGGTGGACCGCGAGAAGCTCCTGCTGGAGATATGGGGTCAAAATGCAGACGTAAACACACACACGCTGGAGACACACATTTACCGCCTCCGCCAAAAGATTGAGCCTGACCCTCGATTTCCTTCCTTGCTGGTTTTCGAGAGCGGCGGCTATCGCCTCAATATTCCTGGAAAGGCCATCGGCGAGGTTTAACGTCGCAGCACTTTAGATCGGAGACGTGTCGATCGCAGTTGGTCGCCTGGCGACATTGATACGCTCGTCGCCCTCTGCATCGCGACTTCTTGAGCAGCTCCATTCGCGGCTCACAACAATGCGAACATGACGCGGCTAATTTTGGCCACGATTGGAACCGAGCGTTGGGTGACGCAATCGGATGCACTTCTGGCAAGAAGGCAATTCCAAGCAGGGGGACAGAACCATGTCAGCCAAACGAGCCATCCTGTTGGTGGAGGACGACCAGTCGCTCCGGGACACGTTGGCGGAGCAGCTTGCGGAGGATCATGGATTCTCTGTCACTGTGGCAGCGACACTCGATGAAGCAGGCAAGGCATTCAATAACGACGGCGCAAGCTTCGACGCGGTAATACTCGACATAGGCATGCCTGACGGTGACGGGTGTCATTTCTGTGCCAAGGTTCGGCGCCAAGGGCACATGATGCCCATCATCATGCTGACCGGCTCGGCGGGCGAGGCGGACGTTGTTCGGGGTCTGGAATCTGGCGCCAACGACTACATTGCCAAGCCATTCCGAGCGAATGAACTGCTTGCACGCCTGCGCACGCAGTTGCGTCTGTTCGAGAACAGCGAGGACGCGGTCTTCTCCGTCGGGCCATACACCTTCCGACCCGCCAAGAAGCTGTTGCACGAACCGATCAACAACCGCCGCATCCGGTTGACCGGCAAGGAGGCGGCCATCCTCAAGTTCCTGTATCGGTCGGACAGTCGCCCGGTGGATCGCCAGATACTTCTGCATGAGGTTTGGGGTTACAACCCTGCCGTGACGACTCATACGTTGGAGACGCACATCTACCGTCTGCGCCAGAAGATGGAGCGTCATCCGAGGAACCCGGTTCTGTTGGTCACTGAAAACGGCGGCTACCGGCTAAGCCCGGAGATGGCATCAGCCGGCGGAGCGTAATGCCAAGTCCTGGTCGCCCGTCATGGCTGGGCTTGACCCGGCCATCGTGCGTCCGTGAGCGTGCCTTGTCAGGGAGGTGCAATCCAACCGAGGAGAACCTGCCATCCTGAAGCCGGAGGCAACTGCATGAGCCGCGAGGAGACGTGGGGAGCAGCCCGAGGCGATCGAGCAATCCGTAGGGGGTCAAACCCGGGGGCAGGCTCCGGGGCAGGCTCTTGATCACCGGCATCCGGTCCAGCCGCTCGCCACCTTTCTCATCGGTCAGTTCGAAAAAGCCGAACCGCTCGCTGGGAAGTTCGAATGCACTGTGGACCCGCCACACGGCGTTCTTCCGCTTGGCGGCACAGCCGGCTTTGGGCACCACGGTCGCATCGACGAGGCGGATCAGACGCCCCTGCGCCGGCTTGGGTGTGGCGTCCGCCAGCATCCGGCTGATCAGCAGAGACAGCCAATCGCCACTCTGCCGCAGACGGTAGAGCAGGCCAACGTTGGAGATGTCGACCAGCCCGATCGCGGCGGCCCAGATCGCAACCGACCGCAGCCCACCTTCCCCCAGGCAATAGGCCAGCACAAGGCGCAGCATATCCACCGCACATTTGACGGCTCGGGCACGCTGGAAGGCTTTGGTCTCACGCGCACTGCTCTCCAGCGCCTCGGGTCCGCCGAGCCGCTCGACCACCCTGCCCAGTCCCGGTTCAATAGCGAATCGCAAGTCATCCCAGTGTAGAATCACAGGCGATTCCAAAGCACAAGCGGCTATTTTAGCGCCTATGGGGTAGCGGTCGGCGCCGGCCCGCCCTGATCCCGCGGCGCTCAGCCGCTGCGGCGTCGCGCACGGGGCCGGTTACGGCCGGCCCCGCTGTTTCAATTCGTCGCTGCCGGCGACTATAACTCCAGCCGACGGCATTTTTCCCCAAACGTTGATGATCGCGGCCGCCACCTGATGCACACGTCTCCCGGCGTCAATAGGTCTTGAGGTATTCCAGAAGGGCCATCCGATCGGGCTCGGTCAGGTCCGTGCCGTAGAGGTGGCCACCATTCCCGTCGCCGGTCCGCGTGGTGTCGACGACACAGTCCTCCTGGTCGCAAGCTGTATCGACGGCAAAGCCGAGTTTCACCGGGTCATACTCGCGCTTGCCGAGTGCAAATGTCTTGGGCCGCTGCTCCGGGGGAAGCAGCAGGTGGTAGAGCGTCGGGACCGATCCGTTGTGCAGATAGGGTGCCGCGGCCCAGATCCCGTACAGGGGCCTCGCGGCATAGGGACCGTAGGGCGGTCGAGTATCGAGCAGCGTGTCGCGCCAGGCGACGGCTCCGTGTCGGTCCAGATCCTCCATCGTCCGCTGCTGCGCCGGGCCAATTCCGCCCGCCGCGAAGGCCTTCTGCTTGATGCTGTCCACCGCGACTTTAACGGTTCCGGCAAAAGAGTTGCCGGTGAAAGCCGTGCCGGCCGTCACGCCGGCGCAGTCCTTCAGGAGTTGCGAGTCCTCGGCAGTGTACGACTTCGGTGGGATCACGAGTGCACCCGTGTCCGGGACGGGGCAGGAGATCCTGAGCGCTGCCGTGGGGTCTGTCCCGACTTCCCCCGGCCGCATTCCGCGCAGCTTGATGAGGCCGGTTGGTGTCCGTTGATCATCGCCATACTCGTGGCACCTGGCACACTGAACCCGGAAGATGCTTTCGCCTGCCGCCGCAAGATCGGGCTTGATCTCGCCGAAGATCGCCGTAGGCCAACGCGGCGGATCGATGTAGTAGGCCAGCCACTCGAGCTCGTGCAGCCCCCTCGCCGGGATGGAGCTTTCAAAGACAGAACCGGTCCTCCTGGGATCGAGCACGACGGTAGCCCCTGCGCCGAGGGTCTCGGTGAAATTGCGCTCCAACACCGTGTTGGTGTCGATGGTCCATTCCACCCAGTCGTAATCCTTGAAGCCCCAGACGGGCGGGAAACGCTCGGGTTGCTCGCGGTAGGCCTCGACGGGCTCCGGCGGCCGAGCTTTGCGCGACCAGAGCGGCGGGAACTTCACCGCCGCGTCGAGCCTGACCAAGTTCGCCTGGTTGACCTGAAAACTCCCGCCCGCGTCTGACTTGCGCAGGCGCGTGAAGATGAAGTTGCGGGTGCCGTCGAACGCGTCCAGGCGACCGAAGCCGGACGTCGGATGCTTGGGATCCCGCCGATCCTTGGCGACGTTGATGACGGCGAGCAGTTCGAGCCGCGCGTCCAGCCTGTCGCGGTGCAGCAGCAGGTTCGCGCCGTAATAGACGAGAGTAGCCGGGCGAACGAACGGTGCGGCAACGCCGTAGCGTCCGTAATCTTGCCGTCCCAGGCGCTTGAGCGCCCGCCACCGCTTGCCTGGATCATTCTTGGCCGCCGTCAGCGCGTCAACAGCCTCGGAATAGAATAGCTGCAAATTGAACATGTTGGGAGCGCCGTCGACCCGCACGGCTTTGCCGTCGTGGTGCAGCTCGCCGACATGGCAGGCCGCGCAGGTGACCCCCACGAAGTCCATTCCGAACGTGAATGGGTTGGACGACACTGTCAGGCCCACAGGCAATCCATCGTCGCGCCCCGGATCGGGCAACAGGCCGTAGCGCTCAAGGTTCTCGACGAATGGTTTGGTGGAACCAGAGTCGGCGACGTCGACCGCGGTCAGCAGGATCCAGGGCGCGATCTCCGAGCCTTGCGAGAGGTGGTAGAAGTTTTCCTTCTGCCCGGGCATCAGGCCGTTGCGATAGTCCGCGACAATCGACGGATCAGGACGGCTGTATCTAACCTCCAAAGTATTGTCGAACAGGCCGCTGATCATCGGAATGGCGTAGAGGATGGTGGCAAGCAGGTAGACGCCAGCGAGAGTCACCAGCACGTAGGTCAGAAGGCGAACGAGCCTCATAGCGGTCTCCTCCTGGAATGGCCCGAGGTCGTCACTGACAGATAAACACCTTCAGCGCGCCGAACAGCGCCTTCGGATTGTACTGGCCCTGAAAAACCGGCGGCGGCGCAGGGCCGCGCTTGAGCAGGAGGTGAATCGCCTCCCACGCCGTGCGGGCGGAGTATTCGATGGTGAAGGCTATATCCCGCGGAACCTCCACGTATTGGCCAATGAGTCCGAGATTGGTCGACCCCTCCGGAACTACCGGGGGCCTGTCGGTGCGGCTGCGCGGCAGCCAGATGTTGTTCACGTAGGGCATGTCGCAGGGGATGCAGATCGATGACCGCATGATCGTGTCCAACTGCCGGTCGAACCGCAGTTGCCGCAGCACCTCCTCCAGGATCTCCGCGCCCGTGCATTCATCCATGCGTTTCGGCACAAAATTACCGATGCGATCCGGATACAAGCCGTAGCCCCACCAGACGTATGTGCCCGGCGGCTGGCCGAGGACTTCCGGCTGGAGGAAGATCGTCAGCGACAGCAGCCAGCCTGAGTTTTTCAAAGTCACGAGCCCACCGCTTCCAGCGTCGCTGCCCGTCAGCACCGACATCTGGTCGAGGAATTCAATCCCCGTCGTGGTGACCGTGAAGGTCACCCAGCGCGAGTCGGGCACCCGGGCTTCGCCGAAGAACACGTCGGGATTGCCGAAACCCGTGCGCCCCTGCGCCAGGCGCTGCCACAGCGCCCAGGTCCGTCCGCTGCGCCGCGGCGGTGGCGCCTCGGTCATCGATCCAACCGAAACATCGGCCGCCTGCGATCCGGTGGTGACCAGCACGAGATCCTCCGGCCCGACCGCAACCGAGGCCGACGCACCGTCCAGTTCGTAGTCGAGCCGGTTGACGGTCATGCGGCCTGGCGACGGCGCGAATCCGATGTCCCGGACGAGGGCGCTGGTCAGGAAGTTTACGCCGCGCGGGCGCAGCCACGCGACCATTGGCTCGATGAACGATTGGTACTGGTTGAGGGGCGTGCGCAAGACGTGCGTCATGTCTGACAGGTCTGGGAACAAGGCCAGGGCCCGATTCATGTAGCGCCGAAACTCCGTCGCGCTGTGCCGCGGCAGCGACCCCATGATTGTCGACCAGAGCAACCAGAATTCGGTCGTAAAGAACCGCGGGGAGAAGAACTCCGCGATACGCCGCCCGTCCAGCATCGATTCGGGAGTCAGCGCAAGCCGCGCGAGGTTGAGGCCGTCGCGCAGGCTCAGGCCGAAATGCGGACTATGTTTAACGTGGCCGTTGCGATCGATGATGTGCGCCCGGTCATTGAATGGGTGGCGCGCATTGAAGGTGAAGAATTCGTCCTTGACGGAGATATTCGGATCGCTTTCAGAGGGGATCGCCTGAAGCAGGTCGAATGTACAGCGGAATTCCGAGTCAAAGACGGAGCCCGGCAGGCTGTAGCCGGTCTCCGCGCTGCCGCCCAGCGAGAACCCGCCACCCATCCGCTCATCCGCCTCGTAGATGGTGATGTCCTGGCCGGACACCCCCGCGTTCCGGATGAGATACGCGGCCGCCGCCAGTCCGCCAAACCCGCCACCGACGATATGCGCCTTCATCTGCCCCCTCCCTGGATTCCGGGTTTGAAAGGCCCTCCAATCGGAGCGCGTTCAAGCAAGCAGCGAACCGTGATTTTAGCAGAAAGAGGGCGCCCTGTATTTCGTTGCAGGCCGTGCGAATCTACAGGAAAAATTTCCTTGACGCGGACTCCCCACCCATGCTCCTATGACACGCACGGCCGCCCCCGCCCCCAAACCCAACCGCCTCAGCGGCCTCCTCACCCTCGTCCGGGAGCTTATCGACTACGGCAGGCAGCTCGCCACCACGTTCCGCGGCAACCCGCACCCGCTCGGCGCCGGCGACATAGCGCTCATCCTCGCGCGCATCACCCGCGGCCTGCTCCGTGCCGAGGCACTCGAAGCCAGGCTGATCCGCAGCGCCGCCCGGCCGGACCCCGCGCCCGCGCCGCCACGCGCTCCCTCCCACCGCCGTTCGCCGCCCGCCCGAGCCGCCGCCCAGCCGCCCGATGCCGCCAACCCGCAATTGGCCCGCCTGCCCACGGCCGAGCAGATCGCAGCCGAGGTCCGCCGCCGCCCGATCGGCGCCGTCATCGCCGACATCTGCCGTGATCTCGGCATCATGCCGGACCATCCGTTGTGGCGGGAACTGCAACTGGTCATCATCCGCCATGGCGGCAGCCTGGCCAGACTGGTGAAGGACATCCTCCGCCACGCCTTCGAACGTCCCGCCTCGGTCTGGCCGGCCGCGCCGCTGCAACCCCCGGCAGCGTCCGGTGCTGGGCCGCCCTGATCCCGGCGCTCAACCGCTGCGGCGTCGCGCACGGGGCCGGTTACGGCCAGCCCCGCTGCCCGGATTTGTCGCTTCCGGCGGCTACAGCTCCAGCCGATAGAACCGCGCCGCGGCGCCGCTGAACAGATCGGTCTTTTCCGCCGCACTCGCCCCGCGCGCCAGGATCTTGCAGGCGTTCCAGAACGGCGCGTAGGCGTAGGAGCCCTTGTCAACCGGGAAGTTGCTCTCGAACATGCCGCGCGCCGCGCCGAACGCCTCGACGCAGGTCTCCACATAGGGCTTCCAAGCCGATGCCAGCGTTTCCGACGACGGCGGATCGGCCTTCTCGTGAAAGTCAAATCCGTTGATCCGCATCGCCATGCCGCCCAACTTGACGGACACGTTCGAACACTTCGCCAGCGCACGGATAGATGCCGACCAACGCCCGAACACCTCGTCGCGCTTCCCGCCATAGACACCGATGCCGAGCGGCCCGCCGACATGGTTCAGAACGATGCGCGTGTCCGGAAACGCCTGTGCCAACGCGGTCAGTTCGTCGATCTGCGGATGATACAGCCACGCGTCAAACGACAGGTTCAGCGGAGCAAGCCGGGAAAAACCCTCGCGGAATGCCACATCGGCCATCAGTCCGGGCGGCGGCGCATAGGCGGGATTCATCAGTGTCGGATCGCCGTCCCAGGCGGTGATGTGGCGGATACCGCGGAACCGCCCGCCGCCGGCGCGGATATGCGCCTCCAGCACCGCCTGCACGCGCGCGCCCAGTCGCAGATCGGCGTGCCCGACGATGCCCGCACAGACCTTGGTCGGCCCGTAGCCGCCGGACGCGCTCATCGCCGCCACGCCGTTGACGAACTCGGTCTCGCCGACCGGTTTCAGCTCTTCCGGCCCGCCCGCGCGATGCATCGAGCGGCATTGCACGAACACGGTGGCGACGATGTTGTGCCCCGCGTTCGTGTCGGCCAGCAGGTCATCGAGCATGTAGCGCCAGCCTGGCCGCTCCCACAGATGATGATGCGGATCGACGATCGGCAGATCGGGTTCCAAGATCGCCTCGGTCCGCCGCGCGAGCCAGTCGTCGCGGACCGGCAAATAGGGGCTGCTGGCAGGCTGCGTCGTCGTGCTCATGGATGTTTTCTCCCGACCGTTCACATCGCCGCGGTGATCAACTCGCCGATGATGCTGACGATGCGGTCCAGCGTCGCCTCGGGCGTCATCAGCGGCGGTGCGATGCAGAGCGAATCGCCACTCACCGGCGTGCCGCCGCCGCCGCGCTGGCGGATGATCAGCCCGCGCTTCATCGCCTCGGCCACCACGCGTCCGCCCAACCCGATCGCCGGCTCGCGGCTCGCCTGATCCTCGACAAGTTCGACGCCGCACATCATACCGAGCCCGCGCACGTCACCGACCGCGGGCAGGCTGCGCAGCGTTTCCAAACCAGCGAGCAGCCGCTTGCCCATCACCGCGGCGCGCTCCGGCAATCCCTCCTGCTCAAGGATGTCGATGTTGCGCATGCCGACGGCGCAGCATACCGGATGGCCGGAATAGGTCGCCGCGTGCATGAAGCGCTCGTCCATCGGCGCTTCCTCGATCGCCTGGTGCAGGCGCTGCGATACGATGACGCCGCCGAGTGGCAGATAACCGCTGGTGACCCCCTTGGCGAAGGAGACAAGGTCGGGTTCCACATCCCAGTGTCCCAGCGCAAACCAGCGCCCCGTCCGGCCGAACCCGGTGATCACCTCGTCCGCGATCAGCAGCACGTTGTGGCGGTCGCAGATCTGGCGCAGACGCGGAAAGTATGTCGGCGGTGGCACGATGACACCGCCGGCGCCCATCACCGGCTCGGCGATCACCGCGGCGATCGTATCCGCGCCGTGAGCGTCGATCGCAGCCTCCACGGCATCCGCCGCTTCGATGCCGGCGTCGCCATTGCCCGGCCAGCGATACGGATAGGGCGGCGCCACCTGCAGGAATTCCGGCACCAGCGGACCGAACATCTTGTGGTAGCCCGGCAGGCTTGTAGCACTCATCGCCGCCAGCGTCACACCGTGGTAGCCGTACTGACGCGAGATGATCTTCACCTTGTTCGGCTTGCCCATTCGCTTCCAGTAATAGCGGGCAATCTTGAAGGCGCTCTCATTTGATTCCGCGCCGCCAGTGGTGAAGTAGGCGGCCGCCATATTGGAATACGCCAAGCCCACGATGCGTTCCGCCAGCCGGATCGCAGGCTCGTTCGAGAAGCCCGCGTACGCCGATGCATACGCCAGCTTGGCCATCTGCGCGGAGGCTGCATCGGCCAGTTCCTTGCGGCCATGGCCGACATTCACGTTCCACAGGCAGGACAGGCCGTCGATGTATTCCTTGCCGTCCGCGGTACGCAGCATCGCTCCGCGTCCCTCGACGAATATCTGTGCTCCCGCATGTTCCTTCGGATGATGCAGCGGATGAATCAAATGCCGCCGATCGGCGTCGAGCAGCGCCTCGCTGGCTGCCGCATGATCATTCATGTCCCGATCTCCTGTTGCGCCGCACGCTGCGCCTGCCATTGGCCCTTGCCGAACTGGCTAAGGTTGACCGGACCACGGTGGCTGTCGGTGGCGCTGCCGAGCAGCACTTCGCCCGTCATCCGGTCAGCATCGACCGTGCCTTCGAAACGGTAGGCGATCGCGCTGCCCTCATGCCGTGCTTCGAACTCCATAAGGATGTCCCGGGCGGTCAGCCTACCGACCACCTCGCCTGCGAACTGTTCGGATTCCTGGCTACCGGTCAGCCGATTGCCCTGCTGTTGCAGGCGCAGTCTATGCAACCGCTGGCCATGCAGGAACTGAACGTGCAGGGACCACTCGCCGGACAGGTCGATCAGCGGCGGAGGTTCCTTCGCCGCCTCCAGCGAACGTGCAGCAGCGAGTGCGACGGCGACCGCCTTGCCGACCTCGGCGGCTTCGCCAGGCTGGAACTGGAACGGATCGATGGTCACCGAATTCGCAGTCGCGGCGGTGTCGTCGATCATGATGCGCGGCATGCCCTCAAGCAGGCGGGCCCGCAAGCCCATGCCGTCCAGCGCGATGGCATCCCAACGCACGCGCAGCGCCGGAACGCGCACCACGCCGGCGGGCGCGATCACGTCGCTGCGCACGCCGGGCACGTCCGCAACCCGCCGGGCGATCTCCTGAAGATCGTCGTGCCAGCGCTGCAACTCGGCGGTCTCGTCACGCTCCTCCAGCCAATATTCGACGGCCGTCAGCACGCCGATCACGTCCTCCTTCGAGACCTTCATCGGCCGGCCGAACGCCTGGTGCGGCGAGGCGTTGCGCCATGCCGCCTGCACCAGGTTCTTGTCGCCGAGCAGCAGCCCGCTGGTCTGCGGCCCGCGCAGGAATTTTCCCCCGCTGTAGATCACCATGTCCGCGCCACGCACGAGCCACGGGCTTGGACGCTGCAGGTGCTCCGACGCGGCGTCCACCAGGATCGGAATGCCAAGCGGCTTCACCCGCGCGACGATCTCCTCAAGGCGTACACGCGAGTTTTCCTCGTTTGTGCCGAGGATCGCCACCATCGCCACCGGCTCGGCCAGCGCGGCTTCAAGATCGGCGATCGAATCGATCTCGACGATATGCGCGCCGACCATGCGGATCGCCTGATCATAGGCGAAGCGCTGGTTGCGCGGCAGGATAACGCGGTTCACCCAGCCGTCGGTGAACGGCAGGCGCAGCATGCGAACCGGATCATTGCCCGCAATGCAGGCGGCCGATGCCAACGCCACCGCAGCCGCGCTGCCGCATGTCACGATACCCCACTCCGCGCCGGTCAATTCGGCCAACCGCCGTCCCGCGGCCTCCATCAGTTCGTCCAGGTTTACGAACTGACGCGACGCCTGATCCATGGCAGCGCGCACCTGCGGCAACATAAGGCTGCCGCCATGCATCGTTCGCACGCTGCAGCAGTTGATGAATGGGCGGACGCCCAGTGCAAGGTAGGGGTTGGCGTTGATCTCGATTTTCTCAGGCATTGGGCACGCTCTCGGTCGCGGTCCGGTAAACCGCGCCCTCAAAGTCATCCAGCAGACGCAGCACAGTGGGATCAGCAAACGGCAGCACCTGGGTCAGCAGCACGCCCGTCACCTGCTTCTTTGGGTCCAGCCAGTAGTAGGTGTTGAACAGCCCCGCCCAGGCGAGGCTGCCGGCGCTTCGCCTGTCAGGCACGTCCTCGGTGTTGATCAGCCAACTCAGGCCCCACTTCTTCGTCATGCCCGGGAGGAACTCGGCGTCGTTCGACACTGTCGGGCTCTGGGACTTCAAAGGCTGGACGCTGAGGTCGCCAATATGGTTCTGCGCCATCAGGGCGGTTGTCTCGGGCTTGAGTATACGCGCGCCGTCGAGGACCCCACCGTTCAGCACCATTCGCAGGAAAGCCAGATAGTCCGGGCCGGTCGAGAACAACCCACCACCGCCGGCGAAGAATTCCGGTTTTGTCTGCGGTTGCGGTGGGATTGGTTCGAGCGATCCGTCGGGATTTCGCGCATGCGTCTGTGCGGCGCGCGCGGCCTGGTCCGAGCCCGGAATGAAGCCGGTGTCGTACATGCCAAGCGGGATGAATATGTGCTCGCGCATGTAGGCATCGAGGTCCTGGCCGCTTACTGTCTCGACCATGCGGCCGGCCCAGTCGATGTTGATGCCGTACTCCCAGCGTTCGCCCGGTTCGAAGGCAAGCGGCATGTTCAGCGCGGCGAGCTTGCCCGACAGCACGGTAGGAGCGCCGGTAGCTTCGACGTACCGGTTCAGCTCCGCGTTCCAAACGTGGTATACAAAGCCCGCTGTGTGCGTGAGCAGCTGCCGCAGCGTGATCTTGCGCCGTGCCGGCCGCAGACGGGGCTTGCCATCGGCTTCGAAGCCGTCGAGCACCTGCGGATCGGCGAGATCCGGCATGATCTCGCCGGCCGGCTGATCGAGCGCGAGCCGCCCGCGCTCAACGCACTGCATCGCCGCGACGCCGGTGACCGCCTTGGTCATCGAGGCGATCCGGAATACGGTGTCCAGGTCCATCGGCGGGCCGTCGGCCTTGCTGCGTGTGCCGAACGCACCTTGGTACAGTGTGCCGTTGCGGTCCGCCGCCAGAGCAACAACGCCGGGCACGCTGCCTGAACTCGCCGCATCACTCAGCAGCCGGTCAATGGTGTCCACCGTCATTCCTGTTCCCCCGAGCCCCGGACACGTAGTATGCCGCGCAGTTGCGCCGGCTGGCCAGCGGGACAACAATGGCCGGACCTACCAAACCCGATCCGCGGAGGCGTCAGGATGATCGAGAGCGAAATCATCGTCACGACCAAACACGGCAAGATGCCGACATTCATGGCCGCTCCGGATCGTCCTGATCAGTCTCCGGGCATCATCTTTTACATGGACGCGCCGGGCATCCGCGAGGAACTGCGCAACATGGTGCGGCGCATCGCCAAGCATGGCTATGTCTGCCTGCTGCCCGACATGTATTACCGGCTGGGCACCGTGCGCTTCGACATTCCGCGGCGGGACGATGGCATGTCGGGCGTGATCCGCGCGTCGATGAACAGTCTGAGCATTCCCTTTGTCAACGACGACACGGCTGCGATGCTCGCCTGGTTCGACGCGAACGACCGCGTGAAGCCGGGGCCGGTCGGCTGCGTCGGGCACTGCATGAGCGGGCGCTACATCACCTCGGT
Organism: uncultured Alphaproteobacteria bacterium; assembly: GCA_963780095.1. Taxonomy (GTDB): domain Bacteria; phylum Pseudomonadota; class Alphaproteobacteria; order Acetobacterales; family Acetobacteraceae; genus JAMXLO01. The sequence goes on from CAWABH010000040.1 coordinate 81,556, forward strand.
GGCGGCGGCATTTCCCCACCGCATGGCGGCGGCCGCGTCGCTGTACGGCGTGGGCATCGTCACCGACAAGGAGGACTCGCCGCATTTGTCGCTCGGCAACATCAAGGGCGAGCTTTACTATGCGTTTGCGGAACACGATCAGTCGGTACCGGCAAACGTTATTCCTGATTTGAAGGTGGCACTGAACAAGGTTGACGCGAAGGCGACGGTGGAAGTATGCCCGGGAACGCATCACGGCTTCTGTTTCCCGGAGCGTGCGGTGTACGACACGCTCGCGTCCGAGACGACGTGGACGAAAATTTTCGCCCTGTGGGATCGCCATTTGAAATAGTGAGGCATTTGCCATGGATGAGATGATTGCCGGGACGCCGGTGTTCACCGGCGAAAGGGCGCACGCTGGTTACCGGCTCAACCGCATGGCGATGTCGCTGACCGATGCGGGTAATCGCGCGCGGTTTGTCGCGGACGAATTGGGCTACGCGCGCGAGATGGGCCTCGACGAAGCCGAGGTGGAAATGGTGCGACAGCGCGACTGGAAGGCAATGAACGACGCAGGTTGCAGCATCTATCTGCTGATCAAGATCGCCGGTGCACTGGGCCAGTCCTTACTGCAGGTCGGAGCGCACACAAGCGGTCGGACGCTGGAGCAGTTCATGGCTGAACGGAAAGGACACTGACCATGGGTCGGGTTGTTGGCGGCATCGGCTCTTCGCACGCGCCATCGTTCGGCACGGTGTACGACAAGGGCCAGCAGAAAGATCCGATGTGGGCACCATTGTTCGACGGCTACGAACCGGTGCGCGCCTGGCTGGAATCGCTGCGGCCGGATTTGTTCGTGATCGTTTACAACGACCACATGAACCGGTTCTTCTTCGACGCCTACCCGACCTTTGCGCTGGGCGCCTGCGAGGTGCATCCACAGGCGGATGAGGGCTGGGGCAAGCGGGATTTGCCCGACATGCCTGGCGACCCGCAGTTTGCCTGGCACCTCGCGCGCTGCCTGGTGGAGGACGAGTTCGATCCCACCGTCTGCCAGGAAATGTCGGTCGACCACGGCGTCATGTCCTTCATGCCAATGCTCGCCGACACGAACTGGCGCACGCCGGTGGTGCCGATTGCGGTCAACGTGATTCAGCATCCGATTCCGACAGCACGCCGGCTTTACAAATTGGGAGCCGCGGTGCGGCGCGCAGTGGAATGCTACGCGAAGGACATCAATGTCGTCGTGATGGGCACCGGCGGCCTGTCACACCAGTTGCAAGGCGCGCGCTTCGGGTTTGTCAACCAGGAATGGGACAATCAATTCCTTGACCAGATCGAGGACGAGCCGGAGGTGCTGGCCGGCCTGTCGCACCGTGACTACATGGAGCGTGGCGGCACCGAGGGGATCGAGATGATCAACTGGCTCGCGATGCGTTCCGCGCTCGGACCGTCGGTGAAGCGGGTGCAGCGCACCTACCATGCGCCTATGATCACCGGCTACGGCCTGCTGGCTCTGGCGCCTGTCTGAGACCGACAGCCCCTGACATTGTCATGCCGACGAAGGTCGGCATCCACGTCTTTCCGTGCCGCGATCATCAGCAAAGACGTGGATGCTGACCTCCGTCGGCATGACGGGGGGAGGCCTTTTGGTCGCTTGGTAAAGGACAAGGCAACGCTTAGCGCCGGCGACGACTACCCGGCCGCCTCGGGTTCCTCCAAGCCGGCCAGCCGATTCATTTCGCGCCAGCTTGTGCGGTAACCGGGCCGCATCACCCGCTCGCCAACGGCGCCGACCTCGTCGAGCCAGCGGCGCTCCGTGCTGTCGGCGTCAGCCCAGCACTCGGCGACCGCCTGCGTGCGATCGGCGTCCGTGCCGTCGGTCACCACGCCGTCGATGCGTGTGCGGAAGGCCACCTCCAGCGCGTCGCGTTCGGCCCGAATGGCGGCGAGGTGGATCGGGAATTCCTCCAGCATGGCACGATGTAACTGTTCATGGCGCCACCAAAGGGTGCTCGGATCGAACCGGTCGGCCGGTCGCGGTCCATGTGCCGGCAACGCAATGCCAGGCAGCACCGGTCTGAAGATTGACGTGCAGGGGGCAGCGGTCGCGGTCACCCAATGCACAATGCGATCGCCCGACAGTTCGGATACGAAAGAGCCGACCGTCTGCCCTCCCCTATCGCCGTCTGCCGCATGCATGCAGATCGTACGGTTCGCTGCGTCCTGCGGATGCCAGTCGGGGTCGGATTCCGCCGGCGCACCGTGGTCGCGCAGGATCGCCATCACGTCAGCCGCACGCAGCTGGTTGGCAGAGCGCTGCAGCAATGCAGTTGAACGCATGCAACGGGCGCGGCCATGGCTGATCGCGTCCTGCTTCATGTCGCTGAACGAGGCTGCCACATCGAGGTCCGCAACGTCCCTGCACCAGCCTTCCTTCCGTGCATGGTCGATCAAACTTGCGCTCGCTCGCATTGCGCCTCGGCCGATGCTGTAGGCATTGGAAATCGAACGGATGCCGTCGGCGCGTTCGACCGCCCACATGCGTCCGACGGTCTCCAGCACATAGGCTTCGCGCGGATCGGCGATAATGAAAGAGTTATGATAGAAGCGCGGCGTTAGATGGCCACAACTGCCGCCCTGGCCGTATTGCTCGAGCAAAGTCGTGATCACGTCGACCGCCTGATCCGCGCTGGCGGAGCGTTCGAGGGCAAGACGCAACAGGTCCATGCCGAGCAGCGCCTGCTCCTGCTGCGGAGGGATACGCGCGTGTACCGCCTCGTTGCCGACTACCACGCCATGTTCGTTGGCGCCCATTTCGGCGCCCCATATCCAGAACGGCCGGCACAGCAGCACCGCGAATGTCTGGCGAACCTGTGGGATGTCGATATACGTGCATTTCAAGCGCGCACCATCGCCGTGATGCGCGCCGGCGAAGAACTCCACAGTCTGCGCCTCGTTGCGTTCCCGGTCGCTGTTCTTGCCGAACAACACGCCCCCAGTCGCGGTGGCGCCAGACAGAGCTACGATCGTGTCACACATGTTCGTCCTGCTCGGTTATTGCCATCGGTTGTGCCATGCGGGCGCAGCAGAAGAACGCGGTATGCCTGCCCCGGTTTCCCGCCACTTGCATCCGCGATATACCAGGGGCGGCGCGACTGGGGAACGGTTTCCAATGATAACAGAACAAAGAAGACGCACGGCGAAGCCGAAGCTGACCGAGGAGGTTTTCAGGCTGGAGGAATTTCTGCCCTACAGACTATCAGTTGCCGCCAACCGGGTATCGCGACTGTTTGCCCGTCGCTATTCCGAGGCTTACGGCCTGAGCATTCCGGAATGGCGCGTGCTGGCGATGATCGGCCGTTTCGGGACGCTGTCGCCAAGTGCAGTCGGCGAATGGACGGCGATGGACAAGGTGAAGGTTTCCCGAGCCGCGGCGAGCCTGGTGACGCGCGGCCTGCTGCGGCAGACGCAGGATCCGCGGGATGGACGCGGCCGCCTGCTGCACCTCACACGCAAGGGCGCGACGGTGTACCAGGGCGTGGTGCCGCTCGCATGCGAGCTTGAAGAGCAACTTGCCGAGGGCATGAGCCGCACGGAATGGAGCAACCTGTTGAAGGCGCTCGACAAGCTTAGCACGCATGCCCAGGGCTTTGAGGGCGCCAATCACGGCACATCGATCGACTGAGAACAGCGCCGGGCCGACCGGACTCGCGTGTCACGAAAACTTCGCTAGGATCGGCGGATGCAATGCGCCGCGGGCAACAAGCCCGGCCGGCGCCGCGACGCAGCATAGGGAGGCACCAGCATGTCAGGATCAGAAAACGGCAGAAGTCCGCGCTCGGTGGCTCTGGTTGGGCCGTACAGCAGCGGCAAATCAACGCTGTTCGAGGCGCTGATGGAGACGGCCGGCGCGCCGGTCAAGCGGCCGGCCGACCCGCGCAACCGACCAGCCACCACCGAGGTTCGTTTGGGCCACTGCACCTATCTTGGCGATGCCTGGTCGGTGCTGGACTGCCCGGGGTCAATCGAGTTTGCCTATGAGACCAGCTGTGCGCTCGCCATGGTCGATCTCGCCGTGGTGGTGTGCGAGCCCGCGCCCGCCCGTGCGCTGACCGTCGCGCCGCTGCTGAAGCTGCTGGCGGATCAAGGCGTGCCGCATATGCTCTTCATCAACAAGATCGAGACGCTGGAAGGCAGTGTCAGAGACACGATGGCGGCGCTGCAAGGTTACGCCGGTTCGCCGCTTGTGCTGCGCCAGGTGCCGATCGTCGATGGCGAGACAGTGAGCGGCTACGTCGATGTGGTGAGCGAGCGCGCCTATCGGTATCGCAAGGGCCAGCCGTCGGAGCTTATGCAGATTCCGTCGGAGTTGCAGGATGACGAGCAGGATGCCCTGAACAAGCTGGTCGAGGTGCTGGCCGATCGCGACGACACGCTGCTCGAGAAGGTGCTTGAGGACGTAAAGCCGACAACCGCGGAGATCTACAACGACCTGCGCAAGGACCTCGCGGCAGGCGCGGTGATCGAAGTGCTGGTCGGTTCGGCGGAGAATGCCGGCGGCGTGCGCCGGCTGTGGAAGGCGCTGCGCCACGACACGCCGATGCCGCAGGAGACCGCCGCGCGCAAGGGCGTGTCGGAAGACGGACCGCCGATGGCAGAGGTTTTCAAAACCGTGCATGCCGGCCACACCGGCAAGCTATCCTATGCGCGCATTTGGCATGGCACGATCAAGGACGGAGTCACACTTGGCGGGACGCGGCTCGGCGGCATCTATCGCATGCCGGGCGGCGAGCTTTCCAAGGTGGCCGAAGCAGTCGAGGGTGAAGTTGTCGCGTTGGGACGCCTGGATGGCGTGCCGACGGGCGCCACCATTTCGCCGGGCGCGACGCCAGAGCAACTGCCGTTCCCTGAGCCGCCGGCGCCGGTCTATTCGCTGGCAATCGTGACCTCCGATCACAAAGACGATGTGAAGCTCAATGGCGCGTTGCAGAAGCAGCGCGAGGCAGACCCGACCCTGACAGTCGAACACGAGCAGGATACCAGCGAGACCGTGCTGCACGGCCAGGGCGAGATGCACCTGCTCGCGACGGTCGACCGGCTGGCAAAGGACTACGCACTGAAGGTCGCGACGCACAGGCCACAGGTCGCCTACAAGGAAACGATTCGGCGCGCGGTGCATGAGCATGGCAGGCTGAAAAAGCAGAGCGGCGGGCACGGGCAGTTTGCCGATGTGAAGATCGACATCGCGCCGCGCGCGCGGGGTGAAGGCTTCGCGTTCATCGACAAGATCGTCGGTGGGGCAGTGCCGCGCAACTTCATCCCCGCGGTCGCGGAGGCGGCCGAGGAGTCGGCGAAGAAGGGGCCGTTCGGGTATCCGGTGGTGGACATCTCGGTGACGCTGGTGGATGGCGGATTTCACTCGGTGGACAGCTCCGACATGGCGTTCAAGACCGCCACCAGCGTGGCGATGAAGGAGGGGATGGCAAAAGCGGATCCCATCCTGCTGGAGCCGGTCAACCGCGTGACGATCAGCGTGCCCAACGAGTTCACGCCGCGAGCGCAGCGTCTGCTGACCGGAAGGCGCGGACAAATTCTCGGGTTTGCGGAGAAGGACGGCTGGCCTGGCTGGGACGACGTGGAGGCACTGGTGCCGGAGGCCGAACTGCACGACCTGATCATCGATCTGCGCTCGCAGACGCTCGGCCTGGGCACCTATCGCAAGCGGTTCGATCACCTCGCCGAATCGCGCGCCGAAGTAAAGCGCGGGGCCGCGTAGCGATGATAGCCGGATCAAGTCCGGCCATGACGATAGGGGGCGGGTCTAACGCCCGGAACTACACATGAAGCTGTTCGATTTGACTGGCAGGGTGGCCATCGTCACCGGCGGCAATGGCGGCATCGGGCTTGGCATGGCTCAAGGAATGGCATCCTGCGGCGCGACGATTGTCGTTGCGGGACGCGATGAGGAAAAGGCGAGGTCGGCACTGGCATCTTTGCGGGAGCTTGGTGCGCGCTGCGCGTTCATGGCGGCCGATGTGACGAAGAAGGCTGCCTGCGTGAAGCTGGTGTCGGATACGGTGGCGGAGTTTGGCCGGCTGGATATCCTGGTGAACAATGCCGGGACGGCGATCCGCAAGATGCCGCAGGACTACACCGAGGAAGAGTGGCATCACGTGCTGAACACCAACCTGACCAGCGCATTTCTGTGCTCGCAGGCCGCGTATGCGCCGATGAAGCAAGCGGGCGGCGGCAAGATGGTCAACATCGGCTCGATGATGTCGCTGTTCGGTGCGCCCTATGCCACGCCGTATGCATCGAGCAAGGGCGGCATCGTGCAGATGACGCGTGCGATGGCGACGGCGTGGGCGAAGGACAACATCCAGGTGAACGCGGTGTTGCCCGGGTGGATCGACACCGATTTGACACGGCGTGCGCGACGCGAGGTGGAAGGTCTGCACGAGCGTGTTGAAAACCGCACGCCGGCTGGCCGCTGGGGCGTGCCGGGCGACATGGCGGGCATTGCGGCGTTTCTCGCGAGCCCGGCTTCGGATTTCGTCACCGGCACGGCGATCCCAGTCGATGGCGGGTATTCGATCGGGATGTAACGCCGTCACGACCAGTCGAATGAACGCGCAATCGCCTTGTGCCAGGAGGCGATAAGCGACGAGCGGCGGTCCCGAGTCATCGCAGGTGTCCAAGTGCGCGTCACGCCCCAGTTGCGCGCAAGGTCATCGGTATCCTGCCAGTAGCCGACAGCCAGCCCTGCCGCATAGGCTGTACCAAGTGCAGTGGTTTCGATCGTGCGTGGGCGGAGCACCGGGACATTCAGTATGTCCGACTGAAACTGCATCAGCAGTTCGTTCACCACCATGCCACCATCGACACGCAGCGTGCTAATGGGAATGCCTGAATCTCGCTGCATTGCCTCAATCACGTCCAGCGTTTGGTACGCCGTCGCTTCCAGGGCGGCGCGGGCGATATGGCCGGCGGTAGCGTAGCGCGTGAGGCCGGCGATCACACCGCGCGCATCGGCGCGCCACCAAGGAGCATAAAGGCCGGAGAAGGCGGGCACGAAATAGACATCGCCGTTATCGTCAACCGACGCGGCGAGCGCTTCGATGTCGGCGCTGGTCCCGATGAGGCCGAGGTTGTCGCGCAGCCACTGCACTGTCGCACCGGTGACGGCAATCGAACCTTCCAGTGCATAACAGGCTTTCTGCTCGCCGAGTTGCCAGGCGACTGTGGTGACGAGACCGCTGGTCGATGCGACCGGCGTCTCGCCGGTGTTCATCAGCAGGAAACAGCCCGTGCCGTAGGTGTTCTTCGCCTCTCCGGGAGCGAAGCACGCCTGCCCCATCAGCGCGGCCTGCTGGTCGCCGAGGATGCCGGCAATCGGAACGCCATCGAGGTCGCCAGTTGCAACACCGTAGATCATGGAGGACGGCATGATGCGCGGCAGCACGGCGCGCGGAATGCCAAAGGCGCCGAGCAGTGTATCGTCCCAATCCAGCGTCGCCAGATTCATCAGCTGGGTGCGACTGGCGTTGGTTACATCGGTCAGATGCAGCCCGCAAAGCTGCCGGATCAGCCATGAATCAATCGTTCCGAACAGCAGATCGCCAGCCTCCGCACGTCGGCGTGCGTCGGGCACGTTGTCCAGCAGCCAGCGCAGCTTGAGGGCGGAAAAATAGCTGGCGAGCGGCAGTCCGGTCTGTGCGCGGAACCTGTCCTGGCCGCCATCGCGCGCGTAGTCGGCCACCAGGGGATCGACGCGCGTGTCCTGCCAGACGACAGCGTTGTGCACCGGCTGGCCGGTCATGCGATCCCACAGCAGGGTCGTTTCGCGCTGGTTAGTGATGCCGACCGCGGCGAGATCGCGCGCATCCAGGCCCGCGCTGCGCAGCGCATCAGCTACAACCGACTGGGTGTTCCGCCAGATTTCCAGCGGATCGTGTTCCACCCAGCCGGGTTGAGGATAGATCTGCTGATGCTCCATCTGCGCCGTGGCGATCGTCTCGCCCGTCCGATCGAACACGATGAAGCGGGTACTCGTTGTGCCCTGATCGATTGCGCCCATATACTTGGTCATGCTGTCCCCGGGGAAATCCTACAGCCACAGCGGATCGATCGGCCCCTTCCCTGCCAGCACCGCGGCGATGTTGTCCAGCGCACGAAATCCCATCGCGTTGCGCGTCTCGACCGAACCGCTGCCGATATGCGGCGACAACAACACGTTGTCGAGCCCGGCAAACCGCAGATCAAAGTCAGGCTCGGACCGGAACACGTCGAGGCCGGCGGCAAACAACTGTCCCGATGTCAAAGCGTCATACAGCGCATCCTCATCCACCAGCCCGCCGCGCGCGACGTTCACCAGCACCGCGCCGCACGGCATCAGCGCCAGCGCCTCAGCATTGATGATCTTGTCCGTCGCCGGTCCAGCCGGCGCATGCAGCGACAGGAAATCGCAATGTGGCAGCATGTCGTGGAATGATGCGAAAAACTGTGCTCCACGCTCAAGGTCTGCCGACACGCGGTTGCGCGAATGATACAGCACCGTCATGTCGAAGCCGCGCGCACGCTGCGCCATTGCGCGCCCGATACGACCCATCCCCAATATGCCAAGCGTTTTGCCGGATACACTCACCCCCAGCAGGTCGCCCTGCCCGATGCGGTAGCGCCAGCCGGCGCGCATGATCTTGTCATATTCATAAGCGCGCCGAGCCGCCGCCAGCAGCATCATGAACGCGAAGTCCGCGGTGCACTCGGTCAGAACGCCAGGTGTGTTGGTCACGAACAAGCCGCGCGCCTTCGCAGCAGCCACGTCGATGTGGTCATAGCCGACGCTGCTGGTGGCGCCGACGCGCACGCTCGCCGGCAACCGCGCGATTGCATCGGCGGTCAGCGGCAGCGTGTTGGTGAACATGATCGCATCGGCGTGATGCGTGATGGCGGCCGCGATCACCTGCGCCGCCGTCATGTCGTCTTTGCCTTCCACCACCAGCGCATCGAATTCATTCCGTGCCCGTGCAACCACGTCGCGCGGCATCAAGGCGGCAAGCACAAGGCGTGGCTTCATCGGCATGTCTCCCCGTTCGGGCGTACTCTAGGTCATCGCAATCAAGCCTGCCACGGATCGACGACTGGAACCGAGAGATCGGCAAAGTGCCTGGTGTTGTGCGTTGCCAGCGTGGCGTGACTGGCGATGACGATGCCTGCAATCATCGTGTCGCGCATGTCGCCGGGCCGCCCGGCGCGTTGCCGCTCCGCCATCAGGACAGCGGCGGCGTTCGCAGCGGCCGTATCGAACGGCACGATACGGCCCTTAATATCGTCCTCGATGACGCGTTCGAACTCGGATTCCAGCGACGCGCGGCGGCGGCTCTTCGGCAACATCTCAATGCCGTTTCGTATCTCGAAGACAGTGACTGATGTGGTCCACACCGCGAGCTCGGCCTGGCGATCCAGCCACAGCTTTACCGCAGGATGTTGGTGCCGCTGCATCAGCGTCGAGATCACGTTGGTATCCAGTATCACCATTCAGTCGAAAGTCACCGGTTTTATCTTGTATCCGCGCAACTCGGGAATCTCTTCGCCTTTGCGCAGTCCGATAACGGCAAATCGGGCGGCGATGCGAGTCCCCAGGCCCACCTTCGGTCGCGCCTCCTCCTTCACCGCATCGCGCAGGATGGCCCGCACCTCCTCCTCCATGCTCCAGCCATGCGCGGCCGCACGCCGGCGGAGCTTCGCCTTCACCTCATCTTCCAGGTTGCGCACGACGAGTTGGGCCATCTACCGCTCCTTTGATATCATGATGGCGACCGGTCGCCGGCTGTGCAAGCCACACGCTTGCCACGCTCGGGCCGACCGGCTTGACTGCCCCGGCGACCAGCAAAGCCGAGGACTTGATGCCATCAGCTCGCCTTGCCGTTGATATCGGCGGCACCTTTACCGATCTGGCGCTCGAGCATGACGGCAGGCGCGTCACAATCAAGGTCCTCACCACACAGGTGGCGCCCGAGCAGGGTGTAATAGCCGGCGCACGCGAGATCTTGCGGTCGTCCGGTGTGGCTGCCGGCGATATCGGCATCGTCATCCACGGCACCACGCTCGCCACGAACGCGGTGATCGAACGCAAGGGCGCGCGCACCGCGCTGCTCACCACGCAGGGCTTTCGCGACGTGATCGCGATGGGCAACGAGAGCCGCTACGACCAGTATGATCTCAACATCGTGCTGCCGGAGCCGCTAGTACCGCGCCACCTGCGCCTTCCGGTTCCCGAAAGGCTGGATAACGAGGGCAACGTGCTGCTGCCGCTGGACGTTGGAGCGGTTCGCGCACTGGTGCCGGTGCTGCGCCGCGAACGGGTGGAGAGCATCGCCGTCGGCCTGCTCCACGCTTTTGTCAATCCCGCGCACGAACGCCGCGTGCGCGACGTGCTGGCCGAAGAGCTGCCGGACATTCCGGTCTCGCTCTCGAGCGAGGTGTCGCCGGAGATGCGCGAGTGGGAGAGATTCTCCACCACCGTCGCCAACGCCTATGTGCAGCCTGCGATGGCGCGGTACCTTCGCGGCCTGGCCGATGGGTTGCGGGAGATCGGCATCTCGGGTCCGCTGTTTCTCATGCTGTCGGGCGGCGGACTGACCACCATCGAGACCGCCTGCCGCCTGCCGATCCGCCTGGTTGAAAGCGGCCCCGCCGGCGGCGCGATCTTCTCGGCCAGCATCGCGCGGCAATGCAGCATCGCGAACGTACTGTCGTTCGACATGGGTGGCACCACCGCGAAGATCTGCCTGATCGACGACGGCCGGCCGCAGACATCGCGCGCCTTCGAGATCGCGCGCGTGGGTCGGTTTCGGAAGGGTTCCGGTCTGCCGCTCCGGATTCCGGTGATCGAGATGGTGGAGATCGGCGCCGGCGGCGGCTCGATCGCGCATGTCGACACGATGGGTCGCATCGCGGTCGGACCGGAAAGCGCCGGCGCCGATCCCGGGCCCGCCTGCTACGGGCGCGGCGGCACCGAGCCCGCGGTCACCGACGCCAATCTCATGCTCGGCCGCTACGACCCGGCCCGCTTCGCCGGCGGCACGATGCGGCTCGATGCCTCGGCGGCACATGATGCGTTGCTGGCACGCGTCGGCGGCAGGCTGGGCCTGACCGCCGAGATGGCAGCACTGGGCGTGGTCGAGATGGTTGACGAGAACATGTCCAATGCCGCACGCGTGCATGCGATCGAATCCGGCAAGACCTACGAAGGCCGCACGTTGATTGCATTCGGCGGCGGAGGGCCGGTGCATGCGTGCCGGGTCGCGGAGAAGGTCGGCATCAGGCATGTGCTGGTGCCAACGAGCGCCGGGGTTGGCAGCGCGATCGGGTTCCTGCGCGCGCCGGTGGGCTACGAGGTTGTTCGCAGCCTGTATCAGCGCTTTTCCTCGTTCGATGTTGCCGCTGTAAACGCGCTGTTGGCCGATATGGTAGCCGAGGCGCTGGCGGTTGTTGAACAGGGCAGCTTCGATGCGCAGCTTGCGCACAGCCGCGTCGCCTATATGCGATACGTGGGGCAGGGCCACGAGATTCCCGTACCGCTGCCTCCCCGCCCCCTGAACGAGCACGACGTAACGGCGATCCGTGCCGCCTATGATACGGAATACATCAGGTTCTACGATCGCCCGGTGCCCGGATCAGATGTGGAGATCATGAGCTATGCCGTCGTCGTGGCGGCAGTGCCGCAGGATGATCCAGGCGTGCCGGTCGCCGGGGACGAAGCGATATTCGCACCGGACGCCGTGCCGGCCAGGACGCAGCTCGTGTGCAATACAACCACGGGCGAAGTCTCGCCATGGTCGGTCTATGATCGGGCGGCGCTTGCACCTGGCGTGCAGATCATCGGGCCAGCCATCATCGCCGAAGACGAAACCTCGACGCTTGTCAGCCAGGGCTGGAGAGCAACGGTGAATGGGCTAGGTTACATCGAACTGACGCGGGAAACTGACTGATGTCGCATGAAACCAACGCGCTGGCGCAGATCCATCGCCAGATCATGTGGAACCGCCTGATCGCCGTTGTCGAGGAGCAGGCGCAGACGATGATTCGTACCGCCTTCTCCACCACGGTGCGCGAGGCTGGCGATCTGTCCGCCGGCATCTTCGATCTCGCCGGACGCATGATGGCACAGGCGGTCACCGGCACGCCCGGCCACGTCAATTCCATGGCGGAAAGCGTCGGGCACTTCCTGCGGAAATTTCCCGCCGACACGATGCAGCCAGGCGATCACTACATCACCAACGATCCATGGCTCGGCACCGGGCATCTGCACGATCTCACCGTCGTCACGCCCGCCTTCCACAACACGCGCACCGTCGGACTGTTCGCCAACACAGCGCACGTGATCGATGTCGGAGGCCTCGGCATGGGACCCGAAGGCCGATCCGTATTCGAAGAAGGCATGTACATTCCCATCGTCAAATGCTTCGACCAGGGCCGGCCGAACGAAACCTTCTTCGACATCATCCGTGCCGGGTCGCGCCTGCCCGTCGAACTCGAGGGCGACATCTACTCGCTGTGTGCGTGCAACGATGCCGGTGCGCACCGCCTGGCCGAGATGATGGACGAGTTCGAGATGGACAGCCTCGACGCGCTCGCCAACTTCGTCTTCGAAAGCTCGCACCGCGCCACGCTGGCCGAGATCGCCCGCATCCCCAAAGGCACCTACCGCGCCGAGATCAGATCCGACGGCTACGAGGAGCCCGTCACACTGAAGGCCGAGATGACCATCCTCGATGACGGCATCGAGGTGGACTACGCGGGCACCTCGGGGCTTTCATCGCGCGGCATCAACGTGCCACCCGCGTACTGCCGTGCGTATTCCTGCTTCGGAATCAAATGCGTCGTCGCGCCGGACATCCCGAACAACTGGGCAAGCCTCGCGCCATTCCGCATGAAGATCCCGGAGGGCTGCATCCTGAACGCGCCGCATCCCTATCCGGTGTCGGTGCGCCACGTGATCGGCCACCTGCTGCCCGACCTCATGATGGGCTGCCTGCACCAGGCGGTGCCGGAACGCGTCACCGCCGAAGGTGCGTCCGCTTTGTGGAATCCGCCGCTGCGCGGCGGCTCATCGGTGTCCGGACAGGCGCGCGGCAATCGCCCGGTGGTGCCAGATTTCGAGATCATCACCTTCAACTCCGGCGGCACCGGCGCGCGCCCGACCAGCGACGGGCTGAACGCGACCGCCTTCCCGTCCGGCGTGCGCACGATGCCGGTCGAGGCAACCGAGAACGTCGCGCCGATCGTCTTCTGGATGAAGGAACTGCGCCCGGATTCAGGTGGCGCCGGACGCACCCGCGGCGGCACCGGCCAGATCATGGAGATCGGCGCGAAGGGCGACCTGGAATTCGCGGTCAATGCCATCTTCGACCGAATTGCCAATGCGCCGAAGGGGCGCGAGGGCGGACTGAACGGCGCACCCGGCGTGGTCGCGCTGAAGGGCGGCAAGACGCTGCGGACCAAGGGCTTCCAGGTGATCCCCGACGGCGACCGGTTGGTTCTGAAACTGCCCGGCGGCGCCGGCATGGGTGACCCGACGACACGCGATCCCGCCTCGGTCGCGCGCGATGTACGGGACGGGCTGGTTTCGGCGGCCAATGCGCGCACGCTCTACAAGGTCGCCGTCAATGCGGATGGGACCGCAGACGAAGAATCCACGCAGTCGCTCCGTGGCTGAGCGGTTCCCGGCGCGACAAGACCCGCAATGCCCAATTGCGTGACGGAGTGAAACGGTTCTAAACTGTAAGATCGACTGATCAGAAGAAGCCCATGCGCGCCGATGACCGGACGCCAGCGGCCACATAGGGAGAGGCAAGTGCACGAAGCGCTCGAAAAGTCGGCAATGCGCAAGATCTACATTCGCCTGCTGCCGTTTGCCATCTTCACCTACTTCCTCGCCTACATCGACCGAATCAACGTGAGCTTCGCCGGGCTGACCATGCGCGGCGACCTGGGCCTTTCGGCCACCGCGTTCGGCTTCGCCGCGGGAACATTCTACTGAGGCTATTTCATCTTCGAGGTCCCCAGCAACATCGTCCTGGAAAAGGTCGGCGCGCGCATCTGGATCGCGCGCATCATGATCACCTGGGGCATCTTCGCCGGGCTTACCGCGCTGGTCGTCGGCGCCAACAGCTTCGCCTTGGTGCGTTTCCTGCTGGGCGCCGCCGAAGCCGGTTTCTTCCCGGGAATCGTGCTTTACTTCACATATTGGTTCCCGGCCCGGCATCACGCCCGCATCGTTTCGGGCTTCCTGATCGGCCTGCCGATTGCAGTGGCCGCGGGCTCGCCGGTCTCGACAGCTCTGCTGGGTCTCGACGGCGTCCTGGGTCTGCGCGGATGGCAGTGGATGTACATCGCCGAAGGGGTTCCGACCATCCTGATCGGCATCCTCACGTTCTTTGTTCTGACGGACAGGCCGGAACAGGCGACATTTCTGACCGCCGAGGAAAAGACCTGGCTCAGCGCGAAGCTGCTGGCCGAGCGCCAGGCCAAGGAAGCGGTGCGGACATTCAGCCTGCTACAGGGGATGTTCGATCCCAAGGTGCTCCTGCTGGCGCTGAACTATTTCGGCATCGTCGTCGCGAGCCTCGGCGTGCTGATCTTCGTGCCGCAGATGATCAAGTCGCTCGGGGACTTGAGCAACATGACGGTCGGTTGGCTGACCATGATCCCGTACATCACCGGCGGCATTGGCCTCGTGGCGTGGGGCCGACTGTCCGACCGCATGCACGAGCGGCGGTGGAACCTGCTCGGCGCGTGTGTCGTCTCCACGATCGGGCTAATCATCGCCGGCATGACGATGGGCACGTGGTGGGCGATGGTCGGCCTGTCGATCGCGACGTTTGGATTCTACGGCTCCAAAGGGCCCTTCTGGTCTATGCCGTCGATGTTCCTCACCGGCACCGCAGCGGCGGCCTCCATCGCGTGGATCAACTCGATCGGCAACCTCGGCGGATTCTTTGGCCCTTGGTATGTCGGCGTGGTGAAGGACCTGACCGGCAGCTTTGCGGGCGGCTTGTACGGGCTGGCGTTCCTGTGCCTGATGTCCTCGATCGTCTGTGCGTTCTTCCTGCATATCCCGGACCACACAGCCGATCTGCCGGACGCGGTGCCCTCGGAGGCGAACTGACACGCGCGATCCGGAACCGCGCGGCGATACCCATCAGGGCTGGCGAGCCTCCGCCTCCGAATACACGAGTGGCACCGCCGCCTGCGGTGACTGCAGCCAGAACGTGAAGCTCTCCTCGATGTAGAGCCGCACGCGTTCGGCATCGTGGTCAAGATAGCCGATCGAGAAATCCTGCCCGACGGTCAGTTCGAAATCCCCGCCGCGCATCGACAGCACGACCGCGCCGTGCAGCCCAGGCGCCCACACCAAAGGCCCATCGATCAGGCGGCGGACATGTTCGAGAACCGGATAGCCGGCGACCGTCGCTTCGGTAAGGCCGGTGTAGCAGCGCTCGCTCAATGCCACCGCAAAAGGCCCGTCGACCCCGGCGTCGCGCAACCGGTTCAACGCGGTCGCCACGAAATCGGGATAGCTCGCATAGTCGTCGCTGAGTTGCACCGCCACATCGTCGCGTCGCTCGCAAATGCCGCTGATGCCGGCGGCCGGATAGCCATGGAAGATCGCACGATCCTCGGCGATGGCGATTCTGCGTGCCGCCTCGATGATCGGATCGGTGTCCGGATCCTTGGCACCGCGATCAATCGCGTCGAGTTCGCTGCGCCGCATCTCGAACGGCACGCGCAATTCGACCAAGGGCAGCACCTGGCGCAGCCGCGCCTCGACATTGCCGGATGACGGCGGTTCGACGGGGTTGCTGCGACCGATGCCGACAGACGACGACTCCCACCCTTGCGGGCCAACGAAATCGACCAGCTTGCGCGCAGCCAGCGTCGTCTTGAGCGTCCGGCGCGCTTCCTTTTCTATCTCCTCCCACGCCGCGTCGGAGATCGGCGCCAGTTCCCTGTACAGATGGTTCATCGCTCAGCCCTTCAGACTGCCGATAGAGAGGCTGCCTTCAGTACCGTCGGTCCCTTCGGCCGAGGCGCCCACTTCCCGGATCGGTCCTTGGCTGAACAGGTACGTCTTGAGGTGAGTGCTGAATTCGTCGTCATGCCGACGGAGCCATTCCAGCAGCATCGAAGCATGCTCCTTCTCCTCATTGCGATTGTGCAGGAGCACTGCCTGCAGTTCCGCGTTGCTGCTCCCCTTGATGCGCTGATCGTACCAATCGATCGCCTCCAGCTCTTCCATGATCGTCGAGATCGCCCGATGTCTGTCAAGAACTTCCGGCCCCAGGTTTTTCCGTTCCTCGTGCAGAACCTCGCCCGCCATCCGCGCACCCCATCCATTTCGCACTAACGCTGATGTTGCTGCGGGCGCCGCGGCTTCACAACCCCAACATGCGAACGTGACAGCCGGTCGCATAGCACAAACGCTTCAGCGGCATTGCCCAGGGGATTGCCCAGGCACGACAGTCATGCTGTCCTATCACAGATGGACAGCATGCTGCTCTCGTTGCTCGGCTTCTCGGTGGCAATGTACATCACGCCGGGTCCGAACAATGTCATGGTTGCGGCATCGGCGGCGAATCACGGCATCCGCGCGACCGTGCCGCACATGCTGGGGATCGTGGTCGGGTTCGCGCTGATGCTGACGCTGGTCTGCGCCGGCCTCGGCTCGGCGCTGGTCCGCTGGCCCCTGTTGCTGCCGCTGTTCCGCTGGGCGGGTGCCGCCTGGCTCGTCTGGCTCGCATGGCAGATCGCCAGCGCACCGTCACCCGGCGAAGGCGGGCGAACGCGCGTGCTCAGCTTCGCTGGCGCCGTGGCATTTCAATGGATCAATCCAAAGGCATGGCTGATCGCGGTCGGCGCCGCCGGCGAATATCTGTCGCCAAATCAATCCCTCGTCGCACAGCTTGCCCGCATCTTCATCGTCTTCCTCGCGGTGGGTATGCCATGCGTGCTGGTCTGGGCGCTGCTCGGCAGCGGTGCGGGCCGGCTGTTGCGATCGCCGGTGCAATTGCGGGCGTTCAACGTTGCCATGGCCGTTGTGCTTGTCCTCTCCGTGCTGCCGGTGTTGATTGAAGATTGAAGACCGGGAGGAGAAGACATGAAGATCACGCGCATCGACGCCTTCCAGGTGGCCTGGTCGCCCAACGACAAGCCCTCGCAGCGCAGCGCCTTCGTGCGCGTGTTCACCGATGATGGGATCGACGGGATCGGCGAGGCCTCACCGATGCAGGGCGGGCTCGCGTCGCTTGGAATGATAAAGCACGATCTCACACCCGCGCTGATCGGCAAGGACCCGCTGGACCACGCGGTATTGCTCGATACGCTGCTGCATACGTGCGTGAAGCTCGGGCCCGAGGGTGCGCTGACCGGCGCGCTGGCAGCGCTCGACATTGCGATGTGGGACATCAAGGGCAAGCTGACCGGCCTGCCGATCTACAAGCTGCTCGGCGGCGCCTGGCGCACCGCGCTGCCGTTCTACGCGTCGATTGGCGGCAACGGAGATCGAAGCCTGGACGATGTGCTGCGGGTCGTCGAGACGCGGCTGAAGGACAAGCCGGCCGCAATCAAGATCCGCTTCGACAATCCGCGGACCGAACTGGACCGCGATATCCCGGGCGACATCGCAAAGGCGCGCGCAGTGCGAAAGCTGGTGGGCGATGGA
Organism: uncultured Alphaproteobacteria bacterium; assembly: GCA_963780095.1. Lineage (GTDB taxonomy): Bacteria > Pseudomonadota > Alphaproteobacteria > Acetobacterales > Acetobacteraceae > JAMXLO01. The sequence continues at coordinate 99,263 of CAWABH010000040.1, forward strand.
TTTCCGCTCGCATTCGATGCCAACAACGGCTTTACCACCGGCGGTGCGATCCGCGTCGGCCGCGCGCTGGAGGAACTTGGATTCTGGTGGTTCGAGGAGCCGGTGCAGCACTACCATGTCAAGGCGATGGGCGAGGTCGCACGAGCGCTGGACATCACAGTATCGGCCGGCGAGCAGACCTACACGCTGGCAGCGCTGGCCGATCTGATCGCGGCGGGCGTGCGGATGGTGCAGCCGGACATCGTGAAGATGGGCGGCATCACCGGCCTGATGCGCTGCGCTGCACTGGCACATGCGCATGGCGTGGAACTGGTGTCGCACCAGACGCAGCCGATGATCGGTCACATGGCCAACATGCACGTCGTCGCCGCGCAGTTGCAGGCGAGCAAGCCGATCGAGTGGAACGATCCGTCAACGCGCACGCACGCGGTGTTCGAGAATCCGCCTAAACCGGTGAACGGGTTGTTCCGTCTGCCGGATGGGCCGGGACTTGGACTACGTCTCGATGAGGCGGAACTGGCGAAGCGCCTCGTTACAATTTGACGCCGTAGTCCCGCAGCGCCGCGTCGCGCGATACATACCCCAGCCGCACATCGCGCCGCACAGCTTCGGGATCACGCTGCTTCGCCGGTCCCATGCCGCCGCCGCCCGGCATCTCCACCACGAGCCGATCACCAGGCGGGACCACGCCCAATCCCTTCGGCTTCAGCTCCGTCCCTGACTTCAGTGACAACCGCCCTGCCTGCCCCGAGCCGCCGCCGTGACGACCGCGCGCCGGATACTTGACACGCTCGAACCGGGCAAAGATGCCGAACGCCGCATCCTCGCGCGACGCGATCTCCATGACCTGTCCGAGCCCGCCGCGCTGACGTCCAATGCCGCCGGAATCCTGCCGCAGCTCCTTGCGCCAGATAACCAGTGGCGTGATCGCTTCGGTCGCTTCGACCGGCACGTTGCGTACCCCGGACGGGAACGGCGTCGCCGACAGACCGTCCTGTGACGGACGCGCACCCGCGCCACCGGAATGGAAGCTGTTCACCATGAATGGTGTGCCGGCCGCCTTGCCGATGCCGGTCAGTCCGTGGCCCGCAATCAAATTCAGCGTCCATAGATTTGACGTGCCTTCCGCCGGCACACGCCCCGGCAACGCCTGATCCAAGCAGCCATACACCACATCCGGCAGCATGTGCCCCATCACCGAGCGCGCATAGACGGCAGCAGGATGCGTCGCACTGAGGATCGTGCCCTCCGGCGCAGTGACCCGCACCGCATCCAGCGTGCCGGTGTTGTTCGGGATATGCGGCGCCACCACACAGTTCACGCCGAACGTCGTATAGGCTTCCGTATAGCACAAAGGACAATTGATCGCGTAGGACGACATGCCGGATGTGCCAGTATAGTCCACATGGATCGCGTCGCGCCCGATCGTCAGCGTGCCGACCAGATCGATCGGCGCCTCATAGCCATCGATGCGCATCGCCGCGCCCCAGGTGCCCTGCGGCAGTTTGCCGATCGCGTCCGCCATGCCTCGGCGGCTGCGGCTGATGATCGCCTCACCCAGCATGTCCAAGTCGCGCAGTGCGAACTCGCGCATCATCGCCACCAGCCGCCGGCTGCCGATCTCGTTGCACGCGATCAGCGCGTAAACGTCGCCGATGACCTGCGCCGGCTCGCGCACGTTGGAGCGGATCATCGCCAGCAGGTCCTCGTTCAACTCGCCGGCTCGCGCCAGGCGCAGCAGCGGGATGAACAGGCCCTCGTGGTAGATCTGCCGCCCTTCCGGGGTCTGCCCGACGCCACCCATATCCACCAGGTGCGTCGTGCAGGCGAACAGCGCGACAATCCGCCCGTCCATGAAGGTCGGCGACACCACGACGAGATCGTAGAGATGTCCGGTACCCTTCCATGGATCGTTTGTGACGTAGACATCGCCTTCCTTCATCTGCGCAACCGGGAATACGTCCAGGAAGTGTCCGACTGACCGCGCCATCGTGTTGATGTGGCCTGGCGTGCCGGTGACGGCCTGCGCCAGCATCCGCCCCTCGAGATCGAACACGCCGGCGGAGATGTCGCCGGCCTCGCGCGCCGAGGTGCTGAACGCGGTGCGCACCAGGGTTTGCGCCTGCTCCTCCACGACGGAGAGCAGACGGTTCCACATGATCTGGAGTTCGATCTCCGCGATGTTGCTTCGCATCACGTGTAGGGCTCCTCGATCACGATGTCATCACCGGCGCCGATGCGCACGGTGTAGCCGCTCGGCACGATGGTCGAGGTGCCGTCTTCAACAATCACGGCCGGCCCTGTCAAATGTTCGCCCCTCCGCAGTGCCGCGCGGACGAAGACCGTCGCATCGACCGCCTCGCCGCTGGCGGTCTCGATAATGCGGCAGCGGCCGGACGGCATTGCCACGCCGGCATCCGCCGGCACGTCCTGTCGCGCCGGCAATTCATGCGGTTCCGACAGTGAAAGAGTCCATGTCACCGCCTCGACTTCCAGCCGCGGAATTATGCGGCCATAAAGCCGTGCATAGGTGGCATCGAATGCAGTGTGCAGCGCGGCGGGATCAAGCCTGCCATCAGGCAGCGGCACCGCCACCTCGTGACCCTGGCCGCGATAGCGCATGAAACCAGTGCGCGTCTCGACCAGTTCACCGTGTGGCACGCCGAGCCGCACCACCGCTTCCGCCTCGGTGCGCATCGCGGCGAACAGCGCGTCGATCGCCGCTTGTTCCAGCGCACCGAGCCGCACCAACAGCGTGCGCACCACCTCGTATGCGATCGGTGCGCCGAGAAACCCAAGCGCCGAACCGACGCCGGCATCCGACGGGACAACGATGCGGCGAATGCCCAGCTTCTGCGCCAACCGTGCGGCGTGCAGCGGTGCCGCGCCGCCAAATGCGATCAGCGTCCGGTCCGATGTGTCCTTGCCGTTCTCGACCGCGTGCACACGGGCCGCGCTCGCCATCGTCTCGTCGACGATCTCGGCAATGCCGCGCGCTGCTTCCTGCACCGGCATCGCCAGCGGCGAGCCGATCGTCTCCGTCACTGTCTGCAGCGCCAGCGTGGGATCCAGCGCGATCTTCCCGCCGGCGAAGCGCGTCAGATCGATCCGCCCCAGCACCACATCGGCGTCGGTGACCGTCGGCTGAGTGCCGCCGTTGCCGTAGCAGGCGGGGCCGGGATTGGCCCCCGCACTGTCGGGACCGACGACGATGCGCCGCAACGAATCGACACGTGCGATGGAACCGCCGCCGGCGCCGATCTCCACCATGTCGATCACCGGGATGCGCACAGGAAATCCGCTGCCCTTGGCGAAGCGTGCGGTCCGTGCGACTTCGAAGTGCCGCGACTGCTGCGGCGTGAAGTCGTCGATCAGCGTGAGCTTCGCCGTCGTGCCGCCCATATCGAACGAGATCGCACGATCGTATCCGCCGCGCGCGGCAACGTGACGTGCCAGAATGGCTCCACCCGCTGGGCCGCTCTCGATCAGGCGCACCGGAAAACGCCGCGCCGTCTCCACAGTGCAGATGCCGCCTGACGACATCATCAGCAGCAGCGGGCATGCCACGCCGATGCGATGCAAGCCATCCTGCATGCGCGTCAGATAGCGCTCCATCATCGGAAGCACATAGGCATTTGCCACGACGGTCGAGGTCCGTTCGTATTCGCGGATTTCGCGGCAAACTTCGGAGGAAATCGTGACGGCCATTCGCGGCAGCCGACGCGCAATCACCTCCCGCGCGCGGACCTCGTGCGCCGGATTGATGTAGGAGTGCAGGAGGCTGATCGCCAGTGCCTCGATGTCGTGCTGTAGCAACGTTGGCACCAAATGTTCCAGCGCCGCCTCGTCCAGCTTCAGCAATACCGAGCCATCAGCGGCAAGACGCTCCGGCACCTCCAGCCGCAGGTCGCGCGAGACCAGCGGCTCTGGCCGCTCCATATACAAATCATACTGTTCGAAGCGATGCTCGTAGGCGATCTCCAGCGAATCGCGAAACCCGGCAGTGGTGATCAGCGCGGTTCGCGCACCCTTGCGTTCGATCAGCGCATTGGTGGCGAGCGTCGTGCCATGGATCACCAGATCGAGCGATGCTGCCGGGATGCCCGCCTCCCGCAGGATCGTCGCCGTTCCCGCGATCACCGCTTCGTCCGGTGCCGCGTGTGTCGTCAGCAGCTTCGTGGATACCGTGCGATCAGGCAGTGCCAGCACAAGATCGGTGAACGTGCCGCCGATATCAACGGCAAGCCTGGTGCGCACGCTCTGTTCCTGACTCACTGCGGGTTGCCGTACTTGGCCTGCTTCTGCGCCGCGGTCAGGAAGCGCTTGTCCGGTTGGATCAGGATTTCCTCCGCCTCGATCAACTGGCGGAAGCGCTGCATCTCGCTGGCCATAGCTCGTCCCCTGAGACAACGGACGCGATGGTAGGGCCGGCAACTGCTGTCGGTCTATCGCCGCCGACCCACAACATACCAGTTGACTATCAACTGATACGTTGATAATAGGTCCATCCATGGCACTCCCTGCCGTACGCCCAGTCGAATCAACGGAAGACACCGAGGTGGCGTTGCTTGACCGCGTATTCTTCGCTCTCTCGGACCCGGTCCGGCGTGCGATCATGTGGCGGCTCGACGAAGGCGCACTGCTGGTTTCCGAACTGGCGGCGCCGTTCGATATCTCGCTACAGGCGGTGTCGCGCCATATCCAGGTTCTGGTCCGCGCGGGGCTGGTGCGCCAGGAACGCTCCGGACGCATCAGCCGCTGCAGCCTCGATGCCGGACCGATCCTGTCGGCGGCGCTCTGGCTCAACCGCTACAGCAAATACTGGCAGGTCCAGTTCGATCTGCTGGCGGCATCGCTGGCGGAGATAGACGAACGACGCCCCTCAAAGCGTCGGCGTAACCGATCGAGAAAGTAACCCCAAACGAGGAGACAATGCGATGATCGACAATCACCCTGTTGTTTCACATGATGCGTGGATCGAAGCCCGCAAACAGCATCTCGCGAAGGAGAAGGAGTTCAATCGCCTGCGCGACGAGCTGAGCGCCCAGCGGCGTGAACTGCCATGGGAACGGGTGGAGAAGCCGTATAGCTTCGAAGGCCCGCACGGTCGCGAAACACTTGCGGAACTGTTCGCCGGCCGTTCGCAGCTTGTGGTCTATCACTTCATGCTGGGGCCGGACTGGGAGGCCGGCTGCAAAGGCTGCTCCTTCTGGGCCGATAATTTCAACGGCATCGACATCCATCTGGCGCATCGCGATGTCACGATGCTCGCTATCTCATCGGCGCCGCTGGCCAGGATCAACGCGTTCAGGCAGCGCATGGGCTGGAACTTCAAATGGGTCTCTTCCGCCGGCTGCGACTTCAACAAGGATTACCAGGTGGCCTCCACCGCCGATGAACTGGAAAAGGGCGACGTTTACTACAACTACGCTTGGACAAAGTCCTCTGCCACCGAGCGGCCCGGCATCAGCGTGTTCTACAGGAATGCGGACGGCGAGGTGTTCCACACCTATTCGACGTACTCGCGTGGCCTCGATATGATGAACTGCGCCTACCACTACCTTGATCTGGTACCAAGGGGCCGCGACGAAGCAGGGCTGGGCCACAGCATGGAATGGGTGCGCCTGCACGACAGCTACGGGGATTGACCACCGCCATGAACTATCACGACACCGCCGCGAAACTCGCCGCCTATCGCGGCGAGATCGCCGAACTCCGCAGCAAGATGCGCGCGGCACAGGCATCGGTCGAACCCGAGCCCGTGCGCGACTACGAATTCGCCACTCTGGAAGGACCGGTGCGCCTGTCGCAACTGTTCGGGGCGAAGCGCGATCTTTTCGTGATCCACAACATGGGTCGCTCCTGCCCGAACTGCACTCTGTGGGCAGACGGCTTCAACGGCATCTACCAGCACATCGCCAACCGCGCGGGGTTCGTTGTCGTCAGTCCGGATCCGCCTGACGTGCAACAGAGCTTCGCCGCAAGCCGCGGCTGGCGCTTCCCCATGGTCAGCCATGCGGGGACAAGCTTTGCCGTGGATATGGGCTATCGAGCACCCGGCGGCGGCTGGCTGCCGGGTGTTTCGGTGTTCCGCCGCGACGGTGACCGCCTTCTGCGTGTCGCAGACACAAGTTTCGACGAGTCCGACGACTTCTGCACACTGTGGCACCTGTTCGATCTGCTGCCCGAAGGCAAGGCTGACTGGCGCGCCAGGTTCGACTACGCCTGACTACGCCATGCCGCCCGCAAGGCCTTGCGCGATGCCGGATGCCAACAAGGCATGGGCCTGCGCGGTCGGATGCAATGAGTTGAAGAACAGAAACTGATTCTGCGCCGAGCCGGTCGCATTGAGCGTCCCGCTGTTCGGATCGGTCAGATTGCCGGTCCAGACCGGCTCGGTCACGTTGGTGAATCCCTGGGCGCCTGGGTTGGCGATCACCTGGTCGATTACCGAGAACGTATCTACCAGATCGATCTTGAGCGCGCCAGATGCCTGCAGCTGTTGCACCGACGCGGCTAACTCGCTGTTGTACAGCGAAGCGAGCGACGATGCCGATTGCGCCACGGTCGGTCCGCGCGCCATCTCATAAGGCGTCTTGCCGAGGTCCGGGACATTCAGCACCAGCAGGTTCTGCGCGCCACGGGCGGCCAATGCGCTGATGGCCGCCGTTTCGTTGTTCACGGCGGCACCCACATCGGCCTGCTGCTGTGCCGGCGTCAGGGTTGTGTTGTTGGCAATATCAAGCACGTCGTTCGAACCGATCCAAATGGCATACAGCGCACCAGACTGCGGCGACGGCACCTGTGAATCGAACTGCGATATCTGCGACGGAAGGTCCGTCGGGTTCAGCGTGTGCGCCGGCGTCTGCCCGGTTTCCGCTCCGCCATACGCGAAGTCGCTACCGCCCGTGAGACTGGGCTTGAGCGCGGGAAGCCCCAGATCCTGCGCGAGATCCTTCACCCACACCTGACCATTGGTGAAGCTGCGATCGGCGTAGGGAGGCGACACCGGTACCAGCCCCGCGGTGGCGAGCGAATCGTTGCCGCCGTCCGTCAGGCTGTCGCCGAAGGCGTAGATCGCGCTGAACGGCGCGCCAGGCGGAGCCATCGTCGGAGCAACGGGCATCGCCGAGGCTGCGGCGCTCGCCACATCATTGGCGATGAAACTCAGCTGGGACGGCTGGCTCAGTGCGTCCGGCGTGATCGGTGTATTGCCAGACGGATCGAGCCGGTTATCGATGAAACTTGACAGCGTGGACATGCTATATCCTTGGTCGAATGCATTTCACGCTGACTCCAAGCGTCCTCCCGCTGCCCGGTTGCCATCACGATCCCTCGATTTTCACGAATACGCGATCAGCTCCTCGCTGTGCCGCTTGGTTCGCGGCGTGCGCGGCTTCGACCGCAAGATCACGAAAGAATTGTGCTCGTTCTATGGAACCGGAAACGATGGAACTGTGATCGTTGCCGCTGGTGATGAAGCGCGCTCAGGCTCTATTTCGCGCGGCCTTCTTGTTCGATGGCGCGGCAGCGGCGGGCGGTAGGCCGGTGAAAAAGCTGCTGCGCGCGTTCGCGCCCATCAGCAGGTAGTTGTGGTCCGAACCGGTGAGCACGAAGCGCGCTCCCATGCCGACGTAGCGCGATGCGTTCTCCTCGTCATAGACACCGCCCATGCCAAGCACCTTGCCATGCTTCCTGCACGCGGCGCCTACAGTTGCGTAAGCGTCGACCACCTTCGGATGGCCCATTTGGCCCGCAATGCCAAGCTCCGACGACAGATCGGACGTGCCGATCAGCAGAACGTCGATTCCATCCACCGCAGCGATGTCATCGGCGTTCTTCACCGCCGCCGGACTTTCGATCATGACGACGGTCAGTATTTCGTCGTTGATCGCCTTCTGTGCCTCGGCCATCGCAGGCGGACGATATCCGTAGATCGCCGGCGGACCGCCCCAGCTTCGGCTGCCGCGCGGCGGATAGCGAAACGCCTCCGCGATGCGCCGCGCTTCCTTTGCCGTGTCGACATGCGGCATCACGATGCCGAGCGCGCCGTTGTCGAGCGCACGCGTCGCTTCGTCGATTGCGTTGGAGCAGACGCGCACCAGCGGGGTGATGCCGGTGGGCAGTGAAGCGATGCAGAGCTGGGCAATCTCGCTGACGGAGAACGAGCCGTGCTCGTTGTCGAGGAACATCCAGTCATGGCCGGAGGCGGCAGCAAGAGCTGGTGCGGCGACGCTGCGCAGATGATGCACGCCGAAGCCAAGTGCCACCTCGCCTGCCAGCATCTTGCGTTTGGTGTTGTTTGGCACCAGCGGCATCGTTCACCCTCCCCGGTTTGCTTCAGGCCAAAGCGCAGCACGCGTGCGCGATCGGGTCAACAAGCAAGCAAGGTTCACCGCAGAGGCGCAGAGACGCTGAGAAGAACAGGAATTGCGCTTCGCGCGAAGCGCATTTGCATTCTTCGTGCTGGGGTTCTGCTTCTCTGCGCCTCTGCGCCTCTGCGCCTCTGCGGTGAATCCTTGCTTGCTTACTTACTTATTTGCTTCTTCATCGACCAGCCGGCGCTGCCTCGACCCGCTTGTTCTCCACCAACGCCATCAGGCTTTCCAGCCGATCCGCCTCCGCCGCAGGCTTGTCCGCGCGGATGCGCGCGATGCGCGGGAACCGCATCGCAACACCGGATTTGTGGCGGTTGGAAAGCTGCGCCGCGTCGAACGCCACTTCCAGCACCATCGCCTTCTCGACCTCGCGCACGGGGCCAAAGCGCGCCACCGTGTGATTCCGAATCCAACGATCGAGAAACACCAACTCCTGGTCGGTGAAGCCGAAATACGCCTTGCCCACCGGCACGAGTTCGTCCCCACGCCACAGCCCAAATGTATAGTCGGAGTAATAGCTGCTGCGCTTGCCGTGGCCGCGCTGGGCGTACATCAGCACCGCATCGACCGTCAGCGGATCGCGCTTCCACTTCCACCACAGCCCCTTCACCCGCCCCGGAACATATGCACTATCGCCGCGCTTCAGCATCAGCCCCTCGATTGACGCCGCGCGCGCGCCGTCCCGCAGAACCAACAATTCATCGAGCGAGGAAAAACGGATCAGCTCCGACAAATCCATGCGTGCGGGCCGCGTGCGCGCATACCACGCCTCCAGCCGCTCCCGGCGCGCATCGAACGGCAGCGGGCGCACGTCGTCGCCAGCGTCGAACAGCATGTCATAGAGACGGATGCCCGCCGGATAATCCGCCATCATCCTGGCACTCACCACCTTGCGGTTCAGCCGCTGCTGCAGATCGGCGAATGGTGCTGCCTGGCCATCACGAATCACCAGCAGCTCGCCATCCAACACCGCTTGGAAATCCATCGCCTCGACGATTTCGGGGAACGCACCGGAGATGTCTTCGGCTCCGCGCGAGTAAAGCCGCCTGCCCCCTTCGGTCGAAACAAGCTGAACGCGGATGCCATCCCATTTCCATTCGGCGCGCCAGTCCGGCGGTTGCAGTGCGGCGATGTCCGCAAACTCCAAAGGATGCGCCAGCATTGGCGGTCGGAACACCGGAGCCTGCGCGGGATCGGGCCGCGGGCCGCGCTTTTCCAACCACGCGAACAGCGCAAGGTACGGCGGCGCAAGGCCATGCCACACCTCCTCCACTTCGTCTGCGTCCACGCCGCCGATCTCGGCAAGTGCAATCTTCGCCAGGCGCGCCGACGCGCCGACGCGCAAGCCGCCGGTGATCAGCTTCAGCAAGGCCAGCCGTACCGACGGATCGGATGCATCCAGCCACCCGGCAACGATGTCGGACAGCGCCGCCTTCGGTGCGGTCTCCAATGCCTCCACCACCTCGGCGACCCGCGGCGTCGGCGTGTTGGTGGGTCGCGCCGGCCACATCAGCGCGACGGTTTCGGCCAGGTCGCCGACATAATCATACGACCAGGCAAACAGCACGGGATCGGTGCGCGTCGCGGCCAGTTCGCGGATCAGCCCCGGCTTCGCGGCTGTGAACGACAGTTCGCCGGTGATGGCGGCCAGGCCGATGCCGCGGTCCGGGTCCGGCTGCGTCGCGAAGTAACGCCGCAGCAACGCGATCTTCGCATTGCGCGACGGCGTGAAGACCAGGCGCTCCAGCAGTTCTGCGAAGGCGATCATGGTGTATATGTTGGCGCAACATCCGCGGTCCGCCAGCGCCAGGCGGGCAGGAACGGGAGGAATTCATGCGCCGCCGCCTGCCACGTGCTTCGGCACGCCTGTCGATCCTGCTCGGCGCGCTGTGCGCCTGCACGCCCGCGCGGTATCAGAACGTCACCCATCCCGGCTTTGGCGATACCGAGTACAAGAACGATCTGGCGCAGTGCCGCCGTGAGAATTCGTCCGTGGTGACCATTCAGGGCTATGACGTGCAGGAGCGCGTGACGGTGGACGAGGCGAAAGCGGCAGCATGCATGTCCGCGCGCGGTTGGCAGAAGGCGGGCGCGTAGCACGGGCTCGGCCATTTGCGATGCGCCGCACTTGATCCTAGCATTCGCACGTCGTGAGCAGAGGGGGGAGAACGACGATGATTATCGAAGTGCGCACCTATACGCTGAAGCCTGGTAGCCTGGCCGAGGCGGAAAAGCGCTTCGCCGACGCGCTGCCGAACCGGCTGAAGCACTCGAAGCTCGCCGCCTTCTGGCACTCCGAGGTCGGGAAGCTGAACCAGATCATCCATGTCTGGCCTTATGACAGTTTCGAACATCGGAACGCGGTGCGCGCCGCCGCGGCGAAGGAGCCCGGCTGGCCGCCGCCGAACAGCGAATTCATCACCGACATGCAGAACGAGGTTTTTCACCCCGCGCCGTTTTCGCCGCCGCTGGAGCCGCGGGCAATCGGTCCGCTGTTCGAGATCCGCCAATACACGTTGATCCCCGGTGCCATCCCCGGTCTGATCGAGCGCTGGTCCGAGAAGATCGAGGGCCGGCAGAAATTCTCGCCGCTGGTCGCCGGCATGTACTCGGAGTTCGGCGCGCTGAACAAATGGGTGCACATCTGGGCCTACAAGGACGCCAACGAGCGCACCAGCGTGCGCGCCGCCGCATCGGCGACAGGCCAGTGGCCGGCCCGGAATCCGCCGGGCGTGGTGGTGAAACAGGAGAACGCGTTCGTGATGCCGGCTTCGTTTTCTCCGATCCGGTAGCGCACATGCGGTATCTTTGGGGCATCGCCGCGACCGGGCTGGCGGGCGCGATCGCGCTGCCGGCCCACGCGCAGCTTCTCACGCATCGCGACCTCTCCTTTCCGATGGCGCTGACGATCGCGGAGGAAGCGATCAAGAGCTGCGGCTCAAATGGCTACGCCGTGTCGGCCGTGGTGGTGGATCGCGCCGGCGACGTGATCGTGGAGATGCGCGCCGACAATGCGGGACCGCACACGATGGAGAACGCACGTCGCAAGGCCTACACGGCGCGCACCTTCCGCATGTCAACCACGGCGTATGCGAAACGCTACGCCGACAACGATCCGGTGGTGCGCCAGCAGGTCACTTTGCCGAACGTGATTGCAATTCCGGGCGGGCTGCCGGTGAAGGTCGGTGACGATGTGATCGGCGGGGTCGGGGTATCGGGCTCGCCGGGTGTCGACGAACCCTGCGTCCAGGCCGGGCTCGACAAGGTGGCCGATCAGATGAAGTGAATATCTGTGGGGTCCCCTCCCCCTGCCCCCTCCCGCAAGGGGAGGGGGAGTATCATGAAGTACCACTCCCCCTCCCCTTGCGGGAGGGGGCAGGGGGAGGGGTATCACCGCTCCCACGACCCCCGCTCGACATGCATGCCGTGCGCGCCTTTGTACGCAGCCACTTCGGGAGACTTCCAACCTTCGAGCAAACCCTTGTCCAACGCATAGATCTCCACACCGAGCGGCCGGCATACATCGGTCGGGTCGCGTGCATCCGGTCCCCACAGCGGCACCGACAAATCACCGCCCGGGCATGCCGAAATGGCGCACAGCAAATCGATCTCGGCGAAGAATTCCAGATGATCGCCAGGCGTCGCCGGACACGCCCGCATGAAATACCGGTCGTCCGAATTCAGCCCCGTCACCTGGAACACGTTCAGCACGTCGTGCACGTCGAACTCGGTCAGGCCATAAGGCGCGACTGCCCGCACCAGGTTCGAGTGGCAGTGGAAATTGAAATCCTCGCCGGTCAGCAACCGGTTCACATAAGGATCGCAACGCGTGCCGAGCAGGTCGTGCACGCGTCCGCCGAATTCGTCCACACCGTAGCCGGCCAGGCTGTCGTCGGTAATCGTCACCAGCGGCCGCAGATACGGCAGGTTGGACCACAATCGGTCGAACGTACTGACATGCGACGCCTGTAACTGCCGCGAGCGCGACGCCCACATGCGCTCCCGAGGATTATGCCAGTTCCAGATATTCAGATCGCCGACCTGCGGGCCATCGATGGTGACGATGCGAAACACATGACCTGCCGGCACGCGCCACGCGCGACCGGAGCGGATCGGCACCACCAGTTGCTCGATCAGCCTGCGCGATCCAAGCTCCTGCGCAATACGTCGATAGAACGCCTTGTCGACGTCCAGTGGCGAGCCCTTGCTGGCCTGATAGGCCGGAGCGATATTCGCCATGGCTTTGCTCCTGATTCAACTTAGCGCCGGCATCACCTCCGTCGCGAACAGATCGAGCGAGCGCCCGGCTTCCTCGGTCGTAAGATCGCCCCACTGGAACGCGCCGCATAGGTAGTTGTGCTGCGGTCCGACCGCAGCCACGAAACGCCGCAGTTTGTCACGCACGCTGGATGCAGAGCCGGCCAATACTTGCCCGGCCTCAATCATCGCATCGAAATTGACGCCTCCCGGCTGCGGCAGCGCGGCGTTCTTCGGCACGCCGCCCGCGATGCGCACCTCGGTCGCGTGGAAGTGCTCCGCATAGGCGCGGTATGCGCGACGGGCGAGTGCCAGCGCTTCGGCGTCGCTGTCGGCAACGACGATGTGGCGCGTGGACCCGACCATCGGGTCTTCGCCGAGGAACCGAGCATCCTGCCGCGCCCGCCCTTCCTGCCAGATTTTCCAGTACTCCTCGACTGCTTCGCGCGAGCCCCTGCCGAGGGCGTTCATTCCCTGCTCTGCCGCATGCTGCAGGTTCCCCGCGTACCAAAATCGCGGATATGGCTTCTGCACCATCTCAAAATGCACCGGCGCGTCGTCGTAGTGGAACCGCTCACCGTGGTGGGTGATCCGCCCGGCGCGCAGGCCCTGCAGCAGAACCGACAGCACTTCGTCGTATGCCTCGCGCGTCTGCTGAACGTCGCTGCCGAACCATTCATGCTCCACGTCGCGGATGCCGCGTCCAACGCCAGGCATGAAGCGGCCATGCGAAAGCTGGTCGATCATGCAGAATTCCTGGATCAGCCGCGTCGGATGGTACAGCGGCAGGCACAGCACCATGGTACCCAGCCGAATCTTCGATGTCCGCTGCGCAACCGCGGCCAGAAACACGATCGGCGACGGCGCCATGTCCAGCGTCGTAAAGTGGTGTTCCGCTATATGATAACCATAGAACCCGAGTTCCTCGGCATGCTGGATCAAGCCGATGCGCTCGTCGTATTGCTGCCACAGCGGCATTTCGGCGCGCTGCTCGAAATGATCCCACCAGCCGAATTGCAGTGTCATGATGTTCCCCTCTCGTCAGCGCACTTCGATATCCAACCATCCGTGCGGCGTGATCGTCGCAAGGTTGCCGGGACGCAGCAGCACAGTTGTCATGGCGGACTCGACAATTGCAGGACCCGTGATCGCCTGACCCGGCGCCAAACCATCGAACTCGAACACCGGCACGCTGGTCCAGCCGCGCAGCCAGATGCGACGCTCGCCGCGTGGCGATGCGTCGCTCTGCGGCGGAAGCACCGGCTCCTGCGGCACGCCGGGCAACACACCAACCACCGCGGCGCGTGCATTCACCAGCACCGCGCCCTGTTCGCGCAAGGCGTAGGTGTAGAGTTCCTCATGTCGATTGTGGAATCGCTCGACGATCTCCGGCAATGGATCGGCGACGCTCCAGTCGATGTCGTCGAGCGGCACGTTGATCTCGAAGATCTGCTCGCCATAGCGCATTTCCACCGAGCGCTGCACATGCACCGGGCCGTCGAAGGACGCCCGCAGACGCGCGATACCCTCCTGCTCCATCTCGGCGAACAGACGCTTGATGCCGGCGCCGTCCAGCCGCGCCGTGTCGCCGATATGCGTGCGCGACACTTCAAAGCGCAGATCGGTTGCCAGCATCCCCCATGCCGACAGCACCGCCGCGACGCGCGGCACGACAACGCGCGTCAGGTCAAGCTGGCGTGCGACATCCGTCACATGCAGCCCAGCGGCGCCACCGAACGACAGCAGCGCGAACCGGCGCGGATCGACGCCGCGGCGCACCGAGACCAGACGAATGCCCTCCGCCATGTTGGTGTTGACGACGCGGTGCACGCCTTCAGCCGCGGCAACGCGGTCCACCTGCAACGCCGTCGCCAATCGATCCAGCGCCTGCTCCGCTGCGCCTGCATCAAGCGTGCTCGCGCCGCCGAGGAAATGCTGCGGATCGAGATAGCCGAGCACGAGGTTGGCGTCCGTCACCGTCGGTTCGCGACCGCCGCGCCCGTAGCATGCCGGCCCCGGCATCGCGCCCGCGCTTTCCGGACCGACGTGCAAAATGCCGCCGGCATCGACGCGCCCGATCGAGCCACCGCCGGCACCCAGGCTGACGATGTCGAGGCTGTTCAGTGCCAAACGGTGCCCGCCGATGCCGCGCCCGCTCACCAACGTGGGTTCGCCCGCGACGATCAGGCAGATATCCGTGCTGGTGCCACCCATGTCGAACGGGATCAGGTTGTCGCTGTCCAACAGCTGCGTCGCATAGCGGCTGCCCGCGACGCCGCCGGCAGGACCCGACAGCACACCGCCGGCCGCCATGCGCGCCGCCTCGTCAATCGGCGCCACTCCCCCATGCGACTGAATGATCAGGATCGGCCCGCGATAGCCTGCCTCGACAAGCCGTTGTTCCAGCCTACGAAGATAGCGCGACAGCGCCGGTCCGACATAGGCGTTCACCACCGTCGTCGATACGCGGTCAAACTCCTTGATCTGCGGAAACACGTCGGACGACAGCGACACGTACTCATCCGGCATCGTCTCGGCAAGCGCGTCGGCCGTCTCCCGTTCATGGCACGGATCGCGGTACGCGTGGAGGTAACACACCGCCACCGCCTCGACGCCGGAACGCTTCAGTTCGGCGATCGCGGCATTGAGCGAATCCTTGTTCAGCGGCGCCTCGATGCGGCCATCAGCGCGCATACGCTCCTCCACACCGAAGCGCAGTGCACGCGGCACAAGCTGCTCCGGCGGAGGCATGCGCAAGTTGTAGCGGTCGTCCTTCAGGCCCTCGCGCATTTCGATGACGTCGCGATGGCCTTCGGTGGTCAGCAGCCCGACCTTGGCACCCTTGTGCTCAAGCAGAGCATTGGTGGCAACGGTGGTGCCGTGCACGATGCGCTCGGTCTCGCCCAACAGTCGGCCGCGCGGCAGTTGCAGCATGTCCGCCAGCCGATCGAGGCCGGCCATCACGCCGATCGAGGGATCCCCGGGCGTGGACGCGACTTTTACCAATGTGGACCGGCCGGTGTCGTCCACCGCGACAAGGTCGGTGAACGTGCCGCCGACATCGATGCCGATCTTCAGCATGAATTATCGCGATCCGACTGGAACATTGCCTAATGCCATCCTCGTTTTTCCCGTCGGCCACGACGGTTGTGATCGTCATCGTCGCGCGTATTGTCGCTGTCCTTACACAAATTGAGTGCGTCACACGAACCCGTTGATCTTATCGCTCGTGCGCGCCGCCGGATCGCGCTTGACCGGATCGCCCCAGCCGCCGCCGCCGCCCAATTCAATCTTGAACACATCGCCCGGACGGATCTCGATGCCGATCTCCTTTGTCTTCAACACGCGTGGCTGGCGGCCTTCGGAATGCAGCACGTAGCGATGCGGCAACCCATCGTTGCCGCCGAGGATCCCGCATGCGCCGTACTTGACGCCGTCGCCGGCAGTGTTGCCGCGCGCCGGTTCCTCGATCTCGGCCACCATCTCCAGCACGCATCCGGGGCCGCCACGATACTGCCCGTCGCCGCCGGAACCGGGGCGAAACTCGTGCGTGCGAAAGAACAGCGGGAAACGCACCTCGGTCACTTCGAGGCTGCCAAATTTGATTCCGCCCGCGGCCTGCCACTCGCCGCCCGCGGGCCAGCCGTCGCCGACCGGTGACGCACCACCACCTGGCCGCGCCTGAAACATGTGCCAGATGAACGGCTTCTGCGTGCGCGGATCGTGACCCTGGATCGCGATGCGGAAGCGCCGACCCCAGCCCGCCATCGCGCGATCGGGACAGGCCGGAGCAAGCGCCTTGATGATCGCCTCGATGATCTCCTGCGAACAATGGTTGGTGCACAGCGTCACTGGCGCGCCTTCATTCGCCCACACGACGGTGCCGGGCTTCGCGATCACCTGTACCGGACGGAACGCTCCGTCGTTCTTGGGTGTGTGCGGATCGATCAGGTAGGCCAGCGCCACCACCACCGCCGAACGCATGTTCGGATACGACGAATTGACAAAACCGATGACCTGCTCATGCGAGTCCGACAGATCGATGGTCAGGTCGCTGCCGCGTTTGGTCACCGTGGCGCGGATATGGATGTCCTTATAGCCGTGCCCATCGTCGTCCAGAAATGCCTCGCCGTGATACACACCGTCGGTCCACTGTGCGATCACCGCGCGCGCCTGGCGTTCTGCGCCGTCCAGCACCGCCTCGATCGCCGCGTTCGTCACGTCCCAGCCGAATTCGTTCGCCAACGCCAGCAGCCGCCGCTGCCCGACATGCGCCGACCCGATCATCGCCGCGAGATCACCGCGGAAATCGTGCGGGTGGCGCACGTTCGTCACCAGCATTTCCAGCACGTCGCGCCGCACCTCGCCGCGGTCATACAGGCGCAGCGGCGTGACGCGGATGCCCTCCTGCCAGATCTCGGTCGCCGCGGCGTTGTAGGCACCGTGCGTCGAGCCGCCAATGTCGCTCTGGTGCGCGCGGTTGATTGACCAGAATACCGGCCGATCGCCCTGGAAGATCGGCACGAACGCGGTCAGGTCGGGAAGGTGGTTGCCGCCGTGATATGGGTCGTTCAGCAGGAACACGTCGCCGGGATGGATGTCGTCGCCGAAGAAATCGTGCACCGCCTTCGCCGCCCAGGGAAGCGCGCCGACATGGATCGGCACGTGCTCGGCCTGTGCGATCAGGCAGCCGTTGATGTCGCAGATCGCGGTGGAGAAGTCGCGGCTTGAATTCAGAATCTGCGAGTAGGAGGTGCGCAGCATCGCCTCGCCCATCTCCTCGACGATGGCATGCAGTCGATGCTGCACCACCGAAACGGTCACCGGGTCGACAGCGTGCTCCAAACGGGCCTCCTATTCCGCGACCTGGCGTGTCGCCGGCCATCAGTGGCAAACCGGTAACGCGACAGATGGCCGAGACAAGCCCGGCCATGACGGCTAAACGTAGCATCATGGTGCGCCCGGTCCAGGTACACATCATCGGCGCTTCCGGGCGCAGCGGCGCTGCACTGTGTCGATCGCTGCTCGCTGACGAAGTGCCGCTGGTTCCGGTCGTGCGCGATGCGGTTAAATGGGCTGCGACCGGCACTGGCGTGGCGCCGCGCATCGCCGACCTCACCGATCCTGACGCGCTCCGCTGCACCCTGAAGGACGCAACGCGCATCGTATGCTGCGCCCACGCGCGCCACGCACACGCGGTGATCAATGCTGCACCTCCCGACGCACGCCTGATCCTCCTTGGCAGCACGCGCAAGTTCACCAGGTGGCCGGATGCACATGGCAGCGGCGTAATCGCCGGCGAGGCTGCGTTTCTCGCCTCGGGCCGTTCCGGTGTCATGCTGCATCCCACGATGATCTATGGCGCGCAGGGTGAGGACAACGTGCAGCGTCTCGCCGCCCTGCTGCGACGGGTGCCGATCGTGCCGTTGCCCGGCGGCGGCAAGGCGCTGGTGCAGCCGATCCACCAGGACGACGTCACCCGTGCCATCATCGCCGCATTGGACCACCCCTGGCATGGACCGCAGACGCTGGTGATTGCCGGGCCAACGCCCCTGCCCTATGCCGACTTCGTCCGCGCTGTTGCGACCGCCGCGGGCCTGCGCCGACCGCGCATCATCTCCGTGCCGGCTGGCCTCCTGATGGCTGTGGCATCCCTGCTGCGGCACGTTCCACTTCTGCCGCCGATCCACCCCGAGGAGATCCGCCGTCTGCTGGAAGACAAGGCATTCGACGTGCATCCCATGCAGCAAACCCTCGGCATCCGGCCAATTCCGCTGCAGGTGGGCCTTGCGCGCACCCTCGCATCGCAGCACAACATGTAACGCAGGTCCGGAGACACGCCATGCCGATCATAAACCGCATCGCCGAGTTCCACCGCGAGATGACCGAGTGGCGCCACGACCTGCACTCGCATCCCGAACTCGCGCTGCAGGAGACCCGCACCAGCGGCGCGGTGCAGGAGAAGCTGAAATCCTTCGGCGTCGATGAGATCATAACCGGCATGGCGCGCACCGGTGTGGTCGGCGTGATCCGTGGCCATGGCGACGGCACACGCGCGATCGGGCTGCGCGCCGACATGGATGCGCTGCCGATCCTGGAGGAGACCGGCCTTCCGTACGCCTCGCAGAACCAGGGCGTGATGCACGCCTGCGGCCACGACGGCCACACAACCATGCTGCTCGGCGCGGCGAAGTACCTCGCCGAGACGCGCAACTTCGATGGCACAGTCTACGTGATCTTCCAACCGGCCGAGGAGAACCTGGGCGGCGGCGAGATCATGGTGAAGCAAGGACTGTTTGAACGCTGCCCGATGGAGATGGTGTTCGGCCTGCACAACTGGCCGCAGATGCCGGCAGGCACCTTCGCCTGGCGCAATGGCCCGATCATGGCGGCGGTGGCCAATATCGAGATCACCATCACCGGCAAGGGCACCCATGGCGCGCAGCCGCATTTTGGTGTCGATTCGATCGTGATCGCCGCGCAGATCGTCTCCGCCCTGCAGACAATCGTTGCGCGCACGATCGAGCCGGTGGAAGGCGGCGTCATCACCATCGGCCATATCAACGGCGGCCACACCTATAACGTGATCCCCGAAACCGTGCGCATGCTCGGCACCGCGCGCTGGTTCGAGCCGCGCGTTGGCGACCAGCTGGAAGCAGGTGTCCGCCGTCTGGCGACCGGCATCGCCGACAGCTTCGGCGCCAAGGCGGAGGTGGTATTCGATCGGGCCTACCCGGCCACGGTGAACGATCCGGACGCCACCGTGCTGACCCGCCGCGCCGCCGCGACCGTGGCGGGTGAGGCGCGCGTGACGCCGATGCTGCGTCCGACAATGGGCGGAGAGGACTTCTCGTTCATGCTGAACGCCAAGCAGGGCAGCTACATCATGTTGGGCGGCGGGCGCGGCAAGGACGATGCGATGGTCCACCACCCGCGTTACGATTTCAACGATGAGATCCTGCCGATCGGTGCGTCCTACTGGGTGACGCTGGCCGAGCAACTGCTGCCACGGTCCGGGTAGAAAGCACGCGGAAGGGGTTCACACGGAGAACACGTAGGGATCACCGAGGGCCACGGAGAAACAGAAACCGCTCCGCGCGAAGCGCGACTTTTCCTTTCTCAAAGACTGTCTCTGACCCATCTTCTACAGTTCGTCGGGCACTGAGACGCTGAAACCCGCAGAACACCGTAAGTCGAACGACAAACGGTGCAAATCCGTAGTGCCACGCTAGGTATAATTATTCTTGATATCGTGGAATGATGCTGCGATTCTGTGCGCACCACGGATTCGCAGATGTATTTCCGCAGAAAGACCTCCGCAGGACGCGTCTATCTGCAGATCGTTGAGAGCCGCCGCCAAGGCAATCAAGTACGTCAGCAGGTGATTGCGACACTCGGGCGCTACGACGAACTGCGCGACAGCGGCCAACTTGACCGCCTGCTACGCTCGGGCGCGCGATTTGCCGCGCAGGCAATCATCCTTGATGCAGTGCGTGGTGGCACGGCGAATGTGGTGGCGGTGCGCCGTATTGGTCCGGCCTTGGTGTTCGAGCGTCTGTGGCAGCAAACCGGCTGCCGCGACGTTATCGAGACGCTGGCCCGCGAGCGCAAGCATGCGTTCGCCCTGGAACGCGCGGTGTTCCTGACCGTGCTGCACAGGCTGTTCGGTGGTGGCTCCGACCGGGCGGCGGATCGTTGGCAGCAGGACTATCGGATCGACGGTGTCGACGAACTCGCGTTGCACCAACTCTATCGGGCGATGGCCTGGCTGGGCGAGGAACTGCCGGCCATGGATCAGGATGGGCGCACGCCATTTGCACCGCGCTGCATCAAGGACGTGGTGGAGGAACGGCTGTTCGCCGCCCGGCGCGATCTGTTCAGCGGGCTCGACCTCGTGTTCATGGACACCACCAGCCTCTACTTCGAAGGTGCCGGCGGGCAGACTCTCGGCCGTCACGGCTACAGCAAGGATCATCGCCCGGACCTGCGGCAGATGATCCTTGCCGTGGTATTGGATGGTGAGGGGCAGCCGGTGTGCTCAGAGATGTGGCCAGGCAACACAGCCGACGTCACCAGTCTGCTGCCGGTGATCGAGCGGCTGCGTCGACGCTTTGCCATTGGCCGCGTCTGTGTCGTCGCCGACCGCGGCATGATCAGCAGCGATACGCTGGCGGCGCTGGAAGCGGCGGGATTGCGTTATATTATCGGCGCACGTGAACGGACCGACACGGCGGTGCGTGACGTGGTGCTTGCCGACACCGCGCCGTTCGTGCCGCTGACCATGGCCAAACGCAGCGGCGAGACAGACTACGGCGCCAAAGCGGTGACGTTTGCCGGGCAACGCTACATTGTCTGCCGCAACGATCAGCAGGCCAGGAAGGATGCCGCTGACCGTGCCGCGATCCTTGCCGCACTGGAGCGTCAGCTGAAAAACGGCGACAAGGCGCTGGTCGGCAACACGGCTTATCGTCGCTTCCTCAAGACCGAGGGTGGTAGACATTTCACCATCGATCGCGCCAAGGCCGAGGAAGACGCGAAATTCGACGGCATTTTCGTGCTGCGCACCAATCTCGAGCTGAACCCGCTGCACGTGATGCTGCGCTACAAACAATTGTGGATGGTCGAACAGAGCTTCCGGAACGCCAAACATCTGTTTGCCACCCGACCGATCTTCCACAAGCTTGATGAGACCATCCGTGGTCACGTGTTCTGCAGCTTCCTCGCCCTTGTACTCAAGAAAGCGCTGGAAGATCGCATCGCCGTGCTTGGACGCACCGGCTCCTGGTCCGAGATCATCACAGATCTCAATTCACTGAGCGAGACCGAGATCGAGCAGGACGGCAAGCACATCGTAGTCCGTGCGACACCGCGTCCAGGCGCTACTCTGGCCCTGCAAGCTACCGGCGTCGCCCTGCCGCCGACCGTGCAGCAACTCGCCAGCGCCTGATCGAGCAAGTCAACACTGTAGTGCCAAGCCGCCAATCCGGCGGAGATTGCTGTTGCCGATCAAGTACTAGTAAAACGTACTGTTGAAGATGAGTCTGAATGATAGCAAAACGGCCGTTTGCGACCCAACTCGGTCGCGAGACCACCGATCGGGCGGTCCCGGAACGGGACGTGCAGCATAGATAGCTGGGCGCCGATGGCTCTGCGCCCTCATCGTATTCGGACCAGTCGATGCTTATGCCGCGCGTATCAACGATGCGGCCGTCGGCATCGAGCAACGGCGCCGCTGAGGTGGCGAGCAGCACTCCACTGTGATCGGAGCGCTGTAGCCAAGCCAAAGCGGCGGGCATGGTTTCCCCCAGCTTCCTATTCAATCCGCTCCCATGTGAGGCGATTGAACACTTGTTCGTCGTCTGGTATTTGCGCGTCTCCAAGAACTTCGTGGCGGTACCCGAGCCCCGCCTTGAAGGAGGGAGTCGTCAAGACAAGCTTCATCCCTTCGAGAAGAACGGTTCTCTTGTATTTGAGCCCTACCTCCGTCGGATAGAGACTGCTCTGTATGTTGTGCTCAATGGTTCCCTCAGCCTCATTGACAGTATAAGTGCCCCAATATGCGTAATAGCCCCGATAAGCATTCTTGATTTCCTGGTCTGTCGCCGCTGGTACACCTTGGCCAAGCGTAGGCCTTGGGTCGCGCATTACTTGAACCGCCATATAACCGTTCCGCTCATAGATGAGCAGGCCGGTCGGGTGGAGCCCCAGGAAACTCAGAGCCTGACCGCTGGGCCGCACGGTTTCCCAAGAAACCAGTTTCCATGTTCCCGCGACCCTATCTCGCAAGTTGTCTGCTGCTGTGGCAGACATTGGTACCCACATAAGGATGGCGGCGGACGCTATGGCGGTCATGAATGCACGACGAATCATGAGGCTCCTCCCCGTCAGTGCCACCGCGCGGTCTATGTTGAAGCTACGCCTCACCCGCAGTCTGCTCAAACCGAGGCGCATCCGACTTCACGATAGCAAGAACGACATTGGCGACGGATACTGTACCCCCGAGCCGTAACATCTTACTCCAGATTCAGGCCGCCTCAAGATGGCGTGCCGGATCAGTGCCATCCGAAGTTGTCACGCGCCTTCGCGGCTCCTGTGCCATGCTCGTCCGCTTCGCCCGCGATGGGCGCCCAAGCAGACAGACCCCTAACGGCCACACCGAGCCACCAGACGAATGGCCGATGTTCTAATCAGTTCGCGAGAAGCGGACCGACCAGGGTCCGCCCTAAGCGGCCGTTGGCGGCGATGTATCTCATTCCATATCCGTTCGGAGGCAGGTTCTCAGTGGCCCTCAGTGTCCTCTGTGTGGAGCCTTCCTGTGTCACCGCCCCTTTGCAAGCCGCCGTTCATAGGCCTGCGCGAGCAGCGTGCTGGGGAACAGCATGGCGAAATAGATCAGCGCAACCACGGTATAGACCTCGAGCGGCCGGTAGGTGTCGGCGGTGATCAGTGTGCCCTGATACAGCAGATCCGGCACCGCGATGGTGGACACCAGCGAGGTGTTCTTGAGCTGGGTGATCGACTGGTTGACGAACGGCGGGATCATCCGCTTGACCGCCTGCGGCAGGATCACCTTCCACATCATCGCCCAGGGCCGCAGACCGAGCGCGCGCGCCGCATCCCATTGGCCGGACTCGATCGAGACGATGCCGCCGCGGAAGATCTCGGCATAGAATGCACCAGTGTAGCACGACAGCACCATCACGGCGGCGGCAGTGGCGGGGATCTGGATGTTCAGCAGCACCGGCAGCGCGTAATAGAACCACACGATCTGCACCAGCAGCGGCGTGCAGCGGAATGCCTCGATGAAGGCGATCAGTGGGACATTCACCAGCTTCGAGCGCGACAGCCGGCCGAGCCCGATCAGCAGGCCGATGATCAGACCGAGGAAAATGGTGGCTGCGGTGTAGGCCAGCGTGACCAGCACGCCCTTCCAGAACAGCGGCGTATAGCGCAGCAGGAAGGCGAAGTCCCACTGGTAGTTCATGTGGTCTAGAAGGTAAGCGTCGAGGGGATCTGCTCGCGCGTGACGCCGAATTTTGTCAACCCATCGAGCAGCCACTCGCGGATCTGGCCAGTGCCGCGGTTGAAGTCGATCCAGGCATTGATCACGTCAGCGAAGCGCGGATCGGGTTCGCGCTGCAGACCGAGACAACTTGGCAGCGCGACAAGCGGACCGGTCAACAGGTGATAGCTGCCGAGCGAGGGATTCCTGCCGATGGTGGAAAGGCCGAGGATCGCCGCCAGGATGTGCGCATCGGCACGGCCGGACTGCATCGCCAGCGTGCATTCATCGCGCGTCTTGTAGCCCGTAAGCTGCGCCTTGGGGCAGTAGCGCTTCGCCGCGGTCTCGTGCAGCGAGCCGATGTCATAGACGATCCTGATCTCGGGTTTGTTGATGTCGTCCCAGGTGCTCGGATCGAGGCCCTTGCGCGCAATGCAGCCGAACGGGTGGACGATCATCGGATGGGTGAAGCCGATCGACAGCGCGCGCTGCGGCGTCGGGTTCAGCGCGAAGGCGAGATCGACCTTGTTGGACTGCAGGTCGAGCACCGAGTTGCCGTAGGTGGACTCAATATAGCCAAGCTGCGCGTCAAATACCTTGGCGATGTCCTTGGCCATCTCGATGCAGGCGCCGCTCCATTCGCCGGAGGAAATGTCCTTTTGGAAGTACGGCAGCTCGCCCGGCAGTGCCGCGATGCGCAGAGTCTTGGTGCGGCGCACGCGGTCGAATGTGGTTTCGTTGGCGGACTCTGCCCGGGCGGGGCCGGGCATGGCGGCGGCCGGCAACAGCGCGGCGACGCCGGCCAGGGCCCGGCGGCCGAGTTGCGTGGTCATGTTCTGTGTCTCCCAGTGCTTGCGGGCCCGATCCTCAATCCGTTGGGCCCGGCTTACAATCCCTTGCGTCTCGTCAGGGACATCGGAGGCGGTGCATAATGCATCCGACCATCGCGCAAGGTACTCCAATGCGACCCCACGCCGAAGCCAGGATTGTCCGGCTTTCCGAAACGGAGGCTGTATCGTTCGGTCCGCTGGCGCATTACAACAAACTCACGGGCGATGACGGATTGCCGTTCTTCACCGGTGTGCAGACCTGCAAGCCGGGATATCAAACGCCGCTACACTGGCACCCTTATGTCGAGTGTCTGTTCATCATCGAGGGTGCGATGGAAGCCTGGCTGGAAGGCCAGGAGGACCGCCCGACGCGTCTTGAAGTCGGCGACATGATCGCCCTGCCCGCCTGCGTGCCGCATGTGTTCCGCAATGCCGGCCCGGGCGATCTCCGCCTGCTCGGCATACATGGATCGCCGACACGAATTGTGCATCGGATCGAGCCAGGCTGATCGCCCCCTCCCCAGCCCTCCCCCGCTTCGCGGGAGAGGGTGCGTTGATCTCCCTCTCCCGCGAAGCGGGGGAGGGTTGGGGAGGGGGTCAGTCGTTCCGCGTCAGGCGCTGGATGACGAAGTCGGTGTCCATCACGTCGCCGAAGATCGCGTAGAAGGCGATCAGCGAGGCCTGGTGCTCCTCCATGGTCATCGCCGCGTTGGCGTCGCTCACCATGATGGTCCTGAAGTTGGTCATCATCGCGTCGCGCGCCGATGATTCGCAGCAGACGTTGGTAACAGTGCCGGTGATCAGCACGGTATCGAAGCCGCGCGCGCGCAGCCGATACGGCAGCTCGCTGGTGCCCGACAGAAAGGCGCTGAAGCGGTACTTGCGGACGATCTCATCCTCCGGCCGCACATCGAGTTCAGGCCATAGCTCCTGACCCTTGGTGCCTTCGCTCATCGCTGCGACACGGCGTGCGCGACTCTCTGGCGTCAGCATGGCGTGGGCGTTGCTCCAGTCGATCGCGCAGCGTTCGTCGACGGTGTTCTTGATCCAGAATACGCCGCCCCCGGCTGCACGTACCACCGACGCAAGGCAATTCACGTTCGGCACGATCTCGCGCGCCATTGGGCACACCGCGTGGCCGACTTCGTCGTCCATGAATGCATTCTGCAGGTCAACCACGATCAGCGCAGTCCGCTTCGGATCGAGATCGGCGTGCGGATGCACGACGCCGCAGCGCGCGACGACACGGGCGGTCACCGAGTCAGGAACCTCGAGCCAGTTCATCGCCATCTCCTGTGCCGTCACGCGTCCGCCTCCACACCGAGCGTTGCGAGTTCTGCGATGATGCCGAGGCGCTTGGCGTTGAGCTCCTCGATCGCCAGACGGTGAAGGCGCAATAGGAACTCGGGCGATGCCGAGAATCCGGCATAGTGTGTAGAGGCGGCGCCTTCGTTGGACAGTCGGATCGAGGCGTCGCCTGGCAACTTGATGAACAGCTCATAGTCCGCGGGTTCGGCGTGTTCCGCGTGACCGATCAGCTCCTTCAATCCGTTCAGTTCGGCGACGAGGTGGTTCACCCGGTCAATATCCTGGATCTTCATGCCGCAGGCCCCTGCCGCAAAATGGTGCCTACCATCAACTCATGTGTCAGGGACCGATGCAAGCAGGATCACCCACCACGCCGATGCGCACGCCGAAGCGCATCGTCAGCCGCCGGTCGGCGTCATGACGCGGCCAGGCCGGCAACGCCTCGTGCGCCGGATCGCCACTCCGCACGAACGCGATCCATGCGCGGCGCATTGCGGCCGAAAGGTCCGCCATCTGCAGCGCGTCGCCGCCCGCCAGCATCGCCGCATCGTGCCACGCCTCGAAATTGCCGAACACGAACGGCAGATCGATGCAGTGGCACGATCTGAAGCGCGAGGCGTGTGGCGCCCAGTCGAAGAGATAGGCGTGAGCATTGCCGTGGCGCGACGCGACCGCCTCGGCGAGGCGCATCGCCGGCAGCAGGAATGTCTCGTCTGTGCCGAGATCGGCCAGCAGGTCCATCACGCTCGCCCCCGGGCGGCGAGCGCGATAGCGCGCCAGCGCCGCCGCGCCGCCGAAGCGCGCGACCAGCACATCCGTCGGCGGGTTCTCCATTCCAGGATCGGCAGCATAGAACGCATGCACTTCGTCCGCCGTCGCGCCGATCAGCACGTCCTTTCCATCGGCGCCATCGGCGATCGCGCCGAGCATTTCCGCCTGCGTCATCGCCGACGGCAGCACCGGCATGAACATCGGCATGGTCTGCGCGAAACGCGCATTCGCCCGCGCCAACTCGCCTTGCGCGACCAGCAGGTGCTGCACGTCGACCGATCGCAGACGTGTCAAAGCATTGCTCGCCTGCGGATCGATATCGAGCAGATGCAGCAACTGGTCGGCCCGCTCCGTTGCCATCGCCGAGGCGTAAGCGCCGCGACCGAACCCGCCGCTTTGCATGATGACGCGGCGGAACAGGCTGCGCGCCGCGGGGAGCATCAGCAGCCGCCCGATCGAGGTCGCACCTGCCGACTGGCCCATGACGGTTACGCCGTTGGGATCGCCACCGAAGCCCGCTATGTGATCGCGCACCCAGCCAAGTGCGGCAATCATGTCGGAGGTCCCTGCCTCGACATCGACGATGCCCGGACGGTGCAGCCAGCCCAGCGCGCCCAGCCGGTAGTTCACGCCGACAAACACGATGTCGCCTTCGCGCGCCAGACGCGATCCGTCGTACCAATCGAGTGAGCCGGCACCGGAGATCCAGGCCCCGCCATGCAGCCACACGAGCACCGGCCGCGCCTTGCCGTCCGGCGCCGGCGTGCAGATCGTTAGGGTCAGGCAATCTTCATTGTGGGGTCTGGAGAAATTCCCCATCGCCACGCCCAGCCGCGAGGGCAGTTGCGGCGCGATCGGTCCATGCCGCGTCGCGTCGCGCTGTCCGTTCCAGGCGCCGATGGGTGCGGCCGGCGCAAAGCGCAGTTCGCCAATGGGAGGTGCGGCGAAGGGCACGCCGCGGAACGCCGCGATGCCGTCGGTATAGACACCGCGCAGGTCGCCAAGCGAGGTACGGGCAACAGGTTCATCGGCCATCGACCGCTGCTCCTATGATCGCGGATGAGCGCTGCATCACAGCTCTTCGACCTGCTCCACGCCTGGCAGCGTCTTCATTGCCTGCGCCAGACGCGGCGTGACGTTGAAGCCGCCGGGCAATGCGATCTCCACGCTCTGCGTCGTGCCAAGACGCGGCACCAGGATCACGCGACCCTTGCCACTCCCCTCCCGCCCCAGCAGATCGCGGATGTGCGGTACTGCCGCCGTCTCGCGCAGCCAGATGCGGATCGCCGCACCTGCGCTGGCTGCCGCCTGATCAAGTGAGGAAACATCCTGCGCGGTAACCCGCAAAGCCTCGCCATCCTGACGGAGATCGGCGGCGACAAGCACATTTGAACCGCCGGACAGCAAATCCCGTGAGCGCGCCAGGACCTCGGCGAACAGCGTCACCTCGCACGAACCGGACGCGTCGGTGATGCGCACCCAGGCCATGCGATTGCCGGTGCGGGTCACACGTTCCTTCTGCGCAACCACGGTACCGGCCAGGCGCACGCGCGTAACGCCGGCCTGCGCAACCGCGTCCACCTGCGCGCAGGGCGTCGTGCCCATACGGCGCAGCGCCTTGGCGTAGACATCGAGCGGATGCGCTGTGAGGTGGAAGCCGATGGCCTCCGCCTCGAAGTTCAGCCGGTCCATCGGCGCCCAGTCAGGCACATCGGGCAGCCGCAACGTTTCCTTGGAGCCACTGGACGATGCACCGAACAATGCAATCTGCCCGCTATCCTTCTCCTCCGCCGTCGCCTGCGCGCGCCGCAGGATTGCCTCAGCGCCGGCGAACAGCCGTGCGCGGTTTGGTTCCAGGGCGTCGAAGGCACCGGCACGAGTCAAATTCTCGATCTGCATGCGATTGAGCTGACGCGGATCGACGCGGCCAGCAAAATCGGCGAGATCGGTGAAGGGCTGGTCGCCACGCGCTTCGACCAGCGCCTGCATGGCAGCGAACCCGACCCGCTTCACCGCGGCCAACGCGTAGCGGATGGCCAAACCGCCATCCTGCGTGCGTTCCACCGTGAAATCCGCGCTGGAGCGGTTGATGTCCGGCGGCAGGACGCGGATGCCCGAGCGCGCTGCCTCCTCGCGCAGCGCCGCAAGCCGGTCAGTGTTGCCGAGTGCCAGACTCATGCAGGCCGCGATGAACACCTCGGCGTGGTTCGCCTTCAGCCATGCCGTCTGATAGGCGAGCAGCGCATACGGTGCCGCATGGCATTTATTGAAGCCATAGCCTGCAAACTTTGCCATCAGGTCGAAGACCTCCTTGGCCTTCTCCGGATCGAAGCCATGCTCGATCGCACCCTTGGTGAAGATGTCGCGTTGCGCCTCCATCTCGGCGGGGATCTTCTTGCCCATCGCGCGCCGCAGCAGGTCCGCTCCACCCAGCGAGTAGCCCGCCATCCGCTGCGCGATCTGCATCACCTGTTCCTGGTAGACGATGATGCCGTAGGTCTCGGCCAGAATGTCGTGAATGTCCGGGTGCGGCGCCTCCGACGTTCCCGCGTGCTTGCGCCGGCAGTATTCCGGAATGCTGGCCATCGGGCCGGGCCGATATAGCGCGACAGCAGCGACCAGATCCTCAAACCGATCGGGACGCATCTGGCGCAGCATGTCGCGCACACCCTGCCCTTCCATCTGGAACACGCCGCCGGCATCGCCCTTCGCCAGCATCTCGTAAGTCTTCGCATCATCCAGCGGGATGCGGTTGACATCGACGGTGATGCCAAGGCCGCGCAGCAAGCCCTCCGCGCGCTTCAGGATGGTCAGCGTGGTCAGGCCAAGGAAGTCGAACTTTACCAAGCCGGCCTGCTCGACGTATTTCATCGAATACTGGGTGACCAGGAAGTCAGAGCGCGGATCGCGGTATAGCGGCACCAGCTCGATCAGCGGCCGGTCGCCGATCACCACGCCGGCGGCATGGGTACTGGCGTGCCGATACAACCCCTCGATCTGCAACGCGATCTCCAGCAGTCGGGCGATGCCTTCGTCCTCGTCGCGCAACAGGCGCAGCCGAGGCTCGCCGGCGATCGCCTGCTGAAGGTTCACCGGCTGCGCCGGATTGTTCGGGATGAGTTCAGCGACCTTGTTGACCTGGCCGAACGGCAGGCCGAGCACACGGCCCACGTCGCGCACGGCGGCGCGCGCCTGCAGTTTGCCGAAGGTGATGATTTGCGCGACGCGATCCGCGCCGTATTCGCGGCGCACGTAGCCGATGACCGCATCGCGGCCTTCCTGGCAGAAGTCGATGTCGAAGTCCGGCATCGACACACGCTCGGGATTGAGGAAGCGCTCGAACAGCAGATCGAAGCGGATCGGGTCGAGATCGGTGATGGTCAGCGCCCAGGCCGCAACCGAGCCCGCGCCGGAACCGCGGCCGGGGCCGACTGGAATGCCCTGTGCCTTCGCCCACTGGATGAAGTCGGCAACGATGAGGAAGTAGCCCGCGAAGCCCATCGGGCCGATGACGGACAGTTCGTAGTCGAGGCGTTCGCGATAGCGCGCGCGGGTGGCGGCATCGGCCTCCATCGCGTCCATCCGGCGGTCGAGCCCTTCGATCGCCATGGCACGCACGGTTTCCTCCTCGGTGCTGCCTGCGCGCACCTTGGGCGAGACCGGCAGCAGCGGCTTGCGCGTCTCCATCATCACCGCGCAGCGCCGCGCGATCGCCAGCGTGTTGTCGCAGGCCTCGGGCAGATCCGCGAACAGGATACGCATGGCGGCGGCCGGCTTGAACCAATGCTCCGGCGTGACGCGCCGGCGGTCGCGTTCTGACAGCATCCGGCCATCGGCGATCGCCAGCAGCGCGTCGTGCGCCTCGTGCATGTCCGGGGTGGCAAAGTAGCAGTCGTTGGTCGCGACAAGTGGAATGCCGGCGGCGTCCGCCAGCGCGATCAGACCCGGCTCGACAGCGCGTTCGTGGTCCAGCGCGTGGCGGTGCAGTTCCATCGCCACGCGGTCCGGGAATGCCTCGGCAAAGCGCGCGAGCAGGCGTTCGGCGTCCGGCTTCTGGCCTTCGGCGAGCAGACGCGCGAGCGGCCCGGTGGCGCCACCGGTGAGCAGGATCAGCCCGCAAGCGTGGGCAGCGATCGCATCCAGCGTGAGCTGCGGCTTGAGGCCCGGATCGGTTTCCAGGAAGCCGCTGGACGAGAGACGCTGCAGATTGTCGAGCCCGGCGGCATCCTGCGCCAGCAGCAGGATCGGATCGGGCGGCAGGCGCGCATTGTCGGCGCGGGTCAGCGCGATCTGGCAGCCGACGATCGGCTGGATGCCCTTGTCGGCACAGGCCTGGCTGAATTCCAGCGCGCCGAACAGATTGGCGGTATCGGTGATCGCCACCGCCGGCATCTGCGCCTCACGCGCAAGGACCGGGATATTCTCGGCCTTGATGGCGCCCTCGCTCAGCGAATAGGCGGAATGGACGCGCAGGTGGACGAAATCGGCGTGGGGCATTCGTGCAGTATGTAGGGCCGCCGTCGAGTCCGGCCAACACACTTGATGATGCCCGCAAATGGCGGGCAGTTCAGCATTCAGACCGATCGGTGACAGCCTTCAGCGGAATCCGCCGAACAGCAAGACCAGTATGATAATCAGGAGGACCAGTCCGAGTCCGCCGCCATAATGGGCGCGGCCGTAATAACCGCCCCGGTAGCCATAGTATCCGCCGCCGCCGAACAGCAACAACACGATCAGGATGATCAGGATCAGACCCACTGATACCTCCTATTGCTTATCCACGT
The DNA here is from genome assembly GCA_963780095.1 of uncultured Alphaproteobacteria bacterium. Classification (GTDB taxonomy): domain Bacteria; phylum Pseudomonadota; class Alphaproteobacteria; order Acetobacterales; family Acetobacteraceae; genus JAMXLO01. The sequence continues at coordinate 130,593 of CAWABH010000040.1, forward strand.
CCCTTCGCAGCCCAACCCTGGCTCACCGCAATGCTACCGATGAACCCATGTCGATAACCATCCCGGCGTCATCTGCAAGGCGGCGGGCCGCCGTTCGAGCAGACCACCGTCGAGCCTGGCGGCACCACGATGGTAGTTGCGGCAGGCGGTGGTGGATTGCTGCTGCTCACGCAACCCGCAAGGCAGATTAGGCACAGCACTGGAACGGCAAGAAGTCGCATTGGACATTCTCCCTTACCGGCAGAGGCTCGCCTCAGACGTTGCGACGGTCAAGTCGGCTCAAGTGCAGCCTGCCAGCAGCCGGTCAACGAGGCACAACCTTCCCCTCACGCAGCGTTACCGTGCGGTCCATTCGCGCCGCCAGGTCCGGGTTGTGGGTTGCAATCAGCGCGGCGACGTTCTGACGGCGAACCATGGCCAGCAGTTCCTCGAACACCACTGACGCGGTCGCCACATCGAGGTTGCCGGTCGGTTCATCGGCCAGCAGCACTTTCGGCGCATTGGCCAGGGCACGAGCGATTGCCACGCGCTGCTGCTCTCCGCCAGACAGCTTGCCTGGCGGATGTCCGGCGCGCGGTTCCAGGCCGAAGGAGGCAAGCAGCGCCATGGCTCGCTCCGCGGCCAGCCGGCGCGGCGTGCCGGCGATCATCTGCGGCAGCACGACGTTCTCCAGCGCGGAGAATTCGCCGAGCAGATGATGGAACTGATAGACGAAGCCGATCGTGTCGCGCCGGATCGCGGTGCGCGCGGCATCGGCCAGTGCGCCGGCGTCACGGCCCTCGATGAAGACCGAGCCGCCATCAGGCTTTTCCAGCAGGCCGGCGAGATGCAGGAGAGTCGATTTGCCGGCCCCCGACGGCGCGACCAACGCGACAATCTCGCCAGCGTGCACTGCCATATCGACGCCACGCAGCACGGGAAGCTCGCCGGCTTCGGTACGGTAGATTCGGCGCACGTCGCGCAGCATAAGCGGTTCATTCATGCCGCAGCGCTTCGACCGGATCGGTGCGCGCGGCTCGCCAGCTTGGGTACAGAGTTGCCAGCAACGACAGGGCAAGCGCCATAACGATCACCTGCATAACCTCGTGCCAGTCCAGCCGGGCCGGCAGGTGCGTCAGGTAGTAAACCTCGGGGTTGAACACCGAGGTGCCGGTGATCGCTTCGACCCAGTGCTGGATTGTCTCGATGTTCGAGCAGAACGCCACGCCGAGTACCAGGCCGACCAGGGTCCCGGTAATGCCGACCGAGGCGCCGCACATCAGGAAGATGCGCATCACAGCGCCGCGCCCCGCGCCCAGCGTGCGCAGCACGGCGATGTCGCGCGTCTTGTCCTTCACCATCATGATCATCGACGAGATCACGTTGAACGCGGCAACCAGGATGATCAGCGTCAAGATCAGGAACATGACGTTCTGTTCCACCTGGACAGCGGCGAAGAAGCTGTTGTTGCTCTGCGTCCAGTCGACGATTTGCACCGGCACGTCCTTCAGCGCGTCGAAGATCGCGCGGTGCACGGTGGAGACACGCTCGGGATCGCTCAGCATCAATTCGAGCTGGGTGGCGGCGTCGGGTTTCTGGAAATAGACCTGAGCGGCTTCGAGCGGCAGGAAGACATAGGCACTGTCGTATTCGTTCTCTCCCACCTGGAAGATCGCGGCGACCTTGTAGGCGCGCACACGAGGAACGGTGCCGAACGCGGTCGCCGCGCCCTGCGGTGAAATGAGCGTCAGCTCCGAGCCGATCCCAAGGGCGAAGCGCCGCGCCAGTCCTACGCCGACCGCGATCGCATCGTCGCCTTGGAACTGGTCCAGCGATCCAGCGAGCACATGATCGCTGACCGCATGCAGCGATTTCAAATCAGCTTGGCGGATGCCACGCACGAAGCCGCCGGACGACTGCCCCTGGTCGCCGCTCAGCAAAACCTGGCCATCGACCACCGGAATGACCGAGACAACATCCGGGATCTTGCGGATGCGTGCGGCGATGTCGTCGTAGTTGGTCAGCTGGCCGCCCACGCCGTACACGCCCAAATGGCCATTGAATCCGAGGATGCGCGAGAGAAGGTCAACCTTGAATCCGCCCATTACGCTCATCACGATGATCAGCGTGGCGACGCCGAGAGCGATTCCGACGAGAGAGAAGATTGCAATGACGGAGACGAAGCGCTCACCGCGCCGTGCGCGCAGATAGCGGCCGGCGACCGCGCGTTCAAAGGGTCCGAACATTAGAATTCACCACAAAGACACGAAGGCACGAAGAAATCCAGATTCCATCCTGCTCTACCTTCGTGTCTTCGTGTCTTTGTGGTCAATCTTAGGCAATCCGCGTCAGCGCTTCATCCGGTGGCAGGTCGGTGCGCTCTCCGGTCGCGCGTCGTTTCAGCTCCACCTTGCCGGCCGCAGCGCCGCGCGGACCGACGATGATCTGCCACGGATGACCCATCAGGTCGGCGTCGGCGAACTTCGCGCCCGCCCGTTCCTCGCGATCGTCGTACAGGGCGGCTGCGCCAAGCTTCTCGTACAGCGCCTCGCACAGCGCATCGCAGGCCGCATCGCCCCGCCGCAGGTTCAGGATCGCAGCCTTGAACGGCGCGATGGCATCCGGCCAGATGATGCCCGCTTCGTCGTGGCTCGCCTCAATAACGGCGCCCACCAGACGCGAAACACCGACGCCGTAGCTGCCCATCTCCGGATGAACCGGCTTGCCATCCGGCGCCGCCACCGTCGTGTTCATCGCCTTGGTATATTTGTTGCCGAAATAAAAAATATGGCCAACCTCGATGCCGCGGCCTTCACGCCGGCGAGCCGGATCGACACGTTCCCACTTCACCGGGTCATGTTTTTCGTCGGTGGCGGCGTACATCGACGTCATCTGCTTGAAGAACGCCTCCAGGTCGTTTGCGTTGTAATCGAACCGCGCATTGACCCAGTCGATGTTTTCGAAATCAGCGTCGTAATACACTTGGCTTTCGCCGGTCGGGGCCAGGATGATGAACTCGTGGCTCAGATCGCCGCCGATCGGACCACTTTCGGCCTCCATCGGAATCGCCTTCAGACCCATGCGCTGGAACGTTCGCATGTAGGCCAGCATCATCGTGCGATAGCTCACCACCGCACCGGCATAGTCGAGATCGAAGGAATACGCATCCTTCATCAGAAACTCGCGCCCGCGCATCACGCCGAAGCGCGGACGCACCTCGTCACGGAACTTCCACTGGATGTGGTAGAGGATCTGCGGGAGTTCGCGATACGAATGCACCGACTGGCGGAACAGGTCGGTGATCATCTCCTCGTTGGTCGGCCCATAAAGCATGTCGCGTTCGTGCCGGTCGCGAATGCGCAGCATCTCCTTGCCGTAATCCTCATACCGCCCACTCTCGCGCCATAGCTCCGCCGGCTGGATGGTCGGCATCAGCACTTCCTGCGCACCCGCCGCGTTCTGCTCCTCGCGCACGATGCGCTCGATGTTCTTCAGCACCCGAAGGCCGAGCGGCAACCAGGCATAGATGCCGGCCGAGGTCTGACGTACCAGCCCGGCTCGCAGCATCAGCCGGTGCGAGGCGATCTGAGCCTCGGCAGGCGTCTCCTTCATGGTCGGGATGAAGCTGCGGGAAAGTCGCATCGCGGGAGATCCGTCTGGTTGCGGGCGGACCCTAACTGGCGGCGATCGGTCCCGCCAGACCCAACGGCGCCAGCACGCCGAACTATTGTGCGCCGCACAATGCAGTGTGCGCAATAAACTCTCTGTCAACGCGTCGATTCGAAACAAACTCACGTGACTTATCGCCAGCGAGCATGTAACAAAAAGGCGGCCCGGACGCTCGGGGCGTCGGGCCAAGTTTGGGGAGGAAACGCGATCACACGGCAGGTCGGAGGACTTAGGCGCCTCCTCCCTGACCGTGGCGATGGCCTGGGCGCCAATCCCAAAAACGGATTCTCGCAGCAGATTTTGGCGATTTTGCGGCCCTCCGGTCTGAGGGCGGGCTCTCAGTCGCTCGGGGCGGCGAACCAGCCGTGGCGGAAACTGATGTAGTCGCTGGTGATCAGCAGCCAGGCGCCGAACCAGATGATGCAAGCGACCAGCGTGGTGACGATCACCTTCATCAAGAGACGCGGGCGCTGTGGAGCACCGCGCCAGCCACTCTGTTCGTCCGCATCTTCAATGGGGTGCGTGCCGATCGGCAACACGGCGAACAGCACCACCCACCAAATCAGAACATAGACGACGAGGCCGGTGAACCAGTTCATCGGCCCCTGTTTTCATTAAATCCGCAGCAGGTGCACGTCCACGAGCGGGCGCTTCTGCAATCGCCGTCCAAGCGCGCGACGCAACGCCGCGCGCGCCGCGTCGGTGAGTGCGGCATTGTCGCCGCGAAGCAGGGCCGGCAGATCCGCGACAGCATCGGCGAATTCGACGCTGATCCGCCTGAGTTCCGGATCGTCGGTGTCGAACAGACCAGGTGCGCTGACCAGCGGAGCGCCGCGCAACCGGCCGTTTGCATCGACCGCGAGGCTCGCCAGCACGACACCGTTGAACAGCATCCGCCGGCGCGCCGACATCACATCGCCGGTAAACGGCGTGAGCCGGTTGCCATCCAGCACAAGTCGGCCGACAGGCGCGCTGTCCACCACCTCCGCCAGTCCCGGCGCCAGGCTGAGGATGTCGCCGTCCTCCAGCAGGATCGGCTTTGCGCCGGCCTCCTGGGCGAGCGCGGCGTGCGCCGAGAGATGCCGCCACTCGCCATGTGTCGGCACCGCATAGCGCGGCTTCACCAACCGATACATCCGACGCAGTTCGTCGCGCGCGGGGTGGCCGGAGACATGCACCAAGTGGTCGACGTCGGTCATCAGGTTCACGCCACGGCGCACAAGATTGTCCTGCACGGTGCCGATCGCACGCTCGTTGCCGGGGATCACCCGCGAGGAGAACACCACCGTGTCGCCCTCGCCGAGTGTGACGCGCGGATGCGTATCGAGCGCAATGCGCGCCAATGCGCTGCGTGGTTCGCCCTGGCTGCCGGTGACCAGCATCAGCAAATTGTCGTCCGGGACGTCGTCGACATCGTTTTCGGTCAGGAATGGCGGGAAGTCGCGCAGATATCCGCATTCGCGGGCCGCCGCATCGAGATTGCGCAAGGAGCGGCCCACCAACGCCACGGTGCGACCAGCCGCCCGCGCCGCCACGACGACCAATTCCACGCGCGCCACGTTGGACGCAAAGCAGGTCACCGCGACGCGACCCCGTAGTCCACGGATCAGCACCGACAGACTTTGTCGGACCTCAGCCTCGCTGCCCGAATGGCCTTCCACCATCGCATTGGTGGAATCGCAGATCATCGCCAGCACGCCCCTCGCACCGAGAGCTTCAAGTGCTGCTTCGTCTGTGGGTGGACCGATCAGCGGATGCGGATCGAGCTTCCAGTCCCCGGTGTGCAGCAGCACTCCATACGGCGTTTCGATAACCAGCGCCTGTGCCTCGGGGATCGAATGCGAGACGCGGATGAAGCGCAGTGCGAACGGCGCCAGGTCGATTGACCCGCCGGGCGGGATGACGTGCACCTTCACCTGGTTCAACAACTGTACTTCGGCCAGCTTGCGGCGCAGTACGACCGCTGCGAACGGCGTCGCATAGACCGGGCAGCGCAGTTGCGGCCACAGCCACGCCACCGCGCCGATATGGTCCTCATGCGCATGGGTGATCACCAGCCCGACCAGCCGGTCGCGGCGGTCGGCGATGAACGCCGGGTCCGCCATCATCACGTCAACCTCGGGATGCTGCGCGCCGCCAAAGCCGATGCCGCAGTCCACCGCCAGCCACTTGCCGTCGCAGCGGTAGAGATTGAGATTCATGCCGATCTCGCCCGTCCCACCCAGCGGCAGGAAGGCCAGATCACCGTCCACAATGTCCATTAGATGCTGTTGTTACCTCATAAAGCTGCGAAGTCGTGTGGTTCAGGCAGCGACCGGCCCACGCAACACCCGTAGCGCCGCCTCCGGCTCGCGGTCGATCAGCTTCAGCAGAGTCTGTGCCGCCGGCTCCATGACGAAGCGGTTCTGTTCCCAGTTGCGCAAGGTGGCAACAGGGATGCGCACCAGGGCCGCGAATTCGGTCTGCGTCATGCCGAGTTTCTTGCGTACGTCCTGAGGGAGCACCGGCCGCTCGAACTGCGGTTCCTCGTCGGGGTCCTCCCCATCCTCGATCATGTGACGACGGACGTCCTCTTCCGTGGTGGCATCCAGCTTGGCGCGGTCGACCTTGCCGCCGCCGGCTGCCATGATCTCCGCGAGGCTCATACGCGTGAGAGCCATTGCGCTCGCTCCTTCCTGTTCGCCCGGCGGGCGGAGATGATCCGCAAGATCGAGCCGCGGACTGTATAAATTACCGTAAGAATGTCGGACCCGACCTGCCCGATCGCCCTGATACGAACCCCACCATAGTCAGTCCGCGCGTCGACAGTCTCAATTCGATTACTGGAAAATACACGCCTCGCATAGGCGAAGTCGAAACCGCGGTCACGGAAAGTGGCCTCGCTCTTGGCCGGGTCCCATTCAAACTCCACGGAACCAAACTCTACGCGTTACGCGCAGTAAGAGCAATCAGTGAATGGCGCCGCGGCTACTCGTGTTCGATCATGCGCGCCCTATCCGGACGCAATGTGGGAGCGGGGTTGCGTTCCGCCAACATCCGCAGTCCGTCCAATGTGAGGTCGGGTTCGATATGCTCGATCACCATCGTCCCCTCGGCGAACAGTGACGCCAGACCGCCGGTGGCGACGACCTTCATCGGCCCGCCGTATTCCGCCTTTATGCGCGCCACCAGCCCCTCGACCAGGGCGACATAGCCCCAATAGACGCCGGACTGCATGGCCGGCACCGTCTGGCGGCCGATCACCGCCTGCGGTCTGGCGATGCCGATGCGCGGCAACTGCGCGGCCGCCTGATGCAGCGCCTCAAGCGAGAGGTTGACGCCAGGGCAGATGACGCCGCCGAGATAGGCGCCATCCTTGTCAACGACGTCAAACGTCGTGGCGGTGCCGAAATCGACGACGACCATCGGCCCGCCAAAGCGCCGGTGGCCGGCGAGCGCATTCAGCAACCGGTCGGCGCCGACCTCGGCGGGATTGTCAACACGGATTTCAAAGCCCCAGTCGAGGGTGGAGCGCGCGATCAGCGGCTCGATACCGAACCAGTCCCGGCAGAGACGGCGCAGGTGATAGAGCGCAGCAGGCACCACCGTGCCGAGCACGGCGGCCGAGATTTCCTCGCGCTTCAGGCCGAGATGGCCGAGCAGGGTCATCAGCCATACGCCGTACTCGTCGGAGGTGCGCTGTGCGTCAGTGCGGATGCGCCACGTGCCGCGCCATGCCGCGCCCTCGCGCACCGCGAAGACGACGTTGGTGTTGCCGCAGTCTATGACCAGCAGCATCAGAAAATTTCACCACAAAGATACGAAGACACCAAGGCTGATCAGCAGCACTTCGTGTCTTCGTGTCTTTGTGGTAAATCTTTTTTTCATCCAAACAGCGCCTTCGCCGCCGCCTGGGCCGCACCAACAAGGGATGCGGGAAAGACGAAGAACAACAAGGTGAACAGGCCCGTCGCCGCGGCAACGAACGACAGTGAGGCGGGGCGCGGGTCAAAGGGTTCCGCGGGCGCGTCGAAATACATCACCTTGATTATGCGGATGTAATAGTAGGCGCCAATCACGCTGGTCAGCACGCCGATGATGGCGAGCTTCCACATGCCGCCCTGAACCGCAGCCAGGAACACGTAGAGTTTGCCGAAGAAGCCTGACAACGGCGGAATGCCGGCCATGCTGAACATGAACACGGCCATCGCCAGCGCGAGCCCCGGATCGGTTCTCGCAAGGCCGCTCAGATCGGTGATTTCCTCGAGCGCCTGGCCGCGGCGGCGCATCGCGATGATGCAGGCGAACGTGCCCGCACTCATGAACACATACACAATGAGATAGACCAGCACCCCGCGGATGCCCTCGGGCGTGCCGACGGCAAGACCGATCAGCGCATACCCCATATGGCCGATCGACGAATACGCCATCAGCCGCTTGATGTTGTGCTGGCCAATCGCTGCAAACGAGCCGAGAAGCATCGAGGCGACGGAGACCACAACAATCAGCTGCTGCCAGGCGATCAGCTGATGCCCGAACGGGGTGGTCATGGTGCGCAGCAACAGCCCCATCGCCGCTACCTTCGGCGCCGTGGAGAAGAACACTGTGACCGACGTCGGCGAACCTTCATAAACATCGGGCGTCCACATGTGGAACGGCACAGCGGCAATCTTGAACGCAATGCCCACCAGAACGAACACGATGCCGACGATCAGGCCCGGTGAGGCAGTGTCCGGCTGCGACAGCGTCTTTGCAAGCGCGGCAAAGTCCATGGTGCCCGAGAAGCCGTAGACCAGCGAAATGCCGTAGAGCAGCAGGCCCGAGGCAAGCGCGCCAAGCACGAAATACTTCAGCCCGGCCTCGGACGAACGCAATTCGTCGCGGGCAAAGGCGGCGAGGACATACAGCGCCAGCGACTGCAGCTCGAGCCCGAGATAGAGGGTCATCAGGTTCGCGGCAGAGACCATCACCATCATGCCGACGACCGAGAGGACCATCAGCACGGGATATTCGAAACGTGCGATATGGTGCTGCTGGTTGTAGTCGAGCGACAGGATCAGCGCGAGCGCGGCGCCTGCCAAGATAAGGATCTTTACAAAGCTGGCGAACGCGTCGCTGATGAACTGGCCGTGATAGCCGACGCCGCGGGCGGCCGTGACAACCAGCAACGCCGCGAGGAGGAAGCCGCCGAGCGCCAACATGCTGGAAATGAAGAAGCTGTCGCCACGCCGAAGCACACCGAAGATCAGAATCGCCATGGCGACGACGGACAGTACGATTTCCGGCAGCGCGATTGCCCAGTTCATAGGCGCGCCCCCTCACCGTCATGGCCGGGCTTGTCCCGGCCATCCACGTCTTGCTGTGCGGCACGCTGGTAAGTCGTGGATGGCCGGGACAAGCCCGGCCATGACGACGGGGTCGCCGCAACACTGGTGCCCGTTTCGATTGACGCCGTGTGGTGCTGCACCATCGACGCCACGCTGGCGTCCCAGAAGCCGGTAAAGGCCGAAGGGTAGATACCCATCCACAGCGTCAGTAGGATCAACGGCGCGAATACCGCGATCTCCCGCGGCGACAAATCCAGGATCGAGCGCAGGTCCTCCTTGGTGAGACGGCCGAAGATCACCCTGCGATAAAGATACAGCATGTAGGCCGCGCCCAGGATCATGCCGGTTGCGCCGAGCAGCGCCAGCCAGAAGTTCACCTGCAGCGAGCCCACGATCACAAGGAACTCGCCGACGAAGCCCGACGTGCCAGGAAGCCCCATCGAGGCCAGCGTGAAGAACATGAAGGTCGTCGCGTAAAGCGGCATCCGATCGGCCAGGCCGCCAAAGCGCGCGATCACGTGCGTATGCAGACGATCGTAAACCACGCCGACCACCAGGAACAGCGCGGCGGACACGATGCCGTGCGACAGCATTTGGAACAGCGCACCCTGAATGCCCTGCACGTTGAACGTGAAGATCCCGATCGTCACCACGCCCATATGGGCGACGGACGAATAGGCGATCAGCTTCTTCATGTCCTCCTGCGCCAGCGCGACCAGCGATGTGTAGATCACCGCGACGACCGAGAGCGTGAACATGAACGGCGCGAACGATGCCGATGCCTGCGGCAGCATCGGCACGGAGAAGCGGAGGAAGCCGTAGCCGCCCATCTTCAGCAGCACGCCCGCCAGGATGACGGAGCCCGCAGTGGGCGCCTCGACATGGGCGTCCGGCAGCCAGGTGTGCACCGGCCACATCGGCAGCTTCACCGCGAACGAGGCAAGGAACGCCAGGAAAAGCCAGTTCTGCATCCCCGCCGGCATCGGCGTCTTCAGCAGCACGGTGATGTCGGTGGTGCCGGCCTGAAACCACATCGCGAGCAGCGCCAGCAGCAACAGGACCGAGCCGGTCAGCGTGAACAGGAAGAATTTGAACGCCGAATAGACGCGTCGCGGTCCGCCCCAGACCCCGATGATAATGAACATCGGGATCAGCACGCCCTCGAAGAATATATAGAACACCACGAAGTCGAGCGCGCAGAACAACCCCACGAGCATCGTCTCGAGGATCAGGAACGTCAGCATGTATTCGCGCACCGAACGCTTGATGACGTCCCAGCTTGCGAGGATGCAGATTGGCGTCAGCAGCGTGGACAGCAGGACGAACAGTACGGAGATTCCGTCAACGCCCAGCTTGTAGCCGACCCCGTATTCCGGCAGCCACGGGATCTCTTCGATGAACTGGAACCCCGCCTCGCCGGTGTCGAACTTCACCCACAGGACGATGGAGAGAACCAGCACGATCAGACTGGTCCAAAGCGCCGTCCACCGCGCATTCGAGGCGACAGTTTCCTCGTCGCCGCGCACGCACATGATGATCAGCCCGCCGACCAGCGGCAGCCAGGTGATCAGCGACAGAACAGGAAAACCCGCTGCGTTCATCTGGCTCACCGCGATACCAGGAACAGGCCGACCAGCAGCACGACGCCGATCAGCATGACAAATGCATAGACGGCGAGCGACCCGGTCTGGATTTTCACCGCCTGGCGCGAGCCGTCCACCGTGAGTTCCGCCAGGCCGTTCGGCACGCCGTCGATGATCGTGGCATCGCCGGTCTGCCACAGAATCCGCGCGAGCCTGATCGTCGGCTGCACGAAGATCGCGTCATACAGTTCGTCGAAATACCATTTGTTCAGCAGGAAAAGATAAATGCCGCGGAACTGGCTGGCCAGCCGCATCGGCAGGAGCGGGAAGGCGATATACATGACATAGGCCAGCGCGATGCCCGCCAGGCCGACAACGAGCGGCGCCATCTCGGCCCAGGCCGGCACATGCTCCAACGCCGCGAGCACGTGGTTTGTGGGCGCATTGAAGATGCTGCCGTTCCAGAACGCCTGCCAATCGTCGCCGATGAAAAACGGGTCCAGCAGCTTGCCGGCGATCACGGCGCCGGTGGCCAGAAAGAGCAGCGGCACGATCATCACAGGCGGGCTTTCATGCACATGTTCCAGCACGTGGCGATCGGCGCGCGATCTGCCATTGAACGTCATGAACAACAGGCGCCAGGAGTAGAAGGCCGTGAGGAAAGCCGCCAACACCGTGCAGATGAAGCCGTACTTGCCGATGCCGGTACCCGCGGCATAGGCGGCGGAGATGATTGCATCCTTCGAGTAATAGCCGGCGAACGGCGGGATGCCGGCGAGCGCCAGATTGCCGACCCACATCACCGCGCACGTCCACGGGATCAGCCTCCACAGCCCGCCCATCTTGCGCATGTCCTGTTCGTCCGACATTGCGTGGATGACCGACCCGGCGCTCAGGAACAGCAACGCCTTGAAGAAGGCATGGGTTATCAGGTGAAAGATCGACACCTGAAACGCACCGACACCGGCGGCGGTGAACATGTAGCCAAGCTGCGAGCAGGTGGAGTAGGCGATCACGCGCTTTATGTCGTTCTGCGCGCAGCCGATGGTGGCGGCGAACAGTGCGGTCGTCGCGCCGATGAAGGTGACCATGCCGAGCGCGAACGGCGCAAACTCGTACAGCGGCGACATGCGGGCCACCAGAAACACACCGGCCGTCACCATCGTCGCGGCGTGGATCAGCGCGGATACCGGCGTCGGGCCTTCCATCGCGTCCGGTAGCCAGACATGCAGGCCGATCTGCGCCGACTTGCCCATCGCACCGATGAACAAGAGCACGCCGATGACCTCGAAGGCGGGGAAGGTGCCGCCAAGTACCGAGTAGGTGTCGGCCTGGTGCAGTGCGACGGACGAAAAGATTGTGCCGAACTCGACGGAGCCGAATTTCAGAAAGACCAACGCGATACCCACCGCGAAGGCCAGATCGCCGATGCGGTTGGCAATGAACGCCTTGATCGCGGCGGCGTTCGCGGCCGGACGGTCGTACCAATAGCCGATCAGCAAGTAGGAACAGAGGCCGACGCCTTCCCAACCGAAGAATAACTGCAAGAGGTTGTCTGCCGTTACCAGCATCAGCATGGAGAAGGTGAACAGCGAGAGGTAGGCGAAGAAGCGATATCGCGGATAGGCGTCGTGCGCCATGTAGCCGATCGAATAGACGTGGATCAGCATGGCGACGAACGTCACCATTGCGACCATCACGGCGGACAGCGGGTCGTAGCGAAGCACCCAGTCGGCATGGAAATGTCCCGCCTCGACCCAGGTACCGAGCGAGACGACGCCAGGGTCGGTCTGGCCCGATATGAGCTGGAAGCAGGCAATCGGCCCAAGCGCGGCGGCAACCAGCATGCACAGGATAGAGACGGCCGTAGCGGCGCGGTCGCCGATCGAGCGGCCGAGCAGACCGGCAACCAGCGAACCGAACAGAGGTGCGAAAACCGCGACGGCGTAGATCATGGCGTACTCCTCCCCCTCCCCTTGCGGGAGGGGGTTGGGGGGAGGGGGAGGACTTTTTTCGTCGCCTCCACTCGCTCAGCCCTTCATCAGGTTCACGTCCTCGACCTGGATCGAGCCGCGGTTGCGGAAATAGATCACGACGATGGCGAGCCCAATGGCTGCCTCTGCCGCGGCGACAGTGAGCACGAACATCGCGAACACCTGGCCGACCAGATCGCCAAGTGCCGCGGAAAACGCCACCAGGTTCAGATTGACCGCGAGCAGGATCAGCTCGATCGACATCAGGATGATGATGACGTTCTTGCGGTTGAGGAAGATGCCAAAGATGCCAAGCACAAGCAGGATCGCAGAGACGACCAGAAAATGGCCGAGGCCGACTTCAATGCCCATGCTGGCCTCCGGCGTGCACTTCCTCCGGAGTGTCAGATTCCGTCACCTTCGGAGTGAATATCCCGACCTCCTTGGTTCCCGCTCCCAGCGACATCGTCACCAGCTCCATGGTGTCCGCGACGGTGCGCTCGGTCTGCGCGCGGATGCTCTGATGGCGCGAGGTCTTGCGATCGCGCAGGGTGAGCACGATGGCGCCGATCATCGCCACCAGCAGGATCAGGCCCGCCGTCTGGAACAGGAAGATGTAGTCGGTATACAGCAGCCTGCCCAGCGCGGCGGTGTTGCTGACCTGCGCCGACGCCGGCGAGAGGCGCAGCGTCGCGGCGTCGGGCGCGAACTTCCAGCCACCGAGCACCAGGGCCAGTTCGATGAACAGCACCGCCCCGACCGTGGCGCCGACCGGCAGATAGCGCTGAAATCCGCCGCGGAGTTCGGCAAAGTCCACGTCCAGCATCATCACCACGAACAGGAACAGCACGGCCACGGCGCCGACATAGACAATGAGCAGGATCATCGCCAGGAACTCGGCCCCCGCGATCAGGAACAGCGCCGCGGCGTTGGAAGAACGACAGGATGAGGAACAGGACCGAGTGCACCGGATTGCGCGCGCTGACTACCATCGCGGCGGAGGCAAGCAGGATCACGGCAAAGAAGTAGAAGAAAAGGTTCACAATCATCGATAGGGCGCGTCCAGTTCGAGACGGCGCGCGAGTTCCGGTTCCCAGCGGTCGCCGTTCTCCAGCAGCTTGTCCTTGTTGAACATCAGCTCTTCGCGCGTCTCGGCAGCGAACTCGAAGTTCGGGCCTTCGACGATGGCATCGACCGGGCAGGCCTCCTCGCAGAGACCGCAGTAGATGCACTTGGTCATGTCGATGTCGTAGCGCGTGGTGCGGCGGGAGCCGTCTTCGCGCGGTTCGGCCTCGATGGTGATGGCCTGTGCCGGGCAGATTGCCTCGCACAGCTTGCAGGCGATGCAGCGTTCCTCGCCGTTGGGATAGCGGCGCAGCGCATGCTCGCCTTTGAAGCGCGGGCTGATCGGGCCTTTCTCGTAGGGGTAGTTGATGGTCGCCTTGGGCATGAAGAAGTAGCGCAGCGTCAGACCGAGCCCGGCGACGAGTTCGCCCAGCAGCATGCTGCGTGCGGTGCGGTCCAGGAATGCCATCAGCGAGGCTCCATGTTACGCATTGGGCAGCCACCCGAATGCCATCAGCGCGCCGGCGGTCAGCGTCAGCCAGATCAGCGACAACGGAAGAAAGACCTTCCAGCCGAGCCGCATCAGTTGGTCATAGCGATAGCGCGGGAACGTCGCGCGCACCCAGAGGAAGAAGAACAGGCAGAAGCAGATCTTCAGGATGAACCAGATCGGTCCTGGTATCCAGGTGAACGGCACGACGCCAAATGGCGCGAGCCAGCCGCCCAGGAACAGGATCGTGGTCATCGCGCTCATCAGGATCATGTTGGCGTATTCGCCGAGGAAGAACAGCGCGAAGGCCATGGCGCTGTACTCGACGAAGTAGCCGGCGACGATCTCGCTTTCACCTTCCGGCAGGTCAAAGGGCGAGCGGCTGGTCTCCGCCAGTGACGAGATGAAGAACACGATGAACATCGGGAACAGCGGCAGGCAGAACCAGACCTTCTGCTGCGCGCGGACGATGTCGGTCAGGTTCAGGCTGCCGACGCAGAGCAGAACGGACACCATGACGAAGCCCATGGAGACTTCGTAGCTCACCATCTGCGCTGCACTGCGCATCGCACCAAGGAAGGCGTATTTGGAATTCGACGCCCAGCCGGCGATGATGATGCCGTAGACACCGAGCGAGCTGATCGCGAACAGGTAAAGAATACCGACGTTGATGTCGGCGATCGCCCAGCCGTCGTCCAGCGGGATCACCGCCCACGCGATCATCGCCAGGCCGAATGTCAGCATCGGCGCCATCAGGAACAGCAGCCGGTTCGCGCCCGCCGGGATGACCGTCTCCTTCATGACCATCTTCAGCGCATCGGCGAAAGGCTGCATCAGGCCGAACCAGCCCACCACGTTCGGCCCCTTGCGCAACTGCATCGCCGCCAGGACCTTGCGTTCGGCATAGGTCAGATAGGCGACAGCGATCAGCAGCGGCACCAGCAGCGCGAGCGCTTCGGCGAATGTCACGATGACAAGGCCGACGTTGGTGTCGAACAGGAAGCGCGTGCATCGCGCTATTCCGCCGCGGCGACCAGCGGCGTCGCCGCGAATGTTGCCGTGCATGCGGCCATCGTGGGGCTTGCGCGACTGATCGGGTCGGTCTGGTAGTAGTTGGCGATTGCCGGCTCGAACGCTGCATCGGACAGAGCGGCAGGATCACCTGAAGGCCCGCTCTGGTCGGTGCAGCCGAAGCGCGGCAGGAACTCTACGCGGCCGAACACCGGGTTCACCTGCTCCAGCCGCGCGCGCAACTGCTCGATCGTGTCGTACGGCAGAGTTTGACCAATCGTCTCGCTGAACGCACGCAGGATTTTCCAATCCTCGCGCGCCTCGCCGGGTGGATAGACCGCCAGCGAACCGCGCTGCACGCGGCCCTCGGTGCTGACATAGGTGCCGTACTTTTCGGTGTAGGCGGCACCGGGCAGGATCACATCGGCGCGCGCGGCGCCCGCGTCGCCGTGATGGCCCTGATAGACCACAAACGTATTGGCACCGATCCGCGCCATGTCGAACTCGTCGGCGCCGAGCAGCCACAGAACATCGACGCCGCCGTCCAACATGAGCGCCAGCGACTTGCCGCTGGCACCGGGCACGAAGCCGAGATCCAGAGCCACCAACACGCGCGGCCGCGGTGTGCAGCACGTTGAAGCCATGCCAGTCCGTGGTCAGCGCGCCCACCGACGCGGCGAGCCGCCACGTCGCGGCCAGCACCGCCGTGCCATCGGCACGCGCCAGCGCCGCCTGTCCGACAACGATCATCGGATGTTTGGCGTCATGCAGCAGTCTGGCGAATTCGTGCGAACCGTCGTGCAGCGCGTTCAGCACGCTGGGTGCAGCGCCAAGTTGTTGCACGCGATAAGTGAGGTCGGTCTCGGCGCCGACCAAACCGATCGGGATATCGCCCGCCAGCCAGCGCTTGCGGATGCGTGCATTCAGCACCGGCGCTTCCTTGCGCGGATTGGTGCCAATCAGCAGGATCGCATCGGCTTCCTCGATCCCGGCGATCGTCGTGTTGAACGTGTAGAAGTCGCGCCGGGACGCATCGAGCCTGGCGCCGTCCTGCCGGCAATCGATGTTCGCCGAACCCAGCGCGGCCATCAGGTCCTTCAGCGCCAGCATGCTTTCGGCATCGGCGAGGTCGCCGGCAATCGCGCCGATGCGATCGCCCGCAACGCCGTGCAGCTTCTCCGCAATCGCGGCGAATGCTTCGGTCCAACTCGCCTCGATCAGCTTGCCCGGGGATGCGGATTGGCGCACCCAGGGACGATCGAGGCGCCGGCGCTTCAGTCCGTCGAGCGCGAAGCGCGATTTGTCGGCAAGCCACTCCTCGTTCACGTCCTCATTCAGCCGCGGCAGAATGCGCAGCACCTCGGGGCCACGGGCGTCGATGCGGACGTTGGTGCCGACGGCATCCAGCACATCGACGCTGTCGACCTTGGACAACTCCCACGACCGCGCGACGAACGCATAGGGCTTCGACGTCAGCGCGCCGACCGGGCAGAGATCGATGATGTTGCCGGACAGTTCGGACGATAGCGCCTTTTCCACGTAGGTGCCGACTTCCATGTGCTCGCCGCGACTGGTGGCACCGAGGTCCGGCACGCCGGCCACTTCGGTGATGAAGCGGATGCAGCGCGTGCAGTGGATGCAGCGCGTCATCACCGTCTTCACCAGCGGGCCGAGATTCTTGTCCTGCACCGCACGCTTGTTCTCGGCATAGCGCGAGTGATCCATGCCGTAGCCCATCGCCTGGTCCTGCAGGTCGCACTCGCCGCCCTGGTCGCAGATCGGACAGTCGAGCGGGTGGTTGATCAGCAGGAATTCCATCACGCCGCGCCGGCCGTTGCGCACCATGGGGGAATCGGTGTGCACCACCATGCCGTCGGCGACGGGATAGGTGCAGGAGGAGATCGGCTTCGGCGGCGCCTTCTCGATTTCCACCAGGCACATGCGGCAGTTGCCGGCGATCGACAGGCGCTCGTGGTAGCAGAAGCGGGGGATTTCCTTGCCGGCGGCCTCGCAGGCCTGCAGGACCGAGGAGCCGTTCGGCACGTCGACTTCGATGCCGTCTACGGTGACTTTGGGCATTATGGGTTCTTCCGGGAAAAGTAAGGAAGATGCACCACAGAGACACAGAGGCGCGGAGGAGCAAGGGCATATAACGCGCGTAGCGCACCACTCGCTTCGTCTGTGCCTCTGTGTCTCTGTGGTGAATCTTACTGACTTGCGCAATGCACCTACTCCGCCGCCAAACGCACCGGCGAACGCGTCGCCTTGTACGCCGCTATGCGCTCCTCCATCACCGGCCGGAAATGCCGGATCAGTCCCTGGATCGGCCATGCCGCCGCGTCACCGAGCGCACAGATCGTATGGCCCTCGATCTGGCGGGTCACCTGCTCGAGCGTGTCGATCTCCGACACCTCCGCCCTGCCCGCGACCATGCGCGTCATCACCCGCCACATCCAGCCGGTGCCCTCGCGGCAGGGCGTGCACTGACCGCAGCTTTCATGCATGTAGAACTTCGCCAGCCGCGCGATCGCCTTGATGATGTCGGTGGATTTGTCCATCACGATAACGGCCGCCGTGCCGAGCCCGCTCCGCACGTCGCGCAGCGAATCAAAATCCATCAGCACGTCGTCGCAGACGCTCTTCGGGATCACCGGCACCGACGCGCCGCCCGGGATCACCGCCAGCAGATTGTCCCAACCGCCGCGCACGCCGCCGGCATAGCGGTCGATCAGTTCGCGCAGCGGGATGCCAAGCTCCTCCTCCACGTTGCACGGCTTGTTCACGTGACCAGAAATGCAATACACTTTCTGCCCGGAATTCTTCGGCCGCCCAAGCGAATTGAACCAAGCCGCGCCGCGCCGCATGATCGTCGGTGCCACCGCGATGCTTTCGACGTTGTTCACCGTGGACGGGCAGCCGTACAGCCCGACGGCCGCGGGGAACGGCGGCTTCAAACGCGGCAGGCCTTTCTTGCCTTCCAGGCTCTCCAGCAGCCCGGTCTCCTCGCCGCAGATATAGGCGCCGGCGCCGCGGTGGAGATAGACATCGAAAGCCCAGCCCGAACCGCAGGCGTCGCGCCCGATCAACCCGGCTTCGTAAGCCTCATCGATTGCCGTCTGCAGCGCGCGACCTTCGTTGTAGAATTCGCCGCGGATGTAGATGTAGGCGGCGTGCGCGCCCATCGCGAAGGACGCAACCAGACAGCCCTCGATCAGCTTGTGCGGATCGTGGCGCATGATGTCGCGATCCTTGCAGGTGCCCGGCTCGCTTTCGTCGGCATTCACCACGAGATAGCACGGCCGGTCGGACTGCTTCGGCATGAACGACCACTTGAGGCCGGTAGGAAACCCCGCGCCGCCGCGTCCGCGCAGGCCCGATGTCTTGATCTCCTCCACGATGGCGTCGCGGCCCTTTGCCAGAATCGCCTTGGTGCCATCCCAATCGCCGCGCGCGCGCGCTCCCTTCAGGAAGGGATCGTGCAGGCCATAGAGGTTGGTGAAGATGCGGTCCTTGTCCTGCAGCATCGCATCAGCTCTCCGCAGCGTAGTGCAACGTCGTCAGCGTGGTCGGGCCGCCTTCCGGCGCGGAGGTCTGGCGTCCGGTCATCGACCCTGGCTTTGGCGGTTCGCCCCGGCGCAGCGCCTCGAGCAGCCGCGTGGTGCTTTCGGCATCGAGGTCCTCGTAGAAGTCGTCGTTCACCTGGATGACCGGCGCATTCACGCAGGCTCCGACGCATTCCACCTCGGTCATCGTGAACACGCCATCGGCGCTTGTCTCGCCCCAACCCTTGATGCCGGTCGCCGCGCGGCACGCCGTCACCACATCGTCCGAGCCGCGCAGCCAACACGGCGTGGTTGTGCACACCTGCAAATGCCATGTGCCGATGGGGCGCAGGTTGAACATCAGATAGAACGTGGCGACCTCATAGACGCGGATCGGCGCCATATCGAGCCGCGCCGCCACCACGTCCATGCCCGCGGTCGGGACCCAGGCGCTGCCGGTCTGCCGCTTCATCTGGTTCTGCACGAGATAGAGCAGCGCAAGCACCGCGCTCGCCTGCTTGCCGGGCGGGTATTTCGCGACGATCGGTGGGATTGCCGCCTCGCTTTCCGCATCGAAAGCAAAGCCTTCCGGCTGGACGAATTCAGTGCTGTCGGTCTCGGCCATGTCTATCTGTCAATCTCGCCGAATACCACGTCAAGCGACCCGATGATCGCACAGATATCCGCCAGCATGTGCCGCTTCGCCATCACGTCCACCGCCTGCAGGAAGGCAAATCCGGTCGGTCTGATCTTGCAGCGATACGGCCGGTTAGTGCCGTCGGCCACCAAATAGACGCCGAACTCGCCCTTGGGGCTTTCCACCACGGTGTAGGTGGCGCCGGCCGGCACATGGTAGCCCTCGGTGTACAGTTTGAAATGATGGATCAGCGCCTCCATCGAACGCTTCATCTCCGCACGCGACGGCGGGCTGAACTTGTGATCCTGTACCTTGACCGGACCTGGCTGCATCTTTGCCAGACATTGGTTGATGATTTTCACGCTCTCGCGCAGTTCGGCGATGCGCAGCAGGTAGCGGTCGTAGCAGTCGCCGTTGCGTCCGACCGGAACCTTGAAGTCCACCTCGGCGTATTTGTCGTACGGCTGCGACCGGCGCAAATCCCACGGCACGCCGCTCGCGCGCAACGGTGGGCCCGTAAATCCCCAGGCCAGCGCCTGCTCCGCGTTGATCACGCCAATATCGACGGTACGCTGCTTCCAGATGCGGTTCGCCGTCAGCAACTCTTCCAGGTCATCGACGAATTTCGGGAACGTTCCCGCCCAGTCGGCGATGCGCTGTTCCAATCCGGCCGGCAGGTCCTTCGACACCCCACCGGGCCGAAAATAATTCGCATGCAGCCGCGCACCCGACGCGGCCTCATGGAACTCCATCAGCTTTTCGCGCTCCTCGAACCCCCATAGGCTGGGCGTGATCGCGCCGACATCCAGCGCGTAGGTTGTCACGTTCAAAAGGTGGTTCAGCACACGGGTGATCTCGGCGAACAGCACCCTGATCCACTGCCCGCGGTCGGGAACCGTTGATGCCCAGCAACTTCTCGGTGGCCAGCGCGAACGCGTGCTCCTCGCACATCGGCGAGACGTAATCGAGGCGGTCGAAATACGGGACCGCCTGCATGTAGGTCTTGTGCTCGATCAGCTTCTCGGTGCCGCGATGCAGCAGGCCGATATGCGGATCGGCGCGCTCCACCACCTCGCCGTCGAGTTCCAGGATCAGCCGCAGCACGCCATGCGCCGCCGGATGCTGGGGGCCGAAATTGATCGCGTGGCTGTCGATCTCGACGGTACGCGTCGGGACGCCGGTTTCCGGGATCGCGGTCTCGCTCATCGTGTCACGCCTTCGTCTCCGTCGCCGGCGGCTTGGCTTCTTCGGCGCGCGCCGCGTGCACTTTCTCGTCGCCCGGCAACGTGGTGATCGCTTCCCACGGCGAGAGGAAATCGAATGAACGGAAATCCTGCGTCAACCGCACCGGCTCGTAAACCACTGCCTTGCGGTCCTCGTCGTAGCGGACTTCCACATAGCCGGTCAGCGGAAAATCCTTGCGCAGCGGATGCCCGTCGAAACCGTAGTCGGTCAGGATGCGCCGCAGATCGGGCTGACCGGAGAACACGATGCCGAACAGGTCCCACGCCTCGCGTTCCCACCACGTCGCGACCGGCCACACCGTATGCACCGATGGCACCGGCTTCTGCTCATCGGTCGTGACGATGACGCGTATCCGCTGGTTCAGCGATACGGACAGCAGATTGTAGACGACATCGAAGCGCTCTTCGCGTTGCGGCCAATCGACGCCGCAGATGTCCATCACCTGTTCGAACGCGAAACGCGGATCATCGCGCAGCGTCAAGACCAGCGGCAGCAACGCATCGCGCTCGGCGTGGACTACCAGCTCGTCCTTTTCGACGAAGGCCGCACGAACACCCGGCAGCGTGGCAACGGCGTCGGCGAGATCAGCCACGGAGGATGGTTCCGGTGCGGCGGATCTTCTTCTGCAGCTGCATGATGCCGTAGACCAGTGCCTCTGCTGTCGGCGGGCAGCCGGGCACATAGATGTCCACCGGCACGACGCGGTCACAGCCGCGAACGACCGAGTAGCTGTAATGGTAGTAACCGCCACCGTTGGCGCAGCTTCCCATGCTGATCACCCAGCGCGGTTCCGGCATCTGGTCGTAGACCTTGCGCAGCGCCGGGGCCATCTTGTTGGTCAGCGTGCCGGCGACGATCATCACGTCGGACTGGCGCGGCGAGGAGCGCGGGATGATGCCGAAGCGATCGAGGTCGTAACGCGGCATATAGGCGTGGATCATCTCGACCGCGCAGCAGGCCAGCCCGAACGTCATCGGCCACAGGCTGCCGGTGCGCGCCCAGTTCACCACCTTGTCCATGTTGGCGACGATGAAGCCCTTGTCGGCGATCTCGCCGGTGATGCCCTTCACGACGGCATCCTGCTCCGGACCCGGCACCAACCCGCCGCGGTTCCAGGCTATGGCATTGCTCATGTCGCTACTCCCAATCCAATCGCAATCGCTCTTTCGGGAGCAATGCCTTCACTCCCAATCCAGTGCTCCCTTGCACCATTCGTAGACAAAGCCAACCGTGAGCACGCCGAGGAAGCCGATCATCGACAGAAACCCGAACCAGCCGATGTCCTTCAGCGAGACCGCCCACGGGAACAGAAACGCCACCTCGAGATCGAATATGATGAACAAGATGGCGACCAGATAGAAGCGCACGTCGAAGCGGCGGCGTGCGTCGTCGAACGGCTCGAAGCCGCACTCGTAAGGTGATACCTTCTCGGCATACGGCTTCTGTCGTGCGGCGAGCAGTGAACCGCCCACCATTGCCATAGCAATCACACCGGCGATGACGATGAACACCAGGATGGGCAGGTATCCGAGAAGCACTGGCTGCATGTCAGGTCCCATCGATCAGGCGGGCATTGCGAGCCGAAGAGCCGCGCCCAACCACCCAAGGCTGCGCGTATCGGACTACCGCACCGCAACATGCGGCAAACTTAGCCCTAACTGCCCTACGCCGCCATAGGCCCACACCATCTGGCCGTGCGACACTCTGCTGGCGCGAGCGACGGGACTCGAACCCGCGACCTCCGGCGTGACAGGCCGGCGCTCTAACCAACTGAGCTACGCCCGCGCAACAGGGGGCGCGTTTAGCAGTGATCGGTGATCAGTGTCCAGCACCGGGGGTGCCTGCGTGTTATACCAGCGGCCCGAACCGATGACCTTCCACCGCCACTCGTTCGTTCCGTCGTGGCCGGGCTTGTCCCGGCCATCCGTCGTCGCAGGGTGCCGCTTCTGATGGCCGGGACAAGCCCGGCCATGACGGTGTACGAGCAGCGCGGAGAGTCAGCAGAAACGGCGTTTGGCATTACAGGCTGACCGCTGGTGGGCGGTGACGGATTCGAACCGCCGGCCCTCTCGGTGTAAACGAGACGCTCTACCGCTGAGCTAACCGCCCGCAGTGATCACTGGTCACCGATCCCTGATCACTGAACCGCGTCCTTCAACCCCTTGCCGGCCTTGAAGCGAACAGCGGTGGAAGCCGCGATCGTCATTGCCTCACCGGTGCGGGGATTGCGTCCGGTTGCGGCCTTGCGCTCGGCGGTCGCAAAGGTGCCGAAGCCGACCAGGCGCACTTCCTCCTTGTTCTTCAATGCCCCCTCAATGGCGCCGAACACCGCATCGACCACTTCAGATGCCTTGGCACGCGACAACTCGGTCTGGTCGGCGACAGCCGCGATAAGATCCATTTTGTTCACTGGCAGTCCCTCTCGATGCGGTTGATGCAGCAGAATGGGGGGCGACGCCGGCGCGGGTGGCCCGCGGGGCCGCGACACTAATGGCGCGGTTTCCGCCGCGTCAATGACACAGGAAAGGCCCGCCGGACGATCCCGGCGGGCCTTCTGCAAACGTGGTGTCAATGCGGCAGCGAAGCCGTGGCTTGCTGCGGCGGAGGCGGCACAACCGGCTCCGGAGGCTCCTCCCATTCGATCGCCTCGGGCTTGCGGGCAAGCGCCTGTGCGATCACCTCGTCGACATCCGCCACCGGAACAAGCTTCAGGTGCTTCTTCACGTTGTCGGGAATCTCCGCCAGATCCTTCTCATTCTCCTTGGGAATGAACACAGTGGTGATCCCGGCCCGAAGCGCCGCCAACAGCTTCTCCTTCAAGCCGCCGATCGGCAGCACGCGACCGCGCAGCGTGATTTCGCCGGTCATCGCCACGTCGCGGCGCACCGGAATGCCCGTCAGGATCGACACGATCGACGTGGCCATGGCGACGCCGGCCGATGGCCCGTCCTTCGGCGTTGCACCCTCGGGGACGTGCACATGGATGTCGCGCTTCTCGAACAGCGTCGGCTTGATGCCGAAATGCGCCGACCGCGACCGCACGTAGCTGAGTGCCGCGGACACGCTCTCCTGCATCACGTCGCCCAGCTTGCCGGTCTGCTTGATGTTGCCCTTGCCCGGCAGCAGCACGCTTTCGATCGTCAGGATTTCACCGCCGACCTCGGTCCAGGCCAGGCCGGTGACGACACCGACCATGTCCTCCGCCTCGGTCTCGCCAAAGCGGAACTTCCGCACACCGGCGAACTTGTCGAGATTCTTGCGCGTGATGGCGACCTTCTTGGTCTTGTTGGTGACCAATTCCTTCACCGACTTGCGCGCCAGATTGGCGATCTCGCGTTCCAGATTACGCACGCCGGCTTCACGCGTGTAGTAGCGGATCATGTCGCGCAGCGCATCGTCGGAGATGTGCCACTCGTCGATCTTCAGACCGTGTGCCTCGGACTGCTTGCTGATCAGATGGCGCTTCGCGATCTCCACCTTCTCATCCTCGGTGTAGCCGGGGATGCGAATGATCTCCATGCGGTCCATCAGCGGCTGCGGCATGCGCAGCGAGTTCGCCGTGGTGACGAACATCACGTCGGACAGGTCGTAGTCCACCTCCAGATAGTGGTCGTTGAAGGTGGAGTTCTGTTCCGGATCAAGCACTTCGAGCAGCGCCGACGAAGGATCCCCGCGCCAGTCCGCGCCGAGCTTGTCGACCTCGTCCAGCAGGAACAGCGGGTTGGACGTCTTCGCCTTCTTCATGCCCTGGAGAACCTTGCCGGGCATCGAGCCGATATAGGTCCGCCGGTGGCCGCGGATCTCCGCCTCGTCGCGGACGCCGCCAAGCGACATCCGGACAAAGTTGCGTCCCGTCGCCCTGGCGATCGACTTGCCGAGCGAGGTCTTGCCCACGCCGGGCGGTCCAACCAGGCACAGGATCGGCCCGCGCACCTTCGGCGAGCGCGCCTGCACCGCCAGGTACTCGATGATGCGCTCCTTGACCTTCTCCAGCCCGTAGTGATCGGCGTTCAGCACCTCTTCCGCCGCGGCCACGTCGTTGCGGATCTTGCTGCGCTTCTTCCACGGTATCGACAGCATCCAGTCGAGGTAGTTGCGCACCACTGTCAACTCGGCGCTCATCGGGCTCATGGTCTTGAGCTTCTTCAGCTCCGCCATGGCCTTGTCGCGCGCTTCCTTCGACAGCTTGGTCTTCTTGATCTTGGCTTCCAGCTCGGCGTTCTCGTCCTTGCCGTCTTCGCCTTCGCCGAGTTCCTTCTGGATCGCCTTGAGCTGCTCGTTCAGGTAGTACTCGCGCTGGGTCTTCTCCATCTGCCGCTTCACACGGCTGCGGATGCGCTTCTCCACCTGAAGCACGCCGATCTCGGACTCCATGTGTCCGAACACGCGCTCCAGCCGCTCGCCGACCTTGGCGATCTCGAGCAGTTCCTGCTTCTCGGCAATCTTGAGGTTGAGGTGGCTCGCCACCGTATCGGCGAGCTTGCTGGGCTCCTCGATCTGGTTCAGCGAGACCAGCACTTCCGGAGCGATCTTCTTGTTGAGCTTGATGTATTGCTCGAACTGCGAAACGACGGTGCGGCCCAGCGCCTCGAGTTCCTTCGCCTCGACGGCCTGATCCGGCATCGCCTCGACGAATGCCTCGAAGTAGCTATCGGTCTCCTTGAAGCCGACGATCCTCGCCCGCCTGCCGCCCTCGACCAGCACCTTCACGGTGCCGTCTGGCAGCTTCAGCAGCTGCAGGATCGTCGAGACCGTGCCGACGCGATAAATGTCGTCGACCGAGGGATCGTCCTGTGATGCGTTCTTCTGCGCGACGAGCAGGATCTGCTTGTCCTCCTTCATCACGGCTTCCAGTGCACGGACCGATTTTTCACGCCCTACGAAGAGCGGCACGATCATGTGCGGAAAGACCACGATGTCGCGCAGCGGCAACACGGCAAGCTGATCGCCGAGCGCGGGAACGGGCAGCTTGTCTTCTGGGCCTTCTTGATGTGCCGGGGGCTGATCCGGTACAGGCCGTTCGGATTCAGTCATTGTTGACCTCCTTTTGGACAGTCCACGCCCTTTCCGCCCGACTTGTAGCGACGTTCGCGGCACGGAAGGGCGTCTCCGCGGGACAGGGACGCCCGCCGATCAAAAGCCATATCGGCTGCCGGGCCTTGCAGCGCAAGGTCTAGAAAATCCATGCTCGCATTTTCGCGAGCGAGTTGCCCCTGGGCGGCACACCCCCTGGTTCAGGCGGTATTCTCCGCCCTCTCCTTGCCATAGAGGTAGAGCGGGTTGGACCGCGATTCGGCAACCTCGCGATTGATCACCACCTCCTCGACGCCATCGAGCCCGGGAAGCTCAAACATGGTGCCGAGCAGAATGGCCTCCATGATCGACCGCAGGCCGCGGGCTCCGGTGCGACGGGCGATCGCCCGTATCGCGACGGAGTGCAACGCATCTTCGGTAAAGGATAGCTTGACGCCTTCCATTTCAAACAGCCGGCCGTACTGCTTGACCAGCGCGTTCTTCGGCTTGGTCAGAATCTCCATCAGCGCGCCTTCGTCGAGATCCTCCAGCGTGGCGACCACCGGCAGGCGGCCGATGAACTCGGGAATCAGGCCGAATTTCAGTAGGTCCTCCGGCTCCACCTCACGCAGGATCGCGCCGGTGCGCCGTTCGTCCGGCGAGCGCACTTCCGCGCCATAGCCCACACCGGAACCCTTGCCGCGAGCCGCGATGATCTTCTCGAGGCCAGAGAAGGCGCCCCCACAGATGAACAGGATATTGGTGGTGTCGACCTGCAGGAACTCCTGCTGCGGATGCTTGCGGCCGCCCTGCGGCGGCACCGAGGCGACGGTGCCCTCCATGATCTTCAGCAGCGCCTGCTGCACACCCTCACCCGACACGTCGCGGGTGATCGAGGGGTTGTCGGACTTGCGGCTGATCTTGTCGACCTCGTCGATATAGACGATGCCCCGCTGGGCACGCTCGACGTTGTAGTCGGCCGACTGCAGCAGCTTCAGAATGATGTTCTCGACGTCCTCGCCGACGTAGCCCGCCTCGGTCAACGTCGTGGCGTCCGCCATGGTGAAGGGCACGTCCAGAATACGCGCCAGCGTCTGCGCCAGCAGGGTCTTGCCGGACCCGGTGGGGCCGACGAGCATGATGTTCGACTTGGCGATCTCGATGTCGTTGTTCTTCTGCCCGTGAGCCAGCCGCTTGTAGTGGTTGTGCACTGCCACCGACAGCACGCGCTTGGCATGGTCCTGGCCGATCACGTAGTCGTCCAGCACCTTGCAGATCTCGCGCGGCGTCGGAACGCCGTCGCGCGACTTCACCAGGTGGGTCTTATGCTCCTCGCGGATGATGTCCATGCAGAGCTCGACGCATTCGTCGCAGATGAACACCGTCGGCCCGGCAATGAGCTTGCGCACCTCATGCTGGGACTTGCCGCAGAATGAGCAATAGAGAGTGTTCTTCGAATCGCCAGACTTGCTCATGCGCACTCCTGCCCCGGACTCGCTGGGAGCCAGGGGAAGACATTACCCCCCGTCGGCCGGAAGGAACAAGGACCACGACCGGTTACCCCCCATCGCGTCGCCGGGCGCGACTGCGGTCGAGGGATGCCGGCCAGCGACTTTCGGGCCGGCCATGTTCACGCCGGTCGAGGGTAATTCAGGCGCCGGCTCAGGACCGGCCGCCAATCTCCTCAAGTATCGCGCGATTTTCAACGACCGCATCAACCAGGCCGAAATCCCGGCTCTCCTCCGCCGACATATAGGTATCGCGCTCCAGCTTGCGTTCGATCGCCTCGATCGGCTGACCGGTGTGGCGGACGTAGATCTCGTTGAGCCGCTTTCGGAGCGTCAGGATTTCACGCGCCTGGATCTCGATATCGGTCGCCTGACCCTGGGCGCCGCCCGATGGCTGGTGCACCATGATCCGCGCATTCGGCAGCGCGTACCGCTTGCCCTTGGCGCCGGCGGTCAGAAGCAGACTGCCCATGGACGCCGCCTGGCCGATGCACACGGTCGAGACCGGGCTGCGGACGTACTGCATCGTGTCGTAGATCGCCAGGCCAGCGGAGACCACGCCGCCCGGGCTGTTGATATAAAAGGAAATATCCTTGTTCGGGTTCTCCAATTCCAGGAACAGGAGCTGGGCACAGATCAGGGCGCTGACCTGGTCGAACACCGCCCCGGTCAGGAATATGATCCGTTCCTTCAGCAGGCGGGAATAGATGTCGTAGGCACGCTCGCCCCGGGCGGTCTGCTCCACCACCATGGGCACCAGCGTATTGCCGTAGATCTCGACCGGATCCCGATCCGTCATACCAGTCACCTTCAACTCATCAATGGCTGCATAGATAGGCGGAACAGGCCCGGAGTCCAACTGGCCAAACGGCCAGCGCGGTTCATTCTGCCGCGGGTTCCTTGGCCAGCTCCTCGGGAGTGACGATATTGTCCTCCACCTTGGCCAGCTCCAGTAAGAAGTCGACCACCTTCTCCTCGTAGATCGGACCGCGCAGCGTTTCGCTCGCGCGTGGGTTCTGGCGGAAAAACTCCATGATCTGCTGTTCCTGGCCCGGATAGCGCATGGCCTCGATACGCATCGCCCGCGCCATCTCCTCGGCCGCCACCGTGATGCTGTTCACCCGGCCGATCTCCGCCAACAGCAGGCCGAGCCGGACCCGACGCTCAGCGATGGCGCGGTAGTCGGACTTCAGCGTCTCCTCGTCCTTGTCCTTGTCGTCATCATCGAGGCGGCCCTCCTTCCGGTCGGTCTCCAGGCGCTGCCAGATCTGGCTGAACTCCTGATCCACCATGCCCTCCGGCGAAGCGAATTTCGCCACCTCCGCCAGCGCATCCAGCAGTTGCCGCTTCAGCCGTAGCCGCGACATCTGGTCGTACTCGGCCTGGATCCGCCCTGTGACGGCCTCGCGCATCGCCGCCAGGTCGTCGAAGCCGAGCTTCTTGGCCAGCTCGTCGTCCAGCTCCGGCACCTGCGGCCGGCTGAGTGTCTTGCCCGTCACCTCGAAAGTGGCGGGCTTTCCGGCCAGGTTCGGCACGGCATACTCCGCAGGGAAGGTGACCTCGATCGTGCGGGTTTCGCCCGGCTTCACGCCTTCGAGCTGCTCGGTGAATCCTGGAATGAACCCCTCTCCGCCCACGTCAACCGCGATATCGTTTCCGGTGCCGCCGGGGAACGCCTCGCCGTCGACCCGTCCGACATAGTCGACGGTCAGCACCTCACCCAGCGCCGCACCGCGATCGCCCAGCTCCTCGGGAGCGATCTCCACCAACTCCCGATTGCGCCGGGCGATGTCCCCCAGCGTCTTGTCAACCATCTCCGGCGACGCTTCGACTTTCAGCCGCGTCAGGCTGATGGTACTGAAGTCGGGAAGAACGATCTCCGGCAGCAGCTCGAGTTCAACCTTGAACTCAAGGTCCTTCGCAGCCCCACCGCCGCCGACGTCCAGGCTGATGAGGTCCACCTTCGGTTGCTGGGCGGGCCGCAGCCCACGTTCGCTCAGCACCTGCCGAGTGGCTTCGCTGACCAATTCCTCCACGACCTCGGCGGTCACCGCGGTGCCATATCGCTGGCGGACCAGCGTCAGCGGGACCTTGCCCGGCCGGAAGCCGGGGAGTGCCAGTGTTTTGCCGAGGTTTGTGAAGCGGGCGGAGCGCTTGGTCTCGATGTCGGAGGCGGGCACGATAACGGTATAGGCGCGCTTGAGCCCCTCGGAGAGCGTTTCTGTGACCTGCATCGTTCAACCCTGTCCTTACGCGCCCACCAGTGGTGCGGGCGGAGGGATTTGAACCCCCACGGCTTGCGCCACCAGAACCTAAATCTGGCGTGTCTGCCAGTTCCACCACGCCCGCGCCCGCATGCGGGATGCGCTCCGGCCGTTCCAGGCGCGAGGGCGGGGCTTTACCGCACGCCGCAAGGCACGACAAGCGCTGAGCCCGCGGGGATGGTCCTTGGATTGACTGGCTGGGGATTGACTGGTTGGCGCTGGTCCCCGTTACCAATAAATTTTCAAGTTATCCGCATGAAATGGCGCCCTGACCGCTTCCAGCCATTTGACCACGGCCCGCGCCGGTGACAATATTCGCGGCAATCTGCATCGTTCTAGGCCATGGCCTTGCGCAATATTAATCCAGTTCCGGCATCGCCCTGATGGCCAGCGTGACCACTCCATGGTAGGTTTGTTTCGATTGATATCATTTCGCAGGTGTCCCCATGGCCCAGCCTAGCCGCACCAACGGCAAGGGCCGATCGCGCCCCCGAGCCGGCAACGGCTCGCACGAGCAATCCGACGGCGGCACTCCGGCGCGCGACTACAGCATTGCCGCGGTCGGCCGAGCCCTCGACCTGTTGGAGGCACTCTCGCGCATCGGACCTGCGCCGCTCGCAGCCCTCGCAAGCGAGGCCCGATGTACTGGTACCGCAGGGTTTCGCCTCCTGCGAACGCTGGAGGCACGCGGGTTCGCCATCCAGGACGAGGCGCGAGGGATGTGGCGGCTCGGAGCGCGCTGGGGCGTCCTGGGACGAGCAGCGGTCGAACAGGGCGCGCTTGCCGCTACGGCAATGCCGTTTTTGGCTGCCCTCGGCAAGACCAGTGGCGAAAACAGCTATCTTCGTGTCCGCGACGGCCTGGAGAGCGAGACGATCGCGATCTTTCAGACCGATCCGGCGCTCCGCGTCTATAGCGAGGTCGGCAAGCGCCAACCGCTGCATGCCGGGTCCAGCCGCCTGCTGCTGGCACATGCGCCGGAGGCCGTGCAGACCCAGGTGCTGGCCCAGCGCCTGCCACGCTTCACCCCCGCGACGCGCACGGACTCCGCCTGGATCGCCGCCGACCTGCAGCGGATCCGCACCCGCGGCTATCTGCTGACCACCGACGAGGTTGTCGCCGGCGCTGCCACGGTCGCCGCTCCGGTGTGGGATGCCTCCGGCCAGGTTGTAGCCGTGCTGTCCGTCAGTGCGCCGACGATGCGCATGCGCCCGCCAAGGCCACGGACGCTGCTGCCGCTCGTGATGGACACCGCCATGAAATTGTCCCGCGTCCTGGGAGCTCCGATTGGCGCATCGACCGACAAACCCGGTGAGCCCGGCAGAAAGGGCACTGCCACCGGGGCATCTGGGCAGGATGCCATGGCAGCCGCGCCGGTTCTCGCCTCCGCTGGACCTCACTCCATCTTCCGCTGACCGGACGGGTCTCGTCCCCGGCGAATACCGGACGCTTATTGCGCAGCCACGGCGTGCCTCGCGCGTGCCGCGTCTTCCTGGCGCACACGCGCCACCGCCGCTTCGCCGCCACTGGTGACGTTGTACAGGTCCAGCGTGTCGAGTTCGTCTTCCCGCGGTGACGCGATGGCGAGATCGGTGTAGGTCCAGCGGTCCGGTGCCGTCAGCACCTGCTTCAGCGTGCGCATGGCGTCGCGATAGACCGACAGATAGCGGCAGGCCTTGACCACCGTTTCGGTGAAATAGCGCGGATAGAACACGAACCGACTTTCGATCGGCATTCCGTGGCGCCGGTCGCGGCGGAACTTCAGGCGGAATGCGCCGCCTTCCAACGGATGCACCGCTTCGAACAGGATCATGAGGTTGAACCACAGGATCGTCGTCAGCGCGGTCTTTGGCCGCCCGAGCCTGTGCGCCGCGGCGCGGCGGAGGATCGTCCGCACATGCTCGGGCGTATAGTAGTTCAGCCATGCGGCGCGATACGCCTGCTCCCATTCCTCATCCGACATGCGCGAATGGTGCGTCACGCGATGGTTGAGGTCGTATTTGTTGAGATCGGGATCCATCCACGCGCCCTGTTGCCAGAGCACCTTGTGATCCTCGGAACCCGGCAGCGGGGTCAGGAAGAAAAATTCGAGGATGTCGAGCGGCAGCTCGCGCTTGATGATCTCGACATCCCGGAGAATCAATTCCTTGGTGTCGCCCGGGAAGCCGATGATGTAGCCGGCGTAGGTGATGGCGCCGTGCTCGCGCCATTGCTGCAGCATGTCGCGATATTCGGTGATGCGGTTCTGCCGCTTCTTCGCGGCGAGCAGGTTTTCCGGGTTGATGTTCTCGAGCCCGATGAACACGCGTCGCACGCCAGCCCGCGCCGCCTTCTCGATGAAATTGGGGATGCGGTGACACAGCGTGTCGACCTGGATGGTAAAGCCGATGTTCAGCCCTTCCTCGCGCAGTGCGATCATGCGGTCGAACAACGGCTCCCAATGACGGTTGCGCGCGAAGTTGTCGTCGGTGATGAAGAAGCGCTTGATGCCCTGTGCGCAGTTCTCGCGGATGATGTGCTCCATGTCGTCCGGCGAACGGAACCGGCTCTTGCGGCCCTGCACGTTGATGATGGTGCAAAACGAACACTGATAGGGACAGCCGCGACCGAGATCGATGCTGGAGAGCGAGCCGGAGGTTCGGCGCACATGCTGGCGCGGCAGGATCGGCGGCGGCTCGCCCTGCAATGAGGGCAGGTCGTCCATGTGATTGTAAAGCGGCGCCAGAGTTCCGGCCCAGGCGTCGCGCAGCAGTTCGTCGAGTCGGCCTTCCTCGGCTTCGCCGGCGAAGAAGGTGATGCCCAGCGCCTGTGCGGCAACCATTTCGGGCGGCATCTCCGGGAGCATGGCGAGGCAGCCCGAGATGTGAAAGCCGCCGATGGCAACCGGAAGTCCGGCTGCCAGGAAGGGCCGCGCCAGGTCCACCGCGCGGTGAAACTGGTTCGACTGCACGCCGACCAGCGCGATCAGCGCCTTGCCGCCGGCGCGGGCGATGTCGCGTATGATGCGGTCCGGCCGCACACGACGGTTCGTTTCGTCATAGGTGTGCAGACGAATCGCGATGCCGGGACCGAGCACTTCCCGTCGTTGCGCGTCTTCCGCGAGCCCGTTCAGGCAGGCGAGCGTATTGGACGGTATGGCGGAGCGAATCCACTGGATCGGATAGCCGTCATCGTCGTAGTGCGACGGCTTGATCATGACGAAATGAAAAATGCCCGTCGCGTCCGTTGCGCGTTCCGCCGACGTCGCCATTCGTGCCCCACGGCATCACATGTGCCACGGTCACGTTAGCACGACTTTGCGCGGGCGAACCAGCGGCGAAGTCGATGCCTGCTGCGTCAATGCGACCGATGGGACCCGGACGTGGCCGTATGGATCACCGCCCAGGTCGCGATCACGCTGGCGGCCGTCATGAGCGCGCCATATTTGGAGTAGATCTGGCCCACCTGTTGAGCGGCCTTGCGGATGTCGCCGGACGGATCGGGGATTTGCGCCGGCGTGAACAGGCGCCGCGTCGTCGTGACGGCGAGCGCGGTCGCCTGCGGCCGTGCCGGCGTCAGCCGCGCGCCTCGCGCGGGGTGGACCCCTCCCCCTGCCCCCTCCCGCAAGGGAAGGGGGAATTTTGGTTAGGGTCCGGGCTTAGATCCTCGCCTGGCTTTCCTCGATCACCATGACCGATTCGGTGACGATCACCGGCTCGTGCAGCCAGCGTGTGACCACGCCGGCAACGGCTGCGCCAATGAGCGGCGCCAGCCAGAACAGCCAGAGCTGCGCAACATACTCGCTGCCTCCGAACAGCGCCGGACCGGTGCTGCGGGCCGGATTGACCGACGTGTTGGTTACGGGAATCGACACGAGGTGAATGAGCGTGAGGGCGAGCCCGATGGGGATGCCGGCGAACCCGACCGCCGCGCCTTTGGATGTGCAGCCGATGATGATCATCAGGAAGAAGAAGGTCATCAGGACCTCCATCGCGAAGCACGCGCCGAGGCTGTATTTGCCGGGGCTGAGGTCGCCATAGCCGTTCGAGGCAAATCCCGCCGGGACCCATCCCGGCTTGCCCGAGGCGATCCAGTACAGTGCGGCCGCGGCGACAATGGCGCCGATCACCTGGGCGATGATGTACGGCACGACATCGGCGGCGCTGAATCGCCCGCCGGCCCACAATCCAACGGTGACAGCCGGATTGAAGTGGCCGCCGGAAATAAACCCGACCGCGTATGCCATCGTGAGCACGGTGAGCCCGAAGGCAAACGCCACGCCGAGGAACCCGATCCCGAGCGATGGATAACCGGCGGCCAGGACCGCGGCGCCGCAGCCGCCGAAGGTCAGCCAGAATGTGCCGAAGAATTCAGCCGCGGCACGTCGTGTCATGTCCATGTGTTCCTCCACCAGGCAGCACGTCTGCAGGAGACAATGCGTTTGGCAATATTGAGGAACCGGAAGCAGAAGAGGCAACGGACCGGCGGACGCTTCACCAATGACTCGGATGGTTTGTATTGCAATTCTACAATGACGGCGCCGCTTCTTGGCCTGCTGTGTCGCTGTGACCGATTCCCTAGCCAGATATTCTGCGCACGCAATTGCCCTGGAGGCAACCTAAGTTTGTGTCGGCACCTCTTTTCACCCGGCCCCGCAGACCCGGTCTGTCTGGACCGATAGGGAAACACCAAGTCGCCCTCAGAGTTGGCGACATAGAGGCGGTCGCCCAGCGGTTCACGCTAAAGCCGGCGGGCGCCTTGGGCGCCAACGTCATAGGGTTCGCTGGTGTCGCACAGATCCCGGGAAGCCACCCGGGCTCTTGACGATCTCACCAATCCTGTTCGTTATACCCTTTCGTATACGGCGTTGCAGTGAACCGCAAAGTGACGGAGTGCACGAGGATGACAAACTATCCTGATCTCAGGCTGTTCATCGCCGGTGACTGGCGGCAGGCTGACGGCCAACCGGTGGTAAACCCCGCCGATTGTCGGTATCGTTACGTCGTGCTGGCCGCGGCAGAACAAGGCTTCAAGGTCTGGTCACGCACTTCGCCGGCGAAACGTGCGGAGCTCATCCTCGAAGCGGTGCGCCTCATGCGCGAGCGCGTCGAAAAGATGGCGATCGCGATGACGCTGGAGCAGGGCAAGCCGATTGCCCAGTCGCGGCTGGAAATCCTGCGCGGCTGCGACATCATCGAGTGGGATGCACAGGAAGGCCGTCGCATCTATGGGCGCATTATTCCAAGTGAGCCCGGCATGCGTCACTCTGTCCTGCGCCAGCCGATCGGCGTTGTCGCTGCGTTCTCGCCGTGGAATTTCCCGATGAGCTCGCCGGCCCGCAAGGTCGGCGGTGCACTGTCCGCCGGCTGCTCCATCATCCTAAAGGCGTCGGAGGAAACGCCTGCCGGTGCGGTTCAACTCGTGCAGGCTTTTGCCGATGTGGGCTTGCCTGCAGGCGTGCTGAATTTGGTGTTCGGGCAAACCTTCCGACATTTCGGAATACCTGATTCCGCAGCCGGCCGTGCGACTGGTGACGTTCACCGGTTCGGTTCCGGTCGGCAAGCATCTGTCCGCCATGGCGGGCGCCCACATGAAGCCGGCCATCATGGAACTGGGCGGCCACGCCCCGGTGATCATGTGCGACGATATCGATCCGGTGTCGAGCGCGGGCACATCCGCCGTCGCCAAATCGCGCAATGCCGGACAGGTCTGCGTCTCGCCCACACGCTTCTTCGTCGCGGACGCGATCTACGAGCGCTTCGCGGATGCCTTCGCCGCGAAGGCTGAAACAATCAAGGTCGGCAACGGATTGGACCCCGACGACCAAATGGGCCCGCTGGCCAACGAGCGACGCCTGGCCGCGATGGAGACGCTGGTGGCCGATGCGAAGGCGAAGGGTGCGCGCGTCACCAGGCGGGGCGGCATCGGCAATCGCGGCCTACTACGTTCCTGTGACGGTGCTCGCCGATGCGCCGAAATGCGCGCACCATCGTGGGAGATACGGTCATGGCGCTGCTGCCGCCTCGCAGTATCGACGAAGCGATCGATAAGGGAATCGGTCAGCAGGCTGGCAACCATGCCTTACGAACGGCAGCACGCAATGCGGTCGGTTGGCGAGGCCTGCCGTCGGTGCCGGTGAACCGCTCCATGCCATCACGCGCCGGATGCCGCCGGCGCGGAAGCACAGCCCAGGCGTTAAGCGGCTCGCCCTCGATCGTGCGGGTGTCGTTCGGCGCAATATCCATCGGAAGCCTGCTTACGCTATTCCCGCGTTGACATAGCGCACCACGCGGCTCGTGTCCATCCAGGCACGTTGGCCGACCAAGTGTCAGCAATAGCCTATGCGCGAAGACCGCGCCGAGGCTGGCCAAATCGAGTTGGAGAGAAGTGGGGGGCTTCTGTTGCCCGGTGCCCCCCGAACCGCGCTTATCGCTTATGCAGCGACAGCGAGCGCCTGATTATCATTGGCACTTGTCATATGGCCCGATAACGGCGGAACCATGCCGAGCGAAAAGTGAGTCTTTACCGCGCGTGTCGAGCCTGTGTCGCCCCCGTCTTGGCCTTTTTGGCCGAACTGGTGGAGGCGCCGGGCACTGCCCCCGGGTCCACTACGCTTATTCCACGCACCGTTTATCGCCGTAGCCGGCGAGCCGGCATCGGTAATATAGGCAATGGAGCCCCCGGCTGAAAGTGGAGTCGAGCATGCGCCTCACCGAGGACCAGACAGCCGAGATCGCCGCTCTCCGCGCCCAGAGCGGGCAAACCCTTCGACCGACCGTGCCGGCGCTGGAGGAACTGCTCTACCAGGCCATTCCGGTGCTGGACCACGGCTTCATCCGCGTTATCGACTACATGGGTGACGATGCCGCCATCGTTCAGGCGGCGCGGGTGTCCTATGGGCGCGGCACTCGGCGGGTCTCCGAGGATGCCGGGCTGATCCGCTACCTGATGCGGCACCGGCACTCCACGCCGTTCGAGATGTGCGAGATCAAGTACCACGTGAAGCTGCCGATCTTCGTCGCCCGGCAATGGATCCGCCATCGCACCGCCAACGTGAACGAGTATTCCGCCCGCTATTCGATCCTGGACCGCGAGTTCTACCTGCCGGCGCCGGAGCATCTCGCGGCGCAGTCGGCTGCCAATCGGCAGGGAAGAGGCGCGGTGCTGGATGGCGAGGAAGCCGCGCAAGTGCTCGATCTGCTGCGCGAGGACGCAACGCAGACCTACGACCACTACGCCGAAATGCTCAACGAGGATGAGGCGGGGGCGGCGCGCGATCCGTCACGCCGGGGTCTGGCGCGCGAACTCGCGCGGATGAACCTGACGCTGAACACCTATACGCAGTGGTATTGGAAGACTGACCTTCACAACCTGTTCCACTTCCTGTCGCTTCGGGCGGATGCTCACGCGCAATACGAGATCCGCGCTTATGCCGAGGCGATGCTGCGCACGGTGGAAGCCTGGGTTCCGGTGGCCTGCCAAGCGTTCCGCGACTATCGGTTGGGCGCGGTCACGCTATCGGCGCAGATGCTGGCGGCGGTGCGGCGCATGCTGGCAGGCGAGCCGGTGGACCAGCCGGACAGCGGGCTGAACCGGCGCGAGTGGACAGAACTGATGGCAGTGCTGGGGCGGGATTGACTGGCGCCGGTCCGGGACGTATCCCGCGCCCCCTTGTCGTCTGACGAGGAAGTCACAGTCGTACTGCACCGTACCGGCGCTCTGGACCAACCGATGGCCCTGATCCGTCGGCTCTGCACAGCGGGATTGACCATGCGTGGCGCGCACGCAGCGATCAATCGGCTGGCCGAGTTCGGCTGGGTGGCTTGCGGCGTAGCGAAGAGCGAAGTCCTGGCAGCACTGGCGCACGAACTGGCCGCGATGAACGTCGAGTTACGCCGACGGCTCTCAGCGGTCGAGGCTGCACTCGATGCCGTCGAGATGCGAGCACAGCACGGCCTGTCGCAGCGTGAATACGCCGATATGCTCGGCATTGATGTGCGCACGCTGCAGAACTGGGAGCAGGGACGCAATCGGCCCGATCCGGCCGCAGTCAGTCTGATGCGGATCTTCGCCCACGCACCGGAAGTGTTCGAGAAGGCGCTTTCCGAGCCGGTGGCCTGACGATCTTGGCACCGTTGCGATCTGGTCAACCGCCCGGCTCGAGCGGTTGACCGCCTACGAAACCCCTAGTCCGCGGCCAGCGCCATCTGCCTGCGGGCGATAGCCTTGCCGCAATAATCCTCGACCGCCTCGGACACCTTCTCCGCATGGTCTGCGAACACGTGGTCGGCGCCCTCGAAGATCCGATAGTCGACACTCACACCCTTCTGCGTGTTGAGCTTGTCTACCAGCTTGCGCACTGCCGATTCGGGAACCAGTTCGTCCGCGTCGCCATGTAGCATCAGGCCGCCGCACGGGCACGGGGCAAGGAAGCCGAAGTCGTAATGGTTCGCCGGCGGCGCCACGCTGGCCCAGCCCGAAATCTCCGGCCGGCGCATCAACAGCTGCATGCCGATGAACGCGCCGAACGAGTAGCCGGCGATCCACAGCCCACCATGATTCGGGTTGACCACCTGCATCCAATCGAGCGCGGCGGCGGCATCGCCGATCTCGCCGATCCCGCCGTCGTAGCGACCCTGGCTCCGGCCGACACCGCGGAAGTTGAACCGCATCACCGAGCAGCCCAGCCGCTGGAAGGACTGATACATCGCATAGGTGATCCGATTGTTCATCGTTCCGCCATGCAGCGGATGCGGATGAAGAATCAATGCCACCGGCGCACCAGTCTCCTTCGAGTGGTGGTAACGGCCCTCAAGCCGGCCATCAGGGCCGGCAAACATCACCTCTGGCATGGTGTCCCGAAACCGCTTTCCTATTGTGCCGGGCCGTGTCCGGGTGGACGCCCTCTTGACGCCCGCTCCCCACCGCCCCAAAAAATTACAACCGCTCGTCCCCGCGCCTGGTCGGCTTCAGAGTAGAATAGTAACGCATTCCCCGCTTTTCAGTTCCGCGTGAATTCTTGACCTCTGCCGTCGGAATATCTAGCTTTCGCGGAGCGGCGCTGGTGCCGCAGGGATCTTTTCCTCCACCCATCAGTTCGGCCCCCCGACCGGCCGTGCCCCAGGGTTGGGCTTTGGGACCCAGGGCACCGGGACTATAGGGTAAAAGGGGTGAACTTCCATAACGGAATTGTCGCATGGCTTTCATGTTCCTGCGTGAGACGGTCAAGACCTACCGGGAACGCGACCCTGCCGCGCGTTCTTCGCTGGAAGTCCTGCTCTGTTATCCCGGTGTGCACGCCGTCATGTGGCACGGGCTGTCGCACTGGCTATGGGAGCATGGGCTGTTCCTGCTGGGGCGGTTCTCGTCCCATATCGCCCGCTGGCTCACCGGCATTGAGATCCACCCGGCCGCGCGGATCGGTCGCCGGTTCGTGATCGACCACGGCATGGGGGTGGTGATCGGCGAGACCGCCGAGGTGGGGGACGACTGCTATTTCTACCATCAGGTCACCCTTGGCGTGGCTCGCACCATGGGCGGCAAGCGGCACCCGACGGTCGGCAACAACGTAATCATCGGCGCCGGCGCCAAGGTGCTCGGCCCGATCACTGTCGGCGACAATGCCCGGGTCGGCGCCAACGCCGTCGTGGTGGACAGCGTTCCGAATGACACGACCGTGGTCGGCATCCCGGCGCGAGTGGTCGATCGCAAGTTGCCGCGCGACCGCAAGTCCATGGGGTTCGACCCCTATGGCATACCCTGCGACGGCGATCTCGACCCATTGCTGCACGATCTCGACCAGATGCATTGCGAGCTCGCCGATCTGGAAGAGCGGGTGGCGCGGCTGGCCGAGACGCAGCTGCAGCAGCGACGGGCTGCCGCGGAGTAGGCCACGATGCAGCTCACGACCCGCGGCCGATACGCTGTAATGGCCATGGTCGACCTCGCGACGCGCCAGACACTGGGCTGCGAGTGCGGGCCAATCTGCCTGGCCGAAATCGCCGCCCGCCAAAGACTCAGCCAGGCCTACCTTGAGCAGCTCTTCGCCAAGTTGCGCCGTTCCGGGCTGGTGGCCTCCGCACGCGGCCCCGGAGGCGGGTATCGCCTGGCACGGGCCTCCGACGCGATCGCAATCGCCGATATCGTCGCGGCGGTCGACGAACCCATCCGGGCGACGCGCTGCGAGGACGGCAGCGCCGGCTGCCTGAAGGGCGTCGGGGACGAGGGTCCGGGCCGCTGCCAGACGCACGATCTGTGGGAGGAGCTGGGCCGACAGATCCTGTTCTTCCTGGAGGGCATCACGCTTGCCGATGTGGTGACCGGGCGGGTGCTCGGCCGGGCCCTGCCGCTCGCCGGCTCCCTAGAACAGAAACTGGCGGCCGAGTAGCCCCGGTTGCAAATGTACCTCGACGCCAACGCCACTGAGCCGCTGCGGCCGGAAGCGCGTGCCGCAATGCTGGCTGCCCTGACGGGGACGGGCAATCCTTCGTCCGTGCACGGCCCCGGCCGCGCGGCGCGGCGCATCCTCGAGGATTCGCGGGAGTCGCTGGCTGTTCGGTTCGGCGGGCGTCCTGCGGACCTTGTCTTCACCTCGGGCGGGACTGAGGCGGATGCCCTGGCGATCCACGCCCTCGGGTCGGGCCGCAGGCTGATCATCGGCGCAACCGAGCACGACGCCGTGCGGTCGGCCGCCGGCGGAGCCCGCATCCTGCCGGTGGATGCGAGCGGCGTCGTGGATCTGTCCACCCTGGCGGCGTGGCTCGAAGAAGGCCCCGCGACGCTGGTCTGCCTGATGCTGGCGAACAACGAGACGGGGACCATCCAGCCGGTCGCCGAGGCGGCCGTCCTGTGCCGGCAGTACGGCGCATTGCTGCATGTGGATGCCGTGCAGGCGGCCGGACGAATGGCGGTCAGCCTCTCCGCCCTCGGCGCAAACAGCCTGGCCGTCTCGTCGCACAAGCTCGGCGGCCCGCAGGGCGCAGGGGCGTTGCTGCTGGCGCCGGAGGTCTCGGCCATAGCGCCGCTCATCGCCGGCGGCGGCCAGGAGCGAGGCAGGCGCGGCGGCACCCCACCGTTGCCCGCCATCGCCGGCTTTGCTGCCGCATCCTCCGTGGCGCGCGACGGTTCCCGCCTGGCGCCGTTGCGCGATGCAATCGAGGCGGCGGCGACTAGCGCATGGCGCGGTCGTCTGCGGGACAGGCGCGTCACGGCTGGCCAACACCACCTGCCTTGCCCTGCCCGGCGTACGGGCCGATGCCCAGGTGATCGCTCTCGATCTCGACGGGCTTGCGGTGAGTGCCGGGGCCGCCTGCAGCTCCGGCAAGGTGGCGGCGAGCCACGTCCTGGCCGCGATGGGGCTGGGCCTGCTTGCCGGCCAGGCAATCCGCGTCTCCCTGCCATGGAACGCGACCACCGAGCATGTGGAGGCCTTTGCCACCAGCTATCCACGCATGGCGGAGCGGTTGCGCCACGCGCTGGCGTCCCGCGCCGCCTGAACCCACATTGTTCGCATGACCAGTAGCGTTCCGCCCCCGCGCCCCAACCGCCCGGTCTACCTCGACAATCAGGCGACCACCCGTTGCGACCCGCGCGTCGTCGCATTGATGTTGCCGTGGTTCACGGAGCATTACGGGAACCCGCACAGCGTCGAGCATGTGATGGGGACCGAGGCAGAGGCCGCGGTTGAGGATGCACGCGGGCGCGTCGCCGCGCTAATCGGCGCCGACGCCAAGGAACTCGTGTTCACGTCCGGTGCGACCGAGAGCAACAACATCGCCATCAAGGGCGCGGCCCGCTATGCGCTGCGGTCCGGCAACGAGCGCCGGCGGATCGTGACCGTTGCCACGGAGCACAAGTGCGTCCTCGAATCGGTGGGCGATCTGGCCGAAGAGGGCTTCGAGCCGGTTTTTCTCCCCGTCCGTCCCGATGGGCTGCTCGATCCGGACACGCTGCGCGAGGCGCTGACGGTGCCGACCCTCCTGGTCAGCGTCATGGCGGTGAACAACGAGATCGGGGTGATACAGGACATCCCGGCGCTGGCCGCGATTGCCAGGCAGACGGGCGCCCTGTTCCATACCGACGTTGCGCAGGCCGTCGGGAAAATCCCGCTGAACCTGGCCGATTGGAAGGTAGATCTGGCCTCGATCAGCGGCCACAAAATCTACGGGCCGAAGGGGGTTGGAGCGCTCTACGTCCGCCGCCGGCCACGCGTGCGGCTGGTGCCGCTGTTCTCCGGCGGCGGGCAGGAGCGCGGCCTTCGGTCAGGCACATTGCCCGCGCCGCTGATCGTCGGCCTCGGCGAGGCGTGCCGCTTGGCCCAGGCGGAAATGGCTGAGGAGGCGAAGCGGCTGGCCGCGTTGCGTGAGCGACTGCTGGACCGTCTGCGCGCGGACATGCCCGGTCTTGTCGTGAACGGCAGCGAACAGGCCCGCATCCCTGGCAATCTCAACCTGACCTTCCCTGGCGCGACGGCCGCCGATCTGATGGCGCGCGTGCCGGATCTCTGCGTGTCCACCGGTTCGGCGTGCTCGTCGGCCGCGATCGAGCCATCCTATGTGCTGCGTGCGATCGGTCTGACAGACGATGCGGCCACGCGCACCTTGCGTATCGGGATGGGACGCTTTACCTCCGCCGCCGATATCGACTATGCGGCTGCGGCGCTGGCCGCGGCGCACGCGGGGGCGCCCGCCCCCGGTGTCGAACGGTTTGCCCAGGCGTGAACGGAAACCATTGCCCAGATGCCGAAGATGACCTTCATCGAGCGCGACGGCTCGCGCCGCGAAGTCGACGCACCGCTCGGGCTGTCGGTGCTGGAGATCGCGCACAAGCACGACGTTGACATCGAGGGCGCCTGCGAGGGCTCGCTTGCCTGCTCCACCTGCCACGTGATCGTGGACCCCGCCTGGTTCCGCAAGCTGGCCGAACCGACCGAGGACGAGGAGGACATGCTCGATCTGGCGTTCGGGTTGACCGAGACGTCGCGGCTCGGCTGCCAGATCGTCATAACCGAGGCGCTGGACGGGCTGGTAGTCAAATTGCCCGCGGGCACCCGCAACCTGCTGAACGAGTAGCCCGGATGCGCGTCGTGGTTGCCATGTCAGGCGGCGTGGACAGCAGCACTGTCGCGGGGCTGCTGCACGAGGCTGGCCACGAGGTGATCGGCGTCACGCTGCAGCTCTACGATCATGGCGCGGCTGTCGGACGCAAGGGAGCCTGCTGTGCAGGGCAGGACATCCATGATGCGCGCCGCGTGGCGGACCACCTCGGCATTCCGCACTACGTGATCGACGCGGAACAGCGCTTTGCCGATGCGGTGATCGGCGATTTCGCGGCCGGCTACGCGGCGGGCGAGACGCCGGTGCCGTGCGTGCGCTGCAACCAGTCGGTGAAGTTCACCGATCTGACGGCGCTGGCCCGCGGGCTGGGAGCGGAGCGTCTTGCGACCGGACATTACGTGCGCCGCAT
This sequence comes from uncultured Alphaproteobacteria bacterium, assembly GCA_963780095.1. Lineage (GTDB taxonomy): Bacteria > Pseudomonadota > Alphaproteobacteria > Acetobacterales > Acetobacteraceae > JAMXLO01. Next base: position 173,321 of record CAWABH010000040.1, read on the forward strand.
CGACGGCCCGGCCGGTCCGGAACTGCATCGCGCCGCTGACCTTGCGCGCGATCAGAGCTGGTTCCTGTTCGCCACCACGCGTGATCAGCTCGGCTTCGCGCTGTTTCCGTTGGGCGAGATGGTGGACAAGAAGACGGTGCGCGCCGAGGCCGAACGCCTTGGCCTGCCGGTCGCGGCGAAGCCGGACAGTCAGGACATCTGCTTCGTCGCATCTGGCCACTACGGCGATACCGTCGTGCGGCTGCGCCCCGACGCCGGCGAGCCAGGCGACATCATCAGTCAGGACGGACGCACTCTGGGGCGGCATGACGGCATCGCCCGCTACACCGTGGGGCAGGGCAAGCGGCTCGGTGCGGCCGCGGTGGATCGAGGCAGACGGCAAGTGGTTGTGGCGCTTGATCCAGGGAAGCGTCGCGTGGTCGTGGGCCCGCGCGATGCGGGCACGCGCGACGTTTCACTGCGGGAGGTAAACTGGCTGGCGCCGCCACGGGTCGGGCCGCAGGCCTGTCATGTCAAGCTGCGCGCACGCGAGTTGCCGCAACCGGCTGCGGTGGAGGCCACATCATGGGGTGCCTTGGTGCGGCTCGGTGCGACGGCGCTGCCTGCACCGGGGCAGGCGTGCGTATTCTACGACGGTGCGCGCGTGCTTGGAGGCGGCTTCATTCGCCGGCCGGAGGCGGCGGCGGTTGACGCGGCGGGGGACGCGGGGCTATTTCCGCCGCCTCACGGATCGGATGGCGGCGTAGCTCAGCGGTAGAGCAGGGGAATCATAATCCCTTGGTCGGTGGTTCAAATCCGCCCGCCGCTACCATCGAAATCAAGGGGTTAGACGGCCCCGCGGCGCTTCTGGAAGCCGATCGGAATATCCGGGGCTTCAGCGGGGCTTCACCGACGGCGGGACACCAGCTGTTGTCGCGCCATGTCCGAAATACCTCGCCTTTACGCAACCTTGCAGGTGGAAACCATGAACGGGTTTTGTTGCGCTTCCTGATATCGCCGCCTTCGTGCGGTCGGGGCGACGAGATGACGCCCAAAGAAGCGCCGGATAGGCATACCATCATTGATTGTATTACTGCGATATGGCAATTACTTCCAGGACACCCACCGGCTCACGGGTCCGGCGATCAGCGTGGTCAGCGGTCACCTGCGGCCATCGCCGCTTGCAGCGCAAGCGCGGACGACGGTCAGTTGTGCGGTCCCGGCATGCCGCTCTGAGCCGACCATCGACGAGCCGCACCGTCCTCTTGGGACCCTTGTCGCAATAAGCTGATCATCTGACCCGTGGACCGCGATCCCTGTCGGGCGGCAACATCAACGTCACCGTCCTGATACCGGAGTCGAGGTATCGACCGGCGTGCAGTCCGCGGCACCGCTTCCCGGCGACGATCAGGTGCGCCGGCTTCGCCTCACCGAACTCTGCGTAGCCATCATCGGTCAGCGGCGACGGCAGCAGGCGACACGCCATGCCGCATCACCTATCGTAATCGGCGATGGCCGCCCCGATCAGTCACCAAATCGAGCAACTCGGCAGTTCCGAAGGATGTCGTGCGGCGATCGCCGGAACCGTCGCCATACCGTCCGGACGCAACAATGCGGAAAGTCAAGCCGAGCAAGCGACCAGCCAACGGGTCCGACGCAATTCCAGGATCATTGCTGCGCTGCTCTCGCTGCTCTGGCTTCTCGCCGCGATCGCTGTGCTGCTGGACCGGGCCTTCCCACCTGACCTCTCACGGCTCGCGTCGGTGGGCACCGAGGTCGTCGACCGGCACGACAGGCCGCTGGCTCTGCTCCCGGCGTCCGGCGGCGTGTGGCGGTTCCACGCGGATGCCGCACGCGTCTCGCCGACGCTGGTGGATCTGCTCGTCGCGGTGGAGGACCGGCGGTTCTGGTATCATCCCGGGGTCGATCCCGCCGCGCTGGCGCGTGCCGCAATCCAGTTCGTCCGCGCTGGCCATGTCGTTTCCGGCGGCTCGACCCTGGCCATGCAGGCGGCCCGTCTGCTCGAGCCGCGGCCCCGCACGCTGCGTGCCAAGCTGATCGAGATGGCGCGCGCCATCCAGCTCGAAACACGGTTCGGCAGGGATGGCATCCTGGACATCTGGCTCACGCTTGCCCCGTTCGGCGGCAACCTCGAAGGCGTGCGCGCCGGCTCGCTGGCCTGGTTCGGCGTGCCTCCCGAGGCGCTGGAGCCGGCGCAGGCTGCGTTGCTGGTGGCAATCCCGCGCCGACCGGAACGGCTGCGCCCGGATCGCCACCCCGCGGCCGCACGCAGCGTGCGCGACCGGGTGCTGGCGGTGGGCGCGCGGGACGGCCTGTTCGACACTGACGAAGCCAGCGCGCTCGTTCCGACCACGCGGGTCGCGCTGCCTCGCCACGCGCCGCAACTCTCGGCCTCGTTGCCGCGCGCCCCATTGGTCCGAACCACGCTGGACCTGCCGCTGCAGGTCGCGCTCGAACGCCTGGGCCAGGAGCGTCTCGAAAGCCTGCCGCCACGCGCCTCGCTCGCGATGCTGATCGCCGATGCCCGCTCGCGCGAGATTCGCGCGGTGTTTCCCGGCGCCTGGCGTGATCAGGCCCGGTCGGGCGCGCTCGACCTGACCATGGCGGTGCGCTCACCCGGCTCGGCGCTGAAGCCGTTCATCTACGCCATGGCATTCGCCGACGGCATCGCGGCGCCGGATACGATCGTGCCCGATCTCCCACACCGTTTTGGCGGCTACGCGCCGGAGAACTTCGACCGGGGCTTTGCAGGCAGCATCACGGCAGCCGATGCGCTGCGCCGCTCACTCAACCTGCCGGCCGTTGCATTGCTCGACCGCGTGGGGCCCCTGCGCTTCGCCGCCACCCTTCGCGCTGCCGGGAGCAACGCTTCGCCTCCCCCGCGGTGCCGATCCGTCCTTGCCCCTGGCCCTCGGTGGCGTCGGCATCACGCTGCGCCAGGCCGCCGGCCTTTATGCCGCTCTCGCGAGCGACGGGACGGGCGGACCATTGCGGCTGCTCGCTGGCGAGCCGGATGACCGTCCCGACTTCATGCCGGCTGCCGCGGCGTGGCTGGTGGCCGATGTGCTGACCCGCCCACTGCCTGGGTTCGGAGCGCAGGGCATCGCCTGGAAAACCGGCACGAGCTGGGGCGGTCGCGATGCGTGGGCCTTCGGTTTCGACTCCCGGCACGTCGTCGCGGTATGGATAGGGCGGCCGGACGGCACGCCGCTGCCCGGCGCCACCGGAACCTCGCTTGCCTTGCCCCAACTCGCCCGGGTGTTCGATCTGCTGCCTAAGGCTTCCCGCACGATCCAGCCGACCCCGGAGCAGCGCCCTCGCTCGAGCACGGTGGCGGCTGATGCGCTGCGCCTGCTGTTCCCGCCGTCTGGGGCCGTGCTGTCGGCAGACGGGCCAGTGACCATAAGGGTCATGGGCGGACATCGGCCGCTCACCTTCCTGATCGACGGGGCGCCGTTGCCCACCGACCGTATCCGCCGCGACGTTGCCTGGCTGCCGGCAGGACCTGGCTTCTACCGTCTCACCGTGCTGGATGCCGATGGAGCGGCCGTGCGAGCCGCTGTAGCTGTACAGGTGCGCAGCAGCCCGTGATGCGCCGTATCCTGCTCGCACTGACAGTGCTCGTCCTGGCGGGCTGCGCCACAGCCGACCCCGGCGCCAAAGACGCGATGGGCGGCTGTTCGCTGTTCCGGCTGGCCGCCATGCCGCTGGAGACCCATGGCGACCTGCTGTTCGTGCGCGGGAAGGTCCTCGGCGCGCCGGTGTTCCTGCTGGTCGATACCGGTGCCGAACGCACCCTGCTGACCGAGACCGCGGTGGACCGACTGCACCTGCCGCGGGACCTTCAGCACGCCACGCGGACCTACGGCATCGGCAGTTCGACAGCGACCTGGGACGCCATGTTGCCGGATGGGCTGACGCTCGGCGGCACACGCTTCCCGGTGGACGATGTGACCGTCGGCCGCTTCGATATGATGCGCTTCGCCGGCGATATGGCGGATGGGCTGCTGGGAGCCGACATCCTGTTGGCATTCGACATCGATCTCGACGTGCCGAACCGCCGCCTCACAGTGTACCGCGCGCGCGGCGGCTGTCCCGAGAGCCAGCCTCCCTGGAAGGAACCCTATTTCCGCCTCGCCGGGATCGCCACGCGACGTGACCGGATGCTGGTTCCGTTCCAGCTCGACGGCGTTGCCGGGCAGGGGGTGCTGGATACCGGCGCGCAGCTCAGCACCATCAGCACGCGCATGGCGGAGCGGCTGGGCCTGGAGGAAGGGGAACTGGCGGGAGACGGTACGGTGATGGCGCATGGCGCGGCGCCGGACCAGGTGCCGGTGCGACTTCATCGCTTCCGCGAACTGCGCGTGGGACCCACGGTGGTGCACGAGCCGACGCTGCCGGTGGTGCCCATGAGCGACGGCATGGGTGATGCGCTGGTGGGCGCCGACTTTCTGCAGGGACGCCGCGTCTGGCTGTCGTTTGCCACAGGCACGGTGTTTGTCACGCCGATCGAACGCGGTCCGGCGATCGCCGAGGTCCGATAGGGCGACGCCCCGCGGTCAATGCAGCTCCAGGTCCCAGTCCTCGCCGACCATGGGCGGACCAAAGTCGCGGTGCGGAGCGCGTGCCATCAGTTGGAAACCCACCTGCTGGTAGATGGCTCGCGCGGCGGTCAGCACGTCGTTGGTCCACAGGGTGATATGCCGGTAGCCGGCAGTGCGGGCGAAACCCACGCACTCCGCGACGAGACGCTTGCCGATACCGAGGCCGCGCGCGGCGGGTTCGACGATCAGAAGGCGCAGCCTGGCGATCTCGTCGGACTCCCGCACCAGGAAGACCGAACCGATGTTCACACCGTTGCGCTCGGCGATCCAGCAGCGCTCGCGTTTCGGATCGTGGCATGCCAGGAAGGCGCCGGCGACCTTGGCGACCAGCGCCTCAAAGCGCTGATCGAAGCCGTATTCCTCGGCATACAACGCGCCGTGCCGGGCGACGACCCAGCCGATATCGCCAGGGCGATGCTGCCGCAGGAGCCAGGGCACCGTCGCTGCGGAATCCGGGGGGCCAAGCAGGGTCTCGATGCGGCCCATGGCTCCCACCAGTGCATCCTGGGCAGGCTCGGGAAGAGTGCAGAGCAGCGCGTTGATCTCGTCGCGCGAACTTGTGTCGAGTGGCGCAAACGCTTCGCGGCCGGCGTCGGTCAACGACAGCGTGCTCTGGCGGCGATCGGCTTCGCAGGCCACGCGGCTGATCAGCCCGTCACGCTCGAAGCGTTGCAGGATCCGGCTGAGGTAGCCGGAATCGAGCCCTAGTTCGCGGCCCAGGCTGGTGGCGGTAGTCCCTGGGCGTTGCGCCAGTTCGTAAAGCACGCGTGCCTCGGCAAGGGAAAAACTGCTCCGCAGCAGTCCTTCGTGCAGGACGCCGATGGTGCGCGTGTAGAACCGGTTGAACCGCCGGACGGCGGCGACGCGGTGCGAGAGACTGGGTTTTAAGGTCGGCTCGGCCATATACTTGATCTTGTCAACGATATATATGACCAAGTCAATTACCTTCTTGCGGTCAGCCCCACCATGTTTTGGACCGCGTTCGCATAGTCGTGAATGAATGGCCAGCAGAATATTCAGTGTTATGTGACCATCAACGAATGTTGTCTGCCGTATTGGCGCCGTAAATTCCGACCAATCTGTTGAATAGCCGAAATCAACCCTGGTGATCGGCGCAAACATTCCTACCAGTCGTTCCGATCGAAGGAGACCATCCATGAAAACTCGAACCTTGAGTATCGCTATTCCGGTGATTTCGGGTCTTGTCGCTGCTGCCGCTGCCATGGCGCAGCCGGTGCAGTTGGTCACGCCAGCGCCTGTCCAGTATGGCCAGTCAACGGTGGTCATCGCACCGAACGCGCCGCCGCCGCCCCGCGTAGAGACCATCCCGCAGCCGCCGTCCGCCGAAGCGCAGGTGATGTACTGGCAGCCGGGCCACTGGATGTGGAATGGTGCCAATTGGGAGTGGGCGTCGGGCCAGTACGTCCAGAGGCCGGCGCCGCAGGCGGTCTGGCAGCCGGGCCACTGGGCGCAGCAGCCGTCGGGCGGCTATGTCTGGGTGGACGGACACTGGCAGGGTTGATGAGGGAGGTGGGCAATGCCTCGCATCCATGACATCTGCATAGTCGCACCCCTGTTGATCGCACTGGCCGGTTGCGGACGCCCGGAGCCGTCGCCAAGCACGACCCAGATCATCGTGCAACCGCCGGCGGAGCAGTTGCAGTCTGCCTCGTTGGTTGCGCCGGGTCCGCCGCCGCCGCCGCAATCCGAGTTGGTGCCCCCGCCATCTCCGGGAATGGGGCCGGTCGTCTGGCAACCGGGCCACTGGCGCTTCAGCGGCAACTCCTGGGTCTGGCAGTCCGGCCAGTACGTGCCGCCGCCACCTGGGCAGACGACCTGGGTGCCGGGCCGTTGGGCACAGCAATCGACCGGCGGCTGGGTCTGGGTAGAGGGACACTGGGCCTGATCCGATACGCGGCTGTGACGCAGCGGCGGGACTATCCGATCTGCCGCCGCGCCCAAAGGCATCGCGGGTTGACTGATAGGCGCATGGTCACGGCATACTCGTCGGTAGCAATTTGCCGCGGGATGTCATGTCATGAAGCTTCTCTGGTTCCATCTGATGCCGTACACCGAGCTGCCGGACGATTTCCGGCAAAAGCATCCATCGGTATGGGTCGATATCCATTCCTCGCTGTTCGATCCGAAGCGCGCGCATCTGATGTACAACGACTTCATGGACGAGATGGAGTTCGCGGCGGATTGCGGCTTCGACGCGGTCTGCTGCAACGAGCATCACTCCAACGGCTACGGGCTGATGCCGTCGCCAAACCTGATCGCATCCGCCATCTCGCGCCGCACGCGCGATACCGCCATATGCGTGATGGGCAATTCGCTCGCGCTGTACAATCCGCCGACGCGCGTGGCCGAAGAGTTCGCGATGATCGATTGCATCTCGGGCGGGCGGCTGATCGCCGGCTTCCCGGTCGGCACGCCGATGGACACCTGCTACTGCTATGGTCAGAACCCCAGCATGCTGCGGGAGCGCTACCTGGAAGCGCATGACCTGGTAATGCGGGCGTGGCAGGAGCCGGACACGTTCGCGTTCAACGGGCGGTTCAACCAGCAACGCTATGTCAACATCTGGCCGCGCCCGGTGCAGCAGCCGCATCCGCCGGTATCGATTCCGGGCGGCGGCTCGATCGAGACGTGGCAGTGGTGCGCGAAGATGGACTACGTCTACGCCTACCTGTCCTATTTCGGCTACAAGGACGGCAAGGCGACGATGGATGGATTCTGGGCCGAGATGTCGCGCCTCGGCAAGGACCGCAATCCGTACCGTGCCGGATTCCTGCAATTTGTTGGCGTCGCCGAGACCCGCGAGAAGGCGATGGAGCTGTATCGCGACTCCGGGGAATATTTCTACGGCCGCTGCCTGCACACCGATCCGCGCTGGGCGACGCCGCCAGGCTACGTCACCGAAGCCACGATGCGCGCGGGGCTCACCAGCCAGGTCGGGCGCGCCGCCTCGGTTGCCGCGCGCGAACAGGCGCGCGACGCGACGCGGATGGAGGACATCGTCGAACGCGGCTACGTCATCATCGGCTCGCCGGATGAAGTGGTGGAGCAGCTGACCGAAGTGGCCACCACGCTGAACGTCGGGCACCTGATGCTGCTGCTGCAGTTCGGCAACATGAGCAAGGAGCTGACCAAGTACAACACGAAACTGTTCGCCGAGAAGGTGATGCCGCGCCTTCATCCCCTGTTCGCCGAATGGGAGGACCGCTGGTGGCCGAATCCGATGGACAGCGCTCAGCGAGCCGAAGTGCCCGCGTTCGTGCCAGGCCTTGCCGCGGAGTGATCCGCGGCGGCGCTCATTATCACGAGATTGACGGCGATCCTCGGCCGGGGCTGTCGCGCACGCGGCAGTAGTCGCAGCTTATTGTAATGGCAGGGTGTGCTCTCTCCAATGAGCCTGCCGCTTGTGCTGCGCAGCGTCATCCCCCATCTGGGCATTCAGCACCGCGGCATGTTTCCGGGAAGGACGGCTGATGACCCTACGCCGCTTCGCCGCGCTGCTCTCGGTCTTTGTATTGCTCGGCGCTGTCGTCGCCAAAGCCCAGATGCCGAGCGGGCCACCGGCTGTCGGCGTGGTGCGCGCTGAGAGAAAGGCCATCACGGAAACGTCCGAATTCATCGGCCGCGTGCAGGCGGTGGATCGCGTCGTGATCACCGCCCGTGTGACAGCGTTCCTCGAACAGCGGCTGTTCATCGAAGGTACGGAAGTTCGTGAGGGCGATCTGCTGTATCGGCTGGAGCGCCCGCCCTTCGAGGCCGCAGTGGCTCAGCAGGAGGCCGCTGTCGCCGATGCCAGCGCGCGATTGGCGAATGCGAATATCCAGCTCACGCGTGCCCAGTCTCTGCTGAACACGCCAGCCGGCCAACGCTCGGCCGTGGACGATGCAACCGCCACCCAGCGCTCGCAGGCCGCGCAGCTGATGGCCGCCCAGGCGCAACTCCGCATGGCCCAGCTCAACCTCGCCTATACCGAGATCCATGCACCGATCAGCGGCAAGATCAGCCGCACCGCCGTCAGCGTCGGTAACGTCGTGTCGCCCAGTTCCGGGCCGCTCGCGAGCATTGTCAGCCAGGATCCGATGTACGTACAGTTTCCGATCGCAGTGCGCGCGGAACTGGATCTTGAAAAGCGCTACGCCGAACAGAGCGGCATGGATGCCGTGGTGATCAGGGTGCGACTTCCTGACGGGACGATGTACGACCAAACAGGCAAGATCGACTACGTCGAACCCACCGTTCAGGCCACGACCGACACAATCCTGGTGCGCGGCAAAATTGCCAATCCGCCACTCAAGCCGATCGTGGAAGGCCAGCCGGTGGACCGCCGGCTGATCGACGGTGAGTTCGTCACCGTGCTGGTCGAGGGCATCGAACCGATCACGGCGCTTGCCATTCCGCGCGCTGCCGTGCTGTCCGATCAGCAGGGAGACTACGTCTACGTGGTGGACAGCCAGAACCGTGTGGAGCAGCGCCGTCTGCGACTGGGCCAATCCACGCCAACAACAGCGGTGATCCTGTCCGGCCTCAACGAAGGCGAGATGGTGGTGGTGGACGGCATACAGCGTGCAAGGCCGGGGATACAGGTGGCACCCGGCCCCGCCACGCCGACACCGGCAACACCGAAGGCGCCGGGACAATAACCGAATGATCTCGGCTGTCTTCGTCGATCGCCCGCGTTTGGCGATCGTCATCGCGATCCTGATGACGCTGGCGGGGCTTCTGTCGCTGCTGCGCATCCCGGTCGCGCAGTTTCCCGACATCGTGCCGCCACAGGTGACGGTCTCCACCACCTTTGCCGGCGCATCGGCTGCCGTGGTGGAGCAAACCATCGCGCAGCCGCTGGAAGCGCAGATCGTCGGCGTCGACAAGATGATCTACATGAAGTCCACCAGCGGCAATGACGGAAGCTACAGCCTGACCGTCAGCTTCGATCTGGGCACCGATCCCGATATCGACACGGTCAACGTCAACAATCGCGTGCAGCAGGCGCTGTCCAGGTTGCCGAACGAAGTGCAGCGCTTCGGTCTGACGGTGCGCAAGCGTTCGGCTGCGATCCTGGAATTCCTGCAGTTCTACAGCGAGGGCGGCAAGCAGGATCCGCTGTTCATCAGCAACTACGTCACCATCAACGTGCTGGACCGGCTGGCGCGCACACCGGGCGTGGGGGATACGGCGCTGTTCGGCCGGCTCGACTATTCGATGCGTGTCTGGTTCGAAATGAGCCGGCTGATCAGCCTGAATCTGGCGCCATCGGACATCATCGCCGCGATCCAGGCGCAGAACGTGCAGGCGGCAGTGGGACGCATCGGCGCGCGTCCGACCAGCGACGCAACCCAATTCCAGCTCAACGTGCAGACGCAGGGACGCCTCACCACGCCGGAGGAGTTCGGCAAGATCGTAATCCGCGCCAATCCGGATGGTTCGGTGCTGCGACTGTCGGACATCGCGCGTGTCGAACTCGGCGCAGCCAACATGGACACCGAGAGCCGATTGAACGGCGATCCGGCGGTATCCATCGGCCTGTTCCTCGCACCCGGCGCCAATGCGGTACAGACCTCGGCGCGCGTGCAGGCCGCGCTGGACGATCTCGGCCGGCGCTTCCCTGACGGGTTGAAGGCGCGCGTGTTCTACGACAGTTCCTCGTTCGTCGCGTCGACGATCACCGAGGTGCAAAAGACGCTCGGCATTGCCTTCGTGCTGGTGATCCTGGTCGTCTTCCTATTCCTTGGAAGTATCCGCGCCACGATCATCCCCATGGTCGCGATACCGGTCAGCCTGATTGGCACATTTGCCATCCTGCTCGCAGCTCGATTCTCCGCCAACACCGTGTCGCTGCTCGCAATGGTCCTCGGCATCGGCGTGGTGGTGGATGACGCGATCGTCGTTGTCGAGAACGTCGAACGGGTCATGGCCGAGGAGCCGGATCTGCCACCACGGGAGGCGACGAAGAAGGCGATGCGGCAGATCACCGGGCCGGTGATCGCGATTTCACTGGTACTGCTCTCGGTGTTCGTGCCGGTGGGGTTCATACCTGGCGTGTCTGGCACGTTGTTCCGCCAGTTCGCCGTCACGATCAGCGTGGCGATGCTGATTTCCGCGATCAATGCACTGACGCTGTCGCCGGCATTGTGCGGCGTGTTCCTGCGTCATCGCGGGCGGCCGCGCGGACCGCTCGGCCTCGTGCTCGGCGGCATCGACCGCGTGCGGAACGGCTACGCGGCTGTGGTGCAGCGACTGCTGCGGCGGGCCCTGGTGTCGGTGGTTGTGATCATCGCGGCCGGCGTCGGCATCGGGCTGCTCGCGGTTCGCACGCCGACCGGGTTCCTGCCGGAGGAGGACCAGGGCGCCTTCTTCGTGGCCGTGCAGTTGCCGGACGGCGCCTCGGTGTCGCGCACGCGCGCCGTGGTGGAGCAGGTCGAGAGTTTGATACGGCCGATGGCACAGGTGGAGGGCATACTTTCGATCGTCGGCTTCTCCCTGCTTGACGGCGGCAACGAACCGAATGCCGCCTTCGTGGTGCTTCGGCTCAAGCCGTTTGCCGATCGCACCGCCGTCGCGGACAGGGCTCAGGCTATCATCGGGCGTGTATTCGGACTGGCACAGCAGGTGCGTTCGGCCAGTGTGTTTCCATTCAACCTGCCGCCGATCATCGGGTTGTCCACCAGCGGCGGGTTCGAATACCAGTTGGAGAACCTGGAAGGCCGCGACCCGGTCGAAATGGCGAGCGTGACGCAGGGCCTGATTGCCGCGGCAAACCAGGACCCGCGGTTGACACGCGTCTTTTCGACCTTCACCGCCACCAATCCTTCGATCTGGCTCGATATCGACCGCGAGAAGGCTCAGGCGTTGGGGCTCAATATCGCCGACGTGTTCAGCACGCTGCAATCGACGCTCGGTGGCTTCTATGTCAACGACTTCAACCTCTACGGCCGTACCTGGCAGGTGAACATCCAGGGCAATGCGCCGGATCGCAGCGACGTCGCGGATGTCCACAAACTCTACGTGCGCAATCGGCAGGGCGAGATGGTGCCGCTGCGCTCGATCGCCGAAGTGCGTATCGTGCTCGGGCCGCAGGTGATCACCCGGTTCAACAATTATCGCGCGGTGACGATCAATGGCGGTCCGCGGCCGGGCGTGTCATCCGGCGATGCGCTGCTCGCGATGGAGCAGGTATCGGCGAAGACGCTGCCGCCGGGCTATTCCTTCGAGTGGTCCGGTACCGCCTTTCAGGAGAAGGCGGCGTCCGGTCAGACTGGAGCGATCCTGTCGCTGTCGGTGCTGTTCGCCTATCTGTTCCTGGTGGCGCTGTATGAGAGCTGGGTGATTCCGATCCCCGTTCTGCTGTCGGTGACAGTAGGCGTGCTGGGCGCATTCGCCGGCATCCTGATCTCCGGCCTGTCGCTCGATCTTTACGCGCAGATCGGCCTGGTGGTGCTGATCTCGTTGGCTGCAAAGAACGGCATCCTGATCGTCGAATTCGCCAAGGAGCAGCGCGAAGCGGGACTGCCGATTTTGGAAGCGGCCGCGCTCGGTGCGCGCATCCGGTTCCGTGCGGTGATGATGACCTCGATCGCCTTCATCTTCGGTCTGATTCCACTGGTGTGGGCACAGGGCGCGGCGATGCTGAGCCGGCGCGCGGTGGGCACTGCCGTGTTCGCCGGCATGATCGTCGCAAGTTCGATCGGTGTGTTTTTGATTCCGATGCTGTACGCGACATTTCAGGGGATGCGCGAGCGGGTGAAGGCAAGGTTCCGCGGTCGGGCTGTCGCGCGTCGCCATCAGGAGCATTCGGCGGCAGACGACTGATGGGCATTGCCCCAGGGACGGCAAGCTTAGATGCTCATCGAATCAGCGAGACGCGCCCCGAATGATTGTACCTTAGGATGCGCCGAGAAACTAACGAATCTGTTCCGGAGGCGCCTCGCGTTGCGTCGTCATGGCCCGGCTGTCCGGTGGAATTTTGCCGATCTTCCGACTTGCGCCGATTCGACTCGATGATGGCATTGCTTGGCGGCCATGGACACGAAAAGGGTCACGCGATGAAGCATCGGAATTCTGTCCTGCACGGGATGCTGGACTACCTTCCGTGGAAGGTGTTCGACGACCTGGTCGCGGCGCACGAGGCGGACAAATGGGTCCGCACGCTGAGCACGAAGTGTCAGTTCGTGGCGCTGTTGATCGGGCAGCTGTCGGGCTTCTGCGGTTTGCGCGAGACGGTGGCCGGGGTGAACAGCCACGCGGCGCGGCTGTATCACCTGGGCGCGCGCGAGATTGCCCGCTCGACGTTCGCCGACGCCAACGCGCACCGCCCGAGTACGGTGTTCGAGGCGCTGTTTGCCGCATTGGTGGCGCAGGCCGATCGCGGTCTGCGCCGCACGCTCGACGGCGCGACGTACCTGATTGATTCCACCAGCCTGCGGCTGAACCAGCACAGCGCCGATTGGGCGCGCTACTCCGCCACGGTCTGCGGCGCCAAGGTTCATGTCATCTACGACCCCGACGCCGACAAGCCGATCTATGCGGCGTTCAGCACCGCCACGGTCAACGACATCAGCGCGGCGCACGACATGCCGATCGTGGCGGGCGCCACCTACGTGTTCGATCTCGGCTATTACGACTATGCTTGGTGGGCGAAGTTGCATGCTGCCGACTGCCGGATTGTCACGCGCCTGAAGAAGAACACGCCGCTGACGTTGACCCGCGAGCGGCTGATCCCAGCCGGCGGGATTGCCATGTCGAGCGCAACAATCCTGTCGGATCGCATCGGCCATCTGCCGGCACGCCAGGCCGGCCGCCGCAGCAACCCAATGTCCGGTGAGGTGCGCGAGGTCCAGGTCAGGCTCGACACCGGCAAGGTGCTGCGCATCCTGACCAACGATCTCGTCGCCCCGGCCCATGAAATCGCCGAGCTCTACAAGCAGCGCTGGCAGATCGAGCTGTTCTTCCGCTGGATCAAGCAGCGCCTGGAGATCAAGCGCTTCATCGGCACCTCCGCGAACGCGGTGCGCATCCAGGTCGCCGTTGCATTGATCGCGTTCCTGCTGCTGCGACTGGCGCACGCCGGACAAAAGGCGTTGCCCGATCTGCTCGAGTTTGTCCGCAGTGTTCGCGTCCACCTGCTGAGCCGGCGCGACATCAACGCCCTGAACGGCCCCGAGAGGCCGCCCGAAATCGATCCCAGGCAGCTGTCGTTGGATGGTTGCTTCGCTTGACCCGGGTGCAATGGGACGTGCAATTGTCACGGGATTTGATTCCCACTCCAGGGGGCGCGAAATTCCACCGGACAGCCGTGGGCTTGAACCGGCCATCCACGGTTTCGCTGCCAGCACAAAGTGAAGACGTGGATGGCCAGGTCAAGCCCGGCCATGACAATGGAGGTGGCCGGGTCAGGCCGGGCCATCACGATGGAAGTGGCGGGGTCAAGCCCGGCCATGACGATGGGGGTCGCCGGGTCGGGGCCGGCCATCACGATGGAGGTGCAACCGTTGATCCACGTGGAGCACCTACTCCGCGGCGGACGCCAAACAGATCCGCTGAGCTTTTGCGGCCAGCCCTTGCTCTGCTGCTGGCATGTCTCGTGAGCGCCTGTCATCACCCACCTCCGCCGGCCAATCCGCACTACATTCTAGGTGCACCCTATCAGGCCGACGGCGTCTGGTATTATCCACGCGAGAGTTACGAACTGCAGGAGACCGGCCTGGCGACCGTCTATCCGTCCGGCCACGCGGACCTCACCGCGGACGGCGAGGCGTTCGACCAGACGGCACTGGCTGCCGCCCATCAGACGCTGCAGCTTCCCGCGATCGCGCGGCTGACGGATCTGGAGAACGGGCGGCAAATCCTGGTGCGAATCAATGACCGGGGACCGGCGACGCCGCACCGTCTGATCGAGATCACGCGTCGGGTGGCGGCACTGCTCGACTTCCCAGCCGATGGCGTGGCGCGCGTGCGGCTGCAGGTGCTGCCGACCGAGAGCTACGCGGCCGTCGATGCCGTGCCGGGCGCGCCGAAGCTGGAAGTCTCGACGGCGCCGCTCGGCGCGGTGGAGCAGAGCGAACTGCCGCCACCCGGCCGCACGGCATCGTTGAACACCCAGGCAGCGCCCACGCCGTCGCAGCCACCGGCACAGGTGGTCGCGGCAGCGGACCTGCGGCTGCCAGAGGCGGTGACCCAGGCATCACCCGAGCCCGGGACCTTGTTCGTACAACTCGGCACGTTCCAGACCTTCGCATACGCCAACATCCAGCGCGCGCGGGTCGCCGGGCTCGGCGCGCGCGTCGTCAGCACCCGCGAGAGACGGGTGCAGACGCATCGGGTCATCATCGGGCCGTTCACGACCGTGCAGCAGGCTGACGCAGTGCTGGACCAGGTGCTCCTCGCGGGAGTAACCGATGCTCGAAATCGTGGTGGAATAGGAGTCGAGTCGCCATGCTCACCCGTCGGTCCGCCGTGCTGGCGTCTGCGTTTTTCGCTGCCGGGGCACTGCCGGCGAAGGCGCAGCCACATCACCCCCCCGCAGGCAAGTCCGGGGCGCGGGGGGCGAAGAAGGACCTGCCGCCGGGAAGCCCGGCAGATACGCCGCTCGGGCCGGTGGATACCGCGGCGCGCTGGGCGTTCATTCAGGATTTCACAACCGGCGCCACGCTGCTGGAGAAGAACGCCGACGTGCCAATGCCGCCGTCCTCGATGACCAAGCTCATGACGATCTATCTGGTCTATGAGCGGCTGAAGCAGGGCAAGATGAAGCTCGACGACACGCTGCTGGTGAGCGACCGCGCCTGGAAGATGGGCGGGTCGAAGATGTTCGTCCAGGTCGGCACGCAGGTGCCGGTGGAGGACCTGATCCGCGGCGTGATCGTGCAGTCGGGCAACGACGCCTGCATCGTGTTTGCCGAGGCGATCGCGGGATCCGAGGAGCAGTTTGCCGACCTGATGAACCAGAAGGCCAAGGAACTCGGGCTAACGAATTCGAATTTCAAGAACTCGACCGGGTGGCCAGATCCCGATCAGCATATGAGTTGCCGCGACATCGCAATGCTGGCGCTCCGCATCATCCGCGACTTCCCCGAGTATTATCATTATGATGCAGAGAAGACATTCAAGTACAACAACATCGAGCAGGGCAACCGGAACCCGATGGTGCAGAAGGGCACGGCCGATGGGCTGAAGACCGGCCACACGGAGGCTGGCGGCTATGGCCTGGTGGTAAGCAGCAAGCGCGGCGACCGACGGGTGATCGCGGTGCTGAACGGGCTGGAGTCGATGCACCAGCGCGCCGAGGAAAGCGAGCGCCTGGTGGACTGGTCGTTCGCGAACTTCGAGGACGTTACCCTGTTCACCGCGGGCGATGTCGTGGAGCGTGTTCGGGTCTGGCTGGGCACATCCCCGACGGTGCCGCTGGTCGGCGGACGCGATCTCGTGGTGACCATGCCGCGCAACTGGCGAAGGAACGCGTCAGTGAAGGTGACCTACGACGCGCCGATCTATGCGCCGGTGGCAAAGGGGACGACGCTCGGCAAGCTGACGGTCGTTGGGCAGGGCGTTCCGGCAATGGATGTGCCGCTGCTTGCCGGCGACGATGTGCCGAAGCTCAGCCTGCCCGGGCGCGCGATTGCGGTGGTGTCGCATTATGTGACTGGCAGTTGAGGGAGCGAAGTGCAGACCGGCCGGTTCATCACGCTGGAGGGCGGCGAGGGAGCCGGCAAGTCAACGCAGACACGGCTGCTGGCCGACGCCCTGGTGCAACTCGGCCTGCCGGTTCTGCGCACTCGTGAACCCGGCGGCGCGCCAGGGGCCGAAGCGCTACGCAGTCTGCTGCTTGGTGGCTCGGTGGACTGGTCTCCACAGGCCGAAGCGCTGCTGCACTTCGCTGCCCGTGCCGAGCACGTCGAGAAGACGATCCGCCCGGCGCTGGACGCGGGGATGTGGGTGGTGTGCGACCGGTTCTTCAATTCCACGATGGCATATCAGGGCTATGGCCAGGGTGCGGATCGCGGCATGATCGAAGCCCTGACGGAAATGCTGCCTCTCACGCCCGACGTCACGATCATCCTCGATGTCAGCGATCCTGTCGCGACGGCGCGGCAGCTGAAGCGAGGCGCGGACGCTGATCGCTATGAGCGGCTCGATGCGCTGTTCCACGCGCGGGCAAATCAGGGCTTCCGCGATATCGCGAAGGCGGCTCCCGAACGATGTGTGCTGATCGCCGGCGATGGAACCGAAAGCGCGGTCCATGCGGCAATCATGCAGGCGCTGCGCCAGAGGCTCGCATTGCCTGATCGGACGTAGCATGCATTGGCCCGCTTAGAACTCCCTCTCCGCCCTGCGGGGCGCAGAGGGTTGGGGTGAGGTGGGGCTGACGCCACTGCGTCAACGGACCATCACGGCACGCTGTCTGCGCCGCGATGCCACCGACCATGGAAGTTCCGCCGCCAGCAACCGATTTGACATCGCGTGGTGGACTTTCGTCTGCCCTGCACGAAAAATGGCGATCGGGATCGCGAGGTGATCGAAAATATCGACGGAGACCCGCAAGTCTTGGTCAGGTGCGTTGGATGAGGCCCCCACCTCACCCTGACCCTCTCCGCCCCCGAGGGCGGAGAGGGAAACGCGCCGACGTGGGTGGCCTGACCAGGTTCTTCAATAACGGTACAGGAACGACTAGCGTTGGCGCTTTGCCAGCAGGTCGTACTCCTTCAGCTGCGCAACCAGCGCCGGCATGTCCCGCAGGGCGATCATGTTCGGGCCGTCGCTCGGTGCGCGATCCGGGTCGGGATGGGTCTCGATGAACACCGCCGCCACCCCCACGGCGACGGCGGCGCGCGCCAGCACCGGAGCGAATTCGCGCTGACCGCCCGATGTCGTGCCCTGTCCGCCCGGCTGCTGCACCGAATGCGTTGCATCGAACACCACCGGATATCCCGTGCGCGCCATGATCGGCAGCGATCGGAAGTCCGTGACCAGCGTGTTGTAGCCGAAGCTCGCGCCGCGCTCGCACAGCAGGATGTTCTCGTTGCCCGTGCTGGCGATCTTCGCCGCGACATTGGCCATGTCCCAGGGAGCCAGGAACTGGCCCTTCTTCACGTTGATGGGCCTGCCGGTCTCGCCCGCTGCGAGCAGCAGATCAGTCTGGCGGCACAGGAATGCCGGAATCTGCAGCACGTCCACCGCCTGCGCCGCGATGGCGCATTGCTCCGGCGCATGCACGTCTGTCAGGACAGGCAGCCCGGTCGCCTCACGCACGTCGGCGAGAATGCCGAGGCCCTCGCCGATGCCGATGCCGCGCTGGGTGGCGACGCTGGTGCGGTTCGCCTTGTCGAAACTCGACTTGTAGATGAGTGGGACACCCACCGTTACGGACATCTCGCGCAGGGCTGCTGCGACTTCCAGCGCATGCGCCCGCAATTCGATCTGGCAAGGGCCGGCAATCAGCGCAAACGGCCGGTCGTTCGCGATCACGATACAACCGATTTGAACAGTTTTCATGCTCAGATAACCCTAATGGTGCGAGGTTCTCGATGTTGACTGCCTCACTGGGGCGTCCAGAGACGCTCCTCGAGGACTTTAGAGATTCTGCGTGCGAGCGCGCCAAAAACGAACACTTGAAATCCACAACACGCAAACACGACGAATAAAACTGCTGTGATCGCGATATCCCTTCCCGTAAAGGAATGCATTCCCGCAAGAACTTTCAGGAACGTGGGAAACTCTCTTAGCGGTAGCCCGTAGAATGTCACTTCCGTCAAGCTGACTGCTAGAAGGAGCCATAGGAGGGCTCCTGGAGCGGTAGTTAACGAACGCGCTCTCTGAGTTGAAAAGGTTCGGCACCATCGTCGCGAGAGCCATTTGAACATACTGCAGAATTCTTTCTCATGACCGCGAAGTAAGCCCCGCGCCGGGGCCCTGTCATCGCGAGTGGGAGCAGTCGACACAACCTGCGGGGATCACACCAACCTCGCCTGCCGCACCGCCGCCGCGATGAACCCCGCGAACAGCGGGTGTGGGTCGAACGGCTTCGACTTCAGCTCCGGATGATACTGCACACCGACGAACCACGGATGCGCCGGTAATTCGATGATCTCCGGGAGCACGCCATCGGGCGACATGCCGGAAAACCGCATCCCCGCCCGCTCCAGGCATTCCTTGTAGTGCACGTTCACTTCGTAGCGGTGGCGATGACGTTCCTCGATGCGTGGCGCACCGCCGTATAGATCCCGCACCAGGCTGCCCGCGCTCAGCACCGCTGGATAGGCGCCAAGCCGCATGGTGCCGCCGAGATCGCCACCTTCCATGCGTCGCTCCATCTCGTTGCCGCGCGCCCACTCAGTCAGCAACCCGACGACCGGATCGCCACACGGCCCGAACTCGGTCGAAGACGCATGGCGAAGGCCCGCGAGATTGCGCGCCGCCTCGATCACCGCCATCTGCATGCCGAAACAGATGCCAAAGAACGGCACGTTCCGCTCGCGCGCAAAGCGCGCCGCCTCGATCTTGCCCGGGGTACCGCGTTCGCCGAAACCGCCCGGCACCAGGATGCCGTTCACCTCCTCGAGCCGGTGAACCGCGCCGTCCTGTTCGAACACCTCACTGTCCACCCAGTCGAGCTGCACGCGCACCCGGTTGGCGATACCGCCATGCGCCAATGCCTCGGCCAGCGACTTATAGCTGTCCAGGAGGTTGATGTATTTGCCCACCACGGCGATGCGCACCTCGCCTTCCGGCGCGCGGATCGCATCGACGATGTCCTGCCAGCGCGACAGATCGGGCTCCCCATCCGCCGGCAGATCGAAATGGCGCAGCACCTCGCGATCCATGCCCTCGGCATGATAGGCGATCGGCACGGCATATATCGTGTCAACGTCGAGCGCGGCGATCACAGACCGCGGACGCACATTGCAGAACAGCGCGATCTTGCGCCGCTCGTTCTCCGGGATCGGCCGGTCGCAGCGGCACAGCAGCATCTGCGGCTGGATGCCGACATTCAGCAACTCCTTCACCGAATGCTGCGTCGGCTTCGTCTTCAGCTCACCGGCGGATGGAATGTAGGGCACCAGCGTCAGGTGCACGAACATCGCCCGCTCTGGCCCAAGCTCGTTGCCGAGTTGGCGGATCGCTTCGAGGAACGGCAGGCTCTCGATGTCGCCGACCGTTCCGCCGATCTCCACCAGCACGAAATCGAGGCCGGCGGTGTCGCGGACGATGGCTTCCTTGATCGCGTCGGTGATGTGCGGGATCACCTGCACCGTCGCGCCGAGGTAGTCGCCGCGCCGCTCCTTGGCGATCACCTCGGAATAGATGCGCCCGGTGGTGGCATTGTCGAAGCGGTTGGCGTGGCACGCCGGTGAACCGTTCGTAGTGCCCCAGGTCCAGGTCGGTCTCGGCGCCATCATCGGTGACGTAAACCTCGCCGTGCTGGTACGGGCTCGATCGTACCGGGATCGACGTTCAGGTAGGGATCGAGCTTGCGCAACCGCACGGAGAAACCGCGCGCCTGAAGCAAGGCGCCGAGCGACGCAGAGGCGATTCCTTTGCCGAGGGAGGAGACCACGCCGCCGGTGATGAACACGTACCGCGTCATGGGCGACCAGTATACGAACCCGAATCGGCGGACGGGAAGCCCGCCCGCGCATCATCACGCATGCGTCAATCGGGGGCTCAGTTGGTCGGAACGGAGGGGCCCTTCGGCGGCGCGGGCGGCGCGGGTGCCTGAGTGGTCGGTAGAGGCGCTGTGGGAAGCGTCCCGCCTGGGGCCGGAGCGGAGGCTGGGGCCGGGTTCTCCAGCAGCGAGCCGCCGACGCCGGTGGTGCCGCGGTTCATCATCGCAAGGATGAGCGACAGCACCATGAACAGGGCGGCCAGGATGGCCGTGGTACGGGTCAGCAGGTTTGCCGTGCCGCGACCGGACATGAAGGCGCCCATGCCCTGGGAGCTGCCGATCCCCAGCCCACCGCCCTCGCTGCGCTGGATCAGCACCACGCCGATCAGCGCCAGCGTGACGAACAGGTGGATGATCAGCAGAACGGTGGTCATCAGGGGTCCCCAGGGCAAAACGTTTCCCCTCCCCTTGCGGGAGGGGTCAGGGGGAGGGGTTCGCGCCGTCTGGTAGGCCCCCTCCCCCTGACCCCTCCCGCAAGGGGAGGGGGAACACTTAAGTCTTAGCAGGCGTCGGCCTACTACCCCTGTTGCGCAGCCCGGGCAATCGAGAGGAAATCCTCCGCCTTCAGGCTGGCGCCGCCGATCAGGCCGCCGCCGACGTGTGGCACGGCCAGCAGCGTCGCGGCGTTCGCCGGTCGCATCGACCCGCCGTAGAGAATGCGGATCCCCTGCCCTGCCTCGCCAAACTGGCGCACCAACTCCTCGTGGATGAACGCGTGCATCGTCGCCACATCCTGATCGGTAGCCGTCTTGCCGGTGCCGATCGCCCACACCGGCTCATAGGCGACCACCCCACCGAACGGCTTGGGCAGGCTGCCCGCCAGCTGCCAGCCCACGACCTCGGTCTCCTGGCCCGAGGCCCGCTGCTCCTCCGTCTCGCCGACGCAGACGATGGGCATCAGCCCTCCTTCGACCGCAGCGAGTACCTTCTCGCGGACCAGTTCGTCGGTCTCGCCGTGGTTCTGCCGCCGCTCTGAATGGCCGAGGATCACCCAGGTGGCGCCTGCGTCGCGCAGCATGGCCGCCGACACGTCGCCGGTATGCGCCCCTTGCTGTGCGGTATGGCAGTCCTGACCGCCGACCGCCACAGACGAGCCTTCCAGCGCGTTCGCGACCGCTCCGAGGACAGTGAACGGCGGGCACACCAGCAGATCGCAGCCCATGCCCTGAGCGCCCGCGCGAACTCCCTGAGCCAACTTGATCGCATCGGCGCGCAGTCCGTTCATCTTCCAGTTTCCGGCGATCAGCTGGCGCATGGCATTTCCTCGGCTGTTCGGTTCGTGCCGCGCGCCGCTGGTACCTCAAAGCCAGAACGCTGGAAAGCCAGAACGCTGGAAAGCCAGAACGCTGGCAATGCCTGGGCACGGCTCGTATATGCTGCCCCACCGCCGCACAGGGCTTTTTGATGATCGCTTCCTTTCGCCGCTACCTCGATACCTGGGTGGTCCGCGGCTTCTTCATTGTCATGGTGCTCGCCTTCATCTCGTGGGGCGTCGGCGACGTCATCCGTTTGGTCGGCACCTCAACCTGGGCAGCCAAGGTCGGCGGCCAGACCATCGAGGGCCCACTGCTTCAGGCGACCTACCAGCGTGAGTTGGCGCAACTGACCCGCAACCTGCCCGCCGGGCAGGAGCCCACGCCGGAAATGCGCGCCCGCGTGGCAAGGGAAGCACTGCAGCACCTGATCACCCAGACGGCCGTGCAGCAGGAATTGCAGGATCTCCGCGTCGTTACGCCCGACCAGGCGGTTCGCCAGACCGTTCTCGCGATGCCGGCATTCCACGGCGCGAACGGCCAGTTCGACAAGCAGACCTTCGATTCGGTGCTGCGCAACAACGGCCTCACCGAGCCGCGCTTCCTCGAAATGATGCGCACCGATCTGGCCCAGCGGCAGTTGCTCGGCGCGGTTGGTGCCGGGGCGGCGACGCCGGAGACGCTGCTGCGCCCGCTGTTCCAGGGTCAGTTCGAGAAGCGTTCTGCGGACATGGTGGAATTCCCGTTCGGCGCCGCGCCTGAGCCACCCGCGCCCACCGAGGCCGACCTTCAGCGCTGGTACGACAACCATCCGGACATCTACGCAACCCCGGAATTTCGCAAAATCAAGGCAATCGTGCTGTCACCCGAGACATTGGCGAAGGACATTCCGCTCACGGACGCCGATGTGCAGGCCGCCTACGACCAGCACAAGTCGCTGTTCGTCAAGCCGGAGAAGCGCTCCGCCGAAGTGATATCGGTGCCGGACGAGACCAAGGCTGCCGCGCTCGCCAGTACATGGCGGGGCGAAGCCGACTGGGCCGCGATGCAGAAGGCGGCTCAGGATGCGGGCGGATCGGCGGTCGCGCTCGACGATGCCACCGCGCAGGAGTTTCCCGACGCGGACCTGGCCCGCGGCGTGTTCGCCGCTGCGCCGGATGCCGTGTCGGAGCCGACGAAAGGGGCACTTGGCTGGTATGTCGTCCGGGTCACCAAGGTCACGCCGGGCAGCACGCAAAGCTTCGACGACGTGAAGGCTGAGATCCGTAAGGAGTTGCTGTCGGCCAAGGCGGCGGATTTGATGTACGATCGCGCCAACAAGGTCGACAACGTGCTCGGCGGTGGCGCGAGCATTGACGAAATTCCGAGCGATCTCGGACTGGTTGGGGTCGCCGGCTCGCTGAACGCCGAGGGGAACACCAAGGACGGGACACCTGCGCCGCTGCCCGGACCGGCCGAACTCAGGAGCGCTCTGGTGAAGGCGGCATTCGATGTGCAGAAGGGCGACCCGCTGCGGCTGGTCGAGGTGCAGACCCCCTCCACAGGCGGTTCAGCCTACTACGCCATCAGCGTGGAAGACGTGACCCCGCCAGCGGAAAAGCCGTTCGATGAGGTCAAGGAGCAGGTGACGGCCGACTGGACGCGCGACGCGCGACGCCACGCACAGGAGCAGGCGGCAGCCAAACTGCTCGCGGCGGTGAAGGGAGGCCAGTCGCTCGCCGATGCCGCCACGGTCGCCGGGGTGACGGTGCGCCGGACACCGCTCGTCACGCGCGATGCCGCGGCCGAAGGGGTTCCGCCGCAGCTCGCGCAGGCACTGTTCAGCCTGAAGCCAGGCGAGCCGACAATGGGTGAATCGGGTGACGAGTACATCGTCGCCGTGCCGGCCGAGATCGTCGAGGCCGACCCGAAGGCGGATCCGGCCGGCTACGCCCAGGTGCGCGAGGCGGTGGCGCGCTCGAGCGCCAATGACCTCGCCGGCGTCTTCGCCGATGCGGTGCGCGAGCGCGCGCAGCCGCAGATCAATCAACCTGTTGTCGACACGGTCACCGGTCAGTAAGCCATGAACGTCACGGTCACTCCCGGCTTTGCCAGCTTCCGGTCCGCCTACGACGCGGGACGCGGCACCCTCGTGTGGCGCGGCGGCGTGGCGGATCTTGAGACGCCGGTCGCCGCGTTCCTGAAGCTGGCGCATGGCCGGCCGAACTCCTTCCTGTTGGAGAGCGTGGAGGGCGGCGCGGCGCGGGGGCGCTATTCGATCATCGGCATGGAGCCGGACCTCATCTGGCGCTGCCGCGACGGCCGCGCGGAGGTCAACCGCCATGCCCGGTCGGCGCCGCATGCCTTTATCGCGGATGACCGGCCGGCGCTCGAGAGCCTGCGGGCGCTGATCGGCGAGACGCGGCTCGATGTGCCGGCGCATCTGCCGCCGATGGCCGGGGGGCTGGTCGGCTATCTCGGATACGACATGGTACGCCTGATGGAGGCGCTGCCGGCCAAGAATCGCGACGTGCTCGGCGTGCCGGACGCATTGCTGATCCGTCCCACCCTGTTCGCGATCTTCGACAACGTGAACGACGAGCTGACTCTGGCCGCGCCGATCTATCCGAGCGACGCGGTGTCGGCCGATGCCGCATGGCAGGCGGCGCACATGCGGCTCGATGAAGCCGGCGCGGCGTTGGATCGTCCGTTGCCGCATCCGGCGCCGCCGGTCGCCTTGCCCGAGTTGCCGGCGCCCGCATCGAACTTCACCAAGGAGGAGTTCCTGGCCGCGGTGGTGGCGGCGAAGGAATACATCGCCGCGGGCGATGCCTTCCAGATCGTGCCGAGCCAGCGCTTCTCCGTACCGTTCGCGCTGCCGCCGTTCTCGCTGTACCGCGCACTGCGGCGAATCAATCCGGCACCCTTCCTGTTCTTCCTCGACTTCGGCGGTTTCGCGGTGGTGGGCTCCAGCCCGGAAATTCTGGTGCGCCTGCGCGACGGCATCGTGACGATCCGCCCGCTTGCCGGCACGCGCCGGCGCGGCACCACGTACGAGGAGGACCAGGCGCTCGAGGCGGAACTGCTCAACGATCCGAAGGAGCGCGCCGAGCATCTGATGCTGCTCGATCTCGGACGAAACGATGTGGGGCGCGTGGCGGAACTGGGATCGGTGAAGGTGACCGAGAGCTTCGTGGTCGAGCGCTTCAGTCATGTCATGCATATCTCATCCAACGTTGAGGGAAAGCTGCGCGAGGGGCTGGACGCGCTGGATGCGCTGGTGGCCGGATTTCCGGCGGGCACTCTGTCCGGTGCACCCAAGGTGCGCGCAATGGAGATCATCGAAGAGCTGGAGCAGTCGCGGCGCGGCATCTACGCCGGCTGCATCGGCTATTTCGCAGCG
Organism: uncultured Alphaproteobacteria bacterium; assembly: GCA_963780095.1. Lineage (GTDB taxonomy): Bacteria > Pseudomonadota > Alphaproteobacteria > Acetobacterales > Acetobacteraceae > JAMXLO01. The sequence continues at coordinate 198,233 of CAWABH010000040.1, forward strand.
AACGGCACGATGGACACCTGCATCGGCCTGCGGACCGCGCTGGTGAAGGATGGCACGATGTATGTGCAGGCCGGCGGTGGCGTGGTGGCGGACTCCGATCCGGAGTTCGAATACGAAGAGACTCGGCAGAAGGCGCGTGCCTTGCTGCGCGCCGCGGAGGAGGCGGTGCGGTTCGCGGCGGGTAAGGGTGGGGGCAATCGTTCCGGATAGCGGTGCTGGCGTGCGTTTCCATCAGGGTCAGTCGGGGGCACTCATGACCATTCTGATCGACGATTTCTATCGCAGCTCCAACGGCGATCGCTGGCAGTTGATTCGCGATACCGCGAGTGGCCGTCAGGTCGTGAGACATGAGCCCAACCTTGCGTCTGGCGGCCAGGTCACGGAGACCAGTGCGGACGTTTTTCTGGACCGGACCGGAACAAGCCCGGAGAATCTCGCCTTGCGGGCATTGCTTGAGAAACAATCCGGTGCGGATCGGAAGGATTAACAACAACCGCCCGAACCAATGACCTTCCGTCACCGCTCGTTCCTTCCGTCATGGCTGGGACAAGCCCCCTACGCGTCAGGATAATGGTACGGCTGAAGAATAGTCCTCCCCCTCCCCTTGCGGGAGGGGGTTGGGGGAGGGGATCGCGGTGCGAAGTCAAGCTTTGTATCTATCCGACCGCATTGCCTTGCGATGGCGCGACCCCTCCCCCCATCCCCCGCCCGCAAGGGGAGGGGGAAATCGCACGTGGGGGCGATGTGGCTTGCAAAGTGCGACGTCCGACGACCGGTCACGACGAACGGGGGCAGTCGGAGTGGTTCCTGTTTCCAGTCACATTGATAGCGCGCCGGCGCCGCGGCGCCGTCCGCTGCTCTGAAATCGTTTGGTCTCTATTCGCGCGAAAAATCGTAGGCCTGCCCATCATCGAATGACAGGCGGAGAATATTGAGTTCGGCGCCCCTATCGATCTGGAATTGGACAAACCCGTTGGGCAGCGGTCCAAGGGAATCGGCAATCGCGGCAAACTGGCCAAGCGGCATGAGCTTGGCGGTGAATACGTCGCCGTCCCAGGGATCGATCCTCAGCTTCGCGCCAGTCTGCTGAAATTCCAGAAAGAGCAGATCGCCTTCCTGCACCACAACTGCCTTGCCGAAGCTCGGGTTGACATAGTTCCCGGTCAGTGGCGCCAGCGGCGGAAACGGTCGCGGCCTTGTGGGTGTGGCGAACAGTTTGACATTTGTCTCAAATGAGGCTTTCGCAGACTTGAGCCTGTCAGCCACGTGATCGACCTCGGGGTTCCCCAGGATCCGATCCAGGATCCACTGCCCGAGCGCATCCGGAAGGCCGACATTCGTCTCATTGCTGAGCACGACGACACCAACATTCCGTTCGGGCACCAAGCCGATATATGCGCCAAAGCTGCTTGTTCCCCCGTTGTGCCAAACGACAGTACCGTTCGGCGTCTGTTGGATGATCCAGCCCAGCGCGTAGGACACCTTGTCGGACATCGAAACCTTCGATGTCCGGGTCACCGCGAGGTTCTCCGGCGAGACGATGCCACGTCCCTCGAAAGTGCCGCTTCCAAGCTGCAGTCGAACCCAGCGGGACGTATCGTCGATCGTTGAATTGATGTCCCCCGCGCCGGCGTAGTCGTAGGGGAAGATCTGCGTGAACGGTACCTGGATCGTACCCTCGGGTGTCCAGCGATACCCTTCGGCGTGATCGGCTGCGGCTTCGATCGCTTTGGCGGAGTATGACGAATCCTTCATCCTCAGGGAATCGAACAGTTCCGTTTGAAGGACCGTATTCCAGTCCGGCGCACCAGCCGCCTTCGCCACGATGCGCCCGGCCAGAAGATGCGTAATGTTGGTATAGGAAAAGGTGGAGCGAAAACTCGACACCGGTTCGACATTGCGCAGCGAGTGGATCAGCGCCGGCTCTTTGATGCCGACCATGCTCAGTGCATCGTTTGCGTAGGGTGGAAGCCCGGAGCGCTGAGCAAGCAGGTCGAATACCCGAAATTCGCGGGTGACCCATGGATCCTTCAGCTGAAAATCCGGGTCGAGGTCAACGACGCGGTCGTCCCAGCGGAGCTTGCCGCGATCGACCATGATGGCCAGCGTCGCGGCAAGAAATCCCTTGGTGGTCGAACCGATCTGGAAGGCCGTGCGCGTATCGACCGGCAAGCCACCGGTTTTGCTGCGGACGCCGAAACCCTTGCTGTAGACCAGCCGGTCGTTCGCAACGATGCCAATGGCAAGGCCCGGCAAGTCGAACGCCTTCATCCCGCTTGCGATGTAGGTCTCGACCGCTGGGATCTGCGCCTCGACGATCGCTTCGATGGATTGTTCTAATTTCTGTCGTTCCACGGCCCACGCCTCATTCGAGAGGGTCGCCGTGACGCACAAGGCGATCATGAGCGGCAACACGACGTCCATGACATGGCGACAGCCTCGTCGGCTTCCGGAGACTGCGTCGCTCCACGTCGCCGCGATCATCATTCAGTGCTGCTCCGAATAGAGAGGTCGACGGTCCGCATACGGCAACGCTCCAACACTGGCACGCCGCATCGGCAAAGCAGCAGATTGGACCATCGGCAGCGCGTCGATCAACCGGCGCGATCCACCCACCCTTGTCGCCGCCATCGCCGCATGCGCACACTCGGCCAAACCCGCTGCCAGGGAAAAGGAAACGCGATGAGAATGCTTCTGACGTGGGCCGCTTCCGCGGCGCTCGCGGTCTGCGCATTGACCGGTGCCTGCACCGCGAAAGCCGACGACGACGTGATCCGGTTTGGCATCACCGCGCCCATGTCGGGTGCCGCCGCAAGCTGGGGTATCGGCGCCGACTGGGTGGGCCAGCAGGCCGTGAAGTGGATCAACGAGCACGGTGGCATCACGGCTGGCGGCAAGACCTACAAGGTTGCGCTCACCACCTACGAGAACGGCTATAACTCAGCCGATGGCGGCAAGGCGGCGCAGGCCATGCTGAACCGCGACCACGTGCGCTTCATCATCCAGGGCATCGGCACGGCGCCGGTGAAGGCACTGCAAAGTCTCTCGGAGCGCGTCGGCGCGCTGATGATGCAGGACGCCTGGGGCAAGAGCGTGAAGGGCCCACAGGCGCCGCTTACGTTCACCTGCGCCAACACGCCGTTCGAATTGTTCGGCCCGCTGTTCGACCTGGTGAAGCGCCAGCACCCCGAGGCAAAGACCGTGGCCTTGCTAAACCCGAACGACGCCACCGGCCAGGAGGTCGAGGTCGAGGCGGTCAAGCAGTACAAGGCGCGCGGCTACACCATCGTGCTCAGCGCATGGTACGAACGCGGCACCACCGAGTTCCAGCCGATCGCCACCAAGCTGGCGCAGTCGCAGGCCGATGTCATGGACCTGTCCGGCGCGCCGCCGGCCGATGCAGGTTCGGTTTACAAGGAACTGGCGGTGCAGGGCTGGAAGGGCGTCAAGGTGGTATCCTCCGGCACCGGCAGCGACGCGCTGGTGAAGGTCGGCGGCGCCGCGGTCGAGGACGTCTACATGGGCAACGCCGCCGACTTCGGGGGCCCGACAGCCACGCCGCTGCAGCGTCAGCTGGATGCGGACGGTCTGAAGGCATTGGGCGAGCCGGTGAACATCCTGCACATGGCCGCCTGGGATTCGGCGATGGCGATCAAGGCCGGGATCGAGAAGGCCAATTCGACCGATCCCAAGGCGGTGGCAAAGGTGCTGCCGACGCTGATCTTCGAATCAAGCTATGGCCCGGCGGCGTTCGGCGGCGAGGCAATCTACGGCAATCCGCAGCAGATGCTGGTACCGATCATCGTCACGCAGATCAAGCACGGCCAGACCGTGGAGATCGAGCGGATCATCCCGGATGAACTGAAGCAGCGGCTGGCGCAAACGCAGTAGCGGCCCTCGGCGCGGCGCGGATGGGACTGCTCGCGCAGCTTTGCGTCAATACACTGCAGATCGGCGCGGTGTACGTGCTGTTCGCGCTCGGGCTCACCCTCGTGTTCGGCGTGATGAAGGTGATCAACTTCGCGCACGGCCAGTTCTTCACCCTGGCCGCGCTTCTGATCGCCGTGTCGATGCCGGCGTTCACCATCCATCTCGGCATGCCGGTCTGGCTCGATTATCTGGTGAGCTTCGCACTGGCAATGGTCGCGGTGGGTCTGCTCGCCGCGGCACTGTACTTCATCGGCTTCGAACGCTATCTGCGCGACCTGATCGGCTCGTTCATCCTGTCGCTGGGACTGCTGTTGCTGTTGGAAGGCGTCTATCTCTGGATATTCACCGGCGCACCGCGCGTGGTGCCCAAGGTGCTGCCCGGGCAGGTCTCGCTCGCCGGCGGCGCGATGGAGACGCAGCGGCTGGTCATCTGCGGCCTGTCGCTGGCGTTCACCGTCGCGCTGTACCTGTTCGTGCAGCACAGCAAGCTGGGCAAGGCGCTGCGTGCGGTTGCCGAGGACCGCGAGGCGGCGATGTTGCAGGGCATCCGCTACCGCCGCACGTCGTTCTACGGCTTCATGATCGGTTCGGGACTCGCGGCAGTGTCGGGCGGATTGATGGCGCCGCTGACGCCGATCACGCCGGCGCTCGGCAGCGACTACCTGACCAAGGCGTTCATCATCATCATCATCGGCGGGCTGGGCAGCATCCCCGGCGCGATCCTCGGCGGCTTCCTGATCGCCGCGATCGAGAGCGTGGCTGGATATTTCCTCGATCTGTCCTATGCGACCATCGCGATGTTCGCTCTGGTGATCGGCTTCCTGCTGGTGCGGCCGGAGGGTCTGCTCGGCTATGCCCAGCGCTGAGGCAGAGGCGGCAGACCTGCCGCAAACGGCCCGACTGCGCGCACGCGTCGGACCATTGCTGACAACGCTGGGCGCGGCCGGCGTACTGGCGTTCGCGCTGCTGACCCCGGACGAGTACGACCAGCACCTGGTGATGTGGGTGGCGCTGAACGCCGTGCTGGCGGTGGGCCTGCGCTTCGTCCTGCTGGTCGGCGAGACGAACATCGCCACCGGCGCATTCTACGGCATGGGCGCATACGTCGCCGCGGTGTGCACGGTGAACTTCGCAGTGCCCTTCCCGCTCGCGCTGCTCGCCGGCGGCGTCGTTGCAATGGCAGCCAGTGCCGGTTTCGGTCTGGTCACGCTGCGCACCAAAGGGCCCTACTTCATGCTGATCAGCTTCGCCTTCACCGAGGTGATCCGGCTGATCTACACCCGCATCAACTATATCGGCGGCAATTCCGGCATCATGGGCGTGTTCCCGCCGCAGGGCCTGGACCCGTGGATGCCGGCGCTGACCGTGTTGCTGTGCGGCGGCCTGATCCTCGCGCTCTATCTGTGCGAGCGCTCCGACCTCGGCCGCGTGTTCCGCGCAATCGAGAACAACGATGCGGTGGTGGAAACCGTCGGCATAAGCGTTGTGTCGATCAAACTGCTCTGCCTGGTGTTGGCCTCGTTCGCTGTCGGCATTGCGGGGGCGTTGCACGCGCACATCTACAACGTGATCAGCCCCGGCGATTTTTCCTACCTCGTGCCGGTGTTCGCACTGGCCTACGTGAAGATCGGCGGCGATTCGCACGTGCTGGGCGCGGTGCTCGGCGCGGCCTTGATGACATTGGTGGCGCAAGCGTTGGAAGGCTCCGGCGCGCTCGAGCAGATCCTGTTCGGCGGCGCCATCGTCGCTGCAATGCTGTTGTTCCCCGACGGGCTGTGGGGTGCCGGCACGCGCCTGCTGCGGTTGCTGCGGGCATGAGCGCGCTGCTGGTCGCGCAGGACCTGTCGCGCCGATTCGGCGGCCTGCTGGCGGTGAGCGGTCTCAGCTTCGAGGTCCGTGAGGGCGAAGTGCTCGGCCTGATCGGCCCCAACGGCGCAGGCAAGAGCACCACATTCAACGTGATCAGCGGCTTCTACCGCCCGACCTCGGGGCGGCTTTCGTTTCGTGGCGAGGACATCACCGGGATGTCGGCCAGCGCGATCAGCCGGCGCGGTTTGGTGCGTACCTTCCAGCACGGCAGCCTGCTGCGCGACATGAGCGTGCACGACAATATCCTGATCGGCGCATTGCGTGCCGTGCGCGACCGACACGGGCGCCAACGTCGCGTGCGCGAGACCGCCGAACTGCTGGGGCTCGGCGGATTGCTCGAAACAACCGCTGGCAGCCTGCCGCATGGCCACCAGCGCATGCTGAGCATCGCCATCGCCCTGGCAGCGCGCCCCATGCTGCTCTGTCTCGACGAACCGCTGACCGGGCTGAACTCCACCGAGATCGCCGCGGCGCTCGCGTCGATGCGACGCATCCGCCAGGAGTTTGCCACGACGATCATGCTGGTCGACCACAACATGCGGGCGGTGATGCGGATCTGCGATCGTATCGTTGTGCTGAACCACGGACAGAAGCTGGCCGAGGGCACGCCCGCGGAGATACGCAACGATCCCGAAGTCATCCGTGCCTATCTGGGAGACGACGCGTGAGCGATGCGGTACTGGAGATTGCTGGCCTCACGGTCAGCTATGGGCCGGTGCGCGCGGTGAGCGATATCCATCTGTCGGTGCGGCGTGGCCGCATCACCACGCTGATCGGCTCGAACGGCGCCGGCAAGACGACGATCATGAAGGGCATCACCGGCCTCACGCGGGTTGCCGGCGGCAGCACGCGCTTCCGCGGTGAGCAGCTCATCGGCAGACAGGTGGATGCGATCGTCGCGGCCGGCGTCTCGCTGGTGCCGGAGGGCCGCCGTCTGTTTCCAACCATGAGCGTGCGTGAGAACCTCGAGATCGGCGCATATCGCCGCACCGATGCCGGCGGCGTGCGCGACGATTTCGAGCGCGTGCTGGACTACTTTCCTGTGTTGCGTGAGCGGCTTGGCGCCCGCGCCATGGCGCTTTCCGGCGGCCAGCAGCAGATGGTGGCAATTGGTCGTGCATTGATGTCGGGGCCGAAGCTTCTGCTGCTGGATGAACCATCGATCGGTTTGGCCCCGGCAGTGATACAGACCATTGGCCAAATCATTCGGAGTATCAGCCAAAGCGGGGTCGATGTCCTGCTGGTGGAGCAGAACGCCCACATGGCGCTGAAGCTGTCAGAAGATGCCTACGTGCTGGAGAACGGCACAATCGTCATGCAGGGCAACGCGCAGGACCTGGCGCGCAGCGAGGCGGTGCGGGAAGCGTATCTCGGGCTGTAGCGGCAAGACCGCGCGGTCCGGATTTGTCACCGCCGGTTGGCCGGCGCCACGGAGGCGCCCTCGCAGCCTTCCTGATTGATCAGCCCCCGCGCCGATCCGCGCGATCCATACAGCTCGAACGCAAGCTGCAGCAGGTGCCTGTCGGGAGATGTCCGGGCCGTGGCAGTGGAAACCGGTCTCTCGCTCAGCACCGAATAGTGCAAAGGTGCTCGCAACAGCGTGCCTCCAGTCGAAGAGGCGGCGGCTATCCGCAGATCCACGAGCCGCTCGGTCTTGAAGCCAGGCAGGAACACGGTCACGTCCTGGCCGCCGCGCGGCAGCCATCTGATCCAGTAGAACGCCATGGCGAGTGGGGAGCGGAGCTCCGACGGAAGCGGCGAGCCTTTGAGGTCGAGATCGGCGCGGCGCTCCGGTGATGCCGACGGATAATCGTGCAGCCAGGGCTGGCCGAACGTCGCGGGGTCCCAGTGTTGAACGAAGCCTGGGTGTCTGCGGCGGAAGTCGGCGAGTGTCTTCGCCTGCACGCGATGTGCCTCGAGGCCGTCTGAACCGCGCTGAAAATCATCCCATTGCTGGCGGATGATGTGGCCACCGAGCAGGTAGCGGCTGTTCACCGCCACTCGCTCGAGCTCGCCGGCCCGCCAGGTGCTTACCTCTTCAATCAGGTAGTGAACATGAAGCCAGAACACCGTCGTCGAATCGAACGTCACGGCGACATCCACCCTCGTGACACCATCCGATGCGGCCACGTCGGTTGTGACCGCGACTTGGCCATCGTAGTCGGTGGTTCCGGAAAAGCGGCAGACCTCATCCGCGGACGCATCGGCCGCCCATAACTGCACAACGACGACGCCGGCCGCCAACAGCACGGTCGCCGGTGATCTGCCAACACCCATCGTCATCCGCATCCACGATCAGGGCCGACTGTTCGCAGGCAGCAATAGCTGGTGCCGGACAAGCGGCAGCGGTTCGACCTCAGCCCACCAGCATTTCGGCGTGATGTCCACCGCGAGGCCAGGCAGGCTACGCATTGTGCTCGTCGCCGACGAATGGCAGATAGCACGATATGCGGATCCGTTGGCGAAGAGTGCTCGCAAAGTCCTGGTTGATGTCCCGGTGGCATTATCGAGCCCATGGTCTTTCACTCGATGGGCGACCTTCGGACAAGATTTGGTACTTTGCCTATGGCTCGAACATGCACGAAAGCGCGTTCATTGTCCGACGCGGCATTCGGCCACTCGAGCGGCGCGCTGGTCGCATCGAGGGGTATCGGTTGCGCTTCAACCTGGAAGGCCGACCAAAGGGCAAAGCTGCCCCGGCCAACATAGTTCCCGCCGCAACTCAGGAAGTATGGGGCGTCCTTTACAAGATCACACGCCGAGACCTGCTGCGCCTGAATTCGACCGAGGGAGTGCCTGGACGCGGTTATCGACCGGTGTGGCTTGAAGCGCAGGACATCGACGGCAATACGGTGACAGTCGTCGCTTACGTCGCCAAAGGGAAGGAGAACGACGGCAGCCCATCGCTTCGGTATATCTCCCTGCTGCGGGAAGGCGCGCGCTTCCATGCACTGCCCGAGCATTGGGTGCAATTCCTGGATACCATAAAGCACGCGGAATGACGGGCGCGGCGGAGGAAATAAGTGCTCACAGTTGGCAATGTCCGCACCCACATCGTCATGGCCGGCCCGCGGGTTGGGCCAACGGGCCGCCCGAGGACAGGCTCCGGCCGGCCATCCACGTCTACTCTTTGGGCTGGCGGCGAAGACGTGGATGGCCGGGACACGCCCGGCCATGACGATGAATCAGCCATGACGATGAAGCATGAGGCGCGCAAACAGTCCGGCGCTGAGCCCGTGTTGCAGGAGTTGGAGCGCCTTTGGCCGATTGGCGCAATGATTCGGGCCAAGCTCGAATCTGACGCGATGCGTCGTGCCGCGGCATTTCGCTCGCCGCTTCCGGTCCCATATACCGCCCATGATCCCGCTATCCGTCCTCGACCTCGCCCCTGTGCCCGAAGGCAGTGATGCCGCCCAGGCGCTGCGCAATTCGCTCGATCTCGCCCGTCATGCAGAGACGCTGAACTATTCGCGATACTGGATGGCCGAGCATCATAACATGCCGGGTATCGCCAGCGCGGCCACGGCGGTCGCCCTGGCACACATCGCTGCCGGGACAAGCACCATACGGATCGGAGCAGGCGGCGTCATGCTGCCAAACCACGCACCGCTGATCATCGCCGAGCAGTTCGGCACCCTGGCCGCACTGAATCCAGGCCGGATCGATCTCGGTCTTGGCCGAGCGCCTGGCTCCGATCAGATCGCCGCGCGGGCGATGCGGCGCAACCTGTCCGCGGACCCGAACCAATTCCCGCACGACGTGGTGGAACTGCTCGAGTACTTCCAACCCGCCACGCCGGGTCAGGCGCTCCAGGCCGTGCCGGGCGCGGGAGAGTCGGTAGAGGTCTGGATCCTCGGCTCCAGCACGTTTGGCGCGCAGTTGGCCGCGATGCTGGGTCTGCCCTACGCCTTCGCATCCCATTTCGCCCCGGAGCAGATGCGCGAGGCGGTGTCGGTCTATCGCTCCCGATTCCGGCCGTCCGAACGATTGGCCACGCCCCATGTCATGCTGGGCGTGAACGTGTTCGCAGCCGAGACCGATGCGGAGGCGCGGCATCTGTTCTCGTCCCTCCAGCAGGCGTTCCTCAACACGCGTCGCGGGCGACCCGGCAAGCTGCCGCCACCAGTCGACGATCTGGACGCGAGGCTCGATCCGTACGCACGTGCGATGCTGGACGATGCCCTGGCCTGCTCCATTGTCGGCGACGCAGTGACAGTGCGGCGCGGACTGGAGGCGTTCATCGCATCGACCGGCGCCGACGAGTTGATGGTTACGGCGCAGATATTCGACCATGGCGCGCGGAAGCGATCGTTCGAGATCCTGGCGCAGGTGCATCGGGAGATGGCAGCCGCAATTCCGGACGTGCCTGCCGCACACGCATGAGGCGTTGCAGACGAGTTCCTTGCACTCCCTTGACGCAGCCGGCAGGGGCCGTTCATATCGCCGCACAATATTGACACCCGGAGGTTACGCCCATGCAGCATGGCATTTCACGGCGTGCCCTCGGGCGCGCATCCCTCGCGACCTTGGGCAGTTTCGCCATTCTGCGCCACGCGCGCGGCGAGGAGCCGCTGAAGATCCGCTGCTCGCTCGATACCGCGCCGTCGCACGTACGGAACGTCTCGATCGTCGATTACCTGGGCAAGCTCGAGCAGGCCTCCGGCGGCAAGATCACCAGCGAGGTGTTCCACAGCGGCCAGCTGTTCGCCGACCTGAATGTCGCCAAGGCACTGCTGCAGGGCCAGGTGGAGATGGCCGCGCCCGGCGCCTGGACGCTGACCGGGCTGGTGCCGGACTGCGACATGGTGCAGTTGCCGGTGTTCTACGGCCAGCCGATGGAGGTGACGCACGCCGCCAGCGACGGCAAGGCCGGTGCCCACATCAACGGCCAGCTCGAAACCAAGCTGCGCACGCATGTGCTGGGATCGTGGATCGATCTCGGCTTCCAGAACTGGTACAGCACGAAGAAGCCGATCAAGGCGACCGACGACCTGAAGGGCATGAAGATCCGCAGCCCCGGCGGCGCCGGCATCAGCTGGCGGATCGCCTTCTTCGGCGGCATCCCGAACGTCACGCCCTGGCCGAACGTGCCGCTGGCGCTGTCGCAGGGCACGTTCGACGGCTTCGTCTCGACCGATGAAAGCTGCACCACCGCCAAGCTGTGGGAGGCGGGAGTGCGGAACTCCTATGCCGACCATCAGTATTCCGGTCAGTACATCCCGATGATCTCGGGGACGTTCTGGGACAAGCTTTCCGCCGATCAGCAGAAGCTGATGCGCGATCTGTGGGCGCAGAACATCGGCGCCTACCGCACCAATGCCGCCGCCGCGCAGGCGCGGGCGCGCAAGACGATGGAGGATAACGGCGTCACGTTCGTCGATCCATCGAAGGAGGAACTGGCGGCGGCGCGCAAGCGCATGCAGGCGGACGTCGCCACGCTGATCAAGGACGCCAAGCTGTCGCCCGAGGTGGTGAAATACGCCGAGGAGGCCGCCGCACAGACTGCCTGATGGCGACGACCATCTGGGACCGCGTCGAGAACACGCTGGTCGGCGTGCTCGGCGCGCTGGCGATGATCGTCGGGCTCGCCCAGGTGCTCGGCCGCTATTTCTTCCAGGCGCTCGCCATCACCTGGGCCGAGGAGGTGATCGTCTATCTGGTCATCTGGGCCGTGATGATCATCTCGAGCCAACTGGTGCGCACCGACGGCCATGTGCGTCCCGACCTTGTCCTGCGCGCCCTGCCGCCGGGCTGGCAGCGCTGGGTCGAGGCGTTCAACTGCCTCGTCGCGTTGGGCTTCTGCGGCGGCATGGTCTGGTACGGATGGGACATCGTCAGCAGTTCGTGGGCACTGGATGAGCGCAGCTCCACGGGTCTGGCCTTCCCGATGTGGCTCTACTATGCGGCGCTGCCTGCCGGCGGGCTGCTGATGCTGATCCGCTATCTGGTCCGGCTATTTCGTTACATGTTCCACTTCGATCCTGTGACCATGACGGTGGGTCATATCCCGGCGCATGAACTGCCGGGCGGGATCGCCGTGCCGACCGACTGAACGGCGCTCCGGCCGCGTCGATGTCCACCGTTCTGTTCCTGCTGATGTTCTTCGGCCTGCTCGCCGCGGGCATGCCGATCTTCCTCGTGCTTGGCACCTGCGCGGCGATCCTGTTCGTTGTGTCGGGTCAGCCGCTGATCGGCGTGGCGCAGGTGGTCGCCGACCAATTGAACTCGCCCACGTTGATGTCGCTGCCGCTGTTCGTGATGGCGGCGGCGTTCATGCGCCGAGGCGGCGTGGCGAAAGCGTTGGTGGATGTCGCCAGCGCCTGGCTGGGCGGGATACGCGGCTCGCTGGGACTGGTCACCGTGGTGGCCTGCACGCTGTTCGCAGCGATCTGCGGATCGTCGGTGGCGACCGCGCTGGCGATGGGCACGATCCTGCTGCCGGCGATGATCGAGAAGGGCTATCCGCGATCCTTCGCGCTCGGGGTGATCGGCGCGTCCGGGACGATCGGCATCGTGATCCCGCCATCGCTGGCGCTGATCCTGTACGGGATCGTGGCGGAACAGTCGGTGCCGCGGCTTTTCCTGGCTGGCATCCTGCCGGGACTGTTGCAGGCAGCGGCGTTCTTCATCTGGGTCTGGTTCGACGCGCGCCGGCGCAACTTCCCGATGGAACCCGCGCTGCCGTTCGCCGACCGGCTGCGCGTGACGTGGCGGGCATTGCCGGCGCTCGGCGTGCCGGCGGTCGTGCTGATCGGAATTTATGGCGGCATCGTCACCGTGACCGAGGCCGCGGCAATCGCGGCCGTGGTCTCGCTGCTGATCAGCCTGTTCGTCTATCGCGGCTTTCCCGTCAGCGCGACACTGTCGGTGATCGCCGATGCACTGCGCAGCGCCGGCACGATCATGCTGATCGTCGCGACGGCGCTGGCGTTCGGCCACTGGATGACGGAATCCGGCGTGCCGGCGAAGTTGGTGCAATGGACGTTGGACCACCATTTCAAGACGTGGGAGTTCCTGCTGGCGATCAACGTGCTGCTGCTGGTGCTTGGGTGCTTCCTGGAGGTGGTGGCGACCTTGCTGCTGGTGCTGCCGATCCTGGCGTCGGCGTTGAAGCCGTTGGGCGTCGATCCGGTGCACTTCTCGATCATCTTCACGCACAACATGGAGATCGCGCTGATCCACCCGCCGGTCGGGCTGAACCTTTACGTGCTGGCGACGATATCCACGGCACCGGTGGGCGAGGTGATTCGCGGGATCCTGCCGTTTTTGATCCTGCTGCTGATCGTGCTGGGGATCATCACTTATGTGCCGGAGCTGACCTTGTGGCTGCCGCGCGCGGTGTACGGGTCGTAGTGTCAAATATCGGCCGCTTGAAATTCCCGTATTGTAGATGATTCAACTCGCAGTTCGGCAGCGAACCTTGCGCTAAGGATCCGCCGAGAAACAACCGAATCAGTTCCGAACGCGCCCGCTATCAAGCTGAACCTGCTCTACGACCGTCCGATCAGCGCAAGCGTGTGACGCGCGATGACCACCTCTTCGTCTGTCGCAATAACATAGGCGGCCCGCTCGGAATGAGCCCGTGTCAGCAGGGGGCCGCCGGCTTGGTTCGCCGCCTCGTCCAGCGAAAAGCCAAGCCAGCGAAGCCGACGCAGCACGCGTGCCCGGATCTCCGTGCTGCGTTCACCAATACCGGCGGTGAATACAAGCCCGTCGATGCCGCCCATGCTCGCAGCCAGGGCAGCGGCCGTGCGCGCCACGTGATACACGAAATACTCGACCGCCAGCCGTGCCAGCGGCGCCTCGCAGGCCAAAAGCGTGCGCATGTCGTTCGACACACCGGACAGCCCCTTCAGCCCGCAATCGGCGTAGAGGAAATGCTCAACCCGATCCACGGTCCAGCCCTTCTGCCGCTGCAACCAAATGATCACGCCGGCGTCGAGCGACCCCGGTCGCGTTCCCATCGGCAACCCGTCCAGAGCCGTGAACCCCATGGAGGAATCCACACTTCGCCCACCGGCCAGGGCACACATCGAAGCACCGGATCCAAGATGCGCCACCACGACACGTCGCAGCGCGATCTCCGGTACCTGCTCGGCCAATGCACCGGCAATGTACTCATAGGACAAGCCGTGGAAGCCGTAGTGCCGCACGCCCTCGCGGTACAGCGCATCGGGGATCGCGAACCGGTCGGCCACCGCCGGATGCCCGCGATGAAACGCCGTGTCGAAGCATGCCACCTGGGGTAATTTGGGAAAACGTTCTGCCAGCGCCTTCAGCACCGCGACGGCCGGCGGATTGTGCAGCGGCGCCAGCGGCTCCAGCGCTTCGATGCGCGCAAGCGTCACGGCATCGACCACAACCGGCGCGGCCAGATCAGGGCCACCGTGCACGACGCGATGACCAAATCCCATGAGGCCGCCCTCGGCAAGCGGCCCGTCGCTCAATGCCGCCAACGCCCCCAGTGCGGCCGCGTGATCAGCGGTGGTCACCATCACGTCGTGCAACGGCTTGCCATCGGCAGCAGTCACCAGCAGTCGTCCCTGGCCGCCGACCTGTTCCACTTCGCCGCTCTGGCTGCGGCGCAGGGTACCGTCCGACACGAGGTAGACGGCGAACTTCAGGCTGGACGAGCCGGCATTCAGAACACACAGGCGACGATTTTCCATGCCTCTTGGCCTTTCGCATCCGAAGCGCGCATGCTTCCCTGATCAAACCACAGACGAGCCCTGGAGAGCAGCTTCCATGACCAAGTTTGGCCTCGCCCAGTCTGTCCGTCGGGTGGAGGACTCGCGCCTGCTGAAGGGCAGCGGCCGCTACACCGACGATATCGTCCTTCCTGGCATGCTGCACGGCGTCGTGCTGCGCAGCCCGCACGCCGCGGCGAAGCTCGGCGCCATCGACACGGCGGCGGCAGGATCGCTCCCAGGGGTTAAGGCTATCTATACCGCGGCCGACCTTAGCGCAGACGGCATCGCACCGATGCCCTGCGCCGCACCGGTGCAGAATCGCGACGGGTCCGACATGGCGAGTCCGCCACATCCCACACTCGCGGATGGAGCGGTGCGCCATGTCGGCGATCCGGTGGCGTTCATCGTCGCCGAAACGGCAGCGGCCGCGCGCGATGCCGCTGATCTGATCGCCGTGGATTATACCATTGAGCCCGCCATCACGGATGTTGCCACGGCAACCGATCCCGGCGTGCCGCTGGTGTGGCCTGAAGTAGCGAACAATGTCACGTTCGACTGGGAGATCGGCGACAAGGCGGCGACCGACGCGTTGTTTGCCTCGGCGGCGCATGTCACGCGGCTGACCGTCGTGAACAACCGCGTCATCGTCGCATCCATGGAGGCACGCGCCGCGATCGCCGACTACGATTCCAACTCCGGCCGCTGGACGCTGTATGCCAACACGCAGGGCGGCTGGCTGATCAAGGGCCTGCTCGGAGCGGTCTTCAAGACCGAGCCTGCGATGTTTCGCGTCGTGACGCCCGATGTCGGCGGTGGCTTCGGCATGAAGGCGTTCCTCTACGCCGAGCATGTGCTGACCTGCTACGCGGCGCGCAAGCTGGGGCGACCGGTGAAGTGGGCATCGGATCGCGGCGAGGCGTTCCTGTCCGACACGCATGGCCGCGACAACGTCACGCTGGGCGAGCTTGCGATTGACGCGGGGGGGAAATTCCTTGCGCTGCGTACGCGCAATCTTGCCAACATGGGCGCCTATCTTTCCACGTTCGCGCCGTACATCCCAACGCTGGCCGGCGGGGCCGTGCTGTCCGGCGTTTACGGCTTCCAGCAGATCTATGCCAACGTGCTCGGCGTGTTCACCCACACGGTGCCGGTGGACGCTTATCGCGGTGCTGGACGTCCCGAAAGCAACTATCTGCTGGAACGTCTGGTCGACGCCGCCGCGCGCGAGTTGAATATCGACCGTGCGGAACTGCGCCGCCGCAACATGGTGCCTTCCTCGGCGATGCCGCACGCCACGCCAGTCGGCAAGACCTACGACAGCGGCGACTTCGCGATGGTGCTGGATGCGGCACTCGAGCGGATGGACTACGCGGGCTTCGCCGCCCGTCGCGCGGATGCCAAACGACACGGCAAGCTTCGCGGCATCGGCTTCTCGTACTACCTCGAGGTCACGATGGGCGATCCGACCGAGCGGGCGGAAATCCGCTTTGCCGAGGATGGCCTTGTCGATGTCTATGTCGGCACGCAATCAACCGGCCAGGGTCACGAGACAGCCTATGTCCAACTCATGTCGCAGCGCCTGGGCATCGACGGCGAGAAGATCCGCGTCCGGCAGGGCGATACGGACACCATCCCGGTCGGCGGCGGGACCGGAGGCTCGCGCAGCCTCTATTCCGAGGGCCAGGCGATCCTGGTGACAGCCGATACGGTCATTGAGAAGGGCACACAGGCAGCAGCCGAAGTGCTGGAGGCGGCACCTGCCGATATCGCTTTCTCCGACGGAAAATTCACCATAGTCGGCACCGACCGCGGCATCGACATCATCGCGCTTGCCGCCGCACAACGGCAGAAGGTGGCGGCCGGCGAGACCGCGACCACGCTCGACGCTGCCGAAGTAGTCGATGTCGCCGAGCACACCTTCCCGAATGGCTGCCACATGGCCGAAGTGGAGGTGGATCCCGATACCGGGGTGGTGGAAATCATCCGCTACCGTGTGTGCGACGACTTCGGCAAGACCGTGAACCCGATGATCGTGCGCGGCCAGGTGCACGGCGGCGTGTCGCAGGGTCTCGGCCAGGCGCTGTTCGAGCGGACCAGCTACGACGCGTCCGGCCAGCTGCTGTCCGGCAGCTTCATGGACTACGCATTGCCGCGGGCGGCCGATTTTCCGGACATCGAGGTCGATCTATTGGAAGTCCCCAGCGCGTCCAATCCGCTCGGCGTGAAGGGGGCAGGCGAGGCGGGTTCGGTCGGCAGTCCGCCGGCGGTCATCAACGCCATCATCGATGCGCTGTCGGTCGGCGGCGTGACGGACATCGACATGCCCGCCACATCGGAAACGGTGTGGAAGGCCATGTCGATGGCGAAGGCGGCGTAACCGCTGACTCGCCGACTTAACGTTCCCGTCATGCCGACGAAGGTCGGCATCCACGTCTTTGCTGATCACATCAAGGAAGACGTGGATGCGCCGGCCTGTCGCCCGACCATGACGACGTGGTGGTGACCGGTGAGTCAGTCTCGACGGCGGCTGGCACTACCGCGGCGGATCGAGGTCGCGCGCGCCGAGGGTGCGCGCGCGGATCTCCTCCTCCGGTGCGGCGCGGCCGAAATCGGTGAATGCACGCCTGCACCGATTCGACGGTGGACCCGAACACCTGCTTGCGGTTCTCGCGCGCCCAGGTGCTGGATCCGACAATTTGGGTCAGCGAACCCTGGAAGTGCGGCATTACATAACGCGCGAACAGTTCGAAGCTGCGCAGCGTCTGCTCGCGATTGGCCCATTCGTGCGCGCGGAACAGAATGCCGCCGAAACCGCCCTGGCTGTATTCCAGCAACCGCTTGATGCCCTTGACCACCGTCTCCGGCGAGCCGACCAACGTGGTGCCCATCTTCACGCCGTCACGTAGCGGATCGTCGGCGCGGCCGGGCGGACGACCGAGCGTGTCCTCGAAATAGGTCTGCGTCTCGATCCGCTCGCCCTTCTTCACCTCGAGCAGCGCCTGCTCGTCGTCCTCGGCGATGTGTGCATTGACCACGACGCGCCAGTTCTTGCGGTCCATCGTCTTGCCGTTCTTCGCCGCGGCCTCCTCGGCGATCTTCCACTGACTGGCCAGCGCTTCCGGGCCGCCAGGCAGGCCGGCGCCGATCGACAGCACGCCCACGCCATGCGTCCCCGCAGCGATCATGCCGAACGGCGTGATCGTGCTGGCGACGGCGATCTCGAAATGCGGATCGGTGTACGGCGCAAGATGCAGCCGCGCGTCGCGCATCTCGAACCAGTCGGTCTTCATGGTGACCGGCTCTTCGCATTTCAGCAGACGCATGATGGCGTCCATCGCCTCCAGCATGCGCGGTCGCTGCGTGCTGGGTTCGATGCCGAGCATGTACGCATCCGACGTCAGCGCGCCGGGACCGCATCCCATCATGGCGCGGCCGCGCGTCATGTGGTCGAGCTGCACGAAGCGCTGCGCGACCATGAACGGATGATGATACGGCAGGCTGGTCACCCCCGTGCCGAGCCGGATGTGCTTGGTGCGTTCGGCTGCGGCGGCGATGATCAGTTCGGGCAGGGCGATCAGCTCCCAGCCGGCGGAATGATGCTCGCCGATCCATGCTTCGTCATAACCGAGCCAATCCAGCCACTCCAGCAGCTCGACATCGCGACTGATCGCCAGCGTCGGGTTTTCACCCACGCGATGGAAAGGTGCCAGGAATATGCCGAACTTCATGCCGCGATGGGCCATGCGTCTGTTCTCCACGTCTCTCGTCGGCGCGTATCTAGCAACCTCCGGCGCCGGTAGCCAAGCTGGGCCACTCGTGGCAGCCTGAGCCATAAGCCGGTTCCCGGGAGGAATGGATCATGCGCCTGGAAGGTAAAGTGGCGATCGTGAGTGGTGCGGCCTCCGGCATGGGCGCCGCGACGGCGCGCCGATTCGCCAAGGAAGGCGCCAAGGTCGTGATTGCCGACATGCTGGAGGAAGACGGCGCCAAGG
Organism: uncultured Alphaproteobacteria bacterium; assembly: GCA_963780095.1. Taxonomy (GTDB): domain Bacteria; phylum Pseudomonadota; class Alphaproteobacteria; order Acetobacterales; family Acetobacteraceae; genus JAMXLO01. The sequence goes on from CAWABH010000040.1 coordinate 216,714, forward strand.
TCGCTGCCGAAATCACGCGCGCCAACGGAACGGCCGAATTCATGCGCCTGGACGTGACCAGTGAAGCGGACTGGAAATCGGTGGTCGATGCAACCGTGCAGAAATACGGCAAGGTGGACATCCTGGTGAACAATGCCGGCATCAGCGGCAGCGCGGTGTCGGACATGTTGGACACCGATGCGTGGGACAAGCTGATGGCGGTGAATGCGCGCGGCGTGTTCCTGGGTACCAAACATGCCGTGCAGGCGATGAAAAAGACCGGCGGCGGCTCGATCGTCAATCTGTCGTCGATCTCCGGCAATACCGGCCAGACCATGACGCATATGGGCTACAATGCGTCGAAGGGCGCGGTGCGCACGCTGACAAAGTCCACCGCGGTGCAGTTCGGCCGCGACGGCATTCGCGCCAATTCGGTGCATCCGGGGCTGATGCCGCCAATGCGCACGTCCGGTGCGACCGCGGATCCGGCGGTGCGGGCGAAGATGCTGCAGGGTGTGCCATTGCGGCGCGCGGGCGAGGTGGACGAGGTGGCGAATGCCATCCTGTTCCTCGCCTCGGACGAGGCCTCGTACATCACGGGCGCGGAACTCTATGTCGATGGCGGCTACCTCGCCACGTGAGCGTGGGAGATCATGCAATGTCACTGAGCAAGCAGCAGATTCAGCAGTTTGACAACGAGGGCTTCCTGTTCCTGCCGAACCTTTTCTCGGCCGAGGAGATTGCGGTTCTGCACAGCGAGGCGGAGGCGATCTTCCACACCGATCGCAAGGAGATCTGGCGCGAGAAGTCCGGCTCGCCGCGCACCGCCTTCGCAGCCCATACCTACAACGAGGCGTTCCGTCTGCTGGGCGCGCACCCGCGCATGATCCGTCCCGTCGAGCAGGTGTTCGGCGAGCAGCTCTACATGCATCAGTTCAAGATCAACGCGAAATCCGCGTTCGACGGCGAAGTGTGGCAGTGGCACCAGGACTACGGCACGTGGGCGCGCGACGACGGCATGCCCGAACCGCGCGCGATGAATATTGCCGTGTTTGTGGACGAGGTGTTGCCGATCAACGGCCCGCTGATGCTGGTGCCGCGCAGCCACAAGGAGGGCGTGCTCAAAGCGGGCCATGACACGTCCACCACGTCCTATCCGCTATGGACGCTGGACAATGCGACCGTGGAACGGCTGGTCAGGCAGGGTGGCATCGTGACGCCGACCGGTGCGCCGGGCGCGTTGCTGATGTTCCACGGAAATCTGGTGCATGGCTCGGCCGGAAACATCACGCCCTATCCGCGCAAGATCGTTTACCTGACGCTGAACGCGGTATCGAACTACATTCGCACGCCCACCCGTCCCGACTGGATCGCGCATCGCGATTTCCGACCGATCGAACCGGTTGCGGACGATGCACTGTTGCGCTATGCGCGCGGCCACCGGGCAGCGGCGGAATAATCGGCGTCTTGGTTTTCCGCCGGAGATAGTGTCTAACACAACCAATTTTGGGCCGGCGCGACCGCTTGGCGTGCCATGGGAGAGACGCATGACCGTCAGGAAGTCGAGACTTGTCGTGACGCGCCGCCAGGCGTTGCTGGGGGCGGGCGCGCTGGCCGCTCCGTATATTGCCAAGGCAGCCGAACCGATCCGCATCGGTCTGCTGCTCGCCAAGACCGGGCAGATCGCGCCGCAGACCGAGTATCTGGCGCAAGGGACCTATCTCGCGCTGGAAGAGCGCGGCAACAAGATCATGGGCCAGCCGGCGGAACTGGTGTGGCTGGACGAGCCGTCGCCGCAGGGCGCCACGCAGAACATGCAGAAGCTGGTGCAGGAGAACAAGGTCTGCGCCATTCTCGGCGGTTCGCTGTCGTCCAATGCATTGGCCGAGGAAGCCACCGCGGCGCAACTGAAGATTCCGTTTGTCTGCGACAACGCGGCAGCGACCGAGATCACCGGCAAGAACTGCAATCGTTACACGTTCCGGCTGAACACACCGGTGCTGGTGCAGTCGCGCATGCTTGCCCCTTTCGCGCTGACCTACGGCAAGAAGTGGTATTTCATTACTGCATCCTTCGCGTTCGGCCAGGACATTCTGCGCTCCTCGCGCGAGTTGCTGAAGCAGGCCGGCGGCACCGAGGCAGGCATCGACGAGGTGCCGCTGAACACACCGGACTTCAGCTCGTTCATTTTGAAGATCCGCCAGGCCCAGCCGGATGTCGTGCTGGGCGGGCTGTCCGCGGGCGATCTGTCCACGTTCCTCAAGCAGTGGAACGAACTTGGCATGAAGGGGAAGATACCTTTCTGCGAGATCGCGATCGGCGATACCGACATCTGGGCGGTCGGCCCTGATGCTGCGAACGGCATATTCACCAAACTCTGGTGGTACAACAACCCGAACAATCCGCCTGAAGAGAAGGCGTTTGCCGAGGCGTATCTGAAGAAGCACAACCGGCCGGCCGCGGACAAGGCGTGGATGGGCTGGATCACCGCCAGGTCGCTGTTCGAATCGATCGAGCTTGCGAAGTCAACCGAACCGATGGCGATCATCGAAGGGCTCGAAAGCTGGAAGTTCAGCGCGGGCAGCACGTCGTACAGCTACCGCAAATGGGACCACCAGATGCTGTTGCGTAATCTGGTTGTGTCCGTGAAGCCGAAGATCACCGACAAGTGGGACTATTTCGACGTGAAGGCCGCGCTGCCGGAGAACCCCGCCGACCTGGAGAAGGTGTTCGGCACGTCGGAGGAGATCGGCTGCAAGATGACCTGACGACCATTCGTCATGGCCGGGCTTGACCCGGCCATCCACGTCTTCTCGGGAGACCCGATTGCTCGACATCATACTATCCCAGGTGGCGAGCGGTCTCGTACTTGGCGGCCTCTACGTCCTGATCGCCATCGGCCTCTCCATCATCTTCGGCCTGCTTGGCATCGTGAACTTCGCGCACGGCGTGTTCTTCACGCTGGGCGCCTATTTTGCACTGACCCTGTACCAAACATTCGGCTGGCCTGCCGTCATCCTGGCTCCGATCATCGTCGGTGGCGTCGGCGTGGTCGCGGAACGCGTGCTGATCCGCCGCCTCTACGACAAGGAGCCGTTGCTCAGCCTGATCGTCACCTTCGCGCTCGCATTGATGATCGAGGCGTCGGTTCGGCTGATCTGGGGCGGCATCGGCCAGCCGTTCAGCCCGCCCCCGTTCCTGTCCGGGTTCATGATCTGGGGACCCATCCTGATCACCAGATACCGGCTCGCCGTGCTGCTCACGACCGCGGCGGTACTGATCGGCCTATGGGCGTTCCTGACCTACACCAAGTTCGGCCGCATCCTGCGCGCCGGCTCGCGCGATCCCGAGATGGTCGGACTGCTCGGCATCAATCTGCCGCGCGTGCTCATGTGGGTGTTCGGCCTCGGCTGCGGCATCTCCGGCATCGCGGGCGTGCTCGCCGCGCCGCTTTGGACGGTGACGCCTTCGATGGCCACCAACGCGATCATGCCGGCCTTCGTCGTCGTGGCGATCGGCGGACTGGGTTCGTTCGCCGGCGCAGTGATCGCCGGGTTGCTGGTCGGCGTGGTCATCGCGCTCACCATCCAGTTCAAACCCGAAGCGTCGGGCGCCGTGATGTACCTGTTCATGGCGCTGATGCTGCTGCTTCGCCCGCGCGGATTGCTCGGCGAACGCTGGGAGCGATTTGAATGAGCGCCCTGCTGCGTCATCCGGTGCTGTGGATCGTTCTCGTGCTGGTCGCGCTGACCGCGCTCTGGCAGGCGATCGGCGCGCCCATCAGCCTGATCACCCAGATCGCCATCTACATGCTGTACGGCGCCGGCGTGAACCTGCTGGTGGGCTACACCGGCCTGGTACCATTCGGCGCCTCGGTGTTCTTCGGCTGTGCGACCTACGCCGTGGCGATCTCCATGCAACGTTTCATCGGCAACGAGATCGAGGCGACTGGTCTTCGGCGTGATCTTCTCGCTGATCCTCGCCTCGGTGATCGCGCTGATCATCCTGCGCCGGCGCGGCCTGTATTTCTCGCTGCTCACGCTCGCCTTTTCGCAGATCGCCTTCGAGGTCGCATTCAAATGGACCGATATGACCGGCGGCGAGAACGGCCTGCAGGGTGTGCCGCGACCGTGGCTGGCCAACGACTGGACGTTCCACGCCTTTACCATCGCCACCGTCGCACTCGGAATGGGATTGCTCTGGCGGATCGCGCATGCCCCGTTCGGCCGCCTGCTCCAGGCGCTGCGCGACAACGAACAGCGCGTGCGAAGCCTCGGCTACAACACGTTCCGCATCAAATTCGAAGCCTTCGTCATCATGGGCGGCGTGGTCGGCTATGCCGGCGGACTGCTCGCGCTCATGCTGCACGGCGCCTACGCCGACAACCTGAGCTGGCAGCACGCCGGCGATTCGCTGCTGATGACCGTGATGGGCGGCGTGCACCACTTCCTCGGCCCGCTGTGGGGCGCGATCGCGTTCATCCTGCTCGAGGACCGCCTGTCCGCCATCACCGAAAGCTGGTGGCTGATCTTCGCGCCGATCGTCATGGTGTTCGCGCTCGCGTCACCGGAGGGCATGCAGGGCCTCGTGTTCCGGCTGATCGGACGCGACGATTGGACCCTCACGCGACGCGGCGTGCCACCGCGGCCGGCGCGCATCGAACCGTATCGCGGCGGCAGGCAGGCGCATCTGGATGCCGACAGGCCGGTGCTGGAAGTGCGTGGACTGCACAAGAGGTTTGGCTCGCTCGTGGTGGCGGCGGATGTGCATCTCGACGTGCAGCCGTTCCGCCTGCACAGCCTGATCGGACCGAACGGCGCGGGCAAGACGACGTTCTTCAACATGCTGACCGGTCTGCTGCGCGCCGACGCCGGCGAGATCCGCTTCGATGGCCACGTCATCACGCATCTGCCGGTGCATCGACGCATCCGCCTCGGCCTGAGCCGCTCGTTCCAGATCCTCAGCGTGTTCCGCAACCTGACGACATTCGAGAACGTGCGTGTCGCGGTGCAGGCACAGAGCCGGCAGCAGAATTCGCTGTGGCGCGACGCCTACCAGCTTGCCGACATAAACGCGCGAACCTGGTCGCTGCTTGCCGCCGTGGGTCTGGACGAACGTGCTGCCGAACCCTGCGCCAATCTGTCGCATGGCGAGCAGCGCCTGTTGGAGATTGCCATCGCGCTTGCCACGGACGCCAAACTGCTGCTGCTGGACGAGCCGCTGGCCGGGCTCGCCGAGGCGGACCGCGAGGTTGTCGGAGCGCTGATCCGTCAGCTTGCCGCGACGCATGCGGTGCTGCTTATCGAGCATGACATCGATCGCGTGCTGGCGCTGTCGGACCGCATCACGGTGTTGCACCAAGGCCGTGTGATTGCCGACGGCAAACCGGCCGAGGTGGCGAACAATCAGGATGTGGTGACCGCGTATATGGGCACCGCGCGCGTCGGCGGCCCGCAGCCGACCGTGCGCACCGAGGCGCCACGTCCGGCCGCGACGAAGCCGATGCTTCAACTCGAACAGGTGCGCGCCGGCTATTCCGGCAGCCTGGTGCTGACCGATCTCGACCTCGTGGTGCGCGAAGGCGAAGCGGTGGCGCTGCTCGGCCGCAACGGCGTCGGCAAGACGACAATGCTGCGTGCGATCACCGGCACGGTGCACAAGAGCGCCGGGCGCATCATCATGGATGGCAAGGACATCACCCACGCGCGGCCGCACGAGATCAACCGGCTTGGCATCTCCATCGTGCCGGAAGGACGCCGGCTGTTCCCAAATTTGAACGTGATGGAGAACCTGCAGATCGCCGCGCGTCCGGGTGGCGCCTCGTTCGACGAGATTTTTGACCTTTTCCCCAAGCTACGCATCCTGCAGCGCTCGCGGGCGGAAAGTCTGTCGGGTGGCGAGCGCCAGATGCTCGCCATCGCAAGGGCGCTGACCGTGCCGAGCCGGCTCATTCTGCTGGATGAGCCGTTCGAAGGTCTTGCACCGGCGATCGTGCAGGAGGTGATGGACGCGCTAGTGCGCCTGCGTGGACGCGTTGCCATGATCATCGTGGAGCACCACGCGGAAACGGTGCTGCCGATCGCGGATCGCGCCTACGTGCTGGTGAACGGCCAGGTTGCCTACGAGGGCGGCGCCAAGGCACTGGAAGCCGACGCCGCATTGCAGGCGCGCCTGCTCGGACTGGTGCAGCAGGAACTGACGGCGGCGTAGCATCGCCGCCGTTATCGCTACTGAAACAGTTTCAACGCGTTCAGAACGGTCTGCATCACGCCCCATGCGAGCGGGATGCCGACAAAGCCCCAGGCGAGTGCCAACTCCAGCGAGGTGGTGCGTTTGGTCATGGTCCGTCTCCCTCAGTCCGCCGTGCCCATGGCGTCGGCTTCGTCACGCTTCATGTGATGCCGTTCATGCACTTCTTTTATAAAGAGGTTGCAGAAGAATCCGACCACCAGCAGAGCAGCCATGACGTACATGGTGACATTGTAGGCAGCGGCCTTCGCCACGCCGTGCTCGACATTGTACTGGCGAATGTAATTGACCAGCACCGGCCCGAAGATTCCCGCCATCGACCAGGCGGTGAGCAACAGTCCGTGGATTGCGCCAACATAGCGTGTGCCGAACATGTCGCGCAGATAGGCGGGCACGGTGGCGAAGCCGCCGCCATACATGCTCATGATGACGCAGAAGCACAGCACGAACAGTGCGACGCTGCCAAGTTCGCCGGTCTGCGGCACCGCGGAATACAGCAGCACGCCGAGGAAGAAGAACACGAAGTAGGTGTTCTTGCGCCCAATATAGTCCGACACCGAGGCCCAGAAGAAGCGGCCGCCCATATTGAACAGGCTCATGAGCCCGACGAATCCGGCCGCCGCGGTGACCGTGACCTTGCCCGGGAACATTTCCTGGCTCATCGCCGACGCCTGGCCGAGCACACCGATGCCGGCCGTCACGTTCAGGCAGAGCACCCACCAGATCAGCCAGAATTGCGGCGTCTTCAGCGCCTGATAGACAAATACGTTCTGTGTGGTGATGAGCTTCTTTGGCTGATCGGGCACGACGTAGCCTGCGGGCGCCCAGCCCGGCGGCGGCAAGCGCACAAGCGCCGCGCCGACCATCATGAAAAAGAAATAGATCACGCCCAGCACGACGAAGGTTTCGGCAACGCCGACATGGGTGGGGGTGGAGAATTGCTGCATCAGCCACACTGACAATGGCGAGGCGATGAAGGCGGCGCCGCCGAATCCCATGATCGCCATGCCGGTCGCCATCCCCGGTCGGTCCGGGAACCATTTGATCAGCGTCGAGACCGGCGAGATGTAGCCGATGCCCAGACCGCATCCGCCAAGCACGCCGTATCCGAGATAGACCAGCCAGATGTTGTGGACGTAAACCCCGAACGCAGAGACCAGGAAGCCGCCGGACCAGCACAGCGCGGCGGCGAACATCGCACGGCGCGGCCCGCCTTCCTCGACCCACCTTCCGAGCAGCGCCGCGGAGAGGCCGAGAAAGAAGATCGCGATGCTGAAGATCCAGCCGAGATCCGTCAGCTTCCAGTCGTCCGGCGCGGATTGCGTAATGCCGATCAACTTGGACATCGGCAGGTTGAACACGCTGAACGCGTAGGCCTGTCCGATGCACAGATGCACGCAGAGTGCCGCCGGCGGCACCATCCACCGGCTGTAGCCGACGTCCGCGACCGACCGGTCGCGGTGCAGAATACCGGACAATCCGGCATTGCTCCGCCCCGGGAAGGCAGTGGTACTCATGGATCGCTCCCAGAATGATTGTTCGGTTTTTCCTAGCAAATTCCCAGGACTTTGCCTAGGTAGATTCAACCGCGACTTGACTCGCGTAGGTGCTCGATTGCTTGGCGTGCAGCGGGGTCGAGCTGCACAGCCTGGAGATGTGCAAGTATCTCGCTGCGCATCCTGGGGTCCCAATACTTCTGGATGTGGTCGGCGATCGCAGCAACCGCCTTGTCATGCGGCTGGTGCGCGAAGAATTTGCCGATCTGGTTGGCCATGTAGGCAAGCTTGTCAGGCGACATTTTGGACCTGCTGTACGGCGATGCGTTCCGGATGGGTGAAGACCTCGAAGCCGTCGGCGCGCGCGATACCAATCAGGGTGATGCCGGCGGCTTCCGCCAGGCGCACGGCCAGAGCCGTCGGCGCAGAGACCGCGACTACCACCGGTGCGCCGAGCATCGCCGCCTTCTGCACCATCTCCACCGAGAGCCGGCTCGACAGCAGCAGCAATCCCTCGGCCACGACAGCGCGGTCACTCGCCAGTGCGCCGGTTAGCTTGTCGAGCGCGTTGTGGCGGCCGACATCCTCGCGCAGTGCGACGAGGCCGCGCGCGGGATGCCAGAACGCCGCGGCGTGGACGGCGTGGGTTTGCTGATTGAATTCCTGCGCGGCGGGAAGTGCAGCCATCGCGGCGTGGATGGAAGCGGCGTCGAAGCCTACCGTCGAGGTGACGCGTGGCGGCGTGCGCACCGCATCGTCGAGGCTTTCCAGCCCGCACAGGCCACAGCCGCTGGGTCCCGCGAGGCGGCGCTGGCGGACGGCAATTCTGTCGGCCCGCTGTGGGACGAGCCACATGCGCAGCTCGATGCCCTGCTCGGTTGCAACGACGTCGAGTTCTTCGATCTCATCGGCTTTTTGCACGATGCCTTCGGTCAGGCTGAAGCCGATGGCGAAGTCTTCGAGATCGGCCGGCGTCGCGAGCATGACGGCGTAGGCCGTGCGGTTATAGCTGAATGCTACTGGCGTCTCTTCGGGGATTGCACGAGCGCCGTACGTCACCGCATCGCCATGGAAGGCGGTGCGCGCAACGCTACGGACTGGAGGCGGAATCATCGGGGCCTGGCCTCACAGGCATCAGGATAAGCGCTGGCGAGAAGCCACCAATTCTCCCCCTCCCCTCGCGGGAGGGGGTTGGGGGGAGGGGTCGTGCGGGCACATGGCAAGGTGGTCGCATAAATACCGAATTTGGCTCGCGTGCCGCCTCGCCCCGCCCCCCAACCCCCTCCCCAATGCGGAGGGGGAGGATTTTTCCATCGCTCGCCATGACGGAGTAGGAAGCGGGATCACTTTGCCGGCACGACCTCAATGCGGCGGCTCCGCTGCGACAGTTCGCGATACTCCTCCTGCCATTCGCTCGGGCCATTCGATGGCGTCACCTGCACCGCCGTCACCTTGTACTCGGGACAGTTCGTCGCCCAGTCCGAATAGTCGCTTGTTACGACATTGGCCTGTGTCGCCGGATGATGGAACGTCGTGTAGACCACGCCCGGCGCAACACGGTCGGTGATCTTTGCGCGCAATGTCGTCTCGCCCGAGCGCGACGCCAGCCGCGCGAGATCGCCATCGCGGATGCCGCGCTGTTCCGCATCGTGCGGATGGATCTCCAGCATGTCCTCGGGATGCCACGCCACGTTGGCGGTGCGACGGGTCTGCGCACCGACATTGTACTGGCTCAGGATGCGCCCAGTCGTCAGCAGCAGGGGGAAGCGCGGCCCCGTCTTCTCGTCCGTCGGCACATATTCGGTGACAACGAAATTGCCCATGCCGCGCACGAAGGCGCCGATATGCATCGTTGGCGTGCCGTCCGGCGCCTGCTCGTTGCATGGCCACTGCACCGAGCCCTGCGCCAGCTTCTCATACGTGACGCCGGAAAACGTCGGCGTGGTGCGGGCGATCTCGTCCATAATCTGCGACGGATGCGTGTAGTTCCAGTCCAGCCCCATCGCGCGGGCGATCTCCTGCGTCGCCTCCCAGTCCGCCAGGCCGGCACGCGGCGCCATCACCTTGCGCACAAGGTTGATGCGCCGTTCGGCATTGATGAACGTGCCGTCCTTCTCGAGGAACGTGGAACCCGGCAGGAAGACGTGCGCGTAGTTCGCTGTCTCGTTAAGGAACAGGTCGTGCACGACGACAAATTCCATTGCCGTGAGGCCCTCGGTGATATGCTGGGTGTCGGGATCGGACTGCGCGATGTCCTCGCCCTGGATGTAGATGCCCCTGAAGGTGCCATCGATCGCCGCATCGATCATGTTGGGGATCCGCAGCCCAGGCTCCGGGTTCAGCGCAACACCCCACTCGCGCTCGTAGATCGCACGCACCGCGGGCTCCGAGATGTGGCGATAGCCGGGTAGCTCGTGCGGGAAGGAGCCCATGTCGCAGCTCCCCTGCACGTTGTTCTGGCCGCGCAAGGGGTTCACGCCGACGCCGGGCCGGCCGATATTGCCCGTTGCCATTGCAAGATTGGCGATCGCCATGACCGCTGTCGTGCCCTGGCTGTGCTCGGTGACGCCCAGCCCGTAATAGATCGCACCGTTCCGCGCCGTCGCGAACAGCCGCGCCGCCGCACGGATCGTCTCCGCCGGCACGCCGCTGACCTTCTCCACCGCCTCGGGGCTGTTGCGCTCTTCGGCGACAAAATGCGCCCAGTCCTGGAACGCGTCCCAATCGCAGCGTTCGCGCACGAAGTCCTCGTCCACCAGAGCCTCGGTGACGATGACGTGCGCCAGCGCGGTCATCACGGCGACGTTGGTGCCGGGACGCAGCGCGAGATGATGCTGTGCCTCGATATGGGGCATGCGCACCATGTCGATGCGACGCGGATCGACGACGATCAGCTTGGCGCCCTCGCGCAGCCGCTTCTTCATCCGCGAGGCGAACACCGGATGCCCGTCGGTCGGGTTGGCGCCGACGATGATGATCACATCGGCTTGGTCGACGAAGTCAAAATTCTGCGTTCCGGCCGAAGTGCCGAACGTTGTCCTCAGGCCGTAGCCGGTAGGCGAATGGCAGACGCGCGCGCAGGTGTCAGTGTTGTTGTTGCCAAAACCCTGTCGCGCCAATTTCTGCACCAGATAGGTCTCTTCGTCCGTGCAGCGCGACGATGTGATGACGCCGATCGAGTCCTTGCCGGCCTCCGCCTGAATGCGCTTGAACTCCGATGCGACACGGCCGATCGCCTCGTCCCAGCTCACCTCGCGCCAAGGATCGGTGATCTTCTCGCGCATCATCGGCTTCAGGATGCGATCGGGATGCGAGGCGTAGCCCCAGGCGAAGCGGCCCTTCACGCAGGAATGCCCGTGGTTCGCCTTGCCGTCCTTCCACGGCACCATGCGGATCACTGTGTCGCCCTGCATCTCGGCCTTGAAGTTGCAGCCGACGCCGCAATAGGCGCAGGTGGTGATGACGGAATGCTCCGGCTGGCCCAGCTCGATCACCGACTTCTCGAGCAATGATCCGGTCGGGCAGGCCTGCACACAGGCACCGCAGGAGACGCATTCGGAGGTCAGGAAATTCTCGCCCGCACCGGCTGCGACCTTGGACTCAAAGCCGCGTCCCTCGATGGTGAGGGCGAAGGTGCCCTGCACTTCCTCGCAGGCGCGCACGCAGCGTGAGCAGACGATGCAGCGCGCCGGATCGAACTGGAAGTACGGATTTGACGCGTCGATTTCCGAATGCAGGTGATTGACGCCGTTCTGGCCGTAGCGGATCTGGCGCACGCCGATCAGCCCGGCCATCTCCTGGAATTCGCTGTTGCCGGCGACCGGCGAGGTCATGCCGTCCAGCGGATGATCGGTGAGATACAGTTCCATCACGCCGCGGCGCACGCGGCGAACGCGCTCGCCCGTGGTGGACACCTTCATGCCGGCGGCGACCGGCGTGGTGCAGGACGCGGGAGTGCCGGCGCGGCCCTCGATCTCGCACAGGCAGACGCGGCACGAGCCGAATGCATCCAGCGTGTCGGTGGCACAGAGTTTCGGGATTCTAATCCCGGCCTCCATCGCCGCACGCATGATCGATGTGCCGGCGGGGACCGTGACCTCCTGACCGTCGATCGTCAGTGTGACCTGCTCGGTGGCCGTGCTTTCCGGCGTGCCGTAGTCTATTTCGTGGATCAAGGGCATGTGTGTTCTCCGAACCCGTCATCCCCGCGAAAGCGGGGACCCAGGGGGGCAGCTACGTGCGTGTTTGGGTCGCCGCTTTCGCGGGGATGACGATGGGGGGTGTTCATTCAGCAGCCTCGCGGTGAACCGCGCGGAAATCTTCGGGGAAATGTTCGAGCGCGCTCATCACGGGATACGGGATGAAGCCGCCAAGCGCGCACAGGGAACCAAACTTCATCGTGTGGCATAGGTCGCGCAGCAGTTCGAGATTCGCCTCCGGCCGGTCGCCGGCGGTGATGCGATCGATCACCTCCATGCCGCGCACCGATCCGATGCGGCATGGCGTGCACTTGCCGCACGATTCCGCCGCGCAGAACTCCATGGCAAAACGCGCCTGCTTCGCGAGATCGACCGTGTCGTCGAACACCACGATGCCGCCATGGCCGATCAAGCCGTCGCGTGCGGCAAATGCTTCGTAGTCGAACGGCGTGTCGAACAGCGCCGGCGGGAAATACGCGCCCAGCGGCCCGCCGACCTGCACCGCGCGCACCGGCCGTCCGGTCAGCGTGCCGCCGCCGATGTCGTTGACCAGTTCGCCGAGCGTCACGCCGAAGCCGCATTCAAACAGGCCGGCATATTTGATGTTGCCGGCAAGTTGGATCGGCATCGTGCCGCGCGAACGGCCCATGCCCATCTCCCGGTAAAACTCGGCGCCTTCGGTCAGGATGATCGGCACGCTCGCCAGCGAGACGACATTGTTGATCACGGTCGGCGCGCCGAACAGGCCCTTGTGGGCTGGGAGCGGCGGCTTGGTGCGCACCTGCCCGCGCTTGCCCTCCAGGCTGTCGAGCAGCGAGGTCTCCTCGCCGCAGACATACGCTCCGGCGCCGACCCGTTGCTCGATGTCGAATTCGTGCGGCGAGCCGAGCACGGCCGCGCCCAGCACGCCTTCGCGCCGCGCCACATCGAGCGCCGCATTGAAGGTAGCGATCGCGTGCGGATATTCCGAACGTGTGTAGACATAGCCCTTGGCCGCGCCGACCGAGATGCCGGCGATCGCCATGCCTTCGATCAGCACGAATGGATCGCCTTCCATCAGCATCCGGTCGGCAAATGTGCCGGAATCGCCTTCGTCGGCATTGCAGACGATGAACTTGCGCTCGCCCCTCGCATCGGCCGCGGTCTTCCATTTGATGCCGGTCGGAAAACCCGCGCCACCTCGGCCCCGCAATCCGCTTTGCGTCACCATTTCGATTGTCGCGGCGGGGCCGATCTCGATTGCACGCGCAAGCCCCCTAAGGCCGCCATGCGCGCGGTAGTCTTCCAGCGACAGCGGATCGACGATGCCGCATCTCGCGAAGGTCAGGCGCGTCTGGCGCGCAAGATAGGGAATTTCCTCCGGCCGGCCCAGCCGCAGCGGGTGCGCGCCACCCGCCAGCATGCCGGCCTCGATCAGCCCAGGGATGTCGGCGAGGCTCACCGGACCGTACGCGATACGGCCGTCGGCAGTGGCGACCTCGACCATCGGCTCCAGCCAGAAGAGGCCCCGCGAGCCGGTCCGAACAACCTCCACATCGGCGGCCTGGCGCAGGAAACCGGCAACCGAATCGGCGCCTAACGCCAGCGAAGCCGCATCGCGAGGGATGTAGACGCGTGTGCTCATCGTGCCCGATCCAGTGCGGCGTCGATGCGCGTGCTGTCGAGCCGTCCCATCGGATTGCCGTCCAGCATCGCGGACGGACCGACGGCGCACAGACCGAGGCAGAATACCGGTTGCAGCGTCACGGCGCCGTCGTTGGTCGTCTCGTGCCAGTCCACGCCAAGCCGCTCGCGGACGTGCGAGGCCAATGCATCGCCCCCCAACGACTGGCAGGCTTCGGCCCGGCAAAGCAGCAGCGTGTGGCGCCCCGGCGGATGGCGGCGAAAGTCATGGTAGAAGCTGACCACGCCATGCACCTCGGCACGCGTGAGGTTCAGCGTCTCGGCGATCAGCGGCACGGCCTCGGCATGGATATAGCCGAACGCCTCCTGGAGGGCATGCAGGATCGGCAGCGTAGCGCCTTCGCGCGTCGCCTCCGACGCGATGATCGCCATCCCGCGCTCCGCGGTCCACGGCTCGAATCCGGCCAACGCCATTGCTCCTGGCTGCCCCACCCCGGGTCTGCACTCTAGATGAAGGTGCTGGCGGCGGAAATGCAAGCAACGCAAAAGCGGAGCAGTGCGGCTCGACGGTCGGAATACCGCCGTTCAGGCCGGGTGAAGCGGCGTCCGGCAGCCCGTGCTGTGCTGAACAACGCCCCCGCGCAGCGCGCCGGGCTCCGTCCCGCCCCAAAAGGCCTCGAACCCATGCGGCAGAAGCCGGCTGTTCGGCACCGACAGCCAGAGATCGACAGCCAGAGTCGGAACAGCAGCCGTTCCTGGTGGTTCACGCTGTCATCCTCGCAGGCAGTGCGGCCATGAAAGATGATGTTGTCGGTCAGCAACTGGGTGTCTCCAGGAACAAACAGCGAATGAAGGCAGACTCACCTCCGCCACTTCGGCGAGCAGATCGAGCGCCTCGTTCCGCGCCGTGGTGATCCGCGGCACCTCGGGAAATTCCGGCGCCTGCTCCACATAGGTGCGAGTATAATGGAAGGTCAGGCTACTGTCCTGCACGCGGACCACCAGCAGCGCGAAGTCACGGCTGGACGTCGAGCCATCCTCGTCCGTCGGCCGGGCACGCCAGTCGTCCTGGCACAGCAATTCCAGCAGATCGGGCCGACGGCGCAGGATCTGGTTGTAGATCGTGACGATGCTGGTGAGCTTGCTCATCCCGCCGGCCTTGGCATTGCGCACGCAGAGCAACGCGATCACGTCGCAGCGGTCGGTATGCCAGCGCAGTGGACCGGTCGAGCGGGCGCGGGCCCGCGACAAGGTGATCCTGCCGTCCTCCGCCGGAAGGCCGCGCTGCCGAATCATGCCGCGGCCGTTCTCCAGCGCGCTGCTGATCTGGTCGAGCAGGTCGGCGGTGTAGGCGAGCGGAAGGTCGTCTCGCGTGAAGCCGAACGGCGGGACACGGGCAACATTGATGCGCGCAAGCGCGTCATCCATCTCGCGCCGCTGCGTCTCATCCAGCGTTGCCCAGACTGCCCGACGCCCGCGTGATCAAGGGGGCTACAGGGACGTATCGCTACTATCGGACGAAGGCCGGGCATGCCGCTACCGCGGTAGGCGGCCCCTTGCGGCGACGGTCAGGACTGTCGCGGCCTGAGCGGGTGGTGAACTTCGTCCGCCAGGTCGTCGGCGTTCCGGTGGTCAGCAAGGAGCTCCTGCGCAGCGCACCGCCGACTACCAGAACTGGGTGAAGGCCCTCGCACGCAATCATCGCATCCCGATCGAGTGGGCCGAGAAGGGCGTGCGCAAGGAACACCATGTTCTGCCGTGGCAACGCCGCATGGTGCGGACGGATGCCTATGGCGTCCACCGCATCCTCAAGAGCATGGAGCAGGGGCCGACGTTTCGCGTCACCGTGCCGAAATACCCAACCAAGGATCCCAATTCCCGCATCCTTGCCCGCCAGCGCAGCCGCCTCACCCACTACTATTGCTACATCCGCGACGAAACCTTGGGCCCGATGGTGATGCGGGTCGCCTCGTTCCTGCCGTTCCAGACCACGTATTGCCTCAATGGCCACAACTTCATCGAGCAGGAGCTGAACCGAGCGCAGGTCGGCTTCCGCAATCTCGCGGTGGATGACACGACCGCGCTGCAGGAAGCCGCCGATCGGCTGAGCCCGGACATCATCCGCAAACGCCTCGACTACTGAACGCTGATCCTCGGCCCGAAGTTCTCCGCCAAGGAGCGAAACCGGCTCAGCGTCTCACGCTTTTATGCGATCGCCCAGATCGAATACTGCCGCAACTTCATCTTCAAGCGGAACTCCCCCATCCACAGGCTGTTCTCGCAACATTCCACGTCTCCGACAAAGCCTATGGCCTGAACCAACTGCGCTACAATCTGCGCAAGCTCAGAGGTTACGGCCTGCTGCAGCGTGACGGGTCCCGGTACGCCTACCGTCTCACGCCGAAAGTCGCACAGCTTGCGCTGCTCTTCCTCTTCTTCCACAAACGGCTCTGCGGCCCGCTCGCCCATAGCCGATTCCGCCATAGGCCTGTTGCCCGTCACCGGGCCGCCCAGCAAACTGGAAACCGCTTACCACCGCGCCGACAAAGCCATCCAGCAGATCGTCGATCTCCTTGCCGCATGACGGTCACGTTGCCAACGCGATCGTTGGAGTTTCTTTGTCTAGGATTCACCCAGGTAGAATCTAGTCAGAACTCTGAACAGCAAATCAACCCATCAGTCGTGTTGCCGGCTGCGATTGACTCCAGCACGGGCAGATTGTGTGTATGGGTTGGACGGCCAGTTGCGGACCCAATCGACATGCGCGTAGGCAGGCAATTCGGCCGGATTGGGATCCGTGTCACTGCCGCCGTAGGCTGCGCCTGTCAGGAGGTACCAGAGGGCGGGATAGACGTCGTAATTTCCTCCAGGGCTTGGCCGCGACCAAGCCCGCGTGCCGTCGATGTACCAGGTAATCGTGGTCTGGGTCCATTCGATGGCGTATGTATGCATCTGAGTGATATCAATGTCGCTGACCACCGTCGATGGCCACCCATTACGGGTTGCGATGTTGAATTTGACATGCTGCGATTTGTCGCTATTGGTAAACAGGACGATGTCGATCTCGAATGGGAAGGCCACGTCGCCGGTCTCCAGGCACGCTTGGAACGTAAGTCCAGGCACTTTGTCAACTGACGCCCTGATCTCGAAGTAACCGTACAGCTGCTTCTGGACCGAGTAGAGCAGCGTGGCAACAAACGGCGTATGGATGCCTGCTGACGAATCAATCCACGATTGATAGGCCGGTGGCGTTGACCTTAAGCCCAGGTGCAGCTGGCCGTTTGAGACGCTATAGAGACCCTGGACCGGCGTTTTCGGATTGAACGGGTTGGTCCACCACATACGGGTATTGCCTTCGAACGACTTGGGACCGCCGCGTCCTTTAGGGGTACTCGGTGCGATCAACCCCCAAATATCGTGGCCGTCTGGCCGGTAGTGCAGCGATAGCGAGGTGAATTCATCGTTGAGCGAGGGCGGTGGCAGCGCGCGATCTTGGGCTGCAGCCCCTGCCGCCGACGATGCCAGCAGTAGGATGGAAGCGCTCAGTTGGTTCATTCTCATGATCGATTCCATCCCGTGGTTATGGCAAAGCGGGTCAGACATGGGCATGTCGCAGCAGCGCAAATCTAGCTGCATCAGGCAAACGCCATCAAGGAGGAATGATCGAACTGGCTAGGACTTTCCGATAACAGCCGATCAGCAGACAACGGTTTCAAGCCTCGGTCTTCTCTTTGGTGAGGGGGAGATCGTCAATTCAATCCTGCCAGGCAGAACCGTGATTTGATCGGCATTCCTTCAAACAGCTATTTCGAGTTCCCATGACCAATGACCGCCGCCAGCCAATGGCGTCAAGACCGGACTCACCTCAATCATTGAAAAACTCAGGATCCATTGACTATTAACACGCTGATGATACCAAGCCGCGAATGCAATGGATCGTTGAGCTTCTCCTACTGATCCAACATCCACTGCAATCCAACGAGCTTTGAAGAATACAGCAGTCCGGTGCTCAGATCTCAAAACAGAACCTAAATCGATTGACCGTCGCTTGCGGGTTTTTCAGAAATACGATGGTCTCACGTTATGACAGCGCGTTCCGTCACCCTCACGCTCTCGTGAACAAACTGCCACGCGATCATCCGTCAATTGCATTCACTCCTGGGGACATGTGTGCGATGCAGCCAGCCCCGCCAGATTTAGAGCGACGACCGACCTTCCGGCCATCACGTTGAATTGATACGCATATTACTGCAATCACGTAATGGATGGACTAGGGCCTGTCGTCAATTAGCCGGTTTCGGCTGGTTGGCGCCCCCCGGCCGCTGTGTGGTTTGGCCGGTGAGTCGCAATTGCCACACTCAACCGTCAATCGTCGCCGGGTGCTGCATAGCCGATTCCGGCGCGGCAGTTTCTTCGATTCATAGGCGGTCAGCTTGCTGGAGGCTGCCCGATGATGCGGCGGTTCGGACTGCGCGACGATCAGTGGGAACGGATCAAGGACCTGTTGCCCGGGCGCGAAGGCTCGGTCGGGGTGACCGCGGCGGACAATCGGTTGTTCGTCGAGGCCGTGCTCTATCGTTATCGTACCGGGATGCCATGGCGCGATCTGCCGGCGCGGTTTGGTGACGGAGTTCAGGTGCACAGGCGGTTCAGCCGTTGGGCCGAAAGCGGTGTCTGGGAGCGGGTGTTTCAACATCTCGCAGCAGACGCCGACAACGAATATGCGATGATCGACAGTACTATTGTGCGCGCCCATCAGCATAGCGCCGGTGCCAAAAAAAAGCCGGCGAGGACCAGGCGATCGGGCGCTCGCGCGGCGGACTGAGCATCAAGATCCATACACTGGTCGATGCGCTCGGCAATCCGCTCGGCGTCTTCCTGACCGGCGGTGAAGCGCACGACCTCGTGGGAGCGGACCACCTCCTGCCCACGATGGAGGCCGCTACGCTGATCGCCGATAAGGCGTTCGACGCCGACGCACGCGTCCTTGAGCCGCTGACCGCCGCCGGCAAAACGGCGGTGATCCCGCCGCGGGCCAACCGGTCCTCCCTACGCAACTATGACCGGCAGCTTTATGGCGAGCGCCATCTGATCGAGAACTTCTTCGCCAAGATCAAGCAGTTTCGCGCGATCGCCACCCGCTACGAGAAGACCGCGCGCAACTTCCTGGCCGCCGTTCAGCTCGTCGCCAGCGTCGTTTGGCTTAATTGACGACAGGCCCTAATGTATCGTCCTGCGTTGGAAATAGCGGCGGATTTTTTTCACCCCCTTTTTAGGCGATGACAAAATGTCCACATCCCATGTTACGTACGGCAATGGCCAGAGAATCGGCTCCAGTCCGGGTCAGCTGAACGGCTACGAGGTCGTCTTTGCCGGCACCGCCCTGCAGACCGAACCTATTCTCACCATTAGCGGCAGCTTGCCTCCCGCTGTTCCTTACGCCAGCACAACCTTGTACTCGGTCGAAATTCATGGAACCTCCAGCCTCGCTCTGGCGTATGGCTATCTGGGTTTCAACCCACTTTCGACCGGCGTGATCGCGAACGGTATTCATATGTCATACGGCGATTTCACGCTGAACCAGCAGGGGGCAAAGGTCACCCTGAGCGGTACCAGCGTCATCAACAATGACAGCACGCTCACAGTGCTCGGCGGACGGTATCACACCGCGCCCTACACACTCAATGGTACTGTGTTCGTCGGCAGCGGTTCCACCGTCAACGCTGACGAAGCTCAGCTGAGTGGTGGTGGATCGATCAACCTGAACGCTGCAACCGCCGCAGCTGACCTAAAAACCGCTGACACGTCGATCCATGTCAATGTAAACAGCGGCGTGCTTAGCCTGAAGGATGGTATGAGCTTCCTTGGCACGATCCACGAGGCGTCGACAGGCACCACGGAGATCTTCAATAGCCTTGCGGCAGTCAGGGAGACGTTCAACCAGTCAACCGGTGTGCTCGATCTGTTGAACAGCGCCGGAGCAAACGTGGCGTCCGTCAAATTCGCTGGGTCCGCTACACTTTATGCGACGCCTGATGCGGCGACCGGCGCCATTGATATCACGAACACCCATCATACGGGCTCCCTGCCGGTGGTATTCAGTCACGGTGTGGCGGCGTGATACTGATTCGATCTGGACGACGGTGCTGGTGCAATGGACGACTGGCAATTTTCATCATTCCGTCAGCCGATCGACGCAGGAATTGCCGGGGCCTCTGGCCCCCGAAACCCCAGAGAAAAGAGTGCAAATGCCAGAAGCCGCGCACCAGGCAATCTACTCGTCCCCGCCGCGCCGCGCGATGAACTCGAGAGTTGCGGCGGCTGCCCGATCCGCATGGGTCGTCGCGACGTGATACGAATTCCCGGGCAGAACCAGCAACTCGGAATCGGCGATCTGCTGCTGCCACGCACGGGTCTCCTCGACCGTGCCGAGCCCGCTTTGTTCGGTGGTGATCACAAGGGTCGGGCAGGTGATCTTCGGAAGATCGGCCCGGATATCGGCGCAGGCAATCGTGCCCATAAAGCCAAGCTGGGTCGACACCGCGGTGCGGCCCATGAATTTGGCCCACCATTCGAACCCGTCCGGTGGAAACGCGCCGCCAAGCCGCGCACCCATGTTCTGCCGCGCCCAATATTCGACCCCGTGTGTCTCGAAATCGCGGATCAACTCGGGCACGCGATCGGCCGCGCCGAAGCGCAATGGCGGCGGCGTGCCAACGACGGTCAGCGTGATGATGCGCTCGGGCCGGCGCGCGGCAAAGGCGCGAGCGATAGTTCCGCCGATCTTGGCTCCGACGAGATGGAATCGAGCAATGCCGAGATGATCCATCAAGAGACAAAAGTCCTCGACGAGCCGATCGAGGGTCCAGGTATATTCGCGCGGCATCGCAGTCGACTCGCCGAAGCCGCGCATGTCGGGCCGCACCACACGGTGATGCCGTGCCAGTTGCGGGACCCAGGCATACCACGCAAGTCCACTTTCGGCATTGCCGTGCAGCATCAGGATTGACTGGGGCTGACGCCAGGGATCGGTGAAATCATCGACCCGGTAGTACATGTCGAGATCGGCAGAGGGGTGGAAATTGGGCATCGGCTTCTCCCGGCTCAGGGGTTCGTGATGCGCCGCGTTCAGTTTGCATACACGATCGTGCGCAGCATGACGCGACGCTCATCGGGGCGGTAATCGCCCGCGCCGCGATGCATGGTCGAACACTCGTCCCACATCAGCACATCGCCGACCCGCCAACGGTGGTAATAGACAAAGCGCTCCTGCGTCGCATGTTCAGCCAGTTCCTCGATCAGCGGCCAGGCCTCTTCACGCGCCATGCCGACGAAGCCATGCGTGTGCATCGGGTTGACGAACAGGATAGGCCGGCCGGTGACCGGATGTCGCACGACCGCCGGCCGAGGCACTTCGCGATACACCTTCTCGGTCGCGCCCTTGTCATCGCCATACAGCTTCTCACCGGCGGGACCGCTGCTGCGCCCGTGCAAGCCGGACAGATCAGAGAGGCGATCCTTCATTGCGCTCGGCAGCGCGTCATAGGCGGCACGCATGTCGGCAAACATCGTGCCTCCCTTTTCCGACGGAATTTCCTTCGCGTGCAGGATGGCAAGGATCGGCGGATTGTCCTCATAGGTTGAATCGGTATGCCAATCGGTGGCACGCTTCACGCCGTACCAGTCCACCTTGCCGCCCTCCTCGACATTGGTGAGCCAGGAGACTTCCGGATATTCGGCATGGCGGTACTTGACCAGCGCATGCTTGCGCGGCGTACCGAAGCGACGGCCGAAGCCTGGCGAGTTCGGCGGCGCCGAGATTCTGGTCGCGGAACACCAGTACCGGATGCTCGGCAAAGGCGCGCCTGATCCAGGCGAAGGTCGCCTCGTCGAGCGGCTTTGACAGGTCGATGCCGAGCGCCTCGGTACCGAGCGTATCGCCCAATGGGCGAAGTTGCGGTGAGCTTGTCATTGGCGATCCTCCGAGCATTGTCCCCGAGTGCACGATTATGGTCCTCATACAGCCGCGGCTGCAATCATGCCGGCGAGTTGGCCCAGCCACTGTTTCGGTATTCAATCGCCCGCCTGCCGATTGCGGAAGCAACGCGCGGCGCCAGACGGGGGAACACCATGAAGGCTGCGGAGGAAGAATTCGACTACATTGTCACTGGCGCGGGTTCCGCCGGGTGCGCCGTCGCCGCACGGCTCAGCGAATCCGATCGGTACCGCGTCCTGCTGCTGGAAGCCGGCGGCAAGGATCGCAACCCGTGGATCCACATTCCGATGGGATTCTCCCGCCTGTTCGCCGATCCCAGTGTCAACTGGATGTACGAAAGCGAGCCGGAGGCAGCCCTCAACGGGCGAACCATGTATCAGCCACGCGGCAAGGTACTGGGCGGCACCAGCTCCATCAACGGCATGGTCTACATGCGCGGCAACGCGGCCGATTATGACGAGTGGCGACAACGTGGCTGCACCGGCTGGGACTATGACAGCGTGCTGCCCTTCTTCAAGAAAGCTGAGAACCAGCAACGTGGCCCGAGCGAATTTCACGGCGTCGGAGGGCCACTCACCGTCTCCGACCAACCGCGGCGGCATGAGCTTGCGGATCGCGTGGTTGCCGCGGCGGTCGAGGCCGGGTTGCCGCCGAACGACGACTTCAATGGAGCCCGACAGGAAGGCGCCGGTTATTTCCAAAGTACAACTGGGAGAAGTCGACGTTGGAGCACGGCGACCGCCTATTTGCGACCCGCCCGCGATCGCGCCAGTCTGGTTGTTCGCCCGAATGCTCAGGCAACGCGCGTCCTGATCGAGAACGGAAATGCCATCGGCGTCACCTATATCTGCGACGGAGTCTCCCATTCGGCTCGTGCGCGAGGGGAGGTGATCGTCTGCGGTGGCGTGTTCAATTCACCGCAGCTGCTGCAGCTATCGGGTATCGGACCGGTTGATCTGCTGCAAAGGATGGGCATCCAGGTCGTTCGCGACGCCCCCGCGGTTGGCAGTCATTTGCAGGATCATTTTTATGTGCGGCTCGCATACCGCTGCACCAGACCGATCACGATGAACGAACTGGCGAACAGCCTGCCGCGCAAGGTCCTGGCGATGGCACGGTATGTGTTTTTCAGATCCGGCCCGCTGGCGGCCAACGGCGTCACTGCTGGCGCCTTTGGTCGCAGCGACCCGCGCCTGGAACGGCCCGACCTGCAGTTTAATTTTTCGCCGTTCAGCTATGCGTCCCGCGGTCCCGCCGGCGCGGTGGCGCATGATTTTCCCGGATTCAGTCTGAGCGCGGTGCATCTGCGCCCGGATGCGCGCGGCACGGTGCTTCTGAAGAGCCCTGATCCGCTGGTACCGCCTGCGATCCGGTTCAACTTCTTGCAGACGCACTATGATATCCAGGCACTGACCACCGGAATGCGCATGGTGCGCGCGTTCACGAAGCAGCCGTCGTTGGCCCCCTACGTGGCGGAGGAGATCGTTCCCGGCTCGCACGTCAACACGGATGCTGAGTTCGAAGCGAGCATCCGCCTCAATGCCCTGTCCAATCTGCACCCCGTCGGAACATGCCGGATGGGGCCGGAGGGGAGCAATTCGGTGGTCGACCCCCGGCTGCGCGTCCACGGCGTCGGCCGGCTCCGCGTGGTCGATGCCGCGATCATGCCGACGGTCCCGGCAGGGAACACGAACGCACCGACGATCATGATCGCGGAGAAGGCCGCCGCCATGATACTGGAGGACGCGCACGCGACGGCGTAGCGATCGAACACTGCTCCACCGGGATTGTCGTGGAGGTTCCTGGGACGTTGATCGGCCCGCCAGGTTGCGGTGAATCCCAAAAGCGGCCCAATATTCATAACCCCTGGACGAGAGGCCCGACATGCCAAACGATCCCTTCGTCGATATCTCCGCACTGTCCACGCTCGGTCCCGTTCGCTATCTGGATGCGCGTGATCAGGCGGCGTTCGATGCCGGGCACGCACCCGGTGCGGTGCGTGTGCCAATCGAGGCATGGGATGCGGCGGCCAAGGCGTCCGACACCGGCTTCGAAAAGACCGCTTACTGGGACGATGCCCTCAAGGCGCTGGGCGCCGATCATTCAGCTATCGCCGTAGCCTACGACGGCGGCCGCATGACCGACGCCGCGCGGGTCTGGTTCATCCTGCAGTACTTCGGCATCAAGACCGTCATCCTGAACGGCGGCTGGCGCGCACTGTCCGAAGCGACCGCATTGCCGCCGGGTGCCGGGCCATCGAACGAAAAAGTCCGGGCGGCCCCTGGCGCAGGGTCCGTTGGGCTGGTCGATCGCGAGACCCTCAAACGTCAACTCGATGGCGACGCGCATGTGTTCGACTCCCGCACCCGCGCCGAGTTTACCGGCGAGGACATGCGCAATCGCACGCGCGGCGGACATCTGCCGGGTGCACGGCACCTGTCGCATGCCGATCTGATGAACAACGGCGTTGTTCGCCCAGCGCCGGAACTGCGCGCCATGCTGGAGCGCGTGGGATTCGGCCCCGGCGATCACATCGTGACCCATTGCGAGGGCGGCGGAAGGGCGGCATTGGCCGCGGCGGCGGCGGTGCGCGCCGGGTTTGACGATGTCCGGGTATACTACCTCAGCTTCGCCGATTGGGCGCGCGATGAGAGCTGCCCGATCGTACGGGATTAGACCGGAGCAGGAAACCTGGACGGCGCAACCGCTATACGAGATCGCGCGGAACGCTGTAGTCCCATTCGCGACGACGAACCTCCTCGTCCCCTTCCCACGCCTGCATCGCCGCCCGCAGCACGAAAGCGTCATACGTGCACGACAGTTGCATCCGGGTCTCGATCCGCGTTCGCCATGAATCACGCGAGATCGTCTGTGTGTGGCACATCTCCGCGACCGCGCTGAGTGGATCGTCGTCGTCGACGTGACACTGAAAGCTTCCTTCCGCACCCAGTTCAAGGCCGATCCGGTCGATCCGTACAACCCCCGGACGCACGAGTGTGGACGGCTCGGGGAGAGCCATCTCCGGCTCCGGCAGCGATGGCAGCAGCGCATCGGCTTCATTTTGCGGACGCACCGGCAGATCGAGCGTGCCGCCGAAAATTGTCACCGTCGCAGTCTCCCGGCTCGGCCAGATCATCGGCCAATAGGCGGTCGATAGCGCCACCCTGATCCTATGCCCGGCCGGAAACACAGAGCCCGCATCGTTGAGCCGAATTTGCACCCGATAGCGCCGCCGCGGCACCAACGGCGTCGGCGTCTCGTCGCCATCGCGATGCGCAAGGTTCAGTATGCCGTAGCTGACTCGCAGCGATGCACCATCGGGATGCACGTCGCACAGCCGGACCGCCAAATTCGCAAGCGATCTGTCACACGCCACATCGAGCGTGACGATGGCCGCTCCGAGGATCTCCATTCTTCCGTTGAGCGGCGGGGTCTCAATTACCAGCGAGCGTGCATCATCTTCCTTTTGATCACCGGCCTGGTCGGGCGCGCGTCCAAACGGGCACCAGCTCCCGCCATCCTTGCCGACCGTCTGCGGTGAGCAAACGGCTTGCGGCGTCAGGTTCGCATCGTCCGCTCGCAGCCCGTCGTCGGTCAGGTGCAGGCGGTATGTTGTGACCCCCGGTGGCGGCCATGATGGCTCGGCGATCCACCGTCCTGGCAGTTCTTCGTGGTATTGCGCCGGCCTCGCACTCTCCGTCATCCACGCGCGCAGCATCGGTTCGTCCATCACACCGGTGTCGATGCCCTTCAACCAATGATCCCACCACCGCAGCGCCTCTTGCAGGAAACCGACCTGCGGACCGGGGAGCGCGACATGCGGATAGGCGTGTGCCCAGGGCCCAATGAGACCCCTGCGCGGCACCGTCAGGTGTTCGAGCAACCGAGGGATCGCATTGGTATAGCCGTCGGTCCAGCCGCCGACCGCAAACACCGGGCACTGGATCGCGCTGTAATCCTCGCACACCGAGCCGTGCTGCCAGTACGTGTCGCGTCGTTGATGGCGCAGCCACCGCTCCAGAAAAAGTGGCAGGTTCTCCAGGCGCTCCAGCCACATCGCCCGCCAGCGATCGCCAACGAGAGCGGGGTCGGGCGGATGGCACATCGCGCCGAACAGGAACGAGGCCCATCCGAAGCCGGCCCTGAGCAGCGTGCCACCCATGTAGTGCACATCGTCGCGATAACGGTCGTCGGTCGAGCAGATCGTGATGATCGCCTTCAGCGCCGGAGGACGGCGGGCGGCGACCTGCAGCGCGTTGAACCCGCCCCAGGAGATCCCCATCATGCCAACCGCACCGCTGCACCATCGCTGCGCCGCCAGCCACTCGATGACCTCCAGCGCGTCGTCCTGCTCCTGGCGGGCGTATTCGTCGAACAGCAGCCCGTCGGACTCGCCGCTGCCGCGGATATCGACGCGCACGGCGGCATAGCCATGGCCGGCAAGATACGGATGCGTCAGCGCGTCGCGTTCATAGGTGCCGGTGCGCTTGCGGTATGGCAGGTACTCGAGGATCGCCGGAACCGGGTCCCGGTCCGCGTCCTCCGGCAGCCAAATACGGGCCGCCAAATTCGTGCCGTCGCGCAGCGGAATCAACGTGTGCTCGATTTCGCGGAACGCACGGGGGAAATCGGTGACGATCAACGGCACGATCCGCTTCGGTGGGATGGCGGCATCATATATGCTATTCGCGGGCGGTAACCAATCTGCAGGGCTCCGTGAGCAGGCCACTCCTTGTCATCGACGGCGACTCGTTCGCACATCGCGCCTATCACGCACTCCCGAAGTCCATACGTCGGCGCGGCAATATGGGCGGCGGCGCAATCGTGGGATTCGCCAATTTTCTGCTGCGGCTTTTCGAGGCCGAGCAACCCCGAGCGGTGCTGGTCGGCTGGGATACGCTCGATGTACCGACGTATCGTCACCGGGCGTTGGCAGCCTACCAGAGTGGGCGCCAGTTCGATGCGGAACTGGTTGATCAACTCGATATCTTGCCACAGTTCGTGGCTGCCTGCGGTTTCGCCTGCGCGAAAGCTCCCGGCTACGAGGCCGATGACTTTCTCGCGGCCGCCGTCGCCGGCGAGGAGCGACGCAACGGGACCGCCATTGTGGCGAGCGGTGACCGCGACGCCTTCCAGCTGGTTTCGGATTCGACGACGGTCCTCCAGCCTGTGCGGGCGGGTGAAATGGCGCGCATCGGGCCGCCGGAAGTTCGCGAGCGGTACGGCGTCGAGCCCAGGCAGGTACCCGACTTCATAGCGCTCCGTGGCGACCCGTCGGACAAGCTGCCGGGTGCGAAGGGAGTGGGCCCGAAGGGCGCGGCCAGCCTTCTGCGCAAATACGAGACGCTCGAGAACGCGCTGGCGGATGGCCAATTTGCCGCGCAGGCCGAGAAACTGCGTCTCTATCGCTCGATTGCAACCATGGATGCATCCGCGCCGCTCCCTCGCCTGCATGACCAGACGCCGACGTGGGCCAAGGCATCCGCGCTGGCCCGGGAGTGGGAGCTGAACCGTTTGGCCGATCGTCTCGCTGAACTCGCCGCTCCGCGCGCGGGTTCAGCCGATCACGGGCCTTGACGGCGGCAACGTCGGGCGGAACATGATCACCGCCCAGGGGCAGGCGGTCCGCGCGGCCCGAATGGAGGACTGGCAGATGACAGCGAGCCCGCTCATCGACCGGATGATCGATGTCGGACATGGCAAGATCAGCCGGGAGATCTTCGTCTCGCCCGGCTTCTACCGCGAGGAGTTGGACAAGCTGTTCACCCGCGCCTGGCTGTTCGTCGGCCACGAAAGCCAGATTGCCAAGCCCGGCGACTTCTTCGTCTCGCGCATGGG
This sequence comes from uncultured Alphaproteobacteria bacterium, assembly GCA_963780095.1. GTDB lineage: Bacteria > Pseudomonadota > Alphaproteobacteria > Acetobacterales > Acetobacteraceae > JAMXLO01. Next base: position 244,094 of record CAWABH010000040.1, read on the forward strand.
CGATGAATCGGTGATCCTGTGTCGCGACACGCAGGGCGCGGTGCATGTGTTCCTGAACTCCTGCCGCCACCGAGGGATGAAGGTCTGCCGCTACGAGCAGGGCAATACGTCGCTGTTCGTCTGTCCCTATCACTCCTGGAGCTACACCACCGACGGTAAACTGCAGGGCGTGCCGCTATATCGCGCCCTGTATGAGGGCACGTTGAACCGCGACGAATGGTCGCTGATCGAGGTGCCGAAGCTCGCGCTTTACAAGGGCACCGTGTGGGCGTCATGGGATCCGGCCGCGCCCGAATTCCTCGAATATCTTGGCGGCGCCGTCGATCACCTGGACCAGGTGCTGGACTGTCGCGACGGACGTCCCGGCGGATCCGAAGTGATCGGCGTGCACAAGTGGATATTCCCCGCCAACTGGAAATTCGCCGCCGAAAACTTCCTCGGCGACACCTATCACAACCCGTCGCACCGCTCGGTGGACATGATCGGCATCGGGCCCAGCGCACAGCGTGGCCAGAAGGGTCGCCGCGACAACGAATACAACAAGGGCCAGCATGTTTGGGTGAGCCACCCAGCGGGTCACGGCATGCACAGCGTACTGATGCCGACCGAGGCGGAATACGAATCGTCCTACGCGCAGTACCCGATCGTCGACGAGTATTTCCGCCACTGTTTTCATGAGCGGAAGCGCCGGCTGGGTGAGAAGGCGCGGCTGCTGCCTTTCACCGGCAACATCTTCCCGAACGCGTCGTATCACGGCAGGCAGCCGCGCGGGATTTGCGTCTGGCATCCGCACAGCCCGACCGAGACCGAGGGCTGGCGCTTCTTCCTGGTGGATGCCGATGCGCCGGCCGAAGTGAAGGACGTGCTGCGCCGCTTCTACATGCGCTACTCCGGGCCGGCCGGCATGACGGAACAGGACGACATGGAGAACTGGCTGTATGCCACAGCCTCCAGCAAGGGCACCATCGCGCGGCGTCATCCGTTCAACTACCAGATGTCGATGGGCGCGTACAAGACCAACGATCCGATCCCAGGCGACGTGTCGCTGCAGATCACCGACCAGACGCCGCGCAACTACTATCGTGTCTACGCGTCGTATCTCAAAGGCGACGACTGGGACAGTCTGATCGGGCGCGACCGGGTTCCCGTGCAGGCGGCGGCGGAGTAAGTGCAATGAGTGCGATGGACCATATGATCGACCCGCGGCGGGGCACCATCAGCCGTGAAATCTTTGTCTCGCCTGACCTCTACCGCGAGGAGCTGGAGAAGCTGTTCACCCGCGCCTGGCTGTTCGTCGGGCACGAGAGCCAGATCCCCAATCCTGGCGACTTCTTCGTCTCGCGCATGGGCGAGGAATCGGTGATCGTCTGCCGCGACCAGGCGGGCGCGGTGCATGTGTTCCTGAACTCCTGCCGGCATCGCGGCATGAAGGTCTGCCGCTACGAGCAGGGTAATACGTCGCTGTTCGTCTGCCCGTATCACTCATGGAGCTACACGACGGATGGTCGGCTGCAGGGCGTGCCGCTGTATCGGGCGCTCTACGAAGGCACGCTGAACCGCGAGGAGTGGTCGCTGATCGAGGTTGCGAAGCTCGCGCTCTACAAGGGCACCGTGTGGGCCACGTGGGACCCGCAGGCTCCGGACTTCCTGAGCTATCTCGGCGATGCGGTCGATCACCTCGATCATGTCGTCGATTGCCGCGACGGTCGACCCGGTGGCGCCGAGGTGATCGGCGTGCACAAATGGGTGTTTCCGTCCAACTGGAAGTTCGCCGCGGAGAATTTCCTGGGCAATTCCTACCACAATCCGTCGCACCGCTCGGTTGACATGGTCGGCATGGGACCGAGTGGGCAACGCGGTCAATCGAGCCGGCGCGACAACGAGTACGCGGCCGGCAAGCGGATCTGGGTCGGATTTCCACAAGGCCACGGGGTGGCCAGCGCCTGGATGCCGGAGCAGACCGAGTATGCCTCCACCTACCAGCAGCATCCGATCGTGGACGAATATTTCCGGCATTGCTTCCACGAGCGGAAGCGCCGGCTCGGCGACAAGGCGAGGCTGTTGCCGGTTGTCGGCACGATTTTTCCCAATGCGTCGTATCACGGCCGCCAGCCGCGCAGCATCTGCGTCTGGCATCCGCACAGCCCGACCGAGACCGAGGGCTGGCGCTTCTTCCTGGTCGATGCGGACGCACCGGCCGAGGTGAAGGACGTTCTGCGCCGCTATTACATGCGCTATTCCGGTCCTGCCGGGATGACGGAACAGGACGACATGGAGAACTGGCTGTATGCGACTGCGGCCAGCAAGGGCACTATCGCGCGGCGCTACCCGTTCAACTATCAACTGTCGATGGGCGCGTACAAGGCCGATGATCCGGTTCCGGGCGATGTGTCAACGCAGGCCACCGAGCACATGGCACGCAACTACTATCGTGTCTACGCGTCGTATCTGAACGGCGACGGCTGGGATGCGTTGCTGGGCCGGCCACAGATCCGCGCGGCAGCCGAATGATGCGCCCGCTCGCCTGGTATCAGCTGCGCGAGGAGATCGAAGATTTCCTGTACTTCGAGGCCGACCTGCTGGACCAGCGCAGGTTCAAGGAGTGGCTCGATCTGTTGGCCGAGGACCTTGTCTACTTCATGCCGGTGCGGCGCAACGTGAAGTTCGGTCAGCAGGCCGAACGGGAGAACACGCGCCAGGGCGAAGGCATCAGCTGGTTCGATGAGGACAAGTGGACGCTCGGCAAGCGCGTGGAGCAGGTGCTGACCGGCGTGCACTATGCGGAGGAACCGCTGTCGCGCGTTACGCACATCGTAAGCAACGTGCGGCTGCTCGATGTGCGCCCGTCGGTGGAGGATGCGCAGGAGGTTACTGTCGGGTGCCGGTTCCTGGTGTACCAGAACCGGGTGGAGTACGAGAACCACACCTTCATCGGCCGCCGCACCGACGAACTGCGCCGCACGGGCACGTCGTGGCAGATCGCAAGGCGCGAGATGATCCTGGAGCAGAACGTGCTGCTTGCGAAGAACCTGAGCATATTCTTCTAGGTGGTCTGAGAATGGACTGCATCCGCATTTACGATCGTCATTCCCGCGAAAGCGGGAACCCAGGGCTGGGTCCCCGCTTTCGCGGGGATGACGAGGATGGTACGCGTGACCGCATAGGACGGCACGCATGATCGAACTCACCGGCATCGAGCTCGGCAGCAGGCTCCGCATCGTCGGGGACATCACCGCCGAGGTGGTGGACATCGTCAACGACGAATGGGTCCGGGTTCGGCTCGTCGATGTGCCGGCGGGCGGCCCTGCGACGGGCACCGAGGAACTCTGCCACGCCACCGATATCATCGAGATCGTCTGAGCATGCTACGCATCGGCTACCTGCCAAGTGACTACAACCCGATGGTGCTGATGCTCGGCGAGATCGAAGACCTGCGACTGCTCGCAGGCGTGCTGCGCCGGTTTGCGCGCGAGCAGGCCGACATGCGCCTGGACGAGCAGGCATTCTGCGCCGCGGTGCGCACTGCGATAACCCTGACCGCGTCGCAAGGTACGCTCGGGATTCAGCCCGTGGCTGAACATGATGGCCACTTCGTCTGGCGACTCGACGCCGATCGGGCGAGCGCATTCGCTGATCAGATCGACCTGCTCGCGGTTCCCTCGCGCGCTGCCGGCTCGGAAATGCTGGAATGCACAACCGAGGAAGAAATCCCGGTGAAGGTGTCGCGCGGTGAATACACCGACGATTTTCTCCGGATGACGCCCTCAGCCCGATCCACTACGGAGCAACACGGGCACTGAAGATTGAGCAGCCGGTTGCCTGGAAGGGACGTCATACCGGCCCCAACTATGGTTGACTGATGCGTTGACGCCGAGTGGTTCCGGAGAAACGTGATGCTCCCAAGGTTCCTGCCGTTCTGTGTTGCGGGCATTTTTCTGACAGGATGTGCGGCAGCCCCTGGGTCCTCGTTCAGCCCGTCAGCCGGCCAGGGCAATGTCGTCCACGGCTATGTGTACCACGACGCGAACCATCCTGACGGCCTCAGCCTATCGTCGCCGCAGGCGGACTACAATGCGAACCACGGCACATGGCTGTGGCCGCCGGCGGTTAGCGACAAACCAAACTAACGCTTGGCGCGTGTCACGATCTGCGTCGGATCGACGAAGCGCAGCGCGATCAGCAGCCATACCAGCGTTGTGACCATGTAGATCACCGCCATCGCGTCGATCGACTGACCTGGCCGCACGCCGGCGGCGAACACCGCATAATACAAGGCCACCACCAGCGTCTGGCTCGTCGGTCCCGCGGTCAGGAATGTCAGCTCGAACATCGCGATGGTGCGAACCAGCACCAGCAGCAGCGCCGCCAGGATCCCTGGCGTCAACAGCGGCACCAGGATCTGCACGAACAGCCGTCCCATGCCCGCGCCGAACACATGTGCCGCCGCCTCTATCCGCGGATCGATCTGCTCCACGAACGGGATCATGATCAGGATGACGAACGGCACCGTCGGCACAAGGTTTGCCAGGATCACGCCCCAGATCGTCCCCGCCAGGTGCGCCTGATACAGCACGGTCGCCAGCGGAATGCCGTAGGTGATCGGCGGAACAAGCAGTGGCAGCAGGAACAGCAGCATGACCGCCTGCTTGCCGGGGAAATTGCGTCGCGCCATCGCATAGGCGGTCGGGACGCCGATCAGCCCCGAAATCAGCACCACCGTCCCCACCACCTGGACCGTGACGATCAGGATGTCCGGCAGGCGGAACTCGTTCCAGGCCAGCGAATACCATTGCGTGGTGTAGCCTGCGGGCAGCCAGGTGTTGAACCAGCGCGTGCCGAACGAATTCACCACGACGCTGCCGATCATCGCCAGCAGATTGACGACGAAGAACACCACCAGCGCCCAGACGGCTATCGCCCACAGCCGCTCACCGATGCCGCGGCGCAAGCGCGTCAGCCCTTGCCGGAACTGGCGGGGCCGCGGAACAGGAGATTCCGAGCGCCGAGCAGGGCCACGATGATCAACGCCTGCACCGCCGCCATCAGCATCGCGATGGCCGATGCGAGCGAGTAGTCGTATTGCTCGAATGCCGCCTGATAGGCGGCGATGGAAATCACCCGTGTCGGCCCGGCCGGCGCGCCCAGCAGCACAGCCGATGGAAACACGGTGAACGCCTGCACGAAGGCAAGCGCCAGCGTGATCGCGAGTCCGGGCGCCAGCAGCGGCAGCAGGATGCGGAAGAAGCGTTGGCGTGCGCGCGCGCCAAGCATCGCGCCGGCGTTCTCCAACGACGGGTCGATCCCGGTGAGGTACGAGAGCGTCAGCAGGAAAGTGAACGGAAAGCCGGTGATCACCAGCGACAGCATGACGCCCCAGTAGTTGTGCACCAAGCGTATCGGACTATCGACCAGGCCGAACTCGAGCAGCACGCGATTGAGCCAGCCGCGCGGGCCGAGATAGGTCAGCAGCCCCTCCGCCACCATCACGGTGCCCAGCGTGATCGGGATCACCAGGATCGTTGTCAGCAACCGCTGATGCCGCATCAGGCGCACACGCAGCGCGACCGGGACGGACAGGACCACATTCAGAAGCGTGGCCGGAACCGCGATCACCAGCGTCGTGTAGATCGTGTCGTAAAGGAACGGGTCGGAGAAGAATGTAATGTAGTTCGCCAGCGCGCCGCCCTGCTTCGGATGGAACGACAGCACCAGCCCGTACAGGAACGGGTAGACGAACAGCGCCAACACGAACAGCACGCCGGGCATCACCAGCAGCGTCACACCGTCCAGGCCGTACTCGCGCAGTCTTCGCCGAAGCGGCAATTTCCCGCCGTTCATGCGGCATAGACCAGAACCCGCGCCGGCGCGGCGGCGAGTTCGAACCACCTCGCCGGCGCTCAGCCGCCGGTCGGAACGGAAAAACAGTTCCGCGCCGTCCGCACCGCGCGCCACCGCGTAAAAGTCGCGGCCGTGGTACTCGGCGATTTCCACCGTCGCCGAGATCGGCCCATCCTGTGTCGGCCGCAGATCATCCGGGCGGATCGCGACCATCACCTGGTCGCCGACCGCCTCAAATGGCGTGCCGATCACCCTCGCCCCGCCCACCGTCACCGCGACCCCCTCGTTCGTCGCGTCGGCGCGCGATGCGACCAGATTGCGATAGCCCATGAACTCGGCCACATCGGCGCTGGCCGGCAGCGCATACAGTTCCTCCGGCGTGCCAACCTGGCGCATCTGTCCATCGATCAGCACCACGATGCGGTCCGCGAGCGACAGCGCCTCCTCCTGGTCGTGCGTCACGTAGATCGTGGAACTGCCGAGCATGGCGTGGATGCGGCGGATCTCCGCGCGCATCTCGAGCCGCAGCTTTGCATCGAGGTTTGACAGCGGCTCGTCCATCAGCACCAGCGGCGGCTCCACCACGATGGCACGCGCGATCGCCACGCGCTGCTGCTGGCCGCCGGACAGCTGGCCGGGCAGTTTGTCGCCCTGGTTCCCGAGCCGCACCAGGGCCAGCGCCTCCTCGACGCGTCGCGCGATTTCGGCCTTCGGCCGGTGCTGTGTCGCCAGGCCGAACCCGATGTTGCGCCGCACGGTCATGTGCGGGAACAGCGCGTAGTTCTGAAACACCATGCCGAAGCCGCGATCCTCCGGCCCCATCTCGTCCAGGCGCTGATCGTCCAGCCAGATCGCGCCGCCGGTCACCTGAAGCAGCCCGGCTATGCAGTTCAGCGCGGTGGACTTGCCGCAACCTGACGGCCCGAGCAGGGCGACGAATTCGCCCCGCTTCACCGTCAGCGTCACGTCGCGCAACGCGCGCACCTGACCGAAGTCGCGGCTCATCCGATCGAGCCGCAGCTCGCGGAATTCGCGCGAGGCGATGGCCATGCGCCGCTACTTGCCGACCCGCGCGCCGACCTGCTGGTCCCAGCGCTGGAATGCATACACCAGCTTGTCCGCCGGCAATGGCACCTCGGAGGGGACCTCGGTGATCAGCTTGTCGATGAAGTCGCGGCGCACGCTGTTTACGGCGTCCTGGCTGTCCTGCGGCGCCATCGACAGCGGCACGTCCTTCACCGCCGGGCCGGGATAGAAATATCCCTTGTCCCAGGTCATCGCCTGCGCCGGCTTGCTCAGCATGTATCGCGTCATGTCGAGCAGCACCGCGAGTTTGTCCTGCGACACGCCCTTGGGAATGGCCCAGTACCGTGCATCGGTCACCCAGTGGAAGCCCTCCAGCGTGCCGATCTGCGCCTCCATCGGCACCACGCCGAGGATGCGCGGATTAAGATCCCAGCCAAGGTGGGAGGCGATCATGTCGCGCGAGCCCTCGGCCAGTTCCTTCATTACCGCGCCGGTGCCGGTCGGGTAGTACTCGATGTTCTTGCCCAGTTCCACGAGATAGGCCCAGGTCTTGTCCCAGCCCTTGTCCGGGTCCATCGGATCCTTGTCGCCCAGAATATAGGGCAGCCCTTGCAGGAAGGTCCGCCCGGGCCCGGAGTTGGCCGGCCGGGCGTAGATGAACCGCTTCGGATGCGCCTTGGTCCAGTCCAGCAGTTCCTGCGCCGTCTTCGGCGCCTGCTTCACGCGCGTCCGGCATGTATTCGATGATCGGACCGGCGGGACAGAACACCACGCACACCGCCTGATCCTGCGCCAGTGCCTGCATCTTCAGCGCGCCGGGGAGATAGATCTCCGCCAGCTTGGGCAATTCGGACGCGTAATCGGTCACCAGCGGCACCCACAGCTTCTGGTCGATGCCCGCGGCCAGGCCGTCGGTGCCGGTCAGCACCAGATCGATATCGACCCGGCCGGCATCCTGCTGCGCCTTGATCTTGCCCGGCAGCTCGGGCGCCGGCGCCTGGGAGAACGAAATCTTCGACACCACCTTGGGATTGGCTTTCGCGTATTGTTCCATGGCGCGCTGCGTCAGCTGCAACTGGCCCGCCACGTCGATGACGTTCAGCATGACCGGCGCGGGCGGCAATGCCAGTGGGGCGGCAGCAAGCGCACCGCGCGTGCCGAACGTCGCCAATCCAGCCACGCCGCCCATCAGCGCCCGGCGGGTGGTTGCTGTGCTGTTCATGGTCGTTTCCCTGGCAGTTTCGATCAGCCTGCCCCTCACCCCCGCGCGGTCGGCGCGTGGCGTCAGGGCCATCCACGATCCTCCACCGCATAGCAGTTACGGGCGCATTTCGGAAACCTGGCCCGCAGCCATGCGACGCCCGTCCGGTTGCGGCAGACTTGTAATCGAGCCTTGTTTCGGTATTTACCTGTATCAAGGTCGCTCCGGGAGGCCTCCCGGCGATCGAGGAGAATCCATGTCCGGCCTTGCCCGCGCCACGATCGAGCAGCTCCGTCTGGTCAGCACCGCGACCCTGACAACGCAGCTGTTCAAGCGCGGCCTGCGCAACGCCTTCATGCAGGGCGTACGCCCGCTCACGCGATACGAAGGCAATCTCGTCGGCCCGGCCTTCACCTTGCGCAACATCCCGGCGCGCGAGGATGTCGACACGGTTTCGGTGTTCGGCAATCCGGAGCATCCGCAGCGCAAGGCGATCGAGATCACCCCGGCGGGACATGTGCTGGTGATCGACTGCCGCGGCGATACGCGCGCCGCCTGCGCGGGCCAGATCCTGGTCACGCGGCTGATGAAGCGGGGTGTCGCCGGGCTGGTCGGCGACGGCGGCATCCGCGACGCGGGTCCGATCGGCGAGATGGCGCAATTTCCGGTGTTCTGTGCCGGCCCGAGCGCGCCTCTGAACCTCGCCCAGCATCACGCGGTGGAGAGTGACGTGCCGATTGGCTGTGGCGGCGTTGCGGTGTATCCCGGCGACATCATCGTCGGCGACCGGGACGGCGTCACCGTCATTCCGCGCGCCATGGCCGACGAGGTGGCGCGGGATGCGGCGGAGCAGGAGGAACTGGAGGCGTTCCTGCTGGAGCGGGTGGCCGATGGCGCCGCTCTGACGGGCACCTATCCGCCTAGCGAGGCGACCCGGTCTGCCTACGAGGCCTGGCGCAAGGCCCGACATCGCGGCTGAGGCCGCCGCACTCTCACGGGGGGACAACGACCAAGGAAGCAGACAGCGCTCGGAAGTTCCGGGTTCGCTGTGACGTGCCGTGGAGTCAACCCGTCGAGGAGTTGGATTGAATGGACTTTGTCAACGCTGGTGGCCTGCAGGTTGCCAGACCGCTGCATGATTTTATCAATGCCGAAGCGATCCCCGGCACCGGGATCGACGCCGGTGCCTTCTGGCAGGGCTTTGGTGCGCTGCTCGACGACCTCGCGCCACGAAACAAGGCCCTGCTCGACAAACGCGATGCGTTGCAGCGCCAGATCGATGCATGGCACCTGGACAACCGCGGCAAGGCGATTGACACCGGCGCGTATTTGGAATTCCTGCGCGGCATCGGCTACCTGCAGCCCGAGCCTGCCGACTTTTCGATCGGCACCGACAACGTCGATCCCGAGATCGCCAGCATCGCCGGTCCGCAGCTCGTCGTGCCGGTGACCAACGCGCGCTACGCGGTGAATGCCGCAAACGCGCGCTGGGGCAGCCTCTATGATGCCCTGTACGGCACCGACGCCATCCCGGAAGACGGCGGCGCTACGCGCGGGCCCGGCTACAATCGGACACGCGGCGCCCGTGTCGTGGCGAAGGCCAGGCAGGTCCTGGATCAGGCCGTGCCGCTCGCGCTCGGCAGTCATCAGGAGGTCATCCGCTACCAGCTTGATGGCGGCAGGCTTTCAGCTACCTTGAAGAATGATTTGCGGACCGCGCTCGCGCAGCCGGCCCAGTTCGTCGGCTATGCGGGCGATGCCGAAAGCCCGAGCACGCTGCTGCTTAAGCACAACGGACTCCACATCGAGATCGTGATCGACCGAAGTCATCCCATCGGCAAGGAGGACGCGGCCGGCGTGGCCGATGTTGTGCTGGAGGCGGCGATCACCACGATCCAGGACTGCGAGGATTCGATTGCCGCGGTCGATGCCGATGACAAGGTCGCGGCATATCGCAACTGGCTCGGCCTCATGCAGGGCACACTCGCCGAAACCTTCACGAAGGTTGGCGAGACGATCACGCGCCGGCTTGACGCGGATCGGGTCTACCAGGCGCCGGGCGGCGGGACGCTCACTTTGCCGGGGCGCAGTCTGATGCTGGTGCGCAATGTCGGCCTCCACATGTATACCGATGCGGTGCGCGATGCATCGGGCGGCGAGACGCCCGAGGGATTGCTGGATGCCGCCGTGACCTCGCTGATCGCGATGCACGAACTGAGCGGCAAGAGCGCGTTGCGCAACAGCCGCGCGGGATCGGTCTACATCGTGAAGCCGAAGATGCACGGCGCGGAGGAGGTGGCTTTCACCGACACGGTCTTTGCCCGCGTGGAGGAGATGCTGGGCCTGGCGCGGAACACACTGAAAATGGGCATCATGGACGAAGAGCGCCGCACCTCGGCCAATCTGAAGGCCTGCATCTGTGCAGCGAAGGACCGTGTGGTGTTCATCAACACCGGATTCCTCGATCGCACGGGCGACGAGATCCATACGTCGATCGAAGCGGGTCCGATGATTCGCAAGAACGAGATGCGCAACACCGCATGGATCAAGGCGTACGAGGACCAGAACGTCGATATCGGGCTGGCCTGCGGGTTCCGTGGGCGCGCGCAGATCGGCAAGGGCATGTGGGCGGCGCCCGACCGGATGGCGGAGATGCTGGCGCAGAAGATCGGCCATCCGAAGGCGGGGGCGAATACCGCATGGGTCCCTTCGCCCACCGCGGCAACACTGCATGCACTGCATTATCACGCGGTTGACGTCGCACAGCGGCAGGAGGAGCTGGCGAAGCGCCCGCGTGCGCCGCTTGCCGATCTGTTGACGATCCCGATTGCCGATCGGCCGAACTGGTCGCCGGACGACGTGCAGCAGGAGCTGGACAACAACTGCCAGGGGATACTGGGCTATGTCGTGCGGTGGATCGATCAGGGTGTCGGCTGTTCCAAGGTGCCTGACATCCACGATGTCGGCCTGATGGAGGATCGCGCCACGCTGCGGATATCCAGCCAGCATGTTGCCAACTGGCTCCACCACGGAATTGCAAGCGAGGCGCAGGTGATGGAGACCATGAAGCGGATGGCTGCCGTGGTGGACCGGCAGAATGACGATGACCCGAACTACCGCCCAATGGCGCCCGGCTTCGATGGACCGGCGTTTCGCGCGGCATGCGATCTCGTGTTCAAGGGCCGCGTGCAGCCGAACGGCTATACCGAATTCATCCTGCACGCGCGACGAAGGGAAGCGAAGGCACAATGATTACATCTCGCCCGCCGCGCGGGAGAGGTCGGCACGGAGCGCCAGAGGTTCCCATACCAGCCGCCCGAACCAATGACCTCCCATCGCCACTCGTTCCTCTCGTCATGGCCGGGCTTGTCCTGGCCATCCGTCGGGGCAGAGTGCCGCTTCTGATGGCCGGGACAAGCCCGGCCATGACGGATCGAGCGCGGACCGCATGCGTCGTTGTCATCATCGGTGGCGCATCGCCCGCAAAGCGGCAAAGATGTACATGAGAGTAACTCATCCGACCAACGACGCCCGCTCTCCTTCGCTGCACAGCACCTACTCCGCTGCCATCACTGCCAAGCAGGCGGCCGGCAACGGCGGCGGATGGTACGGTGCCGCCGGCTTGGGCGGCGCGCTCAGCTGGTCGAACCACCATTGCAGAGACGCATCGCATCCATCGCCGGGTGGCGGTGGTGCGGCCTGGATGCAGTCGCGCTGATCGGCCGGGCAGCGGAAGCGGATATGCATGTGCGCGGCGTGGTCATACCAGGGACGCATCAGCCGCAGCCAGGACCGGTCACCCTGCACCGTCTCGCAGAGCTGCTGCTTGATCGCCGGATTGATGAGAATTCGGTCGACCTCCGGCAGATTGGCAGCAAGACGCAGAAGCGTGACCACGCCCGGCGTCCAGTGCGCAGGATCGACCCCGCGCTGATCCGCGCGCACCATGCTGGGCAGTTCCACGGTCTCGCGCCCGGACGCATCCAGCGTTGGCTTCGGCCGCACGTCGAGTCCGACATCGACATCGATCCCAAGCTGATGGCTCACATGCCCGCCAGGCAGCGGTCCGCCGCGCGGACGGGAGATGTCCTCGACGTAGAGATCCCCCAGCCCCGCCGCGTGTACCTCCTCGCCCAGCCGTTCGATCCGGGCGATGGTCGAGGACGCACCCCAGAACGAACTGCGCTCGAGATGGATCGTCTGGAACCCCACCCCCTCGGCCGGCAGCCTCACCGCGCCGGCGATGCACCCGGCCGCCTGGCCGCCGATGATATGCAGCGGACCGGGTGCCGGCGTGTCTGGCGACGCCGCCACCGTCACCAGAGCCGCGAACCCGACCGCCAACCCCCTGACGAACGATCGCCGCCCGTCGGCCGCGGCCTCAGAATCGACGCTCGAAGATCGTGATGACATCGCCCGGCTGAATGTAGCTCTGCCGGCTGGCCCTGCCCTCAACGGCCTTGCCCTCGACTGTGCGAACGATCGCAGCATAGCCCTCGACGGCGCGGTAGGTGAAGCCGCCGCCCACCGCCACCGCCGTTACCACCGTCATCCCTGGCTGGTAGGCATACTGGCCGGGCTTGTTGACCTCGCCCAGCACGTAGATCGGGCGATACGCGATGATCTCCACCGCCACCGAGGGATTGCGCACCAGATTGCCCCGCCGCAACGCGGAACCCACGGACGTTTCCAGCTCGGCCGAGGTCAGGCCGGCGGCATGAACGGCGCCGACCAGCGGCAGGGCGATGCTGCCGCTGTCGTTCACCCTGAATTCGCCGGTCAGCGTGTCCTCGCCGAAGGTGATGATGCGCACCTGATCGCCCGGCCCCAAAGTGTATGCAATTGGATCGGTGACCGGCAGCGGCGGAAGCCCACTGCCAGGCCCGCTGCAACCGGCGAGCGCCAGCAGGAACAGGGAGACAAGGTGCAAACGCCAAGACGGAGCCACGTCCGCAAGGACGAAGGGTTTCATGCGCCGAGTATGCCAGCCGCCCGATTAGCCAGTAATTAAGGCGCGCGCGGTTACATGTGGTCGATCGGGTAGCTTGGCTGACCGGGATTGCCAACCTCATGCCCGACCCAGGACAGGCGATGCTCGACCGACCTGCAGGATCCCAACAAACGCCACCGATGATTCGGCGTGATCGCTCGCAGTTGCACGCGCCATCCGAGAGATATGACCCTGCGGCTCTGAGCGGAGCCGCAATTCTCGCAATTCTGCGGCGGCGCAGGTTGCCTTTGCTCGCGTCGATGCTTCTGGCGCCATTGCTGACCTATGTGGCCATCAGCCAGCTCACGCCGCTCTACACGGCAACCGGCACGCTGCTCTACGACGCAAGCGAGTACAAGCTGCGCGAGCTGCAAAGCATATTGCGGGCCGATCCGATCACCGACGCCGTGATGGCGACCCAGGCGGAAGTGCTGCGTGGCATGCCCCTCGTGGAGCAGGTGGCCAGTCGGCTCAATCTGCACGCAAACGCGGAATTCAATGAAAGCCTTCGGCCGGCATCGTTGATGCGGCGTGTCATGGCATCGCTGCGACAGCGGTTCGCAAGATTCATGCCCGGCCTTGCCGCGGCGCCCGAGCCGGCCAGTGACATGTCGGGCCCACGGCTGGATCCGGTGCGCAACGCCACGCTGCAGACCGTGCAGGCCGCGCTGACCGTCACGCCACTGAAGTCGTCGCACGTGCTCGACGTTTCGTTCACCGCGGAAGATCCCGTTCTGGCCGCAGCCGCGGTCAATGATGCGATGGACGCCTACGTGAAGGCCCAGTTAGGCGCCAAGTACGGCGCCGTCGCGCGCGCCAGAGATTGGTTGGAGCGACGAGCGAAGGAACTGCGCGACGAGGTCCGTCGCAGTGAGGATCAGATCGCCAAGTACCGTATCCAAAAAGGTCTCGTCGAGGGAATGCATGCGAGGCTCGACACCGAGCAGATCAGCCTGCTCACGGAAGAGCTGGTGCATTCCCGCAACGCCCTGGCCGGGGCGGAGGGTCGGCTTGATGCCGCCAGCGGCCGGACCGGCGCTGCCGCACAAGCGGCAATCACGCCCTCGGTCGTCCAGCTGCGCGCCCGTCAGGGGCAACTGGCCGCGCAAATGCAGTCGATGCTTGGCCGCCTTGGTCCCAGTCATCCGGATGTGCAAAGCCTGCGCGCGCAACTGGCCGAGGTGGACCGGAGCGTGGCCGTGGAAGTTGCCCACGCGGTCGCCGCGATCGATGCCGAAGTGAGCGCAGATCGCGAGCGGGTCGCTTCGCTGGAGCAGGACCTGCTTGAGGTGCAGGGTCAGCTGGACCGGGATTCGCAGGCGCAGATACCCCTCAATGCGCTGCAGCGCGATGCCGAAGCGTCGCGTGGCCTACTGCAGTCGGTGCTGGAGCGCATCCAGCAGACCGCACAGCAATCGGCGATCGAGACGCCGGATGCACACGAGATCTCACTGGCATTGCCACCGGAGCGCCCGAGCTTTCCACGCACCGGGCCGATTATGGCAGCCGCCGCGGCGTTCGGCGTCGTATTCGGCCTGCTGCTGGTCTATCTGTCCGAGCTCGCCGATCGGCGCTTTCGCAGCGGCGACGATATCCGCACGGTGCTTGGGCTGCCCTGCCTTGCCTTGATACCACGCATTCGGCGACGGGCGCTTGAGCATATGAGCATCGACGAATATGCCGCTCGGAAGCCGCTATCGGCGCTCGCCGAGCAGCTACGGTCGCTGCGGGCCGGTCTGTCGCTCCGGCCGGACAGGCCACACATCGTTGCGATAACGGCGGCGCTGCCCGCGGAAGGCAAGACCACGGTCACCCGCGCGCTGGGGCGTCTCGCGGCGATGAACGGCGAACGGGTCATCGTGCTGGACTGCGACATCCGTCAGTCTTCGTTCGCCCAGTTCACGCAGTCCAGGCCGGGTCCGGGTCTTGTCGATTTCCTGCAGGGCCGAGCCTTGCCCGCCGATATCATCCGCAAGGACACGACTGCCGGCATGGATTACATCCCTGCCGGCACCGGTGAAGCCAATGCGCTTGGCCTGCTGATGTCCGCCACGATGTCGCGCCTGTTGCAAGCGCTGCGGCAGGACTACGATCTTGTGCTGCTCGATGCCCCGCCGGCGCAGGCTGTGACGGATGCGCGCATTGTCGCCGGCCTGGCTGATGCCACCCTGCTCTGCGTGCGTTGGCGCCGTACGCCACGCGATGTGGTGCTGAATGCTCTCGACCTACTGGAGCAAGCCCACGTCAACGTGGTTGGGGCGGCCTTGACTCAGGTGGACGTCAACGTCCACGTGCGCTCTGGCTACGCCGATGCGGAGGTGTATCTTCCGCGCCACGGCGGCTACTTCCGGGAGTAGGCAGACAATG
Source organism: uncultured Alphaproteobacteria bacterium (assembly GCA_963780095.1). Taxonomy (GTDB): domain Bacteria; phylum Pseudomonadota; class Alphaproteobacteria; order Acetobacterales; family Acetobacteraceae; genus JAMXLO01. Next base: position 259,516 of record CAWABH010000040.1, read on the forward strand.
GCGCGGCGCTATCTGGTCACCGGCGGAGCCGGTTATGTCGGCAGCCATCTTGTAGCTGCCCTCGCCGCGCGGGGCGACACCGTCGTGGTGCTCGACAATCTGCGCACCGGGCACCGCGCGGCCGTGCCATCCGGCGTCGAGTTGATCGTTGCTGACCTGGCGGATTCCGGCGTTGTGGAGACGGTTCTGGCCGATGGGCCGTGGCACGCGGTGTTCCACTTCGCAGCACTTTCCCAGGTGGGCGAGAGCATGCGCCTGCCGTTCCGCTATCTGATCGACAACGGCGTCAACGGCATGCGGCTGATCGAGGCTTGTGTGCGCCATGGCGTCCTGCGCTTCGTGATGTCATCGACCGCGGCGCTGTACGGCACGCCCACCGTCGTGCCTATCCCGGAAGATGCGTCGCTGCATCCGGAATCGCCCTATGGCGACAGCAAGTGGTTCCTCGAGCGCACGCTGCTCTGGGCGGAACGCGTGCATGGCCTGCGCTATGCGTCGCTGCGGTATTTCAACGCAGCCGGTGCCGATCCGGAAGGCCACTACGGCGAAGACCATCGCCCGGAAACGCATCTCGTTCCGCTTGTGATCGATGCGGCACTCGCCCGACGCCCGGAACTTGAGGTGTACGGCAGCGACTATGCCACGCCCGACGGCACATGCCTGCGCGACTATGTGCATGTGACCGATCTGGCGGATGCCCATCTGCTGGCGCTGGACCGGCTGGAACGCGGCAGCGTCACCGTCAACCTCGGCAACGGCATGGGGCATTCGGTGCTGCAGGTGATCGAAGCCGTGCAGCGCGTGTCGGGACGGCAGGTGCCGTACCGGTTCTGCCCGCGCCGGCCGGGCGACGCGGCAGTCTTGGTGGCTTCGTCCGAGCGTGCGCACCGCGAGCTTGGCTGGCGGCCGCGTTTCGCCGACCTGGATGAGATCGTGCGCACTGCATTGTTCTGGCGCGAGGCGCACCCCGACGGTTATGCAGACTGATGGGCGGGCAGCCAGCGCCGCCCCGATCATGCTTTCGACCGAGGTGCTTTTGTGGCCGGCGCTGACACACCAATCTCGATCTGCCGGACTGGTATGATCTGTTCGACAAGAAGTCTCTGGTCGATGCAATGCTCGATCGCCTGCAGCATCATTGCGTCACCATCCGCATCGACGGCCCGTCACTGCGCAGTCCAGAGCCACCAGCGACAGCGTCAGCCAATCCACCGCGCCGCGCGGCCAAGGCAACGCCACCGATGACTGACGCAGGTGCGGCGCACCAATGTCAGCGACGGGACGCCCGAGGCGTTGTGGCGGACCCACATTCATCTTACCGAAGCCGAGGCCGCCTTCCGCATCCACAAGAGCGAGTTGTCGATCCGTCCGATCTGGCATCAGCGTGAGACGCGTGTTCTGGCGCACATCCTGGTGTGCCTTGCCTATGTCCTGTGGAAGACGCTCGTACCGCGGCGAGTTTTTGGCAAATCGCAATCCCCACTTTTCTTGATACAGCGCAATATCTTGTCTAGTCCACTGGGTTGATTGCTGCGGGACAATAGGATGTTGATTCTGCGTCTCCTGGTCGACTTCATGCCGGCAATTCGCTGCGAGATAGCGGTTGCGGTGTGCGCTCGACCAATCTGCTCGTGGCCACTAATCAGTACTTGATTTAACTATTTCAAAATATCAATCTGGAAAACTTGGTTTGGGAGGAATTGCGAGTCCTTTTCGTTGGGTCTGTGAGGGGGATTCGCGATTCTAAAATCTAAATCGACTTCGGAATCACTTGGTCTGAGAGTTCCGAGTCACCGGTTTGCTCGACGTCACGGCGGGCCGTAGCGCCGGTCAAGGGCGGCGGGGTGTCCTCGGTCACGGCGGCGGCGTTAGGCTCTCGGTTCCATGCTCGCGGTCTGAGATGGTGCGCGCTTCATTTATGAGGGTCTTCGCATGGTTGATGTAGTCTTGGCATACGGAGAATAGCGGCTCACCGTCGATGGTGAATTGATCCGGCATTGGGTAAACAGGACGTGGTTTGACGAGCCATGAATACTCGGGGTCGGTCTGCTGTGTTTCAGAGGTCGGTACGGGATTAACGGGACTGCCTTCATATATCACCCCCATCATGCCGCTCACCCTCATCTTCATGTCAGGGTAGCCAGAGCGATGCACGCTCTTATTCCGCGCTTCACTGAGGGGAAGTAGCCGAAAGCGGTCAGATATAAGCTTAAATCCCTTATCAAAGAGGTTGCGGCGGTGACGTTCATCATCAGTGAGGGAACTGAACCACTCTCTCATTGTTTTATTCCCGGTGTCGACGCCAAAACAGCATTTAATAACGTCGGGAACACTTCGGGTTACCGAGAGAAACGCATCCAGATAGGCGGGGAAGGACCGCTGCCAACCCGTCTCAGGGATCAGACCCATGGCTTCGTGAGCGGTTGCTACCGGTCGCTGGAGCGACTTCCCCATCTGCTCATAATGAAACTCCGCGCTCTGAAGTTTGAAATTGACCCCAGCCCACAATTCATCATGCATATTCTACCCTTCCACGTATCCCCGGTCACCCGGTGGCCCGGACCATTAGCACGATCCGGCGCACCGGTCGGCTGGCACCGGGGATCGCGATGATCAGTTCCGCAAGCTTCGGCCGGCCGCCGCAGCCGTCATGGCGCATGCGGTCGAGGATGTCGCGGATCGGCATAGCTCGTTGGGGCGTGTGTGTCTCGGATAGCATCCGCTCCTTGCCGCACCGTTCGCACTCGACCCGGAGGAACCATGACGGGAAGGCGCTGAACGGCTCGTCCAGGGCTTCCGCGCCGTAGGGTAGCGGATGATCGCCGTAGCTACGCCAGTGGCGGGGGGAACAGGCCGGGCCGGCATCAGGGCGGCCGCATCATGCGGGCGAAGAATGCCTTGATCTCGGGAGAAGCCTCAGTGTCGTCGTCGACCACCTCGCGGCGCCGGTCCCGCTTGCTGGAAGCTATGACGATCGCCGGCCCGGTGATGGCAGCGGTCTTCGCCTTCTTCCGGGGTGCCCGCTTGGGGCGATGGGCATGGGTGGCGATGCGGCTCGGCATGTGGGTGGACAATGATCGCCTGCCGACCGGGACGCCAGAGCGCATTCCTCACATCGGACCGTCTGCATCTGCGTCGCTCCTGAAGTCTTAGTATGGTGGGCCGGAGGGTTGGAATACCCTTCCGGGTCTGCCTCTTCGCCCGAATAGCCGATCGTCGGAGGCTCGTTGTCGGTAACCTCCGCGAAGGCATTTGAGGTCTGGTCTGACAGGGGCAGGCGGTATCCTGCGCCGTCGCCGCAGCGGGCAGACTGATTCAATGTGAGGCAACGGTAAGGGGAGAACGATCATGGCGACAACACGCACGTGGAAGGGCGGCGGGAATAACAACGCGAGCAATCCGCGCGACTGGAATCCGATGGGGGTTCCGCAGCCAGGCGATAACCTGAGCATGACGCAAGGCGTTATGAATGTTTCCGGAAACGCGCTGATGGGAGATACGCTCTCGGTTAGTAATGCGAACATCAATACACATGCGGCAGCAAGGCTCCATCTCAGTGTGACCAACACTGTAAACGTTCACAATGATGGTACGGTATTTCTTACTGATCGTTGCATAGCCGCGCGGGCCACCCGCCTCTGTGGTTTTCACCGACTGGGTGTCGATAATGCCCGCGGTTGGGCTTGCCTCGCGGCCCGCCGCTTCGCGTACTTCCATCAGCAGCGCGTGGTTGATGGTCTGCCATCTCCCATCGTCACGCCAAGCGTAGAAATACCGCTGCACTGTGGTGAACGGCGGGAAATCCGTCGGCAGCATGCGCCACTGGCAGCCGGACTGGGCAATGTAGAATATGGCATTGACCACATCCCGCATGCTGGTCTTGCGGGTTCGCCCACAACTTGCCGGCGGCGGCATATGCGGCTCGATCACCGCCCATTCCTCGTCAGTGGTATCGCTTGCATAGCGCAGCCCATCGCGCCGATACTTGAGGCGCGTGATTTCAGTCCAGGCCATGGCGTGACTCCTGTGTGTTCGCAACCGCGAGAGAATCGCAGCCGCTGGAATCACGCAACCCCTTCCGTCCAGCTCGGCTAATGCGTTGAAATGACTCTCTTATTGAAAGGGGCCAACACCTGAACATTTCCGGTGGAACCATAAACTTTATCGGCACAAGCACGTTCGATGGTAATGGTGGTTCTACAGGCAGTGCGGTATTTGATGCAGATCTAGTAGGATCGGGAACCCTTGATCTTCTTGGCGGAAATCACAACGGTATTGCGATGGAGATCGACGGCTCAGTCGCAAGAGGGCTCACCTTCAGGCTCGGCAGTGCTGCGCCTACGGCGTCTCTTCAGATCGATGATCCCACTAAATTCCATGGGCTTATTGACTTATCACAATCCGGCACTGCCGATCTCGGCGGCGGCCCCCAAAGCTTATTCGATTTCGCAGCTTTTATGGGCCTTCGTCATGTGACTAGCGCAAGCCTTCACGATGACACGTTGCGAATGTTCGACGGCAAGAAAGTCGTGGATACTGTACGGCTCACCGGAGGTAGCGGCTTGCAATTGCAGCAGAATTCTGAGGGCGTGGTGCTTTCATCGGGGTTTGAATCTGTGAGGTTGCCGCCCGGTGGCGTCGGCACCATGATCCCCTTCCATATTTCGTAATAGCTTGCGGATGCCATGGCTCAGTCATGGCCGGCGCCGTGTCTGGCCCAGCCGTCAGTCCCGGCCGATGGAGAGGCCGGCGCTGATCGCTGCGCCCACCGTGCCTCGGAGTGGACAATAATCGCCCGCCTACACATAGCGCCAGAGGCGGAGTCGCTGTGGTAAAAAGCCGCCAATATCGTGGAGTCGCGGGATATGAGACTCGACCCCTTAAGTGACGAAGCGATGGAAATCGTTGCGGATAATGATCGGCTGCAATGCGTCAGCCGGCATGTGCGCGGTGCGCTGATAGCTGCGCTGCGGGAGATCGCGTGGCCCAGATCTCCGACGTCGGGTGTGGCGTGGCCAGTGCATGATGGCGCGGATGGAAGCCCAGGAATGGGCAGCGAAGCTCGTGCATCCCCGGCGGTTGAGCGGGATCCACCTCGAAGTTCGAGTATGAGGCTGCATGCGGGCAGATCAGGAACGATCACGCGCTCGCGCTGGCGTTCGAACCGCAGTCACCGAAGCCCGCGAGCCGCAACCGGTGCCACAAGTCTGCCCGGTCAAGCTGCGGCAGATACTCGACGTGACGGCGGTGTGGCCTCGCTCGAAGCCTCGCGTGGCCTCTGCCGTCCGCCGACTGCTGAAAGCTCGCGCGAGCTTAAACAAGAGGCAGAGCGCGGCGGGCAACCCGGCTGCTATGGGTGTTGCTGCACCGCGCGGTCGAATTGTCGTTGTTGGCAGGCAACCAAAACCATCCGCTGGGCGGGTAGGGAAGCGGGTCTCCGCGCCCGCGTTTCGTCGCTTGCAGGCCGCATTTGGTGCCTGATGGATCGCGCAGATCAAATTGTGCCGGATAAGGAAGCATTGAATGGTTCAGGAGCGTCGAATTTCTTGACAAGTAGCAATCCTCTTGGCCATCGGTTTCTTGATACACCGCAAGATATTCCAACCAGCTTGATTGCAGCGAGATAATAGGACGTTGATTCTGCGTCTCCTGGGTGGCCCGCATACCGGTAATCCGCTGTTAACGGCGATTGCGGGGAGCGCCCGACACGCCGGCGGAGCCTTCGCCTACCAAGGCTTACTCGCGCGCTGCCCAGTCTCCCACGCGCAATGTGCTGCTTCCGCTGTGCTTCCGCGCAGGTGACGAGGCCACGTTGCCAGCCTGCTCGTGGCCAATAAGTATTTGATTTAATAGGCTAAAATGGTGCCCAGGGGCGGAATTGAACCACCGACACTGCGATTTTCAGTCGCATGCTCTACCAACTGAGCTACCTGGGCATCCGAGCCGGACAGCCTGCGTCCGAACAGCCTGAAGGAGGCGGCAGCCAATACAATATGCCACCAGACCGATCAAGCAGCGTCCGGTGGCGGGTCCTCGTCCGGTTCGGCGTCCGGGCCGGGAATACGATACTGGCCGGTAAGCCAGCGTCCGAGATCGACATCGGCACAGCGCCGGCTGCAGAAGGGCTGGGTGGCCTCCGCGGAGGGCTTGCCGCAGACCGGGCAGGTCGAATAGCGCCGGACCTTATTCATGCCTGTCCTCGACGACCCATTCTGTCGCACGCAGCGTGGGGTCGACATGCAGGATCAAGGGACGCCCCGCCCGTCGCGCAAGGTCTGGCAACGCCTCGGCATCCGTCTCAAGCGCGGCGATCACAGCTGGGGAGGCGCGCAATGGTGGCAAACGATGCGGGACGGCGGAATGGTCTGCCGCGATCTGCCGCAGAGCGACCAGACCGGCAGCATGCGGACCCGCCAGTAATTCGTGCAGCGGCGGATGAATACGCGGCCTGACGATCTCGGCAAGCCCGAGTGCGGTGAAGCCGAGCAGGCGTGGGCGCAGGGGGTCGTCGGCCAGCGCAGCGGCCAGCGCCGGCCCGAGTTCTGCGCGGCGGCGGGCCGGCAGTCCGGCAAAATCGACCAGGATCGCGCCCGACAGGTTGCGCAGTCTGATCTGCCGAGCGAGCGGCGGAATCGCCGACCGGTTGACCACCAGATGCGCGGCCGTCCTGGCGTGGCCCGTGCCTATCGCGCCCCCGGCATCCACGTCGATCGCCACCAGTGCGGGGGTCGGATGAATGTGCAGGCGCGATCCTCCCGGCAGGTCGACAGCGGGTCGCGCCAACGCTTCGATCTGATCCGCAGTATCGTCGTCTATCGGCTTGTCACATAACGATAAACGCGCAGCCAATCGAGGGCGAAATCGGGCAAGCAGCGCGGCGTCATCCGCCAACACGGCAGCGTCTGGGTAACGCTCCGCGACCTCAAGCAAGGGGCCGTCGCTGCGCGCGAGCAGCCCGAGCGGCCTGGTGATCCCCCCTGATCCCTCGCCCGGCGTCAGCCGCGTGGTCAGCCGCGGGCCCTTGCCACCCTGAGCAGAGCGGGTGACCCGGACCACCAGCACATCGCCTTCCGTGAGCCCCGCCGCACCTTCGCTGTCCGGCAGGAAGCCATCGGTCCCGTCGAGCGCCACGAACGCACCCGCCATGGCGGGCATCCGGGCCGTCACTCTGCCGCGATACAGATCGCCGACGCCGTCCGGCGCTCCAGGGCGCCAGATGGCATAATCCAGCAGGGCCCCGTCCCGGACCACCGCAACGCGTACTTCGCCGGGGCTGGCTGAGGCCAGGATCCGAGTTGTCACGGCATCGGCCAGCCGAGGCCGCGCAGCAACTGTGCGGTCTCGAACAGCGGCAGTCCGACCACATTGGAGTAGCTGCCCGAGAGGAAGCGAACGAACGCGGCGGCACGGCCTTGGACGGCATAGCCGCCGGCCTTTCCCTGCCACTCGCCGCTTGCCAGATAGCCCGTGACCTGCTTCTCGGTCAGGCGGGCAAAGCCCACGACACTCTGCACCAGGCGCTCGCCGCGCCGCCCGTCGGGGGCCACGAGTACGACGGCGGTCGCCACACGATGGCGCCGACCGGACAGCAACGCCAGGCAGCGTCGCGCCTGATCCTCGGTCTCGGCCTTCGGCAGGATGCGGCGTCCGACGGCAACGACGGTGTCGGCCGCGAGCACATAAGTCGCGGACTCGGCCACAGCCTGCGCCTTCGCATGCGCCAGACGCTGTGCGTGGGAACGCGGCGGTTCACCACGAAGCGGCGTTTCGTCGATGTCCGTCGCAACGACGCGGTCCGGCACGATCCCGATTTGAGCCAGTAGCGCCAGCCGTCGCGGGCTGGCCGAGGCGAGGACCAGCGGGGGGACGGTCACTTGAAGCGGAAGGTGATCCGGCCCTTGCTCAAATCGTAAGGCGTCATCTCGACGTTCACCCGATCGCCCGCTAGCACGCGGATTCGGTTCTTGCGCATCTTGCCGGAGGTGTGTGCGAGAATGCTGTGCTCGTTGTCGAGCTTGACGCGGAACATGGCGTTGGGCAGCAGCTCCATCACCGTGCCGCTGAATTCGATCATGTCTTCTTTTGACATCAGGCCTCGTTCAAAGGTTTGATATTACGCCGGAACATGAGCGCGGGGCGGCGGAAGGTCAACCCGGCCAGCCTATGTCGGCATGTTCTGCCGCAGGCGCAGTGCGATACTGCGAGCGTGCGCCTGGAGCCCTTCCGCTTCGGCAAGTGCAATCGCGTCGGGTCCCACGTTGGCCAGTCCGGCGGCATCGGCGGCGACCCAAGTGGTTCGCTTGAGGAAATCATAGACGGAAAGGCCGGAGGCAAATCGTGCCGTTCGCCCGGTGGGCAGCACGTGGTTCGGACCGGCGATGTAATCGCCCACCGCTTCTGGACAGTTGGCGCCGAGGAAGACCGCGCCGGCATGGCGGATGCGGCTGAACACCGCTTCAGGATCGGACAGCATGAGCTGCAGGTGTTCGGGGGCGAGCCTGTTCACAAGCGTGGTGGCCTCGTCCCAGTCTCGGACCAGGATGATGGCGCCGTGAGCCTGCCAGCTCGCTCCTGCGATCGCGGCACGCGGCAATGTGGGCAGCTCGGTTGCCACCGCATCGGCCACCGCATCGGCGAACGCCGGATCGTCGGCGATCAGGATGGCCTGCGCCGCCGCGTCGTGCTCGGCCTGGGCCAGCAGATCCACCGCAACACGGCGCGGGTCGTTGGACGCATCCGCGAGGATGACGACCTCGGAGGGTCCGGCGATGGCATCGATCCCCACGCGCCCGAACACCTGCCGCTTGGCCTCGGCGACATAGGCGTTGCCTGGGCCGACGATGCGGTCCACTGGAGCGATCGTGGCGGTGCCGTAGGCCAGCGCGGCGATCGCCTGGGCGCCGCCGACACGGTAGATCTCGGACACGCCGGCACGCCGCGCCGCGGCCAGAACCAGCGGATTGAGTGTGCCACCGGGGCTGGGGACGCACATGACCACGCGGGGCACATGCGCAACCAGGGCAGGAATGGCGTTCATCAACACCGAGGAAGGGTAGGCCGCCGTGCCGCCCGGCACGTAGAGGCCGACGGCATCGAGCGGACTCCAACGCATGCCAAGGGTGAGGCCTGCCTCATCACTAATGCGAAGATCAACCGGTAATTGCATGCGGTGGAACGATTCTATGCGGGTCGCGGCGCTGTCCAGTGCAGCCATCAAGCCGGGCGAAATTCCGGCCACGGCCGTGTCGATCTCCGCTTTGGTAATGCAGAGCCGATCCTGCGTCAGGGTCAGCCGGTCGAAGCGGGCGGTGTAGTCGAGCAGCGCCGCATCGCCACGCGCACGCACATCGGCGATGATGCCGGACACGGCCTGATCGACGCGCTCGGTGGTTTCGCGCGCCTCCCCAAGCAGGGCGGTGAAATCGGCCTCGAAGCCGGCGTCGGCGGTGCTGAGCCGCTTCATACGTGGCCGAGTGCGGCGCGGAAACGGGCAATCCAGGCGCCGATCGCCTCGGGCTGGGTCTTCAGCGCGGTGCGGTTGACGATGAGCCGGGAGGTTATCGGGGCGATGACCTCGGTCTCGACCAGGCCGTTGGCGAGCAGCGTGGAGCCGGTCTGCACCAGATCGACGATGAGCCTGGACAGCCCGAGGCCGGGGGCCAGTTCCATGGCACCGTTCAGGTGCACCACGTCGGCATGCACGCCGCGCGAGGCGAAGTGTCGCCGGGCGATATTGGGATACTTCGTTGCCACGCGAACATACGACCAGCGGGAGGGATCGTCGGTCCCGGCGGTTTCGGCCGGCTCGGCGACCGAGACGCGGCAGACGCCGATGCCGAGGTCGAGCGGGGCGTAGATTTCCGGGTAGTCGAATTCCATCAGCACGTCCGCACCGCAGATGCCGAGTTGGGCGGCGCCGAACGCGACGAAGGTGGCGACGTCGAACGGCCGGACGCGCACCACGTCCAGGGTCGGATCGTCTGTGGGAAAGCGCAGCCGGCGGCTTTCGTCATCGGCGTAGTCGGGCGCCGGGGCCACTCCGGCGCGGGCCAGCAGGGCACCGCATTCCGCGAGGATGCGTCCCTTGGGCAGCGCCAGGATCAGCGGTGAGGTGACCTCCGGCTCAAGGGCGGGCGCAGAATAGGGGGCGGTCATGGTCCGCGGCGTCTACACCAGAGGGTGGCGGACTGGAAGTACTGCGGCCTGTGCTGCACCGGGCACTGTTCGCCTTGTTCGGGGTGTCACCGCTCGTTCCTTCCATCATGACCGTCCCTGTTTCACGTCCGGGGAGGCCATGACGGTATGAGAGCAGCGGCAACAGCAGATCGTCACTGGCGACCGCCGTCTGATGCTTCATTTTCGCGGCAGCATGATGACTTCCAATGCCGGGTTGCTGCCTTATCGCGAGCTGAACAACGCGATGGGCCTATCCGGGCGACGCTTGTTGCGATAGGCGCGAAAAGGCGAGACGCTAGCCTTCACGAACGCGAGAATCCGGGGAATGTCGGTGAAGGAGCGGACGCTGTGAAATACGACGTGGTGATCGTCGGCGGGGGAGCGGCTGGATCGGTGCTGGCCGGCCGATTGGCTGCAAACGCACATATGTCCGTGCTGTTGCTGGAGGCCGGGCCGGATTACCCTGATCCAGCCAATCTTCCGGACGAAATCAAGTTCGGCCACACCCGCTTTGCCGAAGCCCCGGACTCACAGCACAACTGGGCCTTGCGCGGCACCATCACCGAGGAGCAAGGGGCGATCCACGTGGCGCAGGGCAAGGTGATCGGGGGCGGGTCGTCCATCAACGGTCAGGCCATGCAGCGGGGATTCCCCGAGGATTTCGACTCCTGGGCAGCTCTCGGCAACGATGAGTGGTCGTACGACAAGATCCTGCCGTACTTTCGCAAATCGGAGCGTGATCTCGACATTCAGGATGATTGCCATGGCTCGGACGGGCCGATGCCCGTCAGACGCCGTCAGTCAGGTCCCTGGCCGACCATCCAACAGGCTTTTCATGCGGCCTGTGTGCAGGCGGGGTTCGGCACCACGAACGATACGAATGGCCTGCACCCCGCGGGCCTCGGCGTGTCTCCCTCGAATAACATAGACGGCGTGCGAATGAGCACCGCCATGACGCATCTCAATCCGGTGCGTCACTATCTGAACCTGACGGTGCGGGGCGGCGTGTTCGTGCGGAAGATCTTGGTCAAGAACGGTGAGGCCGTCGGCGTGGAAGCCGAAAGCGGCGGAAAGGTGTTCCAGGTCGAAGCCGGGCGGGTAGTGCTGAGCGCCGGCGCGATCAGATCGCCCCACCTGCTCATGCTGTCGGGCATCGGCCACAAGGACCAGCTGCGGCAATTTGGGATACAAGCGGTTTGTCATCTCCCCGGCGTAGGCCAGAACCTCTGGAACCACCTCAGCGCCCAGATGACATTCAAGGTCAGGGACGGCATCTCGCTTGCTGCTAATACCGATGCCGTGCACTTTTGCCTGCACTACACCGCCGAAGGGTCAGGTGCGATCAACGATATGGTGCTGAGGACCAGCCCGGTCGTCGACGAACGGCGGGAGCGCGTCCCCGGTGTACGCACAAGGTACCTGAGCGGTGACGTCCCCCCTGAGCAGGTGGCACGGATCTCGTGCACCCTTGGGTTGCCCGACGGATCAGGATACGTCGAGTTGGCCTCGGCCGACCCCAGCGTCCAGCCGTCCTTTAACTATCGTTATCTCCAGCATCCAAATGACATTCGACGGGTGCGCGAGGGCTTAAGATTGGCAATGAGACTGCTGGAATCCGACGCGTATAAAGACGTGGCCGATCACCGGATCCATCCCACGGACGCCATCCTGGCCGACGACGACGCTTTGGACCTGTGGATACGCCAGACCGTGGGCTCAGCCAGGCACGTGTCCGGGACCTGTAAGATGGGACAGGATGCAGATCCGATGGCGGTCGTTGACCAATACTGCCGAGTCAAGGGCGTCCAAGGATTGTGGGTGGTTGATGCGTCGGTCATGCCGCGTATTCCCAGGTCAGGCGGTGCCCACGCGACGGTGATCATGATAGGCGAACGTGTAGTCGACTGGATCGCGGCGAACTAACCCCGCCTTGCCGCCGTCCGGAATAAGCGGCTGCAGGGACCTTGGGTAGTTGTCGTAATGAAAATGACTCCCGTCATCGGCGATCCGTTTCACCGGCGCACTCGATCGTGCTGTGGCAAGATGTGTGACGTGACCAGCTGGAGAAGGCAATCCATGCTGCCACTGGTCGAGACCCGTCGGAGCGACATCGCCGATCTCTGCCAACGTTTTCGCGTCAGTCGGCTCGACGGTATTCGGATCGGCTGCACGCTGGTGTGACTTCGATCCGGCCCGTTCGGACGTAGACCGGTTGGTGACCTACGAGCCAGGTGCACCCAGACCGATACTGGAGGAATATTTCGGCCCTCGCGAACAGCTTGAAGCTCTGTTCGGCCGGCCGGTCGATCTCGTTATGTCTGGGGCAGACCAGCGTTACTGGTCTGCGGCAGCCTGCAGAGTGGCGAGCAAAGGCGCCAGCCACACACGCTGGCCCACGGCGCCGGAATACCAAGGCTACTTCCGCGGCCCGGTGAACGTCGCTCGGGTCCAGGCGTGGTGGTCGCGCCATCTCGGGTATTGGCGCGGGGCTCGACGTATCGGTACTGCGTTACGGCAAAAGACTTTGCTCAGCCCGTAGATGAGTGCGCATGCTGTCTGTCAGCACGGCGGTGATCGCCGGCAGCTGGGCCGTTCCATCGCTGCATGCGAAAGGGTTCTGGTCGGACGTTGTCGAGCGTCAGGGGCAGGCGTGGAAAATCCACCTGCACAGCTACAGCGTTACGTCACCTTAGAGCGGCAACCGTGAACTTTCTGACCAGACAGCCGGAGACGCGACATATGGGCGTCATGTCGCAAGTCGCCCGCTTTTTCTGAAGCCTTCCCCCTGCCCGCCCCGACTTACCATAACGCCCAAACGGCAGCCGGCCAGCCGCCCCGCCGGGCGATGCGATCGGATTGGGCGTAGAGTGCGGCATGGCAACGGAGGGGCAGCCAATATTGCAATATCGCGCGATCAGGAGGGTTTTCTGGCCACCGTGAAGTGCTGGGCCGAGCCCGCTGGGACGCACACGCCGTCGCGCCACGACTGCTGCTACATGTGCTGGATCGGCTGTTGCACCGCGGTCCGGTGGTGATCGGGATCGACGACACGATGGAACGGCGTTGGGGCGCGCGCATCAAAGCCTGCCCCGGCGAAGGCCGGGCGCGCGCGGTATTTATCGCGACCCGGTACGGTCCTCGAAGGGGCACTTCGTCAAAGCCAGTGGGCTGCGTTGGCTCTCACTGATGGTGGTGGTGCCGATAAGCTGGCCCGGCCGGCATTGGGCGCTGCCGTTCCTGACCGTTCTCGCCCCATCGGCACGGTGGAGCGAGAAGCACCGCAAGCGGCACAAGACGCTGATCCCCGGATCAAGTCCGGGGATCAGGGCACGGCAGGCGATCCTGCAAACCAAACGCTGGCTGCCCAACCGTCTGCTCATCATTGCCGCCGACAGCGGCTTCGCGGCGCTCGAACTGCTGGCCTCGGTGCGCTGCCACGTCTGTGTGATCACCCGGCTCCGGCTGGATGCCGCCTTGTTCAAGCCGACGCCGCCGCGCCGCAAGGCTCAGCGCGGGTGTCCCCCGCTGAAGGCACGTCGCCTGGCGACACTGCGTGCCGTGCTGGCCTGCAGGAAGACCGTCTGGACGACCGTGGTCGTGTCTCAATGGTACAACGCCCAGAAGCGCAAGCTGCTCACCGCCACCGGCACGCGATCGATACCATGCCGGCATACCGCCGGTGCCGATCCGCGCGGGCTGGTGGGATCCACCGGCGAGCCGAGCGGCAGCATTCCTCAGCACCGACCTGGATGCGACGCCCGCAATGATCCTCGGCTGGTTCGTCTCGCGCTGGCGGGTGGAAACCACCTTCCAGGAAGTGCGAACCCACCTTGGCGTCGAGACCCAGCGTCAGTGGTCCGATCTCGCCATCCTCCACACCACCCCCGCACTGCTGGGGCTGTTCTCACTGATCACCGTGTGGGCCGATGGCCTGGCGTGCGACACAACAACGGCACTGCGTCCCAATGCCGCCGCCTGGTACCGCAAGCAGGAACCGACATTCACAGACGCCATCACTGCTGTGCGCCGCGTGCTTTGGTGCCCACCGAATTTCTCCATGTCCCGGCAAATCGGGGACATCATCGAAATTCCCACCAGCTTGCTAAATCGAGTCTTCCAGACTCCATGCCTCGCAGCCTGAATTGCGGAAAGTCGAGCCCAGTTGCTCTCGGTGCAATCTCGGCGCCTCCGTGTGGAACCTTGCGACTTTGCCTTGCTCATTCATCCGGCCTTGCGGGCGCCACATTGTGCAATATTATTGCGCCTTCCCGACCAGCTCTGGAAACGTCACCATAGAAGCAACACGCCGAGCGCCCGGTGCAATGCGCGGATGAAGAGCCCTACTGCCGATACGCCCGTCCTGGACGCGATCGACCGCCGCATCCTGTCGGAGCTTCAAGCCGACGGCAGGATGACCAATGTCGAGCTCGCGCGCCGGGCGGGCATCTCGGCCCCGCCCTGCCTGCGCCGTGTGCGCCGGCTCGAGGAGGCCGGTGTGATCCGCGGCTACCATGCCAATTCGGATCCCCAGAAGCTTGGCTGGGAGATCACCTTCTTCGCCATCGTGGGCCTGGACAGCCAGAAGGAATCGGTTCTCTCCGCCTTCGAGCAGCTGATCGGCGGCTGGCCCGAGGTGCGTGAATGCCACATGATACGCGGTGGCGGCGACTTCCTGCTGAGGCTTGTGGCCAGGGATACCTCGCACGAGAACCAGCTGACCCAGCGTCTGACCGGTTCGCCCACCGTCACCCGCGTGCAGACGCTCCAGACGATACGCACGAGCCGTCATCTGGCCGGCGTGCCTCTGTAGGCCGGCTTGACGCTTTCGCCCCGCCCGCTATCCAGACGGGGCCGGAGGCTGAGCGGAACGCATGTCCAAACCCACGACCCTGGCCGAGTATCCCATGCGCGCGACGGTGCTCGGGGCTCCCGAACTCACGGTGGTGGTCCCTTGCTACAACGAGCGGCCGAACGTGGCGCCGCTGATATGGAAGCTGGACGCCGCCCTGTTCGGCATCGCCTGGGAGGTGGTGTTCGTCGATGACAACAGCCCCGACGGCACAACTGCCGAGGTGCGCCGCATCGCCCAGACCGATCCGCGCGTGCGCTGCATCCGCCGCATCGGACGCCGAGGCCTGGCCTCGGCAGTGATCGAGGGAGCCCTTTCGTCCTCGGCGCGGTTCGTCGCGGTGATCGACGGCGACCTGCAGCACGACGAAACCAAGCTCCCGGACATGCTCGCCGCATTGCGCACCGGCCGCTACGACCTGGCCGTCGGCAGCCGCCACGCCAAGGGCGGTGATTCGGCTGGACTGGCCAATCGCTGGCGTCAGGCGCTTTCGGATGGAGGAATCCGGCTCGCGCAGCTCGTTCTGCCGGTTCGCCTGACCGACCCGCTGAGCGGCTTCTTCATGCTGCCGCGCCCGCTGTTCGAACAGCTTGCCGGTAGCCTCACCGGCCAGGGCTTCAAGATACTGCTCGATCTTGCGCTGAGTTCGCCCGCCCCGCTGCGTGTGGTCGAAATCCCCTTCCACTTCCATGAGCGCGTCGCCGGCGAGAGCAAGCTGGACGCGCTCGTCCTGGCGCAGTTTGCCGGCCTGCTGCTGGACAAGGTGTTCGGTGGGCTGTTGCCGCTTCGCTTCATATCCTTCGCGCTGGTCGGCGCGCTTGGTGTCGTGGTGCATCTCGCGGTGCTGACGGCGGCGGTGAAACTGACCGGATTGAGCTTCGAAGCTGCCCAGGCTGTCGCGACGGTGGTTGCGATTGTGTTCAACTTCCAGTTCAATAATGACATCACCTACCACGACCAGAAGTTGCGTGGCCCGCGCCTGTGGCGCGGGCTGCTGGTGTTTATGCTGGTGTGCAGCGTTGGCGCGGTTGCCAATGTCGGCATCGCTCAAGTGCTCTACGAGCGCCACACCGCCTGGAGCATCGCCGGCGCGATCGGCGCCGTGATCGGCGTGGTGTGGAATTACGCGGTTTCGGCCACGCTGGTCTGGCGCGCCCGGTGACGGGCATCTGACACTTTGCTGGCACTCGGGGCGCTCGCCGCGCTGACATTGCTGCGCCTCGCCGTCGCTGCAGGCACGCCGCTCGCGCCGGACGAGGCATATTATTGGGTGTGGTCGCGTGCCCTGGCGCCGGGGTATCCCGATCATCCGCCGATGGTGGCGCTGTGGGTGCGGCTCGGCACGGCCCTGGCCGGCGACACACCGCTCGGCATCCGGCTGCTGGGACCGCTCTCGGTGATGGTTGCCTCGCTGCTGCTGGCGGACGCGGCCGATCGGTTGCTGCCGGGGCGGCGTGCCGGACTGCTGGCTGCGGCCCTGCTCAATGCGACGCTGCTGCTCGGTGTCGGTGCGGTGATCATGACGCCGGACACACCGCTGCTGTTCTTCTGGACATGCTGTGTGTGGGCGATCTCGCGGTGGCTCAAGCCCTCTCTCGCGCAAGCTGGGGGAGGTTTGGGATCGGGGTACTGGTGGCTGGGTGTCGGACTGTTTGCCGGCCTGGCGATGGCAAGCAAATACACCGCTGCGTTTCTATGGCTCGGCGTTGCCCTCTGGTTGCTGGCGGTCCCGTCCCTACGTGGCCAGTTGCTGCGTCCCCCGGTTTGGTTTGGCGCGCTGCTCGGCGGGACGGTGTTTCTGCCAGTGGTGCTGTGGAATGCCGAACACGGCTGGGCGAGTTTCGCCCGGCAAGGCGGACGTGTCGCGGAATGGCACCCGGCCAGCGCCATCCGCTTCATCGGCGAATTGATCGGCAGCCAGATCGGGCTCCTCACGCCGCTGGTGTTCATCTTGTTCTGCGCCGGCGTTGTGTCCGCGGCGCGGCTCGCGTGGCGGACACGCAAGCCCGTCTGGATGTTGCTCACCACCCTGACCCTTCCAGCGGCACTGGTGTTCGCGCTGCATGCGTTTGGCGACCGGGTGCAGGGCAACTGGCCGGCCATCATCTATCCGGCCGCCGCGATCGCCGCCGCGGGATTGCGAGCGTATGGTTGGCGCCGCCTGCAAGGACCCGCTCTGGCGCTCGGCTTCGCCATAACAGGGATGGTCTATCTGCAGGCGGGTCTGAAACCGTTTCCGGTGCCGGTGAGGTTCGATCCGATAGCGCTGCGCCTCTCCGGTTGGGACACCCTCGCCGCACATATCGCTGACATTCGGCGACAGGAAGGCGCGGATTTTATCGCGGCGGATCAATACGGTGTCGCGGCCGAACTCACACTCCAATTGCCGGTGGGCATTCCCGTCGTGGGTATCGAGCCGCGCTGGTCGCTGTTCGATCTGCCGCACCCGTCGCTCGCCGGCAGGACCGGCGTCCTGGTGCGCAGCGCACGCCGTGGCGGCATCAGCGACGGTTCAATGTGGGCTGACGTCGCAGAACTCGGCGAGGCCCAGCGAATTCACGACGCAAGCGCGATCGAAACATTCCGACTGTTTCGGGTCACCGGCCAGGCCGGTGCGGAGGCTACCGCATTGTTGCCCCGCCCGCGCTGACCTGGCTGATTTCGCTACGGTGCTACATTGCGCCAGCAGATATTTCCGGGCTGAGCCGATAGCCGCCATTTTCAGTCAGCAACAGAACCGGGCTTCTCGGATGAACCTCCATCTTTTGCCGCAGACGATAGATATGCGTCTCCAACGTATGCGTTGTAACGGCCGGATTGTAGCCCCAGACCTCGTGCAGAAGTATCTGACGATCCACTGCGCGACTGTCTGACCGATAAAGGAACTTGAGTATCGCGGCCTCTTTGTCGGTCAAACGAATACGGCGATTGTTGATCGGTTCGACCAGAAGCTTCTTGGCGGGTCGGAAGGTATATGGCCCGACCGAAAAGACAGCGTCTTCGCTGCTCTCGAACAGACGCAGCTGGGCGCGCAGACGTGCAAGCAGTTCATTCGTCCGAAACGGCTTGGCAATGTAATCGTTTGCGCCGGATTCCAGGCCACGAATCACATCCGCCTCATCGGCCGAGCCGGTCAGCATGATGATAGGCATCTTGTGCCCCTGTCGCCGAAACCTGGCACAAAAATGACAGCCGTCACCGTCCGGCATACCTATGTCCAGTATCACCGCGTGGAAGCGACCGCCGTCCTCATTGAATATCCTGGCCGCCGCATCGAGCGTCGCCGCCGTGGTCACTGAAAACCCGTGATCATCCGCAAGCTGTTCCGCCAACGTGTCCCGGAGAGCCTCGTCGTCCTCCACTATCAAAATGGCTCGCTTGGCTGCCATGGCTCTGTCCCCCTGTTGCAGTTGCCTTCGGGCCATAAGTGCATCCGATGGCGTCAGCGAACGCTCGGTTCCAATCGTGGCCAAAATTAGCCGCGTCGAGTTCTCTTTGTTGTGAACCACGAACGGCACCGCTCAAGAAAGCGCGATACGTGCGACAGGGCGGGAGAGGGAGCCACTGGGACGCACCCTATTCGGCAAGCGGACGAGGTGCAGTTTGCGGCTTGGCGTTTCAATGTTACTGACCGGAGCCACATCGATATCGACCCGGCCGCAACCCGAAGGCCTACGGCGTCACGCTCCGCCAATGTCCATCATGGGAAGATTGAGGCGATAGCCTCCACTCTCGAATACCAACAGCGTAGGGAACCTCGGATCGGTCTCAATCTTTTGGCGCAATCGGTAAATATGTGTCTCCAGCGTGTGGGTGGTCGCGGCTGCGTTGTGGCCCCATATCGCGTGCAAGAGGATCTCGCGGTCCACACGGCGCACTTCCGACCGGAAGAGGTACTTGAGGATTTCCACCTCCTTGCTGGTCAACCGAATGCGGTGATTGTTGCTTGGGTTATGTAGAAGCTTCTTGGAAGGACGAAAGGTGAATGGCCCCAGCGCAAAGGTGGCTTCCTCGCTGTCGTCGAATACGCGCCAATGAGCGCGTAGCCGCGCGAGCAGTTCGTTCACGCGGAATGGCTTGGCGATATAGTCGTTGGCGCCGGAATCGAGACCGCGAACGATATCCCGTTCGCCATCTCGACCGGTCAGTATGATGACGGGCATCTTGTGCCCTCTCCGCCGGAGATTGGCACAGAAATCGCGGCCGTCGCCGTCAGGCATGCCCACGTCCAGGATCACAGCGTCGAAGGGCCGGCCTTCTTCGTCGATGATTTTCTCCGCCTCGTCGAGCGTCTCCGCGGTGAAGATGGTGAAGCCATGCTCGCCGGCGAGATGATCCGCCAGGACCTCCTGTAGAGCCGCGTCATCCTCCACGATCAGGATGGATCGCTTCGCCGCCATAGCCATGCCCCCCGGACTCGGGGGCTTTGTTGCCGCCGAGCATTCAATCGACGAGACAGGATCGTCCCGTAATCCCAAGGTAACGATATCGTGACGACGCGCGCGCTGATGGGCGCCGCTACCAACCTGGCGTCTTCGACCGATTCGTCTCGGAAGGCTTACCGTCGATGCGGCTGTTGCTGGACGCAGGGATCGGCAGTTAGTCTGGCCTCGGACAGCCAAAAAGAGCGTTCATCGGGGAAATGCCAACCAGGACTACCAGCCTTCGGCGCTGGCACCCTACCGGCCGCAGGATGCGAGGGAGCGAGATCGCATGGCGGGCGGTCGCGTGCCTGCTGCTGGCGACGGCGGGACGTCCCACGGCGCGCGCACAGTTGCCGTTCGATCTGCCTAAAGCCGCGCCGCAGGACGGAGCGAGCCTCTTCGTGAGCCAATGCGGTACCTGCCACGTGGTGCAGCATGGCGCCCCGCCGCGACAGGGACCCAATCTGGCGGGCGTCTATATGCGCAAGGCCGGCACGCTGGACGGGTTCCACTACTCGGCTGGGTTCGCACGCGCCGCGTTCGTCTGGGACGACACGCACCTCGATGTCTGGCTGAGCAGCCCTCAACGGCTGATCCCAGGCTCGGTGATGTTGTACCACCAGGACGACCCGGCGATTCGCCGCACCATAATAGCCTGGCTGAAGGATCAACACTGATGGCCAAACCAATCCATAGCATGATTCGCGTGCTGAACGAGGCACGCTCGGTGGAATTCTACCGGCGTGCACTCGGGATGCGGATCGCTGACCGCTTCGCCTTCGAGGGATTTACCCTGGTCTATCTTCTGGGCGATGCTGGCGACTTCGAGCTCGAGCTGACGATCAATCACGGCCGGACCGAACCGTATGCGTTGGGCGACGGCTATGGCCATATCGCGTTTGCGGTGGACGATCTTGCCGCGGAACATGCGCGCGTCACGGCTGAAGGGCTGACGCCGACCCCCATCCGCGAATTCAACCGCGACGGGAGTTTGATGGCGAAATTCTTCTTCGTGGAGGACCCCGACGGCTATCGCATCGAGGTCTTGCAGCGTCACGGCCGCTATCGCTGAGCGGCGGCAATCCGGACAAAAAGGGAGAGACGAACATGAGGCAAGTGGACAGGCGCACCAAGGTGAGCCGCCGCGTGTTCCTGCGCGGCAGCGCGACCGCGGTTCCCGCGGCAGCCGTGGCGGCCGCCGGCGTCAGCATCGGCCCGGAGGCGGTGTGGGCGCAGGAAGCCAAGAACCTGAAGCCGCATATCATGGCCACGTTGGTCCTGATGGCACGCGATATCTACCCGCATGATCGGCTCGCCGACGTCTATTACGTGCAGGCTGTGGCGGGGTACGACGCGAAGGCCGGGCAGGACGCCGCATTCCAGAAGATGGTCGAGGAGGGTGTGGCGCAACTCGATGCCGCCGCGCAGCAGCACCACAAAAGCACCTATCTGGTGGTGGCATGGGAAACCGACCGCGTTGCGCTGCTGCAAGGCGTCGAGCACGGCGCGCTGTTCCAGAAGATGCGCGGCGACCTGCTGGTCAGCCTGTACAACAACAAGGAGATATGGCCGAAGTTCGGCTACGAGGGCGCCTCGGCTGACAAGGGAGGTTACATCAACCGCGGCTTCAACGACATCGACTGGCTGCCGCAGGCGTAGGGGAGGCGACAATGGCAACATTCGATCTGAACGACGACAGCGTGGTCTGCATCGTCGGCTCCGGCGCGGGTGGCGGCACGCTCGGCAACGAGCTTGCGCAGAAGGGCATCAAGGTGGTGATCCTCGAAGCCGGTGGACGCCATGAGATTCCGGATTTCATCAACGATGAATGGGCGAGTTTTACCCAGCTCGCCTGGAAGGACATGCGCACCACGTCGGGCACCTGGCGCGTGGCGCACGATTTTCCCAACCTGCCGGCGTGGATCGTCAAGTCGGTCGGTGGTTCGACTGTGCACTGGGCGGGCGCTTCGCTGCGCTTCCAGGAGTACGAGTTCAAGGCGCGCAGCACCTATGGCAGCCTCGCCGGCGCCAACCTGCTCGACTGGCCGATCACGCTTGCCGAGATGGAACCGTGGTACGCGAAGGCCGAGGACAAGATGGGCACGACGGGGACCAATGGAATCCCGCGGCTGCCAGGCAACAACAACTTCAAGGTGTTGGAAGCCGGCGCCCGCAAGCTCGGCTACAAGGAAGTGCACACCGGGAACATGTCGATCAACAGCCAACCGCGGGACGGTCGCGGCGCCTGCCAGCAGATCGGCTTTTGCTTCCAGGGCTGCAAGTCCGGCGGCAAGTGGTCAACGCTGTACACGGAGATTCCAAAGGGTGAGGCGACCGGCAACCTGGAGGTGCGGCCGAACTCGATGGCCATTCACATCGAACACGATGCGCAGGGCAAGGTCACCGGCGTGGTTTACGCCGATGCGGACGGCAAGCAGCAGCGACAGAAGGCGCGCGTCGTGGCTGTGGCGGGGAATTCGTTGGAGAGCCCACGCCTGTTGTTGAACAGCGCATCGGCCCGCTTCCCCAACGGGTTGGCGAACAGCTCCGGGCAGGTGGGGCGCAACTACCTGCGCCACACCACAGGCAGCGTCTATGCCGTGTTCGACAAGCCTGTGCACATGTATCGCGGTACCACGATGGCGGGCATCGTGCGTGACGAGGCACGCAACGATCCGAAACGCGGCTTCGTCGGTGGCTATGAACTGGAGACACTATCGCTCGGGCTGCCGTTCATGGCGGCCTTTCTCAATCCGGGCGCATGGGGCCGCAGCCTGACCAGCGCACTCGACGACTACCCGAACATGGCTGGCCTTTGGATCGTGGGCGAAGACATGCCCCGTGAACAGAATCGGGTAACGCTTGATCCGAAGGTGAAGGACGCCAACGGCATGCCGGTGGCAAGCGTGCATTTCGACGACCACGAGAACGACGAGAAGATGCGCAACCACGCCTATCAGCAGGGTGCGGCGATCTACGAGGCGATAGGGGCGGTGCGCACCTTCCCTACGCCACCGTATCCGAGCACGCACAATCTCGGCACCAACCGAATGAGCGCGAATGCGCGCGATGGCGTGGTCAACAAATGGGGGCAGACGCACGACGTCAAGAACCTTTTCGTCTCGGATGGCAGCCAGTTCACCAGCGGTGCGGCATGCAATCCGACGCTGACAATCGTCGCACTGGCGATCCGGCAGGCCGATGGGGTGGCTGGGATGATGGGTCGGAATGAAATCTAGCCCAGATGCCGCCTACCGCTCAGGAGGAACGATGATGCAGACAGTCGGGAAAGAACGAGGATGGTCACTGATGGCTATTGCGATGGCTGTCTGCTTCATCGTTATCGGCCCGGTTCGCGCCAGCGCCGAGCAGATCATCGTCAAAATGTGAATGCGCGAACATCCGCCGCGCATCGCCATCGACGAATCGATCATCGCCGCGTTCGAACAGGCCAATCCCGACGTCAAGATCCAGTACCAGGTGATCCCGGTCGCGGCGTATGGAACCAAGCTGGTGACCGCGTTCGCCTCGGGCGCCGGTCCCGACCTGTTCAACCAGTTCTCCGGGCTGGTCGCGCAGTACTACCACGCCCGCGTGATCGCCCCGATCGATTTTGCAGCCATGGGGTATGCCGATGCGGCCGCGCTCACCAGCCAATACATGAACGGGTTCGATGGCGCACGCTTCGGGGGTCGGCTCTACGGAATCCCGACCGAGGTCAGCAACTGGGTATGCTGCGCCAACAACAGGATCTGGAAGGAGGCCGGGCTCGATCCCGGGCACGATTTCCCCACGACGTGGGAAGCCCTCCCCACGGTTGCCGAGAAACTGACACAGCGCGACGCCAACGGCGTGCCGATGCTTGTGCCGATGCGCGCGAGAAAAACGATGGACCGCACAGGGCCGGCTATGACGAGTGAGCGACCGATGCGCCACTCCCGCCGCGCGTTGGCATTCAACGTCATGGCCGGGCTTGGGCCGGCCTTTCACCTCTTGTGCCGATGCGCGCGAGAAAAACGTGGATGGACCGCACAGGGCTGGCCATGACGAGTGAGCGACCGATGCGCCACTCCCGCCGCGCGTTGGCATTTAACGTCATGGCCGGGCTTGGCCCGGCCATCCACGTCTTGTGCTGATGCGCGCGAGAAAAACGTGGATGGACCGCACAGGGCTGGCCATGACGAGCGAGCGACCGATGAGTCACTCCCACTGCGCGTTGGCCTGACATGCAGCGTCGCCGCATCAGCGCACGTCCGATGCTCTTCCTGATAGCGCTCGCCGTGGCAGTGATCTTCGCCTTTCCGATCTGGTTCATGGTGACATCGGCATTCAAGGCGGAAGGTGAGATCCAGGCCATCCCCATCCACTGGCTGCCGCACGACTTCCAATGGTTCGCCCGACTTAGCGAGGCCGCCGACTTCGCGCCGCTGTGGCGCTACTTCTTCAACAGCACCGTCTATTCGCGCGTGCACGTCGGTGTCACCATCTCCTTCGGTGCGCTGGCCGGTTTCGGGTTCGCCAAGTACCGCTTCCCAGGCCGCACTGTCCTGTTCCTTCGTCATCTCCACGATGATGATCCCATTCCAGGTCCTCGTCGTGCCGCTGTTCATCGAGATCAAGGCGTTCGGGTGGGAGAACAGCTACGCCGGCCTCACATTCATGGTATGATGAACGCATTCGGCGTGTTCATGATGCGGCAATACGCCGCCGAACTGCCGGATGAGCTGCTGGAGGCCGCACGCGTCAACGGCGCCGGCGAGTTCCACATGTTCCTTCGCATCGTCATGCCGCTTCTCGTGCCCACGCTGGCAAGCCTCGCCATCATCGTATTCATCTGGGCGTGGGGGGCTTTCCTGTGGCCATTGGTGATCGTGCAGGACCGCGACTTCAATGTGCTGACAGTCGGGCTG
>CAWABH010000041.1:0-169000 GCA_963780095.1 uncultured Alphaproteobacteria bacterium
AGACGCTCTGCACAACGATAGCGTCACTGGCGGCATTGCGGATCGCATAGCACACAAACCCGGTCGCCTGGCTGTCGCCTCACCCTCAGGTCGTAGACGAGGCCTTCGATCCCGAGTCGTATCGTTATTACGCGGGCGGGGTATGCGGCACGGAAGAGGCTCTGCCCGCCAGGTTTGGTCCGCCCTTACGCGCCAAACCCGATTGCCAACATCGTCGGCCACTAGCATCGCTCCCTGCCGGTCGATGCCGACACCGACCGGGCGGCCTAAGGCATTGCCGACCGTGCTCAGAAACCCTGTCAGTATGTCCTCCGGCTCGCCTACCGGATGCCCGTCGGCGAAGCGTACAATAACAACCTTATATGCGCTATGCGGTCGACGCAGCAGTCGCACATTTTTCCAAGAGCCGGCATGGTGGCGTCTCCTGGTCGAAGACTGTAACATGGGTGTTTCGCGGTGCTACGTTGATTTGCTGCATCGCCGAACGACGCTGCTTCATAGCTCGGAACCGAGAGAACCAACGATGCCGGACTCGATCGTCCAGACTTCCCAGGAAGCCGACCTGGCAATACTCATGGTCAAGACTCTCAACCTTGAGCTCACGGCCGATACCATCGATCCGCTGGCGCCGCTGTTCAGCGACGGGCTTGGCCTCGACTCGATCGACATCCTTGAGCTGGCGTTGGCGATCTCGCAAACCTATAGCGTGCAGCTTCGCGCGGACAACGAGGACAACGAAGCGATCTTCCGGTCCCTGCGAAGCCTGAACGACCACGTCCAGCGGCACCGGCCGGCGTAGAGTGTCCGCCGTGGCAACCCGCGTCGCCGGGGCGCTGGTCGTCCTCGTGCTTGTTGGGGCGCCGCCGGCTGCCCATCTCGCGCTCGTGATGCGGCATGGCACGGCTGTCGCCGCCATTCTGATCGCCATACAGGCCGCCCTCATGGCTTGGATCGCGTCATCGTCGCTCACCCAGCGCGCGTTTCGCGTGGGCGCATGCGCCTTGGTCGCCCTGTTCGTACTTATCCTGTCACGATTCACCGTCGGCGGCCCTCTCGTCGCTTCCGCGGTACCGCATGCGATGGCCTATCTGACGCTCCTGGTGGTTTTCGCCGTCTCGCTCCAGCCGGGGCGGGAGGCAATCGTGACCATCCTCGCACGCAAGGCGCGAGGCGCCCTATCGGGCGAGATCGTGCGATATACCCGCCGCGTAACCTGGGCCTGGTGCTGGTTTTTCGTGGCGCAGCTTATGGGCTCACTCGTATTGCTGCTGTTCGCACCGCTCGACGCATGGTCGCTGTTCGTCAATCTGTGCAATCTGCCGCTGATCGGCGCCATGCTCTGCGCGGAATACGTCTACCGACAGTGGCGTCATGCGACACATCCACCTGAGCGTCTGGCCGATATGGTCCGAAGCTTCCGCCAGATCCGGGCAGTGCAGGTCAGTCAGGATCGATAGCGCCGGTCGATGATCGAGCATCCGCTGCTTCGCGCACCGCGGCCCGGTTCGGTGTTCGCCCGGAGGGCCGGCCCAGTCACCACCGAGAGCTACCTCGGCGATGTCGCCGCGCTTGCGGCACGGCTGCCGCGGAGCGGCCATGTGGTCAATCTTTGCCGGGACCGCTATCGCTTCGCGGTGGGCTTTGCCGCGGCGCTCTGCCGGCGGCAGGTCACTCTGCTGCCACCGAACGACACCGCGGCAATGCTCGATCGGCTCGCGACGGACTACGCGGATGTCTATTGCCTCACCGATGCCGTTGTGCCGGACGGTCCCGTCGTTTTCCACTATCCATCGGACCTGACGCATGACCCTGCAGGGCACACGGTTCCGCGCTTTCCCGCCGACCAGCCCGCGGCGGTGCTGTTCACCTCGGGCTCCACAGGACGGCCGCAGCCGCATGGCAGGACCTGGGGCGAACTGGTCAGCAGTACGCTGGCCGCGGGTCGGCGACTCGGCATTGCATCACTGGAAGCGGCGTCACTGCTCGGTACCGTCCCGCATCAACACAGCTACGGATTCGAATCCCTTTTGATGCTCGCACTGCAGCACGGGCTTGTGCTGCACGCGGGGCGGCCATTCTATCCAGCCGACATTGTCGCGGAACTTGCCGCTGCGACCCGGCCGCGGTTGCTGGTGACCACACCGATCCACTTGCAGATTCTGTTGGCGGAGCCCGCCGAGATACCTCCGGTTGACCTGGTGCTGTCGGCCACGGCGCCGCTGTCGGCCGAACTGGCTCGCGCGGCCGAGGCGCGTTTCGCTGTGACACTGTGCGAAATCTATGGTTGCTCCGAGGCAGGACAGATTGCGGTTCGACGTACAGCGCTCACGCAGGAGTGGCACTGCCTCGACGGCATTGTGTTGCGTCAGGATGCAGCCGGCACCTGGGCTTCCGGCACCCCGATCGCGGAAGCAACGCTGCTGTCCGACGTCATCGAGCTGCACGATCCCGAGCGATTTACTCTGCACGGCCGCATCGCCGACCTGGTCAACGTTGCTGGCAAACGCGCGTCGCTGGCACATCTGAACCACCATCTGAATGCGGTCGAAGGTGTGCTGGACGGCGTCTTTGTCGCCGCCGACGACATCGGCAATGCCGTCAACCGGCTCACGGCCTTCGCTGTCGCACCCGGCATGAGTGCCGACGATATCCTCGCTGCGCTGCGCCAGCGAATCGACGCCGCTTTCCTGCCGCGGCCCCTGCATCTGGTCGCCAGATTGCCACGCAACATCCTGGGCAAACTGCCGCGCGAGGAGATCATGCGCCTGCTTGCCGACAGTCGGACCGCGCAGGAGACCTAGGCAGTGCCCTCCCATGCCGCCGAACGGTGGTTCCCGGCCGACGAACCCGCAGCCAACGGCCATTTTCCCGGCAACCCGATCATCCCTGGCGCCGTTCTTCTGCGTGAAGTGGTGCGCGTGCTATCGGGCGATGCCGGGACAATGTGTTGCGAGATCCTTTCGGCGAGGTTCCTCCATCCGGTCCGCCCGGGCGACCGCCTGACGATCGTCTGGGAGGAACGAACAGCGGGCGAGTTCGGCTTCGCCGGTTCCACGGGAAGCCCTCCGCGCCGCGTTCTCGTGGGCACGCTGCGCATGCGGACGCGGTGATGCGCGGCGCGGCCGCACAGGCGGAATGGGCGACCCGTCGGGAGCGCGGCGCGTTGCCATTGATTCGGCTGATGGTCTGGATCGCGCTGCGGGTCGGTCGCCGCACCGGACGATTTCTGTCGCTACCGGCCTGCGCCTATTTTTACCTGTTCTCCCCGCGATCACGAGCCGCTTCGCTGGCCTACCTGGCCCGCGTGCTGGGTCGCCGTCCGACGGCGGCCGATCGTTGGCGACATTATCGGTGCTTCGCCACCTGTCTGCTCGACCGCGTGCTGCTTCTCAACGACCGCGTCGAACTGTTCGACTTCACCGTGTATGGCGAAGCGGCCCTGACGGCCGTCCGCGAACAGCATGGCGGCTGTTTCCTCTTCGGCGCCCATCTGGGCAGCTTCGAGGTGGTGCGTGCCGCCAGCCGTCACATGTCGGACGTCAAGACCAGCCTGGTGATGTACGAGGACAACGCGCGCAAGACCAATGCGGTGCTGAACGCGATCAATCCGGCGATGGCTATCGACATCATCGGTCTCGGCAGGCCCGGTTCGATGCTGGCGGTGAAGGACCGTCTGGACGACGGCCACCTTGTGGGGATTCTGGCCGACCGTTCGCTCGAGAGCGAGCGACGGATGGCGATCCCGTTTCTCGGCGCTCCGGCGCGCTTTCCGGTCGGGCCGTTCCGCCTGGCGGCGATGCTCGGACGGCCAGTGGTGCTGATGCTCGGCTTGCATCGCGGCGGCCGTCGCTACGACATAATCTTCGAGACCATTTCGACAACGCCCGCGGAACGGCCGAGCGAGGAGACGATGCGACGCTTCGTCGAGCGGCTCGAATATCACTGTCGCAGGGCGCCATACAATTGGTTCAACTTCTACGATTTCTGGGCATGAGCACAGGCGCATCACGGGATCCGCCCTGGTCTGCCAGGGTTCATCGTTGCCGCGGCCCTGGTAATCGCACCGCACCTTGCCGCCGCCGACACCCCGCCAGCGGTAACGGCGTGGGGATTGCCGCAGCTCATGGCCAGCATGCACGGCGTGCGCACCGCGAGCGCGCGCTTTGTGGAAAAGAAATTCGTGCAGTTGCTGGCTCGACCGCTGCAATCCTCCGGCACGCTGATCTTCAACGCGCCGGACCGGCTGCAAAAGGAGACGCTGGCGCCCACGGCGTCCCGGCTGACCGTCAATGGCGATCGCCTCACGGTCGTGCAGCCGGATGGCAAGACCCGTGACATGTCGCTGTCGGAAGTTCCCGAGATCGGTGCGCTGGTCGAGAGCATTCGTGCCACGCTCGCCGGCGACGGTGCGACGCTGACGCGCTACTATACACCCACGCTGTCGGGCACCGCCGGTAACTGGTCGCTGATACTGGAGCCCCGCGACAGTCGGCTGCGCAATCTCGTGACAACCATCCGCATGCAGGGCGAGGGGACCGTCATCCGCAGCATCGAAACCGTGGAGCGCGATGGCGACCGGACGGAGATGACCATCACGCCGGACCCGCGATGATAGCCGCGAGATGATGCCGGGCCGCCGTGTCGTCATCGCCCTCTGGGTCGTGGGGCTGCTCATCGCCGGTTCGGTGATCATGCGGACGGAGTTCAGCACCGACATGTCGGCGTTTCTGCCACGCTCGCCCCAACCGGCGCAGCAGATTCTGGTCGATCAGCTCCGCGAGGGAATTGTCTCGCGTCTCGTGCTGCTGGCGATCGAAGGCGCTCCACCCGAGACGCTGGCCGCGCTGAGCAAGACGATGGCCGGCGAGCTGCGCATGGACCCGGCGTTCGGTATGATCAGCAACGGCGATGAAGCGGCATTCGCGCGTGATCGCGACGTGCTGTGGCGCAACCGCTATCTGCTGAGTCCCGCCGTCGCGCCCGAACATTTTACCTCGGCCGCTCTGCATGCGGCGCTGGAGGAGGACGTCCAGTTGCTCGGATCGGAGTTGGGCATGCTCGCCAAACGCAGCATCGCGGCCGACCCGACCGGCGAGATGCTCCGGCTGATCGGCGCGTTCAGTGCGCAGGCGCATCCGGCGATGCACGACGGCGTGTGGGTCTCACCCGACAAGAGCCGTGCGCTCCTGATGGTCCAGACCGTTGCAGCAGGCTTCGATATCGATGCGCAGGAACAGGCGCTCCACCGGATCGAGACCGCCTTTGCCTCTGCCCGGCAGCGCGCCTCTGCCGCGGATCGGCCGGCCGCCACCCAGGCCAGGCTGATCGAAACCGGCCCCCCGGTGTTTGCCGTGCGGACGCGCGCGCGCATGAAGTCGGACGTGGCGCGGCTGTCGCTGATCGCCGCCGCATTGGTTTCGGCCATCCTGCTGTTCGCCTATCGCTCCGCGCGCATTCTGGTGCTTGCGCTCCTGCCGGTGGCGAGCGGAGTGCTCGCCGGAATTGCTGCTGTCAGCATGGCGTTCGGCTTCGTGCACGGCATCACCCTGGGCTTCGGCGTGACGCTGATCGGCGAGGCTGTCGACTATGCAATCTACCTGTTGACCCAGACCGCGCCGGGCGCCGAACCTGCCGCGACCTTGTCGCGCATCTGGCCAACACTGCGCCTGGGCATGCTGACCTCGGTCTGCGGCTTCAGTGCCATGCTGCTGTCGAGTTTCACAGGCTTCGCCCAACTCGGTCTGTTCACCATCACCGGGCTCGCTGTCGCGCTGGCGGTGACGCGCTGGGTGCTGCCGATGCTGCTGCCGCACGGATTCGCCACAACGAACTCGGCACGCTTCGCTGTGCCGGTGCTGGCGCTGATCCGCGCCGGCGTCAGCCTCCGCTTCGTCGTGCTTGGCCTTGTTGTCGCCGCGGCTATGGCTCTGGTGTTTCACCACGGCGCGTACTGGGACGACGAACTGGCAAGCATGAGCCCGCTGCCCGCGGCGGAAAAGTCGCTGGACGAGCAGTTGCGCCGCGAGATCGGCGCGCCCGACGTCCGCTACCTCATGGTCGTGCAGGCGCCGAACCGTGAGGCAGCGCTGGCCGCAAGCGAGCGGGTTGCCGCCCGCCTTGAATCACTTGTCGCCCAAGGCATGATCGGCGGCTTCGACGCGCCCGGCACCTGGTTGCCCAGCCTGGCGACGCAGCGCATGCGCCAGACCGCGCTGCCGGATTCAACAACCCTCAAGGCCAGCCTGGCGGAGGCGATGGACGGCACTCCGTTCCGCGCGGATACATTTTCTCCGTTCCTGACCGACGTCGAAGCCGCGCGACGCCAGCCGCTTCTGCAACGCGCCGATCTGAACGGCACCAGCCTGGCGCTGCGGCTTGATTCGCTGCTGGTGGAGGCAAGTGGCCGCTGGCTTGCCATGCTGCCGCTGCGCGGCGTGGCGAACGACCAGGCCTTGGCGACGACAGTGGCCGGCTATGATGATGCAGGGCTGGTGTTCCTCGACCTCAAGGCGGAATCCGACCGGCTGCTTGGCACGTATCTGCACGAGGCGCTGACCCTTTCGCTGGCAGGCATCATTGCCATCGTGGTCCTGCTGTCGATCAGCCTGCGATCGCCTCGACGGACCGTCGCGGTGCTGCTGCCGCTGGCCGCCGCGGTGATCTGCACCGCTGCGGTTCTGCTGACGGCCGCGGACCGGTTGTCGATCTTCAATCTGTTCGGATTGCTGCTGGTCGCCGCGGTCGGTTCCAACTATTGCCTGTTCTTCGAGGGCCGCTTTCCCGATACCGACAACCTGGCGCGTTCGCGCATGATTGCCTCGCTCGTTCTGGCCGACCTCTGCACCGTGATAGGTTTTGGAATCCTGTCGTTCTCGGCCGCTCCGGTGCTGCGAGGGATCGGCCTTACCGTGGCGATCGGCGCCTGTCTTAGCCTGCTGTTCGGCGCAATCCTGAGCCCACGTCGCGGTCCGTCCCGATTGGACTTCGCGCCGCAGGGACCGTAAATGGTCGCCGTGACGACCATACCAATGAGGGCAATCGAACCACGCCGTTCTGGCGCCAATCGTCGACGTCGCCTGTGGCGACCTGGCTTCGCGGCGGCTGCCGTGATCGGACTGCCCGGCTGCATCAATGCCTACTATCAAGCGCCGCGAACGGCGGTGGACGAACGTGTCTACGCCTCATTTTATCCGTATTTTGCGGAGTATTGCGCCGTATCGGAGTTCAACAAGAAGCAGGGCCTTGGCGTGGAGCTTGAAGGAGGCGGCCCAGGCGGGCATTCGGTGTTCTACCTGAACGGCGCCTGCCGCGTGCGCGATGCGGGCTACCCGGTGCTCGCCCTCTGCAGCGATGCTCCTGACGCCATGGCGGGACGAGGTGTCGGCCTCAGCGTCAATGATCATTACGCGAACGCCAACTGGACGGCTACCGAGGGACGCTACCTTCTTCTATCACGGTGCGCTCGCACCGGGCGAAGGGGTAACCCGCGCCAGCTACGCCCGCACCCAGGAGGAGGCCAAGGCAATGGGCATCCTGGACGGCGTCGTGTTCCATGCCGAGGCGCTCGAGCCCAAGCCCGCGGACATGGCCGAGCGGGACTACATGTATGAGATTTCCGTCATCACAGACTATGCGATCGACCTCGCACGGGACCGGTTTTGCGCGCGGGTGCCGCTGACCCGCGGCAAGATGGAAAGCATCGTGCACTATCTCAATGCGCTGAACGAACCGTACCGAACTGGGCAGAAGGAGTTCCACTGGAACGTGCTCCGCGACAACTGCGCCTATGTCGCCCATAACGCGCTGGCCGTGGCCGGCGTGTGGCCGGAATTGCCGCCAGACCGTCCGTTGCTGATTGCTGCGTTCGATTTTCCAGTGCCCAAGAACCAGTTCGTCAACCTGATGCGGCGTACCAACGATTTGCCGATCGCCGACGCGGATGCCCTGTATGACGACGAGACGGCCCGTGCGACCCTGCTGCAGCAGGGATGGATCACGACCGCGCCGGGGGCACTTGCCGAAGCCAGGCCGGCGGTGCAGCCAAACGATCTGTACAATACGCATCTGCGGCTGATCTTTTATGACGAACCGGTCTTCGGCCACTATCAGGAGCGGTTTGACCGCATCTTTGCCGAGCCGCGTTACACCGACCTCGCCGCCAATCTGGCGTACTTCTCGCAGTTGTACACAGCGATTCTCGCCAAACACCAGATGTCCGCATCGAGCGCGGAGCGCGCCGCCTTCCACCGGCGCTACTACGACACCATTGCCGGTGAGAAGGCGAACGTAGACGCAAGGCTCGCCAGCCTGGCGGGCGGCGCCGGCTAGCCACACCGAACACAATGCAGCCCCTGCGGATCAGCCATTTCTCCATCGTCTCGAGCATCGGCGCAGGGCGGGCAGAGACCCTGTCTTCGTTGCGGTCCGGCGCCAGCGGTCTTCGTCCGTGCCAATTCGAGACGGTTGAGCTGCCGACCTATGTCGGCGAGATTGACGCGCTGGCCGATTTCAAATTGCCAGAGGCATTCGCAGCCTTCGACTGCCGCAGCAACCGTCTGGCCGAGATGGCGCTGGCCCAGGACGAATTCGAGGTCGCTGTGGCAGGTTCAGTGGCACGCTACGGCTCAAGACGGGTTGGCCTGTTCCTGGGCACCAGTACCTCAGGAATTCTGCAGGCCGAACTGGCCTACCGGGCACGTGACGCGACTACGGCGAGTCTGCCCCAGGAGTTCGATTACCAACGGACACAGAACGTTGCCTCCCTCGCCGGCTATGTGCGCCAGCGGCTTGGGATCGCTGGCCCTTCATTCGTTGTATCGTGCGCCTGTGCATCGACTGCCAAGACGTTCGGCAATGCCGCACGCATGATCGAAGCAGGACTATGCGATGCCGCCATCGTCGGTGGGGCAGACACATTGTGCCTGACCACGTTGTACGGATTTCATGCGCTAGCTCTGAACGCGCCCGGTCCCTGCCGTCCGTTCGATGCGGCGCGCGACGGCATCTCGATCGGCGAGGCTGCGGGATTCGCTCTGCTGGAAAAACCACAGTCGGACGCCGGCTGCGATGCAATGATGCTGCTCGGTGTCGGCGAGAGCAACGATGCGCACCATATGTCCTCGCCGCATCCCGAAGGCATCGGCGCGCGGCTGGCAATGGAACGCGCACTGATGGCGGCGGGCCTGGCGCCACCCGACATCGACTACATCAATCTGCATGGTACGGCGACCCGAGTAGGCGACGCGGCCGAGGACCTCGCTGTATCGTCATTGTTCGGCAGCGACACGCCATGCAGTTCCACCAAGGGGCAGACCGGGCATTCTCTTGGGGCCGCGGGCATCGTTGAGGCGATCATCAGTGTATTGGCGATCGACGAAGGGCTGCTGCCCGGCAGCGCGCATACCAAAACAGTCGATCCATCCTTCCGCAGCCGCTATCAACTGGCGAGCGAGCCGGCGCGGACCGACACCGTGCTCAGCAACTCGTTCGGCTTTGGCGGCAGCAACTGCAGCCTGATCTTCGGCCGGAAGCGGTGATGCGCGTCTTCGTCGAGGGTGTCGGCATTGTGGGTCCCGGGCTGGAAGGGTGGCCATCGACGCGGGCTGTGCTCGCCGGTACGCGGCCGTACGCAGCCACGGCGGTCAGCCCGCAGCCTGCCGGATTGCTGCCGCCTGCGGAGCGGCGGCGCGCGGGCACGACCGCGAGACTGGCGATTGCCGCCGGCACAGAGGCATTGGCGCAAGCCGGGCGCGACCCCGCTGAAATGGCGATGGTGTTCGCCGCTTCCGGCGGTGATGGTGAGACGATCCACGAGATCCTCGCGGTGCTTGCCACCCAACAGCGCGAAGTGTCGCCGACGCGCTTCCATAACTCCGTCCATAATGCGTCTTCCGGGTACTGGGCGCTCGCGACCGGTTCGCGCGCACCAAGCATCAGCTTGAGTGCGTACGACGACAGCTTCGCCGCAGGGCTTCTTGAGGCTGCAGTGCAGGTCACAGTGTGCGACCGACCGGTCACGCTGATTGCCTACGACGTACCCTATCCGGCACCGCTGCATGCGGCGCGCCCAATTGCCTCGGTGTTCGGAATGGCCCTGGTTCTGGCGCCGCGACGCGCGGAGCGGGTGCTCGCGTCATTGACCGTGGCGATCTCGGATGTCGCGGGCCCCGCAACCGGGATGGCCAATCCGGAACTGGAGCTGCTGCGCCTGGGAAATCCTGCTGCGCGCGGGCTGCCGCTGCTGGAGGCCATTGCTTGCGCAGAGGCGCGCTCAATTTGCCTGAGCGAGCTTGATATTGCCGTGATGCCATCATGATCGGGCTGCTGGACAAAGCGGGCATCGCGGCTCTGATTCCGCATGCGGGCCCGATGTGCCTGCTGGATGCCGTGCTTGCCTGGGACATGACCTCCATCGCCTGCGTCGCCTCCAGCCATCGCTCGGCCGGCAACCCGCTGGCCGCGAACAATCGTCTCGATGCGGTCTGCGGTGTCGAGTATGCATCTCAGGCGATGGCAGTGCATGGTGGCCTGATTGGCAACGGGCGACGCCCCATTTCGGGCTACCTGGTCAGCCTGCGCGACGTGATTTGCTCCGTCGAGCGACTCGATCTGCTGGATGGCGATCTGCTGGTGACCGCCGAACTGCTGATCGCCCAGGGCACCAACGCCATTTATCGCTTCGAGCTGACTTGCAACGCCAAGTCGGCATTGTCCGGCCGCGCCGCAGTGGTGATCTGATGCAGGAAATTCGGAATGAGGCGAGCCCTCGTAACAGGTGGCAGCGGAGCGTTGGGCGCAGCCATCTGTCGCCGGCTTGGCGCGGCCGGTCGACATGTCTACGTCCACGCTAATCGCGGTGCCGATCGCGCGGAGCGGATTGCCGCGGACATCATCGCCACGGGTGGATCGGCCTCTGCCGTCGTCTTCAATGTGGCCGACGCGGAGGCAACCGAGGCGGCGCTCGCCGGTTTGCTCGCTGACGGGGCCATCGAGATCCTCATCAACAACGCCGGCATCCACGATGACGCAGTGATGCCGGGGATGCGCCGCGAGCAATGGAACAGCGTTATCGATGTCTCGCTCAACGGCTTCTTCAACGTCACCCAGCCGCTGCTGTTGCCGATGATCCGGCAACGCTGGGGGCGGATTATCAACATAACCTCCGTCGCCGCGCTCGCCGGCAATCGCGGCCAGGTGAACTACGCGGCGGCCAAGGCAGGGTTGCACGGCGCGACCCGCGCGCTGGCGCTCGAACTCGCCAGCCGCGGCGTCACGGTCAATGCGGTCGCGCCAGGCATCATCGCCTCACCGATGGCGACCAAGGCGTTCGATCAAGAGCAAATCAACCGGTTGGTCCCGATGA
The DNA here is from genome assembly GCA_963780095.1 of uncultured Alphaproteobacteria bacterium. Classification (GTDB taxonomy): domain Bacteria; phylum Pseudomonadota; class Alphaproteobacteria; order Acetobacterales; family Acetobacteraceae; genus JAMXLO01. The sequence goes on from CAWABH010000041.1 coordinate 11,363, forward strand.
AACGCGCCGGCACTCCCGAAGAGGTCGCCGATCTCGTGCAGTTTCTGGCATCCGAGTTGGCTGGCTACATCTCAGCGCAGATTATATCGATCAACGGTGGGATGCTCTGACGTGCCGGGCCCAAAGTCCAGGCAGGCGCGGCAGCAGTTCGATGAACAGCCGCGCGTACATGAAACACAACAGAAGGTTGTCGCGCACGTATTTGAAATGCGACACTCCGCCGTCCTCGCGGCGGAAGTAGCGGACCGGCGTCGCAAGATTGACCACGGGAACACCCCGCCAGGACAGGCGGATGGCGGCTTCCGACTCAAAATCGAACCCCCGCATCCAGCGTGTTTCCTCAAATATGCCCAGCAGCGCCTCAACCGGATAGACGCGAAAGCCAAACAGCGAATTACCGATTCCAGACCGCAGGGTTGCCAGGTCCGCCCAAAAGCTTGCAACTCGGTGGCCGACGATGCGGATCGCGGGCGCACTCGAGTCGAACACCGGCACGCCCAGCACCATCGCCTCGGGATGTTCGCGCGACAGGGCGATGAGCAACCCGACATGATCGGCGGAATGCTGTCCGTCCGCATCCACGGTCACGACATGCGTGAAGCCCTGCGCATGGGCCAGTCTCAACCCGTGCAGAATGGCGGCGCCTTTGCCCTGATTGCGTGGCAACGTCAAGACACGCAGATCGGGGTCATTCATGTACATGCAAGCAAGTTTCTCGCCGGTCCCGTCGGTGCTGCCGTCGATGACCACCCAGACCGGCCATTCCTGTCGACGGATGGCCGCTACGGTGGGAAATAGTCTCACGCCGGTATTGTAGCTGGGTACCAGCACCAAGTGGGTGGTCGTGACGGCGGGGTGGCCGCGCGGTGTTGACCGATCCTCCAGAACCGCGGTTGCCGGGTTGCTGGAACGGACGAAATTCATGCTTCGCGGGAACGCGTTGCCGACCATGCTGCCAACAATCGTGCTTGCCGCATGAAGAAGCTCTTGATATGGAACACAGTCCTGAAAAGCAGCAGCCTGGAGCGAATCGGCGAATGATCGAACACGTCGCCGGATAGCAGCGACAGCAATGCCTCCTGCATCCGAAAATAGTTGCGAGGCGCCATGAACAGGTCGCGCATTGCCGGAGTGTTGACGCGATAGATGTACCAGGAAAATCTGGCGAGTGCGTCGCGTATCTCGGTCTCGAAGCGGCGCAGTGCGCGATCCGCTTCCGCGCCCGGCCGGTGCAGGAAGGCGGTTACCACGTCGGCGCCGAGGAATGCGCTTTTCATTGCGATGTAGACGCCGGTCGAGAACACCGGATCGATGAACGCATAGGCATCGCCAAGCATGATGAAGTTGTTTCCCGACATCCGCCCGGCGCGATACGAGTAGTTCCCGGTTGCCGTTGCAGGCCCCATCATCTGCGCGTCGGCCAGCCGTTCAGCCAGCGCCGGGCATTGAGCGATCAGGCTTGCCAGGAAGCTGGACACGTCAGTCCCGCGCGACTTTATGAACTCGGGGGGACAGACGGCACCGACGCTGGTGGTGCCGTCGACGAGCGGAATGAACCAGAACCAGCCGTGCTCGAACCAGAAGATGCTGATATTGCCTGCGGCCTTGCCAGGCAGGCGTCGCGCGCCGGTGAAATGTCCGAACACCGCAGCACTGGCGTGGCGGCGATTGCGTTGCTTGATGGCAAGGCGGCCGGCGAGCAGCGTATCACGGCCGGACGCGTCCACCAGGAATCTTGCGGCGAACTGCCGCGCCCGTCCGTCACCGTCCTGTCCCGTGGCGACGACGCTGCCGTCAGGCGGAAATTCCACCTGTGCAATGCGGCAGCCCTCGATGACACACGCACCCTTGGCCGCGGCGTTCCGCAGCAGGACGTGGTCGAATTCGGACCGCCGCACCTCGTACGAATAGAACAGGCTTTTGTGCCAGGACTGGGCGAAGTCCAGCATCGTGGTGTTCTCGTGCCAGGGCGAGACGAACTCGATTCCATATTTCGGCATCCCGATGCGATCGATTGCCTCCATCACTCCCAGTTGTTCGAAAAGTGGCAGGTTCATCGGCAGCAGCGACTCGCCGATGTGGAATCGAGGATGCGTATCCTTCTCCACCAAGACGACATTATCTCCTCGCTGGGCGAGCAACGCCGCAATGGTTGATCCCGCGGGCCCACCGCCAACGACCAACACATCAAATTTGTCGACAGCCATAGTGCACACGTTGCCTGGAACCTGTTCCGTGCGCGCCGAACGTGGCATCCGTTCGCCGCTTGCCAATAGTCGGGTGCATACTAGGTTATTTGGTGCCCACCAATCAACTTTCGCTCCCATCCACGCGATGGTCCTCGGGGTCCTTAGGCTCTTCTGCGGATCTATCTCGGCTGCGGCTGGATCGGCGCGGTGACGGCGCCCCATTACCACGGCCTCCCGCGGTGCGCAGATCGCGCACATCCTTGTGGCACGTCCTCCGGACCCGCGTCCGGCCAGGCGCAGGCCATCATGACGAACCGCAGCGGAACGCGGGAGCACGCATCGGCCAAGTCGATCAGGTTCGCCTCGATCTCGTCGCGGGTGAGGGCAGGAACGGCCGTTTCCGCCGTCATCGACATGCTGGCGCCCAATCAATAGGGCCTGCTCATGCGGTAGCCGAGCGCCTGAGTTGAATGCGGCCAGTTTCCCTATCCCTTCCCTCCACCGGCGTTACCCGGCTTCAGCGGTACTGCGAACCTCTCCGCCACCCCACGGCGCCCGGCCTGTCCCTTGCGGGCGTCCGGTTGGTCATCCCTGACCTCGCCTTGGGGCTTCCCCTGTTGCGTACGCTTTCCTTGTGTACATGCTGCCGCCACTACCCCGGTGCAGCGGCTCGGCGTACTCTTCGCTCATTGCACCCAGCCGTGTCAGCCTTCCCCGAAAGGGTCGTCGGGTCGGCCTGCACATCGTCCTTTTCGAGGCTTGCTCAGCGTTCACTCGCGTTACGGCCTGCACACTCGCGCGGCCACCAATTCGTGGCCCGCTATACCGAAGGCTTCAGCCATTTCGTCACCTCCATGACTGCTCCGGTTGCTTCCGGCTGGAGCGGTTGCCGGGTGGGCCTTGCACCCACTGGAAAGCGCCGCCTTTCACGGCGCACACCCATAGCGGCCGTCCGACCACGAGTTTTAAGTGATGCATTTCGACCCGCCGATGCGTGGTGGCAGCGGGCGATATGCAGACGCTGCCGGCGTACCGATTATTGGCGCGGGATGTACTTGGTAGCCTCGCCTAGGCCTGGGCGAACAGCACCCGCTCGATGGCCAGGGCCATCGCCGCGACGAAAACGGCGGCAGAGACCGCGGTCACCGCCCGGCGTTCCCAGGCGAAGCGGCAGAGCCACAACAGTGCCGGGAACAGCGCGGCCACGACCATCGCCTGGCCGGCCTCAACACCGAGATTAAAGAAGAGCAATGAACCTACAATCCCGCTCGGCGGCAGGCCGAGTTCAAGCAGCGCGCCTGCGAAACCGAAGCCATGCACCAGTCCGAACACGAAGCTCACCACCCAGCGGCCCGAGGCGGCGCGTCTGCGAAAAATGTTCTCGAGCGCGACATAGGCGATCGAGAGGGCGATCACTGGCTCGACGATCGCCGACGGCACGACGACCACGCCGAGGACGGCGAGTGCGAGCGTGATGCTGTGCGCAACGGTGAAGGCAGTGACGATGCCGAGCAGGGAACGGAGCCGCCCGCCGCGCAGAATCAGTGCGAACAGGAACAGGATGTGGTCGTATCCGGTCAGGATATGCTCGACGCCCAGGCGGAGGAAGGCAATCGGGCTGCTTTGCGCCGATCCGCTCTCGGGTGTTGCCGTCGCCTCGGCGGCGAGCGCGAGGCGGGCCTGCCGATGATCCGGCTCGAAAAGCAGCTGCTCGTGGCCCTCCGGCCATTGGATGGTGGCCAGAGTGTGGTGGTCGGGGCCAAGTACATCGAACATATTATCGGTCAGCGACAACGTCCGGGGCTGCCTCGGTGCAGGCGTAATCGATCGTGACAACGACGGTCGGTCGCGTCGGTGACGGCGGCTGGACGGATCCCGGTGCGGAGGCACAGGCCGTTTCGTTCGCGCCGACCGCAATATGCTGCGCCACCATTTCGGCGAGGAAGTCGAAGTCGCCCGTCGGTGCCGCGCCGACGGCCTGCATCACCTCGGTGGTGAGGGTCAGCATGTAACGCACGGTCTGTCCGTGCAGCGTGACGACGGCGAAGCCGGTGCTGCCGGAGGTGTGCGCTCGTGCGCCGCCCATCAGCACGGTCAGGACTAGAAGGAGCGCAGCGGCCAAGCGTCTCATCGTGGCAGACCGCCGTTGAACGCGCCCAGCCACGCCTCACCGATGAAGCGAGACATCAGGTAAAGATGATCGTCGTTGTCGATCCGCATGTATTGGAGAAACTCGTCGGGATTGCGGGCGCCAAAGTGGACCGTGAGCACGGGATCGGCGCCCGACGCGTAGAAGCTCGCGGTGATGCGCGGCACATCGAGACCGAATTCAGCGAGATCGGTGTCTTTCACATCGTCGGCAGGAATTTGGCGGGCAGGGCCGGAATTATGCATCATCGAACCGCCGTGCTGATCTGTCTGGCCACGGCACCGTCGATCCCGGCGCCACCCGGCGTGGCCCAATTGTCTTCGCCTTGACGCAGCAAGGATACGTGCTGATCCGCCCGGACCAGCTCGACGCGCCGGACCTGCTCGGGCGGTGTCGTCAGCACGCCTTTGGCTTCGAATTCGACGAACTGGCGCTGCGTGGGTTGCTCGCCGCTCATCACCATCACGGCGAGATAGCCGACCACGAACGTGACGGCCAACGGCACCGCGATGCGCCGCCACCTGGTCATCGGCGCTGCCACCACACCAGTCCGCCCAGCGCGATGACCATGAGCGGCAGCAGACCGGCCACAAGGACGAACACGGCGCGCGCCTGGCTCTGCGTCAGCAGCACAAGCGACGGGACCGGGATACGAGTGGCAATAGCGGTGGTGCGCTCCTCGCGCGCAAGCCAGCGGACGGCAGCAAGTAACAGGTCGCTGTTCGACATGTAGGGAAAGAACGAGTTGCTCGCGAAGTCGCAGTCGCCGATCACGACGGCGCGCAATGGTCGGCTACCGCCCGGCAGTATGCCTTCGGCTGCGACGCCGAGCACGCGCGGGCCGGGCGCCGGCGGAGTGGCGGCGGCATTCGTCCCGGCCAGCTCGAGGGGCTCGTCGGTCGCGCGGCTCGCGGCGGGTGCCACATCGCGGGTATAGCTGTCGCGGCTGCTCATCAGAAGCGGTGTCACGCGGATATCGCCGGCGGGCTTGACGAGGGTCAGTGGCCGAATGCCCGGATAGAACGTCAGCGAGGCTGACTGGGTGATCAGGTGAGCATCGTAGCCGGTGACTGCGACCATTTCGGCGTCGGTCATGTAGTGGCTCAGCGGATCGACCACGACCTGCTGTTCGGGGTGGACACCGAGGTCGTCGGTCAGCCGCGCAAGCCCCGGCTCAAGCACGAAGCCCAGGTCGAACAGAAACAGCGCCGCTCCGCCCTGCGCCAGATAGGTGCGCAGCGTGGCGCTTTCGCCGGGAAGAAATGTGGTGCGCGGGTTGGCGGTGACGACGAGCGTGCAGTCATCGGGAACTTCGCGGCTGGTCGCCAGAATGAGCTGGCGGGCTTCGTAGCCCTGCGCTTCCAGCGCGCGGCGAAAGCGCCCGACGCCGTGGCCCGCCATCTGCACCAGTCGCGAGGACGCGTCGTCATGGCTGTGGCCGACGACACCCTCGAGATGCGTGTGGTACTCGAAGTTGTCCATCGGCAGTTCGTTGTGGCCTTCGATGAAGCATACGGTGATGACCCGTTCGCGGAGCACACGCTGGACGCCCAGCGCGATCTCCGACTCGTCGGTGCTCTGCACCATCACGCGCCGTCCGTCGGCTTCGATCATCGCCGCGTTGTAGATGCGGATGCCGTTGGTGCGCGCCAACGTGGGCTCCTTGTCGGGATCGACCGCGGTGAGCCGGAACAGCGGATTGCGTCGCTGCATCAGCTTCAGGATGTCGCTTGCGCGCCGCCCTGCGGGATCCTGAGAGTGGTAGAAATACGTGACGCGCACCTCGCGGCCGAGCCCGTCCACCACCTTCATCGCCGCCGCCGACGGCGTGTAGATCTTCTCGCGGGTGAGGTCGACATGACCATCGTGCAGCGTGAGAGCCACATTGGCGAGCGCGAACAGCGCGAACCCGACGACGACCACGCCGCTGGTGTAGAGCCAGTTCTGCCATCGCCCGAGCCGCGTCTGCAGCGGCAGGCGCAGTCCTGCCCAGAACAGCACCAGCACCGCGGCCAGCCAGCCGATCCCCCAGAGCAGCGGTTGAAGCTCGATCTGATGCTCGTCCATCGCGTCTCAGCGGCGCGCCAGCGCGCGAACGGTCAGGAACAGGCCAAGCAGGATAAGGGCGAGGAAAAAGCCGAAGTCCGATGTATACATCGCCCCCGTCGCGAAGGGCGTGAAGCGCGCGAGCAGGGAGAGGCCGAGAAACCAGTTCTCCATCGGCGAAGGCAGCAGCGAGGCCAGCGAGTCGATCGACCACAGGATGCCGAAAATACCCAGCGAGACCACAGCGGCCACGATCTGATTCGCGGTGAGGGCGGATACCGCGAGGCCAAGCGAGACGAGGGCGCCAGCCAGCAGCACAAGGCCGAGATAGCCGCTATAGATCGGACCCCAGTCAGGATCGCCGTAGATGCCGATGACCAGCGCGTAGGTGAGGGTCAGGCCGATCATTGCCAGCAGCACCGTCATGGCAGCGGCGAATTTGGCCAGTACGATGTCGATCTCCCGTGCCGGCGATGTCAGCAGCAGCTCCAGTGTGCCGATGCGGCGCTCCTCGGCGAACAGGCGCATGGTAAGGATCGGCACGAGCAGAACGAACTGCACCGCCGCCTGAAAGAACAGCGGCACCAGGCTCGCCTGTTTGGCGACGATGAGGGTGACGGCGAAGCTGTAGCCGCTGAGCAGCAGAAACACCGCGATGATCGCATAGGCGACCGGTGAGACGAACAGCGCGCCAACCTCTTTGACGATGAGCGCGCGCAACACCGTCAGGCGCTCCCGATTTCCGTGGTCAGCTGCAGGAAGGTTCGTTCGAGGTCCGAACCGGCCGCGGCAATCTCCGCGATCCCGACCACGGCCAGGAGGCGTCCGTTCAGCAGGATCACGACGCGGTCGGCCACCCGCTCGATCTCGCTCAGGATGTGCGATGTGACGATGACGGAGCAGTGCGCGGCAAGCCCGCGCATCAGTCCACGGAGTTCGATGATCTGCCGCGGATCCAAACCGTTGGTCGGCTCATCGAGCACCAGGAGTTCGGGCTCGTGCAGGATGGCCTGGGCGATCGCCACGCGCTGTCGGTAGCCGCGGGAGAGCCGTCCGATGATGATCGAAAATACATCGTCGAGCGCCAGACGCTCGCGCACGAACGCCAGGCGGTCGTCCAGCCTTTCGCCCGCGAGGCCGCGCAACCGGCCCATGAAGGCGAGGAACTCGCTGACGCGCATGTGCCGGTAGAGCGGCGCGTCCTCGGGCACGTAGCCGACCCGCCCGCGCGCTGCCCGTCCCTCCCGCACCAGGTCGAAGCCACCGGCCTGCGCCGACCCGGCGCTGGGACGCAGGTAGCCCGTCAGCACGCGCAGGATGGTCGTCTTTCCCGAACCGTTCGGACCGAGCAGGCCCAGTACCTCGTGCTGGCCGACCTCGAACGAGACGCCGTCGACCGCGAGTGTCGCGCCGTAGCGTTTCGACAGACGGTCGAGCGCCGCCGCCGCAACCGCACCGGCGCGATGACCCTCCAAGTGCAGCGCCTCAGTCGTAGAATTCTGGCGCCTTCTTCATGGCCTTGAATGTATCAGGATCATGCGCGGTGAAGAAATCGGCTTTCTCGGTTGCCATCTCGTAGCGAATCCACTCGTAGGCGCTGAGGATGCCACTGGGCGAATAGGCCAGGCCGATGCTCGGCGGGAGGTTCTTCTCGACATTCTCCTTGAAGTAGACGTTGTCGCCGGTGAGGATGGTGGGGCCTTTGTTTTTCAGCCGGACTACCATCATCTGACTGCCCGGCGTGTGTCCGACCCAACGCTTCACGACGAGCGTGCCGTCGCCGAACAGATCCAGATCGCCGTTCAGCTGGAGCATCTTGACCGCGTTCGGCTGGTCGGTGGCAGGCGACCGCAGCGGCATCACATCGCCAATGAAGTAATTGGCGCCGGTACCGATTTCAGGCCAGAATGCGTTCTGGATCTCGCTCTTCTGCACCACAAAGGTGGAGTTTGGGAACTTTCCAACGTTGCCGCCATGATCGAGATGCAGGTGGCTAACCACGACGTATTTGATGTCGTCCGGTTTGAGGCCGATCTTCTGCAGTTGGGCATCGATCGCAACGTCCGGCGTGTTCACCGGCTTCAGCGCTTGAAACGCTGCGCCCCAGTAGGAGGGGTCGGTAATGATCTTGTCATTGTTGCCGGTATCGAAGAGCACATTGCCTTTCGGATGCATCACCACGAAAAAGCCGACTGGCACCTGGATCTGTGGCGTCATCGGCGCGCCGTTCTGCAGGTAGCCTTTGCCGAGCGTCAGCGCGCCGGAGCTGAAGGCGTACAGCTTGATGTCCTGGGCCTGCACCGTGCCACTGAAGGCGGCACCCACCAGGAGAGCACTGAGAGCCGTTGCAGTTTTGCCTACCATTCTGGACCCCCTCCCGGCGAATCTTGTCGCGCTTGCTGAATTCTGACGCTGCATCCTGCCATGGGCGCCCTTGGCGGTCCACCGCCAGCGAATTTGCCGCGCGATCGCGGACGCACTGATATTGCCGGAGAGGTCCAATACAGGGCCGACCTTGGCTCGCCGTCGCTGCAGAGAGTACCTCTCTATCGGTTCGGATAATCAGCGGGTGGTGGCGTTCTTCTGCTCGTTCACAACCGGACCGCTTTTGGGCTAGTAAGTGTCGGATGCCCGGTCACAATCGATGACCGCACAAGGTGCGCCACTACACGCCGTGATCATCGCCCGATGGGGCGTCTCGTGGTGGACAGTTTCTCCCGGCATGGTGGCGACCTTATCGTCGTCCCGTCTTCTGCTGTGCAGGCCGGAAGAATGCGGACGAAGGGCGGCGGCCGTCAAACGCCAGTGGCGCACGCCGCTGGTATACTACAAGATAATCGGGGTCCCGCGGGGAGCTTCGGCTGGATGCGTGACGGATCGCAACTCGTATCACCTCGCGCACAATACGGATCGGGAGGCGATGTTCGATCGGCTGATCGCGCGGCGCGAACAGGAAGCGTTCAGCATCAGCTCACAATTCAAGTTAATACGCTGTGCCACCGCATTTTGCGCTTCATTGAGAAAGCCGGACGTGCCGGCGTGGTTCGCGTCTGGCCTGGAATCGATTAATCCAGACAGTCTGCTCGCGGCGAAGAAGAAGCAGAACCGCATTGCCGAGTATCGCGACATGCTGCAGACGGCGACGCGACCTTTTCCCGCGCCAGCAGCTGCCGCCGGTTGAAGCGTGCAGGCATCTGCTGCTCGTCCTCGGTGACCGAAAAGCACGGGCCGGGATAGCCGACCTGCAAACTATCGGATAACATCGCCGATGTGCTGGAGGGGGATGCCATGGCGTCGGTTCGCTACATCGTTCATGACGTCGAAGCGGCTGTGGCATTCTATACGGAAGCACTGGGGTTTTCTCTACGCAAGCAGTTCGGCCCAGCGATGGCTATCCTCGAGCGCGAGGGGCTTGCGCTTTGGGTGGCAGGTCCCACGGCTTCCGCGTCGCAACCGATGCCGGGTGGACGCAAACCGGAGCCGGGCGGATGGAACCGCTTCGTGCTCGAGGTTCCGGACCTCGCGGCGATGGTAGAAGCGCTGCGCCGACGTGGCACGGTGTTCCGCAATGAAATACTGGATGGGCCGGGCGGACGGCAGATTCTTCGCGAGGATCCCTTCGGGAACGTAATCGAGCTGTTTGAGCCACGTAGGTGATCGGCCGCCGCAATCGTATCTCAACCGTCCTCGGCTGGTCGCACCATGCCGGATTCGACGATCTTGAGGAGCAGCTTCTTGGCCTCAAGCGACAGCCGCGAGAAATCGAGCACCATTGGCCGGTGTTTGAGTTCGTTGGGTCGACGTCCTTCGGCTTGCCCCAAGCCGGCGCACCGTATGGAGGAACATGCTGCGCGCCCTCGGCGCGAGTCCGCGAACAGGCTCATATAATCGTCGAAGCGGCGCAACTCGTCGTCTACCGGGGTGGTTACGGGAAGATGTTCAGCAATGACGGAGTTGGCGTGCAGCACTATAAGCAATTGCCCGAGCGCCGCCTGCAGGTGGTGGTGCGTCCTTTGAACCAGCCATGCACAGTTGCGGCGGGACAGGTGGTCGTCGAGAAACCGTCGGACGAGTCCTTCGTCAATCCCATGAATGTCCAGCCGGCACCAGATTGTCCAGCGCGCAATGTGTGCCACGCATACCATGTAGTTACCGAAGGCGCCGGATGCATACCGGCACTCCGTTAGATGACGCGTGAAAGCATCAACGTAGGGCGCCAGATTGGCTCGCAAGGAGCCAATCTGTCGTATTGCCGTGAAGTCGTGTCGTCGAGTTCATTGTGGCCTCCCGGAGTGGGATGCAACTCCAGGAGACAGGCCAAAACTATGTCGAGTTCAACCGCGGCCCGTCTCGCCTGGAGCCGAACGAACAACCCCGCTCGTACCCGCTGCGAACCGCGGCTATGCATAGTCTGGTCCTATGCATAGTGGGTTATGCTGATCTCTGCATAGCTATCCATTGCGGTCATTGCTCGCGCGACGGTCGATTGGTCGGACTGGAGCGGTCTCGAGACATTATTGCCACGGTTCTATCGCTGATATGCCAGCGCCCAGGCAGTGCAGGGGAGATCAGCCTGCGCCATTGCAACGACGGATGACGTTGAATTATCGCAATAAGATACTACATATAGAATCCGTATTTGCATTTTCATGCGGATCCACATCAATCAACAGCCACCTTTGAGCGGACCGCCTTGCTGCAGCATCCTGCAGCGCGTACAGCCAGGCGCTTACCTGGCGAAAGGCACCTCTAATGTCCTTTGCATCTTCTCTCGCTGCTCCCGCCAGCATTGGCATCCGGTCCGCCGGCCGCCTGCTGCGCGGTGGCTCGCTCCAGTCGATGGCTCGCGCCGTCGGCGTGGTGCTGGGCGCCGGCGTGCTCGCGGCCTCCTACCAGATCGTTTATGAGGAGGGGCGCACGATCGTCTTCAACCTGCGGGCAAATGCGCAACAGCGCCGCGCCCGCAACGATGCCGTGATACTTGTCCTTTACAATCTCGATATCCCAATCGAGGTCAAGGAAAAGCTACAGCGTTCGCGTGACATGTTCCGCACCGGCATGAGCATGCTGTCCGATCAGACGATCACAGCAGAACACCGCACCGCCATCCATGACGCGCTGACCAAGCTTGTCAACGGTCAGCCGCACGGATGTCGGAACCTCCTTGGCACTCCACGGTTCGCCGTGGGTGCCAAGGCGGGATATCCGCTCATCCACTCGCCTGAGTGGAGACCGGAGAGTTCAGCCAACCGCTCGGAAAGCGTTGGCGAAATCCCACACCAAGGACACGCTAAAATGTTCGCATCCATCGCTCAAGCCGCGCGCCCTGCCATGCAGAGCAGCGGACGATTTCTCGCGCCCGCGATGGCGGCCGGCACACAAGCTGCCGTCGCTGTCGTCGTGGTCTACGCGGAAATCGCGATCATCGCAGCTGCCGGCTACGGTAGCTATGTCGGCGGCAAGCGCATCCACACCTGGATCAAATCCTGGCGTGTTGTGCAGGACCCACCGAGACCCGCAACTCCCGGGGCCTCGGCCCTCAAGCCGGCAAAAGCAACCATCGTCGGCACCGCAGACGAGATCGCCGACGCCGACTTCGTTTCCGCTTGATCTCCAAACGCCCCTCCCTATTCCAACGGGTGGGGCGTTTCGCCTTCCCGGAGCTTCGTCCGGGTAGAAAGCGACCTAGCACGCGAAAGGCATCCCCATGGCATTGCTGGCTCTGGCCATCCTCTATTTCCCAGGGTGGCTTTGGTTGCTGCTGCTCTGGATCATCCTGGTTGCAGCAATCTTCGGCTGAGCTTGCCTCCATCCGGACTCGGATGGAGGCGGCCATTCCCATAACGGTGACGGTGCTGCAGAGCGCCCCTGCCAGGACGCGAAAGGCACGCACCTTTGCCGAAAGAACCGATAAGCCCGATGGGGTCGGCCACTGCCGCATCACATGCGTCAGGAACATGCGTCCCCGCTGCAGTTGGACCACCGCGCACTGGCGATCTTGAATACAGTCGTCAGCGTAACCATATTTGGAACATGTCCGACCGGATGGGTCTACGATCCCGTCAGTGTCGTTAGCGGCGTATCGCCGCGAGAAGACCCCGCCAGCCGCGGTGGCTGACGCATCGGACACGCAGGATCGACACGATGCCGCGACCACCGATGACCCTTGCATTGATTGTTCAAGGGCTGCCATCAGTCACGCGGCGCCGAGGCAGGCGGCTTTTGGCCCGCCCGCAATCGTTCTGGATCCGCCATCTGCCAATTGTCGAACCGAACGGCCGCAGAGGCCTGAGGACCGATTGTCGTCAGACCACCTCATGCAGTCCGCCAGATTTGGAAAATGGCAGCGGCCATTCCCGGCAAGCCAGGTCGCGCGTAGCGTCCGAATGCCGAGACACCGGTGGGCCGCCGGTGAGGAGAATGGCCAGGTCCCTGCATGCTAACACATGCAGGCTGTTGAGCTCCGCACAGTGCCGGAGTGAAACCTCTCTATTCAGCCAACGCTCCCGATGTTCCCCAAGGAGCGCGGGCGCTGTGGCAACCGAGGCGGCAGACACCAGCGCCTCCTTGCTCGCCGATCCCGGCCGCTCTTCGGGTCGTGCGCGCCCCCGCCACGTTCTGTCACACCCTATCAAGCCCCCCAGTGCCCGCACCGGGGGGCTTTTCGCGTTTTTGGCACAACACGAACCGAGGCATCGGACCCGGAGTTGGTCAAGGGTATCTATCGGGCATCTCTTCGGCTCGAACGAAGACCGTGGCTTCCGCCGGCGATCGATGCCCGAAAACGGAAACGCCCCCTGAGGAATGAACCTCAGGGGGCGTTATTTGCGTACGGCAAGGCGGATGCCCGAAGGCAACCACCAGCATGACGGCTACTCCTCGCTGGACGGGAAATCGTTTTCGGCGAGCACTTCATCAACCGCGTCCTGCGGCGGGAGCTGGTCGTCATACCAGTCGCGCCAGGTCACATCGGACAGATCGAAAATCGACACGCCGGCCTTGGCGAAGCACAGTGAATTGCAGACACGTAGATAACCGTAGAAGCCAAGATGAACGGACTTCGGCCCAGGACTCAGGGTGGCTGACACGGGCAATTCGTACGTGGCATACAGCGCGCAGGCTTTGTGCCAGTTTGTCAGTCGATCTGGCGGGTCGAGCGTGAGCGTCGTGCCGTCAGAAATGATCACCATCGGCTTGCCGGGTCTGCCCCAGTCAACGATGCTGATGTCGGGAACGGGCATTGGTGTGCCTTTCGCCGGCGGACAGGCCGGCTCTCTGTCCCGCGCGGTGCGCAGGAAAGGCAGCCCCGGAGTGACCGGGGCATTTTTTAGCTAACGGTTTCCTCCTCCAAAGGCGGATCGAGGCGTGCCATCACTCCCTTCTGTGTCAGCAAGTAATCCAGAACATGGCCCTGGAAAGTGTGAAACACAGGGATCAGACTGATGCGCAGCAATGGGCTGCTGCCAATGTCCTTGTGACATTGCGCGCAGATCAACCAACCATACTCGGGGCGGTTGAGCGCGGGTCCATAGAAGTGATCGAACTCAGCGCCATCGAGTGGCGTGCCTGCTGACGACAGGACTGGACGCTGGGTGCAGCATGGGCAGTTGTCGCCAAACGGCTCGTCTGCGATTGTTGCGCAGATGATGCGCCGCGTTCGCTGCGTGAATTTTAGCCGCTTGCCGGGCGCATGCTGAACGGCTGCCGTCAGGATCAGGTTGTCGGCAGCGTATTGCTTGATCACGTCAAGCCGTCGCTCAAGGTGTCCGAAGGCATCTTCGAAGTAGGACGCCATTGATTGAGCGGGACCAGCAGGCAGGCCCTTCAGGTAGGGCATGGCACTGTGCACGACCTCGTTGCACCAGATGTAGAAATCCGGATCGAGGTAGTGCGCATAGACCAACGCGAGCTGCCAGTGGGCCCACGTGCTTCCTTCCGCACCAGGCTTTCCTCCGCGATCTGCCACCAGCGGAGCGTTACGGGATAATCCCGTAACGCTCTCCAGGCGCTGCAAAAACCGCTCGGTCGATGGTAGACGCAGCCATTCATGTGGCTGACGGTTCTTCGGTCGGTCGGTTGCGACCCACATCTGGGTCAGGTTCATGAGATCACCGCGGTGGGTGATCGGGTTGTTTTCATAGTGTGAGGTCTGTTCCTCATTGGTGCCGTTATCTTGGTTGTGGGGATCGAATTTCATGTGAATGTGTGCCTTTCGCGCGCAGTCAGGCGCGCTCTCTGCCCCGGCGCATGTCGCAACGGGAAAGGCGGCGCATCACTCGGATGCGCCTGGATTGCCCTCCCACGGTGGTGGGACAGCAATCCGTTCCGGCTCGTAGGGCGGTGCCATTTGCGTTTGGGTTTGGAGACGCATGAGCGTCTCGTTCATCACGGTATGCATCAGATGCACCGACCCGGCCGGCAGAAAGTCTCGGTAGAAGGTACGCCATGGATCGAATTCAGGTTCGGCCATGGCCTCGGCTTCGCGCGCATCGCGGTTGGAAGCCATGTGCTCAAGCTTGACGCGCAGCTTGCGCGGATACTTCACTTTTTTCGCCATGGATATATTCGACGGAAACAGCAAGACAGGATCGTCTCGACTGGCGCCTGGTGGCGCTTTATACTCCATTTCCTAAATACGGTGACGTATTTTGTGCCGCCTCGGGACGGTATGATCAACGCATCCTCGTCGAGGAGGATGTGGCATGTCGAGGCGGAGCCCTTTTGTGATCGAGCTCACCAAAGAGGAGCAAGCCGAACTGGACGCTCGGTCCAAGGAGTATACGTCACCATATCGCGAGGTGATGCGGGCCAAGATCGTGCTCCTGGCGAGCCAGGGGCTTGGCAACGACCGCATCGCCGCACGTCTGGGCACGCCGCGCCAAATCGTCAGCAAGTGGCGTCAGCGCTTCTATTACGAGCGGCTGCCTGGCCTCGACGAGGAGCCGCGCGGCGGACGACCAGCCCGCTTTTCCCCCCGGTGTTGTGGTTGCGATCAAGGCGCTTGCTTGTGAGCTGCCGTCGCGTCGCGGCCTGCCCCTGGCACGATGGTCTGTCGCCGAACTGCGACAGGAGGCAGTGGCGAGCGGTCTTGTGGCAAAAATCAGTGGCACGACGCTCTGGCGCTGGCTTGGCCAGGACGCATTGCGTCCGTGGCGCCATCGCAGCTGGATATTCCCGCGCGATCCGCAGTTTGCCCGCAAAGCCGGCCGTGTCATCGATCTCTACCAACGTCGGTGGAAAGGTGCAGCGCTGGGGCCGCGCGATTACGTACTCTGCGTTGACGAGAAGACCAGCATCCAGGCAAGACGGCGCAAACATCGTTCATTGCCACCAGCCCCGGGGCGCCCGATTTATGTTGAGCACGAATACACCCGAGCCGGTGCGCTGGCCTACCTCGCTGCGTGGGACGTGCAGCGAGCCAAGCTTTTTGGTCGCTGCGAGCGCAAGAACGGCATCGCCGCTTTCGAGCGGCTCATCGTTCAGGTCATGCGCAAACAACCGTATCGTTCGGCGCGTCGCGTGTTCCTGATTGCTGACGATGGTTCCTCCCATCGCGGTCGGCCAGCATCCGACCGGCTCCGCGCCAAGTGGCCCAATATCGTTTTGGTCCATACGCCGGTCCACGCCAGTTGGCTCAATCAGATCGAAGTCTACTTTTCTGTCGTCCAGCGCAAACTCCTCACACCGAGCGACTTTGCCAATCGGGCCAACCTTGAACGGGGCCTGTTGGCCTTCCAGGCGCGCTATCAGCGGGCTGCAAGGCCATTCAAGTGGACCTTCACTCGTCGTAGGCGACGGGGTCTCGCGACCCCGCCAGCTTCACTCGGAAGCGTCTGCCTGTTCGACGATTTCAGGGGCTTGCTCAAGATGATCGAGCGTCGCGTCGATGCCGGGAAACATCGTTCGGATGACCTGGCAAGCTTCGTCAAGCCGAGCCACGATCTCTGGCTTGCCAGCCGCTTCCAGCCGGTTGCGCGTCTTGGTGTGGCTCTTGAGAAAGATGACAGCCAACGGGCGGAGCAGCTCGCGCGGGTTATCGGACTTTCCAGCCATCGCAGCGATCGCCTCGCGGCGAATTGTTGTGGCGATGGTCTCATAGGTCTTGTGCAGACGACCGCCAGGCCGGAGCACGTCATCGTCGGAGATCTGCTTCCAGTGCTCCTTCGAGGGATCCGCGAGAATCGTCTTGGGTGCGTCGCCCGTGATGATGTTGAGAACATCGAGGCTAGCCCACTGGAAGATTTCGTAATATTCCGGCGGTGCTCCGCCTTCGATAATGTTGCCCATCGCAATGACAATCTCGGCCGTACCGATCATGTGACCAGGCCGGCCACCGCCAAAGGCGATGAGCGCGCGCTGGGAGAACGCGAGCTTCTCGACATCGTGGATGCGTTCGAGGTGTGGTTGCTCGGGATGGGTCCGCCAGTTGACCAGCGGACCTGCGACATGCGCGGCCGGCCCCTTCGGCAGGGGATCGTAGAAGCCAAGCATGGCCGCAAGATCATCCAAAAGCGATATAGTTGATCCTGGCATACCCCACCTTGCAGCCTCGGCGAGGACTAAACGCAAGTAGGAACCAGTAGTGCCCATTTGGGCTAGGGGGTTACGAATTAATGATATAACATCGGTTTCCATTAGTGTGCCTTTCGCGTCCAGTCAGGAACGCTCTCTGCCCTTGCCGGAAATCCGGAGGGAAGGCGTGGCCGATGGTATGAACCACCGGCCTTTTGTGAGGCATCAGTTGGTTTCCAAATCACTGATTCGGTTACGAACCTTCATTAGCCATTGTTTTGAGTGCCGCCCAAGGGTCGCCCTGTTCTTCGAGGGCTTGGGAGATCAGGGCATTCAAGTCCTGAAGAAACTCCAATTCCGTCTCGGTATCCTCAGTCATCGACGATCTGCCAATCCGGGGTATCCGGCCCGGCCACGTCTTCGATGCGAAGACCGCCCGAGGTGACCGCCTCGACGTCAGTGAATTCACTGAGCTGCTTGGCGATCATCGTGGTAACCTGCGCGAGGAAGGTCTCATCCTCGAACAGACCACGGAGTGCCGATCGTGCCGCGGTCTCGTTGCGCGCCTTGACGCGCACGCGGACCTTCGGGGTGGCGTTGACCTGAAAGTGGATCACGGCCTGGTAGATCGCCGGCGGGATAGCCTCCCGCGCGGTCACCTTGGCCTTTTCCATCTTGCGATAGTCGTCGCCGGTGATCGCGTCGTCGTACAGGCTCTCGAACGAGAGCCCGTCGTCGCCGGTCTCCTGCGGCTTGACGACCGACTGGGCACCATCGACGCCGACCAGGACCGGTTTGCCGTGCATCACCGCGAAGGTGATCATGGCGACCGACTCGGCATCGACTGCCGTTCGAATGCAGATCAGATGGTCGAGCTGGCGGGTGCCTTCGCCCTGGGTGTAGACGGACATCAGCATCAGCCGACCCTCCCCTCAAGCAGGAGACGGGGAGAAATGCCGGTGATGACGATGTCCTGCACACCGAGGGTGCTGAACGGGTTCCGCGCCGTGCTGGCGATGTCGAGGTTGTTCCAGACGGCCTCGAGGTACTCGGTGTCGACCTCGATCGAGAAACCCCGCGGCGCCGGCGCTCCGCCATGCAGCACGTCCTCGATGAGCTTGCGAGCCCAGGAGGGGGAATGCGCGCGGCAGGTGATCCTGGCAGGGATCTGCAGCAAGATCTGCGCCTCCACGTCGAATTCGGTTTGCGGGGCGTCGTTGTGACCAGCGCGGATCGGTAGTTCCGGCTGATCTGGAGAGGCCACAGGCGTGCCACGGCTTGGGGTGGGGACGAAGGTCAGGGTCGCGGTTTCGCGCGCCTGCTCGTTCTCCCGTTGCTTGATATCGGCATAGATCGTGCCGTGCTCGACCAGGTCGCCCACGATCTCGGTGAAGGTCGAGGAATTGACGAGCCAGCTGGCAAGCGTTTTCAGGCTGATGGTGTGCTCGGCCCGATTCGGGCGCAGCACGGTGATGGTGGCCATGGAATTGTGCCTTTCGCCAGCAGTTGCAAGCTGGCTCTCTGCCCCGTCGCGGGATGCGTCGGGAAAGGCTGCCCGGTTAGCCGGGCTTGGACTGACCTGGGAGGCAGCTCGGCCTGGTCAGCGCCTCTTCTTTGGACCACGATAAATGTCTGGGTGGTCTTGCTATGCGTTGCTAGTTTACACCAACAATCAACGAGCCTGGCGTTTCCCACGTCCGGGGCGCCGATCAGCGGGATCATCATTTCGCCATTGAGTGGCCCAGTTCCCGATCGTCTGGCCATTCTTGCCAATGATCGCGCCGGAAATCCGGTTGGTGGCGACATTGCCTGCGATGTTGTGCAGGATGTCGATGATCTCCTTGGCGAAGAAAGCGCCTTGGAACTGCTCGCTTTCACAGCTGATGAAGACCGTGAAGCGCTTTTCAGGTTCGGGCATTGACGATGCCTTTCGCTCGCAATCAGGCGAGCTCTCTGCCCCGCACCAGGTGTGCAAGGGAGGCGATCACACATGCCGCATGCAGCAAGGTGATTGACGAAGGACCTCGACGAAATCGGCTAGAGCTCAACACGAACCTGGGCGGCGCCTGGATGGGCGGCCTACGGTCCTGCCGATGGCAGGGAAGGCGACTACCATCCCTCCTGAGACACGCCGCTCCGAGGGATTGTGCGCATTCCACGCTGCCCGAGCGCCCACTTCTCAAATCGAGTGATCTCGCAGAGAACAGCGATTGAAGGGTGCGTAACGAATATGGTGACTGTGGTTTGGCCCATCAACCCGGTAGTGGCGCCGACATTGCCTCCGTCATCGACGAATTGTTGGAACCTTGTTTCCCGCGTGCTGGGACGGTCGACCGCACGCATTAGGCGCTTAAGCCCAACCCTTGCCACTTCCTGCATTAAATCCCATCAAATCATAGCCAGCCATGACGGCAGAGAACGCGCTCATGGGAAGCGACTTCGTCCAGGCCGGAGCACGGCACAGAAGCCGGTAGGATCGGGCAACTGGAGCCGGATATTTTTATCCTTCCTGAGCGGGTCCGGAACTCGGCGGCCACAATTGGGAAACCGGCTGAGTGCCACGAGATCCATGGATTGATCTGCTCGATGATGCGGCGACCCCCGGATGCAGATCGTCGCCGGCGGCTGGCCGAAGTGCAACCGAGTGCGGCGGGGTCATCTCGCAGCTCGGCGGTGCGACCCTTCCGTCACGAGGCGAGCCATCACATCCGGATTGCTGGGCTGCTCGGCAAACATCCGGGCAACCAGCAATTCTGGCGGCACGAGGTTGTTTTCGGCCTATAAGGTGCGCCAATGAGCACGATGCAGCGCATTCCTGGGGTCCTGGCGGCGATCAGGCGCGATTATGAGACCCTTGGCCACAGTACCCGCCTGCTGTCGCGACGATACGGCGTTCCGGCCAGCACGATCGCGCTGAATGCAAAAACACATGGCTGGCAAAAGGCTCACCACGAGCCGACGCCCCCACCCGGCATTCTCAGCGGCGCCACCGGTGCGCGCGACGTCGAAACGGCGATCCTCGCGCAGGGGCTCCGAAGACAACCATACCGGCGTGGGCGGATGCCACCGAACCCAGCCATGCGACAGCCAGCCGAACCCGGGATTCTAGCAAACGCGCTCGTCGGTGATCTGCCCAGTTCTGCACAGAAAAAGGCTGAACCGGCGGCGGATCTGCCGCCCGAAGGTGCTCAAGCCAACTCTGATGGGCTGGCTCGCGCGCCAACACGCGCGGGACCCGCAGATCAGCCGTCAGAGCCAGCCACAGAGGTACCGAACCGGCTGCAACCGCGGGCGAAGCGGGCGATCCAGACCGCCGACGTCATCAGCTTTCCCCGCGTCGCCGGGCCGCCACCACTCGATGGCAGTGGCGAGCAGCCGCCCCCACAATTCCATCGCGTTGACCTGCTCGGGCCAACGGCTCGCACGCTGATACACGCCCAAGACCCCGCCACGCGTTGCTGACTGACGGTGGTTCAGAATGGCATCGGCGACTGCTTCGGGAATACCAGCCTCGCCCAGCGCGGTGGCGAAGGACCGGCGGAAGTCGTGCCAAGTCCAGCCAGTGAGTGGTGCCATTTCCGCATTGCCATACTTCGGACCTGTCCCCGTCACCAGCGCAGCCTTGATGTCGCTGAACGTGTCCACCACACCTCTAGCCCATCTTATTCACTGCATGGCAGGGATTCGCTGGCGGGCATGGTACAAACGTCTGGAATCACGTAGAGATTGGGTGCTGACGCCACTCTCAACGCTGGGACAGAATCTGCCATGCCCACCAACCACGACGATACGCTTCTGCCATTCTCGCTGCCAAGTATTTGCCAGAGGAAGGTTACGGCGGCTTTCGATGGAGGCCGGATCAGTTCCGACGGCGGCGTGCTATTGCTGGCGGGTGCCGACAAGCAGATTGGCCTGATCGATACGCTTGCGGCGATCATTCCCGACTATCGTGATCCGAACCACATCACCCATACGCTGAGCGACATCCTGCGCGCGCGCATCTTCGCGATCGCTTGCGGCTATCCGGATGGCGATGACCTGGACGATCTGCGCAAGGACCCGGCATTCAAACTGGCCTGCGGGCGCCTGCCGGAGAGTGGTGATGACCTGGCCTCGCAACCCACTCTGTCGCGCTGGGAGAACGCGCCCGACCTGCGCACCCTGTTCCGGTTGACGCAGGCCATGGTGGACCTGTGGTGCAACAGCCACCGGCGCCCACCAAAGGCCATAACCCTCGATATCGATGACACGGCCGATACCGTGCATGGCCATCAGCAGTTGTCGCTGTTCAACGCTCACCCTAGACGAACGCTGCTTCATGCCGGTCCATGTCTACGACGCCGACACCGGCCATTGCGTCCTCGCCATCCTGCGTCCCGGCAAGACACCGGATGGCAAGGAGGTTCGTGGCCATCTACGCCGGCTGGTGCGGCGCATCCGCCGGCACTGGCCGCGCACACGGATCACCATCCGCGGCGATAGCCATCGCGCGTAGGGGCAGGCGAGAGGCCATGGACTGGTGCGAGGAGAATGACGTCGAATACGTGTTCGGTCTGTCCAAGAACGCGATCCTGGCCGCCCAGATCTTCACCAGGACCGACGAGGTGTGCGTCAGACGCGCAATCGGCAACCTCGATGTGGTGCGCGACTACACCGAGACGCTCTATGCTGCCAAATCCTGGTCCCATCCTCGTCGTGTCGTGGCGCGGATCGAAGCGACCCGAAAGGGCCTCGACACCCGCTATGTCGTCACCAGCATCACGCACTGCCCAGCCAAGTGGCTCTATGAGAGCATCTACTGCGCCCGTGGGCAGGCCGAAAACCTGATCAAGCGGCACAAGAGCCAACTCGCATCAGACCGGACCAGTTGCCGCTCGCCACTGGCCAACCAGATGCGCCTGATACTGCACACCGCCGCCTACTGGCTGATGCTGATGGTGCGTAACGCCATCGCCAAGCCGCAAGCCGCTGGCCAGCGGCGAATTCTCCACCATTCGGCTGCGGTTGCTGAAGATCGCCGTGCGGATCAAGGAGACCACGACCCGGGTCAGGCTGGCGTTCGCCGCCAACTGTCCGGATGCCGAGCTGTTCCGTGGGTTGCTTGGCACGCTGATCTTGCGGCCAACGTGAGCGATCGGGCGGATGCCCGTGTCGAACCCCCGCTGATCAACCCCTGACGCCTCACACATACGGTCTGAAAAGCGGTCCAGCCAGCCAGAAGCGGGCTGTGGTCACATTGGTTCTCTACTCGTAACATGTACCCAGCCGCTCAGAGCGATGAATAAGATGGGCTAGAAATCGGCGCCGGGAACACCAGGCCCGAACGTGGAGCGGCGTGGGCCACGATGCGGACTGCCCTCTGCTGACCGTCTTTGGCCCGTACATCGGCGAACGCAGCGTATCGTGCTCGCAATATCTCCAACGCCAACGCATGCAGGTGCAGCCGATGGGGATCACGGTTCTTCGTCATGTGGCCGGGCTGACGCCACTCGGCCGCAGCGAGGTCCAGGTGCGACCAATCGAGGCGCGCCGCCTCACCGCGCCGGCACGGCACCACGATCAGGAACCGAGCGAGGTCACGCCAGACCGGCTCACGCAGCCCGCCAGCGGCTTCCCAGAGGCGGGCAAGCTCGGCAGGTGTCAGGTAGTGCGATCGCGCCTGGGGCGCCTTGGGGCGGCGCGCGCGGACAATCAGGGCGCACGGGTTGGTCTGGATATGGCCGGCGTCCTGGCACCAGTCGAGGAAACGAGAGAGGGCACCGAACCGCTTGCGCGCGGTTGTGTTGCCGCCAGTGGCATTCAGCAGCTGGCGCACCTCGGCTTCGGCCAGATCGGCCGCCGGTAAGTCCTTCGCGGTCATCGTGGCCAATGCCAACCGCACCTGCGCCAGCTCCTCGGTGACGTAGGCCGGAGACGGCAAACCGGTGCCTCGCATTTTCGGCCGCTTCGGCAGGACCAACCCATAAGCCTCGACCAGTTGGCCGAGTTTGTTGCCCTGTCTGCGTTGGGCCGCCAGCGCCTTCGCTCTCTTCTCCTCTGCGGGATTTGCGCCGGCTGCTGCCTGTCCCTTAATCCGGTTCGCTTCAGTCCGCGCGTCGTCGGGTGAATGCGTTGCCGGATTACCCAGGGTAACCGTCCTGTTCGACCAGCGGCGGCCTGTCGCGGGATCGGTTCCACGCGGCCGGTAGGCATAGATCCACGTCATCGCGGTTGGATTCACGACCAGCGCCAGACCGCGGCAGTCCTTGTCGCGCATGATTACCCGGTGCTCGGTCCTGCGCCGCCGCCACGCGGCGTCGATCGTCGCCTTGGTGATCTTAGTCGGTCCTTCGCTAATGACCCGCATTGCCGTCCTGTTCGCGTCCCGTCAGACAGGTTGCCTGACAGGACATTGACAGGACGCAGGGTGCGGAGGCAAGCGGAAACTAGCGGCTCATGGCGGAGAGTCCTTGCCGGGAAATGGGCCCAATATGAAAGATTGGCGGCCATCTACGGAATTCTGCGGGAGTTGGCGGGATCCTAACCCGAGGTTTCCTAATCCTGGGGTCGTGAGTTCGAATCTCGCCGGGGACGCCAGATCGCCCGTTGATCGCCTTCTCGCGCGCTCCTATGGGATCTGGACAGGTGATCTCGCCCTATCCGCTGGGCCATGGCAGGACCGGGCACCCGGGAGCGAGAAGGCGTCGGCACGGGAGATCATCGGTTACGGGCGGGGGTAGGTGCGAGGCAGGTTACCGGACGCTGGTTCCAGGCATGGGTGCAGGATGATGTGCGGCGTGATATCTAGCCAACATGTTGCGGACATTCCTCATCGCCCTCTGCAAGCGCGTGCGGCCACGCGAGGGCTGGCTCGAAACGTGGTGGGAGCGTGTGGTTGCGGGCGTCGCAGTCTTGCTGCTGCTGGCGTTGGTGATCAACATCGCGTTTGATGGCTGTTAGCGTGGAATAGTGTGGAATGACGGCGGACACCGCACGAACCAGTTATATTCACGACGAATTAATTTCGTACCGGCATGAATCGGTGCTAGGACAGTCGCGTTGGAGGAACTTCTGCGGTGCGTCTGCGGCGTCCCCTGTCGATGCCGGTTTCTCCTGACTGGCCATTGGTATGTGGGACTAGGAAGGCCGGGGGTTGCTCCATTCCTCCGGCCTTTCTTTTGTTGCATTCCCGTGCGGCGTTGAAGGGTTGGATCAATCCTGACTACTAGCTAGTGCCCTGAGTCGCTCATAACGCCGAGTGGCACCTGCGCAGCTTGACGCGGGCGTCAGCGGTGGTGAACCGCCAATCGGCTTTCAAATGTTTGTTGTTGCGGTGCTCCTCCCATGCGACGACTTCCTCGATCAGGGTCTGCTTGTCCGGGATGCGCCAAGCGAGGCATTGGGACGACGCGACGCTGGGTTCGGATTCCGCCATGCATGCCACAGCGAAGGCGGGTTCAGCCAGCTTCCGTGTTTGGGAGCGTCGTGCCATTTGAACCCTTCGATGAGCTAACGCGCATCCTCGGCTGGAAAGGCTTCGTAGAGCGAAGCCGGCTGGAAACAAGCTCGATATCATCCGACGCCAGGTCTCCCTCAATCAATTTCGGGCTCGGCCAAATGCCGACCACGGTAATATATCCGATGTCCATCCTCCCCGGGGTCAGGGAAACCCTGACCCGCGCGTCATGCCACGTTCGCCTGCGCGGACTGCCCATACAGTCACCGGCAGTCCGGTTGTCCGAGGAAACGGGTTTGCCACTTCGTACAGGTTATCCACGTCCCGATCACACCGGTCGTCAGCGTTCACCCTCGACCTGACACCCCGTCCTGTCAGAAAGCCCAATGCTATTGCCAACCTCCGTCGCTGTTCCAGCAGGTTCGGCGTCGCATAATGACCACCTGCTGCCCTACGCCCACAGATTGGAACTGCGGACGGCGGTAGTGCCTACGCAGCGCGGGTCAGCCGCTTCATCAACGCAGACAGCCGGTGCCGGCGTAGCTCGCTGCGCGCCTTGGCGTCCGTGGTCATATAGTTGAGCTGCACCGAATAGCGCTGTCCGATGAAACGCTTGTGGCCGTGCCAGGCGGCCGGTCCGTTCGGGAACACCAGCAGCGTGCCGTTCACCGGCGGCACCTCGACCACATAGTTTTCCAGATCGCCGGGGCCGCGCAGCAGGCGCAGACACCCCTCATGCTTGCCCCAGGCGTCGGTGGCAGGATTCAGATACAGCAGGACCGTCACGCGTTTGGCGGTGGAATCGCAGTGAATGTAGCCGTCCCGCTCATTCGTCCAGCCGCGCAGCGTCACCATGGTCGGCGACTCGTCGAGGTCCAGACCGAAACGGTCAGCGATAGCCTGCCGAAGCCTCGGCCCCTGCAGTTCATCCATCAGTGCCTGTGCCCGTGGGCCAAGCACAAGTGCATCGAGCGGAAATGAGCCGCGCTTGCCCAGTGGCGGCAGGTCGGCGAGCACCGCGCGCAGGCTGGCGGGCGGCACGAAGTCCGGCACCACGACGTGCGGGAACGGTTCCGTGGCCACCGGCGTGGCGTGCAACGCGGTATAGTCGAGTTCGATCATCCCGCACTCCTGGTTATGGTCAGACCTGTGCATGGGCGCGGCCGGGGTGACAGGGACAGCACGGCTGCGCTACTTCCTGACCCTTCCACCTACCCGGAACAGAGCCCGCCCGCCATGCCCAGCAGCAATGACATCCGCGCCGCCTTCCTCGACTACTTCGCCCGCAACGGGCACGAGGTGGTCGAAAGCTCGCCGCTGGTGCCGCGCAACGACCCTACCCTGATGTTCGTCAACTCGGGCATGGTGCAATTCAAGAACGTGTTCACCGGCCAGGAAAAGCGGCCCTACATGCGTGCCACGACGGCGCAGAAATGCGTCCGGGCAGGCGGCAAGCACAACGATCTCGACAACGTGGGCTACACGGCGCGGCACCATACCTTCTTCGAGATGCTCGGCAATTTCAGCTTCGGCGACTACTTCAAGGAGATGGCGATCCCTTACGCATGGGAGCTGGTCACCAAGGACTTCGGTCTGCCCAGGGACCGGCTGATGGTCACCGTGTTCTCGGAGGACGATGACGCCGCGGAGATCTGGCGCAAGGTGTCGGGCTTCGGCGATGACCGGATCGTCCGTATCCCGACCTCGGACAATTTCTGGCGCATGGGCGATACCGGCCCGTGCGGCCCCAGTTCGGAGATCTTCTACGACCATGGGCCGTCCGTCCCCGGCGGACCGCCCGGCTCGGCGGACGCCGATGGCGACCGGTTCGTCGAGCTCTGGAACCTGGTGTTCATGCAGTTCGAGGAGGGCCCGCCCGGCACGCGCATCGCGCTGCCACGACCCTCGATCGACACCGGCATGGGGCTGGAGCGCTGTGCCGCGATCCTGCAGGGCAAGCACGACAACTACGACACCGACGTATTCCGCGCGCTGATCCTGGCGAGCGCGGAAGCGACCGGCCAGGACCCGGACGGCCCGTTCCGCGTCAGCCATCGGGTGGTGGCCGACCATCTGCGCAGCGTCGCGTTCCTGATCGCGGACGGCGTGCTGCCGTCCAACGAGGGCCGCGGCTACGTGCTGCGCCGGATCATGCGGCGTGCCATGCGCCATGCCCACATGATGGGCGCCCGGGAACCGCTGATGTATCGGCTGGTGCCGGCGCTGGTGCGCCAGATGGGCGCCGCGTATCCCGAGCTTGGGCGCGCCGAGGCGCTGATCGTCGAGACCCTGCTGCTGGAGGAGACGCGGTTCCGTCAGATGCTGGAGCGCGGGCTGCATCTGCTGACCGAGGAGACAGCCAGGCTCGGCGACCGCCAGCCGCTGCCGGGCACCGTGGCGTTCCGGCTTTACGACACCTTCGGCTTTCCGCTCGATCTGACGCAGGACGCGCTGCGCGAGGAGGGGCGGGACGTGGACCTCGCCGGTTTCGAAGCGGCGATGGAGGAGCAGCGCACGCGTGCCCGCGCCGCCTGGGCTGGGTCCGGCGAGGCGGCCACCGAGCGGGTCTGGTTCGAGCTGAAGCAGAAGGTCGGCGCATCGGAATTCCTCGGCTATTCGACCGAGACCGCGGAAGCCGAAATCCTGGCACTCGTGGTGGATGGCGCGCCGGTCGACAAGGCGGGTGCCGGAAGCGAGGTCGCGGTCGTGCTGAACCAAACGCCGTTTTATGGCGAAAGCGGCGGTCAGGTCGGCGACACCGGCACGATCACCGACCCCGACGGGCTGCGGATCGCGGTGACCGACACGCAGAGGAAGCTCGGCGATCTGATCGTGCACCTCGGCCGTGTCGAGGCCGGTGAAGCGCGTGTCGGCACGCCGATCCTGGCCGAGGTTGACCACGCGCGTCGCACCTCGATCCGCGCGCACCACTCGGCGACGCATCTGCTGCATGAGGCACTGCGTCAGCGGCTGGGGACGCACGTCACGCAGAAGGGCAGCCTGAACGCGCCCGACCGGCTGCGCTTCGACGTCTCGCAGCCGCGGCCGATGACGGCGGACGATATCGCCTGGGTGGAAGCCGAGGTGAATGCGCGGGTCCGCGAGAACAGCGAGGTGACGACGCGGCTGATGACGCCGGATGCCGCGGTCGAGATGGGCGCGATGGCGCTGTTCGGCGAGAAATACGGCGAGGAGGTGCGCGTCGTCGCGATGGGGCGCGGCGAGGGCAACAAGGCGGCCTGGTCGATCGAGCTGTGCGGCGGCACGCATGTCCGGCGCACCGGGGACATCGGCTACTTCAAGATCCTGTCCGAGAGTGCCGTGGCCGCCGGCGTGCGGCGCATCGAGGCGGTGACCGGCGCGTACGCCGAGGCGGTGGTGGCCGAGACGCAGCGTCGGCTGAACGATGTGGCGGGATTGCTGCGGGCGAGCCCTGCCGATGTCCCCGAACGTGTCGCCGCGGTGCTGGAGGATCGGCGCAAGCAGGACCGCCAGATTTCCGACCTGCAGCGCAAGCTTGCCACCGGGGGGAGCGCCGCGGAGGTGGAAGAGGTGAATGGCGTCAAGCTTGCCGCGCGCAATCTGGGCGAGGTGCCGGCGCGCGACCTCAAGGGGTTGGCGGATGCGATCGGCAAGCAGATCGGCAGCGGCGTGGTGGCACTTGTATCCACGGCGGAGGGCAAGGCCAGCATCGTGGTCGGCGTGTCGCCGGATCTGACCAAGCGGTTCAACGCGGTGGAGCTAGTGCGCGCCGCATCGGCGGCGGTGGGCGGCAAGGGCGGCGGCGGACGGCCTGACATGGCGCAGGCCGGTGGGCCTGATGGCGCACAGGCTGATGCGGCGTTGGCGGCGGTGCGGAGCACGCTGGCGGCGTAGGCACTGGTTGTCCAGAACGCGTCGCAATGCCAACGGCCGAAATGGTTGACTCTCCGGCTTTGCCTCCTCCGTCATGGTCGGCCCACGCGTCGGCCAAGGCCCGGCGCGGCCGGCCATCCACGTCTTTGCTGATCACAGCAAGGAAAGACGTGGATGGCCGGCCTTCGCCGACCATGACGACGAGGGGCGATCGATGGGTCACTCGCAAGGGCGCCTAGCATAAGATGGCGCTTGGACCGCGACGGGTTCAGGGTGGGCCGGTAGGGACGGGTGCGGGGAATTGCGGGGGCGGCGCCGGCGATCGGCGCCGCGCGGCGGCCGCGAGCGGAAACGCCTGATCGAGGATGTCCTTCACCAGGCGGGCGAGGCTGCCGCCGTGTCTGATGATGACAAGGCTCAATTCCCGCCACAGCGGATGGCTCGGCATGATGCCGAGGTCACGACAGATGTCGGCGATGACGGCGCCGATCGGCCGGCGGCGGACCTCGGCGGCGATCTGCGCCGGGGTGGGCAGGCGAGCGAGGCGCGGGTCCGTCTCGGCGGTGGCGGGCGCGGCGGCCGGCCGGGCTGCGCGCGGCCTGGGCTGCGACGGAGCAGCCGGGGGCGCCGCATCCAGACGGTCGGCGTTGCGGATAAGCCTTGCCTCCAGCGCGTCGGCGCGGTGCAGGCCGCGGGAGATGCGAGCGAGGATCAGCGCAACGTCGGCGGTGCCGAAGCAGCATATGACGGAGGTGGGGTCGGTGAAGGCGCGCCGCCGGATCGTGGCGGCGAGTTCGCGGCCGTAGTCGATGAGCTTGCGGACGAGTGCGAGGAGGTGCGCCGAGCGGCTCGGTTGGGTGGGTGGATCAGGGGCTTCGGCCGCGGCGGACATGAACGGGATGAGAACATGGAGCGCGGGCGAGTGGCAAGGAATATTTTCCGTTGGGTAGAGAAAGTCCCGGGCAGCTTCCGACCCAAAGGCGTCATTGAGCCAGCACCCGGTGGGGGCGCAAGCGGCCATTTGGTCAAGCACTCGTCGGCCCCCCTTCGATAACGCGAAAAGCCGCTTGACTACCTGCAACCGGCACGTTGTAGGCAACCACCGGTTGAGTGAGGCCCTTGAGGGCCAGCGCGCCAACCTGTTCGGTTACGACGCTTCCCCTTAGCGCGGCATTGATGCGTTGACTGAGGAGGATTTGACCATCCCTGGCCTCTGCACAAAGCCGGGCAGCAACATTGCACACCGTGCCGATCGCGGTGTAGCCGGAGCGCTCGGAGAACCCGATCTGGCCTAGCGTCGCGTAGCCCTGCGCGATGCCCACGCCAAAACCTAAATCCCGACCACGCTCTCGCCAGTCGGCAATCAGCGTCGCGGCCGCCCCGCGCATCGCCATCGCCATGTTGACCGCGCGCGCGGCAGGGTCCGGGACCGGAACTGGGTCGTTGAAGAACACCATGATCCCGTCGCCCGAGAACTGGTCGAGTGTCCCCTCGAACTGGGCGACAAGGGGGCCCAGTGTGCCATGGTAGTCGCGGAGGAAATCCAGCACTTCCTCGGGCTCGGCGGTCTCGGTAAAGGCGGTGTAGCCGCGCAGATCGCAGAACACGACGACGATCTCGCGGCGATGGCTTTCGAGGATTTTCTCGTTGCCCTGCGAGACGATCAACTCCGCCAGCTGCGGTGCGAGGAACCGCTTCAACCGACCGACACGTCCCAACTCCTCGACCTGCTCGGCGACGCGCGTTTCGAGTCCGCGGTTCAGCTCCGCTACTTGCTCGGTGCGTTGACGCAATTCGTCCAGCAGCCGCGCGTTCTCGATCGCGATTACCGCCTGCGCCGCGAAATTTTCTAGCAGCGCGATCTCTTTGTCGGAGAACGGGCGGACTTCCGGGCGGTTCGCGCTGATCGAGCCGATTAGACCGCCGTCCTTGCGCAGAGGCACGAGCAGATGGGTCCGCACCTCGGTGTAGCGCGCCAATGCATGCAAGATCGCGCGATCAGGACCTATGTGGATCGCTCTGATGTCCTCGATCTGACGGAAACGCTCCCCGTCTATCAGCCTCTGTGTAAAGGAATTGAGGGGCAACGGACGCCGCATCAACGGCGCGAGCTGTTCCGGGAAACCATGTGTCGCCACCGTATGAAAATGGCCGTCTTTGTAGAGCATCAGGTTCCCGACTGTCGCACCGCAAAGGCTGTGCGCCTTGTCGAGAATTGCATCGAACACCGGCGCAAGAACGCCGGGCGACGAGTTGATGACCGCCAGCACCTCCGCAGTCGCGGTCTGCTGTTCCAGCGCCTCGCGCGTGGCAATGATCAGCCGCGCGTTCTCCATCGCGATGACCGCCTGAGCAGCGAAGTTTTGTAGCAGCGCGATCTGCTTGTCCGAGAATGTGCCGATTACCGACCGGCCGATAGCAAATGCGCCGACGGTGACGCCTTCCTTCACTATCGCCACCCAGATCGCGCTTCGCACACCGGCCTCAACAGCACCCTTCGCGTGCGGATCGCCGGAGCGGGAAAATTCTTCGACAGTGTCGGGGAACTCGATCAACCACTCGCCTTGCACGACCCGCTGGAGCGGCGAATTAGTGCCGCTCTCGCCACGCTCACGTAGCAATGCCACGAATTCCGCCGGGAGGCCGCGGGCCGCGGCAAGGCGGCCGCGGCCACCTTCGATAGTCCACAATACGCCCCTGTCGCCCCCGCAGAGCCGGATTGCCTTTTCCAGCATCGCCTCAAACACGGGCGTTAGATTGCCAGGCGAGCTATTGATGACTTGCAGCACCTCGGCGGTCGCGGTCTCCCTCTGAAGCGCCTCGTCACGCTCAGCCTTGCTCACGTCGCGCTCGGCTTTGCTCTCTGCAAGCTGACGTTCGAGATCGGCTATGATCTGCTCGGGATCGGCTAACGTGTTGTCGGGCGTCGCGTTCATTGCTGACCTCGTCGGGACCGACCTTCCGGGCGGATCATACCGTAATCGGCACGGGCCACCATAGGTTGTGGATCGGACGCCTAGCGGAGGGGCGGCGAAATGACCGGGGGGCTCCGCCGGCTCCGCTCGTCCGGCGAACGGCTGCAATCGGCGGAACCCGGCCTTGCCGCGCCTACGACGAACGGCCGGAATCCACCCAGAGCCGGAATTCAAACACCTTTCGCCACGATCGCCGCAGCCACGTCCTGGAACGTCGCCTTACGACCCGAGCCTCAATTCAAAAACATCTTCCCCGGGTTCAAAATCCCCCGCGGATCCAGCGCCTGCTTCACCGAGCGCATCACCGCCAGCGCCTCGGCGCCATGCTCCTGCTCCAGGAACTCGCGCTTGCCGATCCCCACGCCGTGCTCGCCACTGCACGACCCGCCGAGCGCGAGCGCACGGGCGACAATCCTCTTGTCCAACTCCCACGCGCGCTGCAGGCCGTCCGGCTCCGGCGGCACCAGAATCACGGTGTGAAAATCGCCGTCGCCGACATGGCCGACGATCGGCGCGGTCAGCCCCGAGGCGGCGATATCCTCCTTCGCGCCAAGGATCGCCGCGTCCAGGCGCGAGATCGACACGATGGCGGTCTTGCCGGAGATGTCCATTTGCGGTGACCTTTCTGACGATCCGTTCACCACGTTAATCGGCGCGCCCAACAGTCATGTCATCAGCCAAATTGAACAGCAGAGAGCCAGCCAGTTTCCGTATTGAATTCAACGCGACCAGCATGATTCCGCATCAGTGGCGCGATGGCACCACATCTCTGGTGCTGCGCATGGCGCCTGGTCAGCGTGGAATGCCAAATCGAGGACGTCATATCCAACGTCCACCACCCGGGCCGCCAGTTCGACGGGCTCCGGCACTAAACACTGGAGACCAGTCGTGAGCACCGCCGTCGGCTACGACTACATCATCGTCGGAGCCGGATCGGCGGGATGCGTCCTGGCGCATCGCCTGACCGAAGACGAGGGCGCGACAGTCCTGCTGCTCGAAGCCGGCGGGCATGACCGACATCCGTACATCCAGATACCACTCGGGCTCGGCAAGCTTCAGCAGCATAGGATGTTCGACTGGGGCTATGCGACCGAGCCGGAACCACACCTGAACAACCGCCGACTTCCGTTATTGCGCGGCAAGGTTCTCGGCGGTTCGTCGTCGATCAACGTCATGGCCTATACCCGCGGCCACCGCGGCGATTTCGACCGTTGGGCGCGGGACGGTGCGACGGGATGGTCCTTCGCGGATGCATTGCCGTATTTCAAACGAAGCGAGACCTGGGAGCATGGCGAAACCCCTTGGCGCGGCGGCGCTGGTCCGCTGGGGACGCAGGGCACCAACGTGCCCGATCCTCTCTTCGACGCCTGGCGGACGGCTGGGCAACTGGCTGGATGGCCTGTCACCGAGGATGCCAATGGCGCCGAGCCGATCGGTTTTGGCGACAGCCAGTGGACGATCAGGAACGGTCGGCGAGCGTCGGCCTCTGCCGCGTATCTGAAACCCGTTCTGAAACGACCGAACCTGTCAGTGCGGATGAATGCCCAGGTTACCCGGGTGACGCTGCGTGGCACCCATGCAACGGGCGTGGACTTCGTTCATCAGGGCGCGACGGTTCACGCCGAGGCGGCACGCGAGGTGATTCTATGCGGCGGCGTGTTCAACTCGCCGCAATTATTGATGTTGTCGGGCATCGGTCCTGCCGCGCATCTGCGCGACGTGGGGATCACTGCGCTGATCGATCTGCCGGTCGGCCGCAACCTGCGCGACCATCTGCAGGTCAGGCTGAGATGGTCACGCCTCGGCCGAGGGCCGTTTCGTCGATTGATGCGTGCCGACCGCATCGCCCTCGCGATGGCTCAGGCCTGGCTGTTTCGAACCGGTCCGGCGACGATGCTGCCAAATGGATTGAAGGCATTTCTCAAGACCCGGTCCGAGTTCGAGGCGCCGGACATCGAATTTCTGTTCCTCGGGGCACCGCTTGATGCACGGATCTGGTTTCCCGGCGTGACGCCGCCTTATGAAGATGCGTTCGGAATCCATCCGGTGTTGCTGCATCCGCGCAGCCAAGGCGAGGTCACATTGACCTCGGCCGACCCGTTCGCGCTCGTGCGGATCGTGAACAACTTCCTGTCCGATCCAGCCGATCTCCGGACCCTGCGCGAGGCCTTCCGACTTGCAAATGACATCGCTCACCAGCCGCCGATGGACGCGTTCCGGGGGCAGGCGCTGTCGCCCGTGGGAAAGCTGAACACCGACGCCGAGATTGACGATTGGATCCGAAACACGGTGATCACGGTCAATCATCCGCTTGGGACGTGTGCCATGGGACGCGGTCCGAACGCGGTGCTCGACCCGGATCTGAAGGTCCGCGGCATTGAAGGGCTGCGGGTCGTGGACGCCGCCGCGCTGCCGGACATGCCGTCGGCGCATATCAACGCCATCGTGATGATGCTGGCGGAACGTGCCTCCGATCTGATTCGCGGCCGACAGCCGTTGGCACCATCAAACCTCTGACGATCTTGGCTGCGCCTGACATTGCGCACGACGGATTTGACGTTGCTTCGGTGGCCCGAAAGCACGCTATTTCGGCGGATCGATCTGTTCCATCAGCGCCAGGCCTTCCATCGCGAGCCCGTACCCGAGCAGATCCTGCATGCGCTTCTTCAGATATTCCGTGAACATCAACCGCGTGTAGCGCAGCAGAAGGGTGGGCTTTGCCGCCAGGGCCTCGGCGTGTTCCCAGGCGCGCGCCAGGACTTTTTCCCGTGGAAGGATCTCGGCCACCAGACCGAGATCCTTCGCCTCCTGCGCGGACAGTGTCTGACCGGTGAGCAGGAAGTAGCGGCCCCGGTTCATGCCCAGCAGCAGCGGCATGACGATATGCATGCCATCTCCCGGCACCAGTCCGTTCGGGAAATGCGCCGAGTCCTGGAACGCCGCCGTATCCGCGGCGAGCACGATATCCGACAGCAACGGAATTTCACCGTGTCGCCACGCCGGGCCATTGATCGCCGAAATCACCGGCACCTCGATGTTCAGCAGGTTCATCAGCAGGGCGCGGCCTTCCCAGTGCACGCGGTCGAACGCGTTGGATGTCAGGCCCGGGCCGATCGCGCTCTGGCCCGGCGTCGCGCGGACGCCGGACCATTCATCACCGGTTCCGGTCAGGATCACCACCCGGTTCTCCCGGTCGCGCGCGACATCGGCGAAGGCGTCGGGCAGTTCGCCATGCGGACCGAGCCCCCAGCGCAGCGGGCCGTTGTCGGTGTGAAACCGCATTTCCAGAATGCCGTTCTCACGGCGCATGTGGATGCACGCGTACTTCGTCGCGTAGCTGTCGAACCGGCTCATCGCGAGGCCTCCGTGGCGAGAAGGGTCAGGGCACGGTCAACCGATAGACCTTCGCCGCGGTGCCGCTGTAGAGCGCTGTCTTCTCGCTCGCCGATGCATTGGCGGTGATGCGCTTGAACGCGTTCCACAGCTCGGTGTAG
The DNA here is from genome assembly GCA_963780095.1 of uncultured Alphaproteobacteria bacterium. Lineage (GTDB taxonomy): Bacteria > Pseudomonadota > Alphaproteobacteria > Acetobacterales > Acetobacteraceae > JAMXLO01. Next base: position 46,018 of record CAWABH010000041.1, read on the forward strand.
CCGCACGACTGCTTGTCCGGGGGGAAGTTGCTCTCGAACATGCAGCGATCGACACCGAACGCTTCAATGCAGGGCTCGACGTATTGCCGCCACGCCGCCGCGAGATCCTCGGATGAGGGAGGAACGTCCTGCTCGTGGAAGTCGAAACCGAACGACACCATGCCGATGCCGCCAAGCTTGCAGTACACGTTCGGACATTTGGCGAGTTCGGATATGTCCTTGCGCCAGGAGGCCAGAATCTCCTGACGGTGACCGGAATAAGGCCCGACGCCGAGCACGCCGCCGACATGATTGAGGATGATGGTGGTGCCCGGAAAGGCGCGCGCGAGGTCGATCGCATCCGGTAGTTGCGGATGATACTGCCACGAACTCGAAGCTCAGGCCGAGCGGCGCCAGTTGGGCGAAGCCTTCGCGGAATTTCGCGTCGAGGACCAGATGCGGCGGGACGACGCGCGAGGCGTATTTTCCCACCGCTTCGTTGCCATCCCATGCCACGCCGTGACGGATACCGCGCAAGCGCCCGCCGGCGGCAGTGATCTCGGCTTGCAGCAACTCGCGCACGCGCGCACCGACACTGAGGTCGCCGCCGCCAACGATGCCCTCCGCGACGCGACAGGGTCCGAAATTGCCCGAGGCACTCATCGCCGCGATGCCGTTGACGAACTCGACCTCGCCCAGGGCCGCCATCTCCGGCGGGCCGCTCTTGCGGTACATCGCGCGGCATTCGAGGAAGACGGTCGATACGATGTTGTGCCCACCGCCGATATCGGCCAGCAGTTCGGGGAGCAGGTAGTGGCCGCGCTGTGGCGTGTCCCAGAAATGGTGGTGCGGATCGATGATCGGCAGGTCCGGTTCCAGCGCCGCTTCGGTGTGCTTCGCCAGCCATGCGCTCAGGGCCGCGTCGTTGCGGACAGTGGTGCCGCGGAATTCGCCTTTGGCGTCTCCGAACCGGGGCATTCTTGTCTCCTCCTTTGGGTCGTTATGGCGTGTTTCGCCATCTGGCCGAGCCGGCGGCGTCCGGCGTCTTGGAATCGGTCGATCAAGGCAGGACGTCCGTGGCGATCAGATTACCTCCAGGCCCGGCGATCTCAAACTTCGCACCGCGTGCCGATGGAACCCTCCCACCAATCGCGGGCCATCGAGGGTTACGCCTGATTACGTCCCACTTCCAACACCGGCAAACTCAGCGGCGAGATCTGTTCCGCCGTTCGCCCTACCCAGTCGCGCGACGGCGCGTCGCGTAGCATCCGTAGCTGCCCCTCCGCCACTGCTGCCAGCGCGGCCTCATGGTCCATCGTCAGCACCCGCCCCTGCTCCATCACCTTCGCGCCGCCAACGAATACCGTGTGCACCGCCCGATCCGCCGCAGTGAATACCAGCGAACGCAGCGGATCCCGCGTCGGCCGCATCCACGGATTGGCCAGATCGACCAGCGCCAGGTCCGCCTTCGCCCCAGGCGTCAACCGCCCGAGATCCGCCCGCCCAAGCGCCTCCGCTCCCCCCACGGTCGCGGCATGGAACAGCGCACCAACGCTCGTGGTGTTGATATCACGCGCCGCCACACGCGCGAGGGTCGCAGCCAGCCGCATCTCCTCGATCATGTTGTGTGGGGCGACATCCGTGCCGATGCCGAGGTTGACGCCGGCGCGGCGATAGCGGCCGAAATCCTCGAGCGTCTGCCCATAGCGCGCGAACGGCGACGGGCAATGTGCGACGCTGGCAGCGGAATCCACCAGGATCCCAAGATCGGTGCGGGTATGCCAGCGCACCCAGGAATGCTCGTCGATGAACATCGCATGCCCCAGCACGGTGCGCGGAGACAGAATGCCAAGATCGCGGGCGAACTGTATCGGCGACTTGCCGTGACGATCGACCATCACCAGGAATTCGTTGACGCTCTGCGCACAGTGCACAGTCAGTGGCACGTTGCGTTCCTCCGCCGCGGCGAAACTGTCGCGCAGCAGATCGGCGGTGCAGGTGTCGATCTGCGCCGGTGAGACGATACCCGACAGGCGACCGCAGGGATGCGCCTCCGCCTTGCCGATCAGCGCCAACGCCGCATCCAGGCCGTGACGACCGGCGGCCTCGTTCCAGCGGTATTTGAGCGCCCAGCCATTCTCCAGATGCCATCGCGCGGAGGCATAGCTGGGTGCGAGGAACACGCGCAGCCCGCTCTGCGCGGCCAGGTCGATCCAGCCCTCGTCGATGCTCGACAGATCGGCGACGCTGGTGACGCCGGCAAGCAGCATCTCGCAGAATGCTGCCTGCTTGCCGCCCTTGCGCGCGACCGCATCCGGCTGCAGCGCAACCGAGCGTTCATACAGGCCGCTCATGTACATGGAGGGAACGCCGTGTTCCTCACGAACGCCGCGATAGAACGGTTCGGTGCTCGGGTGCGAGTGCAGATCGATCAGGCCGGGCATCACCATCAGGTTGGCGCCGTCGATCGTCACGTCCGCCACGCCATCGTAGCGTTTGCCGACGAAGCTGAGCGTGTCGCCGCTGAAGGCAACGTCGCCGTCCATCAGATAGGCGTGCCGCCGCGTCGTCGAATCCCAGGCGATGATGCAAGCAGCATTGCGGATGCAGGTTGTCGAAGTCATGCGATTCTCCATGCTTTGGCTACAACGAAAGTATGGAGCGTCGGGTATATGTGCACGGGACAGATGAAATCGAGGCGCCGCCGATATCGGCGCCCCCATGCACCACCCTCAGAGGGACTGATTGCCCGAACCAAGTCCGGGCGCCGGTGTGCTTCTCACGGTTATTGGGCGAGGCCACGCCGGACCCTTGATCCGTCGCAATCCCGCCAGCAGCGTCACCGCCAAACCGACGAGTGCCACGTAGTGCGCCGGGCGCAGGCCGTAGGACAGCGTCTCGCTGGCCGCAAGGACCCGCCACGGGTTGATCCCGGTCGCCAGCCCGTACCAGCCGAACTCGATGCCGACCGCCGCGAACGCCGCCACCACGCTCAGCCCAAGCTGTGCGACCAGGCTCCGCTGCGAGCCCATCGGCAGCGCCCGCCACAGCATCAGCCAGACGAACAGGCCGGCCATGAACACCGGCTCCGACACGTTCGATTTCGACTGAATGAAGTAGTGCAGCAGAGCCACGACGCCGAGCCCGTAGATCGCCCGGTGCAGCCGCTTCCACCGGCGCCCGAGCCGGCGCATCCACCCATCGGTCGAGGTCGCGCCCAGCACACTGAGCCCCAGCAGCGTGACGAAGCCAATCGTCAGATAGAACCGCCGAACGATCTCCGAGGCCACCACGAGCAGATTGTAGTTCTGGTCGACGATGTAGAGGCTGAAATGCGCCACGGCGTAGGCGAGCGCGGTCAGCCCGACCATACGCCGCACCAGCAGGATGCGCGGCCAGTCCAGCACGCGCGCCGCCGGCGTGATCGCCAGCGCGATCATCAGGAACCGGATCGCCCAATCGCCGGCGCCATGGATCGCCTCGGTCAACGGACGCGCGCCCAGTGCTCCGGTCGCCAACCAGAACGCCAACACCGCGCCCGGGACGAAGCCGGTGAACAGCACCGCCGCCTTGAGCGGCAGGAATCGGCCATGCCGGTCGCGCCACGGAACGATCATCGCCGCCATCGAGCTGTTCGCCTCACCTGTCCTGACATGCGTCCCGCGACGTGGCCAGCCGTTACATGGTCATTCACTGGCCGCGTGCAGCCAGGGCGCGGATCTCGGCCGCGAGCGCGTCCGGCGCAGGTGAGGCGATCGAGCCGTGCCGGCGCCTCGAGCGCCGCGGCCAGCCGCGCCTTGTAGTCCTCGCGGGGCACCTCCTCGGCGCCGAACTGCGCCAGGTGAGCGGTGACGAACTGCGTGTCCAGCAACTGGAAGCCGCCGAGGCGCAGCCGCGCGACAAGGTGCACCAGCGCGACCTTCGAGGCGTCGCGCCCCTTGCTGAACATGCTCTCGCCGAAGAACACACCGCCGATCGCGACGCCGTACAGCCCGCCGACCAGCGAGCCGTTCTGCCGGCTCTCCACCGAGTGGGCAAAGCCGAGGCGATGGAGTTCGCCGAACAGGCGTTCGATCTGCGGGTTGATCCAGGTGTCCTCGCGCCCAGGGGCAGCCGATGCGCAGCCGGCGATGGTGGCGGCGAAATCCTGATCGACCGCGACGGTGAACGCGTCGGACAGCACCGTGCGAGCGAGGCGGCGCGACAGATGGAACCGGTCGAGCGGCAGAACGCCGCGCCGCTCGGGGTCCAGCCAGTAGAGCCGCTCCCCCCGCCGCGTTTCCGCCATCGGGAACAGCCCGTGCCGGTAGGCCCGCAGCATCAGGTCAGCCGTGATCTGCACCGTGCGCCGGGACATGGGCGCATTGTGCGGCGGAGTGGGCGGGCAGGGGAAGCGTGGAAGCAGACGGCGCGTACTTGCCGGCGGCATGGACTGGTGGACTAATGGCCGCCGCACTTTGCTGAACCGAGGGGGACCGGACCATGACAAAGTACACCTGGGAACATATCCACCTGCGTTCGCCCGACCCGGCGGCCACCGCGGGCTGGTATGCCGACAAGCTGGGCGCCGAGGTGATCCGCACGCCGCAGCCGGACGGCTCGACGCGCTTCGACCTCGACCTGACCGGGCAGAAGATCTTCATCGCGCTCGCCGATCCGGCGAAGACCGGCGCGCCGCCAGCAGATCCCCTACATGGGGCTGGAGCACATCGGCCTGACGGTGGACAACATCGACGCCGCTGTGGAGGAGCTGAAGGGCAAGGGTGTGGCCTTCACCATGGAGCCCAAGACGATCCGCCCCGGCGTCCGGATCGCTTTCCTGACCGCCCCGCAGAACGTCTCGATCGAACTGATACAGCGCGGGTAACGCCGGCGAACAACGATGGCGTCGCTGGCGAACCGCCTCCCAGGCCTGAATTTCGACCTCGGCGAGGCGGCCGACATGCTGCGCGGATCGGTCGAGGCGTTCGTGGCCGACGAGATCGCGCCGCGTGCCGCCGCGATCGATCGCGACAACGAATTCCCGATGGACCTCTGGCGCAAGTTCGGCGATCTCGGCGTGCTCGGCATCACCGTGGAGGAGGAGTACGGCGGCGCCGGCATGGGCTACCTGGAGCACGTCGTCGCGATGGAGGAGATCTCGCGCGGCTCCGCCTCGGTCGGGCTTTCCTACGGCGCGCATTCCAATCTGTGCGTCAACCAGATCCGCCGCAACGGCAGCGAGGCGCAGCGGCGGGAATTCCTGCCGAAGCTGATCAGCGGCGAGCATGTCGGCGCGCTCGCTATGAGCGAGCCCGGCGCGGGTTCCGACGTGGTGGGGATGCGCACGCGCGCGGAGAAGCGCGGCGACCGCTATGTGCTGAACGGCTCGAAGATGTGGATCACCAACGGTCCCGATGCCGACGTGCTGGTGGTCTATGCGAAGACCGATCCGCAGGCGGGTCCGCAGGGGATCACAGCGTTCCTGATCCAGAAGGGCTTTGCCGGATTTTCTACGGCGCAGAAGCTCGACAAGCTCGGCATGCGAGGGTCCAACACATGCGAACTGGTGTTCGCCGATTGCGAGGTGCCGGACGATCACGTGCTCGGGCGCATCAACGATGGCGCGCGCGTGCTGATGAGCGGGCTGGATTATGAACGCGCGGTGCTGGCGGCGGGACCGCTGGGTATCATGCAGGCGTGCATGGATGTGGTGGTGCCGTATGTGCACGAGCGCAAGCAGTTCGGCCAGGCGATCGGCGAGTTCCAGCTCATGCAGGGCAAGCTCGCCGACATGTACACCACGATGAATGCGGCCAAGGCATACGTGTACGCCGTGGCGAAGGCGTGCGACCGCGGCGAAACCACGCGCAAGGACGCCGCCGGCGCGATCCTGTACGCGGCGGAGAAGGCAACCTGGATGGCGCTGGAGGCGATCCAGGCGCTGGGCGGCAACGGCTACATCAACGATTACCCAACCGGAAGGCTGCTGCGCGATGCCAAGCTGTACGAGATCGGCGCGGGCACCAGCGAAATCCGCCGCATGCTGATCGGCCGCGAGCTGTTCCGCGAGACCGTATGACGCACCGCCCATCGTTCCGCCTATCGCCGTATCGCCTATCGTCATGGCCGGCCTTGTGCCGGCCATCCACGTCTTTCTTCATCGCACGCAACGAAGACGTGGATGGCCGGGCCAAGCCCGGCCATGACGGCCGGGGGCGATCGTGACTCTCCTGCGTTCCGACATCGACCCGCGCTCGCCCGAGTTCGCCGCCAACGCCGAGGCGATGCGCGCTCTGGTCACCGACCTGCGCGCGCGCGTCGCCGAGGTCGAGCAGGGCGGCGGCGAGGCGGCCCGGAAGCGACACCTCGCGCGCAACAAGCTTCTGCCCCGTGATCGTGTCGCCGGACTGATCGATCCCGGTTCGCCGTTTCTCGAACTTTCGCAGCTTGCCGCCTATGGCCTCTACGGCAACGAAGTGCCGTCCGCCGGCATTGTCACCGGTATCGGCCGGGTGTCCGGCCGCGAGTGCGTCATCGTCGCCAATGACGCCACGGTAAAGGGCGGCACGTATTTTCCGATCACCGTAAAGAAGCATCTCCGCGCCCAGGAAATCGCGCGGCAGAACCGGCTGCCGTGCATCTACCTGGTGGACTCCGGCGGCGCGTTCCTGCCGATGCAGGACGAGATCTTCCCGGATCGTGACCACTTCGGCCGCATCTTCTTCAACCAGGCGAACTTGTCGGCGCAGGGTATCCCGCAGATCGCCGCCGTGATGGGTTCGTGCACAGCGGGCGGCGCTTACGTTCCCGCGATGAGCGACGAGTCGATCATCGTGCGCAAGCAGGGCACCATCTTCCTGGGAGGCCCGCCACTGGTGCAGGCCGCCACCGGCGAGATCGTCAGCGCGGAGGACCTGGGCGGTGCGGACGTGCACGCGCGCACCTCGGGCGTTGTCGACCACTATGCGCATGACGATCGCCACGCGCTCGCGCTGTGCCGGCGCATCGTCGCGGGCCTGAACCACGTGAAGCAGCCGCAGATCGAACTGCGCGCCCCGCAGCCGCCGCGATACGATCCGGCGGAACTGAACGGCGTTGTGCCGGTCGATCTGCGAGCGCCGTACGACGCCCGCGAAATCATCGCCCGCATCGTCGATGGCAGCGAGTTTGACGAGTTCAAACATTTGTATGCCACAACGCTGATCTGCGGCTTTGCGCACATCTTCGGCTATCCGGTCGGCATCCTCGCCAACAACGGCATCCTGTTCTCGGAATCTGCGCTGAAGGGCGCGCATTTCGTCGAGCTGTGCAGCCAGCGGGGCATTCCGCTGGTGTTTTTGCAGAACATCACCGGCTTCATGGTCGGCCGCAAATACGAGGCCGGTGGCATCGCCAAGGACGGTGCCAAACTTGTCACCGCGGTGTCGACCACATCGGTGCCGAAATTCACGGTGATCGTCGGCGGCAGCTACGGGGCCGGCAACTACGGCATGTGCGGCCGCGCCTACGAGCCGCGGTTCCTGTTCATGTGGCCGAACGCGCGCATCTCGGTGATGGGCGGCGAGCAGGCGGCAATGGTGCTGGCGCAGGTGCGTCGCGGCGAGCCCCAGAGCATGGAACAGGAGGAGGCATTCAAGGCGCCGATCCGCGCGCAGTACGAGACGCAGGGCCATCCGTATTACGCAACCGCGCGGGTTTGGGATGACGGCATCATCGATCCTGTCGATACACGCCGTGTGCTCGGGTTGGCGCTGTCGGCTGCGCTGAATGCGCCGATCCCGCGGACACAATTTGGGGTGTTCCGGATGTGACGAAAGAAATCAGGACGCAAGCGTGTACTTTTTGCCGTCATGGCCGGGCTTGACCCGGCCATCTGTCGCCGCGCGCAGATGGCCGGGTCAATCCCCGGATCAGGTCCGGGGACGGCCATGACGGTACAACCATGATGTTCAGCACCCTGCTGATCGCCAATCGCGGCGAGATCGCCTGCCGCATCGCACGCACCGCGCGGCGCATGGGCATCACGACCGTCGCCATCTGCTCCGAGGCAGACGCCAATGCGCTGCATGTGAAAGCCGCGGACCGTGCAGTCTCGATCGGCCCTGCTCCCGCCCGCGACAGCTACCTCAACATCCCCCGCGTCATCGCCGCGGCGCGCCAGTCCGGTGCGGATGCGGTCCACCCCGGTTACGGCTTTCTCTCCGAGAACCCGGCATTTGCCGACGCCTGCGTCGAAGCCGGATTGATTTTTGTCGGTCCGCCAGCCGCGGCGATGCGCGCCATGGGATCCAAATCCGCGGCCAAGGCGCTGATGGAGCGATCCGGCGTACCGCTGCTCCCCGGTTATCACGGCGAGAACCAGGACGCCGCGTTTCTCGCCGACCAGGCGATCCGCATCGGCTTCCCGGTGATGATCAAGGCGGTCGCCGGCGGCGGCGGTCGCGGCATGCGCATCGTCGCCGCGGCCAACGATTTCGCCCAGGCACTTGCAGCCGCGCGGCAGGAGGCTGCGTCCGCCTTTGGTGATGACCGCGTGCTGATCGAACGCTACCTGGAACACCCGCGCCACATCGAGGTCCAGATCTTCGCCGACACGCACAGCAACGTTGTGCACCTGTTCGAGCGGGACTGCTCCGTGCAGCGGCGCCACCAGAAGGTGATCGAGGAAGCGCCCGCGCCTGGACTGGATGAAGTGCGCCGCGCCGCCATGGGCACTGCCGCCGTGGCAGCCGCACGCGCCGTCGGCTATGTGGGAGCAGGCACGGTCGAGTTCGTCGCGAACGCCGACGGATTCTTCTTCCTCGAGATGAACACCCGCCTGCAGGTCGAGCATCCGGTCACCGAGATGATCACCGGCCTCGACCTTGTGGAATGGCAGTTGCGCGTGGCCGCCGGCGAGCGGCTGCCGTTGACGCAGGACGCAATCCGCATCGATGGCCACGCGATCGAGACACGCATCTACGCCGAGGACCCATCGCGCGAATTCGCACCCTCGACCGGTCGGTTGGCTCTGTTCCGCACGCCCGACGCATCCGAGGCAGTCCGGATCGACACCGGTTTCGCGACAGGCGACGAGGTCTCGATCCACTATGATGCACTGCTTGCCAAGCTGATCTGCCGCGGCCGTACGCGCGACGAGGCGTTGCGCGTATTGCGCCGGGCGCTGGCCGACACCGACGTGGTTGGCGTGACCAGCAACCTCGATCTGCTGTTTCGCATCGCCGCGCATCCGGATTTCGCCGCCGGCGGCATCGACACCGGTTTCATTGCCGCCCATGCGAACACTCTGCTGATGCCGCAGCGCGAGCCGACCGCGGAGGTGCTCGCCGCGGCGACGCTTGCCATGCTGCACGATGAAGCCGAAGTCGCGGTCAGAGACGCCGAAGCGGGCAACGACCCGTATTCGCCCTGGCAGGCGCGCGACCAATGGTGGCCGAACGCCTCTCCCCAACGGGAACTGCACTTCCTCGCTGGCGACACGGCATTTCCAATCTGCGTGCAACGCGAAGGAGCGGCATGGCTCCTGACCATTGGCGATCGCGTGGTGTCGGCCTCGGCGGTTCGCGCATCGGATGGCCGCCTCGACATGACATTGGATAGTGCCCGCCAACGCATCTCCGTCATACGCCAAGGTGAAACCGTCACGGTGCGCCAGGGCGGCGAAACCTGGCGTCTTCGCCTGCCCGATCCAATCAGCGCCGCGGCCGATGTCGACGACGTGGGCGGCCGGCTTGTTGCGCCGATACCGGGACAGGTCACGCAGGTCATGGCGGAGCAGGGCATGGCGGTCACCCGCGGCCAGGTCCTTGTCGTGCTGGAGGCCATGAAGACGGTCTTCCGCCTCGCCGCGCCAGCCGATGGGATCGTCGCCGTGGTGTCGTGTCGGGTCGGCGACGCCGTGATCGAAGGCCAGACGTTGGTCGCGTTCACCGAAGGGACAGACGCTTCGGAACCGCCGCAGCCTTAGGCGGGATGCGTGGCTGTTGCGTCGGTCAGCCAGTCATGCCCAGAGTGCGGCGCCTGCCGACATCCTGGGTACATTAGGGAACGGCAGGCAAGCGATCCGGCAGGGAGAAAGGGATTTACATGAGAAGACTCGTAACTGTGGCGGCGGGTGCATTGGCGGTGGCACTCGCGACTGGCGCGACACTGGCGGATACGCCTGGCGTAACCACGACCGAGATCAAGATCGGCAACACGGTGCCCTATAGCGGCCCGGCATCGTCTTATGGCGTGCTCGGCAAGCTGGAGAGCGCGTTCTTCGGCATGGTGAACGAGCAGGGCGGCGTCGCCGGCCACAAGATCGATTTCATCTCGCTCGATGACAATTACAGCCCGCCCAAGACTGTGGAGCAGATCCGGCGGCTGGTGGAGGAAGATAAGGTCGCCTTCACCTTCGCCACGCTGGGCACGCCAACCAACAGCGCGATAGTGCGCTATATGAACCAGAAGAAGGTGCCGCAGCTCTTCGTCGCGACCGGCGCGGACAAGTGGGGTGATTACCAGCATACGCCATGGACCATCGGCTGGCAGCCCAGCTACCGAACGGAAGCGCAGATCTACGCGAAGTACATCCTGCAGCAGAAGCCGGATGCGAAGATCGGGATCCTTTACCAGAACGACGACTTCGGTAAGGATTATCCGGCCGGGGTGAAGGACGCGCTTGGCGACAAGTTCGACAAGATTGTGGTCACCGCGACCTATGAGGTGACCGACCCGACCATCGATAGCCAGATCACCACATTGCAGAGCCAGGGCGTGAACGTGCTGCTGGTGGCGGCGATTCCCAAATTCGCCGCGCAGTCGATCCGCAAGGTCCACGATCTCAACTGGCAGCCAATGTTCTTCATGTCAAACGTCGCGATTTCGGTGGGCGCGGTGATGACCCCCGCCGGACCGGAGAATGGCATCGGCATCATCAGCGCCGCCTATATCAAGGATTCGTCTGATCCCACCTGGAAGGATGACAAGGGCATGAATGAGTGGCGCGCGTTCATGAACAAGTACATGCCGGGCGCCGATCAGACCGATGCCGGCTATATTGCGGCATATGGCCTGAGCCACACGATGCTGCAGGTGCTGAAGCAGTGCAACGGCGACTTTTCACGAGAGAACATCATGAAACAGGTCGCCAACCTGCACGATGTCGAGAATCCGGTGGTGCTGCCGGGAATCAAGCTCAACACCAGCCCGACCAACTTCCACCCGATCCGGGCGATGCAGCTGGAGAAGTGGGACGGCAAGACCTGGGTGCTGTTCGGCGATGTGATCCAGGGCTCGCAATCCTGAGTTCCGGCGGGCGTGGCTGCGCAACACGCTGCCACGCCCCTCACTGTCCAATCGCGGGGGGACATTGGAACCATGGACATCCTCCACGTTGTGGTTCTCATGCTTGAAAATCGATCGTTCGACTGCCTGTTTGGCAAGTTGCAGGCGACGATCACCGGTCTCGACGGGCTGCCCGATAATGCGAGCAACGTCTGGCACGGGCCGAATGGTCCGACCGAGATTCCGGTATGGAACGACCCCGCATTGACTTCGGCATCGGCCACGATCCCCGACCCTGATCCGGGTGAGCTTTACGGCGACATCGCCATGCAACTTCGTGGTTTGAATGGCGATGAGCCAATGGGCGGGTTCGTCGACAACTACATGGGACAGAAGCCCGCCGACAGGCCTTACGATCCCAAGGCGGTCATGCACTACTTCACGCCAAATCAGGTACCGGTGTTGAGCCAGCTTGCCTACGAGTTTGGTGTATCCGATCGGTGGTTCGCCTCGGCACCATGCCAGACCTGGCCCAACCAATTCTTCGCCCACACCGGTACGGCCGCCGGCTATCTCAACAACGATCCGCCGCACTTCCCCTATACCATGCCGACGGTGTTCGGCCGATTGACGGAGAAGCATTGCAACTGGCGCGTCTATTTTCACGATTTTCCGCAGTCGGCGACACTGGCGACGTTATGGGATGACGTGCCGACGAATTTCCGCTTCTTCAACGCCTTTGCCTCGGACGCGGCGGCCGGCGCATTGCCGACCTACAGCTTCATCGAACCGCAGTACTTTACCGACACTGCCCTGAAACTGATCCCCAATGACATGCACCCGCCGCACAACATTGCTTATGGCGAGCAGTTGGTCGCGCAAGTTTACAACGCAGTCCGATCGGGGCCACGGTGGAAGCAGACACTGCTGATAATCACGTTTGACGAGCATGGCGGGTGTTATGATCATGTCGTGCCTCCCGCGGCGACGCCGCCGGATGGCTCGCCGGCCAATGCCCCGTTCAACCAATACGGCGTGCGCGTTCCCGCGGTGATCGTCTCGCCTTACGTGCAAAAGGGCACCATCATTCGACCGCCTGATGGCACGCCGTTCGATCACACGTCGATTGCGGCGACGCTGCGCAGACTGTATGGCATACGCCCGCTCACCGCGCGGGATGCCGCTGCGCCGGACCTGATCGGCGCGCTCGATACGCAGCCTGGCAATGACGGCCCGGCTCGGATCGTCGCGCTTCCTGCTCCTGCCACTGCTGCGGAGGTCGCTCGTGTGGCCAGCAAACCTCCGAACGACCTGCAAGCCAGCCTGGCAGGCGCGGCTGTTCAACTGCCAACGCTTGGCGCGAATGTTGCGGCGCATATCCAGCGGTTGATCGCCGCGCCACCGCAACTGCCGGAGCACGTCACGGTGCAACTCGCCGCCGGAGCGGTGGAAGCTCATGTCAAAGGGTTCCTGGGGATTGCGTAATCACCGCGCCGGGTCTGGCGGTATTTGACACACGCAATAGGTGGTGGACAGTCTGCGCGCACCAGTAGCAGGAGACTTGATCATGGCCGCGGATGAAGGCAACGGCAGGCGTTTGCGCTCGCGGCGCTGGTTCGACAATCCCGCCGATCCGGCGATGACGGCGCTCTATCTCGAGCGCTACATGAACTACGGTATCACGCCGGAGGAACTGCGCGGCGGAAAACCGATCATCGGCATCGCGCAGACCGGCTCCGACCTGTCGCCGTGCAATCGCCATCATATCGAGCTGGCCAGCCGTGTGCGCGACGGCATCCGCGCCGCCGGCGGCGTGCCGCTGGAATTCCCCGTCCATCCGATCCAGGAGACCGGCAAGCGGCCGACCGCGGCGCTGGATCGCAACCTCGCGTATCTCGGTCTGGTCGAGGTGCTGCACGGCTACCCGATCGATGGTGTGGTTTTGACAACCGGCTGCGACAAGACGACGCCGGCGTGCCTGATGGGCGCCGCCACGGTCAACATCCCGGCGATCGTGCTGTCCGGCGGTCCGATGCTGGATGGCTGGTGGCAGGGCAGGCTTTCCGGCTCCGGCACCATCATCTGGGAAGGTCGCAAACTCCACGCCGAGGGCAAGATCGACTACGACGAGTTCATGCAGATGGTGTCGTCGTCGGCGCCTTCGATCGGCCACTGCAACACGATGGGCACCGCGACATCGATGAACTCGCTGGCGGAGGCGCTCGGCATGTCGCTGCCTGGCTGCGCCGCCATCCCCGCGCCACATCGCGAGCGCGGCTGGATGGCCTATGAGACCGGCAAGCGGATCGTGGCGATGGTCCATGAGAACCTGCGCCCGTCGGACATCATGACAAAGCACGCATTCGAGAACGCGGTGGTCGCGGCGGCGGCGCTGGGTGCGTCGTCCAACTGCCCGATCCACATGGTGGCGATCGCACGACACATGGGCGTCGAACATACGCATTGATGACTGGCAGCGGCTGGGTCCGGAGATCCCGCTGCTGGTGGACCTGCAGCCTGCCGGTCGATTCCTCGGCGAAAAGTTCCATCGCGCCGGCGGCGTGCCGGCGGTGCTGAAGGAGTTGCTGCGGGCCGGCAAGCTGCATGGCGACGCGATGACCGTTACCGGCAGGACGCTGGCGGAGAATTTGCGCGACGTGCCGGATGGCGACCGCGAGGTGATCCGATGCCTACGACAAGCCGCTGCTGGCGGCGGCCGGCTACGTGGTGATGTCGGGCAACCTGTTCGACAGCGCAGTGATGAAGGTCTGCGTCATCGACCAGGATTTCCGCAGGCGCTTTCTGTCGAATTCCGATCGGCCGAACGTGTTCGAGGGCAAGGCGATCGTGTTCGAAGGGCCGGAGGACTACCACCATCGGATCGAGGATCCCGATCTCGGCGTGGAAGACCAGTCGGTGCTGATCATCCGCAACTGCGGTCCTGTCGGCTATCCCGGCAGCGCCGAGGTGGTGAACATGCAGCCGCCGGCTGCGTTGTTGAAGCGCGGTATCGATGCGTTGCCGACAATGGGCGACGGACGGCAGTCGGGTACGTCGGGTTCGCCGTCGATACTGAACGTCTCTCCCGAGGCGGCGGTCGGCGGCGGGCTGGCGCTGCTGAAGACCGGCGATCGCATCCGCATCGACCTCAATACGCGGAAGGTGGACGTGCTGCTGCCGCCGGGCGAACTGGATGCGCGCCAGTGCGGCGTGGAAGCCGCCCAAGCTCGTGAACATGACGCCGTGGGAAGAGATCTATCGTTCCATGGTGGGACAGCTCGGCACCGGCGCCTGCCTGGAGCCGGCGACGCTGTATCTCAACGTCATCGAGACGCGGGGGAAGTCACGGAACAACCACTGATGACGAACGACCCGGTGCTCGCCCGTTTTCGCAATGCGTTGGATGCGATATATGGCAGCCGCATCGAGCGTGTGGTGCTGTTCGGATCACACGCACGCGGAGACGCGGGCGCGGAATCCGACTACGACATTGCCATCTTCCTCAATGAATTTCGCGACCGGTGGATAGAGATCGACCGGATCGTGCCTCTCGTCACCGACATTCTGTACGACGCGGGCGTATTTATCCACGCTATGCCGTACCGCGCTGGCTCGTATCGGGAGCGCACGCCCCTGATGCATGAAATCCGCCGCGAGGGCGTTGATCTGTGACGCCTGAAGCAGGGCGCTATTTGGCGAAGGCGCGTTTGACCCTTCAGCATGCCCGGACGATGCTGACTGTCAATCTGACTGCAGACGCTGGACGCGCGGCCTATCTTGCGGGCTACCAAGCTGCAGAGGCATTGATCTTCGAGCGTACCGGCAAGGTCACGAAAACCCACAAGGGTGCGCACCGTGAATTTGCACGACTGACGGTCGGAGAGGTTCGCATCGACAAACAATTGAGACAGTTCCTGCCGCAGGCATATGATCTGAAAGCGATCTGCGACTACGAACTTGGGCCGGAAGCCGTCGTGCCGCACGACAAAGCCGTGGCGGCGGTCGAAACATCCGGCCGTTTTGTGGATTGCATTGCCAGCCTACTCGGGGCGGGTTGATCTACCCGAGAATGTCCAAGGAGCAACGTTCGTGCAGTTCGGCATAGCCATCCCCACCGCTGCGGACTCCTGGCGCCTGGTGCGCCGCGCGGAGGAGCTTGGCTTCAGCCACGCCTGGTTCTTCGACACCCAGATGCTGAATGCCGACCCGTTCGTCGCCATGGCCGCCGCGGCGATGAAGACGACGCGGATCAAGCTCGGCACCGGTGTGCTGATCCCCTCCAACCGCATCGCACCGGTTGCCGCCACCGCCTTCGCCTCGCTGAACAAGCTGGCGCCTGGGCGTATCGTGTTCGGCGTCAGCACCGGCTTCACCGGTCGCCGCACGATGGGGCTCGGTGCGGTCAAGCTTGCCGACATGGAGGAATATATCCGGATCGTGCAGGCGCTGTGGCGTGGCGAGACGGTCGAAATCACACTCGAAGGCAAGCGCACGGCCGATCCGTTACCTCAACCCCGAACTCGACCTGATCAACACGCAGGATCCGATCCCGCTGTGCATTGCCGCCTCCGGCCCGCGTGCGCGCAGGCTGACAGCGAAGCTCGGCGCAGGATGGATCGACAACGTCGCTGACGTCGAACGTGGCATCGCCACGCTGGAGCAGATGCGCACGGCCTGGCAGAAGGCTGGTCGCGCCCGCGACGAACTGACCGCGATCGCCTGGGTCGGCGGCGCGGTGCTGGACGAAGGCGAGCCGGCCGATGGCCCGCGTGGCATGGCGCTGGCCGGGCCGCGTGCGGCGATGCTGTTGCATCGTGCGGCCGACACGGCGCTGGCCGGTTATCCCGCCCCACTCGCGATGTTGCCGGAGTTCACCGACGCCGTCGCCCGCTACATCGAGCATGCGCGGCGCTTCGAACCAAAGGATGCGTATTATCTGTCCAACCACCGCGGCCACCTGATGTTCGTGCGTCCCGACGAACGCCCCTACATCACCGCGGAGATGATCCGCCGCACGTCCTTCATCGGCACCGAGGCCGACCTGAAGCAGCGCGTCGCCGCATTGGCGGCGGCAGGTTTCGGTCAGGTCGTGTTCTCGATCCCGCCCGGGCAGGAGCACGCGATCGAGGACTGGGGACGCATCCGCCGAGCCTTCTGACCAAGCAGGGAGTTCGCCATGCCTGGACACCTCGCCGACAAGACCGCCTTCGTTACCGCCGCCGGCCAGGGCATCGGCCGCGAGACGGCACTGGCATTCGCCGCGGAAGGCGCGCGCGTCATCGCGACCGACATCGACGAGGCCAAGGTGCGGCTGATCGCATCGGACAGCATCCGCTCGGCAAAGCTCGACGTGCTGCACGCCGCCGACATCGCACAGGCCGAGATCGATGCGGGCCCGATCGACATCCTGTTCAACTGCGCCGGCATCGTGCACCAGGGCGCGCTGCTCGACGCGACCGAAGACGAATGGGAGCTGGCATTCGACCTGAATGTCCGTTCAATGTTCCGCACGATGAAGGCGTTCCTGCCGGGAATGCTCGCGCGGGGCCGTGGCGTCATCATCAACATTGCGTCGGTTGCCAGCAGCGTCAAAGGCGTGCCGAACCGTTTCATCTACAGTGCCACCAAGGCGGCGGTGATCGGCATGACGCGATCGGTGGCGACGGATTACATAAAGCAGGGCATCCGTTGCAACTGCATCTGCCCCGGCACCGTGCACACGCCGAGCCTTGAGGAGCGCATTGCGATCAACGCTGCTCAGGCGGGGTCCATCGATGCGGCGCGCCAGGCGTTCGTCGAGCGGCAGCCGATGGGCAGGCTTGGCACACCCGAGGAGATTGCCGCGCTCGTTGTCTATCTGGCGTCGGACGCTGCACAATTCGTCACAGGACAGGCCGTCATCATCGACGGCGGGCTCACGTTATAAGGGAGACAGAAACATGAAGCTGCTGCGTTATGGCCCGCCGGGCGCCGAAAAGCCCGGGCTGCTCGATCGTGATGGCACGATCCGCTGCCTCGCCTCCGTGCTGCGCGATGTGGACGGGTTCGCGCTGTCCGACGCCGCGCTGAGGATGATCGCTTCGATCGACCCGAACACTCTGCCGAAGGTCGATCCGAATGCGCGGCTGGGTTCCTGCGTGGCGCGGCCGGTGAACTACATCTGCATCGGGCTGAACTACGCCGACCACGCGGCGGAAGCGGGAATGCCCGTGCCGAAGGAACCGATCATCTTCCTGAAATCGCTCGGCGCGCTGTGCGGACCGAACGACGATGTGAGGATGCCGCGCGGATCCAAGAAGCTCGACTGGGAGGTCGAGCTTGGCATCGTGATCGGCAGGAAGGCGAGCTACGTGCCGGAGAATGACGCGATGAATTACGTCGCCGGTTACTGCGTGTGCAACGACGTGAGCGAGCGCGAGTTCCAGTTGGAGCGCGCGGGGACCTGGGACAAGGGCAAGGGCTGCGACACGTTCGGGCCGACGGGACCGTGGGTGGTGACGAAGGACGAGGTCGCCGATCCTCAGAACCTGCCGTTGTGGACCGAGGTGAACGGCAAGCGCATGCAGAATGGCACGACGAAGACGATGATCTTCGGCGTGGTGAAGCTGGTCAGCTATGTCAGTCACTTCATGACGCTGTATCCCGGCGACGTGATCGCCACCGGCACGCCGCCCGGTGTCGGGCAGGGCGTGAAGCCCGAGCCGGTGTTCCTGCGCCCCGGCGACATGATGCGGCTTTCCGTCGAAGGCC
Organism: uncultured Alphaproteobacteria bacterium; assembly: GCA_963780095.1. Lineage (GTDB taxonomy): Bacteria > Pseudomonadota > Alphaproteobacteria > Acetobacterales > Acetobacteraceae > JAMXLO01. Next base: position 63,997 of record CAWABH010000041.1, read on the forward strand.
TGGGCGTGCAGACGCAACGCGTCGTGGAAGGCTGATTTCCGCCCTCGTCATGGCCAGGCTTGACCCGGCCATCCACACAGCATGAATGCAGGGCGGATGGCTGGGTCCAACCCAGCCATGACGTTGTGGCTGCTGATCCTCGGCACGGGGCTGCTGCGCGTCTTGTTTGGTACTGCGCTCGGTCTGGGCGTTGACGAGAGCTACATGGTCGCGACCGGACGCGTGCTCAGTCTGGGTTACTACGACCATCCGCCTGCGTCATGGTGGCTCGCCTGGGGCGCCGCGCATCTGACCGGCAGCGAGGCACCAATCGTCGTACGACTGCCGTTCGTCATCCTGTTCGCCGTCTCGACGTGGCTGATGTATCGACTGGGCGTCGCAATCGCAGATCGGCGTGCGGGCCTCTGGGCTGCGGTCTTGCTGAACCTGTCGCCGGTATTTGGTGTGACCACCGGTACCTGGGTGCTGCCGGACGGTCCACTTGATTGCGCCCTGCTCGGTGCGGCGCTCTGCCTGGTGCACGCATTGAACCGCGGCGCGCTGGGGTGGTGGCTCGCGGCCGGGCTCTGCGCCGGCCTTGCGCTGTTCTCGAAATACTCGGCAATCCTGACGATCGCGGGCGCCGCGCTGTATCTGGTTTCAAGTCGGGAACACCGATATTGGCTTACGCGCCCCGCACCTTATCTTGCCGCGCTGCTCGCGGTGGTCGTGTTCGCTCCGGTTCTGTATTGGAACGCGACGCACGGCTGGGCGTCGTTCGCCTTCCAGGGCGGACGTGCCGGCGGCGCGCATTTCCGTCCGTTCGCACCGTTTGTGACGCTCGCCGGTGAGGCCCTGTTTGTGCTGCCCTGGATCTGGCTGCCGATGATGGCGGTCTTCGTCGCCGCCATCCGTCGTGGCCCGGACGAGTGGCGATCCTGGCTGCTGTGCTGCCTCGCGGCACCGCCGATCCTGGCGTTTGCACTGGTCTCCGCATGGTCGAGCCAGCGCGTGCTGTTCCACTGGGCCGCGCCCGGCTACCTGATGCTGTTTCCGCTGCTTGGCGACGCGGTCGCGCATCGCCTCGATCAGCCGATCGTGCGTCGCCTGTTGTTTGGCACTGCGGCGTTTGTTGCGGCAGCGGCGGCGATCGTCGCCACACAGGTCCGCTTCGACTGGCTGCATCCCGCCATCGCGGCGTTCACGCACAATGATCCATCCATCGATGCCATCGACTGGACCTCATTGCGCGATGACCTGGCCGCGCGCGGTCTGCTGCGCCCTGGCTCCATCATCGGCGTGCCGAACTGGCGCGATGCGGGAAAGATCGCCTATGCGCTCGGCCCCGACGTGACGACGCTCTGCCTGAACCGTGATTGTCGCCAGTTTGGCATTGCCTATCCGCCGGCACAGTTCATCGGCAACGACCTGCTGATCCTGGCGCCCGATCATCCCGAGCGCGTGCCAGCCGACCTTGGCCGTGCGTTCGCGAGCCTTGCACAACTGCAGGATAGCGCGATACGAGATGGCGGCCGAACGCTGCGGCCGGTCGCGGTTTTCGATGCCCGACATCTGCTCGCCTGGCCGCCACCGGATTGATGGCTCATGGATTGCATGCAGTTTTGCCCATGACCTTGGTATCAGATCGGGTTCTCGACCCAGCGGCGTTGCGCGCACTCTCCGGTAGGACGAATGCCGAGGGAACCGTGCGGCTCGGCATCCACGCTGTGCTGCTGTCTGGGTGCGGTTGGCTGGTCGCCGTCGCCGGGCCCTGGATGCTGCTGCCCGCCATTCTGGCGTTTGGCATCGTGCAGGTTGCGCTGTTCGCACCGGCCCACGAGACGATGCACCAGACCGCCTTCGCCTCGCGCCGAGCCAATGCGATCGTCGGCTGGCTCACCGCGTGTCCCTCGCTGCTGAATGCGCAGTTCTACGCGGCATTCCATTTGGCACATCACCGCCACACGCAGGTTCCCGGCCGCGATCCGGAACTGGACACGCCGCCGCCAGCCGATCTCGCCGGCTATGTCCGTCGCGTGCTCGGCATCCCGTATTGGCGCCTGCGGCTGCGCGTCATCGCCGATTGCTGGCGCGGCGACCTCAGCGCCTATCCTTATGTGGGCGATGCGGTGCGAGACCGCGTGATCTTGAGCGTGCGCGCCATGAGCCTGACGATGGTGGGCGGTTCGATGGTCGCGGCAATGCTGTGCGGCTGGGCGACGCCGTTCGTATTCTGGATCGGTCCGCAGCTCATCGGACAGCCTATACTGCGTGCCTATCTGTTGGCCGAACACACCGGCTGTACACAGGACCGCAACGGGCTCACCAACACGCGCACCACGCTGACCAATGCGGTGGTGCGGCTGCTGATGTGGAACATGCCATTCCACGCCGAGCACCATCTTTATCCGTCGATTCCGTTCCACCGGCTGCCGGATGCGCATGCCGTGCTGCGCGACCGGCTGGGCTTCGTGCAGCCAGGCTATGTGCGGTGGAACCTGGACTTCACACGGGCATTGGCGGCGAGGGACGCCGAATAGCAGATCCGGCGTCCCGCCAGCCGCTCACTCGGCCGCTGCGACGACCTCTTTCGCACGCAGCGATGCGATCTTCGCCTGGGCGCGCGCGCGCCTCTCGTCGAACTTCGCCAGCCGCCGCCGCGGGTTGGGGTGCACGACGTTGTCTTCGGAGCCCGGATTCTTCTGCGAGCCGGCCCAGCCGTGCGCGGCGATGTCGAAAATAATGCCGGACAGGTCGGTGTGCTTCACCTCGTAGCCGTCCGGATTGTTCGGATCGCCCATGATCCAGGTGGCACCCGCGTTGCGCGCGATCTTGCCCTGCTCCACCACGTCATCGACCCAGAAGCCGATGTGATGGATGCCGACGAAATCCTTGCCGGTGCCTTGCGCGGCCTCGTCGCTCTTGAAGTGCAGGATGGCGAGGTTGACCACCCCGTCGGTCAGGAACACGCCCTCGGCCAACGGGCCGTCGAGCTCGGTGACTTCCTGCAGGCCCACGGCCTGCTTGTAGAATTCGGCGGTCTCCCAGGGATCCTCGACGCTGAGCGCGACGTGACGGATCCGGCCTTTGGTCTGCGCGGTCATGGACTACTCCCTTCTATGCTGGTGGCTGGGCGGAGCGTAGCGGGAAATCGGTCCATGGCCCAGAGGCCGCCCGGAAGGCGGCACGAGGTAGCCTTGGACGCGTCGCGCTCGCGGCAGGCGCACCATACCCGCGAAGATCGCAATGCAGCTACATCGTCGCGCCGAGCACCCACGGCGCAAACTCCGCCGCGCCGAAATCGAACTGCTCGCTTTTGGTCCGCTCGCCGGACGCGACGCGCAGCATCAGCTCGAAGATCCGCTGGCCGCATTCCTGCACGCTCTCGTCGCCATCCAGGATCGTGCCGCAGTTCACGTCCATGTCGTCCTCCATGCGCTGATACATGGGGGTGTTGGTCGCGAGCTTGATCGACGGCGACGGCTTGCAGCCGAACACGCTGCCGCGGCCGGTGGTGAAGCACACCAGATTGGCGCCGCCCGCCACCTGTCCCGTCGCCGACACCGGATCGTAGCCAGGCGTGTCCATGAACACGAAGCCCTTCGCCGTCACCGTCTCGGCGTACTGCACGACATCGACGAGGTTCGTGCTGCCCGCCTTCGCCATCGCGCCGAGCGATTTTTCCAGAATCGTGGTCAGCCCGCCCGCCTTGTTGCCCGGTGACGGATTGGCGTTCATCTCCGCGCCTTCGCGCCGCGTGTAATCCTCCCACCAGCGCATCAACGCAACCAGCTTCTCGCCAACTTCGGGAGAAACCGCGCGCCGTGTCAGCAGATGCTCGGCGCCATAGGTCTCGGGCGTCTCCGACAGGATCACCGTGCCGCCGTGCCGCACCAAAAGATCGCTCGCCGCACCCAGCGCCGGGTTGGCCGATACGCCCGAATAACCGTCCGAGCCACCGCATTGCAGCGCCACCGTCAGTTCGCTCGCCGGCACCGGTTCGCGATGAACCTCGTTCGCCTCTGCCAGAACCTCCTTCACGAACGCCACGCCGGCCTCGACCGTCTTCCGCGTGCCGCCCATCGACTGGATGTCCATGTTGCGGATGCGCCCCGCCAGGCGCTGCTCCTCCATCAGCCCGCGGATCTGGTTCACCTCGCAGCCGAGCCCCAGCACGATCACGTGGGAGAAATTCGCATGCCGCGCATAACCGGCCAGAGTGCGTCGCAGCACACGCAGCGGCTCGGCCTCGGTCATGCCGCAGCCGGTCTTGTGCGTCAGCGCCACCACGCCATCGACATTCGGATAATCCGCCAGCGGATCGTCGCCGGTGAACGGGTTGCGACGGAACATGTCGGCGACCATCCCCGCGACATGCGCCGAGCAGTTCACCGAGGTCAGAATGCCGATATAGTTGCGCGTCGCCACGCGGCCATCGGGCCGACGGATGCCCTGGAATCCGGCCGGCGTGTTGGCATGGTCGGTCGGCTTCGCGTCCACGCCGTACGCGTAGTCCTTGGCGAAATCGCCCATCTCGCAGTTCTGCACATGCACGTGCTGGCCCGGAGCGATCGCCTTCGAGGCAAATCCGATGATCTGGCCATAGCGCCGCACCGGCTCGCCCGCCGCGATCGGTCGCACCGCGACCTTGTGCCCCGCGGGAATACGCTCCGCCGCAACAACTGCATCAGCAACATGCGCACCGGGCAGCAAGGTTGCACGCGCGATCACCACACTGTCGTCGGGATGCAGGCGAATTACGGGCGGCGGGGCCATGGCAAGCACTCCCTGGAATCAAATCGGCCGCGGGCGATTTGTGCCCGCGGCCGACGGACCGTCAAAACTCAACTCGCGGCCTCGCCTCCCGCCTTGCGCGTCGCCGCGACCTCCGCGCGTGCCGCACGCGCCATGAGACCGCTGTCATTGGCAATGGTCACGAAACGGAAGCCCATCTGAACCATCCGTCCGGCGTACGCGCCGGTGCCGTTGTGGATGCCGGCAAACTTGCCGTGCCGTTTGCAAGACGCCAGCAGCTTCTCATAGATGCCGAGAATCTGCGGCTCCTCGCGATCGAGAATTGGGATCAGGCCAAGCGACAGCCCCATGTCGGACGGACCGATATAGATGCCGCTGATCCCGGGCACGGTCAGGATTTCATCGATGTTGTCGATGCCTTCCTGCGTCTCGATCATTGGGATCACGAGCACTTCATCGTTGGCGGTTTTCTGGTAGTTTGACGCCTCGCCGTACATCGCCGCACGGATCGGACCGTTGCTGCGCTTGCCGGCCGGAGGATACAGACAGGACGTCGCCAACGCCTGCGCTTCCGCCCTGTTGTTCACCATCGGGCAGATGACGCCCCAGGCGCCGCCGTCCAGCACCTTGCCGATGATGCCCGGCTCGTTCCACGGCACGCGCACCAGCGGAGTGATCGGATGCGCCGTCATCGCCTGGAAGCATTGCACCATCGACAGGTAATCCTGCACGCCGTGCTGCATATCCACGGTCACGCTGTCCCAGCCGCACTGCGCCATCACCTCGGCCGAAAAACCGGATGGAATGGCGAGCCAGCCGTTGACGGCGGCCTTTCCCGACTGAATTCGCTGCTTGAGTTTATTCGCCATGTGGGCGTCCCCTTCATCGCACGGATGCGGCGCACGCTAGGCGCGAGGCATCGGGGCGTCAACGCGCGGACGGATTAGATTTGCAGCACCGCCGCGCCTTGCAGCCGGCCCGCGCGCAGATCGTTCAGCGCATCGTTCGCCTGCTCGAGCGTATAGGGTAGCGTGCGCGTCTTCACCGGAACCTTCGGCGCCAGTTCAAGAAATTCCTCGGCGTCGCGACGTGTGAGATTGGCGACCGAACGCAGCACGCGTTCGCCCCACAAGATGTCGTAGGAGAAACTCGGGATCGGGCTCATGTGGATGCCGGCGCATACCACCGTTCCGCCACGCTCGACGGCCCGCAGCGCTGCGGGAACCAACGGTCCGACAGGTGCGAAGATGATCGCCGCATCCAGCCGTTCCGGCGGAGTCTGATCGGAACCGCCGGCCCATACCGCACCAAGTTCGCGCGCGAAGGTCTGTGCCTCGGTGTCGCCGGGACTGGTGAATGCGTATACGTCGCGGCCCTGCCAGCGTGCCACCTGCGCAATGATGTGTGCCGCAGCGCCGAAGCCGTAGAGGCCAAGCCGATGCGCCTCACCAGCCATGCGCAGCGAGCGGTAGCCGATCAGACCGGCGCACAGCAGCGGCGCAGCTTCCATGTCGCTATAGCCGGCGGGGATCGGGAAGCAGAAGCGCTGGTCGGCCACGGTGTATTCGCCGTAGCCGCCATCGATCTGGTAGCCGGTGAAGCGAGCCAGTTCGCACAAATTCTCCCGTCCCGATCGGCAGAAATCGCAGACGCCGCAGGTCCAGCCAAGCCACGGAACGCCGACGCGGTCGCCGATGCGAAACCGCTCCACGTCTGCGCCGAGCGCCGCCACGCTGCCGACGATCTCATGACCCGGCACCAGCGGCAGCTTCGGCTGCGTCAGCTCGCCATCCACCACATGGAGGTCGGTGCGGCACACGGCGCAGGCGTGCACGCGTATCAGGACCTGGCCCGGTCCTGGCGTGGGCACCGCGACGGCCGCAAGGCGGAGCGGCTGCCGCGGTTCATCAAGCAGCATGACGCGCATGTGCCGATCCTATCCTGCCAGTTCCACGACCGCATCCAGCAGCACCTGGGCGCCGCGCGCCAGCTGCTCCTGCGTCGAGTATTCGCGCGGATTGTGGGTGATGCCGCCGACGCTGGGGACGAACAGCATCGCACTCGGGCACAGAGGCGCGATCAGCACCGAATCATGACCGGCCGCCGCGATCATGTCGCGCGTTGCAAGTTGGCGCGCCTCGGCCTTTTGACGCAGCAGGTTGCCGAGCGCCGGATCAAACGCAGTGGGCCCGAAAGTCGTGTAAGGATCGACGTCGATCGTGACCCGCCGGCGCTTCGCGATGGCGTCCAGCGCCTCGCGCAGTTCCTTGTCCATCGCGACGGCCCGCTCGGCCTGCTCGTGCCGCACATCGCAGTGCAGCCACGTGATGTTCGCCACGTTGCCGCGCGCGTTGGGAAAATTCTCGATCCATGTGGCCGAGGCGCGACCCGACGGCTCGGCCGCGAGGGCGATGCGTTCGACCGCGAGGATGATTTCCGCCGTCGCGGCCAGACTGTCGCGCCGCCGTTCCATCGTGGTCGGGCCAACGTGGCTCGGTTCGCCGGTCACGGTAAGCTGGAAGTAGCGTGCGTGCATCGTGCCCGTGACGATGCCAATGTCCGCGCCGGTCGCTTCCATCACCGGGCCTTGCTCGATGTGCGCCTCGAGCCAGCACGCCCAGCCGCGCGGCGACGGCGTCAGCGGACCGGCCTGCCCGCTCGCATCCAGTGCCTCGCGCACGCTGGTGCCCTTGTCGTCGGTGATGGCCAGCGCGTCCTCCAGCACCATGTCCGCGGCGTGCACGCGACTGCCCATCATGGCGGGGCGGAACCGGCTGCCTTCCTCGTTGGTCCAGTTCACCAGCTCGAGCGGGGCGCGCGTCCGCGACGTTCGCCTCATCCAATGCACGCATCACTTCCAAACCGGCAAGCACGCCGAACACGCCGTCGAACCGCCCGCCGGTCGGCACCGTGTCGAGATGGCTGCCAAAAGCCACGGCGTGTGCTGCCGCGTCCTTCCCCTCGCGGCGGAGGAACATATTTCCCACCGCATCCTGCTCGAAGTGAAGGTTGAGTGGCCGGCACCATTCCAGCAGCAGTGCACGCGCCTGCGCATCCTCCGGCGAAAGTGCCAGGCGGCAACTGCCGCCTTCCGCCGTCGGCCCGATCCGCGCCATGTCCATGATCGACTGCCACAGCCGATCGGCATTGATCGACGGCGTCATCTGCAAGCCCTTCAGTCCACGATCGCCTGATACGTCAGCACGCGCAGTTCGCGGCGGATCGGATACGTGGACGACGGCATGAGCTGCGTCAGCATGATCACCGCCATGTCCTCGGCCGGATCGATCCAGAACGCCGTGCTCGCCGCGCCGCCCCACGCGTATTCGCCCGGTGAGCCAAGTATCTGCGCCTTTGCCGGATCCAGCGTGACGGAGAAGCCAAGGCCAAAGCCGATGCCGTTATAGGATGATTCGGAAAACCGCGGCTGACCCATATCCGCCATGTCGCCGCGCAGATGATTGGACGTCATCAGTTCCACCGTCTTGCGGCCAAGCAGGCGCACGCCGTCGAGTTCGCCCTTGTTCAGCATCATCCGGCAGAAGCGCATGTAATCGCCGGCGGTGGACAGCAGGCCCCCGCCGCCGGAACAGATCTTTCGCTGCGTGCCGAAGATGCTCTTCTGCGGATCGTCGATCAGCATCAGCCGGCCATCCGCCGCACAGGTGTAGTTGGCTGCGAATCGGGAAATCTTGTCCGCCGGCACATGGAAGTCGGTGTCCGCCATGCCGAGCGGCCCGGTCACTCGCTCGCGCAGGAACTCATCGAACGGCTTGCCTGATATCACCGCGACCAGATGGCCCAGCACATCGGTCGCGATGCTGTAGTTCCACTCGGCGCCGGGCTGCGCGATCAGCGGAACATCGGCAGCAAGCTCGACAACCTCGGCCAGCGTCTTGTCGGACGTTTGAAAATCGACGCCGCGGTCGCGATACTGCGCATCGACCGGCGTGGCCTCCATGAACCCGTAGGTCAGGCCCGAGGTGTGGGTCAGCAGATCGCGGAAGGTGATGTCACGTTCCGCCGGCACCGTCTCCAGCTTGCCGCGCATGCCGCCGACGGATACGCGCATGTCCTTGAAGCATGGCAGGAACCGCGTGATCGGGTCGTCGAGCTGGAAACGTCCCTCCTCATACAGCATCATGATCGCAGTCGAGGTGAGCGGTTTTGTCATCGAATAGAACCGAAAGATCGTATCCGGCGCCATTCGCTTCTCGCGTTTGACGTCGGCGAGGCCGCACGTGTTGGAATGCACCAGCTTGCCACGGCGCAGGACCATCGTGGTCAGGCCGGGGAGTTTGCCGTCGTCCACCAAGCGTTGAGCCCAGCCGTTCACGCGCGCCAGCCGCTCGGACGAAAGGCCGACATTTTCCGGTTTCGCGTCCATCACTTTTCCTTTCGTTCAGGCAGGCGCCATTCGCCTTGCCCCGCGCGTCAACAAGGCGACCGCGATGCACAGATTGAGCAGATTCCACAGCGCGCCGTTGCCGAAGGCGGCGCTGTAGGAGCCGGTGGCATCGAAGATCACGCCGGATATCCAGCCACCGAATGCCATCCCGAACAAGGTGGCCATGATCACCATTCCGAATCGCATGCAGGCGAACCCAGGCATAGGCGGACTCGGAACCGGTGGTAACGGATGAAAGTCCTTCCTGGCGACTCGGCCAGTCGCATCAGTCCTGCATACCGTCCCCCGTCTGGGCGGAGAGGCGCACGACAGGCATATCAGAATTGACCTTGTCAGGGTCTGACGGGAAACAACCGAATCATTTCCGGACGTGCCTCAAGCCTCATCGTCATGGCCGGCGAAGCATGCCCCGGCGAAGGCCGGGGGCCGGCCATCCACGTATTCTCATTGCGCTGGCAGCGAAGACGTGGATGGCAGGGACGAGCCCGGCCATGACGATAGAGGTGCGGCCGTTGCGCCACTTGTAGCACTTATTCGCCGCGAATCCTTAGGGACGCAGGCGCTTCAGTCGGGATCCGTCGGTCGCATTGCCTCCAGTTCCGCCTGCATCTCGCCGAGCTGGGAGAGAATGCGCAGTGTCTCGGCCGCCTCGGCCTCGTCGATCCTGCTCATGGCAAACCCGACATGCAGCAACACCCAGTCGCCGACGCAGGACTCCAGCGGATGCTCATCGTCCACGACGCACATGATGTTCACCTGGCGTCGGACGCCGGCCACTTCGACGGTCGCGAGCATTCCCTCCGCGTCGTCGATGCGCACGATCTGGGCTGGAATGCCAAGGCACATTGTGGCGACTCCTCATCCGGTTTCGCCGGGCGCGCTGTCAGCCGGGCGGTGGCAATGACCTTCCAGACGGATGCAGACGCGTATCCAGCGCGAACCGCTCTTGCGACCTGACAGCATATGCCCCCGCAGCGGTCGTGCCAACGAAGATCAGATTCCAGCTATGGGTCGATACCGCGCTGGGTATCAGGATGAACTTGTGCCGGGCGAGCAATGTGTCCCCGAAAGCCTGCTGGCCGGCACCGGGTATCCCCGGCCGCAACCAGTTGGGATTGGGGACGGATTCCGGTTCCACCACGTGAACGCCGGCAGGCTCCGCTATGGTCACCGCTGTCAGCACATGTGGCACTGTGTCCAACGCCTTGAAGCCCTTATGGACCGCGACCTCAAGGATGGCAGTCGCCGGGTCGATCGAGCAGTACACCGCCCGAATGCCCATGCCGTTCCAGCGCCCGCCCGACAAGTAGGCGCCTTCGCCGCTGTCCCAAGTCGCTGCGAAGGCCCGTGCGTCCAGTCGCCATGCCACGAGTTCGCTGCCACCAAGCGGCGGCGGTAACGGCGTCACATGTAAACGCCGTATTTGAGACGCGTCAGGAACGCCTCGACTATCTCAACGCCTGCGGGAGTCGCAAGAAGGTCGATCGGACGACGCTGTTCCAGGCCAATGGCCGGACGCTCCAGCCACTGTTCTGCCTCTTCCTGCGACCCGAACATCACGGTCGCCTTGGCCAGGATCTCGGCAAACTTCCAGGTCCGCCCACTCTGCTCCTGGTTGAGCGGCTTCATCGGCGCGTCCCTATGACGCTGGAACGTGCGCAGGCTCATGCCAATGGCCTGCTCAAGCGAGCCGGTCATCTCGAGGACCACGAGACTGTCGATAAGATGCCTCAACGCCTGGCCCGGCAGGCCCTGGAGAAGCATCTCGTGGGCATCCAGTGGATTCCTCAGCTTGTGCCGCAGGAGCCTGGTGCCGCCGAGCAGGTCTGCCACCTGCTGAAGTTCCGCTGCGACGGGCGAGGATGTCTTATGCTCGGTTCGAAGCGCCATTGAGTGTCTCTGTCAACTGTCGTGTGTGATATGACAGATGACGCAGCCAACTTCAAGGATCAAGGCAACGCTGCGCGCGTCATATCGGCACCCAACTCACCCGTAAGCCTTGCGGAAGCCCTGCAAGGCTTGCCAAGCTCAGTCCCAAGCCCGCTGACCAGACGGCGACAACCGGCGGCACTGATCGATCGCGGCAACTCCAACCACAGAACGGGAGGGCAATCTCATGGCAACCAGCGGAGCAAACGACCAGCGATCCCACATCTACCTCGGCCTGGCCGGCGAAACCGGGCGCGGCCGGGTGGTGCAGTCCGGCCTCTACCGCATGGCCGACGGCAGCGACGAATGGGAGACGCTGCGGCAAGGCCTCCCCGAAGCGCCCGCGGTGCGCGCCCTGGCGGTGCACCCGCTGAACCCCGACATCGTCTATGCCGGCACGCAATCCGGCCCGTATCGCAGCGCCGATCGCGGCGAGCACTGGGAGAAGATCGACATCCAGGACCACGGCCTGCCGGTCTGGTCGTTCCTGTTCCACCCATACGATCCGGACATCGTCTTCGTCGGCTACGAGAACTGCGAGATCTATCGCAGCGACGATGCCGGCGAACGCTGGACCCGTCTGCCGGTCAGCGTGCGCTTCCCCGAGATCACCACCGCACCGGGCGCCAACCCGGCGAAGCGCGTGCTGAAGATGGACGCCAGCGTCAACGAGCCCGACCATCTCTACGCCGCCATCGAGGTCGGCGGCACCATCCGTTCCACCGACGGCGGCGAGCACTGGGAGAACCTGAGCCACGGCCAGTATCTCAACGACGACGCGGTCGACATGCACGGCGTGCTGGCCAGCCGCTGGCGGCCCGGCACGGTGTTCGGCATCGGCCGCGCCGGCATGTTCCACAGCGCCGACGGCGGCGATCACTGGCGGCACGTGACGCTGGAGCCGATGAACGCCAAGGGGCAGATCTATTGCCGCGACATCCGCGAGGTGCCGGGCAATCCGCGCAAGCTGTTCGTGGCGGCGGGCAGCAATTTCCAGAGCGATCGCGGCGTGCTGCTGTACAGCGGCGACGGCGGCGACACCTGGACGCGGGTGGACATGGGCGTGGAGCCGCCGCACACGATGTTCGCGCTGGCGTTCGACGAGCGCCGGCCCGCGCTGATGTCCTGCGCCACCAATGGCGGCGAGGTCTACAGCAGCCACGACGGCGGCGAGAGCTGGACCGCGCACAAGCCGCCGCCCGGCGGCACGCAGATCTACGCGCTCGCGCGCGGCTGAACGCGGCGGCGGGGAAAACGGCGCGTGGATTTTCAGCTCAGCCAGGACCAGCAGCGCCTGCAACAACGCTGCCTGGACCTGGCCGCCGATTTTGCCACGCGCTCGTCCGAGCACGACCGCGACGCATCGCACCCGACCGAGAATTACGATCGTCTTCGCCAGGAGGGGTTTCTCGAACTCACCATCCCTCGGTCATTGGGCGGAGCGGGTGCGAGTTTTCTCGACCACACGATCGCCTACGAGGCGCTGGGCCAGGGCTGTCCGTCCACCGCGCTCGCGTTCAACATGCATGCCTCCGTCGTCATGCCGGTGCTGGAAAGCGCCGAGGTCAGCGCGCGATAGCCAAGCGGCGCGTCGCCGATCTTGTGGTGCGGCAGCGACAGGCTGATCGGCGGCAATTTTTCCGAGCCGAACACGACCTCGCTGATCGGCGATCGTCCGCTGAATGTGCGGGCGCGTCCGGTGGATGGCGGCTACAGCATCACCGGACGGAAGATGTTCGCCTCGATGCTGGAAGCCGCGGATTACGTGATGGTGATGGCCTATCCCGATGCGGCGACGAGCCCGTTCGCCGGGATGCTGCTGCTCGTGCCGCCTGACGCGGTCGGGCGGCGTGTCAATGCCAACTGGGACGTCCTCGGCATGCGTGCGACCCGCAGTGACTCGCTGATCCTGGAGGACTGCCGGGTGCCGGAGAGCGCGGTGGTCTTTCGCTCCGACGACATCAGGCCGTTTCGGCACGCCTATCTGAACTGGTTCTGGGGTTCGTATACCGCGGTCTATCTCGGGGTCGCGGTCGCGGCGTACAACGAGATGCGAAAGGTGGTGAATGCGCGTCAGCCGCAGGGCTACGCGCAGCCGCTGGCGTATCATCCGGATGTGCGCCGCCACGTGGCGGAGATGAGCGTCGATCTGGATGCGGCGCGGCTGATCACGTATCGGTCCGCCTGGCTCAGCGATACTCAAGGGCCGACGCCTGAGACGACAGCGGCGCTCTATCGCGCGAAATACATGGTGGGCGAAGCGGTGAGCCGGATCACGCGCGTTGCGCTGACGCTCGGGGGCGCGCATGGGATTTTCAAGGGCTCGCGGCTGGAGCAGTTGTTCCGCGATGGAGCGATTGGACCGATCCAGCCGCCACCGGCGGATTTCTGTCTGTGGAACATGGGGATTTACGAATTGGGGCTCGATCCCACGGATCTGCTGCCGCCGATGAAGCTTGCTTAGGATTCGCCGGGAAATAGTGCTCCACGTGGCACAACGGTCGCTTCCACAACGTCATGCCGACGCAGGTCGGCATCCACGTCTTTCCTCGCTGCTGGCGACAAAGACGTGGATGGCCGGCCTCCGCCGGCCATGACGAGGTATTATGAGGCGCGACCGGAAATGATTCGGTTGTTTCCCTGGCCCTTAGCCAAACGACCGCCCGTGAGGCGACGTTTGCGAGAAACGCCGCCTGACGTCAGGGCGATCCAAACGTCTAGTTCAGGCCGTACAGCCGCGCGGCGTTGTCGCAGACAATCTTGCGGCGCACGCTTGGTGAGAATGCGGCAAGGTTTTCCGCAAGCACGCTGTGCGAGGCCGGCCACAACGAATCCGGATGCGGATAATCCGAGCCCCACATGATGTTGTCCTCGCCGATCAGCGGCACGATCGGTTCCAGGAACTTGTCCTGCTGATAGGTGACGTAGCCCTGGCGCCGGAAGTAATCGCTCGGCTTCATCTTGAAACCGAGGCTGCGGGCGCGGTCATGGTATTCGGTGTCGAGCCGGTCGAAGATGTACGGCAGCCACGTCACGCCCGACTCGCCGAGCACGAATTTGAACTCCGGATATTTGTCGCAAGCGCCGGACGCGAGCAACGACACAAGCACCTCCATCGTGTCGGTCTGGAACAGCGCGGAACGCACCAGGCGATATTCGATGGCGTATTCCTTCTCCATCTCCGGCGTGTCCGGTGCACGGGCCGCCTTGAAGCCGGTGGAATGGAACGCGATCGGGAAATGGCATTCCGCGGCCGCCTCCCATAGCGCGTACCAGTCATGATGCCACAACGGAATCCCCATGCGCTTGAACGCAAGGTCGCCGCCGCGCAGACCCATCTTCGCGCAGCGCCGCACCTCGGCTGCCGCCGCCTTGGGATCGCTGTTCGGGACGATCGCGAGCGGAAACACGCGGTTTGGATCGGCCTGCCTGGCGAAGTCCGCTACCCAATCGTTGTAGATCGTGTCGGCCCAGTCCCGCATGGAGGTGTCGGCGATCATCTCGTTGATCATGATACAGCCGTACACGATCTCGGCCGCGACGCCGTCCTTGTCGAGATCGGTGACACGCAGCGCCGGCGTCGTCGGGCGAGGCTTGGCGCCGCGACGATAGTCCCACTCGAAGCCGGCTTCCTTCATTTCATCGACGTGGTGGAACGTGCCCTTCTGGTATTTCAGGAAGCCCGGCCCGACGCCGTTCCACATTCCCTTGTCCTGGCCATCGACGACCCAGTGCAGGCCATCGTCGCGTTCCTCGGTCCGCGGTGCCGTGTCGCGCCACTGCCGCGGCGCCTGCTCGGACCAGAGGTCGGGCGGGCAATATGTGAGGTCGATGTGGTTGTCGGCGGAGATCAGCTTTTCCTGCATGGGACGCTCCTCGGTTGCCGCAGTTGTGGTACCGCCGGAGGAAGGGACCGACGATGCCGGGTTCGCGTTAGCGCAATTGATCACCTGTGACGACGGTAGTCCCGGCGGGTGCCGGCGAGCAAGCGAGCCGAGGATGCCGGTATCTTGCGCTGGATAGCGCGTAGCGCCGTATCGGGCGGCGGCAGCCGATCGATGCAGTCGCGCTCTGCGCTTGGACCGACCGCATGGCGTGTCAGATACAACATGCTGGCGGCTCGTTGCTGCCATCGAAGATATTTGCGCAAAACTTTTGTGCTCTTCCGTTCCGAAATCGGTATAGTCTGAAATGCGTTCGCCCGGCCCCGCCCCCACAACGTCGTCTTTTCGTGGTGGACCGCCTGCGCCCGGGCATGGTCAATGAGCGGACGGCACCCGCGATGACAGCGCTCACGTCTCGCGGCGTCCGGTTCACGAAACCCGCGACCACCTGAGCCAGTCTTTCTGCGCGCACTGGGCGACACGAAGGCGGTGCCGACGTCCCGCGAACCTATTCGGCTGCAAGGCGCGGCATTGTTTCGGGCGACCAGTAGTGGTGCGCATATTGCAGCCGACACAGATCGCGCAGCCTGTCCTCCGCGAGGCCCGTCGCCAGGCGACCCGGCGCCATAAAGGACAGGTCGATCGACGGACGGCCTTGGGTGATCCATTCTGCCAGCAACTCGCCCAAAGCCGGCGCGGTCGAGAGACCGCCGACGCAGCAGCCGCCGATCACATACAACCCGCTGACCCCAGGTGCCGGGCCCAGTACGTGCTCGCCATCCGGCGTCATCGTGGGCAGCCCGCCACGGTGCTCCTGGATGGCCACGTCGCGGAAGATCGGGAATTGCTGCGCCACGCTCTCCGCCAGCCGGCGCAGGACCGACAGATCGAGTTCCAGGGCCTCGATGCGAAACTCCGCCGGCATATCGCGCATGTCGTACTGCACCGGATCGGCCTCGTAGCCACCCAGCATCAGCCCGCCCTTGTCCGGCCGCACGTAGACATTGGCGTCGATGATGCGCGTGATCGGCTGGTTCGGCCGCACGTCGGGCAGCGGCACCGTCACCATCAGCTGGTGCCGGGTCGGCACCAGCTTCACCGTCGCGCCGCCCTGCGCGGCCACCACGCGAAGCCAGGCGCCGGCGGCATCGACGACGATCGGGGCGCGTATCTCACCACTGGGTGTGCGCACGCCGGCGACGGCGCCACCTTCGGTGAGGATCTCCTCGACCGGTGTATGCGCCAGCAGAGTGGCACCCAGCCGCGCGCTCGCCCGGGCATAGCCGATCGGGATCTGCACCGGCTCGAGGTAAATATCGCTGCGCATGTGCATCACCGCCCGCACGCCGTCCGTCACCAGGTACGGCATCAGATGATGTGCCTCGTCCAGCGAGATCAGCGCGACATCCAAGCCGAGCTGGTGGCCGCGCTGCACCTCCGCATGCAATTGAGCCTCGTGTTCCGGGCGACGCGCGACCTTGAGGCTACCGGGCTGGAAGAACACCATCGGCTCACCGGTGTCGGCCTGGAATGTCGTGATCTTCTGCACCGCCCGCGCCGCGATGCGCGTCATTGTCTCATCGGACCGAAGCTGGCCGCTCAGCCCGGCGGCGCGAGGCGAGGTTTGCGAGGCGAGGTCCGCCTTGTCGAGCAGTGCCACCGACAACCCCGCCTTCGCGAGGTGAAACGCCGTGGAGCCCCCCAACGCGCCGGCTCCGATCACCACCGCGTCGACCCGTTCGGGAATGACCTGTCCGTTCATGTCCTTCGTCCTTGCAGGCGACCGCGCCCGAAGTGGCGTTCCAGCCGCCGTACCGCATGCATCATCGGCCACGCCATGATCAGATATACCCTGGTCACGCCAGAACCCGAAAATCCTTGGGCGATATGATACGGAAGTTGTCTGATACGGTATCATGATGGACGTGCCCGTTTCGGGACACCTATTCGCGCAGAAATGTCAGGAACGCATCCGTAAAATCGGCGAACACCTCGTAACGTCTAGAGTGGGTGACATGTTTGTGCGTCAAGCCCCACAGTCGTTCATTCGGATCAAGATGCGGACAGTACGCCGGGATGAAGTGCAGTCTGATCCGGCACGCCGGCCACGACAGCCACGACTGCACCAGCTTCGCATGACGGTGCCTGGCATTGTCCACAAACTGGTGGATCAGTCGTTTGCCCGGATATCGCGGTCCCAGGTCGCGGCGGTGACGCCGCGTTCGCGCAGCCGGAACTTTTGAACCTTGCCATTCTCGGTCATCGGCAGCGTGGTCAAGAACTCTATGAAGCGCGGAATGGCGAAGCCGGGCATGCGGCCCTTGCAATATTCCGCCAGCACAGCAGGGGTGAGCAGGTGCCCGTCGCGAGGCACGATCGCGACCATCACCTCGTCCTCGGCGAGTTCGGAGCGCACGGGAAACGCCGCCGCCTCGGCAACGTCCGGATGCGACAGCAGCACTTGCTCGACCTCATAGGATGAGACATTTTCGCCGCGACGGCGGATCGCATCCTTCATCCGGTCGATGAAGCGGAAATGCCCGTCGGCGTCGCACACCACGCGATCGCCGGTGTGGAACCACAGATTACGCCACGCCTCGACCGTCCTCTCCGGCATGCCGAAATAGCCCGTGGCGAACGCGAAGGGCTCGCCGGCGCGCAGCACGAGCTCGCCTGGAACGCCCTCGGGCAGCGCATTGTCCGCGTCGTCAACCACGCGCGCCTCGAACCCGTCGACGACCGGGCCCATCGTCCCAGGACGCTGGCCGGCCTGCGCGCAGCCCAGAACGAAATTCGTCTCAGTCGAACCGTAGCCGTCGAGTAGTTCAATGCCGAAACGCTCGCGAAACTCGGGATGGAAGCGTTCCGGCACGCCCGGAGCCAGTGCAATGCGCACGCGGTGCGTGCGATCAAGTTCGCTGGCCGGGCGCGAGAGCAGCATCGGCACCATCGCGCCGAGAAGGTAGGTGACGTTGGCGCCACGACCGGAGAGGGACGCGGCAAAGCCTGAGGCGGAGAAGCGCGGTTCCACAACCAGCGCCGCGCCCGTCAGCAGAGCCTGGTAGAAAGTGTTGAGGGCATTGGTGTGAAACAGTGGCAGGGTGGTGAGCAGCACGTCATCCCCGCGCAGCCCGAGCAGTCGCGCCGTATTCACGCCCCACCAGAAATACTGGGCGTGCGGGCAGCATACGCCTTTCGAGACACCGGTCGTGCCAGACGTGTAAAGGATCGCCACCGTATCGCCGGGCCCGATCGCGGCCTCCGGCACAGGCTCCGCGGGTGCGGGAAAACGCGCGGGGCGCGGCCAGCGCTCGGCCAGGTCGGCATCGCCGATCAGCCAGACCGCGCGCAGCGATGGCAGCGCGCTTTCCAGCGAGTCCACCGCGTCGGCAAATTCGGCCTGCAACACCAGCAGCTTCGCCTGGGAATTCGCCAGGATATGCGCAAGCTGCGCACCGCGCGAGGCAGTGTTGATCGGCACCGTCACCGCGCCGATCCAGCCGCAGCCGAGATAGACCTGCAGCAGCTCCCGCCGGTTGCCGCACATAACCGCGACGTGGTCGCCGCGCGCAATGCCGGCCGCATGCAGCGCGCCGCCGAAGCGCGCGGCCATTTCCAGGGTCTCTGCAAAACTCCAGGCCTGGCCGCCGATCTCGACCAGTCGCCGGTTGCCGTAGAGCGCCGCCTGTCTGCGCAGCATACGGGGCAGCGTGCGTTCAGCAGGGGCCAGGCGGGACGGCAGGTCGGCGATGTCTTCCATACAGTGCCGTGTCTCCTGATTGGCGGTTGTGCGCAAGACGGCGCCGGACGCCATGCAATGTGCCAGGTTGAGCCGGATCATCCACGCTGCCGAAATGGGCCCATTCGGAAGTCCGCTCGGAGATGCGCCCTCAAAATCCGCAGAAAACTGCCGCCATGACAATACCGTTCTGATCCGATCACATACCGAACAGCCATAGGGAGATACAGGACCATGACATCCACGATCGATCGCGCCGCAGCGTCGCGGGCACTCGCGAAGGCAATCGCCTATCACCAAGCTGGCAAGGCCGCGATGGCAAAGGAGTGGGCACAACGGCTTGTTGCGATGCTCCGCGACGCAGGCATAGACGTATCGTGAACGGAAGGACCGGCCAACGCCGAAGAGGAAGCGGGCAGCACTCTACTTGCGGGTCAGCACGGACGGTGGAGTACCTCAGTCCGGGGTCTCGGCGGACAGGACGGCTGGTATTGCTTGCCATATACGCCGCTGCCGTGCGCAATAGGCAACGAAAGGATGGGCCATGAGATGGTTTGCATGCGCGGTGTTGGCATCGGTCAGTCTGGGCGGATGTGCGAACCGGGAGCCGCAATACTCGCTCAATTCCCTGCGGCAGCAGCTTGGCGCGGTGGAGTTCTATTGCGCCAGGAAGGACCCGAACATCTTTCCGGAATGTCCGATCAACGCCAGTTCGATTCGCGCAAGAATCCGCGGCGCCGAGACGCTGCAGCAGCCCGCCCCTCCGCCCGTGTCCTTGACGGCCGAGGAGGAGGCCGAGATTGTAGCGAGATCCTACAGGTATGATCGGGAGTGGGAAGCGAAGGGTGCCAGCGGCCGCGCGCCGCGCGACTACGACCGCCCGATCACATTTGTCATGACGAGTGGCGCTCTCTTCAGGCGCCCAAGCATCGATCCCGACACGCTGCGGTTTTGGTTCCTCTCGAACCCTTATCCAGGGATCATATGTGGATCGGAAACCGAGCCGAACGTCTTTGGGATAGATACCGACGCGATGGGGTTCGTTGCGTATTTCAGCCCTGGGGGGAAACTCTCCAAGATCGCCGAGCCCGCACGGATACCTCAGGAGAGCTTAGACGCGATCTATGCGGATCGTCTCAATGGTCCCTTGGCCGCATCGGATGAGGCTGCGCTGTTTCGGATTTGCGGTATCATACCGGCATCGTAGCGATGCGGTACACCTGAAATAATCCGCGCCTGGTTCCCGGACACGCCCCACCCGCCCGCACCGGTGGGTCCACAGGAACCCACCGCGCGCCATTGCCTCGGCCTCTCAGCGGGTACTTCGCGGCTCGTAGATCCCTCTGACGGCACTGTCACGATAAGCGCACCTGGCAGGTTGATCCGAGGCGGGCGGCGGGCGAGACGGACGGCATTAAGCCGCCGCCCTAGCCACACTACCGCCAACGCGTTCCCGCCGAGATCATCGGCCATGCTGTCTGGCTATACCACGTGTTCAGCCTCAGCCTGCGGGATGTTGCGCTGCTCCTGGCTGAGCGTGGCGTTGTTGTCTCCCACGCGACAGTACGACGCTGGAGCAAGAAATTCGGTGCGGATTTAGCCGACCGCCAGCGCCGCCATCGGCCGGAACGAGGGATCATGCTACATTCGCGACGAGTTGGGCAGGTTCTCAGCTTGTGTGCTGCCTGCACCGTGTGAGCGACCGCGGCGTGGTGCTCTTTCGTTCGATACGTGGAAACGCAGACGTCAATTGATTGCTGACGCGGCATAGCATGTGCCAGTCGTCGGAAGGTGCCCACGAAATAGCTCTGATCCCAGAAGCCAAGGACGTGTGTGCAATCTCGGCGTCGCTTGGCAACCACGATGGACTTCGATGCCGGATCGCGCCGGGTGCTGCGCAGCCGTATAATACCGATATGGAAGCAACGGGCCTCCTGACATTATCAGTCTCGCCAATCCGAGTGAATCTGCCGCAGCCGTGCCAGCCGCTTGGGCACGGTGCACAGCGTGAACGCCGTCGGGTTCGTGGCGAACGCGGGCTTTGTGACTCTCGGAACGGCCTGTCACTCGGCGGCCGCACCCTCGTCGTGAGCCGACACGGACGCCATTGCGTCGAATACGCCGTCACGCCGGACGAGTGCGTGGAAGAGCGCTGCCGCAACATGCAGCAGGATCAGTGCAAAGAACGCGAAAGCAAGGTAGAAGTGCGCATTCCAGAGCAGTGCATGCAGGCTGCGGCTCTGCGGTAGGATCGCGGGAAGTTGCACACCTCCGAACAACACGACCGGGTAGTCAGCGGCCGATAGCATCCCCCAGCCGATCAGCGGCATGCCGATCATCAGGACATAGAACGCGTAATGCGAAAGCTGAGCCGCGAGCTTCATCGGCTCGGGCAGGTCAGCCGGCAGCGACGGCGTACCCTGGCGCAGGCGCACCGCCAAGCGGACCAGCGCCAGCAACAGAATTGCGATCCCGAGCGGCTTATGGATCGAAACGAGAGTCAAATATCTCGGCATGATGGTAGACACCATACCCACGCCGATGAATAGCATGGCCAAGATGCAGACTGCCATGAGCCAGTGCAGCAGGCGCTGGAGCGGGGTGAAGCGTCGGCGGTCCCCGATCATGGCTTGGCGTCCGTGGCAGTTCGGGGATAGTCCTTGGCCTCCGCGGCGCGACGGTCGTATGACTTCGCATAGGCGGCCGACCGTGCGGCCGGGAACGGGTCGTCAGATGTCCGGATGCCGGGAGGCAGGACGGTCGGATCGAAGTTGATGTCGCGACAAGGGCCGTCCTGCTCGGGTTGGATCTGTTGCACCATGAGGGTGCCGACCTCGATGGCGCGGCGGTCTTCCGGCCAGGCCTTGCTCGGGTCCGCATAGGGATCACCGGGATTGGCGACGGTCACAACCATCATCCAGCGCAGCGGCCCGCCGCGGACCCGCTCGGTGATCTCTTGTTCGAGGAAGTCGGGGCCTCGCTTCGCGAGATCGTCGGGCGAGACTGAGACGGGTTGCGCCGCCGGCAGGAGCGACCATCGCACCGTAGTTTCCGCGCCGGACATATCGGCGAAGACGAAGCTGTTGATACTGTTGAACCGCTCTTCCGCATAGCTCCCGGTCCAGGGTGCGCTCTTGGCCCAGGCGCCAAACACCGCGATCTCAGGATGTGCACCAGCGAATGTCTTCATCGCGTTCGGGTCCTTGCTCGCCGAGGCGATCAACAGCTCGTAAAAGGCTTGCGGCGTCGACACAGGAAAGAATGGGAGGTCGATCATGGCGCTGCGCCATTCCTGCCCGTCCGGCGTCGAAATCCGCAGTCCTATCCCCCGCACCCGGACCGTCGCGTCCCGCGCGTTCGGATCGGCAGTCCCGAGATTGAAGCGTCCGAGAACAGGATACTGACCGCTGGCGAAAACGTGCGCACGTGAGAGCGCCGACCCGGCCCCATTCGCTTCGAACACGCCGGTAAAGCAGATGCCCTTGGCATGGTTCCGGCGGTGGCCGAGCGGCTCGCCAGTGGGCGGCGTCAGTGCATCCACGAGCCTGTCCGGCGTGAGGCGCTGAGGCGAGAGCCATCCCGCCGTGTAGGCGAAAGCGGCAGCAGCAGCACCGACGATAACGGCGATCAGCACCAGTGATCCAAACACGGAACGCGCGGGTGATTGGCGCGGCTGGGCCATTCAAACCTCACTGTTACGCTCGACGAGCCTGCGAGCGAACTTACCATTCTCCTGTGTCGTGACCAGTCTGCTGAAGATCGGATCAGGCGGCCACTAGATGCAGATCATCGCCATTTCGTCGATTAGTGCAAAGCCGCCAATCCGGCAACGGGAATGCCCGTGGGGCCCGAGCGCCGCACGCTCAGCAGTCGGCGCACATTCCCCGGCCAGTCTGCACCAAGATAGGCCTTCAACAAAGTGAACTCCACCAGGTCGAGCTGGGCGCTGGATAGGCGCAAACGCGTAATGAACCCGTGTCGATGGAACCGGCTATGACAAGGTGATCTGGTCGGTGCCGGATGGCGCTGCAGCCAAGCGAGGGAAAGCCGCCTGATGAACTACATTGCTTCCGATCTGAAAGTTGTCGGCACACGACCGATCCGTCCGGATGGCGTGGACAAGGTCACGGGGCGCGCGCTGTTCGCCGCCAATACGCGAGCTGCCGGCATGCTGTGGGGCAAAATCAAGCGCAGCCCGCACGCACATGCCAACATCGTGCGAAGAACGGTACCAAGACCCATTATGGCCCCAGTCATCAGAACATCGGGTTTGAGGCTGTGCTGGCATCGGTCAAAAGCCATGCGCATTGGAAGTCACCGGTGCAGCCCGGCCACGGCCGTGGCATGGCCTGCGGCTTCTGGTTCAATATCGGCGGCGAATCGACTGCGCAGGTGCATATCAACGAAGACGGTTCTGTGACCGCCGCGACCGGCAGCCCAGATATCGGCGGTTCCCGCGCTTCCGTCGGCATGATGGTCGCCGAGGTGCTAGGGATACCGGCGTCGCGGGTGCGCACGGTGGTCGCCGACACGACGTCGATCGGATTCACCCACGTGACCGGCGGCTCCCGCGTTACCTTCGCCACTGGCATGGCTGCAACCCAGGCGGCCGAAAAAGTGGTTGATGAACTGAAGAAGCGTGCCGCGACGATCTGGGAGATCCCGGTCGAGGCAGTGGACTGGCAGGATGGCAAGGCGTTACCGGCAGGCTCCAACGCAGGTGCGTTCGATCCCCTGGGCCTCGCCGCACTCGCACTGAAAGCCGGGCGCACCGGCGGTCCGATCAACGCCGAGGTATCGCTCAATGCGCAGGGGGCAGGCCCAGGATTCGGAGTTCATGGCATGAACATCGTCACGACACGATCGGTCAAGCACGCTTCGCTTTTTTCAACAGCGAGCGGGATATCTCCGGAGCAACGGTCGCTCCTACATTGTCATGGCCGGCCGACGGGTCGGGCCGAACGCCTGCCCGAGGACAGGCTCCGGTGATGGCCGTGGAACTTCATAGCGGCGAACGCGTGGCGCACGATGCCCGCGACCACAGGAGCGTGCGGCCAGAACCGCCTGTCCGAGTTAATCTCTCAGAGTTAAGCGACCGCCGCCGCCTTCCATGTCGAGCGCCGGTTGTAGAGCAGGCTTTCTGACATTCGATGCCATCGCGTGACCAGCCTCACCTTGTCGCCTTTGGCTTCTACTCCCGCCACCAGCGCGCGCAGCCTGTTCTTCGTCTGTTCATCTTCGTCGTGCTCGGCCAGCCCGACGATCTCCACATCGGACACATTGGCCTGCTTCTGGTGCCACAGAAGGAGTTTCCAGTGCCGCAAAGTATCGACGATTTACCGCAACGACGCCGCACGTCCCGGACTGGGCGCTTGCGTCTGGTCAATTGCTCATTCTGTTTTCGGTCGTCTGCCTCATACCGGTGAACTGCTCAGCTGCGAACCGCCATGAGCGATTTGACCAGGCCGAAGAGCTTCTCGTACCTGAGCTCGGCGTCAGGGAACAGGTAAGCAAACTGGCGGCGGGAAATCAGCCGCACGTCCTCGTGGCAGCGGATAGCGTCAGCAAGGTCCGGCAGCCGAGGGTAATGGCCAAGCGCGAAATGTTGCAGCAACCAGATGCGCGCCGGCTCGGGCAGGAACTGGAAAAAAGGTACGCCGTAATGTGGCTCAAGCGGAAAGGACATGGATGGCATCTGCACGTAATAACGTCGGCCCACGCGACGCGTTTCGCGCGCGAACGCAACCTTTCGCTTCCAATCACCAACGTGCTCGATCGTCGAGTTGCTGTGGACGATGTCGAAGGCTCGATCTGCGAATGGCAACTGGCACGCATCACCCAGCATCACGCTGAATATGGCCGGGTCATCTGGTCGCGTACTGCCATATTCATAGCTGTTGTTGAGCAGCGTGATCTGGACTTGATGACGACGCAGGTATTCTCTGGGATACAGGTTCCAGTAGTTTATCTCGCCGCCGATGTCGAGGATGCGGCAGGCCCCCGTTTCGGCGAAGCATTGCTCGATCAGACCTCTGACCGCCGCACTGCGATTGCGCCGCAGGCGGGAGCCAAGGGAATTTGGATTGTCATATCGCGCGAAGCGTTGCAGCATGCTCGTGGCGACAGCGAACAGGCCGAGGGAGGCGGCAGCGCCAGTCCCTTGCTATAGAGCTTTGGGCTCTGGCCGCACCGTCGAGCGTTGCGTTGAGTCTGACACGTTGCAAGGCCTGGTCGGTCTGACTACGTGAGAGCATACAGGGTTTCCCCTGCATGCTCTCACATAGTCACCCTGGGGATGGACGCCCCGCCAGAAGCGCCCGGGGTCGTGTTATGCCCACAGAATGTTGGTGGTTGGCAGTGTCGCCATTCCGTGGATGTCCACACCGTGGGTGGTGCCTGAGCCGAAGGAGAGCATCGTGCCGCCCTGTCCGTCGGATGCCTGCAGCAGCGAGCCTTGCAGCGCCTTGTCCACGGTCAGCGTGTCGCCCTTCGCGATCGAGAAGTCCTCGATCTTGAGAAGACCGCCGTTGGCGTGGAAGACGTAGGCGTCCTTGCCGCCGCCTCCCGTCACGTCGAGGGTGCCCGTGCCGGCAACGAACTTGTTGCTGCCCGCATCGGCTGTGACCGTGGCCTGGCCCGATCCGCCAGTCAGCGTGGCGGAGCCGGCGCCGATGAACGCGATCTGGCTGGCGCCTGTGCCCAGCGTGACGGAGGCGGCATTGCCGCTGGTGAGCACGAAGGTGTCTCCGCCGACCGTGTAGCTGCCGGTCTGCGAGAGGTTCTTTGTCAGAGACCCGTGATCGCCCGTCTCGGTGACCGAGGGCGTCGTGCCGCCGGAGACCGAGAATGTCTTGGCGCCAGTGTTCGTAAGCTCTGCGCTCTGGCCGGTGGCAGCCCCGCCGTAGGTGATGCCGTTCACATAGAGGTTGCGATCGGTGGCTGCCGTTCCACCCCACGCGTCATTGAGGAAGTTCACTGCCACGGCGTGCTGGCCCGATCCGAAGTCACCCTTGAACGTGAAGTTCTGGCTGGCAGCGGATGCGTGCAGCGCCGTCGCGGTGAGCGTGCCACCGAGCTGCTTGCCGTCGACCGAGACGGTGAACTGCGCGTCGCCCAGGTAGGCGTCCTCCGACACGTTGAGTACCATCGTATCAGAGCCGCTGCCGATGGCCGGGCTTGGGACAGCGGTGGTGTCGGTCACGTTGAAGCTCTTGGGGCCTCCGGCCATGAGAGCCGCACTCTGGCCGGTGGCGGTCCCGTCGTAGCTGATGCCGTTCACATAGAGGTTGCGGTCGGTGGCTGCTGTTCCGCCGTAGGCATCGTTGAGGAAGTTGACTGCGACAGCATGCGTGCCGGGCGCCCAGTCACCCTTGAAGGTGAAGCTCTGGCTGGCGGCGGCGGCGTGCGACGCCGTCGCGGTGAACGTGCCCGCAAGCTGCTTGCCGTCGACCGAGACGGTGAACTGCGCGTCGCCCTTATACGCGTCCTCCGAGATGTTGAGCACCAGCGTATCGGACCCGCTGCCGGTGGTGACCGGGGCGGCCGCCGGAGGCGTGACGGGCGGCGTGACGGGTGTGGGCGCCGTGATCTGGGTCCAGGTCCCACCGGCGCCGGGCTCCGAGTACCAATTCCCGGCGGAGTTCTCCTGTACCATATTGCCCTTCAGGGTCTCCAGCAGGACGACGTTTGCGGTGGTCGTGTCGACGGTGCCGTTGACGGCGATCTGCAGGCCCTGCGAGGCCGACTGGACCAGCGTCCAGGCATTGCCGGCCTGATCGATGATCGGGCTTGCCGAAGCGGTGGTGATCTTGGTTCCGTCCGGGCTGGGCGCGGGTGGCGGGGGAGGCGCGACCGGCGCCGTGATCTGAGTCCAGGTTCCACCGGTGCCAGGCTCCGAGTACCAATTCCCGGCGGTGTTCTCCTGTACCATATTGCCCTTGAGGATCTCGAGCAGGACAACGTTGGCGCTGGTGGTATCGACTGTGCCGTTGACCGCGATCTGCAGGCCCTGCGAGGCCGACTGGACCAGCGTCCAGGACTTGCCGGACGGAATCGATGATCGGCTTTGCCGACGGGGTGGTGATCTTCGTCCCGTCCGGGCTTGCGGGTTGAGATGGCGGGGGTGGAGGCGGAGGCGTCGCCGGAGAGCCCGGCGTCGCGATCGCCGCGGCGACCTGCGCGCCGAAGTCAGTGAGCGTGTTGTTGTTGATGTTTACCAGAGTATCGGCATCTCCGGGGTAGCCGTACCAGTCATGCAGCCACATGAGGTATCCGGCGGTGCCGCCCGAGACGCCAGCGGTGTCCGTTATCGCCTTCGTCACGGCGAAATTGCCGTTGACGATCCGATCGTCCGGCGCAGCGCTGTTGCCGCTCGTCGAATTGCCGCCTTCGCCCATGAGGACGGGCATGACGCCGTCGGCCGAATGGGCGAAGTTTTGGAACAAAGAGACGTAGTTCTTAAGTGTGTTGTCGTAGTCGGCCTGGTTCGTGGAACCGGTGTTGAATTCCCAGGGGTAGGCGTGGATGTTGAAACCGACACCGGTCATGTTGGCGTAGATGCTGGGGTCTAGCCCATTGGTTGTTGTCGCGTTGCCGTATTGCGCCTCCATGAAGATCAGGCCGTTGTTTCCAGCACCGCGGATCGCGTTGTAGATGGCTTGCTCCGCGGGGCCGAGATTACCACCGACCTCGTTTTCCGTGGTCCACCAGACGTTCGGATTGTTGGCAAACGCTTTGGCCAGGGAGCTGTACCAGTTCAGCGAGTTCTGAAGATCGGCGCCGCTGCGGACCTGTGGTTGTCCAGGCACGTAATCACTGAGGGTGACGACCAGTCCCTTTGACGTGGCGTCATTCACCCACGCGATGATGGCCGCGTTCGACTGCGCCGTGGCATATCCGTTACCGTCCGCGCCAACAGCCAGGTTGATGGCGTTTATCCCCGGGAACTGGCTGATGATGCTGGCTGCTGATGTCGTGCTCATCTCGCCATCCAGGACGGCTATGCCCTTGGCAACGAACGGCTGGCCATTCGGCCCGATGATCTGGCCGCCTGAGATATGGAAAGCGTTGGTGGTGGTGCTCATAAGACTATTTTCCTATAATGTGGACACAGTTTTGCCGCGTGTGCGGACGCAGTTCATTACGTCCGGTTATTGTCTGGTGTTGGTGCCTCGCCGCATGCTCGAATGCTCGGAAGTATCCGTGTTGTTTCGGAACATTCCGCGCGCAGTCGTTGGCAGTGAGATGCACACGGCGTGGTTTTCCGGGATGGGGACCCAGTTCGTGGCAGTTTGGCCCGTGTGTGGTAGGAGGGTCATTGGCCTTGCCACGGGGTATCCCTTTCAATCACGTTTCCGTGATTTTGGACTTATATCACGCAATGTTGACTTGCAAGTTAAAACGCCGGGAAAAACCAGGCACCCCGCAATACCTAAAACTCATAGTTTTGTCGAATTTTTGGTATCACTGCGTGTCAAAATTTCTATCTTGGTGCAGCCGTCAATCGACTGTCCGCATACACAAGTCTTTTGTTTTATAGTCGCAAGGATGTCCGCGATTACTGGATGGCTCTCACGACCTCAGGCGTTCAGGCCGTTGCAAGACAGCCGATCGCAAAATTCCTCTCTGCAAAGACGATTTGCATTGCGATTGCTCCGGTCCTGCGCAAGCGGAAATGGCGAATATCAATCCGGTAATCGCCGACCCGCTGCAGCCGCACGCAAGCGATCTTCGTTGCGGCCAAAACACGTTCGTCTGCTGCGAAGCGTGGCCCAGGGGCCCCAAATCGCACCACCCCGCAGGATGACATCGCGGCGCAGCCGGACCGACGCACGTCGCGCTGCCGCCGGCGCGTGTTGTGCCCCATCGTGGTTGTCCATGGCGCAGTTGATTATTTTGCTTCTTCCGTGGTTGCGGATGGCCTCGGCGCGTTCAGCTCTTGCCGTCACGACGTCCCTCAGGAACAATGAAATCTCGCTGGTGTCGTGCGCCAAAACGTCGCTATAGATCCGGATAATGTCGCTGACAGGCCATTCCACTCGATCTCGGCTAACCTGTTGCCCGGCGCGAAAACCTCGACCATGCAGGTATTGTCACGGGAACGACGCAATTTGTCGCCGGCTTGGACTCCATCGCGCGCCGGGACAGTGTTCTGCAGCCCGGCAATGGCGTGACGCAGGTCGTGCTGGTTGATTTTGGCCCCAGTTTTTGCGGGAATTGAGTTGAACGACAAGGTGAACATCACCTGGCGCCAGCAAACGCCAATGCTTCTTTTGACGACACATCGGCGGTTGCCACCGCGCTGTTAGTGCAAGCGTGCCAGGCAGCATCCGGACCGCCCGGATCTCATTGGATTTTTCACTGCCATCAAAATCGCCACCACCAGAGCTGTGCGGGAACCGCAGGCTGGTGCTTTCCGCCACTTCACGTCAAACGCATTGCGCAACCGGGCAAGGTGAACATCAATGATGGTAAGCACCGTCATCAGGTAGAATTTGGCCCGAGCGGCAATCGCCAGGATTGCGAACACCACAACGATACGGCTTGCGCTCTGCCCGCCCGGGGTCCTCGATTTTGGCCAGCAAGTCAGCAAATGGACTGAACGACATTATGGCGGCCCTGCTCGCTGTTGTGCAAACTTGCTAGCCAGAGAGGCGGATGGCTCATATCAATGGCCTTCCGCCACCGCTCGTTCCTTCCGTCATGGCCGGGCTTGGCCCGGCCATCCGTCGCAGCGCCGGTAATGGAGGAGATGGCCGGGACAAGCCTGACCATGACGACGTAGGAGCGGCGGGGAGAGTCAACAGAAACGGAGCCGGGTATCAGAGGCGGGGGAACCCCAATCTGCCATCGCAGCGCGGTTTGCATAAGGTTTGCGGCATTTCGAAGTCGCTTGACCCCATTCACTGAAGACGTGAGCATTGAACAGCGTCGGCCGGACTACGCCATCACGATCTCATGTACGGCTAGCGAACGTGGGTGGGCTACTCCCGGCGGGGGTGACCGGCCCGCTCTGGCTCTCGTAGTACGCCACCATATCGGTCTCACGCAGCGTCTGCGCCGCGGCCCGCCGGCCCAGGAAGTAGTTGCCGCTGGCGGCGTCTGCGTTCGGCCGTGGGCGGGCGAAGCGCTCCAGAAAGCGCAACCAGATGAACGGTATGGTCGCCAGCATGGCCAGCTGGTTGCTGGCCCCGAGCGCGCGCACGTAATAGCGGATGGACCACAGCAGCGCCGCTCCGGCCCCGCCGACTGATCCTGATTCGATCTCAGTGAACCGGCGGAACAGCCAGCGATGGCCGCTGCGGGTGAAGCGCGTAAAGTCGTAAGCCGCCTCGTGTACCTGCTGCATGAACGGCGTGTCAGCGTAGACCAGTCCGTCAGAGTGCAACACACGATGGATCTCGTCGACCACGCGTTGCGGCTCCAGCACGTGCTCCAGCACCGCCTGGATCAGCACTGCGTCGAACACGCCGTCACGAAACGGCAGGGCGTGGCCGTCGGCAACCAGACGGGTGTTGGCCGAGGCATATACGTCGGTACCGATTAGGCGCACCCGCTTGTCGGCGTACAATTCGGCCACGCCGGAGCCGACGGCCCCACCGCCCATCACCAGCACCAACGGCACGGGCGTGCGCTCTCGAGCCAGACGCAGCATTGTATCGCACATGCGGGCCGCGACAGGGTTGTGGCCCATCGCTGCCATGCGCAGACGCGTACGCAGCCCACGCCCGGAATCGTCCCGCGGCAGGACCGAGCCACTGCCCAATTCGTAGTTCGTGCGCAGGAATATGCTGCGGTCGAAATCGACGAGTACTGGCTGACCCTGGACGACCGGAAAGCCGACCTGTGCATAGTCGCAGTCCGGCGCGGTGCAATGCCAGAGGTCGGCGCTGGGTTGCAGCGCAGCGTGGCATCGAGGGCAACATGTGAGGGTGGCCAGTTCCCGAACACTGGCCGTCTGCGTGGTCGACAGGGCTGTATTTACGTTGACAGGTGGCATAGTCGTTGACTCCACAGGGCGTGCAAACTTTAAGCTGGCATTTCCATTTTGGTCGACACTCATGAATTTCGAGCATCCGATTTCAACAGGACGTTCAGCCAAGCAATTCTGGTTGGCAACGTCATCGACGTTGCGTCGACCGGCATGCCACCAGCAGTCGATGCCGAACGCATGAATGTGACAGTCGTTTCAGCCCGTGGCCGCCCGGCTCGCTTGATGCAGGTTACCCAGGGTATGCCGCCAGGCACCAGAATCCGGCGGCAGATTGGCCGCTCCTCGCCGCACAGCGTTGCCTTCAGGCTAATCACCCTTACGGCAAGCGACCCATGTGACGACGAACAAGTGGTGGCGGACTAAAGATCGACACGGGGGTCGATGCATGCCAAGAATGAAAGAGAGCATGCGGGGCCATCCCGCATGCTTTCTTTCGTCATCATCCCTGGCAACAGACGCCGTGCCCGGAGCGGTCAGGATCGTTCTACGCCCAAATGATGCTGGTGGTCGGCAATGCGGCGATGCTGCGGATGTCCACGCCGTGGGTGACGCCTGCGCCGAAGGTGAGCATCGTGCCGCCCTGGCCTTCGGAGGTCCGCTGCAGCGCACCTTGCAGCGCCTTGTCCACGGTCAGGGTGTCGCCCTTGGCGATCGAGAAATCCTCCAGCTTGAGCAGGCCGCTGTTGGCGTGGACATAGGCGTCCTTGTCCGCAGCCGCCGTGTTGAGAGTTTCCATACCTGTTCTCGGGTTTGTTACGTTAAGTTAAGCCGGTACCGGGCAACGCAATATTATTGCCGAACAGCGATCTGAGCGGCGTGTTGTGATGGTCCTCTCGCCAAATAAGCACAATGTCACCGAAAATCGTTTCCAGTGGGGTCGATGTGACAAACCTGCACGAGAACTTAATGCACGGCGCTTTCGCGCAAGCTACGCTCGCGCGACTGCTGCACGAGGATGAGGTTGCGTGTCCCTCTCAGGAATTAGACCGGAATATTCTGGAATGTAACTGCGAGCCGATTCTGGGGCCGCTTGCTCCTGCCTCGCCTTGAAGCCGCTCATGGCGATAGCGAAAGCGCCCAAGAACACGAGGTCGGGTGTCTTGCGGCCGAGCGAATTGGACGTGCTGATGATCAACAGCGCCGCGGTGACCAGCATCCAGCTTGCGCCCGTGTTCGCACGCCGCCCGAGATGCAGCATCAGGCTGAACAGGCTGCCCAACAGCAGGGGCCAGCCCAACAAGCCCAAGCCGAGGAAAGTCAACAGCCATGGGTTTTCTATGTCCAACCCGGACAGCCCGATCTGCGCCTTGAGCACGTCGAAGCGAACTGCGCTCAGTCCGAACAGGACATCGTGCCAATCGAGCACCGGCAGGATCCGCCATTGTATCACTCGCACGTTCGCGGAGTCGTCTGCGTACAGGTGTTGCGCAATCCGCTGCCCGACGTTGGTTTCGGTGAGCAGGACGGCGATCAGCACCGGAATGAGTATGCTTCCCGCGACGAATGCCGCGAGGAAGCCAAGGTTCATATCCCTCTTTACCAGGCTGGACGCGAACTGGAACAGCGCGGCGGAGACGATCATCAGCATCGTCGTTCCGAGTGCCGCGCGCCCACCGAAGCTCATCAACCCGACGACAAGCCAGCCGAACGCGAACGCCGCAAACCACCAGCGCAGCCGCATGCCGATGACCAGGAAGAGCGCCATCGAGGTGACCAGCGCGCCAGTCAGCGGGTGGGCGTAGAACGCAGGGCCGCGGAACTCAGAAGCCTGCGCACCGAATTCCTGCTGTGCCTTGAGCTGCTCCGCTGAGAGATCGAGCGGCGCCTGCGGCAGGAACTCCCGTTCGAAGTCTCCCCTCGACCAGGGAGATGCACACGGCGATCAGGCACAAAGCGAGGATCAGATAGGCGAGCCGGCGCAATTGTTTGTCCGTGCCGGTCTCAAGCGCCACCGCTGCCAGCGCCGCGCTTAAAAAGGTCTCGATGTAGAGCGCCGCGCCGGAGATACCCCACACCCAGACGCTGTAGGCCATGCAGGCCACTATCAGCACGATGGACCAGGCGAGCAGCGGGCGGTCGCGGAACAGCGCTGTCAGACCAGTGCGTCGCCGACCGTAGAGTGCGAGCCATGCGGCGGCGATGAATACGAAGGTCGCCGGGTGGAACTTGGTCAGCGGATTGCCGCCTGGCTTGTCGCTGTAGACTCCGAAGGCCACCAGCATGCTGGATGGCAGGAGAAACGTGAGCACGACGCCCACGAGCGCCAAGCGGTATGCCCAAGACGTCGGGTCGGCGATGCGTCGAGGCGTGACCTCGACGGTCGCAGGTGTCATCGTGCGCTCTCTCATAGGACGAGATTGCCCCAGTTCTGTCCGATCCATACCGCGGGCCCGAATATGCGCGAGACATACCCCGCCGCCGCCGCCGGCCCGGGCACTTCTGCCAAAACGATTTGGGTAGAGACGCTGCCGACGATTGTGGTCATGCTAATTTTGTCACCGATATCCAGGGTGTCCCGATACTGCCGGGCGAATGCCGGCTGTGGCAAGTCACAATCAATACACTTGCGATACCTCACACGGGTAGTCGGACCGCCCGCATTTCCGTGAGGGAGCCATGCCAACCGTCACCGTCCTCGGCGGACCGAGGATGGCGTGACGTCCCTGCCGCGCTCCGATCAGGCGGAGGTGGATGACGCCGACAACGCGCTCATCTTCGGGGGTGGGGGACCGAACAAATCGATCCTCGGCCGGCTGCAACGTGATCGTGATCGGCGGGGCGGCGATTGGTCCATGGGCTAATCACCATTAGTCTCTGCCGAGCAACAACCGAATCGGTTCCGAACGCAGCCCAAGCTAGCTTCATCGTCATGGCCGGGCTTGTTCCGGCCATCCACGCCTTCGCTGCCAGCACGAAGCGAAGACATCGATGGCCGGCCCCCGCCCTTCGTCGATGCATGCTTCGCCGGCTATGACGATGGGGATGCGGCCGCTGCGATACCTGGAGCACTTATTCCGCAGCGGATGGTGGCGGACTACAGATCGACAACGGCGGTCCACCGACACCCAGAATGAGAGAGCATGCGGGGTCATCCCGCATGCTCTCTTTCGTCGTCATCCCGGCAGGCGCCGTGCCAGGAGCGTCGAGGATCGTTCTACGCCCAAATGATGCTGGTGGCCGGCATAGTTGCCATGCCGCGGATGTCCACACCGTGGGTGGCGCCCGCGCCGAAGGTGAGCATCGTGCCGCCCTGGCCATCGGATGTGTGTTGCAGCGCGCCTTGCAGCGCCTTGTCCACGGTCAGGGTATCGCCCTTGGCGATCGAGAAATCCTCCAGCTTGAGCAGTCCGCCGTTGGTGTGGAAGACATAGGCGTCCTTGCCGCCGCCCGTCACGTCCAGGGTGCCCGTGCCGGCGATGAATTCATTGCTGCCCGCGTCGGCTGTTACGATGGCCTGACCGGACCCGCCAGCCAGCAGAACAGAGCTGGCGCCGACGAACGCGATCTGGCTGACCCCGGCGCCGAGAACGACCAAGGCGGCATTGCCGCTGTTGAGCACGAAGGTGTCTCCTCCGACCGTGTAGATGCCGGTCTGCGAGAGGTTCTTCGCCAGCGACCCGTGATCGCTCGTCTCGCTGACCGAGGGTTCGGACCCGCCGCCGGTGGTAACAGGCGTCGGGGCGGCTGCGGGTGCCGCGATCCGCGTCCAGGCTCCGCTGGGACCGGGTTTCGAATACCAGTTCCCGGCGGTGTTCTCCTGGACGATCTTGCCGCCGAGCGTCTCCAGCAGGACGACGTTTGCGGTGGTCGGATCGACGGTGCCGTTGACCGCGATCTGCAGGCCCTTTGATGCCGACTGGACCAGTGTCCAGGCATTGCCGGCCTGATCGATGATCGGGCTCGCCGAAGCGGTGGTAATGCTGGTTCCGTCGGTGCTGGGCGCGGACGGCGCGGCAGGGGCTGGGATCTGCGTCCAGGCTCCGCCGGCGCCAGGTTTCGAATACCAGTTGCCGGCGGCGTTCTCCTGGACGATCTTGCCGCCGAGCGTCTCCAGCAGGACGACATTCGCGGTGGTCGTGTCGACGGTGCCGTTGACGGCGATCTGCAGGCCCTTTGATGCCGACTGGACCAGTGTCCAGGCATTGCCGGCCTGATCGATGATCGGGCTTGCCGAAGCGGTGGTGATCTTGGTCCCTTCGGGGCTTGCGGGTTGAGACAGCGGGGGTGGAGGCGGAGGCAGTGAGGATGGAGCCGACGCAATCGCCGCGGCGACCTGGGCGCCGAAGTCAGTGAGCGTGTTGTTGCTGGCGTTTACCAGAGTATCAGCGTCACCGCCGTAGCCGTGCCAGTCATGTAGCCACATGAGGTATCCAGCAGTCCCGCCCGATACGCCAGCGGTGTCCGTTATCGCCTTCGTCACGGCGAAGTTGCCGTTGACCTTCGGATCGTCCGGCGCAGCGGCGTTACCGCTCGTCGAATTGCCGCCTTCGCCCATGAGGACCGGCATGACGCCATCGGCCGAATGCGCGAAGTTTTGAAACATAGCGACGTAGTTCTTGAGTTTGTTGTTGTAGTCGGCCTGGTTCGTGGAGCCGGTGTTGAACTCCCAAGGATAGGCATGGATGTTGAAACCAACACCGGTCATGTTGGTGTAGATGCTGGGGTCTAGCCCATTGGTTGTCGTCGCGTTGCCGTCCTGAGCCTCCATGAAGATCAGGCCGTTGTTGCCGGCACCGCGGATCGCGTTGTAGATGTCCTGCTGCTCGGTTGCGAGGTTGCCACCAACCTCGTTCTCCGTCGTCCACCACACGTTCGGATTGCCGGCGAACGCTTTTGCCAGGGATGCATACCAGTTCAGAGAGGCTTGCAGATCCGCGCCACTCCGGGCCTGTGGTTGTCCAGGCACGTAATCGCTGATGGTGACCACCAGTCCCAGCGACGTAGCTTGGTTCACCCACGCGATGATGGCCGCATTCGATTGCGCGGTTGCGTATCCGTTGCCGTCTGCGCCAACAGCCAGGCAGATGCTGTTTATCCCCGGGAACAGGCTGATGATGCTGGCCGGCGATGTCGTGCTCATCTCGCTGTCGAGGATGGCGATGCCCTTGGCAACGAACGGCTGGCCATTCGGCCCGATGATCTGGCCGCCTGAGATATGGAAACCTGCAGACAGCGCGGTGGCGTTCGATGGGGATGAGGTGGTACCACTCATAAGACAATATTCCTATATCCTCGACGCAGTTTCCCGCGTGCGTGTGCAGTTCATTGCTTCAAGTTATTATTTGGCGTTGCTGCTTCGCCTGGAGATCGATTGCCGGTAGCTATAAATCCAATATCGCAACGTATTGGTCGCGGTTGGGGCAACGGTCATGCACATGACGTCGGTTCCGATCTGGTATTGGGCCACCGGCGGGGTCGGCATGTCTGCACCCGAGACCGGGTGACTGATGTTGCCGCGGGCTTGCGCCTTGATCAGTGGCTCGCTGGAGGCATCGCTATGCGCGGTTCATGCGCCCGGACGCTGATCCGAGACTTGAACGGCTCTCGTTGTCTATCGAACCGAAGGCGATGCGTTGGCAGCCGAGGTGCTCCCGTCGCCGCATTCTCCGGAACGCTTGGCACGGCGTGGCGTCGCGGATTGGCCTTTCGAACGACGCGGGCTTCGTACCGCCTTGGAGCCATGTGCGCTGTGCACCTGAAACTCAGACCGATTCCCAGGCAGGCTGCCTAGCGCGTCAGCGACCGAGTCGAAGCGACAGGTGCGACCGATCAGCGGCTGCGCGACGATTTGCCTGGCCGAACGCCAGAGGATCCAGCGCCTGAGTGCGCTGTCCGTGCCATAGAACGCGACGACTTCCTCGTACTCCTCGCCCTCCACCCAGTGGTCCAGCTCGACGACCATTCGGATGTCGTTGACTGTCGCCCAACCCTGAAGGAGCAGGAGGTCGGAGATCTCGAAGGCAAGGCCGATTGGGGGTTTGGGGGTTATCTGCAGCATTTCCATGGGGCCATTCCGTTTCTTAAAAGCAGCCAGTCGCTTCACGTGTCTGTGAGATTGCCGTCACGTTTCTGTGAATGCAAGTATTAAAAATGAGATTCTGCGATTTGTTCAGTGCGACCAAAGTCGTTCCGGAAATATAACTAAAAAAGCAGAGCCTCGGGATTGCACCGATATCGACAGAGTGTGCTCAGGATCAATTCGACCTAATGCGGGACCGCGTGCTCTTCCATGCATCGCTCGTCGAGCTGAGCGACAGTCAGCGCCACATGGGCGCGTCAAGGACGCTTCGCGCCGCGACGCGGTGACCTCGCCTTCGGCGAGGCCATCCCTGACAGCTCCTCCGCGCGTCGCGCACGGGCGTGGCAGGTCGGCTCCGGGAAATGGTCCTGACAGTCCCACCAGGAAATGCCCGACGGAGACACCGCTCCTCCGGTGGACGAAGCGTGAACGAGCGGCCAGATGATGTGTCACCTAAACCGGCCAACTTAATTTGCTCTCGACAGGTTGGTGTGAACCGCGGATCTGTTGCATGCTTTCTCCAGTGCTCGGCCAGGAAGACAGGGAGAAATTCGTGACAGTGAGATTTTCGAGCCGCAGTCAACCATGAGAGTGAGCGCCATGATCCGTCTCAGCCCGGGGGCGGAACATTACACTCAGTTGCTTCCCCGAATGGCCGACTATGCCCGCCGGATCGAAGCCAGCGGCTTTCCGGGAATCTGGGTGGGAGACTCGTTAGGTCGCGGCCGCCCCACGCTGGATCCACTCACGGCACTGGCCGCGCTTGCGACGGCGACAGAGCGGGTCGAGCTTGGCATTGGTGTATTGCAGGTGCCGCTGCGCCACCCGATCGAACTCGCCCATCGCGTGCAGTCGGTGCAGGCACTGTCGGGAGGCCGCCTGCGCCTCGGCGTCGGCAGTGGTTCGACGCAGGATGATTTCGTGCTCCTCGGCTACGATTACAGCCAACGTTTCCGCACCCTGATGCAATCGCTCGACATCATGCGACAGGCGTGGCGCGGCGAGGCCGTCAACACTGGCGGGACATTGTCGACATGGCCGGGATGCGAGGGCGGACCGCCGATCCTGCTCGGCGCCTGGCGCAGTCCGCGCTGGATCACCTATGCCGCGAAGCAATGCCAGGGCTGGACTCCGTCCGGGCGGTACAGCAGTTGGGACGATCTCGAACACGGGATGCGCATCTATCGCGAGGCAGGCGGCACCAACGCCGTGCTCGCCAACGTCGCCGTCGATTTCGCCAACCGGCCGGAATCCGCAAGCCATCGCGGCGGCGATCCAACGTCGCGCTCACCTGCCCGCCGGACGAGGCGCGCCAGCGGTTCAAACGAATGGAGCAGCTTGGCTTCGACGAGGTGCTGCTCGTTTCGCAGACCGGCGAGCTGGAGGATCTCGAACGGGCACGCGACTTCCTGTAGCGGCGCCCTTCAGAACCACGAAGCCTTGTCGACGACATTGTGCAGTGGCTTGCCATCCAGGAAGGCGCGACAGTTGTCGACCATGATCTGGTAGCGCCGATCATCCAGATACGGCCCGTGCCCTGCCACGTGCGGCGTCAACAGCACGTTCGGCATCGTCCATAGCGGATGATCGGCCGGCAACGGCTCCTGCTCGTAAACATCCAGCGCGGCGCCGGCTAGTTCCCCCGCATTCAGTGCCGCCACCAGATCGTCCAGCTTCGTCGTCATGCCGCGGCCAATGTTGATGAAATAGGCACTGCGCTTCATCCGCTGGAAGCGCGCGCGATGCATGAAGCCCTCGGTCGCCGGCGTGTGCGGCACCGTCAGGACGACGAAGTCGGCGCGGGGCAACAGCGTGTCCAGCGCCTCGGGCCTGTGCAGTTCGGCGACACCAGGTGGCGCATCGGAACGGCGTGCATCGGTCGCCAGCACCGTCATGCCGAACGCGGCGGCGAGCCGCGCCGTTTCGGCGCCGATGCCACCGACGCCGACAATCAGTGCAGTGGCCTCGGGCAGATGCACGACCCTGGTATTCTCCGCCGGCTTCTTCCATTCACGCCGAAGCTGTTGCGGGATGTAGATTTGCAGGCCACGCGCGAAAGCCAGCACGAAAGCCATGATGTGCGCGCTGATATGGTCGTTGAAGATCTCGCGGAAGTTGGTGACCGTCAGCGAGTGATCGATCAGTTCCGGATAATAATATCCGGCCGGAGGCGCGATCTGCGGCGCCTGCAGCCAGCGGAGCCGGCGCGCCTTTGCCAGCACCTCGCGCGGCAGCCGGCCGAACGCCGCCTCGGCATCGACGATCTCCCGTTCCGCCGCCGCCTGATCCTCCGCGATCACCACGCGCACCTCGGGCATTGCATCTGCGAGTTGCCTGCCCCAGCCGCGCGTGATGTCCGACTGCGGCGGCAGCATGACGAACTTGAACGTGTTGGCGCCTGACATGGCCGTGTCTCCTCGGTGCTGTTGTGCGATTATGGATACAGCGCCCACCGCTGGAAAGTGGACCTCATGCAACCGCTGCTGTCAGCCGGTTTCCGTCCGTTCTTCCTCGCCGCCTCTACATGGGCGGCGGTGTCTTTGGCGTTGTGGCTGTCTTTGCTCGCCGGCGGCATCGATCAGCCGAGCCGCTTCGATCCGATGAGTTGGCACATCCACGAGATGCTGTTCGGCTTCATCATGGCCGCGGTGGGCGGCTTTCTGCTCACTGCGATCCCGAACTGGACCAATCGCGCGCCGGTCGCGGGAACGCCACTTCTGGTGCTTGTGGCATTGTGGCTGCTCGGTCGGGTCGCCTGCCTGATTTCCGCGTTGATCCCTGGCTGGGTCGCACCGGTGGCGGACCTCGCGTTTGCCGTCGCATTGGAGGCGGTCGCCGCGCGCGAACTCGTCGCTGTCGGCAACAGACGGAACTATCCGCTGCTCGCGCCGGTGTTGGTGTTGGCGATCGCCAACCTGTTGATGCATCTGCAGTCGCTCGGCGTCGCAATCCCGATCGGGCTGGGCTGGCGTCTCGGCGTTGCTGCCATGATCGCGCTGATCTCGGTGATAGGCGGACGGATCGTGCCGGCATTCACGCGCAACTGGCTCACGACGCGCGGTGCCTCGCGCTTGCCGCCGTCCGCTGACCGCTTTGACCGTGTCGCACTCGGCACGTTGCTCGTCGGAATGATCGCGTGGACATTCCTGCCGGATTGGCGGGCGGTGGGCATCCTGCTGCTGATTGCGGCGACATTGCATGCCGCCCGGCTGGGGCGCTGGTGTGGCGCCGCCACTCTGTCCGAGCCGATGCTGCTGATCCTGCATGTCGGCTATCTCTGGCTGGTCGCGGGCGTCACACTGCTTGGGCTGTCGCTTCTCACCGAGGCAGTCCCGACCGCCGCGGCGGTGCATGCGCTGACTGCCGGCGCCATGGGCACCATGATCCTTGCGGTGATGACACGCGCGACACTCGGGCACACCGGCCGCGCGCTGCACGCCGATGCGGCCACCATCGCGGCATTTGCCCTGGTGAGTGCTGCGGCCGTGTTGCGTATTGCTGGCGCGTGGCCGAACGATGCGCAGGCAGCGCTGCTGGAACTTTCCGGCCTGGCCTGGATCGGTGCCTTCGCACTGTTCCTCGCGAAGTACTCGCCGATGCTGTTGGCGCCGCGGACCTGACAAGGCGATACTGCGCCGCCGGCAGCAAAGGATTGTGCAAATGAAGGCGGTGGTGTGCGAGGCATTTGGTGGACCGGAAGTGCTGGCACTGCGAGATATGCCGGACCCACCGCCGCCAGGTCCCGGCGAGATGCAGGTCCGCATCGAAGCGCGCGGCGTGCAATACGTCGACGTGCTGATGCTGGCAGGGAAATATCAATTCCGACCCGAACCGCCGTTCATTCCCGGAAGTGAGGCGGCAGGCGTGGTGCTGTCTGTCGGACCTGGCGTTACGCAGTTCCGCACCGGCGACAAGGTGATGAGCCGGCACAGCCTCGGCGCCTGCGCCGAATTGGGAAATGCCAAGGCCGCGCTATGCGATCTCGTGCCGGAGGGTATGTCTCTGGA
Source organism: uncultured Alphaproteobacteria bacterium (assembly GCA_963780095.1). Classification (GTDB taxonomy): domain Bacteria; phylum Pseudomonadota; class Alphaproteobacteria; order Acetobacterales; family Acetobacteraceae; genus JAMXLO01. Next base: position 104,709 of record CAWABH010000041.1, read on the forward strand.
GGCGGCGGGTGTGTTCCGTGGGGCGTATGGCACCGCCTATCACGCACTGTTGCAGCGAGGCCGCATGAAGGCCGGCGAATGGGTGCTGGTGCATGGCGCCGCAGGCGGCATCGGCATCGCGGCGATCCAGGTGGCAAAGCTGTTTGGTGCCAAGGTGATCGCCACCGCCAGCACCGACGAAAAGCGCACAGCCTGTCTGGAGGAAGGCGCTGATCACGCGATCGACTACCAGGGTGGCTTCATCGACAACGTGAAGGAACTGACCGGCGGCCGTGGCGTCGATATCGTCTATGATCCGATTGGCGCGCAGGTGACCGATAAGTCGCTGCGCTGCCTTGCCTGGAGCGGGCGGATTCTGATCCTCGGCTTTCTCGGCGGTGGGCCGACCAACATCCGCAGCAACTACCTGCTGATCAAGGGCATCGACGCGATCGGTGTGCGCATCGGCGGCCTGAACGAAGCGGACCCGGCACTGGCGATCGCCAACATGAAGGCGCTGACCGAACTCGCCGCGCAGGGCAAGCTGAAACCGCGCATCTCGCATCGCTTTCCGCTAGTGCAGGCAGCCGAGGCGATGCAGGCCGTGATCGACCGCAAGGTGATCGGCAAGGCAGTGCTGGTGGGGTGAATCATGGAGGCTCGACGTGTCGGGTTCGCACGAAGCGCCGCAGGCCGTCCTTCAAGCGGACGGCATTGAAATTCAGCAGCAGTCCGACCTGGGAGCCGCTCATCCGCAGATACGTCAGAAGCTGTGCATCATGCGTCGGCAGCAGACGATCGACGGCCTTGATCTCGACGATCAGATCTTCGCAGATCAGGAAATCAGCTCGGAAGCCTGTGGTCAGTTGCGTGCCACGATAGCTGACTGGGATGGACGCCTGTCGTCTGAATGGGATGGCAGCCTGCGTCAATTCCAGGCCGAGGCACGTTTCATAGACCGATTCGAGTAATCCAGGTCCAAGTTCATGGTGGACGGTGATCGCCAACCCGATGACACGTTCAGTAAGATCGCGCTGCACCAGCATCAGGACCTTCTCCGCGGCCCTTCGCGGCCCTCCGCTGTTCTCCGCGTAATTCCTTAACGATCTGTCAGCATGAGCCGTCGGTGCCAATCCAGGTTGGACTGTCGCGGCTGGTTCTGCCAAATACTACGCGGAGGGCGGCGGAGAGCCGCGAAGGGCCGCGGAGAAGGCATTGTTTGGCGGCTTTGCCGCCGCTGCGTTGCCAGCCATGCGCAATGCGCACTAGCCTAATGCGAACCACTGGAGGAGGACGCAAGCCATGGATAGAACCGCATTCGAGGCCGAGCTGCAGCACGAAGGGTATCAGGTTGTCGTCAACACGATGCAGCCCGGCGCTGTCAATCCCGAGCACGCGCACGACTTCGACGCGCGCCTGATGGTCGTCGCCGGAGAGATGACGATCGTCATCGAGGACCAGCGCAATACCTACAAGGTGGGCGATACGTTCAGCATGACAAACGGCTGCCGCCACGCCGAGCATGCCGGTCCGGATGGCGCCACCTACGTCGCCGGCCGCCGCAAGCCCACGACCAATTGAATCGAGGAACGCCCGATGCCAGAGCCAGGCCGCGCCCTGCCCCAACCCACGCCTGAAACACAGCATTTCTGGGAAGGCACGCACGCGGGCGAGCTGCGCCTGCAGCGCTGTGACGCATGCAGCAAGGTGTATTTCCCGCCGCGGCCGTTCTGCCCCGCCTGCGCGTCACGCGACGTGTCGGTGTTCAAGGCCAGTGGCAAGGCGATCCTCGACACCTATGTGATCCACCACCGCAAGGTGGCCGGCTTCGAGCCGCCCTACGCGATCGCCGTGGTGAAGCTTGCCGAAGGCCCGCGCATGATGACCAACATCGTCGAATGCCCGCAGACACCGGAGGCACTGGTACTCGACATGCCGCTCGAGGTGGTGTTCGCGAAACAGAATGACACCATCACGCTGCCGCTGTTCCGCCCGGCGAAGGGGTAAGGCCGATGCCGCACAATACAGTCGCCGTCGTCGGCGCCGCGGAAAGCACGAAGCTTGGCGTCATTCCGGACACATCGCAGATCCAGCTGCACGCTGATGCGGCGCTGAACGCGATGGCGGATTGCGGGCTGAAGCCGAAGGACATCGACGGCGTCGCCACCGCCGGCGAGACACCGGTGCAGATCGCGCACTACCTGGGCATTACACCGACCTGGGTGGATGGGACATCGGTCGGCGGCTGCTCATTCATGATCCATGTCCGCCACGCGGCAGCTGCGATCGAGGCGGGGCTGGCGAAGACCATCCTGGTCACCCACGGCGAGAGCGGCCGTTCCGGAATTGGTCGCGTCCCGCGCCCGGTGCCGCCATCCAGCCTGAACGGGCAGTTCGAGCAGCCGTTCGGCCCAATGGGTCCACCAAGTCTGTTTCCGATCCCGGTGCTGCGCTACATGAAGACCTACGGGGTGACGCACGAGCAGCTTGCGATGGTCGCGGTGGTGCAGCGCGAATGGGCTGGCAAGAACCCGCGCGCGACGTTCCGCAATCCGATCACCGTCGAGGATGTGCTCGGCTCGCGAATGATCGCCTATCCGTTTCGCCTGCTGCAATGCTGCCTGGTGACCGATGGCGGCGGCGCACTGATCCTGACTTCCGCTGACCGCGCCAAGGATTTTCCGACGAAGCCGGTCTATATCCTGGGCACCGGCGAGAGCGTCGAAACGCCGATGGTCAGCCAGATGGAGAGCTTCACCTCGTCGCGCGCGTTCAGCGTCGCCGGGCCGACGGCGTTCCGCGAGGCGGGGATTCAACACAAGGACGTGGATCATCTGATGATCTACGATGCGTTCGCGCATCTGCCGTTGTACGGGCTGGAGGATCTGGGTTTTGTGCCGCGCGGCGAGGCCGGCCGGTTCATCGCCGAACGCAACACGGCGCCGGGCGGCAAGCTGCCGTTGAACACCAACGGTGGCGGTCTTTCATATATGCACTCCGGCATGTACGGCATGTACGCGTTGCAGGAGAGCGTGCGGCAGATGCGCGGGATTGCGCCGGCGCAGATTCCGGGAGCGAAAATCTCCGTCTGCCACGGGGTTGGCGGCATGTTCGCCGCGTCGGGGACGATCATCTTTTCTAACCAGGCGCCATAATCCAATGACCGACCATCTGTTCTCCGACCTGAAGGTCATCGACTGCGCAAGCTGGATCGCGGGCCCCGCGGCCGCGACGATCCTGTCCGATTTCGGTGCCGATGTGATAAAGATCGAGCCGCCGGGCGCCGGCGATCCCTGGCGCGCACGCAGCGCCAGCGGCGCGCCGAACGACTATTACTGGCAGTTGACGTCGCGCAACAAACGTAGCCTGGCGCTCGACCTTAAGCACGAGGCGGGCCGCGCCGTGCTGCATCGACTGGCCGCGGACGCCGATGTGTTTGTCACCAACTTTCCTCTGCCGGTGCGCGACCGGTTGAAGCTGGCCCCGGCCGATCTGCTGCCGCTGAATCCACGGCTGATCTACGCGTCGTTCACCGCTTACGGCGAGGCCGGCGACGAGGCGGCGAAGACAGGTTTTGACTCCACGGCTTATTGGGCCCGCACCGGTCTGATGGATGCCGTGCGCGCCGACACTGATACCGTGCCGGCACGATCGGCGCCCGGTATGGGCGATCATCCAAGTGCGACCGGTCTCTATGCCGCCATCGTCACTGCACTGTACCGACGCGAGAAGACCGGGCTCGGCGGTGTGGTAAGTTCGTCGCTGCTGCAGAACGGCCTGTGGGCCAATGGCTGCTTTGTTCAGACCCGGCTGTTCGGCGAACCCGTGCCGCATCGGCCGCCACGCGAGCAGGCACCGAACGCTATCGCCAATCACTATCGCTGCCGCGATGGCCGCTGGTTCATCATGGCGCTCTGGAATGAGGAACGGCAGTGGCATCCGCTGCTGAACGCGATCGGCCGCGAGGACCTCGCCGATGATTCGCGCTTCGCCACGCGGGAGGGGCGCAAGCAGAACGCGCAGGCTTTGGTGGTGGAGTTGGATGCGATATTCGCCACGCGCGACATGGCAGAGTGGCGTACGATCCTCGACTCTGTCGGCGTGACATTCGGCGTGGTCGGTAAGACCGACGATGTGGTGGACGATACGCAGATGCAGGACATCGGCGCGCTGGTGCCATTCGCGGACGGGAAGACGCTGACGGTATCGAGCCCGTTCCAGCTGGACGGCGAGGCGAAGGTTGCGCCGCGGCGAGCGCCGACCGTCGGTCAGCACAGCGAGGATGTGTTGCGCGATGCAGGCTATTCGGCGGACGAGGTCGGAAGGCTGCGGAAGTTAGGCGTGCTGGCGTGAAGACGGCACTGCCTCTCCCCTCTCCAGACACTCTCTGGAGAGGGGAGAGGGCAGGGTGAGGGGTGAGGCTACCCGCAAGCCAGCGAATAGATGTCCTTCACTCCCTGCGGCAGGTTCATCGACTGCCAGCTTGCGCCACCGTCCAGTGTCCCGAATATCTCGCCGTCGTAGCGCGCGCCGAGATACACCTGCTGCGGATCGGTCTGGTGCGGCGCCACCGACATGATCGTGCCGTGCACCTGCACCTTGTCGAAGCGCTGCCAGGTCTTGCCTTTGTCCTGGCTGCGATACACCGCACCGTCCTTGCTCGCCGCCGCCACGCTCAACGCGGAATACAGCGTGTTGGGATCCGTCGGCGACGCCTTGATGTCGCGCCCATAGGTCGTCGGCGAGAAGCGGCCGACCTCCATGTCCTGCCAGCTGTCACCGCCATCCGCGGTGCGGAACAGGCCCATGCGCACCGCTACGATCACCGCATCCGGGTCGCCCGCGCTGATGGCGATCGCGTGGCCATCCAGCATGCCTTCATCTGAGGTATCACTGACGATCTTGCTCTTCAGATGCGGCTGCTGTGCCAGACGGACCAGGGCGTCGCTGCAATCCTTCCAGCTTTCCCCGCCATCGGTCGTGCGCATCACGCCGCCGACCTCGAGCGCCGCGAAGATCGTGCCTGGCTTGCCGGGATGCTGAGCCATGCGCATCACGCGGCAGGCAAACGGCATCACGCACCGCGTCGGCATGTTGGGATCGGGCAGTTTGCGCCATGTCTCGCCGCTGTCCTCGCTGCGGTACACCGCGACCGGCGAGCCGCCGGCATACACGAGCTTCGGATTGCCGGCATCGACCATGAACGACCAGATCTGCATGCCCTTGTCGGGGAAGTTGGCGCGCTTGAAGGTCTTGCCGCGATCGGTGCTGCGATACACGCCGTCGTGCGTACCGGCGAACACGATGTTCGGATCGGTCGGGTGCACGTAAACGGTGTTGCTGTCGAACTCGCTGAGCACATGTTCCCACACGCCGGTCTCCGCCGGGCGGCGAAACACCCCGACGGCTCCCTTGTCCTTGTCGCTTCGGCCGACAGTCCCGGCCACGCTGGCATAGACGTTCGCTTGACTTGCCATGGTCCGCTCCTCCCATCATCGGTGGATGTCAGGCTACGACATTCGCGGCGGGGTTGACAGTGCCCGGCTTCACCGCCTTGCTCACGCCAACCGGGCGGGGAGGACACCATGCCGAACGTTCCAGCCGATCGTCTGATGGAGATTGCCAACGCGCTGCTGCAAGCCGCCGGCGCATCGGCCGAGGAGGCCGCGACGATCGCGCGCTACAATATCGGCGCAAATCTGGTCGGTCATGATTCGCACGGCATCATTCTGATCCCGACCTATATCGAGCGCATCAAGGTCGGCCACATCGTGCCTGGCGCACCGTGGAACATCGTCGAGGAAACGCCGACCACAACGGTGATTGACGGCAACTGGGGTTTTGGCTACGTGGTGACAGACCGCGCGATGCGCTACACCATCGACAAGGCGAAGAAGCAGAACGTCGCCGCCGCGACGGTGTATCGCCAGAGTCATGTGGGGCGGCTTGCTTCGTATCCGCTGATGGCGTCACGCGAGGGGCTTATCGCGATGATCACCGCCGATTCCGGCCGCAGCGCGAAGGCCGTTGCGCCGTTTGGTGGCGCGAAGGCGAGGCTCGGCACCAATCCGATTTGTTTTGCCATCCCTTCGAACCTGGAAGGCCCGCTGTTCTTTGACATGGCGACTTCGGCCGCTGCGGCGGGCAAGATCAACGTCGCGACGGCGCGCGGCGAGCAGGTGCCGGCGGGCTGGCTGATCGACGCCGACGGCAAGCCCTCCACCGATCCGCGCGTATTGCGGCAGGGCGGTGCGCTGCTGCCGGTCGGCGGCGCCGAGGGTTACAAAGGCTATGGCCTCGCGACGATCGTCGAGATCCTGTCCGGCCTGCTGACTGGCCTCGGCTTTGGCGTGGAGCCGACCGGGCGACACAACGACGGCTGCTTCATCGCGGTGTTCAACGTCGCCGCGTTCCGCAATCTAGATACTTTCAAGCAGGAGGTGACAGAGTTTGCACAGTACCTGAAGGCGACACCGCCGGCGCAGGGCTTCACCGAAGTGCTGTATCCGGGCGAAATCGAGTTCCGCCGCGAGCAGGACCGCCGCAAGAATGGCATTCCGGTGGAGGAGGCCACCTGGAAAAAGCTGCAGGATCTGGCTCAGGGTTATGGTATTGCCGCCAAATTGGGGTTGTGACGCCATGACCGATCTGGTTATCCGCAACGGCACTGTGATCGACGGCACTGGCGGCGATCCGTTTGAAGCCGATGTTGCGATCGCCGATGGAAAGATCACAACGATCGGCAAGGTCCCAGCCAAAGGCGCGGAAGAGATCGACGCACGCGGCATGCTGGTCACGCCTGGCTTCGTCGATCCGCACACACATTACGACGCGCAGGCGACCTGGAGCAGTCGCATTACGCCGTCGTCGTGGAACGGCGTCACCACCACGCTGTTCGGCAATTGCGGCGTCGGGTTCGCTCCCTGCATGCCGTCGCAACGCGACATGCTGGTAAAGCTGATGGAGGGCGTGGAGGACATCCCCGAAGTCGTGCTGACCGAGGGCCTGCCCTGGAACTGGCAGAGTTTTCCGGACTTCCTCGATGCGCTCGACGCGCGTCGCTACGACATGGACATCGCGACGCAGGTGCCGCACGCGGCGTTGCGCGTGTTTGTCATGGGCGAGCGCGGCGCCGACCGCGAGCCCGCAACCGAACAGGACCGCGTCGAGATGGCGCGCCTGGCCTCGGAAGGGATCAAGGCGGGTGCTCTAGGTTTCTCCACCTCGCGCACGCTGAACCACAAGACTTCTGGACGGCCGTTCGATCCCGACGCTGAACGCGGAGGAAGCGGAACTGGCCGCCATTGCGGGCGCGCTGCGCGATCTCGGCGAGGGCTGGATGCAGGTGATCTCCGACTTCGACGATGTCGAAGATGAGTTCGCCATGTTGCGGCGTCTGGTGGCGATTTCGCGACGGCCGATGGCGATCACCCTGCTGCAGCGCGACAACAAACCGGAGGAATGGCGCCGCCTTGCCGGTTGGATTGCCGACGCGAACTCTTCAGGCTTGCCGATGCTCGGGCAGGTGCTGACGCGGCCAACGGGTATACTGCTCGGATTTGAGATTTCGCAAAACCCGTTCGTCGGCCGCCCAAGCTACCAGACGATCGCCGCGCTGCCGTTCGAACAGCGTATCGCCGCGCTGCGCCAGCCTGAGTTCCGCGCGCGTCTGATTGCCGAGACCAACGATAATCAGGCCATGGGACGAAGGGTAAGCAAATGGGATAGGATTTTCCCGCTGGGCGATCCGCCTGACTACGAACCTGCACCGGGTGCGAGCGTGGCTGCGATGGCGGCGCACCAGGGGCGTGCACCGGAAGACGTTGCCTACGACCTGCTGCTGGAGTGCGGCGGCAAGGCGATCCTGTATCGACCGCTGTCGAACTACAGCTACGGTAATCTTGACACGGTGCACGACATGCTGGGCCACGAGGCGACGATTGTCGGTCTCGGCGACGGCGGCGCGCATGTCGGCGTGCTGTGCGATTCGAGCGCCATCAGCTACATGCTGACGCACTGGACGCGCGATCGGACGCGCGGGGCAAAATTCGCGCTGCCTTGGGCGATCAAGCGCGTGACACGCGATTCCGCCGACGCCATCGGGTTGCGCGATCGTGGGGTGCTCGCCCCCGGTTATAAAGCCGACATCAATGTGATCGACTATGGCCGGTTGCAGTTGCGACCTCCCGAGGTCTCGTACGACCTGCCGAGTGGCGGCCGTCGCCTGGTACAGCGCGCCGACGGCTACGTGGCGACGATCGTATCGGGCGTGCCGGTCTATCGCGACGGCGAGCCGACGGGAGCCTTGCCCGGCCAACTCGTGCGCGGCGCGCACAGCGGCACCGGCGTAGCGTGTCGTTTCGTGGCCAGTCACTACGTCGCCTGGAGGATGCGCGCTTCCTGACCGGGCGCGGCCGCTACATCGAGGACATCGACTATCCGGATCAGACCTGGATGCAGGTGGTCCGCTCGCCGCATGCTCACGCCGGAATCAAGCGCATCGACACGGACGCAGCGTGCGCAGTGCCGGGCGTGCTCGGCGTCTTCACGGCGACGGACCTCATCGATCTCGGTCCGTTGCCCTGCACGGTGCCGGTGGCAACCATTGCGCCGATGATTGTGCCACCGCGTTTGGCCCTTGCCGCCGACCGCACGCGTCATGTCGGCGACCCGGTCGCATTCGTCGTTGCGGACACGCGCGCCACCGCACGCGACGCCGCTGAACTTGTCGGCGTGGACTGGCAGGAACTGCCGTCGGTGGTCGATGCCGTTGCGGCATTGGAGCCGGGCGCGGCGCAACTTTGGGATCAGGCGCCGGGCAATCTGTCGTATCGATTCCAGAAGGGTGACGAGCCGACGGTGCGCGCCGCGATCGCAGCTGCAGCCCATGTCGTCGAATTGGAGTTGATCAACAACCGGATCGTGATTTCCGCACTGGAGCCGCGCGGCGCGATCGCTCGCCACGATGCCGAGGGCTTCCACCTGCTGTTCTCGGGTGCCGGCGTACATGCGCTGCAGGCCCAGCTCGCCGAAAGCGTATTCCGCGTGCCACCAGAACAGATGCATGTCGCGTGCCCTGATGTCGGTGGCGGTTTCGGCGTCAAGAACGCTCTGTACCCCGAGTGGGTCATGCTTCTCTGGGCAGCGCGGCGGCTCGGCCGGCCGATCAAATGGATCAGCGAGCGGGCGGAAGATTTCATCACCACTGCGCAGGGCCGAGACAACTTGACCCGCGCACGACTGGCGTTGGACGCGGACGGACGCTTCCTGGCACTGGATGTTTCCACCGTGGCCAATCTTGGTGCCTATCTCTCCTCGGGCGGTCCGGGTAGTTCCACCAATGCACCGGCCAATGCAATGGGCAGCGGCTACGTGATCCCCGCGATCTTCATGGACGTCCACGGCGTCTTCACCAACACCGTGCCGATCGATGCTTACCGTGGTGCCGGCAAGCCGGAAGTGAACTACATGATCGAGCGCCTGATCGACGAGGCCGCGCGGCGTTTTGGTTTCGATGCGATCGATCTGCGCCGGCAGAATTTGGTATCCGAATTCCCCTACCGGAAGGCGCTTGGTACGGTGATCGATTGCGGCCGGTTCGCCGCCAATTTGGAAGATGGGATCGTCACAGCAGACCACGCAGATTTCTTCGCGCGCCGGAACATGGCGAAGCGGCGCGGCATGCTGCGCGGCATCGGCGTCACCTGCTTCATGGAGACCGCACGCGGCGCGCCGAACGAAGGCGCCGAGATTCGCTTTGAAGACGATGGCAGAGTGGCGCTGCTGGTCGGCACGCAGTCCAACGGCATGGGTCACGAGACGGCATATGCGCAGATCGCCGCCGATCTGCTCGGCCTGCCGATCGAGACGTTCCGCTACGTGCAGGCGGACACCCGCGAGGTGCGTGCCGGCAACGGCCATGGCGGGGCGCGCTCCATGCACATGGGCGGCGCGGCGCTGTGCAAGACGGTGGACACGATGCTTGCAAAGGGGCGCGCGATCGCAGCCCGGTTGTTGCAGGCGTCGGTCGAGCAGATCGTATTTGCCGAGGGCCGCTTCGCCGTGCGCGGCGAGACGGATCGCGCAATCGATCTGCTGGCGGCCGCGCGTGCCGCACGCGATCCGGCAAATCTGCCGGACGGCATGTCGCCAGACCTGGACACCTATGTCTGGAACCTCCTCGACGTCATCACCTTCCCCAACGGCTGCCACATCGCCGAAGTGGAGATCGATCCGGACACCGGCGCCGTCACGCTGGAGCGCTACACCGCCGTGGATGATTTTGGTACGTTGATCAATCCGATGTTGACGATCGGGCAGGTGCATGGTGGCGTCGCCCAAGGCATCGGCCAGGCGATGCTGGAGCACACGGTGTACGAGTCCGCAGTCCGGCCAGATGCTGAGCGGGTCCTTCATGGATTACGCGCTGCCGCGGGCCTCTGACCTGCCGCCACTCGACATCACGCTGTCTGGCGTGCCGACCAACGCCAATCCGCTTGGGGTCAAGGGCTCCGGGCAGGCCGGCGCGATTGCGGCGCCGCAAGCGATTATCGCCGGTGTGCTCGATGCGCTGGCACCGCTCGGTGTGACCCATATCGACATGCCGGCGACACCGGAGCGCATCTGGCGCGCAATACGGCAGGCGCCGCATCCATGATCGGGCGGCGCACGTTTGGTATCGGCGGAGCCGCGCTCGTACTCTCCGCCGGGTTCGATCGTGGCACTCGAGCGCAAGGTGCAAAGTCGGTGCTGCGCGTGGTGCCGCAGGCCGAACCGCAGGTGTTCGATCCGCACCAATCCGGCGTGAACGCCACGCAGGAAAACGCCGCGCTTATCTACGACACGCTGTTCAGTTGGGACGCCGACATGGTCCCTCGTCCGCAGATGGTCGATACGTGGAGCAAGTCCGATGACGGACTGATCTACAGCTTCACGTTGCGCAAAGGCCTGAAGTTCCACGACCTCACATCCGTCACATCCCGTGATGTCGTCGCGACGCTCCGGCGGTTGTTCGTGCGCGATTCGCAGAACCAAATTCTTGCAGGGCTGATTGCAGGGATCGAGGCGACGGACGAGCGCAGCTTCACACTGCAATTGAAGGCACCGTTCAACTACGTCGAGTTTTTGCTATGCGGCAGCAACGGCGTGATGGGCGGCATCATGCGTGAGAAGGACGCGCTGACCGACCCGTTCACGCCGATCAGGGCGCGCATCGGCTCCGGCCCCTTTCGCTTCGTCGAGGACGAGTACCGCCCCGGTGCGAAGCTGGTCTATGAGAGGTTCGGCGAATATATGCCGCGTGCCGATCCCGCGAGCGGCTTCGCTGGTGGCAAGCGCGCGCTGGTCGATCGCGTCGAGTGGATGATCATGCCCGATCCGGCGGTCGCCTACGCCGCATTGCGACGCGGGGAGGTGGATTTTCTCGACGCGCCGCCGCTCGACCTGCTGCCGACAGTCGCGAGCGACAAGAACATCGTCATCGGCGAAGTCTGGCCGATCGAAACCTATGCCGTGCTGCGCTTCAATTCGCTGCATCCGCCATTTGACAAACTGCAGGCGCGCCAAGCCGTAGCGCATGCGGTCAGCCAGCAGGACTACATGTCTGCCGCCTATGGCGATCCGAACTACTGGCGTGAGTGCTACGCATTCTGGGTCTGCGGCGGCCAGAATGGAACCGAGGTGGGATCGGAAGCGTACCGGAAACCGGATCTGGAAAAGGCGCGGGCGTTGGTGCGCGAGTTCGGGCTATGATGGCAGCGCCGTGGTGCTGATCGGCGGCTCCGATGTGCTGCCCTATCAGCGGATGAGCCTAATAACCGCCGATCTGTTGAAGAAGATCGGCATGAACGTGGACATGCAACTGACAGACTGGGGCAGCGTCGCCGCACGGCGCGCCAAGAAGGACCCGCCGTCACAAGGCGGCTGGAACCTGTTCCACACCAGCGCCAACGGCGCTCAGCTTGCGAGCCCGCTCACAAGCCCTTCCACCATCACCACCTGCGACGGCAAGAATTTCCCGGGGTGGCCGTGCGATCAGGTGGAGGAGGATATGCGGATGCAGTACATCCGTGAAACCGATCCGGCGAAGCAGAAGGACCTGCTCGGAGCGATGCATAGGCGACTGTGGGAGTCTCTGCCGTACGTGCCCCTCGGCCAGTTCAGGCAGCCTTTCCTCTGGCGTAGCAACATCAAGGGTGTGGTGAAGGCAAATACCGTGGTCTACTGGAATATCGAGAAGACATGAGGCGACGACATGGACAGCCAGCCCCAGACGCGCATTGCGGCGGAAGATTATCTGGATGCGCTCGCCGCGCACGGCATCGAGCACCTGTTCTGCAATCCCGGCACGGACTTCGCCCCAATCGTGGAGGCATTTGCACGCGCCGCGAGGACCAACCGGAAAGTCCCGCGGCCGATGGTGGTGCCGCACGAGAACTGCGCGCTCGCCATGGCGCATGGCTACACGATGATCACCGGCAAGCCGCAGGCGGTGATGCTGCACACCAACGTTGGCACGGCCAACGCGATCAACGCTCTGATCGATGCGAGCCGCGATCGCGTGCCGGTGCTACTGACCTCGGGCCGCACGCCGTTCACCGAAAGCGGCCCATCCGGCGCACGCAACGTGCACATCCACTGGGCGCAGGAGATGTACGACCAGGCTGGCATGCTGCGCGAGATGGTGAAGTGGGACTACGAGATGAAGCGCGGTGACCAGGCCACCGACGTTGTCGCTCGCGCGTTGGAACTGGCGATGGCCTCGCCGCAAGGGCCGGTCTATCTGAGCCTGCCACGCGAAGTGCTCGGCGAGACCGTCGGCGAGCCAACTGATGCGAAACGCCCGCCGCGCGCCCAGCCTCGCGCGCCGCTGCCCGCCGCGGCGGACATCGAGCGCCTGGCCGACTGGATCGCCGCCGCGCGGATGCCGCTGATCATTACCGGCACTCTTGGCCGCGACCCACAGGAGAGCGTGCTGCTGTCACGCATCGCCGATCAATTTGCATTGCCGGTGGTTCCTTACAACACACGCTACTTCGCTCTCTCCAGTGCGCATCCGATGTTTCAGGGCTCGATGCCGAAGCCGCTGCTCGATGAAGCGGACCTGGTCATCGTGCTGGAATCCGACGTGCCGTGGCTGCCAAGCAAGGAGCATCCGGCACAGGGCGCGAAGGTGGTTCAGGTCGGCGAGGACCCGCTCTATGCGCGCTATCCGATGCGCAGCTTTCCAAGCGATCTGACGCTGACCGCAAATGCCGGCGCCGTTCTGCGAGCATTGGAACCGGCGTTGGCGGATCGCCTGCCGCACGACGCCGCGGCCGAGCGACATGCGCGTCTCTCGAAGCGCTCGGATGAACTGCGATACGGCTGGTTGTTGGAAGCCGAGAAGGCCGGTCATGGCGACGCGATCAACATCGCCTGGCTCAATCACTGCCTGCGCGAAGTGGTGGATCGCGACACGATCGTGATCAACGAATATTCGTTCCGTCAGGAATACTGTCCGCTGGAGACGCCCGGCAGCCTGTTCGGCCTGTCGGCGGCGGGCGGCCTCGGCTGGGGCTTTCCCGCTGCTCTCGGTGCCAAGCTCGCATCGCCAGACAAGTTGGTGCTGGCGGTTCTTGGCGATGGCGCCTACATGTTTGCCAATCCCACCGCGTGCCACTACGTGTCGCAGACGCAGAACCTGCCGACCCTGACTGTGCTGTATAACAACGCGTTATACGGTGCGGTGCGGCGGGCGACGCTCGACATGTATGCGCGCGGCGTAGCGGCGGAGGGCGACGGGCGCCTGCTCGCGGATCTGCCGCCGGCCGATTTCGAACTCACCATCGCAGCCCACGGCGGCCATGGCGAGCGCGTCGAGCGCCCCGCCGACCTGCCGGCCGCGCTGAAACGTGCAGCGGCCGCGGTACGCGGCGGACAGCAGGCGCTGGTGAACGTGATCTGCCGCGCCTGACTATTATGTTGCCAGTTCCGGCGCCACCTTCTGCATGAACAACGTCAAGCTCTGCGCCACGTCATCATACGCCATCGGTCCAAGCCGGAACTGCATGATCACGCCGCCGACACCGATTGCATCCACCTTCGCCAACGCCTCCGCCACCGTCGCCGGCGAGCCGTAGATCAGCGAGTGCTCGATGACCAGCCGGGCCGCGGGCGCCGCACCGGGCGCAGGCATTGGCACGATCGACACGCCCTGCTCCTCGTAGACGCGCCTGCGCATTGCCGTGCGATGCTCGTGCATCGCCTCAAACGCCGGGATGGCGATGCGCGCCGCCTCGGCATCCGTCTCCGCCACGAACACGTTGCGCCATACCCAGCACTGTTCGACGTTGTGCGCCACCGTCGCATCGTCCAAACCCTGTTCGCGCAGGGTGCTGCGATACAAATCCATCCGGTGCTGCGTCACGGCATTCGACTGCACGTTCATCATGAACGGCCGACCCTGCCGTGCGATACGCAGCATCCCTTCTTCGCTAGAGGCCGAGCGAATCACATATGGATGCGGCTTGGTAAACGGACGCGGCCGCAGCATCGGCACCTTGATGTCCCAGAACTTCCCGTGATGCTCGAACTTCTCCTCGGTCCATGCCCGAAACATGATAGCCTCGGCTTCCTCGAAGCGCGCCTGCGCCTCGGTGTGGTCGAGACCGTAGCCTTGATAATCGTAGATGTTGTAGGCGGTCCCGCGCCCCAATCCGACAATCAGCCGGCCCTTGCTGATGTTGTCGATCAGCGCGAGCTGCTCGGCCATGCGGATCGGATGATGCAGCGACATTTGCGCGACGGCGAAACCGATTTTCGCCCGTTGCGTCGCCACCGCAAGCGACGCCGCGAAACTCACCGGATCGACATACGCGCAGATACCATCGAAATGATGTTCGGCCAGCCAGATCACGTCGAAACCCAATTTGTCGGTCAGCCGTGCCTCGGCCAACGTCTCGTCGATCACCTGGCCGTCGTGAGCCGGGTCGCGGCTCTCAGGGAATAGGAAGTTGCTGAACTTCAAGCGTGGCTCCCACGTATCGTTGCTTCACGCGCACCATAGCAGCGTTCGGCGCGGCAGCGCCACGTGTGCGATGCGTCCACGCCGTCGCCGCCGCCTTTTCAACCTCGGGACAGCATGGTACAGGTTAGCCATTCGCGTTAGGATCGGGCGGGAAGGCGGCGGATGACCGACATCAACACCGGCGTGCTGAAAACGCGCGTGATCGAGCTGGTGAACGAGCATGCTAAGCTCGCTCAGGTGGTCAACGACAGCCTGTTCTCGTTCGCTGAGCTTGGTTTCCACGAGGTGGAGACGGCGAAGTTCCTCACCGCCACGCTGGAGCGCCACGGCTTCAAGGTCGAGCGCGGCGTGGCCGGCATGCCGACCGGATGGGTTGCGCGCTGGGGTTCGGGCGGCCCAGTGATCGCGCTCGGCAGCGATACCGACGCGCTGCCAAACGTTTCGCAGAAGCCGGGCGTGGCGTATCACGAGCCGTTGGTGGAAGGCGGCCCTGGCCACGGCGAGGGGCACAATTCAGGCCAGGCAGTGAATATCGCCGCGGCGCTGGCGCTGAAAGAGCTGATGCAGAACGAGGGTCTGCCCGGCACACTGATGCTCTGGCCTGGCATTGCCGAGGAGCTGCTGGCCGGCAAGGCGTTCCAGGTGCGCGATGGGTTGTTCGAAGGCGTGGATGCGGTGCTGTTCACTCATGTCGGGCACAATCTGGAGACGGGCTGGGGCGAAGTGCGCGGTGCCGGCGGGCTGATCTCGGTGGAGTACGCGTTCCACGGCGCATCGGCACATGCGGCTGCGGCGCCATGGCGCGGACGCAGCGCTCTCGATGCAGTCGAGCTGATGAACATGGGCTGGAACGTGCGGCGCGAACACCTGCGGCCGGAACAGCGTTCGCACTACATCATCACGTATGGCGGCGAGCAGCCGAATGTCGTGCCGGCGCTGGCAAAGGTCTGGTACTACATTCGCGAAACCGACGTGGAGAACGTGCGGAAGAATTTCGCCATCTGCAATCGCATCGCCGACGGCGCGGCGATGATGACGGATACCGAGGTGACGCGTCGCATGCTTGGGGCATCCTGGCCGCGGCATTACAATCAGGTGCTGGCGGAGACGCTGCAAACCAACATCGAGCTGATCGGCCTGCCCACCTGGACCGAGGAAGACGAAGCGTTTGCGCGCGCCGTGCAACGCGCGGCGGGTGGCGCGGAAGTGGGACTGGCGAAGCAGGTGGCGAAGATCTCCACCAGTCCGTTCAGCCCGGGCACCGACGATATCGGCGATGTGTCGTGGGTGGTACCGACCGCACAGCTTCGCTTTCCCGCCAATATGGCAAGCCTGCCCGGCCATCACTGGTCCAATGCGATGGCGATGGCAACTCCAATCGCGCACAAGGGGATTGTCACCGGCGCCAAGGTGGTCGCGGCCACAGTGCTCGATTTGTTGCTACAACCGGACCTCATCACCGAGACTAGGCGCTATTTCACCGAGGTGCAGACCAAGGACAAGAAATACGAACCGTTCATCGGCCCGGACGACGAGCCGCCGCTCGATCTCAATCAGGTGTCGATGGACAAGTTCCGTCCGTTGATGCGGCCGTTCTATTACGACGCGAGCAGGCACGACACATATCTGGAGCAACTGGGCGTGAACTATCCGGTGCTTGAACGTCCGGCCTGAACTGAGGGGAAACGTAATGGCCATCATCGTCGGCAGCGGCGACTATCGCTACGAGCAGATCGACAACTGGGCAAAAGTGCCGACCGGCTGGTCGTTGCACGAAGTCGGCGCGGTCGGCGTCGATAAGCACGACAACGTTTACGTGTTCAACCGCGGCGAACATCCGATGATGGTGTTCGACCGTGAGGGCAACTTCCTGCGTGCCTGGGGTGAGGGGCTTTTTCCGCGCGCACACGGCCTGCACATGGCGCCCGACGACACCGTGTTCCTGACCGACGACGGCGACCATTCGGTGCGCCGATGCACGTTGGAAGGCAAGGTGCTGCTGACGCTCGGCACGCCGGGCAACCCCGCGCCATTCATGAGCGGCGAGCCGTTCCACCGCTGCACGCACACCGCGCTGTCGCCGACCGGCGATATCTACGTGTCGGACGGCTACGGCAATGCACGCGTCCACAAGTATTCGCCCGACGGAAAACTGCTGATGTCGTGGGGCGAATCCGGCACCGAGCCGGGCCAGTTCAACCTGGTGCATAACATCTCGTGCGATCCGGATGGATGGGTCTACGTCGCGGACCGCGAAAACCATCGCATCCAGGTGTTCGACGGCAACGGCCGGTACGAGACACAGTTCAACAACCTGCATCGCCCGTGCGGCATTTTCATGCCGTACTGCACCTGCCCGATCTGTTACGTGGGCGAACTTGGTCCCGCGACGCGCACCAACCGCAACTATCCAAACCTTGGGCCGCGCCTGTCGATCATCGACAACAAGGGCAACCTGCTGGCCCGCATTGGCGGCCAGCATCCGGGTACCGGTCCGACCGACTATATCGGCCCGCACGGGCTCTGTGCCGATTCACGCGGCGACATCTATATCGGCGAGGTTTCCCGCACATTGTGGCCGCAGTACTTTGCGGACCAGCCGATACCGGATGGCGTGCGCTGCCTGCGCAAACTTCGAAAAATCTGAGGGGTTGCCATGTCTTATGAGCCGAAGCGGTTCGACTTCTCCATTCCGGTCCGCATCAACCTATCGTCAGATACGCAGACCAAGCCGTCGCGCGACATGAAGGCGGCGATGATGGAGGCCGAGGTGGGCGACGAGCAAATGGGTTCGGACCCCACCGTCTGGGCGCTTTGCGATCGAACTGCCGCACTGCTCGGAAAGGAGGCGGCGGTTTTCCTGCCATCAGGCACGATGTGCAACCAGGTCGCGATCGCGACGCATTGCAGGCCAGGGGAGGAAATCCTTGCGCACGAATCCTCGCACATCCTGTCCAGCGAAGGCGGCGCACCGGCAGCGATCGCAGGTGCGCTGATCAAGGGTCTGACCGGCGAGCGCGGCCAGTTCTCTGTGGACGCCCTGGAAGACGCGATCCGACCGGTGTCGCGCTATTCGCCAACGCAGCGTCTGGTCGAAGTCGAGCAGACTGCGAACCGTGGTGGCGGCGCGTGCTGGAGTGTCGAGGCGCTGCACGCGGTGACCGAAGCGGCACACGCGCATGGCCTGTCCACCCACATGGATGGCGCACGTTTGATGAATGCCGCGGTAGCGCTCGGCGTGCCGGCATCCGATCTCACCGAAGGTTGCGATTCGGTGTGGCTCGATTTTACCAAGGGCCTGGCTGCGCCTTTGGGCGCCGTGCTGGCCGGCTCGCACGAGTTCATCGGTCAGGCCTGGCGTTGGAAGCAGCGTCTCGGGGGGTCCATGCGTCAGGGCGGCATGTGCGCCGCGGCCTGCATTTACGCGCTGGAGCACAACATCGACCGCCTCGCCGAGGACCACGCCAACGCGAAATCACTGGCGCGCGGCATGGCACAAATCCCCGGCATCACAGTGGAAATGCCGGAAACCAATCTGGTGTTCTTCGACACGCAGGGCACCGGCATGACCGCTGATGCGTTCGCCGGCAAGCTGCGCAAGAAAGGCGTCCTGGTCTCCACGTCGGGAAAATATCGCGCGCGCGCCTGCCTGCACCTCGACGTGATCGCGTCACACGTGGACGAGGCACTGTCGGTGATGAAGCAGGTGGTCAACGCCGCCTGATGTCACTGCAGGCATGACGCCTGCAGTGATATCAGCACGCGACGTCAGCGTACGTTACTGGCATTCGGCTGGTTCGCGTTGGGCGGTGGCGGGTTGTTGTTTGGCGGTGGATTGTAGTTGCTGCCGTAGCGCTGATCATTCGGCTGCGGCTGGGCATTCCCGTAGTTCTGGCTGGTGCCCAGGTTCAGCGAGGCAATGGTATCCGTGTCCAGCTTGCCGGTCGCGTTGAGATTGTGCTGCTGCTGATAGCTGCGCACGGCGAACTCGGTGCCGGGACCCCATACGCCGTCAACGTTTCCGTGGTACAGGCCTTGCTGCTGCAGCCGTCCCTGCACCTGTTGGATCATATCCTGCGACAGCCCCGGCGACTGCGGTGCGGTGTAGGTCGGCGTGGATGCGTAGCTGGGATAGCTGGAACGGCTCGACTGGTTGCCGCCGAACATCGAACAGGCGGGCAGCGCTGCGACGCCGCAGAGGGCCAACAGCGTCGCGGCATTGCGGACCTTGGTCATTTGGTTTCTCCTCTGGAGGTCGACACGAACGGTTGAGCCGCCCGTGACGGGGGCATGCGTGGACAATCACTTCGGAGAACTGACGCATTCGCCTCGGGGTTGCAGCGGGAACCGTATTGTGACGTGCCGCGCGTCCGAATGCGCGGCGATCTCCCTGGTGGACCATCAGCATGTCGACGACGGTCGTGGATACCGGATACGCGACCCGATACCTAATGGCCGCAACTGCCGCGCTGGGCTTTTTGGCCTTCATGCCGTCGGCGGCGAAGGACCGTGACCTGCGCGCGCAAGGCGTCTATCGCGCTGGTTGCGCCGGTCCCAATGGTGCCGCCGTGATCAACAAAGCGCCCGCGCGGGTCTACCATCGCCCGCCCGCGACGGTCACGTGCGCGAAGGGCGTCTATCGTGCCGGCTGCGCGGGACCGAATGGCGCAGCGGTTGTTCGCAAGCCTGAGTGAATGCTGCTCACTGGGATCAGAAAATCCCCAGGTGCTGATGCAGATCGACGCCGTCGCGATGTAACGCCTCGGCGGCGCCGTCTACCACGACACGGCCGCTGTTGAGCACGACGATGTCGTCCGCCAGGTCCAGAACCAGCCTGGCGTTCTGTTCCACCAGGACGATTGACAAGCCGTGCTGTTTCAACTGTTTGATGGTCGCCATCACCTCCGTGACGATCTGCGGCGCCAGGCCCTCCGATGGCTCGTCCATCAGCAGCACGCGCGGGTTTGCCATCAGCGCGCGGCCGATCGCCAGCATCTGCTGCTCGCCGCCCGAAAGGTAGCCGGCATATTGTTCCCGGCGCTCGCTTAATCGCGGAAATGTGGCGCAGACGCGGTCGATGGTCCACGGCGCCGCACCACCACCACCGCCGCGCGGCTTGCGCGCTGCCACCGCCAGGTTTTCGCGGACCGTCAGACTGCGGAATATCCGACGGCCCTGCGGCACCAGTGCAACGCCGAGTGCCGCTATCGATTCTGGTGAGCGGCCGGAGACCGGGGTGCCATAGATTGTAATGCTGCCGCGCCGCACGGGCACCCAGCCGATCATGACGCCTATGCACGTCGACTTGCCGGCGCCGTTCCGTCCCAGCAGCCCCAGCAGCCGCCCTTCGCCCAGTCGCATCGACACGCGGTGCAGGACGTGGCTGTCGCCGTAGTAGGCGTCGATGTCGCTCAGCAGCAGCGTATCATGCGCCAAGATAGATCTCCCTGGTGCGCGGATGCTCGACCACCTCGGAGCGTGTGCCCTCGACAACAACCCGGCCGAAATGCAGCACCGTGATGCGCTCGGCAAATTCCAGCGCCACGTCCATGTCGTGCTCGATCATCACGATGGTAACGACACGTGGGATGCCGGCGATCAGGTTCAGCACATCGCGCCGCTCCTCAATCGACAGTCCGGCGAATGGTTCATCCAGCAGCAGCACCTTCGGGGTCTGCGCAAGCGCCATGGCGATCTCGACGCGCCGCCGCTCGCCATAGGAGGTCTGCGCCACCGGCCGTTCGGCAAGATGGTCGAGGCCGACACGGGCCAGCGCATCACGCGCCTTGTCCATCAGATCGCGCTGCCGGTCGAGCCGCACGATCGGGTTCCAGCGCAACGGAGACAGGCCCAACAGCGACAGCGTCACGTTGTGCAACAGCGTCTCGCCCGGGAACAGCGTGATGATTTGATAAGTGCGGGCGAGGCCGAGATGGGCGCGACGGCGGGCAGGCACGCCGGTGATGTCGCTATCGAACAAAGCGATGCGCCCGGAATCGGTACGCAATTCGCCGGTTATAAGATTGAACAGCGTGGTCTTGCCGGCGCCGTTCTGGCCAATGATGAGGCGACGCTCGCCTGGGGCGACGGCGAAGTTCACCGCGGTGGCAACACGCAAGCCACCGAACGACTTGTGAAGATCGCACACCTCCAGCGCGGTCATCGTCCGCCTTCCCGACGCAGAGCCGGCGCAGGGGTGCGCGCTCCACGCGCCGCCATCACCCAGCGCCACAGCCGCACGCAGCCGGGCACCAGCCCCTCGGGCATGAATACGACGATCAGGACGAAGATGGCGCCGAGCACGAAGTTCCAGCGCTCGATGTAGGCGCTGACAACGTACTTCATGATGATCACCAACGCCGCGCCGGCGATCGGTCCGAGCAGAGTTGCGGTGCCGCCGGCGATCACCATCAGCAACGCCTCAGCCGATGCGCTGAGCGCGACCGCCTGCGGGCTGATGAACTGGTTGTAGTAGAGATACAGCAAACCCGCGATGCCGCTCCAAAAGCCGGAAAACAGGAAGGCAAGGAAGCGCGTCAACCAGACATTGTAGCCGAGCGCCGTCATGCGCCGTGGCTGGTCGCGCGCGCCGCGCAACGCCGCCCCGAATGGCGAGGCGACGAAGATCGCCATTGCGGCGATCGTGATCACGAACACAACGAAGCTCGCCCAGTAGAAGGCTGGTGCGTCAGCCAGAGACAGGCCGAACGGAGCAGGCCGCGCATTGATCGACACGCCGTTGTCTCCGTTGGTCAGACTGATCCAGCGATAGGCGATCCCCCAGACGATCTGGCCGAGTGCCACGGTGATCATGACGAAGCCGAGCCCTGTGCCGCGCAGCGCCAGAAGCGCGAACACCGCGGTTGCCGCAAGTGTCGCAATGCAGGCGCCGAGTGCGACGACGAGGTGGCCATGGCCATTGTTGATCAGGATCGCGCCGACGTAGGCGGCGATGCCGAACAGCCCGGCGTGACCAAGCGTGACCAGGCCGGCATAGCCCACCAGCACGTTCAGGCCGAGTGCGAGGATCGCGTAAATCAGGATCTGGGTGGCGATGTTGATGTAGTAGCTGTTGCCGATCCAGAACGGCAGCGTCGCCAGCAGGGCCAGCGCAATGAGCAGCGCAAGAAGCTTCATGGTTGACTAAGACACTCCCCCTCCCACAAGGGCTACGGAGTCCACACATCCGCGGAACGACTTGCCAAACGGCCTGATTGCCGGATCGATGCACGGGACAGTTTCGGCATAGGGTACGATTCGCATGATCGGGACAAGCCTTGGGGCGTTAGGCGACAAGCGACTGGAATGTGTGGGTGGGGCGCTGCTGGCGGCGATGCAGCGGCAGCGGACGCTGTGCGTGCGTCGGCTGTCGAAGGACCGCAATCAGGCGATCCAGTTCGGCCGTTTCCTGGCGAACCGGCGGTGACGGTGCACGAGATGCTGGCAACCGCCGACGACCAGACCAGCCAGCGGGTTGCCGGGCGGCACGCGCTGGCGATCGAACACACCATGGAGCTGCATTTTCCCACTCACGCGGCCAGCAAACGCGGTTTCGGCACGGGCGGCAATGGCGACAATGTCGGCCTGTTCCTGCATCCGGTCCTGGCGGTCGATGCGGCCAATGCCGGGGTGATCGGCCTGGTGGACTGCATCGTGCTGAACCGCACCGCGGGCAAAGTCACCGATCGGCGCGGACGCTCGGCCGACGCGAAAGTGCGTCGGTGGCTGCATGGCGCCGAGTTGGCCCCGGCGCAGGTGCATCTGCTGCCGTTCGGCGCAGGACCGTGCGCTGGCAGACGGCGGCCTGCTGTTCGAGCGCTGTGCCGGCTGGCCCGAGCAGGACCGCACCACGATGAGCGTGCCGCCGCGCGGCCGGCATGCCGAACGACAGGCCACCCTTGCGTTGCGGCTCGGTGCGGTAGCGCTGCAGCGTCCGAAAACGCCAGCCGCCAAGGGGTTGGCGGCGAGTGTGCCAGTGTGGGTCGTGGATGTGCACGAGGCCTGTTCTCGGGCTCTTGACCCGAGGATCGAGCCACCGGCCCGGTGCCACGCCGGCGCACTGGCGGCTGTTGACAACGCATGTCGTCACCACGCTTGCCCCGGCGGGGGCCGGGGCTGGCAGACACCAGGCAGATCACCCGCTTCTACCGCGAACGCCGGAGCATCGAGCAACTGTTCCGGGTGATGAAATCCCAGGGCCTGCAACTGGAGGACAGCCAACTCGCCTCGGCGGAACGCCTGGTGAAGCTCGCCGCGGCGGCAACCAAGGCAGCCTGCGCGGATATCCAGCTGACGCAGGGCCGCGACGGCACAGATCAGATGCCGGCGTGCAACGTCTTCACCGAGCCCGAAATCGACACCCTCGCAGCGCTCGGGCCGACCCTCCAAGGCAGGACCGAGCGACAACAGAACCCGCACCCGATGCAAAGTCCTGCATGGGCGGCGTGGATCATCGCCCGCCTGGGTGGCTGGAACTGTTACTACAAGCCGCCGGGCCCGATCACATTCCGCCGCGGCACGGAGTATTTCCATGCAATCCACCGCGGAAGAGACCTCGAAATGCGATTGCAACGAGAAGTGCGAATCCCCTAACGCGCACGCGGGGATGACGACGGGGATCGCGGGCCGCTGGGTTGCGGTATGCTAGTGGTGGACAGTTCCGTCTGGATCGCAAATTCGCGGGGGGCTCGGACGGAGCCGGTTCGCAAGCTCGCAGCGTACGCGCTGCAATCAGGCGTGCTGGTTGGTGACGTGGTACAGCTGGAGCTGCTCCAGGGTGCCAGAAGCGCAGACGATGCCATTCGCATCGAGCGGAGCCTGCGCAACCTCGGCATCACGATCCGCAAGACGCCCGATCTGATGATCGGCACATTTTGCATCGCGCACCGCCACTCTCTGCTGCACGACGGCCGCGACTTCGAGCCGATGCGCGTTCATCTCGGCCTGCAGGTGCACTGACCGGGAACCGGCCGCGGCGATGTCGCGCCGCGGCCGCGCGCCAGAACGCTACTTCGCGGTCACCGCCCATTCATGGTTGTGCACCAGCCCGTCGTCCTCGCCGCGATGCACGTCCACCGCTGGCGCTCCATCGTGGAACTGCGCCGCCTCGGTGCTGCCGGACAGCGCCGTCGTGGACGACTGCCCACCCGACACCGCCGTTGCCACCGCGTCGAAATACCCCACGCCCACTTCGCGCTGATGACGCGTCGCGGTGTAGCCCGCGGCCTCGGCGGCGAACTCGGCCTGCTGCAGCTCCGAATAAGCCGCCATGCCGCGCTCCCGATAACCACGCGCCAGGTTGAACATCGAAAGGTTCAGGCTGTGGAACCCGGCCAGCGTGACAAACTGGAACTTGTATCCCATGCGGCCGATGTCTTGCTGGAAGTTGGCGATCCGCTCCGGCGACAGCTTTTTGAGCCAGTTGAAGCTCGGCGAACAGTTGTAGGCGAGCATCTTGCCGGGGAATTGCCGGTGGATCGCATCGGCAAAGCGCTCGGCCTCCTCCAGGTCGGGCTCGCTGGTCTCCCACCACAGCAGATCGGCATAGGGTGCGAACGCCAGGCTGCGCGCGATCGCATAGTCCACGCCCATTCCGGGCTTGATACGGCAGAAACCCTCAGGCGTGCGCTCGCCGGAGATGAACCGGCGGTCGCGCTCATCGACGTCGCTGGTCAGCAGCTGCGCCGAATGGGCGTCGGTGCGGCACAGCAGCACGGTCTGCACGCCCTCGGTGTCGGCGGCCAGCCGCGCGGCGTTCAGCGTGCGGATGTGCTGCGCGATCGGCACCAGCACCTTGCCGCCGAGATGGCCGCACTTCTTTTCCGACGCGAGCTGGTCCTCGAAATGCACGCCCGCGGCGCCGGCCGCGATCATCGCCTTCATCAGCTCGAACGCATTCAACGCACCGCCGAAGCCGGCCTCCGCATCGGCCACGATCGGCGCCATCCAGTAGGTGCCGTCGCCGCCCTCGGCATGGCCGATCTGGTCGGCGCGGCGCAGCGCGCGCATTGATCCGCTGCACGACGTTCGGCACGAAGTCCACCGGATACAGCGACTGGTCCGGATACATCTGGCCGGCGGTGTTGGCGTCCGCAGCCACCTGCCAGCCGGACAGGTAGATCGCCTGCAAACCCGCCTTGACCTGCTGCACCGCCTGATTGCCGGTCAGCGCACCGAGCGTCGGCACATATGGCTGCGTCTTCAGCAGGTGCCAAAGCCGCGCCGCCCCCATCTCCGCGAGCGTGTGGCGGATGCGGAAGCTGCCGGACAGGCGCGCGACATCGTCCGGCGTGTAGTCGCGGCGGATGCCCTCGAAACGCTGGGGATCGGCGCCGGGGCCGCCGGAACCGTCGGGGGCGTAGGGTCGGGGTGGGAAGGGGACGCATCGGACTACTCCTGTTTTGAGGCTTGCTATGCGTGAATAATTGACATTGCAGGTGCGAAGTTCACGCGAAATCTGGCAGAATGCCGCGCAATCATGTCGTTGCCTTCACGGCGGCGGCTGCGAATCTGTAAAGGGTGTAAAGAATGGCCCGCGCTCTGATCGGCCGCACGGTGCGGCGATTGCGCTCCGAACAGCGGCTGTCGCAGCAGGCGCTGGCGGTCCGGCTCGGCATCTCGGCCAGCTACCTGAACCTGATCGAGCACGATCAGCGCGCGGTGACGGCCTCGCTGCTGATCAAGCTCGGCGAGACGCTGCGCGTCGATCTGGCGACGCTGTCCGGCAGCGGTGAACGCCAGCTCGAGGTCAGCCTGCGCGAGGCCTTCGCCGACCCGCTGCTGTCCGCCGATGCGGTGCCCGAGGCGGAAATCGCCGAGCTTGCGGCGACCGCCCCGAACGCGGCGCGCGCGGTGCTGGCGCTGTATCGCGCCTGGCGCGTGGCGCGCGAGGACGCCGGCGGCATCGCGCTGCCATCCGGCCGGCGCGTGCTGCTGCCGAACGAGGAGGCGCGCGACTTCTTCGACGACCGCGCCAACCATTTTCCGTCATTGGAGACGGCAGCGGAGACGATCGCGGGCGAACTGCGCGCGGCGCCGGCGGAGATGAACCACGCAATCGCCGAGCGACTGCGCCGCGATCACGGGCTGACGGTGACGGTGCAGAAGCTGGAGGGCGCGCTGCGCCGCTACGATCCGGCGACGCGCAGTCTGGCATTGTCGGAGATGCTGCCGCGCGAAAGCCGCGGCTTCCACATGGCGTTCCAGCTTGCGCTGCTGGAGGCGCGCGATGTTGCCGAGACGATCGTGGCGGACGCCGCGCCGTCCTCGCCGGAAGCCGGCGATGCTGATCCGGGTCGGGCTGCTGAACTACGTCGCGGGCGCGCTGCTGATGCCCTATGCCGCGTTGCCGATGCGGCGCGTGCGCTGCGCCACGACATGGAGGCGCTGGCGGCGCGCTTCGGCGTGTCGTTCGAGCAGGCCTGCCATCGGTTGTCGACGTTGCAGCGGCAGGGCGCGCGCGGGGTGCCGTTCTTCTTCCTGCGCGTCGATCCGGCGGGCAATGTGTCGAAGCGCTTCTCGGCCGCGGGGTTTCCGTTCGCCCGCTATGGCGGATCGTGTCCGCGCTGGGTGGTGCACACCGCATTCGCCCAGCCAGGCCAGGTGCAGGTGCAGGTCGCCGAATTGCCCGACGGCGCGGCGTATCTGTGCTTTGCGCGCACCGTGACGCGGCCGGCGCACGGATGGGGCGATCCGCGGCCGGTGCATGTGGTGGCGATGGGATGCGGTTTGGCGAATGCCGAGGATGTCGCCTACGCGGACGGGATCGATGTTGAGCACGCGAAGGTGGGGATCGGGCTGTCGTGCCGGTTGTGCGACCGGCCGGATTGCCGCAGCCGCGCGTTCCCGCCGTTGGAGCATCGGCTGGCTTTGGATCCGAATTCCGCCGGGGTGACGCCGTACCGGTTCGAGGCACGCAGGGGGTGACATGCCCGCGTTAGCCGAAGTTCTCGGTCACTGGCACGAGTTCTACATGCTGCTCGGCACTGTCGCGGGCACGCTGGTCGGCCTGCTGTTCGTCGCTGCATCGGTCAGCTCCGGCGTCTTTACCAGCGACCGTAGCGCACCACGGCGCGTGTTCCTGTCCGCAAGCGTCGTCCATTTCGGCAGTATTCTGGCGGTGAGCCTGATCGTTCTGACGCCGGTGCGGGACTGGATGGTATTCGGCGCGATGATCGTGGCATGCGGCATCGTTGGCCTCGCCTATTGCGGCCTGGCCTGGCGCGAGGCGGTCCGAGATGGTTTGAGCACGGCCGTCGATCTGGAAGATCGGATCTGGTACTTCGCCTTGCCGGTCGCAGGCTATCTGTTCGTTTCTGGATCGGGCGTAACGCTGGTGTTGGAATTGGACCTGGGATGCCTGGCGCTTGCCCTGTCCACCGGGATGCTGCTGGTGGTCGGCATCCACAACGCCTGGGACATCACCGTGTGGATCATCACGCGGCGTCGGGGGTGACGACAGCCGCCGGCTATGACGCTCGGAAGCCGGCCGCTATGCTCCGCCGCAACACGCGGAGGAAGCGCCATGAAGATCACCCGGACCGAGACATCCATCCTGCGCATCCCCGAAGACGATCCGCTGGCCGACATGCCGGAGGAAGCCGGCCGGCTGCGTCCCATCGTCATCCTGCGCATCCGGACCGACGCGGGCATCGAGGGCATCGGCATTACGTTCTACGGCGGCGCGATGACCGGCACGCTGCGCACCGCGGTGGACGAGCTCGGCGCGCTGATCGTCGGCGAGGACCCGCTGCGGATCGAGGCGATCGTGCGCAAGCTGCGGCTGGCGGCGGGGGATTCCTGTGGCCCGGCCGGTATCTTTACCCTTGCGCTGTCGGCGATCGACGTCGCGCTGTGGGACATCAAGGGCAAGGCGCTCGAGCAGCCGCTGTGGCAATTGTTGGGCGGCATGCGCGATCGGGTGGCGACCTACGCGTCGGGCTCGCTGCGCCGCGGGCTGACCGACGACAAGGCGGCCACCGCCGCGCGCCGGCTGGTGGACAAGGGCTTCGTCGAGATGAAGACGCAGATGGCGCTGCCCGGCAATCCGTCGCCGGCCGAGGAGGTGCGGCGCGTGCGCGTGGTACGCGATGCGATCGGACCGGACATCAAGTTGATGTGCGACATCAACCAGCGCTGGCGGGTGGAGCAGGCGATCGATATCGGCCATCGCGTCGCGGATGTCGGGCTGTTCTGGCTGGAGGATGTCACCACCTGCGACGACTATGCCGGGCTGGCGCGGATCAACGAGGCGCTGTCCACGCCGATCGCCGGCGGCGAGTATCTGTGGGGGATCACGCCGTTCCGTCAGATGATCGAGGCGCGCTCGGTGGATTACGTGATGATCGATCTGTGCCGGGTGGGTGGCGTGACGCAGTGGATGAAGGTCGCCGGCATGGCCGAGGCGTTCAACCTGCCGGTGGTGAGCCACGTCATGCCCGAGATGCATCTGCATCTGGTCGCCGCGGTGCCGAACGGGCTGACGGTGGAATACATGCCGTGGATGCTGAAGCTCTACGAGGAGACGCCGGCGATCGAGAAGGGCCAGTTGGTGCTGCCGACGACGCCGGGGCTGGGGTTGAAGTTCGACGAAAAGGCGGTGGCGGCGTACCGGGTGGGGTGAGGTGGAAGAGATGATCGAACACACGGCGCCGCCAATTCAATCTGATGACGACGCATTGTACCAGGCTGCATTGGTGGTAGAGCGGGATGCGCGGCTCGCCGACGAGATGGCCGAGTGGGAGGCGGCGACCATTGGCGATGGTCTGTCTGTTGCGCCTTCGCGGAAGCGGCGCCGCTGAATGGCACGCGCGCCGCGCGCTGGGCCGGCCGTTGTGGTTCAGCGCGGATCGGTCCGGTAGGTTGATCTTGATCCGGTGGAGCCGCGACACACAAGACGCGTCCGACGGTGGTGCTGAGTGCGGATGGTTTGAATCGCGCATGGCGAACGGTGGTGATCGTGCCGCTGTCCACTGGGCCAGGCGCGCGTCCGCCAATCGTGGTGGCTATGCCATCGGTGGGTGAGGGTTCGGTCGCGGTGTGCGATCAGCTCCGTGCCATAGACAAGACACGGCTCACACGGACCACCGGCGCGTTGTCGCGGCAGGATTTGCGAGCTGTCGAGGACGGCGTGCGTGCGGTCCTGCAACTCTGACAGCGGATTCTGATGACCTAGATCAAGGCGTCTCCCATCCGCCCCGCTAGGCTCCGCCCCGCCGCCGCCCGGGACCCGCCGCATGAGACGCATCGCCTTCGCCATCGTCGCACTCGCCGTCGCGGCCGGAATCGGCTGGCTGGTCGTGCAGCGGCTCGGCGCCGCGCCGTCTCCCGATACGCTCTACGGCAACGTCGAGATCCGCCAGGTGGACCTGTCGTTCAACGCCGAGGGCACGGTCGTCGCCATGCCGGAACACGAGGGCGACCACGTCCGGCAGGGCGAGACCATCGCATTGATCGTGAAGGAGCTGGCGGGGCTGTGGAAGGACCCGAAGACGCGCTTCATCATCCTGGTGCCGCCGATCATGCAGGTGGCGCTGTTCGCCTACGCCGCCACCTATGATGTGACGAACGTGCCGCTCGGCATCTGGAACGACGACGCCGGCGCACAGTCGGCCGAACTGGTGCGCCGCTTCGCTGATTCGCCCGCGTTTGGCGTGACCGGGTCGTTCGCTGCGCCGGAGCAGGCTCGCGCGGCGCTGGATGCCAGGACGGTCGCGGTGGTGCTGCACGTGCCGCAGAATTTCTCCGCCGACGTGTTGGCCGGCCGCGTGGCGCAGGCACAGTTGCTGCTGGACGCGCGGCGCTCCAACTCCGCGCTGATGGCGCAGGGCTACGCCGCCGTCATCGTCGCGGGCTTCGCACAGGACCTGCATCCGACACGCGGGCCCCCGGTCGTTCTGCTGACGCGCGACTGGTTCAATCCGACGCTGGAGAGCACGTGGTTCATTCTGCCTGGCTTGGTCTGTGTGCTGTCGATGATCATGGCGCTGCTGATCAGCGCGCTTTCCCTGGCGCGTGAGCGCGAACTGGGCACCTTCGAGCAATTGCTGGTGACGCCGCTGCGCCCGGCGGAGATCCTGCTCGGCAAGGCATTGCCCGGTATCATCGTTGGACTGATCGACGCCAACATCGTCATCGCCGCGGCGCTGCTGTGGTTCCGTCTGCCGTTTCTCGGCAACGTGGTGCTGCTGCAGGCGATGCTGGTGCTGTACATGCTGACCGGCGTCGGCATCGGGCTCGTGCTGTCGTCGTTTGCGCGCACCCAGCAGCAGGCGATGCTTGGGGTGTTCGTGTTCGCCTCGCCGATGATCGTGCTGTCCGGCTACGCCGCGCCGATCGAGAACATGCCGTATGCGGCGGAACTGATCAGCCGGGCTGATCCGGTACGCTACATGCTGGTGGCGGCGCGCGGGCTTTTCCTACAGGACATGCCGCTTGCGGTGTTGCTGAGCCAGGCGTGGCCGATGGCTCTGATCGCTGTCGCCGCGCTGACAGTCGCCGGTTTCGCCGTCCGCCGTGCGCTGAGCTGAGCGGGTTGCGCGGGCGAGTGTCCGGCGCCTAGCTTGCCGCATTCCCGTCCAGGAGACGCAGCGATGAACGATGCACCATCGATCGCCGAAGCACCGCCATTGAACGGCAAGGCCATCGCCGAACTCGCGGAGCAACTCAATCAGCTGCTCCGCCTGCGCACGTTCGCAATCGGCATGAAGCTGTTCGAGGACCTCGACGAGATGGCGGACGTGCCCGGCCTGCGCCGGCCGCCGAAGGGCAAGACGTTCTCCACCTGCCAGCTGGTGACCCAGGCACGCATGGCCGGGTTCACGCTTGGCATCACGACCGAGAATATCCCCTCGTTCTCCTCCTGCTCGAGCGTGATCGGGCTCGATGCGCCGGGCGAGATCTACACCTCCGGCCGAAAGATGGAGGGCGTGTGGTTCGAGAACCGCGAGGCCGCCGCCGCGCATCAGGCCGGCATGCCGCGCGTGGCGCCCGGGCGCTATCACGGGATGGTCGTGTCGCCGCTGCGGTCCGCGCGGCTCGATCCGCCGGACATTTGTTTGTTCTACGGCAACCCGGCGCAGATGATCCTGTTCATCAACGGCCTGCAGTGGCGCAACTACCAGCGCTACGATTTTTCCATTACCGGTGAGAGCGCCTGTGCCGACAGTTGGGGCCATGCGCTGAAGACGCGCGAAGTGTCGCTGTCGATCCCCTGCTACGCCGAGCGGCGCTACGGTGCGGTGGCGGATGACGAGATGCTGATGGCGTGTCCGCCGGCGGACCTTCAGCGCGCGGTGACCGGGCTGCAGGGGCTGGCGAAAGCGGGGCTGCGCTATCCGATCATGCCATTCGGCCCGCAGGCGGAACCGGCCGAAGGCATGGCGAAGAGCTACGCGGGGAAGACGTAGGTGCGGCTTTTTGCAATCGTAGCGCTCGTTGCTCTCGCAGGCTGCGCTGATCGATCGAAGGGTGCTTCGCTGGCTGAGTGCCGCCTCAAATATTACCTTGAAGACCCAGCGGCGCAGGGTGGTCTGATCCCTGACTGCATGCGGGCAAAGTCCTTCGAAGAGACCGACGCCTGCGATCCCCCAACAGGCGATCAGAACTGGGACTGGCAGGTGACAACCTTCGCCTTCGACAATCCGAACTGCTATCGCCCGCTTGGTTCCGCCACCTGGACGGCAACTCTGCTGTCGCCGATGTGAGTGCGGTTGCGGCGTCGACTACCCGGCGAGCCGAACCGTCGGCAGAATCTCCGGCACCGTCAGCCTGCAGCCGACGGTCGCATGCACCTCGTCCAGCGTTATCCCAGGTGCGATCTCGCGAATGCGGAACCCGTCGCCGGTCGGCTCGAACAATCCGTAATTTGTCGCGACCAGCTTCACCACACCACGCGCCGTCACCGGCAGCGCGCATTGCGCCACCAAGCGAGGCGCACCGCTTCGCGTGGTCTGCTCCATGATGATGAACACGCGCTTCGCGCATGCCGCGAGGTCCATCGCGCCGCCGATGCCGCCACCCTTCGCCCCGGCAATCTTCCAGTTGGCGAAGTCGCCGCTGCACGCGACCTCATAGGCGCCCATCACGGTCACATCGATATGGCCGCCGCGGATGATGCCGAACGAGTCCGCGTGGTGCACCACCGCCGCACCCGGTTTCAGCGTGACGTTCTGCCCGCCGGCATTCACCAGATTGAGGTCCTCCTCGCCGGGAGGGGCGATCGCGCCATAGCCGATCACGCCATTCTCCGAATGGTAGATGATGTCGCGATCGCCGATATTGGTGTTCGAGCACATCGTCGGAATGCCGACGCCGAGGTTGACGATCCAGCCGTCCTGGAACTCCAGCGCGACACGGTCCGCCATCTGCTGGCGGTTCAGTCCCTTGGTGGTTCCGCTCATCGGCGTCGCTCCTGCCGGCGTGTTGGCCAGAGCCCTTCGGGCGGCGGCGGCACCTTCACCAGCCGATGCACGAAGATGCCCGCTGTGTGCACCTGATCGGGATCGATCGAGCCGGCCGGCACGATATCCTCGTCCACCTCGGCGATGGCGATGCGTGCGGCCGTCGCCATCACCGGGCAGAAGTTGCGCTGCGAGCGATGGAACTGCAGGTTGCCGAACGTGTCGGCACGCGTGGCGCGGATGAACGCGTAGTCCAGCGGCAGCGCGTATTCCAGCAGGTACTCGCGCCCGTTGATCACGCGGGTTTCGCGCCCGGCGGCGAGTTCGGTGCCGACGGCGGTCGGCGTGTAGAACGCTGGGATGCCGGCGCCGGCCGCGCGCATGCGCTCGGCGAGCGTGCCCTGCGGCACGAGTTCGGCATCCACCTCGCCGGACTCGTAGTATTTGGTGAACGGGATCACGTCGGTGGGGCGCGTCGCGGCGGTGAAGGCGCAGACGACCTTCTTCACCTGGCCGTTCTCCACCAGCATGCCGACATCCGGCATGCGCGGCTGTTGCGCCCCACCGGTGCTGTTGGCGACCAGGGTGAGCTGCTTTGCGCCGTGCTCGAGCAGCGCCTTGATCAGGTTGAACGGCACGCCCGGCATGGCGAAGCCGCCGAAGCCGACGGTTGCGCCGTCGGGAATGTCCTGCACCGCCTCGCGGAAGCTGCCGACCTGCTTGGATTTCTGCGTCATGTCCCCCCGCCTGTCGTCTTCGTGTGGTGATGAACGGACACGGCGAGAGGCAAGTCAAGGTGGCGGGCTTATGAGCGCATAGAGACGGTGGCCACTCAAGTCATGTCTGGGGGCGAGCGATTGCATGCCTCTTCAAAGCCGTGCAACATTGTTTGAATTTGCGTCGGGGTTAGACGCCCTTTAGCCCAAAGTGCGCCGGCCGCTCGATCTGTCAAAGTGAATTGGCTGATTGACAAGAACAGCAAGACACATTGCAAGACCAGCACATTGTAAGCCTGACCATTCGTAATGCCATCGAGTTCCCTACCTATCGGCAGGGGGTCCTCAAGCCGTCTCGCTCGCTTGTCGTTGCGCCAGATACCAATGAGCGCAGGTACAGACGACGCCACGAGCGCGAGAAGGCCACCGATCATGTCCACGACGCCAGCGTGGCGTGATTTGCCGCGCCGCTCTCGTTCAATAGTAATCGTTCGCCTGTCTTAACCATCGGAAGGCGCCCAGGGCAGTACCTGTCGGTAATGGCTCTCGCTGGTCGGCGTGCGTCACATACAGCCGCGTCCCGATGCGCTCGATCGTCGCCAGTACTGATGATTGTCACATTGTGGGGCGTCGCCGGCTCGCGCACGCTCATACCCCATCCACCTTTTCCGCCAGCCACGTCTTGATCAGCGACTGATACGGCACGTCGCGCTTGTTCGCCGCGACCTTGATGCGTTCCAGCAGCGGCAACGGCAGGCGCAGCGAGATCGCCGTGGTGCTGGGCTTCAGATTCGGCAGCCGGACCCTCTCAGCCTTGCTCCAGTCAAGGTGATCGGCGGAGTCGTGCGCCTCCCAGAACCGGCGTTCCTCCGCTTCGTTCTTGAAGACCGGAACAGGTTTACGCTTCCTGGGCATAGCGCGATCTTTCCTTCCAACTCATATCGCGGGCAGAGATCACCCGGATCAGCCGCCCCTCGCCGCGCAATGCGAAGGTGACGTGGAGGTGCCGGCCGTCATCCGTGCGGCCCAGCGCATGATATCGCAACTCAGCCAGGCTGTGCCGATCGTCGGTCAATACCAACAACTGCTCACAGAAGAACACCTGTTCGGCTTCGGCCTGAGTGACCCCGTGCTTCTCTGCGCTCTTGCGGTTGTTCCCCGCATCCCAATTGAATCCTTCGACCCGCGTGAGGTCAAGCATTTCTTGTATATGCCAGGAATATACAGACGGCGCAAGACAAGCGACCAGACCTCACCCCGCCGCCACCTTGAACCTATGGTCATCATCCGTCGCCATCTGGTTCACCAAATCGATCTCCCACGCCAGATAGGCACGCATCGCATCCTCAACACCCCCGGCCATCTGCGCTTTGCCATCCGCTCGGCACCACGTTCCAACGCATATCCCGCGGCGATCCACGCGGCTGTGCCGTCGGATAGGACTATCACTGGGGCGGCTGATTGATTATGGCCATTCTCCTTCACGGGCTGGCCAATCTATTGCAGGTGTGACAAGCCATTCCCACCCCAGCGGCGAGGACTTCCGCATGACGTCGCAGACTTTCACCGTTCGCCCCATCGGCATCATCTCGACGCCGTGGCAAACGATAACCGAGTGCCCGCGCAACGGGCGGCAACCCGATCCCGCGCCACTGTGTCCGGTGCGCGTGTTCCCCGAATACGTTGACGGCCTGCGCGACATCGAGGGATTTTCCCACCTGATCCTGCTCTACTGGATGCATCTTATCCGGGAACCTGAGTTGGTGTTCACGCCGCCGTTCGATGGCCAGCCGCGCGGTATATTTTCCACGCGAGCGCCGTGGCGGCCAAATCCGATCGGGCTTTCCGTCGTCGCGTTTGAAGGATTCGCGGCACCAGATACGTTGAAGGTGCGTTATCTCGACTGTGTGGATGGCACGCACCTGATCGACATCAAACCCTTCCTGTCGACGACAGACTGCGAGCCTGATGCAAGAATGGGCTGGCTGGAACCGCACGCGACGCGGAGACCGCCTCCCTGACCCTTTCCCGCTGCAACTCCTCTCCCGCGAAGCGGGGGGATGAAAGTTTCCTCTCCCGCAAAGCCTGGGAGGGCAGGGAGGGGGCCTATATCACGCCGTCCCTGCGCAACGTCGCGATTCGCTCCGCGCCGTAGCCGAGTTCGCCCAGCACCGCGTCGGTGTCCGCGCCGAGAACGGGGGCTGCCTGTCGCGGCATTGCCTCGCCGGGAAAGCGAAACGCCGGCGGCACCATGTGGAATTCGCCCTGCGGATGGTCATACGACCAGACGCGGCCCTCCTCCGTGACGAACGGCGAACGCAGCGCGTGCGCGATGTCATGCACCGGCGCGGCAGGGACTTCCCCGGCAAAGTGCTGCAGCCACTCCGCGGTGCCTCGCGCCGACAGCGCCTCGTCCAGCAGGCGCGTCAGCTCGCCGCGGTTCTGCAGCCGCGCCTTGAAGGTCGCAAAACGCGAATCATCCGACCACTCCGGCCGACCGAGCTTCTCGCACAGCACGGGCCAGAACTTCTGTTTGTTGCACATGACGAATATCCAGCCGTCCGCCGTGCGGTAAAGCTGGCTCGGCGTCAGCGACGGATGCGCGCCGCGCGGCTCGCGTCCCTGCGCATGACCGCCATTCAGAAACCACGCCGCCAGATAGTTCAAATTTGACAGCGCGGTGTCGAACAGGCTGACATCGACATCGCGTCCCACCCCCGATGCGCGCGCTGCGACAATCCCGCCGAGCAGCGCGGTCGCGGCATAGACGCCCGCCATCATGTCGACAATCGAAAGCCCGAACCGCGCCGGCGGCTGGTCGGGCTCGCCGGTCAGCGACAGGTAGCCGGCCTCGGCCTGCATCAGGTAGTCGTAGCCTGGCCACGCGGCACGGCTGCCTTCGCGTCCGTAGGCCGACAGATGCGCGCACACGATGCGCGGGTTGGCCGACTTCAACTGGTCGTAGGTGACACCCAACCGAGGCGGCTGGTCGCCGCGGAGATTGTCCAGCACCGCATCCGCCGTGGCGGCGAGATCGTGCAGCACCCGCCGGCCCTCGGGTGCGCGCAGGTTCAGCGTGACCGAGCGCTTGTTGCGGTTGAATGCCTGGAAGAAGTGGCTGTCGTGCTCGCCCAGGAAATACGGACCGACGGAGCGGCTGACATCGCCGCCATCCTTCGGGTTTTCGATCTTTATCACCTCGGCGCCCATGTCGGCGAGCTGCATGGATCCGAACGGCCCCGCGCCGTACTGCTCCACCGCCAGGATGCGCACGCCGGCGAGCGGCAGCATCACACCGGATTCCGCGCGACAAGCTGACGGGCGATGATGATGCGCTGGAGTTCGTTGGTGCCTTCGCCGATCACCAGCAGCGGCGCATCGCGATACAGACGCTCCACCGGGAATTCCGTGGAATAGCCGTAGCCGCCATGCACGCGCATCGCTTCGGTGGCGTTCTCCAGCGCAGCCTCGGTGGCGAACAGTTTGGCCATTCCTGCCTCCATGTCGCAGCGATCGCCGCGATCGTACATCTCGGCGGCGCGCCGCGTCAGTAGCCGTGCCGCCTCGGTTCGCGTCGCCATGTCGGCGAGCTTCAACTGGATTGCCTGGTGCTGCGCGATCGGCTTGCCAAACGTGTGTCGGATCTGCGCATAGCGCAGCGATTCATCCAGCGCCGCCTGTGCGATGCCGACGCCGCGTGCCGCCACGTTGATGCGGCCAAGCTCCAGGCCGGACAGAGCGTGCTTCAGACCGAGCCCTTCAACGCCGCCGATCAGTCGGTCCACCGGCACGCGATAGTCCTGGAACACCAGTTCAGCACTGTCGATTCCCTTGTATCCGAGCTTCTCCAGTTTGCGGCTGACCGTGAAGCCCGGCCCCTTTTCCGCCAGCAGCATGCTCATGCCGCGATGCCGCGGTTCGGCAGCGAGATCGGTCTTCACCAGGAGCGCGAAGCAGGAGCCGTGGATGCCGTTGCTGATCCAGGTCTTCGTGCCGTTCACGACATACGCGTTGCCGTCGCGGTGTGCGGTGCAGCGGATCGCCTGCAGGTCGGTGCCGCAATCGGGCTCGGTCAGCGCCAGTCCGCCGCGCATCTCGGCCGAGGCGAAGCGCGGCAGGAATTCGCGCTTCTGCGCCTCGGTGCCGTTGCGCTCGACGATGGCCGACATGATCAGGTGGGAGTTGAAGATGCCGGTCAGCGACATCCACACGCGCGCGATGCGTTCGACGATGTCTGCATACGTGGCACACGGCAGGCCTAGTCCGCCATAGGCCGTGCCGATGGTGGAGCCGAACAGCCCAAGCTCGCGCATCCGTGCCACGATGGCCGCGGGATAGATGTCGTCGTGCTCGAGCGCGCGCACATGCGGGACGACTTCGCGTGTAAGGAAGGCGTCGATCGCATCCAGGATCAGGGCATCTGTCATGCCGGCAGTATGCGGCGCCAGCATCGTGTGGACAACGTAGTGGCCACCGGCGCGCGCGACCTCAGCGCGCTGACCCGGCAATTCGTTTGGTCGTGACGATGAGCCGCCACAGCGGAGCCTTAGCTCGATCCGCATCCGGTGGCGTCAGCGGATGGTGGCGGCAAACGGTCCACTTCCCATGCGTAGCCGAATTGAACCTTCAACATCGGATGCAGAGAGGGAAAAATTCGCCAAACGATTGTCGATGGCGGTCCCAAAATCTCTCGCAGGTCAGGGCAGACACGGCCGATACCATAGGTGGCTGCCAGCGCCATGATCTCAGCGCGTGATTTCTGCTCGGCGCCGCGTACGCCAACCGTCCAGTTTCCCCCGGCTTCATAGACGAACGCCAGGAAGACCGGACGTTGCTCCGCGTACGCGTCCGACAGCCGCACCGCGTTGTTCGGGTCAAAAGCTGATTCGATGGTGATGTCACTGCGGCCCAGTTCGTGCTGCAGCAGCACGCCCGCATTCGCGATCATTTCTGCGTCCTCCGGGAACCCTAGCAACACCAGGCTGTGCGGTGGCATAGCCGCTATTGCCTGCATCAGATGCCATTCCATTGCCGGAATCACATTTTGAGCGTACACACGCATTGCAAACGTCGGCAGTGTCAGGATCGCTGTACCGGCCAGGACTGCCGTCAGGCCAGTGCGACCAAACCATTTCCAGCACGCCGGTCCGCGTCCAGCCCCAACATGGCCTGACGTGGGCCACAGGCACGCCAGTGCCACCGTGCCCAGGATGGCGGCCGGATATAGATAGTAGATCTGGACGAATGCGAGGAAGACCACATTGAATACGACCTGCGCCACTGCGGCGACCGCGCACGTGATGGCTACAACCTGGGCAGTAGTCAGGTTGCGCTTTCGATATATCGCTGCAACCACGCAGCCGACGCAGGCAATCGCGGCAACCACGACCAGCACCAAAACATCCCCCGTTTGGATGCGATAAGTCGTCTCGCGCTCGAGCGAGGCGGCAAGCGTTGGCTGGAGCACCAGCAGGCTTCCTGTGTAGCCGCCATCGGCGATACTGCGCGTGCCCAACAGATGGCGCTCCACGAACACCGCCGTGATGCCAATCGATGTGGAAACGACCGCGGCAAGGAGACGACCCGCCAGGCGAAGCCGCGTATCCGTCAGCGCCACACACGTCAGAGCCGCCACCAGACCAACCGTCAGAATGACGAAGTTCTCCTTCCCAAGCGTGCCCGATAGAAATGTCGCGATCGCCAATGCGACCAGCGTTCCGGCGTGCCAGGAACAGTCCGGTCGCAGCAGGCGCTGCAGCAGCAGCAAGGCGACGAGTAGCCAAAGCGTCATGTGCAGTTCCTGCTTCAGCAGGGTCAGGAAGACCTCCGGCCCGGTGGATGCCAGACCTGCAGTCAGTGTGCAGAGCGCCGTTGCGGCGCCGGATTTCGTCGCGCGCCACACCACACACGCGGCCAAGCCGACGACGCCAACATGCGTAACGTAATTGGTCAGATAATACCAAAATGGGCGCAGCGGGAAGATGAGCGACAACAGCTTGAAATACAAACCGTGGGCAATAAACTCGCGGCCCTGTGTGTGCCACTTCTGGTTCAATATGCTGTCTGGTGGCCACAATTGCGAACCGACCACCATCTGATCGTCGATCCACATCCAGTGGCTGTTCCGCGACTGCTGGCAGGCCGCACAACGCGACAACGATCAATACCGACACGGCCGGCAGGCGCGGATCCCACTGGAGGCCGCGGCGACGTTCTCGTTGCAATGCTACCGGAAACTCCGACATGGCATCATGAACTGACTTCTCTCCGGATGGGCTGCGGAAACGGCTCGGCTGTGGGAGACCTCGGCCCCCAATCCAGGTCGCCCTGCATCGATGACAAAGGTCAGAGCGGAGCAGAGACGTTCCCAGCCGCACGATAACGGTCGAAAACGCGACGATGCCAGCAAAATATATCGGATCACCCAGGCTCAGTGGTCATAATGGCCGACCACTCTTCCTTCATGCTAAATCGGTTCCCGCTCTGCTGATCATGTTCATCTGTGGGAATGCCTGATGTTCACCGCCTACCACCGCATCGGCGACAACCGCTATGAGGAACGCTACGGCCTCGACTTCGAGGACTTTGCGCCCGGCCAGCGTTTCCGCCATCGTCCCGGCGTCACCCTCTCACAACAGGACAATGCGGACGAGGCGCTGGACACGCTGAACGGAGCGATGCTGCATTACGACGCGCACTACGCCGCGGCGACCGCGTGGCAACGCCCGCTGATGGTCAGCACGCTCACCTTGCAGCGGTTGGTCGGCATGGCGAGCAAGACCTACGGCCGCCGCCGGGCAATTCTCGGCTTCGATGACATCACGATGAATGGCCCACTGTTCGGTGGCGATACGCTGTATTCGGAATCGGAAATTCTCGACACCGATGCGGCGGGTGCTGCCATCCGGACATCGATTCGCGGCCACAAGGCCGACGGAACCGAGGTAGCCCGGATCACCTGCCGCATGTCGATCGAACGACGCGATGCAGCGAGCAATCCGGCGCTTGAGGACCGCTTCGCCGCCTACCATCCGGCCAAGGACGGGGCACTGGTTGAACAGGTCGGGCTGTGGTTCGAGGACTGCGTGGCCGGCGAGACGTTCGTGCATGCACCAGATCGCTGCTTCCACAGCGAGGAGGTAGCGAGCCACGCGCGACGCTCGCTGGAACTGGCGCCGCAGCATCACGTGCCGGAAACTTTCGTGGTCGCCGCGGCAACCGCTCTTACCACGCGCACCTTCGGTCGTGTCGTCGCCAATCTCGGCTGGCACGACGTGCAACTTCCTGCGGCCGTATCAGTCGGCGACACGATCGAGGCGGAATCCACCATACTGGAAACCCGCGCCTCCCGTTCACGGCCGGGCGAGGGCATCGTCTCGGTTGCAACGCGTGCCCGCAACCAGCATGGCGTCGAGGTGCTGTCCTATCGCCGCACGCTGCTGGTGTATCGACGCGGCGCCACCGCGCCATACGAGAAACGGGTACGACCGGAGGTCATATCGACCGCAGAGCTTATATCGGCATCGTGCGCTTCTGATGCGCGCGGCCGATGCGCGCCGTCTCCGCGTGGTGGCCGGCGATCACCCGCACGCCTTCGTCCAGGCGTGCCACGATATTGGTCGGTGAGCAGCCTTCCAGGAACGCGATGCGATTGCGACGGCAGGCAGCGAACACGCGCTCACGCGCCTCGGCCATTGCCGGCGGATAGGGATCGCGCTGCAGCGTGGTGAAGCCGAGCGAAAGGCCCAGATCGCCCGGCCCCATCTCGGCAAATCCAAGTCCCGGCACCGCGCAGATCGCCTCGCAGTTCGCAATACCTTCAGGGCTTTCCAACTTGACGCCGAGCAGCAGTTCGCCCTCGGGGTTCAACGGCCAGGGATCGCAGCGCTGCATATACTCCTGTTGTGATACCCCCCAGATCGGCGCAGCGGTCGCCTCCGAACCGCGCCCGCGCGTGCCGATGCCGAGCTTGCCATCGCCGCCACGCTCCGGCCGCTTGCTCCCGTGCATGCGCTCGACCGGCGAGGGGATCGCCGAATCCACGCCCGCAGAATGGTGCGGATAGCGGCAGGCTTCGATGAACGCCCGCACGGCATCGGCCGTTTCCGCCTGGCACAGCAGGATGCCATGCACGCCGCGGCCGAGAATTTGCCGGAATTGCCATGCGTTGAACCGAACATTCGCCTCATCGATGCCGTTCACCGGCGCCTCGACAATGATGGCCGGCGTTCGGTGCTCCGAGCGCGTCGGGCCGCCATCCACCAAGCCGCCCATGTACTCCGCCAGCCCCGTCATATCGAAGGCGCCGTGCTCCATGCCGACGTTGATGTAGTCCGCCCAGGTCCCTGCATCGTCGCGACCTTGCGCGTGGGTGAGCACATGGCCCGAATGCGGACCGTCGTAGTAGATCGCCTGATCCTGTGCCAACAGTTCGATGGCCCGGTTGATACGTCTCGCCATGGCGGTTGCCCCTTGCTGTTGCGCGACCTGCAGCGCCGAGGATAGCACCGCATGGGGGCCTCACGCGATGGGGCGTCGCACGGCAGCGTGATCGGTCGCTCGAACCCTTCGTTTCAAATTCCCGTCATTCATTCTTTTGTGACGCTACTCGCTTTTCCGGTGATGTTGGAAACGTGCAATAGCGTGGCACGATGCGAAGACCTGAGGCGTCAAGCCGAAGGCGCTGGTCCAATGATGGACTTTGCGCCCGGCGCCGCCAGTGAACGCCGTGGGGAGAACGCGATTGGCGCAGATACTGTACCAGGAACCGGCCAGCATGGACGGGCCTGCGCCCGCGAATGTCTCGGCGTTCATCACCTCGGGCGGCGAGATGGCTGCGCTGATCGGCTCGCGAAATTGGTCCGAGACACCTCTTGGCCCGCCGGAAACCTGGCAGCGCAGCCTGCAGACTGCGCTCCGCATCCTGGTGACGTCGCGATACGCAATGTGGCTGGGCTGGGGCCCGGACCTGATCTTCTTCTACAACGATGCGTACCGGTCGATGACGCTCGGCGCCAAGCATCCGTGGGCGCTCGGGCAACCTGCTTCGAAAGTCTGGGAGGAGATCTGGCAGGACATCGGGCCGCGCGCCGAAACCGTGCTTCGCTCGGGCAATGCCACCTGGGATGAAGGGCTGCTGCTGTTCCTCGAGCGCAGCGGCTATCCCGAGGAAACCTACCACACGTTCTCCTACAGTCCGCTGCCCGACGACGATGGCAAGATCGGTGGAATGCTGTGTGTCGTCACCGAGGACACCGAACGGGTCATCGGCGAGCGCCGCCTCGCCACGTTGCAGAGACTCGCCTCGGAACTTGCTGCCGTGCGCACCGAGCCCGACGTTTGCGCGGCAATCCAACGCGGCCTCGAGGCCAATCAGCACGACCTGCCGTTCACGCTGACCTATCTGTTCGACCCCACGGGCGATACGGCGCGCCTCGCCTGCCGCACCGGCATCGCCGCCGGTCATGCCGCCGCGCCGCAACAGCTTGATGCCACCGCTGCCGATGCCATCTGGCCGGCACAGGCCATTCTGCGTGGGACATCCAGGGTGGTGCTGGACGATCTGTCATTCCTGCCGGCACTCCCGACCGGCGCATGGGACAAGCCGCCGCGTGCAGCCGTGGCGGTGCCGATCGTCCAGCAGGGTCAGTCGCGTCCGGCCGGCATGTTTGTCAAAGGCATCAATCCTTACCGGCCATTGGACGAATCGAACGCTGGCTTCATCGATCTTGTCGCTTCGCAGATCGCTTCAGGACTGGCCAGCGCGCGCGCCTATGAGGCGGAGCTCCAGCGCGCCGAGACCTTGGCCGAGATCGATCGCTCAAAGACCGCGTTCTTCTCCAACGTCAGTCACGAATTCCGCACGCCGCTCACACTGATGCTGGGACCGCTGGAGGAGGAACTCGCCCTACGCACACCAGACGACACCGGTCATCTCGCAATGGTGCAGCGCAATGGCCTCCGCCTGTTGCGCCTGGTCAACAGCCTGCTGGATTTCTCGCGTATCGAAGCCGGCCGTGTTCGCGCCACCTACCGCCCCACCGACCTCGCGTCGTACACCGCGGAGCTGGCGAGCAACTTTCGTTCGGCCTGCGAGCGCGCGAACCTCGCCCTGGTGGTCGATTGTCGCGCGCTGACCCAGCCGGTCTATGTCGACGCCGACATGTGGGAGAGGATCGTCCTCAACCTCGTCTCAAATGCATTCAAGTACACGCTGAGCGGCGGCATCCATGTCACCCTCAAGCAGTCCGACGACGTGAATGCCGCGGAGCTCATCGTGGCCGATTCAGGCGTTGGCATTCCGCAGCAGGAGATTCCGCGTATCTTCGAGCGCTTCCATCGCATCGAAGGGCAGCGTGGCCGCACGCTTGAGGGTACTGGCATTGGCCTGGCCCTGGTCGGCGAGCTCGTCCGCCTGCATGGCGGCACGATAGGCATCGAGAGCGGTATCGATGCCGGCACGTCCGTGCGCGT
This sequence comes from uncultured Alphaproteobacteria bacterium, assembly GCA_963780095.1. Taxonomy (GTDB): domain Bacteria; phylum Pseudomonadota; class Alphaproteobacteria; order Acetobacterales; family Acetobacteraceae; genus JAMXLO01. Next base: position 148,283 of record CAWABH010000041.1, read on the forward strand.
GGTCGTTCCGTACGGACACGACCACCTTCCGGTCGAGCAAGTCTCCGGCGACTCTGGCCGCACGACACCGGAAGGCAGTGCCACAGCCGCCTTCGTCGAGGAGGCGTTGCGCTGGCTTCCTGACGCTGCGAAGGAATACGCCAACGAACCGGATGTATTGGGCGCCAGCAGCAGCGCGCTCGCATCACTTGGCGCGATCGACCCACCACGAGGACTTACGCGGCATCGAATCCTTATCGCTGACGATAATGCCGACATGCGTGACTACATGGCCAGGCTGCTGCATGCGAACTATGAGGTGCAGACGGTAAGCGATGGCGAAGCGGCGTTGCGTGCGATGCGAGCGGCACGACCCGATCTGTTGCTGAGCGATGTCATGATGCCGCGGCTGGATGGCTTTGCTCTGTTGGCTGCGATCCGCGGTGATCCTCTGCTGCGCGACCTGCCGGTCATCCTGGTCTCCGCCCGCGCCGGAGACGAGGCGCGGATCGATGGTCTCGAGGCCAGCGCGGACGATTATCTGGTCAAGCCGTTCTCCGCGCGCGAACTGCTCGCCCGCGTGCGCTCTAATTTGGACATGGCGCAGGTTCGCCAGCAGGCTGCCGACCAGATACGGGCGGAGGCGCATCGCCTCGAGGTGCTCAACCGCACCGGCATGGCGATCGCGGCCGAACTCGATCTCGATCGGCTGGTGCAGACGGTCACCGATGCGGCCGTGGAACTCACCGGCGCGAAGTTCGGTGCATTCTACTACAATGTCGTCAACGATGCCGGTGAGGCCTACACTCTCTACGCGATCTCGGGTGTACCGCACGAGGCATTCGCCGGGTTGCCGATGCCGCGCAACACGGGTCTGTTCGAGCCTAACTTTCGCCGCGCGGGGATCGTCCGTTCGGACGATATCCGGCGCGATCCGCGCTATGGCGGGAGCGCGCCGCACTACCCCGTGCTGCTTGGCCATCTCCCGGTCCGCAGCTACCTGGCCGCACCGGTCGTTTCGCGTTCCGGCGAAGTGCTGGGCGGCCTGTTCTTCGGCCACCCCGATGCAGCTGTCTTCACTGCGCGCGACGAGCTGATCGTCTCCGGCATTGCCGCTCAGGCCGCCGTCGGAATCGACAATGCCCGCCTGTATCGCGCCAGCCGGCAGGCCGAGGAAAAGCTTCGCCGACTCAATGACACATTGGAGCAGCGTGTCGCCGACGAGATCAACGAGCGGCTGCGGACGGAAGAGGCGCTGCGCCAGGCTCAGAAGATGGAAGCGGTCGGTCAGCTCACCGGCGGCGTGGCGCACGACTTCAACAACCTGCTGACGATCATCTCCGGGGGGGTCGGGACACTGCAACGCCACCTGCCGCCCGATCGCCTCGGCGACAACCCTGAACGCGTGAGCCGCGCGCTCGCCCTTATCGAGCAGGGTGCGCAGCGCGCGGCGACATTGACCCATCGGCTGCTGGCGTTCGCACGACGTCAGACGCTGGCGCCCAAGCCGCTCGATGCGAACAGGCTGGTCACCGGGATGTCGGAGCTGATGCGCCGTACGCTCGGCGAATCGATTGCGATCGAGACTGTGCTTGCCGGCGGTCTGTGGCGCATCTTCGCCGATCCAAATCAACTTGAAAACGCTCTGCTCAATCTCGCGGTGAATGGCCGCGATGCGATGCCTGGCGGCGGCAAGCTGACGATCGAGACTGCCAACGCCTGGCTTGACGACGCCTATGCGACACTGAACGAGGGCGCTGCTCCCGGCCAGTACGTGCTGATAGCCATCTCCGACACCGGCATCGGCATTTCGAAGGACATCATGGAGCATGTGTTCGAGCCGTTCTTCACCACGAAGGACGTGGGTCACGGCACAGGTCTAGGGCTTTCACAGGTGTATGGGTTCATCAAGCAATCGAATGGACACATCAAGGTGTACAGCGAACCTGGCCAGGGCACGACCGTGAAACTCTATCTGCCGCGGTTGCTGACTGGATCTGATGATGCCGATGACGTCGCACGGCAGGCCGATATTCCGCGTGGGGATCACGCAGACTTCGTGCTGGTCGTCGAGGACGATGATGACGTGCGTTCCCACACAACGGACGTATTGCGTGAGCTGGGCTACCGGGTGTTGGAAGCCGCAAACGGAGCGGCCGCACTTGCCCTGCTGGCACGCGAGCCGGGCGTGCGCCTGCTGTTCACCGATGTCGGACTGCCTGGCGGCATGACCGGGCGCCAGCTTGTCGAGGAAGTGCGAGGCAGGTGGCCGGAACTGAAGGTGCTTTATACCACTGGCTATGCACGCAATGCGATCGTGCATGGGGGCGTGCTTGATGCCGGCACGGAGCTCCTCCCGAAGCCGTTCACCTACGCTGATCTTGCGGCCAAGATACGCACCGTGCTGGAGAGCTGACGTCGAGGCCGCGTTGAATGCCGGGCTCGACCACGCGTTCGGGGGGAAGGACTCACCGCATCGCGGGCGACGCGTCGGGAAACAACCGAATAATATCCGGGTGCGCCTCAAGCCTCATCGTCATGGCCGGCGAAGGCCGGCCATCCACTTCTTCTCTTTGTGCTGGCAGCGAAGACGTGGATGGCCGGGACAAGCCCGGCCATGACCACGGAGGTGCGACCGATGCGCCATTTGGAGCGCTTTTTTTCGCAGCTAATCCTTAACCTGGCGCGGATCGGCTCGGGCGGTGGATTGGCTGGCGGAACCGGGATAGGTGTAGGGGGCTCCTCAACCGGCACCGGCGCATCCGGGTCCGGCGCGTGAGGCGGCTGGCCAGGCGGCTTCGGCGGATCGGACAGGTGCTCCGAATCCGGCGTCATACCGGCTCTTCCGCTGGCTCTTCCGTCAAAGCCGCGGTGGCGGGGATTTCCGATACCTGGCGCAACGCCTCCCGCGCGCGGATCAGCGCGACCGACCGCGTGCTTTCGGGTTGCAGCGCGAACAGTACCAACGATCGCCCAGTGACCTCGAATTCTTCCCCACTGTGGAAGCGCGGCGGCTCCGTGCGGTCCGGCACATTGGTGTCCAGCAGGCATCGCCAGACATGGCCGCCGACCACATCCGGCAGTGTGAACTTCACCACGTCATGGTAGGCGTTCAGCACCAGCAGCGCCGTCGCGTCCATCGACGGCCGCTTGATCCCTGTCGCCTGGGCGCGCCCGTCCATCAGCATGCCGAAGCAGCGCGCATTCGGATCGTGCCACTGCTCGGGTTCCATGTCGGTAGCCGATGGCGCGAGCCAGCGCACGTCCTTCACGTCCAGCTCCGCATTGTATTCGCCGGTCAGGAAACGTGAGCGGCGCAGGATCGGGAACGCGTTACGCAGTGCGATCAACCGGCGCACGAAATCGATCAGAGCGATGCCATCCTCGTTGATGTTCCAGTCCAGCCAGCTGATCGCGTTGTCCTGGGCATAGGCATTGTTGTTTCCCCCCTGAGTGCGGCCGAACTCATCGCCGGCCAACAGCATCGGGGTCCCCTGCGCTAGCAGCAGTGTTGCAAGCAGATTGCGCTTCTGCCGGTTGCGCAGTTCGACAATCTCCGGATCGTCCGTCGGACCCTCGGCGCCGTGATTCCACGAGATGTTGTCCGAGTGGCCGTCGTTATTGCCTTCGCCATTCGCCTCGTTGTGCTTCTCGTTGTACGAAACGAGATCGTGCAGCGTGAACCCGTCGTGCGCGGTGATGAAGTTGACGCTGGACCATGCCTTGCGTCCGCGGCGGCCAAACGCATCCGATGATGCCGCAAGCCGTGTCGCCGTCTCGGCGAGCTTGCCCTCGTCGCCCTTCCAGAAGGCGCGTACCGTGTCGCGGAACTTGTCGTTCCACTCCGCCCAGCCAGGCGGAAAGCCGCCGACCTGATAGCCGCCCGGACCCAGGTCCCAGGGCTCGGCGATCATCTTCACCGACGACAGCACCGGATCCTGCAGGCAGCTCTGCAGGAACCCATGCGACTCGTCGAAGCCATCATGCTGGCGCGCGAGGATCGTGCCGAGATCGAAGCGGAAGCCGTCCACGTGCATCTCGGTCACCCAGTAACGCAGCGAATCGGTGACCATCTGCAGCACGTTCGGATGACTGAGGTTCAGCGTGTTCCCGGTGCCGGTGTCGTTGATGTAGTAGCGTTGTTGATCCGGGATCAGCCGATAATACGAGGCGTTGTCGATGCCGCGGAACGACAGCGTCGGACCGCGTTCGTTGCCCTCGGCGGTGTGATTGTAGACGACGTCGAGAATCACCTCGAGCCCGGCGTCGTGCAGGCGCGCCACCATCTCCTTGAACTCGGAGAACACAAAGGCAGGTACTGCGGCAAACCGCGGATCAGGGGCGAAGAAGCCGATCGAATTGTAGCCCCAGTAGTTCGTGAGGTGCTTCTCCAGCAGATGTCGATCGTTGACGAAGGCGTGCACAGGGAGAAGTTCCACCGAGGTGATCCCGAGCGAGCGCAGGTAATCCACCACCTCCTTGCGGCCGAGGCCGGAGAACGTGCCTTGCAGGTGGGCCGGTACGGCCGGGTGCATCTTGGTGAAGCCGCGCACATGGGCTTCGTAGATGATGGTGCGGTCCCACGGCACCTCGGGCCGGCGTTCGCGTCCCCAGGTGAAGGAGGGATCGATGACGCGGCATTTCGGCATGAAACGCGCGCTGTCGCGGCGGTCGAAGCTCAGGTCTTCGTCCTTCGATCCGATCGTGTAGCCGAACAGCGCGTTGTCCCAGCGTAGCGCGCCGACGAACGCTTTGGCGTACGGGTCGAGCAGCAGCTTGTTCGGATTGAAGCGATGGCCGTTCTTCGGGTCGTAGGGGCCGTAGACGCGGTACCCGTAGATCGTGCCGGGCCGCGCGTCTGGCAGATACCCGTGCCAGACCTCGTTGGTGTATTCCGGCAATTCGATCCGCTCGAGCTCGGTACGCCCGGCATCATCGAACAGGCAGAGCTCCACCTTCGTGGCATTGGCCGAAAACAACGAAAAGTTGACGCCGAGGCCGTCCCAGTTCGCGCCGCGCGGGTTGGGGGAGCCCTCGCTGACACGCGACTTCCGGATGGCGGCTGGCATCGGCAATGCTCCCTTGCTTCGGGCGACAAGCCTCCCGCCCGCCGTATCTACATGCAGCGGGCGGGAGGCGAAACCAGACAACTCCTGGTCAGGAGGTCAGGCGGCCCAGCAGATAGCCAATTCCGACGGCGAGCAAGGCCGCGGCGAGGGGCTGGTCCTTGATCACATCGCTGAGCCTGGCGGCCTGCTGCTGTGCCTGGCCGGCGGCTTCATCGTACAGGCCCGATGCCTGTGTCTTCGCGTCGCCGATCGCCTCGCCGATCGTCTGCTGCGCGCGTCCGCCCACTTCGCGGGCGGCTCCCTGGAATCGATCGCTCATGCTGGTAATCTCCTTTTGGGGGGCGGTACAGAACGGCCGCCACGCACTTCGGTTCCATGCCGGCCAAAATTGTTTGCGCGACAGGCTCAGGGTCGAAGCAGCAATCCTGCTACCGTGAAGGTCAAGCTTGGCCACGCAGCTCCGCAACCTCCTTCTGCAGCGTTCTGATCTGCTCGAACCGTTTGGTGACGTCGCGGAGGATAGCAGCGATGCCATCCAGCTGTCCGCCGTCGCCGCGGAACGGCACGATGGTGAACTCCACGGAAATTCGCACGCCGTCCTTGCGCAACGCCGGTACGGCCGGGATGTCGCCGGTACCGTAACGACTCTCGCCAGTGCGCATTGTCTTGTGACAGCCTTGCCAATGGCGCTGGCGGAGGCTTTCGGGAATGATCAGGTCAAGCGACCTGCCGATCGCCTACTCCGCGGCGAAGGCAAATATGTGTGTGGCAGCCGCGTTCCAGAATCGGATCACCCCTTCGGCGTCGGCATAGACAATGGCGTCGGCCGCCCTACGGACGAGCGTCGTGGCGATAGCGGAGATATCGAACGCCACCGACGCGCTCAATGGCTTTGCAGGCGTTGGTGCGGTGCAGGCTGACCGAGAGCCTCCTCGATCGTCATTTTCAGTGCTTCGATCCGGTACGGCTTGCGCAGGAATGGCAGGCTTGCCGCGGCAAGCCGGCCGGTGACGCCGCCGCCATATCCGCTCGTCAGCACCACCGGAACGTCCGGCCTCCGTTGCGTCAACTCGCGCGCGAGATCGAGGCCGCTGCCGCCTCCAGGCAGCAGCACGTCGGTGAAAACAAGATCGATCGGCCGATCGCTCGACAGTACGCCCAGTGCCGCACCCACAGTGTCGACATGCGTCGCCTCGTGACCGAGCTGCGTCAGCATCTCCATCACCGCGGAGGCGACATCCTCATTGTCCTCGACCACCAGGATGGATAGCGGGCCTGCATCATCCGCGTGCCGACCGCCGGCGTGTGGGTGCCGACCGTCCGACGTGTCGATCTGGGTCAGTCCCTGAGCGCGCTCCCGCAATGAACGGGGCAGTAGCAGGTGAACGGATGTGCCGCGGCCGAGATGGCTCTCCACCCAGGCAGTGCCCCCAGATTGCTTGGCGAAACCATAGACCTGCGCAAGCCCGAGGCCGGTGCCCTTGCCGACTTCCTTGGTCGTGAAGAACGGCTCGAACACGCGTTCCAGCACATCCGGCGACATTCCCTGGCCGGTATCGGTGACGCAGATCTCGATGTAGTCACCCTCAACCAGCCCCCAACGGGCCGATTGGCCGTTGCGCATTGCGGCATTATGGGCGCTCAACACGATCTGACCACCGTTCGGCATGGCGTCGCGGGCGTTCACCACGAGGTTCAGCAGCGCCAGCTCGAGCGCAGCGACATCCGCTTCCGCCGGCCAGAGGCCCGTGTCGAACTGCAGGTGGATCAGAATGTCCTCGCGCAGTGTGTGGCGCAGCAGTTCCGCCAGTCCGGTGGCCTGAACGTCCAGCTCCAGCCGCCCCGGGTGCAGCGGCTGGCGCCGGCCGAAGGCGAGCAGGCGCCGCGTCAGGTCGGCTCCGCGCCAGGCCGCCTCCTCGATGCGGTTCACCAGCCGCGCTCGCCGCGACGGATCGTCCGCCCTCCGCAGGAATTGCGTACTGCTGGTGATCACCGTCAGGAGGTTATTGAAGTCGTGAGCGATGCCGCCCGTGAGCTGGCCGATCGCCTCCAGCTTCTGGGCCTGAAACAGGCGGAACTGCGCGTCCTGCCGGGCGGCCGCCTCCTCGTCGACGCGTCGCTGGAGATCCGCATTCAGCAATTCGAGAGACCTGTTGGCCTCGTCCAAAGCAGCAGTGCGCTCGGCAACCCGGCGATCGAGATCGTGATTGCTGCGCGTAAGCGCGTCGTTGGCGGCCACCAGCTCTTCCGCCAGCGTCTGAGCCTCCTCGAATGCGACTGCAAGCTCCTCGTCCGTAGAACTGTTCGCCGCTTCGCTGGCCTGCTGCCGGGCCAGCATTTCCAGTGCATTAGCCAAGCTCGTGCGTAGAGTGCCTGCCCTCTCCTCGGATGAACGCCACGCCGCAAAATGCCGGTCATTGGCGGCCACCAGCGCATCGCGTTCGCGTATCAGTGCCGTGACCTCGTTCTGGGCGTCCTCGGCCGCGACGAGCGCCTGTTCCAACTCTTCGCGAAGCCGGATCAGTTCCGTGCGCAGGGCCTTATCTGCGCCTGCCGATGGGTCCATATCTGCGAGCGCTCCCGGCCTTCCAACTACAAACGCATGTTGGTCGGCGCATCTGGATATGTTCGTAAGAACTCCGCGCTACACGACGTTTTGAAGACGTGGTCGGTTGAATAGAAGGAGGTGCGGGAATGGACCGGCGGGACATCGTGGTCATCGGAGGATCTGCCGGCGGCGTGGAAGCGCTGATGCATATCTGCGCCGGCTTGCCCGCTGATCTGCCGGCCGCATTGTTCGTGGTGCAGCATATCAGTCCAGTATCGAAAAGCGTGCTGCCGGACCTGCTGAGCAAGGTTGGACCGTTGCCGGCGAAGCATCCGGTTGAGGGCGAGACGATCAAGTCAGGTCAGATCTTCGTCGCGCCGCCGGACTTCCATCTGCTGCTGCGGGACGGCCGTGTCGCGTTGCGTCATGGTCCGCAGGAGAATCGGACACGGCCAGCGATCGATCCTCTGTTCCGCTCGGCTGCGGTTGCCTATGGCCCACGGGTCATCGGGGTGGTGTTGACCGGCCTGCTGGACGATGGCACCGCCGGACTGCAGGCCATCAAGCGATGCGGCGGGATCTGCGTGGTGCAGGACCCAGACGATGCGCAGTGGCCGGACATGCCGCGCCGAGCGCTCGAGTTCGGTAACATAGATCACGTGGTGACCCTCGCCGAGATGCCGGCTCTGCTGGAGCGCCTGTGCCGCGAGCCGGCCGGCCCGAAATTGCCGGTGCCGCAAAGCCTGGAGATCGAAGGGCGGATCGCCGCACAGGAACTCGGTCCCGCCGATGTCCCGACATTGGGCGAGCCAAGCGCGCTGAGCTGTCCGGTCTGTGGGGGTGTGCTCAACGAAGTGTTGGAAGAGGGAACCGCCCGGTTCCGCTGCCAGACTGGCCACGCCTTCACGTCCGAGGGATTGGTGGTGGCGCAGAGCGAGGGGCTCGAACGGGCGCTGGAGAGTGCTGCGCGGACGCATCGCGACCGCCTCACGCTGTGCCGGCGGATGGAGGAGCAGGCGCGCGCGCGCGCGCAGCCGCACTCGGCTGCCCGCTGGCACACCGCGGCCGAGGAGGCCGGCAGTGCCGCGGCCGCGATCACCGCTGCGATCGACGCGCTGCGCAAGCCGGTGGTCAGGTGATGGCGCAACGAGGAGCAACGGGACGCAACGATTGCATCTCCATCGTCATGGCCGGCGAAGGCCGGCCATCCACGTTTTCTTTTGGTGCTGGCAGCGAAGACGTGGATGGCCGGCCCGTGGGCCAGCCATGACAATGGAGTTCTCAGCCAGTAGGCCTCACGACTTCCGTTCCGGATCGACGACCTCATCGACGAACAGCACGGCGCCGTGCGAGGCGCGGTCTTCGTAGAGCAGCGGTGATACCCGAACGCTGCAACGGATCGGCTGTCCGCGGCGCCCAACCGCGTCCACTTTCATATCGACCGTCTCGCCACCGGCTATGACACTGAGTACGGCAGGCTCGAGCCGTTGAACCGGCAGACCGATGTCCAGTTCGGCCAACTTCCGGTCCACCGCCTCCTCCGCGCGCAGACCCCAGACATTCTCGCTCCAGCGGTTCCACGAGCGAACCACCTGATCGCGGTCCAGCACGATGACGCCGGAGCTGGTGCTGCGCAGGATCGCCTCGGCATATTGCCGATACGAATTCGACGCATCCGACTGTCGGCGCAGCTCATCGTTGGTGTGCTCCAGCTGCTCGTTGGTGGAACGCAGCTCCTCGTTGGTGGTCTCCAGCTCCTCGTTGGTGGATTGCAGCTCCTCGTTCGTTGTCTCGAGTTCTTCGTTGGTGGACTGCAGTTCTTCGTTCGTCGTCTCCAGCTCCTCGTTGGCCGACTGCAATTCCTCAATCGTGGTCTCCAGACTTTCCTGCGCGGCTTCCAGCTCCTGTTGCAGCCGAAAGGTCCGCGTTGTATCGGTGAAGGTCAGCAGTGTGGCGATAATCTGGCCCTCGCGCGTCGCAAGCGGCACCACGTCGATGGTCAGCCGTATCGGGTCGGCGGGCGGCCGGTGATAGGCCTGATGTTCGATGCGGACCGGCCTTCCCTGCCGGTGAGCCTCGTCGATGCGGCCGCGCAGTTCGACCGGGCGATAGGAGATGGACAGGTCCTGGAACGCCCGCCCGACATCAGCCTCGCCGACTTCGAGCATTCGCCGGGCCGGCAGGTTGGCAAACACCACAATGCCATCGGTGTCGATCGCGAGATACGCGGAGGCAGCGCTGTCGATGATGCCCTCGAGCAGACCTGCCTGCCGCGACACGCCACCGTCGTGTCGTTTCCCATCCGCCATGATGCCGTCCCCCGCCCCGCGCCGCCACGCCTGCGGTACCTTCTGGAACAGCCGATGCTTCATGTCGATCGGCTGGAACAGCTTCGACCTTGCCAGCTGGGTCTCCGCCTTGCCGAGGAACAGTACGCCCTTATCGGTCAGGGCGTAGTGCAATCGCGGCAGCACCGCGTTCTGCGTGTCGGTCGCGAGATAGATCAGCAGATTGCGGCAGGCGAGCAGGTCGATGCGCGAGATCGGTGCGTCGTCGACAATGTTGTGGCGTCCAAAGATCACGCACTTGCGAAGCTCGCGGATGACCACGTAGTGGGAATTGGCCCGCTCGAAGTATTTGCTGCGCAGTGCCTCCGGCACGCTTTCCATGTCGCGGGGCAAGTACGCAGCGTGGCGGGCGGTGTCCAACGCCGCCTCGTCGAGGTCCGTCGCGTAGATCTTCACCCGCCTGGCGAACTCCGTCGTACCCAGCGCCTCGGCGAACAGAATGGCGAGCGAGTAGGGTTCCTCGCCGGAGGCGCAACCGACGCTCCAGATCCGGACCTGGCCGCGTTGCCCTGGTCCCAGCAGCTTCGGCAGTGCCTCCTGCCTGAGCGCTTCCCATGCCTGGGGATCACGAAAGAATGACGTTACGTTGATCAGGACTGTATTTAGCAGCGCGCCGAACTCCCGCGGATCGGCTTCCAGTAATGCGTGATAGGCAGCGAAGCCGTCGACGCCGACCTGCTCCATGCGCAGTGTGATACGCCGGCGCAAGCTGGTGCGTTTGTAGCCGCGGAAGTCGATCCCGCGGCTTTCCTGGATGTGGCGGATCAGTTTTTCGAATGAAACGTCATCTGATTCGTCTGCCAAGTTCCGAACACCTCCCGCTCAGGTTGACTTTCCGGCAACGCATATAACAGCGGCCCGAACGAATGACCTTCGATCGCCGCTCGGTCCTTCCGTCATGGCCGGGCTTGTCCCGGCCATCAGTCGTGGCAGGGTGCCGCTTCGGATGGCCGGGACAAGCCCGGCCATGACGGTGCAGGAGCAGCGGGACGAGTCACCGATACGGCAGTCGGCATCAGAGGTAGCCGATATCATAGCACCACTTGACGCCGCGCGATCCAGCGCGAGAGTTGGCCAAGGCAACGGGGAGGAACCGGCATGACCGAGGTGCGGATCGTGGCGAGTGGCTTCGGGTTTCCCGAAGGTCCTGTGGCGATGCCGGATGGCGCCGTCATTCTGACCGAGATCGCCGGCAAATGCGTGACGCGTATCGGACCGGACGGGGTGCGTTCCACGGTGGGAAGTGCCGGCGGGGGTCCGAACGGGCTGGCGATCGGTCCCGACGGAGCGCTGTATGTCTGCAACAATGGCGGCGGCAAATACCCGCGTGACCATTGGATGGCGATCGGACCGGCTGACGATTACGCAGGCGGTTGCATTCAGCGGATAGACCCGAAGACCGGCGACACGCGCGTGCTCTACGCGCAATGCGGACCGCACAGGCTGTCGGCGCCGAACGACCTCGTGTTTGACACGCATGGCGGGTTCTATTTTACCGATCTCGGCAAGCGCTACGCGCGGACGCGCGATCATGGCGGCCTCTACTATGCGCTACCGGATGGCTCGCGTATTGTCGAGGTGGCGTATCCGATCCTCAGCCCCAACGGGTGCGGGCTGTCTCCCGACGGCACAGGTACTGTACGTCGCCGACACCGAGGCGGCACGGCTCTGGGCGTTCGACATCGCTGAACCAGGCGTGGTGAAGAAGCACGGCTGGCCGTCCCCGCATGGCGGGCGGATTGTGGCCGGGTTGCCGGGGTTCCAGCGCTTCGACAGCCTCGCGGTGGAGGCCGGTGGCAATGTCGCCGTCGCCACGCTGCATACCGGCTGCATCACGGTGATCGCGCCCGACGGGCGGGTGGTGCGCACTCTGGCCATGCCGGACGAGTTCCCGACCAATATCTGCTTCGGCGGGGCGGACATGCGCACGGCGTATGTCACGCTGTCGGCGACCGGGAGGCTCGGCGCGCTGGAGTGGTCGGAGCCAGGACTACGGCTGAATTTCGGCTGAAATCCGTAAATTGCGCGTGAAAACTGTGACCCGCGCGGGTCCCTTTGGGCATTTCAGGGCCGAGAAGCACCGCCCCTAAGAATTACCTAGGAATTTCCATGTTAGAACATTAAATGGAATTAAGCCTTTCCATAAATCAATGAGTTTCGCGGTTCGGGGCGACTGTCAGGGCGACCCAAATGGGCGGGTGCCGTGCTAAGGACCGTGCATGCAGAAGGTACTGATTGCCGAAGACGACCTGATGATCGCCGACATGATCGAAGAGATCCTTGTCAACGATGGGTACGAGGTGTGCGGCATTGCCCGCACCGTCGGCGAGGCTGTGGAACTCGGTCGGCGTCACAAGCCGGATCTGGCCGTCCTCGACTTGCGGCTGGCTGACGGTGGTCTCGGTACCGAGATCGCCGCGCAATTAAGCGGGCTCGACCACCTCGGTGTCCTCTATGCCACGGGCAATGCTGCGCAGGTCCATTTGACCGCTATCAACGGCCATGCCTGCCTCACCAAGCCTTACGTAGCAGATGACCTGCTGCGCGGTCTGAAGATCGTCAGCGATATTGTCGCAACTGGAAAGGTCTCTCAGCCGTTTCCACACGGGTTCCAGGTGCTTGCGTCGGCAATCCAAGGACCGCCCGGGTGAATGATGTTGTCGAACAGGTCCGCAACTTGCGTCGCCAGCAGTCGGCGGTCGCCGCCTTCGGGAGCTTCGCCCTTCGGCAGAGCGACCTGTCAAGGGTTTTGACCGAGGCAGCGCGCGTCTGCGCGGAAAGCCTGGGCGTGCCGTTCTGCAAGGTGTGCAGATACCGTCCCGTGGAGGACGACCTTCTGATCGAAGCCGGATACGGCTGGCACGCCGGCGTCGTCGGACACATCGCCTCGCGTGCCAACGAAAGGACGCCGCAAGGGCGCGCCTTCGTCACCAGATTACCTTCGATCTGCTACGACCTGCGCACGGACAACGGTTTTGATCTGCCGCCCCTCTACGCCGAACATGGAATCATCTCGACCATCGATGTCGTCATCAGAGGCTATGACAAACCTTATGGCGTGCTGGAAATCGACAATGACGTGCAGCACAATTATGATCAGCACGATGTCGATTTCCTCACCGGCTTCGCAAACGTCATCACCGAAGCCGTCGCCACCAACGCACGCATCGGAGCCCTGCGGACCACCATCGAACAGATGAAGGGCCTGATCCGGGAACAGGACCGGCTACTGGACCAGAAGAACGTCCTGGCCGAAGAACTGCAGCACCGGGTACGCAACAATCTGCAGCTTATCTATGGGATGCTGGGCAAACAGCTTGACAGCACCGAGGACAAGGCAGTGCAAAGGGGCATCAAGGCAATCGCGCGCCGGGTGCACACTCTGGCGCACGTTTATGACTATTTGCACGGCAACGAAATCACCCGGGCGGTTGATTTCGGGACCTACCTTAAATCGCTCTGCGTCAATATCGCGCAGCTGAACGAAATTGGGAGCGGCTCAGTTGCGCTGACCTGCGACTGCGACTCGATCATCCTCGATCTGGATGTGGTGACGGCGTTGGGCATCGTCGCCGCGGAACTGGTCACCAACTGCTATGACCACGCCTTCCCGCGCGGCGAGGGGTCGATCGCCGTGTCGCTGCGCCGCGCCGCCGGCGACAACATCGAGGCGATCATGGTTATCCAAGACAACGGCATGGGCTTCACGCCCGCCGCCAAAAGCAAGCGGCAGGGTGTGGGCCTTGTGCAGCGGCTCATCCAGCAGGTTCGCGGAACCGCGGTGATCGAAACAGATCATGGCACGGCCTGGATCATCAGGTTCCCCATTGGCAGTATTGGGGATGAGCGGCCGGTCTCTGGCCGTCCGGCACCGGCAGAAGCCGGGGACTGAACCGGGACAGCGGGCCTCCCGCCCGGTCTATGATGGCGCTTCGGGCATATCGGCGGGCCGGAAGCCCAGCAGGCCGGCGAAACGTTCAGCATAGCGCGGCCACGCCTCCGGGTTCACCAGATGTGGCGGCACGCCACCGTCGAAAATCGTCAGCCACTGCAGCGCCGTCGCCTCGCACATCTCGGTCATCGTCTCGACGGTCATACCAGCGATGTGCGGGCTCGCGATAACGTTGTCCATGCCAAGCAGCGGATGCGCCGGATCGGGTGGCTCCTTCAGGAACACATCGAGGCCCGCCCCGGCGATGCGTCCCTCGCGCAGCGCGGCCTCCAGCGCCACCTCGTCGTGGATGCCGCCGCGGGCGGTATTGATAAAGTAGGCGGGCGGCTTCATCACCGCGAACTGCGCGGGGCCGAACATGCCGAAAGTGTCGCTGCTGCGCGGGCAGTGCACCGTGACGTAGTCCGAGCGGCGCAGCAGTTCGTCGAGTTCCACCTTGCCGGCGCCGCGCGCGGCGATCTGCTCGGCGGTCAGATAGGGGTCGTAGGCCAGCACGGTCATGTTGAACAACACACCGCACAGTTCGGCGACGCGTCGGCCGATGTGGCCGATGCCGACGATGCCGATCGTCTTGTTGCGCAGGTTGTTTCCGGCATAGGGGCGCCGATCGAGGTTGGCCGTGCGCTTCATCGCCCGTTCCGACAGCGCGATCTTCTTGGTCAGCGAAAGCATCATCCCGAGCGCGTGCTCGGCCGCCGGCTCCCAGTTGGTGCCCGACTGGTTGACCACGATGACGCCGGCCGATGTGCAGGCGTCAACGTCGATCATGTCGTAGCCGGCGCCGGTGGAGCTGAGCGCCAGCATGTTCGGGCAGCGCTCCAGCAGCGCGGCATCGCCGAACCAGGGTTCCCGAAGTTCGCCGCGCGGTTGTACCTGATAGCCGTGCGCGGCGGAGAACTCTGACCAGTTCGAGGCTTCGGATGCGGTGTAGGCCAAACGCACCAGGTCGATGTCGTCGCGTTTGCCGATGATCGCATTGGCGATCGGATCCATGAAGCTGTCGAAATATACCAGGCGCTTGAGATTGACCGCCATCGCTGCTTCCTTCCCGTCATGGCTGGGCGTATCCCGACCACCCCTGCCAGCACGGTGCCGCGAAGGATGGCCGGGTCAAGCCCGGCCATGAGTGCGTCCGCAAGGACGCTTTGTCTGCACGGTGCGAGTCCGTGCCTGGGTTGGTCGCAGCCCAGTAATCGAAAGTAACTGCGTCGCCGCGAGGCGGGGTGGAGAGCAACCGGAGGTGAACCGGCAGTCCGTAGGATAACGAACCTGTTTCGGCGGGATGCCGTGGCGAGCCTGCTCATGTGTGGCGAAGCCTGGAACAACCGCCGGCGCTGAGGCGACTGACAAAGCGACCGGTGGGCGGCTCACGTGGCTGAGGACGGAATGTCGGGACGGCAAGGCGGCGTAAGCGGAGAGACCTGGCGGTCTGGGTGAGATCGTCAGGAGTCAGAGCCTTCATAATACCGCGGCCGCTTCGAGCGGTGGAAAGGACGGGCAGCAAAACCGTCCTGAGGGAAGGGAGGCAGGAAGCTGGATGCGAGAGGTCTGGATGGAGCAAGGGAATCCCGACAGTGCCGTAACGGCTAAACAAGGGAGAGACGCCACCGGTGGGGAAGCCCACAGTCTGTGGTGGGCGGAAGCGTCGATCTGGACGGATCGCATGGTATCGGCGCTGGGTAACGGCGTCCGAGGCGGCAAATGGTTCAGCCTGATAGACAAGGTCATGCGGCCCTCGACCCTGGACATCGCGTGGCGGTGTGTCGCGCGGAACAAAGGGGCGGCCGGGGTGGATGGCCAAAGCGTGGAGCGGTTCTCGCACCAGGCGGAACGGTATCTGACGGAACTCCAGGCCAGCCTGGCGGACGGCAGCTACCGACCGGCCGCGGTCAGACGAGTGGAAATACCCAAGGGGGACGGCAAGACCCGGCCGCTGGGGATACCAACCATCAAGGACCGGATTGTGCAGACCGCCCTGAAGATGGTCATCGAGCCAATTTTTGAAGTTCAGTTCCGGCCCGCCAGCTTCGGCTTTCGGCCGGGACGGGGCTGCAAAGATGCGCTGCGGGAGGTTGATCGGCTGTTGAAGGAAGGCAATGGCTTCGTGGTGGACGCCGACCTGAAGAGCTACTTTGACACGATCCCGCACGACAGGCTGTTGGCCCTGGTGGCAGGCTCGATCAGCGACGGACGCGTGCTGGCACTGATTGAGGGCTACCTGCAACAGGAGATCATGACCGACATGGCACGCTGGCAACCGACGGCAGGAACGCCCCAAGGGGCGGTGCTGTCGCCACTGCTGGCCAATTTGTATCTGCATCCGCTCGACGTGCTGATGGAGCAGAGTGGATATCGGATGGTGCGGTATGCCGACGACTGTGCGCCACGACGGCGCGAAGAGGAGGCTCTGATGTAACGCAGCCAAATCGAAGCAGCCTTGCTGCACAAGAGATGAGGGTCGGCCCCTCGGACTCGGATTGCAGGATCAGGGTTCAAACCGCCGTAAGCTGCTCCGGCACAATGGCCAGGGTGGTGAGCGTTACGGAAAAGGCGGGGATAACCCGTCAGGTGTGCGCTGGTAAGACGAACGCGAGTGAACCGTTGATGACGTGTCGAAAGCGTTGGGACGTCGCCGAAACCAGGCTCCAGTTGTTGGCCTGGGACACAGCTCGGAGGGAGCCTGCCGACTGGCCGAGCGGCGACCGGCATGAAGACGGCGTGAGACCAGCGAGAGGCTCTTGTGCGGAACGTGGGAACCTGTTGCCTCGATGCCAAGGGAGACCTCCAAGCGGCAGAACCGCAAGGAGCCGAGTACCAATGCGAGGCGCAGGGACGGACGGGCCCGTAGTAGTGATGAAGCCTGGTAACGCAGGTGGAGCGAAGGGACCCGACACACCAGCCAAAGACTTCGGCCAACTCGAGAGGGGAGGAGCCGGTGTCTGAGGCGAAGCCTTATGACATACCGAAGCAACTCGTTTGGGAAGCCTACCAACGGGTGAAGGCGAACCGCGGTGCTGCGGGGGTGGATGGGATATCCCTGGCGGCGTTCGAACAGAACTTGAAGGGCAACCTGTATAAGATCTGGAATCGAATGTCGTCTGGCTCATATCATCCGCCACCCGTGCGGCTCGTCGAGATACCGAAGGACACGGGCGGCACGCGCCCACTCGGCATACCGACCATTTCCGATCGCGTGGCGCAGACGGTCGCCAAGATGGTTCTGGAACCACTGGTGGAACCTCGGTTCCACCCGGATTCCTACGGCTATCGACCCGGCCGTTCGGCGCTCGACGCAGTGGGGGTGGCACGGAAACGTTGCTGGGAGACCGATTGGGTCATCGATCTGGATATCAGGTCTTTCTTTGATTCCATTCCGCATGATCTCGTCGAACGTGCCGTGGCTCATCACACTGATCTTGCTTGGGTCCGACTGTATGTTGGACGGTGGCTTCGTGCCCCCGTCGAGCGTCCGGACGGGACTCGCGAGGAACGGACGAAAGGCACCCCGCAAGGAGGCGTCGCCAGTCCGCTGCTCGCCAACCTGTTCCTGCACTACGCGTTCGACCTGTGGATGCATCGGAGCTATCCGGGCGTTCGGTTCGAGCGATATGCTGACGATGCGATCGTCCATTGCAGGAGCGAGGAGGAAGCCCGGTCGGTGCTGGAGGCCATCCGGGGTCGATTGGCAGAATGCGGCCTGGAGCTTCACCCTGAGAAGACCAGGATCGTCTACTGCAAGGATGACGACCGGCCGGGGCAACACGAGCATATCAAGTTCGACTTCCTCGGCTACACCTTCCAACCTCGACGTGCGAAGAACCGGTGGGGGCGTTTCTTTATCAGCTTCCTGCCGGCCATCAGCAACAAGGCCGCCACAGCGATCCGGCAAACCATTCGCGAATGGCGAATGGCATCCACCAGGAACAACCAGCGCCTGGAGGATCTGGCTCGCTTTACCAACCCGGTGGTGCAGGGCTGGATGAACTACTATGGGCGGTTTTACCGCTCGAAGTGCATTCAGGTGCTCCGCAACTTCAACGGGGCTCTTGCTCAATGGGCGCGACGGAAGTTCAAGCGGTTCAAGCGTCGGGAACGCGCATCCATGCACTGGCTGGGATGCATCGCGCGGCGGGACCCTAACTTATTTGTTCTGTGGAAGCTCGGCGTGCGGCCGGAGGCTGGCGTGTAGGAGCCGGATGAGGCGAGAGTTCTCACGTCCGGATCTGAGAGAGCGGAGGGGTGCGATTCCCCTCCGCTACTCGACTCGTGATCCTGTGTGCGTCGGAGCCGGAGGCAGAAGCGGCACTGCGCCAAATAACGGCGTGGGTCACTGCCAACGGTTTGACCCTGCATCCAGACAAGACACGGATCGGCGACAGCCAACAACCGAGCCAAGGCTTCGACTTCCTGGGCTACCGGTTCGAGGCCGGTCGGCGCTTCGTGCGTCGCGAGAGTCTGACGGCCTTCAAGGACAAGGTGAGGGACAGGACGATCCGCAGCCGGGGCGACAGCCTGGAACGGATCATCGCGGACCTCAACCCACTGCTTCGGGGATGGTTTGGCTACTTCAAGCACGCCAGGCCACGCTTGTTCCGGAAACTTGACGGCTTCATCCGCCGCCGGCTGCGCGCTGTCCTGCGCAAGCAGGAACGGCGTCCGTCGATGGGGCGGAGCGAGGCCGATCATCGAAAGTGGACCAATGCCTTCTTCGCGGGTCAAGGGCTCTTCACCCTTCAGGCGGCTCTTGAAGACGCGAGATACCCCCGATGAGGGAACCAGCAACTGGAGAGCCGTGTGCGGGAAAACCGCACGCACGGTTCGGAGGGCGGGTTGCGCCTTGAAAGCGCATGAAACCATGTCGCCTGGAATGGCGACCGCGGTAAAGCCTAGCCGGCAGCCGCGTACCGAGTCTTGCGTGGTGTCCGGTAACGGACCCTGCGAAGCGTAGACAGGGAGATTGTAGGCTGGAACGAAAGTGAACGGAGTGTTAGCCCCGAAATCGATCGTGGTTGAAGTAGCCGACCTTGTCCCGCTCGGGGGAAGGCAGAAGTTCAAGGTGCGCTAAGGCGAGCACCTTGAGATGCTTCCGGGGTTCGTACCGCCAGCATGCCATCAAATGGTTCCATGCGAACAAGGGAGAGCCGTCGGGTTCAAGCGAAAGCTTGTAGGGCCCGCCAAGCCCAAAAGGCAAGAACGGTCCAATGACCCGGCGGCAGTCAGACTGGCTGATAGTACTCCGAGGTTGGGAGAGCCAACCACATGGGGAAGCGGCCAGCGGGAGTTGAGTTGTTCGAAGGCAACATGGCCTCCATGCAATGGGAGATACGGCCATCTATTCAAAGGGATGGAACACCGACCATGGAAACAGGACTCGAACGAATAGCAGAGAGAGCGCGGTGCGAGCCAAGACTTCGGTTCACCTCGCTGGCGCATCACATCACCGGGGACCGCGTGTGGAAGAGTTTGTGTCAGATTCCCAGTCACTCGGGTGTACCGACTGTATCTGACCGGGCACTCCAGCGCAGCACGTCTCAGGTATTTACCGCTGTATATGAGCAAGACTTTCTACCATGCTCGTTTGGCGGGCGTCCTGGGCTGGGTGCCCACCATGCGCTGGCGACCCTCACTGAGGTTATCGCCGGACGCAAGGTTGGGTGGGTGCTAGAGGCGGACTTGAAGAACTTCTTCGGTAGTCTCGACCACGACTGGCTACTCCAGTTCGTGCGACACCGCATAGGGGACCCACGCCTGATCAGTCTGATTGGGCGCTGGTTGAAAGCAGGCGTACTGGAGGATGGAGTAGTGACGCCGAGCGAGACGGGGACCCCGCAAGGAGGGTCGATCAGCGTAATGCTGAGCAACGTATATCTGCACTACGTGCTCGACCTATGGTTCGAGCGCGTGGCTAAACCTCGCTTGCGAGGGGAAGCCTACCTCGTGCGGTATATCGACGACTTTGTGGTGTGTTTCCAATATCGCGAGGATGCTCTGCGCCTAGAGGACGCGCTGCGGAATCGGCTGGAAAGGTTCGGCCTCACGCTGGAACCGACCAAGACCAAGTTGGTCGAGTTTGGGAGGTTCGCGCAGCGACACGCGGGCAAACACGGCAGGAAGCGCCCGGAAACCATCTACTTCCTGGGCTTCACGCTCTACTGCACGCGCAACCGGAAGGGCAACTTCAAGGTTGGGATGCGCACAGAGAAGTCACGCTTGCGGCGCAGCCTCATGTCACTGCAAGAGAAGATGCGGCAGATGAGGCATCTCACAATCGGACAACAGGTAGACGAGCTCAACGACGCCTTACGCGGTCACTACGGATACTACGGCATTGCCGGAAATTTCCGCGCACTGCAGAAGGTGTACCGGCACGTCGAGCGTTACTGGTGTGGGATGCTTCGCAGCCGCAGCTGGGCGGGTCGACGCCTCACCTGGACCGACTTCAATCAGCTCAAGGAGAAGATCCCGCTGCTGCGACCAAAGCTGCGGTTGCCCTACAAGGCGCTGCAGGCTCTCGCAGTGCTGTGAACCAACGCCCGAAGAGCGTAGTGCAGCAAATCTGCACGCTACGTTCTGTGGGAGTCGGGGGTGGGTGACCACCCCCGACGACCCGGTGAGGGCAGAGACCCTTCCCGACCCCTATCGATAAAGGTGCGACCGTAGCGCCACTTGAGGCACTTGTTCTGCAGCGGGTCCTAAGCGCGACGGTGCCCATGTTGGCGTGCGGTTGCGGCAAGGTTGCAACATCAAAACCTTGCTTTCGCAAGGCGTAAATCTCTCCGTTTCTCATGTGAATACATGGTAGGCTGAAGCGGGCGACAAATC
>CAWABH010000042.1:0-64893 GCA_963780095.1 uncultured Alphaproteobacteria bacterium
TAGCAATCAATTTCGCCGATTTTGTTTTTGCTGTTGCTTGGCTCAGAGCATTGCTCATCATCGGAACCGGGCAGGCTGGGCCACCACTCGCGCGACGGCTGGCGGGTGCGGGAATGAAAGTCGCCATCATCGAACGCGGGCGCTTCGGCGGCACCTGCATCAATACCGGCTGCACACCCACGAAAACGCTGGTCGCGAGCGCCTACGCCGCCCACCTCGCGCGCCGGGGAGCCGACTACGGATTCAGCAGCGGGGACGTCAAGGTCGATATGAAGCGTGTCAAAGCGCGCAAGGATTACGTCGTTGGCTTTTCCAACCGCGGTGTCGAGCGATCTCTTAAGAACCTGGAGAACGGCCGGGTCTATGAAGGCCATGCACGGTTCGTGTCGCCGCGTGAGGTGCAGGTCGGCACAGAAATTCTGCATGCCGACCGGATTTTCATCAATGTCGGTGCCCGGGCGGTTGTGCCCGCGATCTCTGGCCTGGATCAGGTCGATTATCTCACCAACAGTTCAATGATGAACGTCGACTTCCTGCCCGACGCACCTGTTGGTACTCGGCGGCAGCTACATTGGTCTGGAGTTCGGTCAGATGTATCGGCGCTTCGGCAGCGCTGTCACCATTATCGAGATCGGTCCGCGTCTCACTCCGCGCGAAGACGAGGACGTATCAGAGGCGATCGCCGGATTCCTGACGAAAGAAGGCGTGTCTGTTCGCGTGAACGCGAAATGTCTCCGCGTCCGCAAGGAAGGCAGCGATATCGTCATGACTGTCGATTGCGACGGCACTTCGGAGATCCGGGGCTCACACTTGCTGATCGCAACGGGGCGTCGGCCCAACACGGATGATCTTGGGCTCGAGCGCGCCGGCGTCAAGCGGGACGCGCGCGGATACATCATTGTCGATGACGAACTCCGCACCAACGCAGCCGGGATCTGGGCCCTCGGCGATTGCAACGGCCGAGGTGCCTTCACCCACACTTCCTGGAACGATTACGAGATTGTCGCCGCCAATCTGCTCGATGGCGAGCATCGGCGCGTGAGTGATCGCATTCCTGCCTATGCGCTCTACACCGATCCGCCACTGGGCAGAGCCGGCATGACAGCAGCGGACGTCCGAACAAGTGGCCGCCGCGCACTGATCGGCAAGATCGCGATGGAGGATGTGTCGCGAGCATTCGAAAAGGGCGAGACGGAGGGCTTCATGAAAATCCTGGTCGATGCTGATACACAGCAAATCCTGGGCGCGGCATTTCTGGGCATTAGCGGCGATGAGGTCATCCACTGTGTGCTCGACGTCATGTGCGCGAAGGCGCCCTATACAGTGCTCAAGCGCGCCATGCACATCCATCCCACCGTTGCGGAGTTCTTACCCGGAATCCTGGACGATCTCACTCCACTGCCGGAATCGGCGTCCTAAAGTCCGACGGCAGTAGCTGACGGCGACTATGCGCACGCGTCCTCGCGCGCCATCGCCGCCCTACTGCTCGCTTGCAGGAGGGAGATGTTCAAGATTCGTCCGGAATTAGTGGCCTTGCTGATTTACTGCATTTGCACCGAGCCGCCGGTGTCGCCAAGAAGCTTGACGATCTCGTCAAGTTTGCGATGCGTCTGCAGCCTTGACCTGTCGGTGTGATGCTTTCGCTACTGTCGAGACGGGCCAGATGCGTCACCGGAGATTCCATGATGGGCGTGATCGTTTCGGTCAATGTCGGACTTCCTCAGGACGTCGCGTGGCAGGGCAGGACTGTCCGGACGGCGGTCTGGAAGACGCCGGTGACGGGGCGGATTTTCGCCCGCCGGCTGAATCTCGATGGCGACGGCCAAGGGGACCTCCGCGGCCATGGCGGCGAGCAACGTGCGATTATGGTCTACCAGCTCGAATCCTACCGGTACTGGGCGAGCTATCTTGGGCGGTCGGATCTCGTGGCCGGGAATTTCGGCGAGAACCTCACAGTGGAGGGCCTCGCCGATACCGAGGTCTGCATCGGCGATCGCTTCAGGATCGGCGACGCCGTCGTCGAGGTCAGCCAGCCACGCGACACCTGCTACCGGGTCGGCATCAGGCTGAACCACCCGGAGATTCCGGCGCTGCTGGTTGCGCACCACCGGCCCGGCTTTTATTTCCGCGTCATACAGGAAGGCGAGATCGGCGCCGGCGACCGCGTCGAGAAGCTCTCTGACGGCCCGGAGCGCATGACCGTCGCCGAGATCGATGCCCTCCTCTACTCGGCGGAGCACCCGCTCGAAGCCTTGCGCCGCGCAGTCCGAATTCCGGCACTCAGCCTGGACTGGCAAGGCTCGATGCAGGCGCTGCTCGCCGCTGCCGAAGCGGGAGGCACAACGGGCAACGCTGGGCTCGGACGCGGCGCGTCGGCGCCCCTTGCGTGGCGTGGCTTCCGCCCGATTGTGGTCGTTGCGTCGCGCGAGGAAAGCGCGGACGTCCGATCGTTCGAGTTCGCTGCCGAAGATGGTTCGCCGCTACCACCCGCAATGCCCGGCCAATACATCATGGTCCGCGTGAGGCCGAGCCCGGATGCTCCCGCCGTTACTCGCAGCTATTCGCTGTGCGGTCCGCCCGGGACCCCCAACTATCGGATTGCCGTCAAGAACGAGCGCGGCCGCACAAGCGGCTTTCTCCACCAAAGCGTCCGGGCAGGCAGTCGCCTGGAGGTTAGTGCTCCTCGCGGCTCGTTCACGCTCGCGGCCGGTGCAACGCCCGTCGTCCTCATCAGCGCCGGTGTCGGCGTCACGCCGATGCTGGCGATGTTGCATGGTGCGGCCGCTGTAAACGCCGTGACGTCTCGGCCGGTTTGGTGGCTGCATTCAGCCCGCGATCGGGCGCACCATTCGTTTGCCAAGGAGGCGGACGATCTGCTCGGTGCGTTCCGCGCGTCCCATCGCTGCGTGATCTACAGTCGGCCGGCACCGGGAGACAGGCTCGGCCGGGACTTCGATCGACCAGGCCATCTCTCGCTCCAGTTGCTCCACGAGCTCGGGATTCCCCAGGACGCTGATTTCTACCTGTGTGGTCCGCCCCGCTTCCTCGAGGATTTCCAGAAAGGCTTGGCGGCATGGGGCATTCCCTGGCCCAGGGTCCACGCCGAAGTGTTCGGGCCCGCGGCCACTCTCACACCGGGCATCTCCAGCGTCGCCTCGGCCTTGCCTCATCGTCCTGACGGCCCTGCGGGCGGCGGACCCATGGTGACGTTCCTGCGAAGCGGTCTCGCCGTGCCATGGGACCCCCGCTTCGGCAGCCTGCTCGAGCTGGCGGAAGCCTGTGCCGTTCCCGTGCGTTGGTCCTGCCGATCGGGCGTATGCCACAACTGCGAAAGCGGTTTGATCGAAGGCGAACTCGCCTATGCGCCAGAGCCGCTGGACGCGCCCGCCGAAGGCAATGCGTTGATCTGCTGCGCAACGCCAATAACCGCGGTCGAGCTCGATCTGTAAAGTAGCCAGCCAAAGGTGCCGCGACAAAGCTCCGCGCCAGCGATTGGACGGGGCCATATTTGCAGCGCGTTTGAGTGGATCTCCGGGCGCGCGCATGTCGCAAGCCTTCCGGCTGCCTGCTGGACGCCCAATAGGCACCTTGCTATCCGTCTTGCTGTTGCCGCGCTCGTCGAGCAGGCCGCCTTCGAAAGTCATATTCTCGAAGATCGATCGCCAGTCATCGACACGGGAGGGGGAAACCATGAAGATCGTCGTCATCGGCGGAACCGGCCTGATCGGCTCGAAGACCGTCGCCATTCTGCGCCAGGGCGGCCACGCGGTCATCGCCGCCTCGCCGCAAAGCGGTGTCAACACCATCACCGGCGAGGGGCTCAAAGAGGTCATGACCGACGCGCAGGTGGTGATCGACCTCGCGAATTCGCCCTCATTTGAGGACAAGGCGGTGCTGGAATTCTTCGAGATCTCCGGCCGCAACCTGCTTGCGGCGGAGGCTGCGGCGGGCGTCCAGCACCATGTCGCACTTTCCATCGTTGGAACCGACCGGTCCGACAACGGCTATTTCCGCGCCAAGGTCGCTCAGGAGAAACTGATCGTGGCCTCCGGCATCCCCTACACCATCATCCGCGCGACCCAGTTCCTGGAATTCCTCGGCGGCATCGCCACTTCAGGTACGGATGGAAACATCGTCAGGATTTCGCCCGGCCTATTCCAGCCCATCGCGGCGGACGACGTTGCAGCCAACGTCGCCGATGTGGCACTCGCGGCGCCGCGAAACGGCATCATCGAGATCGCCGGCCCGGAACGAGCACCGTTCAACGAAATCGTCGCCCGCTATCTGAAGGCGGTCGGCGACCCGCGTGAGATAGTGTGTGACCCCGGTGCCCGATACTTCGGCAGCCACGTCGAGGAACGTTCCCTCGTGCCGTTGGGCGAGGCGCGCCTCGGCCGCATCGGCTTGGACGAGTGGCTCCGCCGCTCACAGGCAGCAGCCTGATCCGCATCCGCCAACCGAAGGATGGGGTAGCCAGTGAGTCGCTGGACGCCCGAGTTGCACCTTGCTATCCAAGTGGCGGAGTTGGCCTGGCGGAAGGATGCAAAAGGGACAGGACTTCCGCACTGGAATCAAGCGCACCCCTCGCGAAAAAGCCGCGCGGGTTCGCGTTGGCTCTCTTGAGTTCAAGAAGAAGGGGGTTTCTCGCTTCGATATTCGAGACCCTTACCATCTCGCCGTTGCACTGACCTGGCCACAATTCGTCGCGACCCTGCTTGTATTTTATCTTCTGGTGAACGTTGCCTTCGCCACTTTCTTTTGGTTGATGCCCGGTTCGGTAGCCAATGCCCGGCCATACAGTTTTCCCGACGCGTTCTTCTTCAGCATTGAGACGCTGGCGACGGTCGGCTATGGCGAGATGTATCCCGCCACGCCGTACGGCCATGTCATCGCGGCGGCCGAGATCGTCTGTGGGCTCGGCTTCACGGCTATTCTGACAGGCCTGACCTTTGTCCGATTCTCGCGGCCTCGCGCCAAGTTCGTGTTCGCCTCCCATCCGGTTGTGGCGATGCACAACGGCAAGCCGACACTGATGTTGCGAGTCGGTAACGGACGCGCGCACGTGCTTTTGGATGCGGTGGCGAAGCTGAACGTACTGTTATCCGTGGCGACCGCGGAAGGCAAGCTCTTCCGCCGCGCGCAAGAGCTGCGGCTTGAGCGTGCGCATCTTCCGGTCTTCCCACTCACTTGGACACTCATGCATGTGATGGACGAGCGCAGCCCATTGCACGGCTACGACGCAGCGCAAGTGGTAGCGGAGCGCCCGCAAGTGTTCGTGACGCTCGAAGCGCGCGATCCGATACTCGCCACATCGGTGCACGAAATCCGCAATTATGCGCCGGAAGAGATACGCTTCGGAATGCGCTATGTGGATGCGATATCCACAGAAGCGGACGGCACGCTTGTGGCGGACCTGACCAAAATCGGAGAGATGGAGCCGGACGTAGGCGAACATCCGGAGCAGGGTTGGAGGGAGCAGGAAGACGTGCCGGAATAGACGCCACAACGCTATCCCATTTCCGCGACCGATTGCTGGTTGGCGCTTGCCGCGCGCCGGCCCAAACATTCCGACAGCGTGCTCCCATATTGCGCTTCATCCTGACCGATGACGCGGACTCCACTCCTGTGCTTATGTGACGCACATGTCCGTCACCGAGATCGCCGCCGAGGTCCGCCGCCGCCCGATCGGCGCCGTCATCGCCGACATCTGCCGCGATCTCGCCATCATGCCGAAACATCCGTTGTGGCGGGAACTGCGCCTTGTCATCATCCGCCATGGCGGCAGCCTGGCCAAACTGGTGAAGGACATCTGCGACCGCGCGTTTGAGCGTCCCGCCTCCGCCTGGCCGGCGGCGCCGCTGCAATCCCCGGTAGCGTCCGGCGCCTGATCCCGTCGCTCAACCGCTGCGGCGTCGCGCACGGGGCCGGTTACGGCCAGCCCCGCTGTTTCGATTTGTTCTTGGTGATGAAAAGGAACCGCAGATGAACGCAGATGAACGCAGATCAACTAATCCGCGTTCATCTGCGTTCATCTGCGGTTTCATTATAGCTCCAGCCGGTAGAACCGCGCCGCGGCGCCGCTGAACAGGTCGGTCTTTTCCGCGGCACTCGCCCCGCGCGCCAGGATCTTGCAGGCGTTCCAGAACGGCGCGTAGGCGTAGGAGCCCTTGTCCACCGGGAAGTTGCTCTCGAACATGCCACGCGCGGCGCTGAACGCCTCGACGCAGGTCTCCACGTACGGCTTCCACGCCGCGGCCAGCGTCTCCGACGACGGCGGATCAGCCTTCTCGTGGAAGTCGAAGCCGTTGATCCGCATCGCCATGCCGCCGAGTTTGACAAACACGTTCGGACACTTCGCCAGCGCCCGGATCGAGGCCGACCAGCGCCCGAACACTTCGTCGCGCTTGCCGGAATAAACCCCGATACCAAGCGGCCCGCCAACATGGTTCAGCACGATGCGCGTATCAGGAAACGCCTGCGCCAACGCGGTCAGTTCATCGATCTGTGGGTGATACAGCCACGCGTCGAACGACAGGTTCAGCGGCGCCAACCGGGAAAAGCCCTCGCGGAACGTCGTATCAGCCATAAGTCCGGGCGGCGGCGCATAAGCGGGATTCATCAGTGTCGGATCGCCGTCCCACGCGGTGATATGGCGGATGCCGCGGAACCGCCCGCCGCCGGCGCGGATATGTGCCTCCAGCACCGCCTGCACGCGCGCACCCAGCCGCAGATCGGCGTGCCCGACAATGCCGGCGCAAACCTTGGTCGGCCCATAGCCGCCGGATGCGCTCATCGCCGCCACGCCGTTGACGAACTCGGTCTCGCCGACCGGCCTCATCTCCTCCGGCCCCGCCGCGCGATGCATCGAGCGGCATTGCACGAACACCGTTGCGATGATGTTGTGGCCCGCGTTGGTGTCGGCCAGCAGGTCGTCCAGCATGTAACGCCAGCCCGGCCGCTCCCACAGATGATGGTGCGGATCGACGATCGGCAGATCGGGCTCCAGGATCGCCTCGGTTCGCCGCGCGAGCCAGTCGTCGCGGACCGGCAGATAAGGGCTGCTCGCGGCGGGCTGCGTTGTCGTGCTCATGGATGCTGCTTCCCCAATGCCGAGGGGATGCTAGAGCGGATCACGTGCGACCGTGAAGGGCATGGCGCACCACCGCTTTCGCCTACGATACGGGCAACACGGCGCTATTTTCGACGACCGAGCCCGGGAAGAGGGCCGGTTGCCTTTCAGCCCCGCATTTTTCACCGGGCACGCCGCTGTTTCGCGTGGACAGGTGATGACCGGAATGCTGGACTACCCTGATCGGGCGATGCCGCGGACGCCAAGCGGCACGCCCGCCAGGGGAGATTTCACAATGTTCCAACATCTGCTGTCGCGGGTCCTGTTGTTGTTGGCCTTGGGAAGCGTAACGCCGGCCTTGGCTCAGGAGTTCTCAGCTCGACGTCGTACTGAAGCGCGACAAACTCATTGTCGGCACGTACAGTACGTCGCCACCACTCGCCTATGTGGACGAGAACGGCGATCTGGTCGGCTTCGAGATCGACCTGGCGCATGAGCTTGCCAAAGACCTGCTTGGCGATCCCAAGAAGGTCGAGTTCGTGGTGCTGCAATCGGATGGGCGCTTTCCGGCTGCACTATCGGGCAAGATCGATCTGGGTCTGTGCTCCACCACGATCACCGGCGACCGTGCGGTGCGCATAGCTTTCACCCGCCCCTATATCGACACGGGCAACAGCGTGATCGTGCGCAAGGACGCCGGCATCAGGACAATTCAGGAGCTCAATGATTCCAGGTTCACCTATGCGATCCTCAATGTTCCGCCAGCGATCGAGCGTGCAAAGATCGTGCTGCCAAATGTGAAGCAGCTGCTCCTGGACAGTCCGTCGGCCCTTTTCCTTGCGGTGAAGACCGGCCGCGCCACCGCGTTCAACATCGACAAACCGATCGCCGACTACTACGAGCACGAGAACTCCGATCTGATGCGGCTCGACGTCAGCGGCACGCCGTTCGCCTATGTGCAGCAGGACTCGATCTTCCTCAAGCCGGGCGATTTCAAGTGGTGGCTGTTCCTCGACACCTGGGTGGGTGAGCTGCGCTCCGGCTCACGATACACCCAATATGTCGCGTGGTATCAGAAGTGGCTGCACAAGGATCCTCCGCCGCAGCGCTTCTACGACTTCAACAAGTACTGACGTGCCGTTCGATCCGCATTTCATCGCCCGCCTGATCCCGGCGCTTGTCGAGGGCGCCGAGGTCACGGTGGAACTGGCGGTCCTGACCGTGGCGATCTGTCTGGTATGGGGATTGGTCGTCGCGCTGGCACATGGTGTGCGCGGCCCACTCGGCTGGATCGCCGGCATCTATATCCAGGTGGTGCGCAACACGCCGCTGCTGATCCAGCTGTACATCGTCTATTTCGGGCTCTCGATGATCGGCATGGGCCTGTCCGGTTTCGCCTCCGGCCTGCTCGCGCTTTGCATCCAGAACGGCGGCTACGTCGCCGAAATCTATCGTGGTGGATTACAGGCGGTAAGTCCGCGCCAGCACGAAGCCGGCCGGGCGCTCGGCATGCGGCGCTGGACCCTTTACACCACGGTCATTTTGCCACAGGTCGTCGCGCGTATCATCCCACCGCTGACGAATCAGGCCATCAGCATCACCAAAGACACGTCGCAGGTTGCAGCCATCGCTGTGATGGAAATGATGAAGGTAGCACAGGTCTGGGTGGAATCATCCGCCAATACCTACGACGTCTTCCTCGGCGTGGCGATCATCTACCTCGCATTGACGTCGGTCATCAATCTGGCGGGCAAGTTGTTCGAGCACAAGCTTGCATTCGTGCAATGAAGGAATTCGCGCCCCTGCTGCATGGCTACTGGTATCTGCTCCGCGGCGCGGGCATGACCGTGCTGATGGCCGGCGTCGCGGTGGTTCCCGCGACGCTTTGCGGCATCGTGATTGCACTCGCGCAGGTGTTCGGCAACCGCTTCGCACGCGGCGCAGTCGTGGCGTATCTGTTCGTGATCCGCGGCATACCGCTGCTGGTGCTGCTGACCTTTGTCTACTACCTGCTGCCGCTCACCGGCATCGATTTGCCGCCGTTCTGGGGTGTCGTGCTGGTGCTCGCGTTCTACTACGCCGCCTTCATGAGTGAGGTGTTTCGTGCCGGCATCCTGTCTCTGCCGCGCGCCCAATGGGATGCCGCGCGCAGCCTCGGCATGACGCGGCAACTGATGATGCGGATCGTGATCTTCCCACAGGCGCTGCGGCTCGCGGCGCCACCGTTCGTCAGCCTCTGCGTCAGCCTGGTGAAGGCGACCTCGCTGGTGTCGATCGTCGGGCTGTGGGAGCTTACGATGGCAAGCCGCGAGATCGTCGAACGGACCCTGGCGCCATTCCAGATCTTCATCGGCGCGGCCTGCGTCTATTTCTGCATCTGCTACACACTGGCACTGTATGGAAAATACCTTGAGCGACGTGCCCTCGTTGGACATTGAACCGGCACGGGCGCAGCAGCGTCCGATGCTGGAGATCGCCGGCGTCAGCAAGCGCTTCGGCACGTTGGAAGTGTTGCGCGATGTCTCGCTTTCGGTTCGCAGCGGAGAAGTCGTCGTGGTGATCGGCCCCAGTGGTTCGGGCAAGACCACGCTGCTGCGCTGTATCAACATGCTCGAGGACTATGAACAGGGAACCGTGGTCGTGGATGGGGAGCCGGTCGGCTACACGTTCGAAGGCACTACCGGCCGCCGCCAGCGCATGTCGGAGCGCGACATCGCAGCCTCGCGCGAGAAGATCGGCATCGTGTTCCAAAGCTACAACCTGTTCCCGCACATGACCGCATTGCAGAACATCGTCGCCGCACCGGTTCGCGTCAGGGGCATTCCGCGTGCGAGGGCGGAGGCACGTGCCCGCGAACTGCTTGCCATGGTCGGACTGTCGGACAAGGCATCGGAATATCCGGTGCGTCTGTCGGGCGGACAGCAGCAGCGTGTCGCGATCGCGCGTGCGCTGGCGATGGATCCCAAGATCATGCTGTTCGACGAGGTCACGTCGGCGCTGGATCCGGAGTTGGTCGGCGAGGTGCTGGCCGCCATGCAGCAGCTTGCGCGCGACGGCATGACGATGATCGTCGTGACGCATGAGATGAGCTTCGCCCGCGACGTGGCCGACCGCATCGTGTTCATGGACAGCGGCGTGATTGTCGAACAGGGGGAGCCCGATCAGGTGTTCTTTGCGCCGCGCACCGACCGGGTACGGCTGTTCCTCACGCGGTACAACGAGCGCTACCGCATTTGAGCATCACGCGGTTGCGACCTGTATCGACTCGCCGATGATGGTGACGATGCGATCCAGCGTCGCCTCGGGCGTCATCAGCGGCGGTGCGATGCAGAGCGAATCGCCGCTCACCGGCGTCCCGCCGCCGCCGCGCTGGCGGATGATCAGTCCGCGCTTCATCGCCTCGGCCACCACGCGTCCGCCTAGCCCAATCGCCGGCTTGCGGCTGGCCTGGTCCTCGACAAGTTCGACGCCGCACATCATGCCGAGCCCGCGCACGTCACCGACGGCGGCCAGGCCGCGCAGCGTTTCCAGCCCGGCTAGCAAACGCTTGCCCATCACGGCCGCGCGTTCCGGCAGGCCCTCCTGCTCGAGAATGTCGATGTTGCGCAGGCCGACGGCGCAGCAGGCCGGATGGCCGGAATAGGTCGCCGCGTGCATGAAACGTTCATCCATCGGCGCTTCCTCGATCGCCTGGTGCACGCGCTTCGATACGATGACGCCGCCGAGTGGCAGATAGCCGCTGGTCACTCCCTTGGCGAACGACACGAGGTCGGGTTCCACGTTCCAATGTCCCATTGCGAACCAGCGCCCCGTCCGGCCGAAACCAGTGATCACCTCGTCAGCGATCAGCAGCACGTTGTGGCGGTCGCAGATCTGGCGCAGACGCGGGAAGTACGTCGGCGGTGGCACGATGACACCGCCGGCGCCCATCACCGGTTCGGCGATCACCGCGGCGACCGTATCCGCGCCGTGCGCCTCGATCGCTGCCTCCACGGCATCCGCCGCCTCGATGCCGGCGTC
The DNA here is from genome assembly GCA_963780095.1 of uncultured Alphaproteobacteria bacterium. Taxonomy (GTDB): domain Bacteria; phylum Pseudomonadota; class Alphaproteobacteria; order Acetobacterales; family Acetobacteraceae; genus JAMXLO01. The sequence goes on from CAWABH010000042.1 coordinate 11,090, forward strand.
ACCGTTGCCCGGCCAGCGATACGGATAGGGCGGCGCCACCTGCAGGAATTCCGGCACCAGCGGACCGAACATCTTGTGGTAGCCCGGCAGGCTTGTGGCACTCATCGCCGCCAGCGTGACGCCGTGGTAGCCGTACTGACGCGAGATGATCTTCACCTTGTTCGGCTTGCCCATCCGCTTCCAGTAATAGCGGGCAATCTTGAAGGCGCTCTCGTTTGATTCCGCGCCCCCGGTGGTGAAGTAGGTGGCTTCCATGTTGGAATACGCCAGACCGACGATGCGTTCCGCCAAGCGGATCGCAGGCTCGTTGGAGAAGCCCGCGTACGCCGATGCATACGCCAGCTTCGCCATCTGCGTGGAGGCCGCGTCGGCCAGTTCCTGGCGGCCGTGGCCGACATTGACGTTCCACAGGCAGGACAGGCCGTCGATGTACTCATTGCCATCCGCGGTACGCAGCATCGCGCCGCGTCCCTCGACGAAGATCTGTGCCCCCGCATGTTCCTTTGGATGATGCAGCGGATGGATCAAATGGCGCCGGTCGGCGTCGAGCAGCGCTTCGCTGGTTGCCGCGTGATCATTCATGTCCCAATCTCCTGTTGCGGCGCGCGCTGCGCCTGCCACTGGCCTCTGCCGAACTGGCTCAGGTTCACCGGACCACGGTGGCTGTCGGTGGCGCTGCCGAGCAGCACTTCGCCCGTCATCCGGTCGGCGTCGACGGTGCCTTCGAAACGGTAAGCGATCGCGCTGCCCTCGTGGCGTGCTTCGAACTCCATAAGAATGTCCCGGGCGGTCAGCCTACCGACCACCTCGCCTGAGAACTGCTCGGATTCCTGGCTACCGGTCAGCCGACTGCCCTGTTGTTGCAGGCGCAGTCTGTGCAAGCGCTGGCCATGCAGGAACTGAACGTGCAAGGACCATTCGCCTGACAGGTCAATCAACGGCGGAGGTTCCTTTGCGGGCTCCAGCGAACGTGCAGCGGCGAGTGCGGCGGCGATCGCCTTGCCGACCTCGGCGGCTTCGCCAGGCTGGAACTGGAACGGATCGATGGTCACCGAATTCGCGGTCGCGGCGGTGTCGTCAATTATGATGCGCGGCGTGCCGTCGAGCAGGCGCCCGCGCAGGCCCATCCCGTCCAGCGCGATGCCGTCCCAGCGCACGCGGAGCGCCGGCACGCGCACGACGCCGGCAGGCTCGATCACATCGCTGCGCACGCCGGGCACGTCCGCAACCCGCTGCGCGATCTCCTGAAGATCGTCGTGCCAGCGCTGCAACTCGGCGGTCGCGTCGCGCTCCTCCAGCCAATATTCGACCGCGGTCAGCACGCCGATCACATCCTCCTTCGAGACCTTCATCGGCCGGCCGAACGCCTGGTGCGGCGAAGCGTTGCGCCATGCCGCCTGCACCAGGTTCTTGTTGCCGAGCAGCAGCCCACTGGTCTGCGGTCCGCGCAGGAATTTGCCGCCGCTGTAGATCACCATATCCGCGCCGCGCAGCAGCCACGGGCTCGGACGCTCCAGGTGCTCCGAGGCGGCGTCCACCAGGATCGGAATGCCAAGCGGCTTTACCCGCGCGACGATTTCCTCCAGGCGTACACGCGAGTTTTCCTCGTTTGTGCCGAGAATCGCCACCATCGCCACCGGCTCGGCCAGCGCGGCTTCCAGATCGGCGATCGAATTGATCTCGACGATATGCGCGCCGACCATGCGGATCGACTGATCATAGGCGAAGCGCTGGTTGCGCGGCAGGATCACGCGATTCACCCAGCCGTCGGTGAACGGCAGGCGCACCATGCGAACCGGATCATTGCCCGCGATGCAGGCGGCCGATGCCAGTGCCACCGCGGCCGCGCTGCCGCATGTCACGATGCCCCACTCGGCACCTGTGAGTTCGGCCAACCGGTGCCCTGCCGCCTCCATGAGCTCGTCCAGGTTGACGAACTGGCGCGACGCCTGATCCATCGCCGCGCGCACCTGTGGCAACATAAGGCTGCCGCCATGCATCGTTCGCACGCTGCAGCAGTTGATGAAGGGACGCACGCCCAGTGCAAGGTAGGGGTTGGCGTTGCTCTCGATTTTCTCAGGCATGGGACACGCTTTCCGCCGCTGTGCGGTATACCGCTGTCTCGAAATCATCCAGCAGACGCAGCACAGTTGCGTCGGCGAACGGCAGCACCTGGGTCAGCAGCACGCCAGTCACCTGCTTCCTTGGGTCCAGCCAGTAGTAGGTGTTGAACAGACCGGCCCAGGCGAGACTACCGGCGCTGCGCCTACCCGGCACGTCCTCCGTGTTGATCAGCCAGCTCAGGCCCCACTTCTTCGTCATGCCCGGGAAGAATTCGGCATCATTTGACACCGTCAGGCTCTGGGACTTCAGCGGCTGGACGTTCAGGTCGCCAATATGGTTCTGCGCCATCAGCGCGACCGTCTCGGGCTTTGAGGATCCTCGCACCGTCGAGGGTCCCACCGTCCAGCAACATCCGCAGGAATGCCAGATAGTCGGGGCCGGTGGAGACACAACCCACCGCCGCCTGCGAAGAATTCGGGTTTCGTCGGCGGTTGCGGCGGGATCGGTTCGAGCGATCCGTCCGGATTGCGAGCATAGACCAGCGCGGTGCGCGCGATCTGTTCCGGAGTCTGGCATGAAGCCGGTATCGTGCATTCCGAGCGGGGTGAAGATGTGCTCGCGCATATAAGCATCGAGGTCCTGGCCGCTCACCGCCTCTACCATGCGGCCCGCCCAGTCGATGTTGATGCCGTACTCCCAGCGCTCCCCCGGATCGAAGGCCAACGGCATGTTCAGTGCGGCGAGCTTGCCCGACAGCACCGTGGGCACGCCGGTCGTTTCGACGTAGCGGTTCAGCTCCGCGTTCCAGACGTGGTAGACAAAGCCCGCGGTGTGGGTCAGGAGCTGCCGCAGCGTGATATTGCGCCGTGCCGGGCGCAGACGGGGCTTGCCGTCGGCGTCGAACCCGTCCAGCACCTGCGGAGCGGCGAGTTCCGGCATGATGTCACCGGCCGCCTGATCGAGCGAGAGCTGCCCGCGTTCGACGCATTGCATCGCCGCGACGCCGGTGACCGCCTTGGTCATCGACGCGATACGGAACACGGTGTCCAGCGCCATCGGTGTACCGTCGGCCTTGCTGCATGCACCGAACGCGCCTTGGTAGAACGTACCGTTGCGGTCCGCCGACAGTGCAACAACACCAGGCACGCTGCCCGAACTCGCCGCTTCACTCAGTAGCCGATCAATGGTGTCCCCTGTCATTCCTGTGCCCCCGACCCCAGGACGCGCAGTATGCCGCGCAGTTGCGCCGGCTGGCCAGCGGGGCAACAATGGTCGGACCAACGAAACGCGACCCAGGGAGCGTCAGGATGATCGAGAGCGAAATCATCGTCACGACCAAACACGGCAAGATGCCGACATTCATGGCCGCTCCGGATCGTCCTGATCAGTCGCCGGGGATCATTTTCTACATGGACGCACCGGGCATCCGCGAGGAGCTGCGCAACATGGCGCGGCGCATCGCCAAGCATGGCTACGTCTGCCTGCTGCCCGACATGTATTACCGGCTCGGCACCGTGCGTTTCGACATCCCGCGCCGGGACGATGGAATGTCGGGCGTGATCCGCGCGTCGATGAACAGCCTGAGCATTCCCTTTGTCAACGACGACACGGCTGCGATGCTGGCCTGGTTCGACGCGAACGACCGCGTAAAGCCGGGGCCGGTCGGCTGCGTCGGGCACTGCATGAGCGGGCGCTACATCACCTCGGTGGCGGCGGCCTTCCCGCATCGCATGGCCGCGGCCGCGTCGCTGTACGGCGTGGGCATCGTGACCGACAAGGAGGACTCGCCGCATCTGTCGCTCGGCGAGATCAAGGGCGAACTTTACTATGCGTTCGCGGAACACGATCAGTCGGTTCCGCCGAACGTTATTCCTGATTTGAAGGCGGCGTTGAACAAGGTTGACGCGAAGGCGACGGTGGAAGTATTCCCGGGCACGCATCATGGCTTCTGCTTCCCGGAGCGTGCGGTGTACGACACGCTCGCGTCCGAGACGACATGGACGAAGATTTTCGCTCTGTGGGATCGCCATTTGAAATAGGAGAAGTACTCCCATGGACGAGATGATTGCCGGCACGCCGGTGTTCACCGGCGAGAGGGCGCACGCCGGTTACCGGCTCAACCGCATGGCGATGTCGCTGACCGATGCGGGTAATCGCGGCCGCTTTGTCGCGGACGAATTGGGCTACGCGCGCGGGATGGGCCTCGACGAAACCGAGGTTGAAATGGTACGACAGCGCGACTGGAAGGCAATGAACGATGCCGGTTGCAGCATCTATCTCCTGATCAAGATCGCCGGTGCGCTTGGCCAGTCCTTGCTGCAGGTCGGAGCGCACACAAGCGGCCGGACGCTGGAGCAGTTCATGGCTGAACGGAAGGGACACTGAGCATGGGTCGGATTGTTGGCGGCGTTGGCTCCTCGCATGCACCATCGTTCGGCACGGTGTACGACAAGGGCCAGCAGAAAGATCCGATGTGGGCGCCGTTGTTCGACGGCTACGAGCCGGTGCGCGCCTGGCTGGAATCGCTGCGACCGGATCTCTACGTGATCGTTTACAACGACCACATGAACCGGTTCTTCTTCGACGCCTACCCGACCTTTGCGCTAGGCGCCTGCGAGATGCATCCGCAGGCGGACGAGGGCTGGGGCAAGCGCGATTTGCCGGACATGCGCGGCGATCCGCAGTTCGCCTGGCACCTCGCGCGCTGCCTGGTGGAGGATGAGTTCGATCCGACCGTCTGCCAGGAGATGTCGATCGACCACGGCGTCATGTCCTTCATGCCGATGCTTGCCGATACGAACTGGCGGACGCCGGTGGTGCCGATTGCGGTAAATGTGATTCAGCATCCGATTCCGACGGCTCGGCGCCTCTACAAATTGGGCGCTGCGGTACGGCGCGCGGTCGAATGCTACGTGAAGGACATCAATGTCGTCGTGATGGGCACCGGCGGCCTGTCTCACCAGTTGCAAGGAGCGCGCTTCGGGTTTGTCAACCAGGAATGGGACAACCAGTTCCTTGACCAGATCGAGGACGAGCCGGAGACGCTCGCAGCATTGTCTCACCGTGACTACATGGAGCGTGGCGGCACCGAGGGGATCGAGATGATCAACTGGCTCGCGATGCGTTCCGCGCTCGGACCGTCGGTGAAGCGGGTTCAGCGCACCTACCATGCGCCGATGATCACCGGCTACGGCCTGCTGGCGCTGGCGCCTCTCTGAGACCTAACGCCCGTTACCGTTGGCTCGCCGCGCACCTCTTTCACCGTCATGGCCGGGCTTGACCCGGCCATCTGACACGACACCTGTGCCACAGCAGATGGCCGGGACTGATCCCCGGATCAAGTCCGGGGACGGCCATGACGGTGAAAACCGGACGCCGACTACTCGGCCGCTTCTGATTCCTCCAGGCCAGCCAGCCGATTCAACTCGCGCCAGCTCGCGCGAAAGTCGGGTCGCATCACCCGCTCGCCAACGGCCCCGAGTTCGTCGAGCCAGCGGCGCTCGGTGCTGTCGGCATCGGCCCAGCACTCGGCGACGGCCTGGGTGCGATCGGCAGCCGTGCCGTCGGCCAGCACGCCGTCGATGCGTGTGCGGAAGGCTGCTTCCAGTCCGTCGCGTTCGGCCCGGATGGCGGCGAGATGGATCGGGAATTCTTCCAGCATGGCGCGATGCAACTGTTCGTGGCGCCACCAAAGGGTGCGCGGATCGAACCGGTCGGTTGGTCGAGGACCATGCGCCGGCAATGCAACGCCAGGCAGCACAGGCTTGAAGATCGATGTGCACGGCGCAGCGGTTGCGGTCACCCAATGCACGATACGATCTACCTGCAACTCGGAAACCAGCGAGCTGACGGTCTGCCCACCCCTGTCGCCGTCCGCCGCATGCATGCAGATCGTGCGGTTCGCTGCGTCCTGCGGATGCCAGTCGGGGTCGGTTTCCGCCGTCGCACCGTGGTCGCGCAGGATCGCCATCATGTCGACCGCACGCAACCGGCCAGCGGAGCGCTGAAGCAACGCAGTGGAGCGCAGGCAACGAGCACGGCCCTGGGTGATCGTATCCTGCCTCATGTCGCTGAACGTGGCCGCGACATCGAGGTCCGCGGCGTCGCGGCACCAGCCTGCCGTCCGCGCATGGTCGATCAGGCCGGGACTCGCCCGCATCGCGCCTCGGCCGATGCTGTAGGCGTTGGAAATCGAACGGACGCCGCTGGCGCGCTCGACCGCCCACATGCGTCCCACCGTCTCCAGCACATAGGCTTCGTGCGGATCGGCGACGATGAACGAGTTGTGGTAGAACCGCGGCGTGAGATGGCCGCAGCTGCCGCCCTGGCCAAATTGCTCGAGCAATGTCGTGATCACATCGACCGCCTGTGCCGCGCTGGCGGCGCGTTCGAGGGCGAGGCGCAACAGGTCCATGCCGGTCAGCGCTCGCTCCCGTTGTGGCGGAATGCGCGCGTGCACCGCCTCGTTGCCGATAACCACGCCATGTTCGTTGGCGCCCATCTCGGCGCCCCAGATCCAGAACGGGCGGCACAGCAGCACAGCGAACGTCTGCCGAACCTGCGGGATGTCGATGTAAGTGCAAGTTACGCGCGCATCGTCCGTATGCTGTGCACGGGCGAAGAATTCCACAGCCTGGGCCTCATTGCGTTCGCGGTCGCTGTTCTTGCCGAACAGGACGCCTCCCATCGCAGTAGCGCCAGGCAGAGCTACGATCGTATCACACATGTCTGTCTTGCTCCGTTCGTGCCATGGCCCGTTATGGTACGGCCGCAGCCGAAGAACTCGGCACCCATGGCCCCGGTTTCCTGCCACCTGTATCCGCGATATACCAGGGGTGGCTCGACTGGGGAATGGTTTCCAATGCTAACAGAATCAAGAAGACGCACGGCGATGCCGAAGCTGAACGGGGAGGCTTTCAAGCTCGAGGACTTTCTGCCCTACAGACTATCGGTGGCCGCCAACCGTGTATCGCGACTGTTTGCGCGTCGCTATTCCGAGGCGTTTGGCCTGAGCATTCCGGAATGGCGTGTGCTGGCAATGGTCGGCCGTTTCGGCACGCTGTCGCCGAGCGCGATCGGCGAGTGGACGGCGATGGACAAGGTGAAGGTTTCCCGCGCGGCCGCAAGCCTGGTGGCGCGTGGCCTGCTGCGCCAGATGCACGACCCACGCGACGGGCGCGGTCGGCTGCTGCACCTTACTCGGAAGGGTGCTGCGGTGCACCAGAGCGTGGTGCCGCTCGCATGCAAGCTTGAAGAGCAGCTTGCCGAGGGCATGAGTCGCACGGAATGGAGCAACCTGTTGAAGGCGCTCGAAAAGCTCAGCGCGCATGCTCAGGGCTTTGAGGGCGCCAATCACGGCACGTCGGTCGATTGAAAACGGCGCCAGCCGACCGGACTCGCGTGTCACGAAAACTTCGCTAGGATCGGCCGACGCAATGCGCCGCGACCAATACGCGGGACGGCGCCGTGAACGAAGCATAGGGAGGCACCGGCATGTCAGGATCACAAAACGGCAGAAGTCCCCGCTCGGTGGCTCTGGTCGGGCCGTACAGCAGCGGCAAGTCCACTCTGTTCGAGGCGCTGATGGAGACGGCCGGCGCGCCGGTCAAGCGGCCGGCCGACCCGCGGAACCGACCAGCCACCACCGAAGTTCGCTTGGGTCATTGCACCTATCTCGGCGATGCATGGTCGGTGCTGGACTGTCCAGGGTCCATCGAGTTTGCCTACGAGACCAGTTGTGCGCTCGCCATGGTCGATCTCGCCGTGGTGGTGTGCGAGCCCGCACCTGCCCGTGCGCTGACCGTCGCGCCGCTGCTGAAGCTGCTGGCGGACCAGGGCGTGCCGCACATGCTCTTCATCAACAAGATCGAGACGCTGGAAGGCAGTGTGAGCGATTCGCTGGCTGCGCTGCAAGGCTACGCCGGTTCGCCGCTTGTGCTGCGCCAGGTGCCGATCATCGATGGCGAGACGGTAAGCGGCTATGTCGATGTGGTGAGTGAGCGTGCCTATCGTTATCGCAAGGGCCAGCCGTCGGAGCTCATGCAGATTCCATCAGCATTACAGGATGACGAACAGGATGCGTTGAACAAGTTGGTCGAGGTGCTGGCCGACCGCGACGACGCGCTGCTGGAAAAGGTGCTCGAGGACGTCAAGCCGACGACGGCGGAGATTTACAACGACCTGCGGAAGGACCTCGCTGCCGGCGCGGTGATCGAAGTGCTGGTCGGTTCGGCGGAGAATGCCGGCGGCGTGCGCCGGCTGTGGAAGGCGCTTCGCCACGACACGCCGATGCCGCGGGAGACTGCCGCGCGCAAGGGCGTGGCGGAAGACGGACCGCCGCTGGCACAGGTGTTCAAGACCGTACATGCCGGGCACACCGGCAAGTTGTCCTATGCGCGCATATGGCGCGGCATCATCAAGGACGGTGTCACGCTTGGCGGGACGCGGCTCGGCGGCATCTATCGCATGCCTGGAGGCGAGCTTTCCAAGGTGGCCGAAGCAGTCGAGGGCGAAGTTGTCGCGTTGGGACGCCTGGATGGCGTGCCGACGGGCGCCACCATTTCGCCGGGTGGGACGCCGGAGCAACTGCCGTTCCCCGAGCCGCCGGCGCCGGTCTATTCGCTGGCAATCGTGACCTCGGATCACAAAGACGATGTGAAGCTCAATGGCGCGCTGCAGAAGCAGCGGGAGGCAGATCCGACCCTGACAGTCGAACACGAGCAGGACACCAGCGAAACCGTGCTGCACGGCCAGGGCGAGATGCACCTGCTTGCAACGGTCGATCGACTGGCGAAGGACTACGCGCTGAAGGTGGCGACGCACAAGCCGCAGGTGGCCTACAAGGAGACGATCCGGCGCGCGGTGCATGAGCATGGCAGGCTGAAGAAGCAGAGCGGCGGGCACGGCCAATTCGCCGACGTGAAGATCGATATCGCGCCGCGCGCGCGCGGTGAAGGCTTTGCGTTCATCGACAAGATCGTCGGCGGCGCGGTGCCGCGCAACTTCATTCCGGCAGTCGCCGAGGCGGCCGAGGAGTTGGCGAAGAAGGGGCCGTTCGGGTTTCCGGTGGTGGACATTTCGGTGACGCTGGTGGATGGCGGGTTCCACTCGGTGGACAGCTCCGACATGGCGTTCAAGACCGCAACCAATCTCGCGATGAAGGAAGGGATGGCGAAGGCGGACCCGATCCTGCTGGAGCCGGTCAACCACGTGACGATCAGCGTGCCGAACGAATTCACGCCGCGGGCGCAGCGTCTGCTGACCGGACGGCGCGGACAGATCCTCGGGTTTGCGGAGAAGGACGGCTGGCCTGGCTGGGACGACGTGGAGGCGCTGGTGCCGGAGGCGGAACTGCATGACCTGATCATCGATCTGCGGTCGCAGACGCTGGGTCTGGGCACCTATCGCAAACGGTTCGACCATCTCGCTGAATCGCGCGCCGAGATGAAGCGCGGGGCCGCCTAGCGATGATAGCCGGATCAAGTCCGGCCATGACGATTGGGGGCCGGTCTAACGCCCGGAACTACACATGAAGCTGTTCGATCTGACCAGCAAGGTGGCCATCGTCACTGGCGGCAATGGCGGCATCGGGCTTGGCATGGCTCAAGGGATGGCGTCCTGCGGCGCGACGATTGTCGTTGCGGGACGCGACGAGGAAAAGGCGAGGTCGGCACTGGCATCTTTGCGGGAGCTTGGTGCGCGCTGCGCCTTCATGGCGGCCGATGTGACGAAGAAGGCTGCCTGCGTGAAGCTGGTGTCGGCTACGGTGGCGGAGTTCGGCCGGCTGGATATCCTGGTGAACAATGCGGGAACGGCGATCCGCAAGATGCCGCAGGATTACACCGAGGAAGAGTGGCATCACGTGCTGGACACCAACCTGACCAGCGCCTTCCTGTGCTCGCAGGCCGCGTATGCGCCGATGAAGCAAGCGGGCGGCGGCAAGATGATCAACATCGGCTCGATGATGTCGCTGTTCGGTGCGCCCTATGCCACGCCGTATGCGTCGAGCAAGGGCGGCATCGTGCAGATGACGCGTGCGATGGCGACGGCGTGGGCGAAGGACAACATCCAGGTGAACGCGGTATTGCCCGGGTGGATCGACACCGATTTGACGCGGCGCGCGCGACGGGAGGTGGAAGGACTGCACGAGCGCGTGGAAAATCGCACACCGGCGGCCCGCTGGGGCGTGCCGGGCGACATGGCGGGCATTGCGGCGTTTCTCGCGAGCCCGGCTTCGGATTTCGTCACCGGCACGGCGATACCGGTCGATGGCGGATATTCGATTGGGATGTAACGCCGTCACGTCCAGTCGAATGAACGCGCAATCGCCTTGTGCCAGGAGGCGATGAGCGACGTGCGGCTGTCCTGAGTCATTGCGGGCGTCCATGTTCGCGTGACACCCCAGTTGCGCGCGAGATCATCGGTATCCTGCCAGTAGCCGACAGCCAGCCCTGCCGCATAGGCTGCACCAAGCGCGGTGGTTTCGATCGTGCGCGGGCGCAGCACCGGCACGTTCAGGATGTCGGATTGGAACTGCATCAGCAGGTTGTTCACCACCATGCCACCGTCGACGCGCAGCGTTCTAATGGGAATGCCTGAATCGCGCTGCATCGCCTCGATCACATCGAGCGTCTGGTAAGCTGTCGCTTCCAGGGCGGCGCGGGCGATATGGCCGGCGGTGGCGTAGCGCGTGAGGCCGGCAATAACGCCGCGCGCATCGGCACGCCACCAAGGAGCATAAAGGCCGGAGAAGGCGGGCACGAAATAGACATCGCCGTTGTCGGCAACCGATGCGGCGAGCGTTTCGATGTCTGCGCTGGTCCTGATGAGGCCGAGGTTGTCGCGCAGCCACTGCACCATCGCACCGGTGACGGCGATCGAACCTTCCAGTGCATAACAGGCTTTCTGCTCGCCGAGCTGCCAGGCGACTGTGGTGACGAGGCCGCTGGTCGATGCAACCGGCGTCTCGCCGGTGTTCATCAGCAGAAAGCAGCCCGTGCCGTAGGTGTTCTTCGCCTCGCCGGGAGCGAAGCATGCCTGGCCCATCAATGCAGCCTGCTGGTCGCCGAGGATGCCTGCGATGGGAACGCCATCCAATTCGCCGGTTGCAATGCCATAGATCATGGAGGACGGCACGATGCGCGGCAGCACGGCGCGCGGGATACCAAAAGCGGCGAGCAGTGTATCGTCCCAATCCAGCGTCGTAAGATTCATCAGCTGCGTGCGGCTGGCGTTGGTGACGTCGGTCAGATGCAACGCACAGAGCTGCCGGAGCAGCCATGTATCGATTGTTCCGAACTGCAGATCGCCGGCTTCCGCACGCCGGCGCGCGCCGGGCACGTTGTCCAACAGCCAACGCAGCTTGAGCGCGCTGAAGTAGCTCGCGAGCGGCAGTCCGGTCTGTGCGCGGAAGCGGTCCTGGCCGCCATGGCGCGCGTATTCGGCGACCAGCGGATCGACGCGCGTGTCCTGCCAGACGACAGCGTTGTGCATCGGCTGACCGGTGACGCGGTCCCATAGCAGGGTCGTCTCGCGCTGGTTGGTGATGCCGACCGCAGCGAGATCGCGTGCATCCAGGCCGGCGCGGCGCAGCGCATCGGCGACGACTATCTGCGTGTTCTGCCAGATCTCATGCGGATCGTGTTCCACCCAACCGGGTTGCGGATAGATCTGCCGATGCTCCATCTGCGCCGTGGCGATCGTCTCGCCCGTCCGATCGAATATGATGAAACGGGTGCTCGTCGTGCCCTGGTCAATTGCGCCGATGTATCTGGTCATGCTGTCTCCGGGGAATCTTACAGCCACAGCGGATCGATTGGCCCCTTCCCCGCCAGGACCGCCGCGATGTTGTCCAGTGCACGAAATCCCATCGCGTTGCGCGTCTCGACCGAGCCGCTGCCGATATGCGGCGACAACAACACGTTGTCGAGTCCGGCAAACCGCAGATCAAAGTCAGGCTCGGATCGAAACACGTCGAGCCCGGCGGCAAACAACTGCCCCGACGTCAGGGCGTCAAACAGTGCATCCTCATCCACCAGTCCGCCGCGCGAGACGTTCACCAGCACCGCGCCCCCCGGCATCAGTGCCAACGCCTCCGCATTGACGATCTTGTCCGTTGCCGGTCCGGCCGGCGCATGCAGCGACAGGAAATCGCAATGCGGCAGCATGTCGTGGAAGGATGCGAAATACTGCGCCCCCCGCTCAAGGTCCGCCGGCAGTCGGTTGCGCGAATGATACAGCACGGTCATGTCGAAGCCGCGCGCGCGTTGCGCCATAGCGCGCCCGATGCGACCCATCCCCAATATGCCGAGCGTTTTGCCCGAGACACTCACCCCCAGCAAATCGCCCTGCCCGATGCGGTAGCGCCAGCCGGCGCGCATGATCTTGTCGTATTCGTGGGCACGTCGTGCCGCAGCCAGCAGCATCATGAACGCGAAGTCCGCGGTGCATTCGGTCAGAACGCCTGGCGTGTTGGTCACGAACAAGCCCCGCGCCTTCGCCGCAGCCACATCGATGTGGTCATAACCGACGCTGCTGGTGGCGCCGACGCGCACGCTCTCCGGCAGCCGTGCGATCGCATCGGCGGTCAGCGGCAGCGTGTTGGTGAACATGATCGCATCGGCGTGGTGTGCGGTGGCGGCCTCGATCACCTGCGCCGCCGTCATGTCGTCCTTGCCTTCCACCACCAGCGCATCGAATTCGTTCCGTGCCCGCGTCACCACGTCGCGCGGCATCAAGGCGGCAAGCAACAGGCGTGGCTGCATCGGCATGTCTCCCCGTTCGGGCGTACTCTAGGTCATCGCAGTCACGCCTGCCACGGATCGACGACTGGAACCGAGAGATCGGCAAAGTGCCTGGTATTGTGCGTTGCCAGCGTGGCGTGACTGGCGATGACGATGCCGGCGATCATCGTGTCGCGCATGTCGCCGGGCCGCCCGGCGCGTTGCCGCTCCGCCATCAATACAGCAGCGGCGTTCGCGGCGGCCGTGTCGAATGCTGCTATCCGATGCTCGATCTTCTCGCCTACCAATCTCTCCATTGCCAGATGCAGGCTAGTACGGCGTCTGCCAGGCGCGAGTGATTCTATTCCGTGACGGATCTCCATGATCGTGATGGAGGTTGTCCAGATGGAGACGCGCGGTTGTCGGTCCAACCACGCAGTTACCTCTGATCGCGGCGGTTCGTGCATCAAGGCGGAAATCACATTGGTGTCGAGGATTACCATTCAATCGAATGTCACTGGTTTGATCGTGTACCCACGGAACTCGTGGATCTCCTCACCCTCGCGGAGCCCTATCCCACGGAATAAAGCCGCGATTTCGGTCCCGAGGCCGCGCCCTTGCCGGGCTTCCTCCTTCACCGCGTCGCGCAGGATGGCCCGCACCTCCTCCTCCATGCTCCAGCCATGCGCGGCGGCACGCCGGCGGAGCTTCGCCTTCACCTCATCTTCCAGGTTGCGCACGACGAGCTGGGCCATCTGCTGCTCCTTTGATATCATGATAGCGGCATTCCGCCGCTGGTGCAAGCCAAACGCTTGCCACGCTCGGGCCGACCGGCTTGACTGCCCCCGGCGACCAACAAAGCCGAGGACTTGATGCCATCAGCTCGACTTGCCGTTGATATCGGCGGCACCTTCACCGATCTGGCTCTCGAGCATGACGGCAGGCGCAGCACAATCAAGGTTCTCACCACGCAGGTGGCGCCGGAAGAGGGTGTAATGGCCGGCGCACGCGAGATCTTGCGGTCGTCCGGTGTGGCCGCCGCCGATATCGGCATCGTCATCCACGGCACCACACTCGCCACGAATGCGGTGATCGAACGCAAGGGCGCGCGCACCGCGCTGCTCACCACGCAGGGCTTTCGCGACGTGATCGCGATGGGCAACGAGAGCCGCTACGACCAGTACGATCTCAACATCGTGCTGCCTGAACCGCTGGTACCGCGCCATCTGCGCCTCCCGCTTCCCGAAAGACTGGACAACGAAGGCAACGTGCTGCTGGCGCTGGATGTCGGAGCGGTTCGCGCACTGGTGCCCGTGCTGCGCCGCGAGCGGGTGGAGAGCATCGCCGTCGGTCTGCTCCACGCTTTTGTCAATCCCGCGCACGAACGCCGCGTGCGCGATGTGCTGGCCGAGGAGCTGCCGGACATTCCGGTCTCGCTCTCCAGCGAGGTGTCGCCGGAGATGCGCGAGTGGGAGCGGTTCTCCACAACCGTCGCCAACGCCTATGTGCAGCCTGCGATGGCGCGCTACCTTCGCGGGCTGGCGGATGGGCTGCGGGAGATCGGCATCTCGGGTCCGCTGTTTCTCATGCTGTCGGGCGGCGGACTGACCACCATCGAGACCGCCTGCCGCCTGCCGATCCGCCTGGTTGAAAGCGGCCCCGCCGGCGGCGCGATCTTCTCGGCCAGCATCGCACGACAATGCGGCATCGCGAACGTGCTGTCGTTCGACATGGGTGGAACCACCGCGAAGATCTGCCTGATCGACGACGGACGGCCGCAGACATCGCGCGCCTTCGAGATCGCGCGCGTGGGTCGGTTTCGGAAGGGTTCGGGTCTGCCGCTCCGGATTCCGGTGATTGAGATGGTGGAGATCGGCGCCGGCGGCGGCTCGATCGCGCATGTCGACACGATGGGTCGCATCGCGGTCGGACCGGAAAGTGCCGGCGCCGATCCCGGGCCGGCCTGCTACGGACGCGGCGGCACCGAGCCCGCGGTAACCGACGCGAATCTCATGCTCGGCCGCTACGACCCGGCCCGCTTCGCCGGCGGCACGATGCGGCTCGATGCCTCGGCGGCACATGATGCGTTGCAGGCACGCGTCGGCGGCAGGCTGGGTCTTACCGCGGAGATGGCCGCACTTGGCGTGGTCGAGATGGTTGACGAGAACATGTCGAACGCGGCGCGCGTGCATGCGATCGAGTCCGGCAAGACCTATGAAGGCCGCACGCTGATCGCATTCGGCGGCGGCGGCCCGGTGCATGCGTGCCGGGTCGCGGAGAAGGTCGGCATCAGGCATGTGCTGGTGCCAACGAGCGCCGGGGTTGGCAGCGCGATCGGGTTCCTGCGCGCGCCGGTGGGCTACGAGGTTGTTCGCAGCCTGTATCAGCGCTTTTCCTCGTTCGATGTTGCCGCTGTAAACGCGCTGTTGGCCGATATGGTAGCCGAGGCGCTGGCGGTTGTTGAACAGGGCAGCTTCAATGCGAAGCTCGCGCACAGCCGCGTCGCCTATATGCGATACGTGGGCCAGGGCCACGAGATCCCCGTACCGCTGCCTCCCCGTCCCCTGAACGAGCACGACGTACCGGCGATCCGTGCCGCCTATGATACGGAATACATCAGGTTCTACGATCGCCCGGTGCCTGGCTCCGATGTGGAGATCATGAGCTATGCCGTCGTCGTGGCGGCAGTGCCGCGGGATGAGCCAGGCGTACCGGTCGCCGGGGACGAAGCGTTATTCGCGCCGGACGCCGTGCCGGCCAGGACACAACTCGTGTGCAATACAACCACGGGCGAAGTCTCGCCATGGTCGGTCTATGATCGGATGGCGCTTGCACCTGGCGTGCAGATCGCCGGGCCGGCCATCATCGCCGAAGACGAAACCTCGACGCTTGTCAGCCAGGGCTGGAGAGCAACGGTGAATTGGCTGGGTTACATCGAACTGACGCGGGAAACTGACTGATGTCGCATGAAACCAACGCGCTGGCTCAGATCCATCGCCAGATCATGTGGAACCGCCTGATCGCCGTCGTGGAGGAACAGGCGCAGACGATGATCCGTACCGCCTTCTCCACCACGGTGCGCGAGGCCGGCGATCTGTCCGCCGGCATCTTCGATCTCGCCGGGCGCATGATGGCGCAGGCGGTCACCGGCACGCCCGGCCACGTCAACTCCATGGCGGAGAGCGTCGGCCACTTCCTGCGGAAATTCCCCATCGATAGGATGCAGCCCGGCGACCACTACATTACCAACGACCCATGGCTCGGCACCGGTCACCTGCACGACCTCACCGTCGTCACGCCCGCCTTCCACAAGGCACGCATCGTCGGACTGTTCGCCAACACTGCGCACGTGATCGATGTCGGAGGCCTCGGCATGGGCCCGGAAGGCCGATCCGTATTCGAAGAAGGCATGTACATCCCGATCGTCAAATGCTTCGACCAGGGCCGGCCAAACGAAACCTTCTTCGACATCATCCGTGCGGGTTCGCGCCTGCCCGTCGAACTCGAGGGCGACATCTACTCGCTGTGCGCGTGCAACGATGCTGGCGCGCATCGCCTGGCCGAGATGATGGACGAGTTCGAGATGGACAGTCTCGACCCGCTCGCCAACTTCGTCTTCGAAAGCTCGCACCGCGCCACGCTGGCCGAGATCGCCCGCATCCCCAAAGGCACCTACCGCGCCGAGATCAGATCCGACGGCTACGAGGAGCCCGTCACGCTGAAGGCCGAGATGACCATCCTGGATGACGGCATCGAGGTGGACTACGCCGGCACCTCGGGGCTTTCGTCGCGCGGCATCAACGTGCCGCCGGCCTACTGCCGTGCGTATTCCTGCTTCGGAATCAAATGCGTCGTGGCGCCGGACATCCCGAACAACTGGGCAAGCCTTGCACCATTTCGCATGAAGATCCCGGAAGGCTGCATCCTGAACGCACCGCATCCCTATCCGGTGTCGGTGCGCCACGTGATCGGCCACCTGCTGCCCGACCTGATGATGGGCTGCCTTCATCAGGCGGTGCCGGAACGAGTCACCGCGGAAGGCGCATCCGCATTGTGGAATCCGCCGTTGCGCGGAGGTTCATCGGTGTCCGGGCAGGCGCGCGGCAATCGCCCGGTGGTGCCTGATTTCGAGATCATCACCTTCAACTCCGGCGGCACCGGCGCGCGCCCGACCAGCGACGGGCTGAACGCGACCGCCTTCCCGTCCGGCGTGCGCACGATGCCGGTGGAGGCAACCGAGAACGTCGCGCCGATCGTCTTCTGGACGAAGGAACTGCGCCCGGATTCAGGTGGCGCCGGACGCACCCGCGGCGGCACCGGCCAGATCATGGAGATCGGCGCCAAGGGCGACCTGGAATTCGCGGTCAATGCCATCTTCGACCGCATCGCCAATGCGCCGAAGGGGCGCGAGGGCGGTCTTGACGGCGCACCCGGCGTGGTCGCGCTGAAGGGCGGCAAGACGCTGCGCACCAAGGGCTTCCAGGTGATCCCCGACGGCGACCGGTTGATTCTGAAACTACCCGGCGGCGCCGGAATGGGCGATCCGACGATGCGCGATCCCGCCTCGGTTGCGCGCGATGTGCGCGACGGGCTGGTTTCGGCGGCAAACGCGCGCACGCTCTACAAGGTCGCCATCAATACCGATGGGACCGTGGACGAAGAATCCACGCAGTCGCTCCGTGGCTAAGTGGTTTCCGTCGCAACAATGCAATACCCAATTGCATGACGGCGTGAAACGGTTCTAAAGTGTAAGATCGACTGATCAGAAGAAGCCCATGCGCGCCGACGATCGGACGCCAGCGGCCACATAGGGAGAGCCAAGTGCACGAAGCGCTCGAAAAATCGGCAATGCGCAAGATCTACATGCGTCTGCTGCCGTTTGCCATCTTCACCTACTTCCTCGCCTACATCGACCGAATCAACGTGAGCTTCGCCGGGCTGACCATGCGCGGCGACCTCGGCCTTTCGGCCACCGCCTTCGGCTTCGCCGCGGGCACCTTCTACTGGGGCTATTTCATCTTCGAGGTTCCCAGCAACATCGTCCTGGAAAAAGTCGGCGCGCGCATTTGGATTGCGCGCATCATGATCACCTGGGGCATCTTCGCCGGGCTGACCGCGCTGGTTGTCGGCGCCAACAGCTTCGCATTGGTGCGGTTCCTGTTGGGGGCCGCCGAAGCCGGTTTCTTCCCGGGAATCGTGCTTTACTTCACGTATTGGTTTCCGGCCCGGCATCACGCCCGCATCGTGTCAGGCTTCCTGATCGGCCTGCCGATTGCAGTTGCCGCGGGCTCGCCGGTTTCGACAGCTCTGCTGGGTCTCGATGAAGTCCTGGGTCTGCGCGGATGGCAGTGGATGTACATCGCCGAGGGGGTCCCAACCATCTTGATCGGCATCCTCACCTTCTTCGTTCTGACGGACCGGCCGGAACAGGCGACGTTTCTGACCGCCGAGGAAAAGACCTGGCTCAGCGCAAAATTGCTGGCCGAGCGCCACGCCAAGGAAGCGGTGCGGACATTCAGCCTGTTGCAGGGGATGTTCGATCCCAAGGTGCTGCTGCTGGCGCTGAACTATTTCGGCATCGTCGTCGCCAGCCTCGGCGTGCTGATCTTCGTGCCGCAGATGATCAAATCGCTGGGCGATCTGAGCAACATGACGGTCGGTTGGCTGACCATGATCCCGTACGTCACCGGCGGCATTGGCCTCGTGGCGTGGGGCCGGCTGTCCGACCGGATGCACGAGCGGCGTTGGAATCTGCTCGGCGCGTGCGTCGTCTCCACGATCGGGCTGATCATCGCCGGCATGACGATGGGTACCTGGTGGGCGATGGTCGGCCTGTCGATCGCGACGTTCGGGTTCTACGGATCGAAAGGGCCATTCTGGTCGATGCCGTCGATGTTCCTCACCGGCACGGCAGCGGCGGCCTCCATCGCGTGGATCAATTCGATCGGCAATCTCGGAGGGTTCTTTGGCCCTTGGTATGTCGGGGTCGTGAAGGATATGACCGGCAGCTTTGCGGGCGGCTTGTACGGGCTGGCGTTCCTGTGCCTGATGTCCTCGTTCGTCTGTGCGTTCTTCCTGCATATCCCGGACCACACAGCCGATCTGCCGGCTGCGGTGCCCTCGGAGGCGAACTGACCCGCGATCCGGAACCGCGCGGCGATACCCATCAGGGCTGGCGAGCCTCCGCCTCCGAATACACGAGAGGCACCGCCGCCTGCGGCGACTGCAGCCAGAACGTGAAGCTCTCCTCGATGTAGAGCCGCACGCGCTCGGCATCGTGGTCGAGATAGCCGATCGAGAAATCCTGCCCGACGGTCAGTTCGAAATCCTCGCCGCGCATCGACAGCACGACCGCACCGTGCAGCCCAGGCGCCCACACCAAAGGACCATCGATCAGTCGGCGGACATGTTCGAGAACCGGATAGCCGGCGACCGTCGCTTCGGTAAGGCCAGTGTAGCAGCGCTCGCTCAATGCCACGGCGAAAGGCCCGTCAACCCCGGCGTCGCGCAACCGGTTCAACGCAGTCGCCACGAAATCGGGATAGCTCGCATAGTCGTCGCTGAGCTGCACGGCAGCGTCGGCGCGCCGCTCGCAGATGCCGCTGATGCCGGCCGCCGCATAGCCATGGAAGATCGCGCGATCCTCGGCGATGGCGATCCTGCGCGCTGCCTCGATGATCGGATCGGTGTCCGGATCCTTGGCGCCGCGATCGATCGCATCGAGTTCGCTGCGCAGCATCTCGAACGGCACGCGCAATTCGACCAACGGCAGCACCTGGCGCAGCCGCGCCTCGACGTTGCCGGATGACGGCGGTTCGACAGGCTTGCTTCGGCCGATGCCGACGGCCGATGCCTCCCAGCCTTGCGGGCCAACGAAATCGACCAGCTTCCGCGCAGCCAGCGTCGTCTTGAGCGTCCGACGCGCTTCCTTCTCGATCTCCTCCCACGCCGCGTCGGAGATCGGCGCCAGTTCCCTGTACAGATGGTTCATCGCTCAGCCCTTCAGACTGCCGATCGAGAGGCTGCCATCCGCACCGGAGATCCCTTCAGCCGATGCGCCCACTTCCCGGATCGGTCCCTGGCTGAACAGGTACGTCTTGAGGTGAGTGCTGAATTCGTCGTCATGGCGACGGAGCCATTCCAGCAGCATCGACGCATGCTCCTTTTCCTCGTTGCGATTGTGCAGGAGCACCGCCTGCAATTCCGCGTTGCTGCTCCCCTTGATGCGCTGATCGTACCAGTCGATCGCCTCCAGCTCTTCCATGATCGTCGAGATCGCCCGATGCCTGTCGAGAACTTCCGGCCCCAGCTTTTCCCGTTCCTCGTGCAGAACCTCGCCCGCCATCTGCGCACCCCATCCAATTCGAACTGAGGGCTGATGTTGCTGCGTGCGCCGCGGGTTCACAACCCCAACATGCGAACGTGACTGCGGGCCGCATAGCACAAACGCTTCAGCGGCATTGCCCAGGGCATTGTCGAGGCACGACAGTCATGCTGTCCTATCACGCATGGACAGCATGCTGCTCTCGCTGCTCGGCTTCTCGGTGGCGATGTACATCACGCCGGGTCCGAACAACGTCATGGTTGCCGCATCGGCGGCGAACCACGGCATCCGCGCGACCGTGCCGCACATGCTGGGGATCGTGGTCGGCTTCGCCCTGATGCTGACGCTGGTCTGCGCCGGCCTCGGCTCGGCGCTGGTCAGCTGGCCCCTGTTGCTGCCGCTGTTCCGCTGGGCAGGCGCCGCGTGGCTCGTCTGGCTCGCCTGGCAGATCGCCAGCGCTCCGTCGCCCGGCGAAGGCGGGCGAACGCGCGTGCTCAGCTTCGCTGGCGCCGTGGCATTTCAATGGATCAATCCAAAGGCATGGCTGATCGCGGTCGGCGCCGCAGGCGAATATCTGTCACCAAATCAATCCCTCGTCGCACAGCTTGCCCGCATCTTCATCGTTTTCCTCGCGGTCGGAATGCCATGTGTGCTGGTCTGGGCGCTGCTCGGCAGTGGTGCGGGCCGGCTGTTGCGATCGCCGCTGCAATTGCGGGCGTTCAACGTTGCCATGGCCGTTGTCCTTGTCCTGTCGGTGCTGCCGGTGTTGATTGAAGACTGAAGACCGGGAGGAGACGACATGAAGATCACCCGCATCGACGCCTTCCAAGTGGCGTGGTCGCCCGACGACAAGCCTGCGCAGCGCAGCGCCTTCGTGCGCGTGTTCACCGATGATGGGATCGACGGCATCGGCGAGGCCTCACCGATGCAGGGCGGGCTCGCATCGCTTGGAATGATAAAGCACGATCTTGCGCCCGCGCTGATCGGCAAGGACCCGCTGGACCATGCGGTGCTGCTCGATACGCTGTTGCACACGTGCGTGAAGCTCGGCCCCGAGGGTGCGCTGACCGGTGCGCTGGCGGCGCTCGACATTGCGATGTGGGACATCAAGGGCAAGCTGACCGGCCTGCCGATCTACAAGCTGCTCGGCGGCGCATGGCGCACCGCGCTGCCGTTCTATGCGTCGATCGGCGGCAACGGTGATCGCAGCCTGGACGATGTGCTGCGTGTCGTCGAGACGCGGCTGAAGGACAAGCCGGCCGCGATCAAGATCCGCTTCGACAATCCGCGCACCGAATTGGACCGCGATATTCCTGGCGACATTGCGAAGGCGCGCGCGGTGCGCAAGTTGGTGGGCGATGGATTTCCGCTGGCTTTCGACGCGAACAACGGCTTCACAACCGGCGGTGCGATCCGCGTGGGCCGGGTGCTGGAGGAACTCGGCTTCTGGTGGTTCGAGGAGCCGGTGCAGCACTATCACATCAAGGCGATGGGCGAGGTCGCGCGCGCATTGGACATCACAGTATCGGCGGGCGAGCAGACCTACACGTTGGCGGCGCTGGCCGATTTGATCGCGGCGGGCGTGCGTATGGTGCAGCCGGACATCGTGAAGATGGGCGGCATCACCGGCCTGATGCGCTGTGCCGCGCTCGCGCATGCGCATGGCGTGGAACTGGTGTCGCACCAGACGCAGCCGATGATCGGACACACTGCGAATATGCATGTTGTTGCAGCGCAGTTGCAGGCGAGCAAGCCGATCGAGTGGAACGATCCATCGACGCGCACGCACGCGGTGTTCGAGAATCCGCCTAAGCCGGTGGATGGGCTGTTCCATCTGCCGGATGGGCCGGGGTTGGGCCTGCGCGTGAATGAAGCCGAACTCGCCAAACGACGGGTGGAAGTCTGATCACAATGAATCAGTCATGGCGGTCCCCGGAACATGCCCCATCGGCGTCAGGACAAACGCGGCAGGAGCGTAATTCTCCCCCTCCCCTTGCGGGAGGGGGTTGGGGGGAGGGGTAGGGATCGCACCATCGCAAGACAATGCGGTCGGACAAATACCAAGCCCGAATTGGTACCGCGTCCCCCTCCCCCCAACCCCCCTCCCGCAAGGGGAGGGGGAGGACTCTTCTCAAGCCGCACCATCAACCTGACGCGTATGGGGCTTGTCCCGGCCGTGACAATTAGACCTCCACGCCGTACTCCCTTGCAGCCGCGTCGCGTGACACATACCCCAGACGCACATCACGCCGCACCGCTTCGGGGTCGCGCTCCTTCGCTGGTCCCATGCCGCCGCCGCCCGGCATCTCAACCACGAGCCGATCACCAGGCGGGACCACGCCCAATCCCTTCGGCTTCAGCTCGGCACCGGACGCCAGTGACAATCGCCCGGCCTGACCCGAGCCGCCGCCATGGCGACCTCGGGCCGGGTACTTCACGCGCTCGAACCGCGCAAAGATGCCGAACGCCGCATCCTCGCGCGACGCGATTTCCATCATCTGTCCAAGCCCGCCGCGCTGACGCCCAACGCCACCGGAATCCTGTCGCAGCTCCTTGCGCCAGATCACCAATGGCGTGATCGCTTCGGTCGCCTCCACTGGCACATTGCGCACACCCGACGGGAACGGCGTCGCCGACAATCCATCCTGTGACGGCCGCGCGCCCGCGCCACCGGAGTGAAAACTGTTCACCATGAACGGCGTGCCGGCCGCTTTGCCGATGCCCGTCAGCCCGTGGCCCGCAATCAGATTCAGCGTCCACAGATTCGACGTGCCTTCCGCCGGCACACGTCCCGGCAACGCCTGATCCAAACAGCCATACACCACGTCCGGCAGCATGTGTCCCATCACCGAGCGCGCATACACCGCCGCCGGATGCGTCGCGCTGAGGATCGTGCCCTCCGGCGCCGTGACGCGCACCGCATCCAGCGTGCCGGTGTTGTTCGGGATATGCGGCGCCACCACGCAATTCACGCCGAACGTCGTATAGGCTTCCGTATAGCACAGCGGACAATTGATCGCGTAGGACGACATGCCCGACGTGCCGGTGTAGTCCACATGGATCGTGTCGCGGCCGATGGTCAGCGTGCCGACCAGATCGATCGGCGCCTCGTAGCCGTCGATGCGCATCGCCGCGCTCCAGGTGCCCTGCGGCAGTTTGCCGATCGCGTCCGCCATGCCTCGGCGGCTGCGGCTGATGATCGCCTCGCCCAGCATGTCCAGGTCGCGCAGTGCGAACTCGCGCATCATCGCCACCAGCCGCCGGCTGCCGATCTCGTTGCACGCGATCAGCGCGTAGACGTCGCCGATGACCTGCACCGGTTCGCGCACGTTGGAGCGGATCATCGCCAGCAGGTCCTCGTTCATCTCGCCGGCGCGCGCCAGGCGCAGCAGCGGGATGAACAGGCCCTCGTGGTAGATCTGCCGACCTTCCGGCGTCTGCCCGACGCCGCCCATGTCCACCAGGTGCGTCGTGCAGGCGAACAGCGCGACGATGCGTCCGTCCATGAAGGTCGGCGACACCACGACGAGATCGTAGAGATGTCCGGTGCCCTTCCACGGATCGTTGGTGACGTAGACATCGCCTTCCTTCATCTGCGCGACCGGGAACACGTCGAGGAAGTGCCCGACGGAGCGCGCCATGGTGTTGATGTGGCCTGGCGTGCCGGTGACGGCCTGCGCCAGCATCCGGCCCTCGAGGTCGAACACGCCGGCCGAGATGTCGCCCGCCTCGCGCGCCGAGGTGCTGAACGCGGTGCGCACCAGGGTCTGCGCCTGCTCTTCCACGACCGAGAGCAGACGGTTCCACATGATCTGGAGTTCGATCTCCGCGATGTTCCTGCGTGTTGTCATCGTCATGGCCTCCGCGGACCTGATCCGGGGACCAGTCCCGGCCATCTGTCGCGGCACCAGTGCTGGTGCAGATGGCCGGGACACGCCCGGCCATGACGGTGAGCAAGATTGCGCGTCACGCCTCGATCTCCTCGATCACGATGTCATCGCCGGCGCCGATGCGCACGGTGAAGCCGCTCGGCACGATGGTCGAGGTGCCGTCTTCGACGATCACGGCCGGCCCTGCCAAATGTGCGCCCGCCCGCAATGCGGCGCGGACGAAGACCGTCGCATCGACCGCTTCGCCGCTGGCGGTCTCGACGATACGGCAGCGGCCGGACGGCATTGCCACGCCGGCATCCGGCGGCACGTCCTGTCGTGCCGGCAATTCATGCGGTTCCGACAGTGAAAGAGTCCAGGTCACCGCCTCGACTTCCAGCCGCGGAATGACGCGACCATACACGACGCGCATACGTGGCATCGAACGCGGTGCGCAGCGCGGCGGGATCAAGCCTGCCATCAGGCAGCGGCACCGCCACCTCGTGGCCCTGGCCGCGATAGCGCATGAAACCAGTGCGCGTCTCGACCAGTTCACCGTGCGGCACGCCGAGCCGCACCACCGCTTCCGCCTCGGTGCGCATCTCGGCGAACAGCGCGTCGATCGTCGCCTGCTCCAGCGCATCGAGCCGCACCAGCAGTGTGCGCACCACCTCATACGCGATCGGTGCGCCGAGAAAGCCGAGCGCCGAACCGACACCGGCATCCGGCGGCACGACGATGCGGCGAATGCCCAGCTTCTGCGCCAGTCGCGCGGCGTGCAGCGGCGCGGCGCCGCCAAATGCGATCAGCGTCCGGTCCGATGTGTCCTTGCCGTTCTCGACCGCATGCACGCGTGCCGCGCTCGCCATCGTCTCGTCGACGATCTCGGCAATGCCGCGCGCCGCTTCCTGCACCGGCATCGCCAGTGGCGAGCCGATCGTCTCCGTCACTGCCTGCAGCGCCAGCGTGGGATCCAGCGCGATCTTCCCGCCGGCGAAGCGCGTCAGATCGATCCGCCCCAGCACGACATCGGCGTCCGTGACCGTCGGCTGAGTGCCTCCGTTGCCGTAGCAGGCCGGGCCGGGATTGGCGCCCGCACTGTCCGGACCGACGACGATGCGCCGCAACGAATCGACACGCGCGATCGAACCGCCACCGGCGCCGATCTCCACCATGTCGATCACCGGAATGCGCACGGGAAAACCGCTGCCCTTGGCGAAGCGTGCGGTCCTCGCGACTTCGAAATGCCGTGACTGCTGCGGGGTGAAGTCGTCGATCAGCGTAAGCTTCGCCGTCGTGCCGCCCATGTCGAACGAGATCGCACGATCGTAGCCGCCGCGCGCGGCAACGTGGCGTGCCAGAATGGCGCCGCCCGCCGGGCCGCTCTCGATCAGGCGCACCGGAAAACGCCGCGCCGTCTCCACCGTGCAGATGCCGCCCGACGACATCATCAACAGCAGCGGGCATGCCACGCCGATGCGACGCAAGCCATCCTGCATGCGCGCCAGATAGCGCTCCATCATCGGCAGCACATAGGCATTCGCCACGACGGTCGAGGTCCGTTCGTATTCG
The DNA here is from genome assembly GCA_963780095.1 of uncultured Alphaproteobacteria bacterium. Lineage (GTDB taxonomy): Bacteria > Pseudomonadota > Alphaproteobacteria > Acetobacterales > Acetobacteraceae > JAMXLO01. The sequence continues at coordinate 36,640 of CAWABH010000042.1, forward strand.
CGAATCTCGCGGCAGACCTCGGAGGAAATCGTGACGGCCATCTGCGGCAGCCGACGCGCGATCACCTCCCGCGCGCGCTCCTCGTGCGCCGGATTGATGTAGGAGTGCAGGAAGCTGATCGCCACCGCCTCGATGTCGTGCTGCTGCAACAGCGGCACCAAATGTTCCAGCGCCGCCTCGTCCAGTGCCAGCAACACCGAGCCATCCGCGGCAAGGCGCTCCGGCACCTCCAGCCGCAGGTCGCGCGAGACCAGCGGTTCCGGTCGTTCCATATAAAGATCGTACTGCTCGAAACGATGCTCGTAGGCGATCTCCAGCGAATCGCGGAACCCGGCTGTGGTGATCAGCGCGGTTCGCGCACCCTTGCGTTCGATCAGCGCATTGGTGGCGAGCGTCGTGCCATGGATCACCAGATCGAGCGATGCTGCCGGGATACCCGCCTCGCGCAGGATCGTCTCCGTCCCCGCGATCACCGCCTCGTCCGGCGCGGCGTGCGTCGTCAGCAGCTTCGTGGATAACGTGTGATCAGGCAGTGCCAGCACAAGATCGGTGAACGTGCCGCCGATATCGACGGCAAGCCTGGTGCGCGCGCTCTGTTGCTGCATCACTGCGCGGCGCCGTACTGGCCTGCTTCTGCGCCGCGGCCAGGAAGCGCTTGCCCGGTTGGATCAGGATTTCCTCCGCCTCGATCAAATGGCGGAAGCGCTGCGTCGTGCTGGCCATAGCTCGTTCCCTGAGACAACGGACGTGATGGTAGGGCCGGCAATTGCTGTCGGTCCATCGCCGCTGACCCACAACATATTAGTTGACTATCAACCGGCAGGTTGATAATAGGCTCATCCATGGCACTCCCTGCCGTACGCCCAGTCCAATCAACGGAAGACACCGAGGAGGCGTTGCTTGACCGCGTATTCTTCGCTCTCTCGGACCCGGTCCGGCGCGCGATCATGTGGCGGCTCGACGAAGGCGCACTGCTGGTTTCCGAACTGGCGGCGCCGTTCGATATCTCGCTGCAGGCGGTGTCGCGCCATATCCAGGTTCTGGTCCGCGCGGGACTGGTGCGCCAGGAACGCTCGGGACGCATCAGCCGATGCAGCCTCGATGCCGCACCGATTTTGTCGGCGGCGCTCTGGCTCAACCGCTACAGCAAATACTGGCAGGCCCAGTTCGATCTGCTGGCGGCATCGCTGGCGGAGATTGACGAACGACGCCCCGCAAAGCGTCGGCGTACCCGATCGAAAAAGTAACTCAAGCGAGGAGACGATGCGATGATCGACAATCACCCTGTTGTTTCGCATGATGCGTGGATCGAGGCCCGCAAGCAGCATCTCGCGAAGGAGAAGGAATTCAATCGCCTGCGCGACGAGCTGAGCGCCCAGCGGCGTGAACTGCCATGGGAACGCGTCGAGAAGCCGTACAGCTTCGAAGGCCTGCACGGTCGCGAAACACTTGCGGACCTGTTCGCCGGCCGTTCGCAGCTAGTGGTTTATCACTTCATGCTGGGACCGGACTGGGAGGCCGGCTGCAAAGGCTGCTCCTTCTGGGCCGATAATTTCAACGGCATCGACGTCCATCTGGCGCATCGCGATGTCACGATGCTCGCTATCTCGTCGGCGCCCTGGCCAGGATCAACGCGTTCAGGCAGCGCATGGGCTGGAGTTTCAAATGGGTCTCTTCCGCCGGTTGCGACTTCAACAAGGACTACCAGGTGACATTCAACCCCGATGAGCTGGAAAAAGGCGACGTTTACTACAACTACACTTGGACAAAGTCCTCCGCCACCGAGCGGCCGGGCATCAGCGTGTTCTACAGGAATGCGGATGGCAAGGTGTATCCACACTTATTCGACCTATTCGCGCGGCCTCGATATGATGAACTGCGCCTACCACTACCTTGATCTGGTGCCGAAGGGCCGCGATGAAGCAGGGCTGGGTCACAGCATGGAATGGGTGCGCCTGCACGACAGCTACGGGGATTGACCGCCGCCATGAACTATCACGACACCGCCGCGAAACTCGCCGCTTATCGCGGCGAGATCGCCGAACTCCGCAGCAAGATGCGCGCGGCACAGGCATCGGTCGAACCCGAGCCCGTGCGCGACTACGAATTCGCCACTCTGGAAGGACCGGTGCGCCTGTCGCAACTGTTCGGCGCGAAGCGCGATCTCTTCGTGATCCACAACATGGGTCGCTCCTGCCCGAACTGCACGCTGTGGGCAGACGGCTTCAACGGAATCTACCAGCACATCGCCGACCGCGCGGCGTTCGTCGTCGTCAGTCCCGATCCGCCTGACGTGCAGAAGACCTTCGCGGCTGGCCGCGGCTGGCGCTTCCCCATGGTCAGCCACGCGGGGACCAGCTTTGCCGCGGACATGGGCTACCGAGCGCCCGGCGGCGGCTGGCTGCCGGGTGTCTCGGTGTTCCGCGGCGACGATGGTCGCCTGCTGCGTGTCGCAGACACAAGCTTCGACGAATCCGACGACTTCTGCACGCTTTGGCACCTGTTCGATCTGTTGCCCGAAGGCAAGGCTGACTGGCGCGCCAGGTTCGCCTACGACTGACTACGCCACGCCGCCCGCAAGGCCTTGCGCGATGCCGGATGCCAAAAGGGCATGGGCCTGCGCGGTCGGATGCAACGAGTCAAAGAACAAAAACTGGTTCTGCGCCGAGCCGGTCGCATTGAGCGTCCCGCTGTTTGGATCGGTCAGATTGCCGGTCCAGACCGGCTCGGTCACGTTGGTGAATCCCTGGGCGCCTGGATTGGCGATCACCTGGTCGATCACCGAGAACGTGTCCACCAGATCGATCTTGAGCGCACCGGATGCCTGCAGCTGCTGCACCGACGCGGCCAGCTCGCTGTTGTACAGCGAAGCGAGCGACGACGCCGATTGCGCCACCGTTGGCCCGCGCGCCGTCTCGTAGGGCGTCTTGCCGAGATCCGGGACGTTCAGCACCAGCAGGTTCTTCGCGCCGCGGGCGGCCAATGCGCTGATGGCCGCCGTTTCGTTGTTCACGGCGGCACCGACATCGGCCTGCTGCTGTGCCGGCGTCAGGGACGTGCTGTTGGCGATATCCAGCACGTCGTTGGCACCGATCCAAATGGTGTACAGTGCACCAGCCTGCGGGGATGGCACCTGCGATGCGAACTGCGATATCTGCGAGGAGAGATCGGTCGAGTTGAGCGTGTGCGCTGGCGTCTGCCCGGTCTCCGCTCCGCCGTACGCGAAGTCGGTCCCGCCCGCGAGACTGGGCTTCAGCGCGGGAAGCCCCAGATCCTGCGCGAGGTCCTTCACCCACACCTGACCATTGGTGAAGCTGTGATCGGCGTAAGGAGGCGACACCGGTACCATCCCCGCGGTGGCGAGCGAGTTGTTGCCGCCGTCGGTCAGGCTGTCGCCGAAGGCGTAGATCGCGCTGAACGGCGCGCCAGGCGGGGCCATCGTCGGAGCAACGGGCACCGCCGAGGCCAAGGCGCTGGCCACGTCATTGGCGATGAAGCTCAACTGGGACGGCTGGCTCAGTGCATCCGGCGTGATCGGTGTGTTGCCAGACGGATCAAGCCGGTTAGCGATGAAACTTGACAGCGTGGACATGATATATCCTTGGTCGAATGCATTACACGCTGACCCCAAGCGTCCTCCCGCTGCCCGGTTGCGTACACGATCCCTCGATTTTCACGATTACGCGATCAGCGCCTCGCTCTGCCGCCTGGGTGCGGCTTTGCGCGGCTTCGCCTGCGAGATCACGAAAAAATTGTGCTCGTTCGATGGAGCCGGAAACGATGGAACTGTGGTCGTTGCCGCTGGTGATGAAGCGCGCTCAGGCTCTGTTCCGCGCGGCCTTCTTGTTTGATTGCACGATAGCGGCGGGCGGCAGGCCGGTGAAAAAGCTGCTGCGCGCATTCGCGCCCATCAGAAGGTAGTTGTGGTCCGAACCGGTGAGCACGAAGAGTGCTCCCATGCCGACGTAGCGCGATGCGTTCTCCTCGTCATAGACACCGCCCATGCCAAGCACTTTGCCATGCTTCCTGCATGCGGCACCCACAGTTGCGTAAGCATCGATCACCTTCGGATGGCCCATCTGGCCCGCGATGCCAAGCTCCGAGGACAGATCGGACGTGCCGATCAGCAGAACATCGATTCCATCCACCGCGGCGATGTCGCCGGCGTTCTTCACCGCCGCCGGGCTTTCGATCATAACGACGGTCAGTATTTCATCGTTGATCGCCTTCTGTGCTTCGGCCATCGCAGGCGGACGAAAGCCGTAGATCGCCGGTGGGCCACCCCAGCTTCGGCTGCCGCGCGGCGGATAGCGAAATGCCTCCGCGATGCGCCGCGCTTCCTTCGCCGTGTCGACATGCGGCATGACAATGCCGAGCGCGCCGTTGTCGAGCGCGCGCGTCGCTTCGTCGATCGCGTTGGAGCAGACGCGAACCAGCGGGGTGATGCCGGTGGGAAGTGACGCGATGCAGAGCTGGGCAATCTCGCTGACGGAGAATGAGCCGTGCTCGTTGTCGAGGAACATCCAGTCATGGCCGGAGGCAGCAGCAAGAGCCGGTGCGGCGGCGCTGCGCAGATGATGCACGCCGAATCCAAGTGCCACCTCGCCTGCCTGCATCTTGCGCTTGGTGTTATTTGGCACCAGCGGCATCGCTCACACTCCCCGGTCAGTTTCAGGCCAAAGCGCAGCACGCGTGCGCGATCGGGTCAACAAGCAGGCAGCAAGCAGGTAGAAAGAATGATAGTGCCAAACGGAAATCGAAGGTCTTGATCGATCCACGCACAATATGCTGCCGTCCCCGATTGACTCGACGCTAACGCAGGCTCCGCCAAAGGACCCGTTCGGATCGCCGGCTGGGAACTTGAAGGCTTGGCATGATGCCCATTATTCGGCCGTATCGTTCCCTTGACGAGTCTTAAGCAGCGTCACTTTACACATTGATCCAGGTGTTTTCGGAGACAGTATTCGAAAAGGCCCGTCAGTCCGCCGATAGGTCAGACGCTCGCAGTCCATACCCTTCGCGTAACCAACACCGCGCGTTGCTCATCGTGGATGCCTAGACGGCCGGTGCCAGCGGCGCCCCAGAGGGCAGACGGCAGAGGGCAGACGGCGGCGGTCAATGCGATTACCCTGATCATCGGCCGCCGGGACGGAGTTGTCGCGGGGACGACGAGAGGGAAGGGGAACGCAATGCGCAGCCTGAGGATCGGCGACGTCACCATCACCAGCATCATCGAGCGGGACGGCCCATGGCGTCGGCCGGCCGACATGTTTCCGGCATACGATCCCGATGTCGGACAGCGCCATCTCGCGGCGATGGACCCCGAGGTCTACGACGCCGCGTCCGACCGCATGGTGATCACCTACCAAACCTTCGTGGTGCGCACGCCGCACCACACGATCCTGGTCGATACCTGCACCGGCGAGGACAAGGGCTACCCGGCGCCGATGGACTTCCCAAAGCAGCCCTGGCTCGACGGGTTCCGCACCGAGGGGCTGACGTTCGAGGACATCGACTACGTGTTCTGCACGCATCTGCACATCGACCATTGCGGCTGGAACACGGTGCTGCGCGACGGTCGCTGGGTGCCGACGTTCCCGAAGGCAAAATACATCTTCCACAAGAAGGAATACGCCGCCTGGGAGGAAGCGACGAAGCGCGGCGATCAGCCGCCGGGCAATGTGTGGCGGTTCAACTGCGAGCCGATCGTCGCGGCCGGCCAGGCGCTGCTGGTCGATGACGACTATACACTCGACGATACGGTGTCGCTGACGCCGACGCCGGGGCATTCGCCGTGCCATTGCTGCATCAACATCCGCTCGGGCGGCCAGCGCGCCTCGGTGACCGGCGACATGATGCACCATGCGCTGCAGTGCCGCGAGCCGGAGTGGTCCACGATCTTCGACTGGGACGCGAAGGAGGCCGCGGCGTCGCGGCGGAAGTTTCTGAGCGAGGTGGCGGATACCGGCACGCTGATTCTGCCGATCCATTTCCCGTCACCCACGGTGGGGCGGGTCACGGCGGATGGCGAGCGGTTCCGCTACGCGTTCGTGCGGTAGGGAGGAGGATATGCGCGACTACCACTACGACCACATCCATCTGCGCAGTCCCGATCCGGACGCGACTATCGAGACTCCCCCTCCCCTTGCGGGAGGGGGTTGGGGGAGGGGTCGCGGCATACGTACCAGGGTTGAGTTCGTGGCGGCTCCCCCTCCCCCCAACCCCCTCCCGCAAGGGGAGGGGGAGGACTATTCGCCATGACGGATCAAGCGTGACTGCAGGAGTTCGGCTCGACCACCCCAGGGTGCGATGTTAGGCTCGTGCTCAGCAGGAGGACGCCATGCTGAGCAGGACCCAGATCGAGGAATACTTCGAAACCGGCGCTATCGTTGTTCGCGACATACTCGCAGCGGACGAAGTGCAACGCCTGCGCCGCGTGACCGATGAATTCGTCGAACGCGCGCGCGACGTCACGGCGCATAACGAGATCTACGACCTCGAGGATAGCCACACGCCGGAGCATCCGCGTGTCCGGCGGATCAAGACGGCGCATCTGCATCATCCGGAATATGCGCGCCTGGTGCGCCATCCGAAGATCATGGCCGTGCTGCAGGATCTCTGGGGTCCGGACATCCGCTTCGACACCGCCAAGCTGAACCTCAAATCCGCGGGCTTCGGTGCGTCGGTGGAGTGGCACCAGGACTGGGCGTTCTACCCGCACACAAACGACGATCTGGCGGCGGTCGGTGTGATGTTCGACGACATGGAACTGGCGAACGGCCCGCTGATGATCATCCCCGGCAGCCATCGCGGCCCGATCCACGATCACCACGCCGACGGCGTGTTCTGCGGCGCGATGGATCCGGCGAACCACGACGTGGACTACAGCAGGGCAATTCCTCTCACCGGCAAGGCTGGTTCGATCACCGTTCATCACGTGCGCGCCGTGCACGGATCGGCACCGAACGTCTCCGACAACGACCGCCGCCTGCTGCTGTTCCAGTTCCGCACCGCCGATGCCTGGCCGCTGCTCGGCTTCCCCGCTGGCATCGAAAAGTTCAAGGACCTGATGGTCTGCGGTCAACATCGCGAGCCTCGGCTGGAGCGCGTGCCGGTGCGTCTGCCGCTGCCGCCGGCGAAGCTGCAAGGCTCGCTCTACGAAAATCAGAAGGGCATGAAGAGCCGCTACTTCACGCTCCCGGTCGAAGCCCGACAGCCGGAGCCGGTGAAATGAACGACAAGGTTGCCGGGCTTCCGCCGACCGTCGTCGATTCAACGTTCGACACAACGCGCCCGCTGTTCGCCGATGGGCCGCCCGATCCGGTGGTGCATGACGGCTCGCCGCGCGCGATCCGTCAGCGCACGATCAACTTCGCGGCCAAGCGCTTTGCCGACATGATGTATGTGAGCGGTCTCGACCGCAGCACGGCCGAACGGCATTTCCGCTGGCGGGCGGTGGGCATTCCCGGCGGCCTGACGGCACGACCCGACGCGTCGTCGGAGCAGGCGGCGCTGATTGCCGCGCATCGTGCCGGGCGCATCAGCATCGAGACCAACGATGCGGATCGTCGCGCGACCGTGCGCTGGACCGATGCGGAATTCGGCGCCCCGCGCGTCGGCTCGGCGATCGCGCGCACGGGCTATGGCGGCATCCTGCTCGGCTCGCGCATCGATCCCGCTTTCGATCCCGCTCCGATCGCACGCCGAGCGCCCGATGCAGGTCGTGCCTGGCCGCGCGGCGATGCGGTCGAACCGCCGGGAGCGCCGCCGGCGGAACTTGCCGCTGCGCTCGACGAGCTGTTCGCCAATTCGTCGGGCATCTACGGCATCCTGATCGCCTCGCCGGACCGCGTTCTGGCGGAACGCTACAGTGCGTTCGGCGGACCGGATCGAGCGACGCCGAGCTGGTCGATGACCAAGGCGATCACCTGCACGCTGATCGGCAGGCTGATCCATGAGGGCTGGCTGGGCTCGGTCTACGATCCCGCACCCGCGCCGTTGTGGCGCGACCCAAGGTCCATCCATCATCTGATCACGATCGATCACCTGCTGCGCATGCGCTCGGGCCTTGCGTTTCCTGTGGTCGATGAAAGCGGCCACGCGACAATCGGGTTCGAAAACAGCGCGGTCTACCAGGATGCCGCCGATGCGTTCGATGCCGCACAGCGCTCCATCGTGGCCACCGTGCCGGGTTCGGTGTACCGCTACATCAACGCAGGCCTCAACGTGCTCGGCGCGATCATCCGCGATCGCATCGAAAACCGCGGCATGCCTTACCATCGGACGATATACGAGCTTCTGGCCGATCGCCTGGGCATGAGCACCTACCAGCACTCGGCTGATTGCGTCGGCAATCTCATCGCCTCCGGCTCCGGCTTCGCCACGCTGCGCGACTACGCCAAACTCGGCGTGCTCTACGTGCAGGATGGCGTCTGGGATGGCGAGCGCGTGCTGCCGCAGGGCTGGGCGGACTATGCGCTTGCCCCGACGCATGCCGGCAGCAGCTACGCCGCGTGCTTCCGCAGCAACGCCGATCGGAGTTTTCCGGATCTGCCGGCGGATGCCGCCTGGGCGTCGGGCGCGTCCGATCAGCGCATCTTCATCCTGCGGCATCATCGACTGGTCGTTGCCGTCAACAACGAGACCGACCATCGCAATGGATCTCGCGGCGCTCAACCGGGTGATCGCCACCGCCATCGACACGCGTTGGCGCTGAACCGACAAAGGGAAACGTCATGCCCACGATCCGTAACGTCGCCCGCGAAAAGCTGGAACAGGGCGAACTGTCGCTCGGCACCGGTGTGCGCATGACGCGCAGCGTGGAGATCGCCATCGCCATGAAGACCGCCGGGTTCGATTGGCTGTTCCTCGATCTCGAGCATGGCACGATGTCGATCGAGGCCGCCGCGCAGATCGCGGTTGCCGCGCTGGACGCCGGCATCGCGCCGATCGTGCGCGTGCCGAATGGTGAATACTCCATCGCGACGCGCGTGCTGGACAATGGCGCGCTCGGCATTGTCATGCCGCATGTCGATACCGCGGCGGAAGCGCGCGAGGTGGTGCAGAAGCTGAAATACCCGCCGATCGGCCACCGCTCGATGGGTGGCATCGGGCCGCACTACAGCCTGCGCGCGGTCAGCACCGGCGAGGCGGCCAAGGCGCTGAATGCCGCCAACCTCACCGTGGTGATGCTGGAGACGCCGACGGCGATCGCCAACGCCGACGAGATCGCCGCCGTTCCAGGTGTTGACGTGCTGCTGATCGGCACCAATGATCTCTGCGCCGAAATGGGAATCCCCGGCGACTTCGGCAACGAGCGCGTGGCGGACGCGTATCAGACGATGATCGCCGCCAGTCGCAAGCATGGGAAATTCCCGGGCATGGCCGGCATCTACAATGAGCCGATCATGCAGCGCTACATCGAGATGGGCGCGCGCTTCATCCTGTCGGGCGCGGACGCCGCGTTCCTGATGGCAAGCGCCACCCAGCGCACCGGCTTCCTGCGCAAGACGTTCAGTCGCGCATAGCGGGGGGCGCCGCGGAGCATCGGTCCGCCATCAATTGGTTGTGTAAGGCCGGAACCCCGGCCGTGATGGCAGGCTGATACCGCATGGCCCGCAGCAGCACCGCACGCGACACGTCGATCCGCACCTATAGGGCGAAGCGCAACTTCGGGGTCACCAGCGAACCTGCGCCACAGGCGCGCGCCAAGCCGCCGGGCGCGCCGATGTTCGTTGTGCAGAAGCACGCGGCGCATCGCGCAGGGCTGCACTGGGATTTCCGGCTGGAGCACGGCGGCGTGCTTTGGAGCTGGGCAGTGCGCAAAGGTCCGTCGCTGGATCCCGCGGACAAGCGGATCGCCGTTCACGTCGAGGATCATCCGCTCGATTACGCTGATTTCCAGGGCACGATTCCGGATGGGCAGTATGGCGCCGGCAAGGTGGAGACCTGGGATCGAGGCACCTGGGAACCGCTCGATGACCCCGAGGCGGGGATGCGCAAGGGCGAGCTCAAATTCGTCCTGCATGGCAAGCGGCTGAATGGCCGCTTCACGCTGGTGCGACTGAAGCCTCGTCCAGGACAGCGCGGCCGGCAGGACAACTGGCTGCTGATCAAGGGACATGACGAGGCGGAACGCGCCGGTGCGGATGCGCCGGCGATCGAACAGGCGGCGCCGCCGCCGAAGCCGGTTGGCAAGAAGGCGGGGAAACGACGCGAAGGTGCGCCTGCGGAGGGCGCCGTCCGGGCAAAGCTGCCGCAGCGCCAGGCGCCGCAGCTCGCCTCGCCGGCGGAGGAACCCCCGAACGGCGAAGGCTGGCTCAGCGAGATCAAGTTCGACGGGTATCGCCTGCTGTGCTGGATCGATCACGGCAACGTGCGCCTTGTGACCCGCAACGGCTTGGACTGGACAGACCGGCTTCCCGCGGTGGCGCGCGAGGTCGGCAGGCTGGAGGTAGAGGCGGCGCTGGTGGATGGCGAGCTGGTGGCGCTGGACAAGGATGGCGCCTCCAGTTTTCCCGAGTTGCAGGCAGCACTCTCGGCGGGGAAGGACGCGAGGCTCAATCTCTACCTGTTCGACCTGCTTCATCTCGATGGGTGGGATCTACGAGCCTGCCGGCTGATCGATCGTAAGCGCGTGCTGAGCGGTCTCGCGGACTGGCGTGGCATGCTGCGCTACAGCGACCACCACCAAGGCGACGCAGCACACATGCGTCGCGAGGCGTGCCGAATGGGCCTGGAAGGCATCGTCTGCAAGCGGGCGGATGCGCCATATCGTGCGGGACGCGGACGCGGCTGGGTCAAGGTGAAGTGCCTGGGTCGCGAAGAGTTCATCGTGCTGGGCTGGACACCGCCCGGCGGCAGTCGCACCGGCCTCGGCTCGTTGCATCTGGGCTACTACGATCCGCAGGGCGGCCTGCGCTATGCCGGCGGCGTGGGTTCGGGATTTTCCGAACACGAACTGTCGCGGTTGAGCGAACGGCTTGCCGGTCTCGCATCCGATAAGCCCAAATCTCTGTTCGTCGCCGGCGATCCGCTGCCGAATACTATCCATTGGGTGCGGCCGGAGTTGGTCGCGGAGGTGCAGTTCTCGTCGTGGTCCGGATCGGGCCGTGTGCGCCACGCGGTCTATCTTGGTCTGCGCGAAGACAAATCGGCTGACGAGGTTGTGCGTGAACCAGCCGATCCCGAGGCGGAGCGTAAGATGGTCAGTCCACGTCAGGCGCCTGGCAATGCAACCCCGGCGAAGCGCAGCGGCATTATTACGAAGCGCGAGAACAAGATCGTGACTGCGCGCGCACCGAAGCAGCGTGGCGTGACGGTCGGCAATGTCACGCTGACGCACCCGGATCGCGAACTGTGGCCCGGCATCACCAAGCAGGACCTGGCGGAATACTGGCTGGCGGTCGCCGGCCACGCGCTGCCGGGGCTGGCGCGTCGGCCGCTCGCCATTGTTCGCTGCCCGTCAGGCATCGCGGGCGAGCACTTTTTTCAGAAGCATGGTCACGGTGCGCTGCCATCGGCAATTCGTGAGGGTGAGGTCGAAGGTTCGCCGTATCTCGCGATCGACGATGCCGATGGGCTGGTTGCAATGGCGCAGATGTCGGCGATCGAGCTCCACGCCTGGGGTGCCAGGGAGGCCGATCCGCTGCATCCGGACCTGATCGTGTTCGACCTCGATCCCGGCGAGGGCGTCGCCTTCACCGACGTTGTGAAGGCCGCGCACGACGTTCGCGATCATTTGCGCCGTCTTGAGCTGGAAGCGTTCTGCAGGACCACGGGCGGCAAGGGACTTCACGTGGTGGTTCCGCTCCAGCCGGTTGCGCATTGGGATGATGTCAAACCCTTCTGCCGTGCGCTTGCCGAGACGATGAGCCAGCAACAGCCTGATCTTTATTTGCCAACGTTGAAGAAGGCGGATCGGCGCGGCAAGATTCTCATCGACTGGCTGCGAAACGGCATGGGCGCCACAGCCGTGGCGTCGTTTTGTCCGCGCGCGAGACCGGGCGCGAATGTGGCCACGCCGGTCACGTGGGACGAGGTGAATCCCAAACTCGATCCGGCAAGGTTTACCTTGCGTAACACACCCGACCGGCTCGCGCGGCTGCGTGCCGACCCATGGGAGGGGTTTTCTTCTGTGCGGCAACGCCTGCCCGATCTTGAGGCCAGGTCCAATGCGCCGAAGCAGGCGCCGGCCCGCACCGGGAGGGCCGTCATCGTCCAGGCAGCGAAGCCGAGGCGGCGAGAGACGTAGGACCCGAGACAAAACAAGCGAGTCGGTTGGCGCATGTCATGCCTGGTGGCCCCGTCGCTCTCGTCCGCCACTCTCGCCATCCCTGTCACTTTCGTCATTCCGCCCTCTCTCGTCATTCCCGCGAAAGCGGCGGGGATGACGACAGCGGCGGGGATGACGAGGAATAACAGCGAGGATGATGAGACTAAACAGCGGGTATGACGGGGACCACAGGACCTTGCCACGAAACTTTCGCACCTCAGCATTCAACCGAAACACTTGCTCCGCCTCGGGCCTTTGAACCGACATGGACGTTACAACTCTGTCATCGCAGCGCAAGCTGGGAGTAATACGCCGGAGTCCTGTGAATTTCCAATTACGCGTTTATAATGAATTATGCCGGCAGCGCGCGGAACTGTGAGCTTGACATGGCTGGATGAGGCCCAATGTCTGCGGCGCGGCGGATTGCCATGTGGCTCCGCCGCGTGACGTTTCCCCCCCAAACTTGGCGGTGCCCTAGGGTGCCGCCACTTTTCTATGTGGTCGCGCCGGCGCAATCCGTCAGCCGTGGGGGAGGGCTGGTTTGCCGGATGGCTCCGCAATACCATCGCGGAGGGACAGAATACGCAATTCGAAAAAGGGGGCAACGCAATGACCGGAATATTGCCGGTGCCGACGCTCGATCACGTGGTGGTCAACGTGCGTGACCGCATTGATGCCGGGCTTGAGACCTATCGCCGCCTAGGCTTCACCATGACCCCGCGTGGCTATCACACATTGGGATCAATGAACCACCTGGCGATTTTCGGGACCGAGTATCTGGAATTGATCGCGGCGCCGCCCGGCGACACTCGGCGCGGCGAGATCATGGCAGCGCCGTTCGGTCTCAATGGACTCGTGTTCGGCACCGAGGATTCCGCTTCGGTGTACGCTGCCTTGCATGACGCCGGTGTTCCGGTGGAACCGCCGCTCGAATTCTCGCGTCCGGTGGAACTGACGGACGGGCCCCGGAATGCGACATTTCGCACCGTGCGCCTGACGCCAGGGAGCGTCTCTGCCGGGCGGATTTATTTTTGTCATCACTTTAATCGTGATCTCGTCTGGCGCGACGAATGGCGGCATCACCCAAACGGCGCGATCGGTGTGACGCGAGCGGTGATCGCGGCGCGTGATCCCTCGCTGCTCGGACAGTTGTTCATGCGCATGTTCGGCGAAGACTCGGTGCGGCAGACTGCGACCGGCTGCTCGCTCACCATCGGGTTGTCACATTTCGACATGGTCACACCCGCTGCACTCGCGCACCAATTCGGTGATGCGGCACCTGCCGGCGATGGGCGTGACGAGTACATGGCGGCGCTGACGATCCGCACCCGATCGCTGGACGGCGCGGCAGCGGCTTTGGCAACGGGACAGATTCGCGGTGTTTACCGCGGGCCCGATCGCATCGTCGTGCCGGCGAGCGAGGCCTTTGGTGTGACGCTCGAGTTCCGCGCCTGACAATGGCGGCGGCAAATCTGGGCAGCGCGGTCGCGGCGTGGGTCGATCCTGCGGCCACTGCGCTGATCGACATCGGCCATGGGCCGCCACGATCATTTTGCTACGCCGACATCGAGCGGCTGAGCGATGCGTTCGCGCGCGGCCTGTTGCGGCGAGGGTTGCGGCGCGGCGAGCGCGTCGCAATTCTGGCGGCAAACAGTGCCGAGTATATAATCGCTTTCCTGGGCACCATGCGCGCAGGTCTGGTGTCCGTTCCGGTGAATTACAAGCTTCCCCCAGACACGGTGAACTTCGTGATGGAGGATGCCGACGCCCGGCTGGTGCTGTGCGACGCAACTCGGCGTCCGTTGCTGCGCCCGGATGTGCCGCGGATCGTCATGGAGGATGCATTCACCGCATTGCTGGATGACGGCAGCTTCGACGCGGTGCGGGCTGAGGTCGGGGAGCCTGCGATGTTCCTTTACACTTCGGGCTCGACCGGGCAGCCGAAGGGCGTCGTCCTGTCGCACCAGAGCCATCTGTGGGTGCTGGAGCAGCGGGCCGAACCTCCACCGCCGCCCGGCCAGCGCGTGCTGGTTGCGGCGCCGCTGTACCACATGAACGCGCTGTCGGTGTGCCAGTCCACGCTGAACACCGGCGGCACCATCGTGCTGCTGCCATCGTTCACCGCTCCCGCCTATATCGATGCTGCGTCACGCTATCGGGTCCACTCGCTCACCGCCGTTCCGACCATGATCGCGATGATGCTGCGTGAGCACGCGGCGATGGCATCGGCTGACCTTTCGTCGGTGCAAAGCCTGCGCGTCGGGTCGGCGCCGCTCTCCGAACAGCTGATCGAACAGATGCGGCAGGCTTTCTCGCGGGCCCGGATCGTCCATGGCTACGGCACGACGGAAGCGGGACCGATTGTATTCGGCCCACATCCGGACGGATTGGAACGGACGCCACTGTCCCTCGGCGTCGCGCATCCGTCTGTCGAATTGCGCCTGCGTCGCGACGGCGCCGTGGTGGCGGACGAGGGCGTGCTCGAGATGCGGTGTCCCGCGGTGATGAACGGCTATCACAAATTGCCGGACGCCACGTACAAGGCTCTCACGACGGATGGCTTCTACATCACGGGCGACGTGTTCCGCCGGGACGCGGATGGGTTCTTCTTCTTTGTCGGACGCGCAGACGACATGTTCGTCTGCGGCGGCGAGAACATCTATCCAGGCGAAGTGGAGAAGATGCTGGAACGACACCCGGCCGTGCACCAAGTCTGTGTCGTGCCGGTACCCGATGAATTAAAGGCCCACAAGCCGGTTGCGTTCGTTGTGCCGCACGCGGGCGCGACGGTGAGCGAGGACGATATCAGGCAATTCGCCCTCGCCAACGCACCTGCCTATCAGCATCCCCGCCGCATCTGGTTTCTCAATGAACTGCCGCTTGCGGGAACCAACAAGATCGATCGCAAGCGTCTGGCAGTGCAGGCTGCGATGCAGGCGTAACAGGAGGCCCGATGAAAGCGATGGTCGTCCGCCAACACGGCGGATCCGAAGTGATGGAGTTCGTGTCGGACTTCCCCGATCCGAAAATCGGTGATGACGACGTGCTGATCCGTGTTCGCGCCTCGTCGTTGAATTACCACGACGTGTTCACGCGCCGCGGCATGCCGGGAATCAAAATTCCGATGCCGCTGATTATGGGCCTCGACGTTGCCGGTGAGATCGCCGAGGTCGGTCGGGGTGTCGAAGGTTGGTCGGTCGGCGACAGAGTGCTGGTCGATCCGATCAATCGCGTCAAGGGTGGGCTGATCGGCGAGACCGCCCATGGCGGGCTTGCGGAATTGTGCGGCGTGCCGGCGCATCAGTTGGTGCGAATCCCCGATGCCGTCAACTACGTCGATGCGGCGGCACTGCCGGTCGCCTACGGCACGGCGCACCGCATGCTGGTCTCCAAGGGCAACGTGCGCGAGGGCGACAGGGTGATGATTCTGGGCGCCAGCGGCGGCGTCGGCGTGTGCTGCGTGCAGCTCGCGAGGCAGGCGGGCGCGGAGGTCGTGGCGTGCGCCAGCACGGGGGAAAAACTGGATCGCCTGCGGTCGCTCGGCGCCGATCACCTGATCAACTATGCCAAAGGCGACTTCGTGCAGGAGGTGTTTGCGCTCTATGGCAAGCCGTCGCGGCGCGGCGCGAATGTCGGCAACGGGCTCGACGTGGTGGTGAACTTCACCGGCGGCGACACCTGGGTGAAGTCGATGCGCTGCCTGAAGGTCGGCGGTCGGCTGCTGACCTGCGGTGCGACCGCGGGTTACGATCCGAAGGAGGACATCCGCTTCATCTGGACATTCGAGCTGGAGATCCGCGGGTCGAACGGCTGGCAGCGCAGCGACATCGTGGCGCTGCTGGAGATGGTGCAGCAACGCAAGCTGAACACGCTGGTGGAGCGCACCTATCAGCTTGCCGACGCCGCCGAGGCGCTGCGGGTGATCGAGGATCGCGAGGTGTTCGGCAAGATCGTGGTGACGCCATGAGCGATGCGCTGACCGCCGCGCAACTACAGGAACTGCTGGCGCGGTCGCCGTTCATCCGCTTTCTCGGTCTCACCGTCATCGAAGCCGATCCGGCGCGTCAGCTTGTGACGATGACACTGCCCATGCGCCCGGAGTTCGAGCGCATCGCGGGCAGCGCCCAATGGCATGGCGGTCCGATCGCCGCGATCATCGACACGGTCGGCGATTACGCTCTGGTGATGAGCCTCGGCCGTCCGCTGCCGACGATAAACTTTCGTGTCGACTATCTGCGTCCCGCTGTGAACACGGCGCTGACAGCGACCGCGCGCGTGCGACGTGCCGGCCGAAGCGTCGGCGTTGTGGACGTCGATGTGTCCGATGCGAAGGGCAATCTGGTCGCGGTCGGCCGCGCCAGCTACTCGACTCAGAGCGGCTGATCTCATCGCTCAATTCTTGTGTCATGGCCGGGCTTGTCCCGGCCATCTGTCGCGGCACAAGTGGTGGTTCGGATGGCCGGGACAAGCCCGGCCATGACGGTGAAAGGGCCGTACGATACCGTTATTCCGCGTGCGTCGCGCGCATCAACGGCACCCAGCGGTCGAGGATCGGCAGCACCTCGTCCGCCTTTGCCGATGGCAGCGTGATCACGACGCGCGCGATGCCGATGTCGCGGTAGTGACGCAGCCGATCCACTTCCTCCACGACGCGGAACATGGTGACCGGCAATGACGCCGGATCGCGCCCGGCTTCGGCTGCCATCTGACGGAACTGCGGCAGGAAGTCGCTGACATCGCCATACTCCGGCCGACTGGCATGCGGCACCCAGCCGTCGCCATAGCGGATCGCACGCCGCGCGCCGTAGGGGAACGCGCCACCGACAATGATCGGCGGATGAGGCTTCTGCACCGGTTTCGGCCACGCCATCATCGGATCGAAGTTCACGAATTCGCCGTGGTACTCAGGCTTGCTTTCGGTCCAGATCAGCTTCATCGCCTCGATACGCTCGCGTGCCACCTTGTGGCGCGATTTGAAGTCCGTGCCATGGTCCGACATTTCCTCGGCGTTCCAGCCGGAGCCGACGCCGAACAGGAACCGCCCCGCGGAAACCTGATCGATCGAGGCCACCAGTTTGGCTGTCTGGATCGGGTCACGCTGCTGCACCAGGCACACCCCGGTGCCGATCTTCAGCGCCGTTGTCGCGGCTGCGGCGGCGGTCAGCGTGACGAACGGATCCATCACGTCGTAGTACTCTTTGGGCAGATCGCCGCCGGATGGAAATTGCGAAGCACGCGACACAGGAATATGCGAATGTTCCGGTGCCCAGAGCGACTCGAAGCCACGCGCCTCGAGCGCCTGGGCGAGTTCGCCGGGAGCCATCGAATAGTCGGTGAAGAACATCGCCGCGCCGAAGTCCATGGCAACTGCCTCCCTCTTGAGTGGCGGAGTGTAGCTGGTCCGCGTTCCGTTCGCCTATCGCCTGTTCATCGCGGGGGCTGACGCATGAGCGCGCTTGGTACAGGGTCATGGAACGCCGACTGGGCCTGGAGCCTGCCGTTGATCGCGATGAATGTGGTGATCCATGTATTCTGCCTCGGACTGTTCATGGACAAGGTCGAGCGCGTCCTGAGCAGGGTAAGAGACCGCCGCCGCTTCGCATCCATTTTCGCAATGGCTGTTTGCCATGATCCAGAGAGTTTGGCCCATCGTCAGCAGGGGACGGATCCAGATCCCCTGAGCCGATCGCGACAACCCGGAACTGATACGCGGCCCAAACCAATGAACTTCCATCGCCACTCGTCCCTCCGTCATGGCCGTCCCCGGACGTGATCCCATAGGCGCTGACCTAAGCGTACGGATCGCTGTCTCATCGTCATGGCCGGGCCAGATCCCCGGATCGGGGGTGAGACCAGCGGGGGCGAAGTCACCAGAAACGGCTCCTGGTGTGATACGCCGCCGACACCGCCCCCGACGGCCGGTGCACGGTCTGTAGCATTTAATTCTCCAGGCCCCTGGGATCGGGGTGCCCCAACAGCAGATTTCTGCTATACGACACCGACTGCCTGAACCCATTGCTTTCGGCGGTCGCTCGATTCTCACGTCGTGGCGCGTCCCCCGCGCATCCACATCCAAGGAATCGCCTGCATGGCCTCGGACAAGGAACTGGACCGGCTGGACCGGGAGATACTCCGCCTCCTTGCCGCCGACGCTTCTCTCTCGCTCGCCGACATCGCCTCCCGCGTCGGCCTCACGCCGACACCGTGCTGGAAGCGCATCCGCCGCATGGAGCAGGCGGGGATCATCCTCGGCCGCGTCGCGACGATCGATCCGGCGAAGGTCGGGCTGCCGGTCTCGGTGTTCGTCGAAGTCGAGGCCGCCGACCACTCGAGCGAATGGCTGAAGCGCTTCGCCGGCGCGGTGGCCGAATTGCCCGAAATCGTCGATGCCTGGCGGATGAGCGGTGACGTGGACTACCTGCTGCACGTCGTCGTGGCGGACATCGCTGCGTATGACGACTTCTATCGCCGCATGATCGCCGCGGTGCCGCTGCGCAACGTCACCAGCCGCTTCTCCATGGAGCGGTTGAAGGCGTCGCCGCTGCCCATCTGATGGCATAGCTTCCGACCCGGGGGGTGCCCGGCTGGCGGAGAGGCTACTGATCGGTATACTCCGCCCCGTTGACCGGATCGGGGCGACGTTCGCAAGGGAGAGGAACGGATGAGTTTGAAAGGTGCGGGCTACATCGTCGGGGCATTCGAGCACCCGACGCGAAAGGCGCCCGACAAGTCGGTGACGCTGCTGCATGCCGAATGCGCCAAGGGCGCGCTGGAGGATGCCGGCCTGACCAAGGACGACATCGACGGCTACTTCTGCGCCGGCGATGCGCCCGGCCTCGGCCCGCTGTCGATGGTCGACTACATGAACCTGAAATGCCGGCACGTGGATTCCACCGATGTCGGCGGCTCGTCCTATCAGGTGGCGGTCGGCCACGCGCTGGAATCGATCGCTGCCGGGCGTTGCAGCATCGCGCTGATCACGCTTGCCGGCCGGCCGCGCAGCGAGGGCATGGCGACCGGCACCGCGCCGCGTGCCGGCAGCCCCGCGCAGCCTGAAATGCAGTTCGAGTTCCCCTATGGTCCAGCTACCGCGAACATGTACGCGATGTGTGCCACGCGCCACATGCACGAATACGGCACGACCAGCGAACAGCTCGCCTGGATCAAGGTCGCCGCGTCGCATCATGCGCAGCACAACCCGCACGCCATGCTGCGCGATGTCGTCACGGTGGAGGACGTGGTCAAATCGCCGATGGTCGCCACGCCGCTGCATCGGCTGGATTGCTGCGTGATCAGCGATGGCGGCGGCGCGCTGATCATCACCAAGCCCGAGATTGCCAAGAGCCTCAAGCGGCCGAAGGTGAAGGTGATCGGTGTCGGCGAATTGCCGAAGCACCAGGCGGGCGGCAACATCGACCTGACCTTCTCGGCTGCGCGCTGGTCTGGGCCGCCGGCGTGGGAGATGGCGGGGATCAAGCCGTCCGACATCAAGTATGCGTCGATCTACGACAGCTTCACCATCACCGTGCTGATGCAGATCGAGGATCTTGGCTTCTGCGAGAAAGGGCAGGGGGGGAAATTCGTCTCCGACGGCAACCTGATCTCCGGCGTCGGCAAGCTGCCGTTCAATACCGATGGCGGCGGACTGTGCAGCAATCACCCTGCGAACCGCGGCGGCATCACCAAGATCATCGAGGCGGTACGGCAGTTGCGCGGCGAGGCGCATCCCGCCGTGCAGGTGAAGAACTGCGACCTGGCGATCGCGCATGGCACGGGCGGCTCGCTCGGCACGCGGCATTGCGGCAGCACTGTCATTCTGGAGCGGGAGTGATCGACATGGCCTACGTTCAGCGCAAGATCTCATTCGTTGGCACGCCCGACACCAATCCGGAGACCAAGCCGTTCTGGGACGGCTGTGCGGCCGGGAAGTTCCTGATCCGCCGCTGCACCGCCTGCAAGAAGGCGCATTGGTATCCGCGCTCGCTCTGCCCGTTCTGCTTCAGCGATTGCGAATGGGTGGAAGGTTCCGGCAAGGGGAGCATCTACACGCTCAGCATCATGACGCGTGCCGAGGTGCCGTACGCGATTGCGTATGTGACGCTGGAGGAAGGTCCGTCGATGATGACCAACATCGTGGACTGTGACTTCGCAGCACTGAAGATCGGCCAGAACGTGAAGCTGAAATTCGTGCCGAGCGAAGGCGGGCCGCCGATTCCGATGTTCGCTCCGGCGTAGGAGCAGGCCCACACGTCCTCTCCCGCGAAGCGGGGGAGGGTTGGGGAAGGGGGTGCAACGGGTACTCAGCGCGCGCGGCTCACCGTGTAGTCCGCAACGTCCAGCAGCGCCCGGCGCAACGCGCTGTTCGGGAACGTGGCAAGTGCCGCCTTCGCCGCCGCGATGAACACCGCGGCGCGGTCGAGTGTGGCACGGATCGCGCCACATCTTTCCATCAGATGCAGCGCGCGATCGAGATCGGCATCGTTCTGCTCGGTTGCCTCGATGGTGCGGCGCCAGAAATCGCGATCGGCCGCGTCGCCAGCCTGATACGCCAACAGCACCGGCAGAGTGATTTTTCCCTCGCGGAAATCGTCGCCGACGGTCTTGCCCAGCACCGCCTGATCCGCCGCATAGTCCAGCGCGTCGTCGACCAACTGGAATGCAATCCCAAGTTTCATGCCGAACTCGGCGAGCGCTGCCCCCTCGGGTTCCGGTCGGCCCGCGACCACGGGACCTACCTCGCAGGCCGCGGCGAATAGGGCCGCCGTCTTGCCCCTGACCACATCGAGATACTGCGCCTCCGACGTGGACAGATCGTTCTGCGTGGCAAGCTGCAGCACCTCGCCCTCGGCGATCGTGGCCGCCGCGCGTGACAGGATGGAGAGCACGACAAGCGAGCCGTCCTCCACCATGAGCTGGAACGCACGGGCGAACAGGAAATCGCCCACCAGCACGGACGCCTGGTTGCCGAACACCGCGTTGGCCGAGGCCAGCCCGCGTCGGAGCAGGCTCGCGTCCACCACGTCGTCGTGCAGCAGCGTGGCGGTATGGATGAATTCGACGCAGGCGGCGAGCTTCACGTGCCGCGCGCCGACCCCATCGCCGGGATAACCGCACAGCCGCGCCGAGGCGAGCGTGAGCAACGGACGCAGCCGCTTGCCGCCGGCGGCAACGATATGCGCCGCGAGCTGCGGGATCAGCGCTACTGGACTGTCCATGCGCGCCACGATGGTGCGGTTGCATGCCTCCATGTCGGGCCGCAGCAGGGCAATCAGCGCGCCCAGCGCATCCTCGCCACCCGAGGCATGCATATCCGGGCGCTGACGAGGCGCCGGACTGGCCTGGGACGGAATGGCGGCGACGTCCAAGCTGGTCTCCTGACTTGTGCACGTCCGGCGGGCACTGGCACCATATCGGTGGCCCGGAAAAGGGGTCAAGCAAAGCCGCATTACCTCAGCTTCCGGAACATGCCACGTGCGAGTGCTCGCGACGTCCAACGATCCGGTCCGCCTGTCGTTCCTGACCGTGCTGCTGGCGGACGCAGGCATCGCAGCGGTCGTGCTGGATGCGCATGCCAGCGCCATCGAAGGCAGCATCGGCGCAATTCCCCGCCGCCTGATGGTCGCCGCGGAGGACGAACCGCGCGCCCGACGCGTGCTGGCGGAGGCGGGGGAAATCTGAAGCCCCTTGCCTTGCCGGCCATTTTCTCTTCTTTCGCAGCGAACAACCACGGGAGGCCACGTTGCCGCCATATCTGTCACGCCGCACCCTCGGCGGCACCGTGTTCGCGCTTCTCGCCGCCCCGCGCCTCGGCCGCGCGGCGA
The DNA here is from genome assembly GCA_963780095.1 of uncultured Alphaproteobacteria bacterium. Classification (GTDB taxonomy): domain Bacteria; phylum Pseudomonadota; class Alphaproteobacteria; order Acetobacterales; family Acetobacteraceae; genus JAMXLO01. The sequence goes on from CAWABH010000042.1 coordinate 58,735, forward strand.
CGCCCACGGAAATCAACATCGACTGGGCGACCTACAACCCGGTCAGCATCGTGCTGAAACAGCAAGGCCTGCTCGAACAGGAATTCGCCGGCGACAAGATCGGCGTGCGTTGGGTGCAGTCGCTCGGATCGAACAAGGCACTGGAGTTCCTCAACGCCGGGTCGATCGATTTCGGCTCGACCGCCGGGGCGGCAGCGCTGATCGGCGCCATCAACGGCAATCCGATCAAGTCGATCTATGTCTTTTCGCGTCCCGAGTGGACAGCGCTGGTCACCATGCCGAACACCCCGATCAACAGTGTCGCCGACCTCAAGGGGCAACGCATCGCGGTGACGCGCGGGACCGATCCGCACATCTTCCTGGTGCGGGCGCTGGCCACGGCCGGGCTGACGGAACATGACGTCAAGCTGGTGCTGCTGCAGCACCCCGATGGCCGCACCGCGCTCGAACGCGGCGATGTCGCGGCCTGGGCCGGGCTCGATCCGATGATGGCCGCGGCGGAAATCGAGAGCGGCGCAAGGCTGTTCTACCGCAACGCGGCGGCGAACACCTGTGGCGTGCTGAACGTGCGCGAGGCGTTCGCCGGCGAGAACCCCGAGCTGGTGCGTCGTGTCCTGGCGACCTACGAGCGTGCGCGGCGCTGGTCGGTAGAGCATCCGGCCGAGCTGAAGGCGCTCATGGTTGCGGCGATGAAGCTGCCGGATGCGGTGGTCGCGCGCCAGCTCGAACGCAACGACCTCTCGAGCGGAGCGATCGGCGAGAAGCAGGCGCAGACCATCATCGAAGCGGGCAGGGCGCTGCAGCAGGCGGGCGTGCTGCCGGCGGATGTGGACGTGGCAGTGGTGACCGGCAAGCTGATCGATCCGTCGTTCGCGCGCGCTGCCGGCGCGTGAACAGTCCGAGGTCGTGGCCAAGCAAGTCCTCCCCCTCCCCTTGCGGGAGGGGGCTGGGGGGAGGGGTGCACACACACACCGCATCGGAGCGTTCGCCCCCTCCCCCCAACCCCCTCCCGCAAGGGGAGGGGGAGTTTTTCAGCCTGCGCGGTTGGCTCACCGCGTTGGCGGTTCCGGTGGCTCTTGGCATCGTATGGGAAGTGGCGGTCCGCTTCGGGATCGCACCCGGCCGGCTGATGCCGCCACCCTCGCGCCTGCTGCACACCGCGGCCGCCCTCGCCGCCTCGGGCGAACTCCAGAAGCATGTGGCGGCGACCATGACCCGCGTCGCCATCGGCTTCGGCGTCGGTGCGGTCGCCGGCACCCTGCTGGGCATGCTGACCGGTGCCAGCGAGACGGCGCGGCGTCTGCTCGATCCCTCCATTCAGGCATTGCGCGCCATCCCCTCGATCGCCTGGGTGCCGATCTTCATCCTCTGGCTCGGCATCTTCGAGACCTCCAAGCTGGCGCTGATCGCGCTCGGCGTGTTCTTCCCGGTCTATCTCGGCATGCTCTCGGCCATCCAGAGCGTGGACCGCAAGCTGGTGGAGGTCGGCCGCGTGTTCGGCTTTTCCCCCATCGGCATCATGCTGCGCATCACCTGGCCGGCCGTGCTGCCGACCTGGATCGCCGCGTTGCGCAGCGGCCTCGGGCTCGGCTTCATGTTTGTCGTCGCCGCCGAACTGATGGGCGCATCCGAGGGCCTCGGCTACCTGCTGCTCGACGGCCAGCAGATGGGCCGCGCCGATTCCATCCTGGTGGCGATGATCGTGTTCGCCCTGCTCGGCAAGGCGTCGGACGGCGTGCTGGTCGCGCTCGCCCGACCGCTGCTGCGCTGGCAGGACACGGTGCGGGGACGGCTGTGACCACGCTGGCGATCGAGGGCCTGAGCAAGACCTACGCCGACGGCACCGAGGCGCTGCGCGACATGCACATCGTGGCGCACAGCGGCGACATCGTCGCCATCCTCGGCGGCTCCGGCTGCGGCAAGACCACGCTGCTGCGCCTGACCGCCGGACTGGATCGGCCGAGCGCCGGCACCATCGCCATCGACGGGCAGCCAATCGAGGGCACCCATCCGGCGATCAGCGCGGTGTTCCAGGAACCACGCCTGCTGCCCTGGCTGACGGTCGCACGCAACATCGCATTCGGAGGCCGACGAATTGCCGGAGCCGAGCGGCAGCGCAGGGTCGGCGATCTCCTGGAGCGCATCGGCCTTGCGGGTTACGGCGCGCGCTGGCCGAAGGACCTGTCCGGCGGCCAGCAACAGCGCGTGGCGATCGCGCGTGCGCTGATCGGGCGTCCCGAAATTCTGCTGCTGGACGAGCCGTTCTCCGCGCTGGACGGTTTCACGCGTGGCAGTCTGCACGAGCTGTTGCTGAACCTGTGGCAGGAACTGCGGCCGACGATCCTGATCGTCACGCATGACGTGGACGAAGCGGTGTTTCTGGCCGACCGCGTTGTGCTGATGCGGCCGCGTCCCGGGCGGGTGCACGAGACAATGACGATCGGGCTGCCACGTCCGCGCAACAGGCTGGCGTCGGATTACGACATCACGCGGCGCAACGTGCTGCGCGGGATCGACCGGTCGTTGGCGGCGGACCGGACGCCGGGGCCGGGGTTTGGGGCAGTATCTCCGTGGGTGTGACCGCGGCGGCGGAGCGCTGCTGACCTCCCTTCGGGGATTGGTAGTGTTTTCTGGAGGTCCGGGCCGGAATCGAACCGGCATACGCGGATTTGCTGTCACGAAATCAGCCAAGACTTGCCTAGTCATGGCGTGCCCAAGACGTCATGGCCGCAATCCAGGAGAACACGCGGCAGGAGTTGCGCCACGCCGTGGCGGAGATGGATCGGCTGGACTCCGAGGAGGTCATAGCGGCTGTCGAACGGGGTCGCGCCGCATCGTGACGGCCCAACTCGGCGCCCCGCGTCCAGAGGGCTATTCTGTGCCACCAGCCGCATCGTCACCCACGCCGACCGCCCCAAGCGGGCACCGTGAGGTGGCCAACGACGATGCCGAGACTTCACCCGAGGTAGGGGCGAGGGGCGTTCTGTGAGTGATGCGTTCGACGACTACATGACGGAAATTGTCGGTCCCACGATTGCCGACTTTGAGGCCAACCCTGTCAGTCGCCGGCATGCATTTCTGGCGTGCGTCGCGACTTTTCACGCTTTCGATTATCTGTTGGAACGTCCTGCGCCATATCGCAGAAAGTTCCGGCAGGAATTCAGGGGCTTTCGCACTAGTTGATCGAGTAGCACACGCCTTCAAGCACGTGACAGCAGGTCACCCTGACGGACCGGACAATCAGCCGCTAGCTGCACGTGACGTGATCTCTCGGCCTCCCGGCATCTTGGATAGCTTCACCTTGGATCTGTCACTTTTGGACGATACCATTGGTGGGGTCACGATAAACGAAGAGCGTGACGTTGATCTGCTTCAGACAGTGAAGGAAGCGGCGGCGTTTCTTCGCAACAAAGCCATGGATTCAGCGACAGTTGCAGCATCGCTCCCGTCCGTCGGCAGCCCGCGCGACGCCTGATGCCGGCCCGGCCGGTCCCCACACGGCACTGGCGCAGCTACGGCTACCATCCGCTGCCCTCCGGCCAGGAAGCCTTGGACGAACCCTTGCGGGCTTTCCCGTCGTGGTTCCTAAGGGTCGAATGTGAACGGTGCGGCCGGGAGCGGTATCTTGCCGAGACCCATCTGACGCTGGCCGGCTACGGCGATCGGCGCGTCGGTGATCTGATCGCCAAGATGCGCCATGACGGCTGCGGCGGCCGGGCCAAGATGGCAGAACTCGTCACCGGCATACCCGGCGCCAGCCGGCCAGTGCGCCGGATCGTGCTGGTCGACCGCGATCGCGGCTGCCTAAGCCGATTACTGGAACGGGTTGCTGCCGGGCGTCGGGCTGTTGCTCTTAAGCCCCACACAGGTCCTGAAGGCGTTGGTGGCCTTGGTGCTACCTACCAAAGAGACGGAGAATGGTTTTGCCTTACCGACAGCAACACTCATGCTCGAATTCTTATCCATCGCGGCGAACATCAAAATAATGTCAGCTTGGTCGATCTCCGCGATGATCATGTCAGCCGTGTTGCTTAGGATATCGAATGAGCCCTTCCAATCTCCGACACTAATACCTACAGACCCATTTACGCCAGCCGGTAAGGACCACCTCTTATCGGCTATTCTAATTTCGATGCTTTCTGCATCCGCCCTAAAGAAGACCCCACGTTCGACATTGGCCGTGACACAAACATCTGGTCGCGCGACCATGCTGGCCCGATGCTCCATCGTCATCCAATCGCCGCTTTCCGCGATGGGAACCATCATTTCGTCTGCGAACGCCGGAAGCGTTATTGCCCCAATCGGCAAAGCGACCAACACTAATCTCAAAAGAAAACACCGCATTGCAAGACCCTTTGTCGTTGGATCGGGATGAAACCCTTACGGCGCTTGGGTGGCCCGCAACTCGCCATTGAAGGGTGAACAGCCTCGTTGATGGAAACGCGGATTAACCGAATATTAAGAGATGCGTAGATGGCAGTTCGTGGCCTGTCATTGACCTGGATCAATCGCGCGGAAAAAGTGATTGGATAATTAGAGCCTGCCGCACTGGTCATCGGCATCGACGGCTCCAGCCAGTACCGACGGTCGGGAGACCTCGGCTGCCTGCTATTGATCGTCAAGGACGGGTCGTCGCAGGCCCCGCTTCTGCGCAAATTGTTGTAATGACTGGCGAGAGATAACGGTCCCATGGAACGGTTGATACTCGCCATCGATCATCAAAAGAGGATCACTATGCGTAACGATATATTGAATTTCGCCCTCTCGTAATGCGCTCCCTATTGCTTGGAACCATCCATATGCATCGCCGTGCGGAATCGTGCCCTCACCGCGAGGGGTCACATTCGCTAGTAAGCAGGCCGCTTGCGCTAACGTCATGCGCTGAACATGGCGCCATATAGCAGGGTTAGGTCGGCCTTGTGGCTTGATCTGTTCGGTAGCTCTGATGAATACCGGTAACTGAGCCAAGTACAGAGCGGCTACGAACACGCAGAATGCCGCCATAACGACGACGGACGATGGCACGTTCTGCATAACGCCAGCGACCACACCGATGACCGCCAGCGCCGCACTGGTAGCAATCTGCTTCCAGCCGAGCCATCCAAGAATGGTCCATGCAGTTCCACCGTAAGCGGCGTATTGAGGGCACATTGCATTCTGCCGGTGGCGTGGGCTGATCTTGTCCCATGGACGGTGACCAGTCGACGATCGAGCACGCTGATGGCTTAACGAGTGGTCATATGACTACTCGTACGAGCACTCACACACAGCGTGTTGAGGCGATTACGCGCGGTGAACGGCGTCGCCGTTGGTCGATCGAGGAGAAGCGCGAGATTGTCGCGGAGAGCCTGCAACCTGGCGTCGGGCCGAGCGAGGTCATTCGCAAACACGGTATCCGGCGAACAGGCTACGAGATGATCGACTAGAGAACGCAACGACATGAGCTGGCTGACTGGAAGCCGCGGCACTCTTACTACTGCGAGGCCGCTTGCCGCCGGATCAAACATCCAATCCGGGACCTGATAGGAACCCCCGTGCGCTTGCCTGATCAGGAGATGATGAATGCCGTCATGTTCATGGTCGCCAATCACTAAAACAGTTTGGCCGACCATTGGATGAAACGGATAGGTAACCACAGCTTCGAATGTCAGAAACCCGGCACTATGGCCCCGGCTCGGATGCCGGAGCCCGTCATTGGGCGATTGCCAATACCTTGATTTAGACCTGCAAGCTCAACGCCGTCGAGCCACTCGCCTACCTCACCGACGTCTTGCAACGCATCGTCTCGGGTCGCACCAAGAACCACGAGCTGCACACACTGCTGCCGTGGCACTGGCGTCCGGACAACGCCCTCATAGAAACCGCCGCGTAGTCACCGCCACGAGTTGCGGCGTCACCAAGTCAACGGCGATCATCGGCCCGGTTCCCTCGACGACCCGGGGGCCAGCCAACGATGCCGAGTAAGCCGCTAAGGTAACCGGTCGGCGCTGACGCTACGGTGTATCCCGCTCGCTCCCACAGCATTGAATTACCCACGCCACTGCCGCGGAGTCCGGCGTCCATAGCCGTTCCCAAAATCTGCCGACGCCTCCCATCTGCGACATTTTACCCGACTGCCTCGCTGCCGCGTCAATCGACGCCATCAGTGGTGCAGGCATG
>CAWABH010000043.1:0-269569 GCA_963780095.1 uncultured Alphaproteobacteria bacterium
CGAGATTTGCCTATAATTATCAATATCTTGCGGATGCAGACCCGTGCTGGATTCGAACCCGCTCCTGGCCGGCACCGCAGCGAACACGCGCCATGATCGCGCGTTCACTGGGCTCGTGGTTACCTTACCAGTAGCGCCCAACCAGCTATATCGGCGAAAAACCGATCTTGGTGGCCCGTGTATGGCCAGGCTTTGAAACCGACATCAGGCAGATAGTAGTCGCCGCTTCGGCGAATGAAAATGTGACGCATTTCGCTGATCGCGGCGGTGCGATCCGAGCCCCGCTGGTAGCCGCTTCGTCTTCGGTGGAAAGCGGACCGGCGGCTTCGGATGTGCGGTTCTGAATGGCGGACACTGACCCATCGTCGAGGTGACATTGGGCGGTACAACTCATAGGCTGCGCCGTTTCGCCAATGTGCGATAATGGCACGCCGACGAGTTCGTTACCGTCGGTCGGTTATATGGGCGCGAAAGCTACGTGGGAGGCATCGACACCAGATGAACGCCATCAAAGACTCCATCAAGTCAGGTAGGACCGTCGTCGGGACCACCGTGGCACCGAACGTCGACGTGTCGATCCTGGCCGACGCCGGATATGACTTTCTGCTGTTCGACACCCAGCACTCCCTCTGGGAGATCAAGCAGCTGCAGGCGCCGATCCAGGCGATGCGCGGCAAGAAGGCGGCGCCGCTGGTGCGTGTCGCCGCGAACGAGGCCTATCAGATTTGCTTCGCGCTCGATGCGGGCGCGCGCGGCATCATCGTGCCGATGGTCAACACTCGCGCGGAGGCGGAGGCCGTCGTGCGTGCCTGTCGCTACTACCCCCATGGCAACCGCAGCAACGCCGGGGTGCGTGGCGAGTGGGGCGAGTTCAAGAACTACCGCGACTACATGGATGCCGTGAACAACGAGCTGGTTATCCTCCCGATGATCGAGACCAACCAGTCGTTGGAGAACCTCGATGCCATCGCCTCGGTCCCGGGCGTCGACGTCCTGCTGATCGGCCCGTCCGATCTTTCGATCGAGCTGGGGGTGCCGCTCGACTACCAGTGCGACATCTATCAGCGTGCGCTCGATAAAATCGCGGCGACCGCGGCGAAGCACGGCATCGCCGCCGCGATTTATTTCATCCCGCCCGGGATGGACCCGAACTTCTTCGTCCGGAAGGGGTTCAAGCTCTTCACCATGCCGTGGGGTCCTTGGGCGACAGCCGGGATTCAGAATGCCCTGGCCGGGATCCAGCGCTAAAAAAGGTCGACGGCGGCCGGTCCGGCGAATGGGCGAGTAGCCCGGCGCGCGCCGCTGATCAGTCGTTCCGCCACAACGAATTCAGGTAACGCCTACTACGTTTGCTGTCGATTGGATGTAGCCGCGGCCGGAGTGTTCGACTGGAGCGGTGAACCGCTAACAGACAACTCGGCGGGCGGCTGCCATCGGGGGGAGGGCGTTGTTCTCCTATGACCTGGTAGGGTCGAGATCGGCGGTTCGTCGGTTCACCGACGCGACCGCGGGACCCAGTTGTAAAGGACGATCGACCTATACAGCGCCGTAGATTTCTTCCACGGTGATGACGATACCGGGGGGGTCCATCGTGATCGGTCCGTTGACGATGATCCTGGTATCGATGCCGTCGCCAGTCCGGCGGTGATGGGTAACCGTTCGGCGGGTTGGATGCACAATGAGATAGTGCAGGACCGATGGCACACGGAAATAGTCAGCCAACTTGCCGCCGGTATCCGTCGACGTCGTACCAGGCGAAAGGACTTCGACAATGATCACCGGGTTCGGCGCCGCGATCGCGTCGTCAGCCATTGGCTCGCCGCAATTCACCATGGCGTCCGGTTCGTAGTCACTGTCGCCGGTTTCCACCGTCGCGCCATCGGGCAATGCCTGGCAAGGCACACCGGCGACGGCCACTGCCCGGTCGAGCGCTCTGTAGATTGATCCCTTGACCCGCAGGTGCGCGCCGCGCTCGGGTGCCATAGCCACGATCCGGCCGTCCACGCGTTCGTAGCGGCCCTTCGTCTGGGCCTCACACCACCGCCTGAACTCCTCGCGGGAATAGTATCTGTCCGTCCCGAGTTGTGGGAGGTCCATCAAAGCCTCCAGTCACGAACACTGGTATCATGGATTGGCTTGCTGGGCCATTCGCTATCCATTGGTAATCCCGTGCGGAGCGTTCGGTGCGGGGGACCGGTATGGGTCGAACAACGGGTTCGGGTCGGCCGGCGGCATTCCGGCTGACCAATTACCTTTTACACTTGGCGCCTCGGCATCATGCGGCGACCGGCATTGCCAGGATTTCCTCAAGCCGCCGCCGAAACGCTGGCTCCGGCGCCACTCACAGGGTTCGATACGTATCCAGGAAGGCCAGCCAGCTAGATTTTCTTATGAGCGAAGCGAATTAGAAAATCTGCTGTCCCGGCGAAGGCCGGGACCCATGTCTTGATGGCGCACGTCACAGCAATCGAAGCTTTAGCTGCTCCTGGCAGCCCAACGGCGGCGCTGTGTGCCGAACAAGAAGGCCGCGCCGCGACGAGGTCGCGGACCCTACTCCGGCGCGGCCCGCTTGTGTTGCCAGTCACCTCGAACGCGCTCCAGTAGCGCCGGCTGCGGCGTCCGCAGCGGTGCGGCAGCGTCGTCCGGACAGCCAGAACAGCCTGGGACCCACCGCCAGGGAATGCTCGTGCTGCCGCTCGCGCCGTAATGAATTAGGGTCCCATCAGTGCTGTCAGAGCAGGCCAGGTGGGGCGTGCGGCTCACGGAGCGACCAGCGCAGCGCTCGCACCGATCGCTTCTGACCGCAGACCGGCGTGTCCGCACGGTGCCAGGCCTGGCCCTCGCGCAAGCTAGCGCGTAGGCGACGGTGCGGGTCGCGGCCGGCCTTCGCGAGGCGTGCCTGATCAGGAACATGACCCCTGGCTTGTGGGTGATCATGTGTTCCGGACTTGCCTTCGAGGGGCGACCGCTTGCGGTGTTGCTCGGCAGGCCCAGAAGGCCGGCACCTCGTCCCCGATGGGTTCAATGCATCATGGCATCTTGGTCGGCGCGGGTGCAGGCGCGGGCGAGCCGTGCTGGAGCGAGGCCAGCTCCTTCGCATTGAGCTGGTCCGCGCTCTGGTCCGGATGCACGCCGGTCATATCGGGCATCTTGTGGGCCGGCGCCGGGTGCGTCACATGACGCGGCTGGACGGTGCCCTGCTCGGGGGCGGTCTGCGCGAATGCGGGACCTGCCGTGAACGCAAGCGCCGAAAGACCAATGATGAGCTTGTTGCGAGACATTTGAGTGTTCCTTTTCCTGTGACAATAAATCCTCGCCCCGGTCTACCAGCCCCCCAGCAGGATCGGGTCTTGGCGTGTCCGTAGCAGCGCGCAGCATAGCGCCTTCGCGCGCCCCGGTGAATGTTTACGCGGAGACTGAGCCGAGGCCTTCAGTTCACGCCCGGCAGTTGCTGGCGCCGCACCGCCCTCGAACCGAAACGAAAGGACCAGGATTCTAACCCAAATTGTCGCGCAATAGGTTGCTACGGTTGCGGGCCCCGAAGGCTCAGGCCGGTGCGCTGAGTGCCCTGCACACGGCCTCCGGACAGATCGGCAGGTGACGATGGAGGGTCCGATGCACAGCTGCCAACCCACACGATATCTCCTGCACTTCCTTGATGCGTCCCATTGCTTGAAAGGCTGGCACACGCTGATTTGTATTCCAGATGCGGAAGCACTGGCCGGGGCAGCAGCGCTCATGTGGAATCATTCCGTTGTGGAGGTCGTGAAGGGCGGCGCGATCATAGGAACGCTCACGAGAAATCACCGAGGCCCTCGTCGATGGCATGAAGCTTTGGCTTCACGCACGCGACATCGGCACAGTCGGCGCTGGCCGTGTTCGCCAGCCGCTCCTTTGTACCCTTTGTGGTTATTCTCCCGCCATCCGCACCTTCGGCGGCAGATCGATCCTGAGGTGCAGCTCCTTCAGCCTCGCTGGCGGAACCTCGGCCGGCGCTCCCATCATCAGATCCTCGCCCTGCTGGTTGAGCGGGAACAGGATGACCTCTCGGATATTCGGTTCGTCAGCCAGCAGCATGACGATCCGGTCGATGCCCGGCGCCGACCCGCCATGTGGCGGCGCGCCGTAGCGGAACGCGTTCAGCATGCCGCCAAACCGGGCCTCCACCTCCTCGGCCTTGTAGCCGGCGATCTCGAACGCGCGGATCATGATGTCCGGCCGGTGGTTGCGGATCGCGCCGGAGGACAGCTCCACCCCGTTGCAGACGATGTCATACTGGAACGCCTTGATCGTCAGCGGGTCCTGCGTGTTCAGCGCCTCCATACCGCCCTGTGGCATGCTGAACGGGTTGTGGCTGAAGTCGATCTGCGCGGTCTCCTCGTTCAGCTCGTACATCGGGAAATCGGTGATCCAGCAGAAGCGGAACGCGCCCTTCTCATTCAGGCCGAGTTCGTCGGCCAGCCGCGTGCGCACCGCGCCGGCAAATTTCGGCGCCGCGTCCGGCTTGCCCGCAACGAAGAACACCGCGTCGCCCGCCTTAACCCCACACTGGTCCGCGATGCCAACTAGCTGTTCGGCGGTCATGTGGCGTACGATCGGCCCCGCGCCGATCCGCATCTCGCCCTGAGCCACCATTCGATCTAGGTCGGCTCGGTTAAACTGCAGGTCTCGAACCTTTCGTTCGGCATCAAGACCCTCTCCGAATACGATGTAGCCGAGTCCGCCAGCACCTTCTGCCCGCGCCCATTCGTTCAGCTTGTCGAAGAAGCTGCGTGGCTGCGATGCACCGCCCGGCGCGGGAACCGCCCGCACTACACCTCCCGACGCGGCGATGCGAGCAAACAGCCCGAAACCCGAGCCCATGAAGTGCTGCGTCACATCGCTGATCCGCAGCGGGTTGCGCAGGTCGGGCTTGTCCGTCCCGTACTCCAGCATCGCCGTGTCGTACGGTATGCGCGGAAACGGCACCGGGGTCACCGCGCGTTCCTCGGCGAATTCTTCGAACACGCCGGCGATCACCGGCTCGATCGTGTTGAACACATCCTCCTGCGTGACGTAGCTCATCTCGAAATCGAGCTGGTAGAACTCGCCCGGCGAGCGGTCGGCACGCGCCGCCTCGTCGCGGAAGCAGGGCGCGATCTGAAAGTAGCGGTCGAACCCCGCCACCATGGCCAGCTGCTTGAACTGCTGCGGCGCCTGCGGCAGCGCATAGAACTTCCCCGCGTGCATGCGCGACGGCACCAGGAAATCGCGCGCACCCTCGGGCGATGACGCGGTCAGGATCGGCGTCTGGAACTCGGTGAAGCCGGCCTCGATCATGCGGCGGCGGATCGAGGCGATCACCCCGGCGCGCAGCATGATGTTGCGGTGCAGCTTCTCGCGGCGCAGGTCGATGAAGCGGTATTTCAGCCGGATATCCTCGGGGAACCTCTCCTCGCCCGCCACCTGCATCGGCAGCAGCTCGGCCGCCGACTGCACAGTGAGGTCGGCAACGCGCAACTCGATGTCCCCGGTCGGAAGGCGCGGGTTCACCGTGCCGGGCTCACGCTCCACGACCTGGCCGGTGACCGTGATCACGCTCTCCGGCCGAACGGCATCGGCCGCGGCGAAGGCGGGCGAACCGGCGGGGAACACGCACTGTGTGATGCCGTAGTGGTCCCGCAGGTCGATGAACAGCAGCCCGCCGTGGTCGCGCTTGGCGTGCACCCAGCCCGAGAGGCGGGCGGGGTGCCCGGCATCGGCGGCACGCAGGGCGCCGCAGGTATGGGTGCGATAAGCGTGCATGGTGGCCTGTCCCGTAGGTCGAGGGCCGGCAGACAAGCCCCCGCGTTTCCGGCAAGTCAAGCGGCGCGCGCCGATCGATGCCCCACGCCCGTGACCTGTGAACCAGATCGCTTCCCGGACGGCGTCGGTGTCGGCAATGTTTGCGCCCCAGCCAGACCCCGCAGCATCAGCCCAGCCAACATCCAGGACAGCTGGACGAGGACGACGCAGTGTAGCTTGGCCGTTCGCCGCATTTGCGGGGTTATAGACGCCGCGATAGCGTTCGCTGCTCCCGATGACCCGCTGCCAGGACCTATGCCTTACCGCATACGTTCCACCGTCAGTTCCTTGACCTGTCCGCTACGCAAGCGCGTACTCGATGGTCACCGAAAGGCAGGTTGGCAGGGCTCAGCCCTGGATACCAGCGCGATTCGCCCAAGCATTTTGCGCCGCTTGCCGACTAGGCGCGAAGTGGCGACCCTGATCCGGCAACCACGCAAGAGGCTTTCCATGCCCACCCCACTGCCGGATGTCGATGTCGTCGTGATTGGCGCCGGTCTTGCCGGCCTCGGCGCAGCAACTGCTCTGCGCGATGCCGGACGGAGCGCCCTCGTGCTGGAGGCGTCGGGGCGCATCGGCGGACGCGCCTGGACCACCCATCCCGCCGAACTGGGCGGCGTGTGGTTCGACATGGGCTCCGTGTGGCTGCACAACGCCGAGACCAACCCGCTGGTGCCGATCGCGCAGGCGGCCGGCGAGACGCTGCTGCGCTCGGACGAACTGCGCGTCGAGCGCACCTTCGTCGGCACGCGCGAGGCGACGGGGGACGAGTACGCGGACTATGCGGGCGCCTGGTCCCGCTTCGAGGATCGGGCTGCCGCGATCCTGCGCACCCGCGATGATGCGCCGCTCGCCGATGTGGCGCGGTCGATGCCGGACGATCCCTGGGCGGTCACGGTGGAGACCTGGGAAGGCCCGATCATCTGCTGCGCCAGCGCCGACGAGTTCAGCATGCGCGACTGGCTGAACAACGTGCTGTCGGGGAGCAACCTGGTGCCGCAGGGCGGCATCGGCGCCTTCGTCGCACGGCGTCTGGGCGAGGGCCTCGACATCAGGTTGTCGACGCCGGTGACGCGCGTCGTCTGGGGCAGCGGCGGCGTGCAGGTGGAGACCGCGCGCGGCACCGTCACCGCGCGGTCCGCCATCGTCACCGTCTCGACGGGCGTGCTGGGCGCCGGCGCGATCCGCTTCGACCCACCGCTGCCGCCGGCGACTGAGGCCGCCATCGCCGCGCTGCCGATGGGTCTGGCTGTCAAGGTGGCGCTGCGTGCGACCGGTCCGGATCGGCTCGGTCTGCCGCTGCACTGCTCGGTCGATCGCCAGGTGCGGCGCAGCGGCGATCCCACCATGGGCTTCCAGTGCTGGCCCTACCGGCGCGACTACGTGCAGGGTTGGGTCGGCGGCCCGGTCGCGTGGGACCTCGCGCGCGCCGGAGAGCCCGCGGCGGTGGACTTTGCGCTTGGCCAGTTGCGGTCGCTGTTCGGCAGCCGGGTGGATCGGCTGTTCGCGGGCGGGTCGCACTTCGTGACGCGCTGGGACGCCGATCCGCTGGTGCGCGGCGCCTATTCGTTCGTGCGGCCCGGCGATACCGATGCCCGCGTCGCCCTGGGCCAGCCCCTGGCCGATGGACACCTGCTGTTCGCCGGCGAAGCTTGCCACACCGGGATGGCCGGCACGGTTGCCGGCGCCTGGATCAGCGGCCAGGATGCGGCCCGCATGGCGGCGTGATAGCGTCGCAACCGGGAGGAACCACGCCATGACAATTCAGGCACTCGGCTATCTCGGCATCGGCACGGACAAGCTGGACGACTGGACGCATTTCGCCGCCAACTGGCTCGGCATGCAGCCGGTGGATCGCGGCGCCGGGGTGCGCGCGTTCCGCATGGACGACCGCAAGCAGCGCCTGGTGGTCGATCGTTCGCTGCCGGAGGGGCAGCGCTATTTCGGCTGGGAGGTCGCCGATGCCGCCGCGCTCGATGCGCTGGCGGCACGGCTGGAAAGCGCCGGCGTGGCGGTGCAGCGCGAACCGGCGGCGCTCGCCGATCAGCGCTTCGTCAGCGGCCTGATCTCGTTCGCCGATCCGTCGGGCAACCGGCTGGAGGCGTTTCACGGGGCGCAGATCGCCGATGAGCCGTTCCGTCCCGGGCCGGTCGATCTCGGGCTTCCGCACCGGACCGCTGGGCATGGGCCATGTCGTGCTGACGGTCACCAGCCTCGCCGCGTCGCTGCCGTTCTATTGCGACCTGCTGGGATTCCGTATCAGCGATTACATCCGCGCGCCGATCAACGCGTATTTCCTGCACGCCAACCCGCGGCACCACAGCGTGGCGCTGTTCGAGGCCCCGCACGTGGGCATGCATCATCTGATGGTGGAGCTGTTCTCGTTCGATGACGTGGGGCAGGGCTACGACATCGCGCTCGGCGAGAAGGACCGCATCGTCGCGACGCTCGGGCGGCATCCCAACGACCTGGTCACGTCGTTCTATGTGCACACGCCGTCGGACATCCTGGTGGAATACGGCTGGGGCGGGCGCGAGGTGGACGATGCGACCTGGCAGCCGGTGGAGATGAACAGCGTCGCGAGCTTCTGGGGTCATCACGGGCTGTTCGAGGCGGTCGCCGGCGACGGTCCCGCGGCCGATCGCCCGATGTCGCCCTCGCCGGAGGTGCAACGCGCGCCGCTTCAGGTGATGGACGGCAACTACCAGCGGATGAGCGGCGTGTGCCCGTGGTGGGACTCCATCAAACGGTGATCCGGACGGCTCTTCGCCTGTCCGGCTCCCCAGTCTAAGCTGGCCGCAATCCAGGGAAGGAGAGAAATCGCCATGCTGTCACGCGAGGAAAACGAACTCATCACCAGGATCGGGCAGGGCACCCCGATGGGCAACGCGATGCGGATGTATTGGATCCCCGCGCTGCTCTCGCGCGAGATCGCCGAGCCCGACGGCTCGCCCGTGCGCGTGCGCCTGCTCGGCGAGGAGCTGGTGGCATTCCGCGACACCGAGGGCCGCATCGGGCTGATGGAGGAGTTCTGTCCGCATCGTCGCGTGTCGCTGTATTTCGGGCGCAACGAGGAATGCGGCCTGCGCTGCATCTATCACGGCTGGAAGTTCGACGTCGCCGGCAACTGCGTCGACATGATGAACGAGCCGGAGGAATACGACTTCAAGCACAAGGTTCGGATGACCGCGTATCCGACCTGCGAACTGGGCGGCATCGTTTGGGCGTATCTCGGCCCCGCCGAAAAGATTCCGCCGGTGCCGAAATTCGCCTGGACGCAGGCACCGGAGGCCAATCGCCACGTCACCAAGGTGATCGAGGAATGCAACTGGCTGCAGGCGCTGGAGGGCGGCATCGACACGTCGCACGCGCCGATCCTGCACCGGCTGCTGACGGACAGCCTCGAAGCGCGGCGGCATCAAGCCGTCGAACCCGTTCGTGCGCGGCAAGGCGCCGAAGCTGGTCGTCGATGTCACCGACTACGGCTACCAGTACGCCGGCATCCGTCCGCTGGACGGCGGTGAGGACGTGCACATCCGCACCTACCATTTCGTCATGCCGTTCCACCAGATCAGGCCGTCGCGGTCGGAGAGCGGACTGGAGCTCGATGCCGGCCATATCTGGGTGCCGATCGATGACGGGAACTGCATGGTCTACAACTGGAGCTATTGCCCCGACGGGCCGCTGACGGAGGAGGACAAGCTGGAGCGCGGGCTGGGCAACGGGCCGATGCACGTCGATCCGCAGACGTTCCGCTCCAAGGCGAACCGCAGCAACGACTATATGCTGGATCGGGACGTGCAGCGCACCGAGACGTTCTCCGGCATCGACGGCATCAACGCGCAGGACCGCGCGCTGCAGGAGAGCATGGGCCGCATCGTCGATCGCTCGAAAGAACATCTCGGTCCGGCCGACAAGGCGATCATCCAGGCGCGCAAGGCGCTGCGCCAGGCGGTGAAGACGGTGGAGGCGGGCGGTGCGCCGGACGGCACCGGCACCAGCTATTACACGCTGCGCGCGCACGAATCCGTGGTGCCGGCCAGCGTGGACTGGCGGGCGGAGCTGGTGCCCGAGATGAAGCGCGAGGCGATTCTGCAGACGGTGTGAGCACTATACGCCGGCTGCCAGCGCACGGAACGCGGGCAGATCGATAGCATTCGCGCCGATCACTGCCACACCGGCATCGGCCAGAAGCCTGAGACAGTCCGCGTCCTCCGCGAGGGCGAGCGAACGCTGCATCGACTCGCTCGCCTTCGCTGCATCGAGAAGTATGTCGCGAAGCTCCAACGGGAGTGAATCGAAGCGCGCGCGATTTACCAGCAGCAGCGCGACTCCCAACAGATGTCCCGTCAGGCTGACGTGCTTGTGGTGCGCGTGCAGTCCGAAGTTGACGATGTTGGTGAGCGGATTTTCCTGCGCATCGACCGCGCGCTCCGCCACTGCACGCGGCAAGTCCGCAACATCGATGAACTTCGGCAGGAAACCGAGCCTCCGGAACGCATCCTGGTGCTGCACATTGTCGAGCGTGCGTAGGCTGAGACCGACGCAGTCAGCAGGCGCATGGATCGGGCGTATGCCGTTGCTGATATGGCGGATGCCATTGTCCCAGTAACCCAGAACGTGAAATGCCGTTGCGTCAGCAATCTGCGCCGCGAGTGACGCCCCGGTGTCGCCATCCAACGCGGCAAAGCTGGCTTCGCGTGGGCCAGCCTGGAACGGCCGGTCGAACACGCCCAGCGCCGGCACCCTGAAGGCGAGGTAGCTCGATGCGAAGTAGCAGCCGTCAAGTTCGCCGCTTTCAACCATGGTGAGCAGGTCGGCGGCTTTGCGGCCGAGGCCGATGATGTTGTCGGTCACAGTGATGGCGAGCGTACCGCCGGCGCGCCTGGCAACTCCATCACGCAGGGCGTGGAGCGCGCGCGTGTGGACAGACCGGGCCGGCTGGTAGCCGGCAAGATGCAGGGTGATCATTGACCCATTGAGGTTCGCACCACAGGTTCACGTCAACTACGCTGATACGGTGCTGCCGATACGCGATGGACTTCCGAAGCTGCGGGATTTTCCGGCCGAGTTTGGCGGCTCCGGTGAGGTCGTCGCGGAATAATACCGGACGCCGCTATTGTTATTTACTCTCACCCCGTCATGGCCGGGCTTGTCCCGGCCATCAGAAACGGCACCCTGCCACGACGGATGGCCGGGACAAGCCCGGCCATGACGGAAGGGACGAGCGGCGGTGGAAGGTCATTGGCTCTTGCAAAGTCATGGCCGTCCCCCGACGTGATCCGGGAATCGGTCCCAGCCAACACGGTGGGTACGGCAGTCAAACCGCGCCGCCGCTGAGGTGACGGGCCGTCTGGTTGAACAGTATCCGCCGTTCCTCCTCGGTCGGCGGCGCGCGCCGGCGGAGTTCCTTGCCGAGATCGACGCCACGCTGCACGGCCGGTCGCTGCTTGATCGCCTCACGCCAGCGCGCGACGTTCGGGAACTCATCCAGCGCCTGTCCAAGCGGCTTTGCGATCAGCACCCATGGAAACGAGGCCATGTCGGCGATCGAGTATTCGTCGAGGATGTAGTCCCGACCCTCGAGCCGGCGTTCCAGCACGCCAAGGCAGCGGTTGTACTCGTTGGCATAGCGCTGATGCGAGTAGGTGTGCTCGCCCTGCGCATAGTTCACGAAGTGACTGAGCTGGCCCGCCATGGGCCCAAGATTGCCGACCTGCCAGAACAACCACTCCAGCGTCTCCTTCCGGCCGCGCCCGTCGGTCGGCATGAACCGGCCGGACTTCTCCGCCAGGTGCAGCAAAATCGCGCCTGACTCGAATACCGGGACACCATCATCGACAATTGCGGGCATGCGATTGTTCGGGCTGATCGCCAGGAACTCCGGCTTGAACTGATCGCCGCGGCCGATGTTCACCGGAACAACGCGGTACGGCAGCCCGCATTCCTCCAGCATGATCGAGACCTTCCAGCCGTTCGGCGTGGGCCAGTAGTAGAAATCGATCATGCCTCGACGCCCTCGGCGCGTAGCGCGGCGATCTCCGCATCCGAATAGCCAAGCTCGGCCAGGATCTCGCCGGTATGTTCGCCAAGCGCGGGACCGCCCCGCCGAATGCCCGCCGGGGTGGCCGAGAACCGCGCCGCGGGACGGGCTTGGCGCAGCCGTCCCGCGACAGGATGCTCAGTCTCCACGACGATGCCGTTCGCGACCACCTGCGGATGCTCGATCATCCTGCTGCGCGTCAGCACGGGAGCGCAGGGCACGCCTTCCGCGGTCAGCCGCTCCAGCCATTCCACCGCCGGGCGCGTGAGCAGCACCTCCTGGATCATCGCCAGCCGCTCGTTGATGTGCTTCTGCCGCAGCGCCGGCGTCTTGAAGCGCGGATCGTCCAGCCACTCCGGGCGATCCAGCGCGCGGGTCAGCGCCGCCCATTCGCGATCGGTCTGCACCGCCGCGCTGATGTAGTCGTCCGCCGTTTCGTAGATCAGATCGATGAAGCTGGCGGCCTCCTGCTGCGGCAGTTCGTCGCCGACGAAGGTCTGGCTCCCCATGTCGGACCCCCAGAGGAAGGCGACCACCGCATCCAGCATGGACAGCCGCACGTGCTGCCCCTGGCCGGTCCGCTCGCGGGCCAGCAGCGCCGCGGTGATCGCCTGCGCCGCCACGATGCCGGTCAGCTTGTCGGGCAGGATGGTGCGCACCAGCCGCGGCCGCTCCTGGTCGGAGCCGGCCTGCACGGTCGCCAGGCCCGACAGCGCCTGCACCAGCGGATCATACACCGGCTTGGCGGCGAACGGCCCCTGCTCGCCGAAGCCGCTGATGGAGACATAGACAATGTCCGGCGCCAGCGCCCGGACCGCCGTCTCGCCGAACCCCATGCGGTCGATAACGCCCGCGCGGAAGTTCTGAACGAACGCATCAGCGCCGGTGAGCAACCGCTTCAGCACCTCCGCCCCACCCGGCGTCTTCAGATCCAGCACGATCGAGCGCTTGTTGCGGTTGTTGTTAAGGAATGAGGCGGAATATCCGCTTCGCCGGTTCGCCGCAGCGCGCGTGTGGTCGCCGCCCTGCGGGTTCTCGACCTTGATGACGTCGGCGCCCTGGTCGGCCAGCAGCATGGTCGCGGATGGCCCCGACACCATCGAGCTCAGATCGATGACGCGGTAACCGTGCAGTGGTCCGGGCATGGCGCTCACTCTGTTCAAACTCTGGATACGTGGTCGTGATCGGGCAACGGCCAAGCGAGGTCAAGTTCACGGAAAGTTGTTGCTGCAAGTGCGAAGAGAGTGGCAATATCACTGTCGCATCGAACGAGCAGGATCGCCCGCCTACGAAGAGGTCCAGTCATGATTGCCGTGCCGTGCCGGTCTCAATCGTCCCCTTGGTGTTCGGGGCTCCATAGCCCGGAGGCCGCCATGCGCGGACGCGACAAATGAGGGGCCGAGGCGGCAGACGTTCCGGCGAACCGGAGGGCGATACTCTTGGAACCGCCTTGCTCGCCTGCATGCTGGCGGCACTGTTGGCGAGTTCCGTGGCGATGGTCGCGGCGGCCGGAACGATCGACATCGCTCCCAAGGTCGGTGACATCCTGGTGTTCCGGCCGGGCGCGCGGATGCCAGTCGAATGGGAATTCGCTGCGGTGACCACCTCGGACCAGCTCCCGGTGAGCTGCAACCTGCGGCCTGATGTCATGGCATCGGCCGGCGGCAGTCTGGTGGTCGAGGAGCGCTTCGAGCAACCGGCGGCTGTATCGCGTGCACTGGGCCGGCGAGCACTCCGCCGAAGGCGCGTCCGATTGCGGCAGCGAGGCGGACTTGCTGATCAACCGCTATGACCTGCAGTTGCTGATCAATGCAGTCGGCGGCCCCGGCGTGGAGCATCACGTCACGCTGAGCTTCTGACCGCTTCAGGCGGCGGCGAGGGTCCCGCCTGACCGCGGCTCATGCATCGTTGCCGCGGCAGCCGAGGTCAAGGATGGACGGCGTCCACCTGCGGCGTCAGGAACGGCTCCGTGCGATGCACCGCCCTGGCCTCATACAGGCTCGCGATATCCGCATCACCCAGGTTCAGCAATTGCGACAGGATGTCGCTGGTATCCTGCCCGATCGAAGGCGCACCACGCCAGACGCGCCCCGGCGTCAGCGACATCTTCGGCACCACGCCATACACCCGGACGGGCACGCCAGACTGATGGTCCAGCACCGGCACGGTCATGTCCCGCGCGTTGTAGTGTTCGTCCTCGTACTGGTCGCGCATGTTGAAGATGCGCGCGCAGCCGACCTGCACCTTGTTCAGCTCGGTCTCAACCTCCAGCGCGGAGCGCAGCTCGCAGTAGTCCCGCAGCCGACGGTCGAATTCCCGCCCCTCCTCCGAATGGACCGCGGCGGCGTCCTTTGAAACGGTCTCGAAATTGTACTGCGCCGGATCGAGCCCCAGAAATGCCGCCAATCTGCTGACCATCGGGTCGCCCAGAGCGCCGACATACACCCAGCCGTCGCCGCACTTGAACGTATCGTAGGGTTGGAAATACGGCGGGCGATTGCCGGTATGACCGTACACCCCGCCCTGTCCCGTGTAGAACGGCATGCAGTTGCCCATGGTCTGCGCGACTGCCTCGTACTGCGCCAAGTCGATGACCTGACCACGCCCGGTCCGGTTCACCTCCCACAGCGCCATCATCGTGGCGGCCCAGCCGGTGAGCGCGGTAAGGTAATCGCCGGTGAACACCTTGGCGCGCTGCGGCGGGCCGCTCGGATCGCCCGTCACGTTGATCATCCCGCCGTAGGCCTGGGCCAGAGCATCGTAGCCCGGGCGTCCGAGATACTCCTCCTTGCCGTACTGGCCATAGGTGCTGATCCGCACGATGACCAGGCGAGGGTTGATCGCCAGGGCGAGCTCGGCGGTGAGCCCTGCCCGCTCGAGCGTGCCGGGCGCGGATGACTCCATCCAGATATCGGAAATCTTCCACAGCGCCATTAGCAGCTCGGCGCCGCGCGGGTTTCGCAGGTCGATGCCCATCGACAGTTTGTTCTTGCCCACCTCTGCCTCGTCGCAGCCATGCTCCCTGGGACCGCGGCTCAACAGCGGCGCGATGAAACGGAACGTGTCACCGCCCGGTCGTTCGACATGGATCACTTCCGCGCCGAATTCCGCGAGCTTGGTTCCGAGATACGGTTGCGCCACCAACACGCCGGTGCCGACCGCGCGGATGCCCTCCAAAGGCCCGAATTTCGGCATTAGGACGGGCGCGGCGGGCCGTTCCAGGTGCCTGATCCAGTCCGGCAGATTGTCGCGAATGCCGGCGATTTTGTCCTCGTGCTTCAGGATCCTGGCATCGTGCTGCATTGGCATGGTCTCCCCCCTTGTAACGGAATGACCGCCGCCAGCGTTGCACGGACGGTCGCGTCGCTTTGAGTTTTTTCTGTGAACCCCCAGATGCCAACGAATCTATTGCGGAAGCGCGCCGACATCAATGCATTTTCATGCGCATGCCCCCAGGCCGCGCTCAATACAAAACGGGCGGCACCCGAAGGTGCCGCCCGATCCGGCAGGCGTTTTCAGTTAGAAGACTCAGTTCCGGTGAGCCTGGTAGTACGAGTTGCGAATCACGCGACCCGGCAGCGCGCCGGTATGCTTGCCGTCCTCCAGCAGGATCTGGCCGTTCACGATGGTCATGTGAATCCCCTCGGCCGGCTCCTTGATGCGCCAGCCGCCGGCGGGGAAGTCGTGCACGACGCTCTCCGGCCCCGGCTTCACCGTGTCGGGGTCGAAGATCACGATGTCCGCCGCCAGACCCTCGCGCAGCAGGCCACGATCGCTGATGCCGAACAGCGAGGCGGACTCGAAGGTCAGCCGCCGCACCGCCTGCTCCAGCGTCATCGCATGCTTCTCGCGCACCCACTCGCCGAGCAGCCGCGTGGTGTAGCCGTAGCCGCCGTGGAACTGCACGTGCGCGCCGCCATCGCCCAATCCGATGAACGCGTTCGGATAGGTCAGGATCTGCTTCACCGCCTCGTCGTCGATGTTGTTCTCGGCCTGCAGGAAGCGCGTCTCCAGCTTCTCCTCGACCACCAGGTCCAGGAACGCGTCGATCACCCGCTTGTTCTGCATCTTGGCGATCTCGCCGATGGTCTTGAACTGCAGCGGCTTGTTCTTCTCCAGCGCCGGCTCGTTCACCCACATGTAGTCCCACCAGGTCTTCGAGAACCCGATGGCGCCCGAGATCGGCACCGACCGCTCCACCGCTTCGGCATGCAGCTTGTCGCGCACCTGCGGGTCGGCATAGGCGCGCATCTTGTCCGCGTCCGACGAGATCAGGATCGGATGCCAGGTCGGCAGCCCGCGGAACACCTGGCAGTTCTTCATGGTGAAGTCCTGCGTCACGCGGTTGGGCGAGCACATCGGATAGGCGCGGATGCCGGCGCGCGCGGTCTCGTCGACGCGGGCGATGTGCTGCTTCCACTTGTCGCCGGTGCGCACGGTCTGGCTCAGGCTGTTGTAGATCACCGGCCGGCCGCAGGCCTCCGCCATCCGCGCCATCAGCCCATCGGCCAGTTCCGGATCGACGCCGCCGCCCATCTGCACCGTGCCGGTGCCGAGTTCGCGCAGCACATCGGTGAGCGCGAACAGTTCCTTGTCATCCGCCCACAACGCGGGGATCGGCACACCCTGCGGATCGAAATGCCCCTTCTGCCGCGAGCCCGAGAAGCCGATCGCGCCGGCCTTCATGCCGTCGCGCACGACCTCCTGCATGGTGCGGATCTCGTCGTCGGTGGCGGTGCGCTTCTGGCAGTCCTCGCCCATCGCGTAGAAGCGCACGGCGGTGTGGCCGATCAGCGTGCCGGCATTGACGCCGAGGTGGTTGTCGAGCCGGTCCATGTATTGCGGGAAGCTCTCCCAGTTGACGTCGACGGTGCGCAGCACCTCCATCGGGATCGCTTCGACGTAGGACAGGAATTCGGCCATCCGCTCCTCGTTGCCGCGGCGCACCGGGGCCAGCGACAGCGAGCAGTTGCCGAAGATGACGGTGGTGGCGCCGTGCTGCGGCGAGAACGTGCACAGCGGGTCCCACGTCACCTGCGCGTCGTAGTGGCAGTGGTTGTCGATGAAACCGGGCGACACCGCGAGGCCGTCGGCATCGACGGTGCGTGTCGCCGCACCGTTGATCTTGCCGATTTCGACAATCTTGCCGTCCTTCACCGCAAGGTCGCCGCGGAAGGCCGGCATCCCCGAGCCATCCACGATGCGGCCATTACGGATCAACAGGTCATACGTCATCTTCGTCGTCTCTCCCGTTATCTGAGCCACCCTCGGCGGCCCTTCCGTTTGGGACGGAGCGTAGCACTGTCGCGGCGGGAGGGAAGCCAGGACGACAGCTTGCCGCAGGCGGACCGATAGGCTAGCAACTTGTCCCGCCTCCCGGGCCGCCGGGCGCCGGTGGGCAGCAACGCGCTTCCCTGCAATGGCTGTGCTCTCGCCCCCGCCTTCAAGGACACCCAGATGGCCCGCAACAAGATCGCATTGATCGGCGCCGGCAATATCGGCGGCACGCTCGCTCATCTCATCGGCCTCAAGGAACTCGGCGACGTCGTGCTGTTCGACGTGTTCGGTGGCGTGGCGGCCGGCAAGGCGCTCGACATCATGCAGTCCGGGCCGGTGGACGGGTTCGATGCGCTGATGACCGGCGGGTCCGACTATGCCGCGATCAAGGGCGCCGACGTGGTGATCGTCACCGCGGGATTTCCCCGCACGCCGGGCATGTCGCGCGACGATCTGATCGGCAAGAACGCCGGCGTGATCGCCGAGGTGGCGCAGGGGATCAGGACGCACTGCCCGGACGCATTCGTCATCACCATCACCAATCCGCTGGATGCGATGGTCTGGGTGATGAAGCTGAAGTCCGGATTGCCGGCGAACCGCGTGGTCGGCATGGCCGGCATTTTGGACAGCTCGCGCTTCCGCCTGTTCCTGGCGCAGGAATTCGGCGTGTCGGTCGAGGACGTCACGGCATTCGTGCTCGGCGGCCACGGCGACACGATGGTGCCGCTGACGCGCTATTCCACCGTCGCCGGCATTCCGGTGCCCGATCTGATCAAGATGGGCTGGACGACGCAGGCGAAGATCGACGCGATCGTGAAGCGCACCGCGGATGGCGGCGGCGAGATCGTCAAGCTGCTGGAACGCGGCAGTGCGTTCTATGCGCCGGCGGCATCGGCGATTGCGATGGCGGAGAGTTTCCTGAAGGACAAGAAGCGCGTGCTGCCGTGCGCGGCGTACCTGAGCGGTGAATACGGCATCAAGGACATGTACATCGGCGTCCCGGTGGTGATCGGCGCGGGCGGCGTGGAGCGCATCGTGGAGATCGAGCTGAACACGACGGAGAAGGCAGCATTCGACAAGTCCTGCGCGGCAGTTCGAGAACTGGTCGAGGCGGCGAAAAAGCTCATCGGCTGAGCGGATGATGCGCGACCCCTCCCCCCAACCCCCTCCCGCAAGGGGAGGGGGAGTAGTTACAGGGCGTACAGTGCATACACTGCTCCCCCTCCCCTTGCGGGAGGGGGCTGGGGGGAGGGGGCCCGTCCGCGCATGAACATCCATGAATACCAGGCCAAGGAACTGCTGAAGCGCCATGGCGTCGCAGTGCCCGACGGCCACGTCGCGTGGACGCCGGACGAGGCGGTGGCGGCTGCAAACAAGCTGCCCGGCCCGGTCTATGTGGTGAAGGCGCAGATCCATGCCGGCGGGCGCGGCGCCGGCCGCTTCGCCGATGATCCGGACGGCAAGGGCGGCGTGCGCCTCGCACGCTCGATGGACGAGGTGCGCGCGGCGGCCGAAGCGATGATCGGCCACACGCTGGTGACGAAGCAGACCGGCCCGGCCGGGCGGCCCGTGCATCGGGTCTATGTGGAGGCCGGCTGCGACATCGCGCGCGAACTGTATCTCTCGCTGCTGGTCGATCGCGACAGCGGACGCGTCACGCTGGTCGCATCGACCGAGGGCGGCATGGAGATCGAGGAGGTCGCGGCCGATCATCCGGAGAAGATCGTGCGCGTCGCGGTGGACCCGGTCAGCGGCATCTCCGGCTTCCATGCGCGCCGTCTTGGCCACGAACTTGGCCTCACCGGCAAGCAGGTCGGTGCGTTCAACCGCTTCCTGCCCGCGTTGTATGGCGCATTTACCGGGCTCGATTGCTCGATCATCGAGATCAACCCGCTTGTCGTCACGGCCGGCGGCGACGTCATTGCGCTCGATGCCAAAGTCAGCTTCGACGACAGTGCGCTGTTCCGTCATTCCGAACTGGAGAAGCTACGCGACGAGGGCGAGGAGGATCCGAAGGAACTCGAGGCGGCGAAATACAATTTGAATTACGTTGCGCTGGACGGCAACATCGGCTGCCTGGTGAATGGCGCCGGACTTGCCATGGCGACGATGGACATCATCAAGCTGTATGGCGCCGCGCCGTCGAATTTCCTCGACGTGGGCGGTGGTGCCACCAAGGAGCGGGTGTCCGCCGCCTTCAAGATCATCCTGTCGGACCCGAACGTCGAAGGCATCCTTGTCAACATCTTCGGCGGCATCATGCGCTGCGACGTGATCGCCGAAGGTGTGGTGGCCGCGGCGCGCGAGGTGCAGCTTTCGGTGCCGCTGGTGGTGCGCCTCGAAGGGACCAACGTGCAACTCGGCAAGGAAATCCTGGCGAAATCCAACCTGCCGATCATCAGCGCGGACAATCTGGGCGATGCGGCGGAGAAGATCGTGACCGCAGTGCGGGAGGCCGCCTGACATGGCCGTTCTGGTGGATGCCAATACACGCGTCATGACGCAGGGTTTCACCGGCGCCCAGGGCACGTTCCATTCCGAGCAGGCGATCGCCTACGGGACCAAGGTGGTCGGCGGCGTGACACCGGGCAAGGGCGGCACCAAACATCTCGACCTGCCGGTGTTCGACACGGTGTGGGAGGCGCGGGAAGAAACCGGCGCGACCGCCACGGCAATCTATGTGCCGCCCCCGTACGCGGCCGATGCAATCCTGGAAGCTATCGACGCCGAAATCCCGCTGATCGTCTGCATCACCGAGGGCATTCCGGTGCTCGACATGGTGAAGGTGAAGCGCGCGCTGAGCGGATCGCGATCGCGTCTGATCGGCCCGAACTGCCCGGGCGTGATCACGCCCGATGCATGCAAGATCGGCATCATGCCGGGCCACATCCATCGCCGCGGCAGTGTCGGCATCGTGTCGCGCTCCGGCACGCTCACCTACGAGGCGGTGGCGCAGACCACTTCGGTCGGTCTGGGTCAGAGCACCTGCGTGGGCATCGGCGGCGATCCGGTGAAGGGCACCGACTTCATCGAGGTGCTGGAGATGTTCCTGGCCGATCCGGAGACGAAGCAGATCGTCCTGATCGGCGAGATCGGCGGACAGAGCGAAATCCAGGCCGCGGATTTTCTAGCCCGCAATCCGGTGAAGAAACCCACGGTTGGTTTCATCGCCGGCGCAACCGCCCCGCCCGGCCGCCGCATGGGGCATGCAGGCGCGGTGATATCCGGCGGGCGCGACACGGCAGCGGCGAAGATGGAAGCGATGCGCGCGGCCGGCATCCATGTCGCGGAAAGTCCCGCGGCGCTGGGCAGCACGATGGTGGACGTGCTGAAGCGCTGAGCCATTGCCGTGAGCACCAACAGGGGATCGATTGGATGATGCGTTTGCAGGTTGGGCGTCTCGTCGCCTTGCTCGGCCCAGTGCTCTTTGTCGTGGCGTGCACGTCCGGCAACAATAGCGTGGCGAACCTCGGACAGCGCATGCAGGTGTTGCTGGCGCCCGACATTGCGGCCGGACGCGTTGGGTTGGAGCAGTTGCCCGACGGCGCGCGGGTCACCATTCCGGAACAGTCGTTGTTTCCGCCTGGCCGGAGCGAGCTTGACGACAGGGGACGCTTTCTTCTCGCCAGCGTCATACAGGGTCTGCTGGATCCTGGTATTCTACGGGTCGATGTGGCCGAACCGGCGCCGTCGCCTGCTTATCTGCAAGGGCCACGGGCTGGCGCCGTAAGACAGTTTTTCGTGGACTACGGATTGGGGCCGACGCTTCAACCCGCTGCCGTGCACGCAGGGATCGGTCGACACCGCCCCGCAAGACCTGACGATCGCCGTCAGCATCGTATCGGGCTGATTGCTGCCTGCACGAAACGGTCTGCCTTCAGCCGTGGGAGGCCGACGGCTGATCGTCCCTATCCTTTGATCCAGATCAATGATCGCGATTGCTTGGATCGCTACTGGGCGTTCTGCACCACACGGAAGTGATCGCATGCACAGCCACCATGGCAACACCAGGCGGCAGCAATCGCAGCTTCACGGATCCCGATGAGTACCAGTCAGCGATACGAGGAGGGGACGCTCGCTACAGTGTCGTCGGGCTTGGCACGTTTGAAGCTGAACTGACCACGATCGAGTTCGGCCGATTGACCTTGCAGCGCGGGCGCGAACGCCTGCCCCGCCTGGCTTCCTCGGCCATGCCGCCGAGCAAGGTCGGCATGCTCGGTTGGTTCGGCGACCGCCAGTTGCCGGTCGTCCGCGGTTTGCAGATGCGGCGGGGGGACTGGATGTGCCTCGGCCCCGGGATGCAATCAAATCACCGGACATTCGGACCCAACGATTTTGTGGCGCTCACTCTGGACGCGAGCGATCTGACCCACGCCGCGATCGAGCTGACCGGCTGCGAGCTGACCGTAACGCCCGGGATGGTCCTGCGACTACCTGATCGCCTCGGCGACCGGCTGTTGTCGGTGATCGAGACCGCCACCGGCATGACCCGGACAGCATCGGGCATCCTCGCATCGCGACACGCGTGCGATGCGCTGGAGGACGCGTTGCTGCGATCAATGGTCATGTGCCTGCAGCATGGAGAGGCACGCAAGGAAAGCAGACCGCGTGGCCGGCGGGCGGCCATGGCCAAGACGTTCGAGGCGGTCGTCGAGGCCAATTTCAACCGTCCGCTGCTTATCTCGGACCTCTGTCGGATCGTCGGCGTGTCGGAGCGGACGCTGCGCAACATCTGCCAGGAGCAGTTGGGCATGTCGCCACATCGGTTCCTGGCACTGCGACGATTGCATCTGGCGCGGCATGCT
The DNA here is from genome assembly GCA_963780095.1 of uncultured Alphaproteobacteria bacterium. Classification (GTDB taxonomy): domain Bacteria; phylum Pseudomonadota; class Alphaproteobacteria; order Acetobacterales; family Acetobacteraceae; genus JAMXLO01. The sequence goes on from CAWABH010000043.1 coordinate 21,949, forward strand.
CTGCTCAGGTCCGACCAGCAGACCGCCACGGTCACCGGGATCGCAATGAGTCACGGAGTCTGGGAGCTTGGGCGTTTTGCCGTGGCCTACAAGTCGCTGTTCGGGGAATCGCCATCCGCCACACTGCGCCGATCGTTTGACATGTAGCGGGCGCCGTTACATTCCCGCTGCAATCTGAGCCGAATCTGCATAGCCCGGCGAGCCCTTCGCACATACAACGCGGGTCGCGCGGGCGAACAGGATCACTGGAGGAACTGTCCAATGAAATTGCTTCGGGTGTTGTTGATCGCGGCGCTTGCCGCGCTGCCGCTCGGCGCCGGGCTGCATGCCCAGACGTCGCCGCCGAACATCATCGTGGTGATGGGCGACGACATCGGCTGGGCCAATATCGGCGCCTACAATCAAGGCGTCATGTCCGGCCGAACCCCCAATCTCGACCGGTTGGCCGCCGAGGGCATGCGCTTCACCGACTATTACGCCGAAGCCAGCTGCACGGCCGGGCGCGCGAACTTCATCACCGGTGAACTGCCGATCAGGACCGGGCTGACGACGGTCGGGCAGGCGGGGTCGCCGTTGGGCATTCCCGACCAGGCGGTGACAATCGCACAAGTTCTCAAGGCTTCCGGTTACGCGACCGGCCAGTTCGGCAAGAACCACCTCGGCGATCTCAACCGGTTCCTGCCGACCGTGCACGGGTTCGACGAGTTCTTCGGCTATCTCTACCATTTGGACGCGATGGAGGACCCGTCGCACCGCAACTATCCGCAGGCGCTGAAGGACGTTGTCGGCCCGCGCAACATGGTCCACACCTGGGCCACGGACAGCGACGATGCGACCGAACAGCCGCGCTGGGGCAAGATCGGCAAGCAGCGGATCGAGGATGCCGGAACGCTCTATCCCAAACGGATGGAAACGGTTGACGACGAAATCCTCGACTACACGCTGAAGTTCATCGACAAGGCGCGCGCCGACAAGAAGCCGTTCTTCGTCTGGCTCAACCCGACGCGCATGCACGTCATCACGCATTTGTCCGAAAAGTACAAATCGATGCGCAACGCCGAGAACGGCTGGAGCATCCAGGAAGCCGGCATGGCGCAGCTCGACGATATCGTCGGGTCGGTGATGACATACCTGAAGACCAACGGGCTCGACGACAACACCATCGTCGTGTTCACCACCGACAACGGCGCCGAGAATTTCACCTGGCCGGACGGCGGACAGACACCTTTCGCCGGTGGCAAGGGCACCGGTCTGGAAGGTGGCTTCCGAGTGCCGGCGATCGTGCGCTGGCCTGGGAAGGTGCCGGCGGGCAAGGTGGAAAACGGCATTGTCTCCGGGCTCGACTGGTTCCCGACACTGGTCGCCGCGGCCGGCAACCCAAACGTGGTAAGCGAGCTGCTGGCCGGGAAGAAGGTCGGCGATCAGACCTTCAAGGTGCATCTCGACGGCTACAACCAGCTCGACCTGATCACCGGCAAGGGCCCGTCCGCGCGCCACGAGATCTTCTATCTTACTGAGACCACATTGGCCGCGGTGCGCATCGACGACTTCAAGTACCGCTTCACCGATCAACCCGGTGGCTGGCTTGGCGCCACGGAGAAGGTGGACTGGCCCATCCTGGTCAATCTGCGCCTCGATCCGTACGAGCGCACCGGCATGTTCAACGGCAAGGACAATGGCTCGATCGCCTACTACAACTGGTTCGCCTACGAGTTCTGGCGTTTCGTGTTCGTGCAGCAGGAGGTTGCCAAGGCGGCACAGACCATGATCGAGTTCCCGCCGATGCAGGCGGCCGCCAGCTTCAACATGTCTGCCGTGAAGGCGGCGATCGACAAGGCGATCGCGGAACGCGCGATGGGCAAGTAGCCGAACCAACGGCCCTCTGTTAGGAACCGCTGCGGACCAAGTGCTCCAAGTGGCGCAGCACTCGCACCCCCATCGTCATGGCCGGGCTTGACCCGGCCATCTCCACCAGCAGCGGTCGCGCGACGGATGGCCGGGACACGCCCGGCCATGACGGTGGGGTGCGATTTGGTATAATTCATCCCACTTGGAAAGGAGAGTTCAGTGATGACCAGAATGCGTGAACTGATCGGTGCCTCCGCGGCCAGCATTCTGCTGGTCGCCGGCGCATTGCTCCACCCATCGCTTTCGCCGCCGGCCTGGGGGCAGGCTGCCGGCATGGCTGGCATCAGCACGTCGGATACCATTTCGGTTCGCGCCACGGTCAAGGCGGTCAACCAAAAAACGCGCATGGTCACGCTCGTGGGTCCGCAAGGGGACACTCTGACACTGAAGGTCAGCGATGAAGTCCGTAACCTTGCGCAGGTGAAGCCTGGCAATCGGGTCATCGTGAAGTACCACGCATCCATAGCCTATGTGCTTGCCCCTTCGGGAACGAAGCTGCCCGACGACAGCATGACGCTCGCAGGCGCGCGGGCGGCGCCAGGAGAGACGCCAGGCGCCGCACTCGGCTCCAGGATTGTGGTGACGGCGCGCGTCGTCGGTGTGAATCCGATCGCGCATACGCTTCAGCTCATCAATCCGTCCGGTGGCCTGATCCGGACAGTGGATGTTGTGACCCCCGAGGGTCAGCAGAGCATGAAGATGATCAATGTCGGTGACACGATAACAGCGGTGATCACGGAAGCCATCGCGGTTTCTGTCGAACCGGCAACCTGACGCCAGTACCATGGCGTTCGGCACCGCGCCGAGCGGCACCGGCGCGGGACAACAGAGCAAGCAGCATGTCGAGGATGACGATTGACCGCGCTTTCGATCGCGTTCGTGGTCTTCGTCTGCTGCTTTGGTGCGGCCCTTGTCGGCATGGTCCTGCATAGGAAGCTGCCGGACCACCACCTCGATGGCGATTCAAAAGATGTCGTGAAGCTTGTGATGGGGCTCATCGCGACCACGGCGGCTTTGGTCCTCGGTTTGCTGATCGCCTCGGCAAAGAATTCCTACGACACGCAGACGACTGAACTGCAGCAGGTTTCGGCAACCATTGTGCAACTCGACCGGACGCTGGCGCTTTATGGTCCGGAGACACAAGATGCCCGCGAAGGGCTCAAACGGACTGTGACCGTCGCAATTCAAAGGGTCTGGCCCGCGGACGGCGGTCAACCGGCGAACCTTCAACCGTCGCTCACCCGTGAACCGGCCGATGCATTCTATGGAAAGCTGCGGGACCTGTCGCCGAAGACCGAAGCCCAGCGCCACGCCCAGAATTCGGCATTGCAGCTCGCAGCCAACCTGGCTCAGACCCGCATCCTGATGTTCGAGCAGTTGGGCGGGTCCGTTTCATGGCCGTTGCTGATCATACTGGTCTTCTGGCTGTCGGTCCTTTTTCTGGGGTTCGGATTGTTCGCGCGTTTTCATATCACCATCACGGTGACCCTGATCGTTGGGGCGCTGTCGGTCGCGAGTGCGATCTTCCTGATCTTGGAGTTGAGCCAGCCGTATCAGGGCCTGATGCGAATCTCCGATACGTCGCTCCGCAGCGCTCTGGCCCAGATGGACCGGTAGCGGCGACCTGCTGGTATCTTCGCCTCGGCACAACGGGCGCAGGCGCGGCGCCGATCCGGTCGGGACCGCCGTCACTGCTGCGTACGGCGTCAGGCGGAACGATACCTACCAGAACAGATCAAAGCGCCGGTGCAACCACGCAACTGCGCGGGTCGATCAACCGCCGTCCTTTGGCATCGTGCTGGCGATGCCGGGATTCTGCGCGAATCCCTCGAACCAGGCGGCAAGTTTCGGATGCATCGGTCGCCAGGGTTGCGCTGCGTAGCGGAAATCCAGATAGCCGAGCGCACAGGCCACCGTGATCGAACCGATGTCGATCGCCCGGTGCGGCGGGTCCGCCTCCAGCGCATCGAGCGTCCGGTCCACGGCCGCCTTCTGGCGCGCGATCCACGCCACGCGCCCTTCGTCCTGCGGTTTCTGCATCTCGCCCCGGCGCGGGACCGAGGCATCCAGGATTCCGTCGCCCATCGCCTGGAACTTCAGTGCGCGCCAGCGCAAGGCGCCGTGCGAGGGAAACATCGGCAGCGCATCGCCGACGCTGTCGAGGTATTCGCAGATCACCGGGCTATCGAACAGTGCGACGCCGTCGTCAGTGACCAGCGCCGGCACCTTCGACAACGGATTGATTGCAACGAATTCCGGCAGCGAAGCATTCGCGTCAGTCGTTACGAGCTCAATCCGCGCGTCGATCTCGCGCGTGATGGCGCAGGCGCGCACCTTGCGGACATACGGGCTCGTCGGGGAGAAACACAGTTTCACGGGAGCGTCTCCCTCAGAACTTGTCCTTCTTCGCCCGCAGGTCGGCAAACGTCGCGACATCGGGAGCGCGCAGGAACGGATTGGCGGCGAGTTCGTCGGACATGACCGAAGGCAGCGTCGGCTGGCCAGCCGCGCGCTGTTGATGCGCCTGTTCCGTGCGCGCCTTCAGCGCGGCATTGTCGGGATCGACGCTGAGCGCGAACCGCGCGTTGCTCTCGGTGTATTCGTGGCCACAGCAAACCTTCGTGCCGCCGGGCAATGCCGCAAGCTTGCGCAGCGAGGCGAACATCTCCCCCGCCGTGCCTTCGCTCAGCCGCCCGCAGCCCAGGCTGAACAGCGTGTCGCCGGAGAGCAGGATCTCGCCGTCGGGGATGAAATAGTTGATCTGACCGCGCGTGTGGCCCGGCGTGTCGATGACGCGTGCCGACGCGTTGCCGAACGCGACGGTGTCGCCTTCCTTCACCGCCTGGTCGAGCTTCGGCAGCCGGTGTGCATCGGCCGCCGCGCCGACCACCTTCGCGCCCGCGAAGTGCGCGCGCACCTCGTCCACCCCGGCGATGTGGTCGGCGTGGTGGTGCGTCAGCAGGATCAGGTCGAGCCTGCCCCCCGCCTTCTCCAATGCCGCTATGATCGGCTTGGCGTCTGCCGGATCGACGATGGCAACCGCACCGGATCCGCTGTCGCGCAGCATCCAGGCATAGTTGTCGGAGAGGATGGGGACCGGTTGTGCTGTGACTGTCATGGGCGGCAGTCTAGCACCGCCGGGGGCGGCAGAAAACCGCCGGCCGTGCTATAGGTGTGCCATGGCTGCGGACGCACACGCTGCGGCGGATTTCTACGGCACGGCCCGCGGGGCGGTGGCGGCCAGGCTGGTGCGGGAGCGGCTTGACCTGCTGTGGCCCGACCTGCGCGGTCAGTCCGTACTCGGCGTCGGCTATGCCGCCCCTTATCTGCGGGAGTGGCGAGAGCAGGCGGCGCGATGCATTGCACTGACGCCGGCGCAGATGGGCGCGGCGCGCTGGCCGATGGGCGCGCCAAACCTCTCCTGTACCGCTGAGGAGGACGCCTTGCCGTTCCCCGACCTGACGTTCGACCGCATCCTGCTTGTGCACGGGCTGGAGGCAGCGGAAAGCGCGCGCCGGCTCCTGCGTGAGACCTGGCGGGTGCTGAAGGATGACGGGCGGCTGCTGGTCATTGCGCCGAACCGCAGCGGCATGTGGGCCTACTGGGAGAGCACGCCGTTCGGGCACGGTCAGCCCTATTCGTTCGGCCAGGTCGGCCGGCTGCTGGCCGCGTCACTGTATCGCGTCGAGCGGAGAGATACCGCGCTCTATCTGCCGCCGTCGAATTGGCGGCTTGTCCTGCGCGGCGCCCGGCTGTTCGAGCGCACCGGACGGACCTGGCTCCCCGGTTTCGCGGGCGTGACGATTGCCGAGGCGGTCAAGGACATTTATGCGGCGGTTCCAATCGAGGCTGTGCCGCGGCGCAGGCTGGTGCTGGCCGAGGCGGCGTGATGGGGATGACTGGTTTGTGTCGCCGTGTGAAACACCGAGATGGACGTGGACCTGGACGATCTGACGGGGTGGGATTGGCGGAAATGTCGTGAGGTGGACAAGCAGTTGGCCCAGAGGTCCTCGACGACATAGTCAATTGGTCACGGCAGGGCTGCTTGCGCTCTGCCTGGTCCTCGTCGCCTGCGGCACCCCGATCTCGGTGGAACGCGTGGACGCCCGCACGGTACAGACCGAACTCACCAGCAACGCCCTGACAACGGGACAATTGAGCGAGACGACACAGATCTCGCTGCGGCGGCTGGACCTGCTTGGCGTCTACACCGAAGATCCATCGGCCGGCATTCAGGCGCTCAATCAGGTCGTGGCCGCCAATACCGGTGACCGGGACCTGTTGTTCGCGCTGGCCGAAATGGCATTCCTGGAGGCAGAGCGAACCCGTGACCGGTCCTATTACCTCGCGACCGTGGTCTATGCGTACGCCTTCCTCTTCCCGGTCTCGCCCGCGGATCGCCCGAATCCGTTCGATCCGCGGTTACGCACGGCGGCCGAACTCTACAATCTGGCCCTCACGCGCGGGCTGACCGCACCGGACGGCGTCCACGTCGATCTGCGCGCCGGCGACTACCCGTTGCCAATCGGCACGCTGTCGATCAGCTTCGAACCAGATGCACTGCGCTGGGCGGGCTTCGATTTGACTCGCTTCGTCCCTGCGGCAGAGTTGCATATCGAGGGCCTGCAGAACCGGTATCGCGAGACAGGCATCGGCGCACCACTCGCGGCCGACCTGATGGTGACCGGAGACCCGCGTGGATTCCAGATCGCCCGCAAGATGAAGGTCCCCGCCACCGCGCTGCTGCGGTTGGACATCACACCGTCTGCCATCGCCAGCGGGCGGTTCAACGGCCGGCTCGTGCTGTTCCCCGGCAACGAGGACCGCATGGTGGAGATTGCCGGCCAGCAGGTGCCCTTGGAGAACGAACCAAGCGCGGCCTTCGCCTTCGCTCTGAGCAACCCGGTCATCTGGCAAGCCGAACTGACGGGCTTTTTCAAAGGCGATCTGTTCGAGAGTTCTACCGACTCAGCTTGTTGCCCTGGAGCCGTATCGTCCGGGCCAGATCCCGGTCGTGCTGATCCACGGGACGGCATCCAGCGCCGGACGTTGGGCCGATCTTCTCAACGACCTGCAGAATGATCCGGCTATCCGAGACCGCTTCCAGTTCTGGCTGTTCAGCTACAACACCGGCAATCCAGTGCCAATTTCCGCGTTGCAGTTGCGCACCGCCCTCGATGCCGCGATCCGCAGGCTGGATCCGGACCGGCGCGACCGGGCGCTGCACAACATGGTGCTGGTCGGACACAGCCAGGGCGGGCTGCTGGCGAAGATGCTGGTGATCAACTCCGGCTCACGCCTGTTAGATGCGTTCAGTAGCAAACCAATCGACGAGCTTACTTTGACGAACGAGACACGGGATACGCTTCGTCAAGCCCTGTTCGTCACGCCGATGCCGGCCGTGACGAGGGTCATTTTCATCGCAACACCGCACCGTGGAAGCTTTGTCGCCGGTGGGTCGCTGGCCCAGCTGATAGGCAGGTTCGTTACGCTGCCACTGAGGGTGACAAAGCTGGCGGCCGAAACGCTGACCGGCAATCGCGATGCCATGCGGCTTGATCCCGACAATGTCCGGATCGGCAGCGTCTATGGCATGACGCCTGGCAGCCCGTTCATCAAGACCTTGGCGGCCATTCCAGTCGCTCCGACTGTCACGGCCAATTCGATCATCGCAGCGCAGGGCGACGGCCCGATCGAAACCGGCAATGACGGGGTGGTGGAGTACAGCAGCGCTCATATCGACGAAGCCGAATCGGAACTGGTCGTCCGGTCCGGTCATTCCGTTCAATCGAACCCAAAGACGGTAGCCGAGGTACGCCGCATCCTACTGCTGCAGTGGCACCTGGCCTGCACGCAGGGATGTTCGCCGATCGGCGCAACGACTGCGTCGGCAAAGACAACGCCCGCCACTCCCTCAATCCGGCATGCGGTGCTGGCTCCGCCCTAGGGTCCGATACGCTTGATCGCCCGGCGCGTCCTGCGATGGTTGGCCGTCGCGGTGGCCGGGCTGGCGATAAACTTCTGCTTATGGCTCTCGTGGCGATCGTCTGTCTGGATCTGTGCCGGCGGCGCGGCGAAGCGCAGGCTCGTGCTGGCCGACGCGGCGTGACGGCGTCGCCTTTGATCTGAATCAATGCCCCCATTCGGTTTCAGTGGCACGTCAGACCGCATGCGAGAAGCGATCCGACACCTCCCAGCGCGCTTACTGACGCCACAGGAGCGCGCTCTGGTTGCCGAATGGTTCGCGACGGCGGGCGACATTTCCTTGGCATACGTGAGCAACCGTGCTGGGGATGATCCTGCCCTCCTTCATAGGATTGTTGTCGTCATGAAGGCCGGTGACGGACCATTGCACATTGTCTACGCGCCATCTGGGCGAGATATCTGGATCGTATTCTCGGCAGGTCGGCGGACGCGGCTCCGACGCTTTCGCGCTCTCCGTGCCGCGCTGAACTCCATTCGACCAGTCCTGGTGGACGCCGATGCGGAGCAAGTCCTCAGCGAGGCGAAGCCCTTCTAGGCGCCCATAGGCTCGCTTCGCGTGGCCGGTGGTTTTTCCGTGGCACCGGTCCAACGAGTTGAGATTCCGTTCATCCTCCGTCGGCTAGGACTGGCTCATGGAACAGCCGCGCCCCCTTGCACCACCAACCCCCTTCGCGCATGGTGCGGGCGCTGGACTTGGACAGTGGCCGCAAATCCTATCGAGCCCGACTCCTCCCTCTGGGCTGTTGATCGTAAAGGATTGATCGGATGCGCCTTGCGGTGCTGAAGGAACGCCGGGCGTTCGAGACACGCGTGGCGGCAACCCCCGAGACGGTCAAGCGCCTGATCGGCCTTGGGCTCACGGTGGCGATCGAGGCTGGGGCCGGTTCGGCCGCTGCCATTCCCGATGCCGAGTTCTCCAACGCCGGAGCCGAGATCGTGCCGGACGCGGCCGCCGCGCTCGCCGGCGCCGGGATCGTCTTCACTGTGCAGATGCCGCTGCCTGACCAGCTTCCGCTGATCCCGCGCGGCGCCCTGTTGATCTGCATCGCCAATGCGTTCGCCGATCCGGCCGTGGTTTCGTCCCTCGCCGAGGCAGGCATCGACTGCGTGGCGATGGAGTTGCTTCCCCGCATTACCCGCGCCCAGGCGATGGATGTGCTGTCGAGCCAGGCCAACCAGGCCGGCTACCGGGCGGTGATCGAGGCTGCGGGCGCATTTCCGCGCGGCTTCCCCATGATGATGACGGCCGCTGGGACGGTTCCTCCCGCCCGGCTGTTCGTGATCGGCGCGGGCGTCGCGGGGCTGCAGGCGATCGCCACCGCGCGGCGGCTCGGCGGCATCGTCTCGGCCACCGACGTCCGACCCGCCGCGAAGGAGGAGATCAAGTCGCTCGGCGCGAGCTTCGTCGGCGTGGAGGACGAGGAGACCGCAGGCCAGACCGGCGCCTATGCGCGCGAGATGAGTGCGGCGTTCCGCCAGAAGCAGGCCGAGCTGATGGCCACCACCATCGCCAAGAACGACATCGTGGTCTGCACTGCGCTCGTGATGGGGCGCAAGGCGCCGGTGATCGTCACCGAGCCGATGGTGCAGTCGATGCGGCCCGGCAGCGTCATTGTCGATCTGGCCGCCGATGCGGGCGGGAATTGCGCTGCCACCGTCCCCGGCGAGCGCGTCACAACCGCGAACGGCGTCACCATCCTGGGCTACTTCAACTGGCCCGGCCGCATTCCGGTCGCCGCCTCGTCGCTCTATGCGCGCAACCTGCTGACCTTCCTGAGCACGTTCTGGGACAAGGAGGCGAATGCGCCGAAGCTGCCGGAAGCCGACGAGATCGTGAAAGGCGTGCTGCTCACCCGAGGCGGCGCCGTCGTTCACCCGCAGTTCCTTCCCTCGCAAGCCGCCTGAGCCTGGAGATGCGACGATGAACCCCACCCAATTGGCTGACGAAGCCGATCGGCTCGCACAGCGGGCCAGCGAGCTCGCCGCTCACGCGCACGCGCTGATAATGGGCACCGGCGTCGTCGTCTCCGAGGTGGAGCCGTTCATCTACCTGCTGTCCACCTTCCTGATGGCCTGCTTCGTCGGCTACTACGTGGTGTGGAACGTCACGCCAGCGCTGCATTCGCCGCTGATGTCGGTGACCAACGCCATTTCCTCGGTCATCGTGGTCGGCGCGATGCTGGCGACCGGGCTCGGCACCAGCGGCTGGGCGACGGGCTTCGGCTTCATCGCCGTAACGCTGGCATCGGTGAACATCTTCGGCGGCTTCGTCGTGACGCAGCGCATGCTGTCGATGTTCAGAAAGCGGCAATAGAGGGCCCCCTCCGATGTCCGCCAATCTGACCGCGCTCGCCTATCTGATCGCCGCCGTCCTGTTCATCCTGGCGTTGCGCGGGTTGTCGTCGCCGTCACGTCGCGCCAGGGCAACCGTTTCGGCATGATCGGCATGGCGGTGGCGGTGATTGCCACGCTGGCCCATCACGGCATGGGCGGGCTCGGCTATGGGCTGATCTTCCTCGGCATCATCATCGGCGGCGGGGTCGGCACGTTTGTGGCGCTGCGCATCCAGATGACGGCGCTGCCGCAGCTGGTCGCGGCGTTCCATTCGCTGGTCGGCCTCGCCGCGGTGTTCGTGGCCGCCGCCGCGCTGAATGCGCCGGAGGCGTTCGGTATCGGGACGCTGGGCAACGTCCATACCGAGAGCCTGATCGAGATGTCGTTGGGGCTGGCGATCGGCGCCATCACGTTCTCCGGCTCGCTGATCGCATTCGCCAAGCTGCAGGCGCTGATGAGCGGCATGCCGATCACGTTTCCCGGCCAGCACAAGCTCAATCTCGGGCTCGGCATCCTGCTGGTGGTGCTGATCGTCGCATTCGTCGGCACCGGCAGCCAGGTGCTGTTCTGGCTGATCGCACTGCTGGCGTTGGGGTTGGGCTTCCTGATCATCATCCCGATCGGCGGCGCCGACATGCCGGTTGTCGTGTCGATGCTGAACTCCTACTCCGGCTGGGCGGCCGCCGGCATCGGCTTCACCATCCAGAACCTCGCGCTGATCATCACCGGCTCGCTGGTCGGCGCATCGGGCGCGATCCTGTCCTACATTATGTGCAAGGGCATGAACCGCAGCATCTTTAACGTGCTGCTGGGTGGCTTCGGCAGCGAGGGCGGTTCAGTCAGTGCGGCGGCCGGTGCGACGGATCGCACGGTGAGAAGCGGCAACGCCGAGGACGCTGCCTTCATCATGAAGAATGCGACCAAGGTCATCATCGTGCCTGGCTACGGCATGGCGGTGGCGCAGGCGCAGCACGCGTTGCGCGAGATGGCGGACACGCTGAAGAAGGAAGGCGTGACGGTGAAATACGCCATTCACCCGGTCGCGGGCCGCATGCCCGGCCACATGAACGTGCTGCTCGCCGAGGCCAATGTACCATACGACGAAGTGTTTGAGTTGGAAGAGATCAACAACGAGTTCTCCACTGCCGATGTGGCCTACGTGATCGGCGCCAACGATGTCACCAACCCGGCGGCGAAGACGGACCCGCAGTCGGCGATCTATGGCATGCCGATCCTGGACGTGGAGAAGGCGGCGACCGTGCTGTTCGTCAAGCGCTCGATGGCATCGGGCTATGCCGGCGTCGACAACGAGCTGTTCTTCCGTCCCAACACGATGATGCTCTTCGGGGACGCCAAGAAGATGACCGAGGAGATCGTGCAGGCGCTGGGGCGCTGACGGACAAAAGCCGTTGGCTCGCCGGCCCTGCCTTCCACATCTTTGCGGATCACAACAAGGAAGGGCCTCTATTCCGCCGCAACCTTTGGCGAGGATTCCGAGGCAGGTGACGCGTTCAACGTGCTGTCGATTTCCGCGATCGTGCGGCCCCTGGTCTCAAAGCCGATGAACCAGATCGCGGCGGCGCCGACGAGATACCAAACGGCAAAGTAGTTCATCGCCGGGATGAGCGCGTCGAGCGTTGCCTTCGGCGTGACAAGGTTGTCAGAGCCGGCGATCACCGCCAGGCCGGCCGGCCCGATGAATTTGCCCAGATTGCCGAAGCCATAGCCGAGTCCCATCCCGCTGGCGCGCAGCCTCGACGGCCAGACTTCGGCCATGTAGGGACCGACGATCGAGTAGTTGCCGCTGCCAAAGAAGCTCTGCGCCAGGATCATCACGTAGAAGACCGACACGGTGCCGATATAGACCTGGTTGAGGTATCCGGCGAGCGACATCGTCGCCGCTGCGATCAGGCAGCTCAACACGACCGCAGGCCGACGCCCCATCGCATCCGAAATCCATGAGCAGAACAACCGCCCGAAGATCGAGATCGCGCCGACCCAGATGACCAGAAACGACGCATCGCCAGGGCTGATCCTGAGCACCAGAACAAACAGGGTCGTCATCCACAAACTGAGCCCGACGGAGCCAGTTTGGCTGATGCCGGTCAGACAGGCCGCCGCCATGCTGCGCGGGTATTTGAACAGCTCCCGCCATTGGGTCTTTTCAATTCGGGTAACGACCGTCGGCAATTGGATTGTCGCTGGATCGACCTGCAACGCCCACGCCAACGACCTGCGCGCCTCGTCGAGCCGCCCCTTGCCGATCAGCCAATGGGGTGATTCCGGAACCCACGCGCGAATCATGAGCGTCAATCCGGCCGGCAACAGCCCAACCGCGAACAGGCCGCGCCAGCCGACGGAGGGCTCGAGGTAGGTTCCTGCCAACGCGCCCAACAGCGTGCCCGCCGGCAACAGGGTCGTCGTCAGCCCGGTGATCCAGCCGCGCTTATAGGCCGGCACGAACTCCTGAACGATCGCAATATCGACGGTGTAGAGGCCGGTCACGCCCATTCCAACAAAAAACCGGCAGATCGCCAGGAACAACCAGCCCTGGTCTGGGGTAAGCGCCATCAAACCGGTGGCGAGCGAGAAGTTGAGCACAGTGAGGATCATTACCTTGCGGCGGCCTATCTTGTCGGCCATCCAGCCCCAGAACAGCGAGCCGAGAGGCGCGCCGATGCCGGAGGAAAGGAGGATTGCCCCCGACTGCCCATAGGTCAGGTGCCAGCCGCCGACTATGAACGCCAGGACAAACCCGATCAGATAGAAGTCAAAGAAATCGAGCATGTCGCCGACCGTCGCCGCGGTAAATATCTTCCACTGATTCGCGGTCAGTGACTTCTGCCTCTCCAGGTGTTCCAGCATTGATGCCTCCCAGCCGGCTAGCTAGCCATTATAGTTTGTATGTCCCGACTACTACGGGAAGCGACGCACCAAGCAAGATGACCACCCGCGACGGTCAGAGGCTTGACTGATCGCCGTTGAGCGTCAAGTGCGCTCAGCCTCGCCAGGGAATATTCACCGTGACTGGAAACGCCAAGCCGCGAAGTACACCTCGCCCGCTTGCGGGAGAGGTCAAGTCGCGTCAGCGACGAGGGAGAGGGTGCGACCCAGCGGCACATAGCTACGGGTCGTTCGCGCCAAGGTCTGGTGTCGATTGCAGACTGGCGCTTCGATCGGGTGGACGAGCATGCATCGACGCGTGTAGCCTCATCTGAACATCGATAACACGGAGGAAAATCCATGACGGAATGGACGCCGTCGCGGCGCAATATGCTTCGCGCGACGATTGGACTGGTCGCAGGGGCGGCGTGTGGCAGCATCGCCGGCGGTGCTGACGCCCAGCAATCAGGGCAGGTACGCTGGTCCTCCGGCACAGAGTTGCCGAAGCTGCACGCGCCTCCCAATGCAACGGACTGCCATTTTCATATTTATGACTCGAGCTTCCCGATCGCACCCTATGCGACGCTGAAACCGCCCGAGGCTTCGGTGGATGATTTACTGGCTCTCCGGCGACGGCTAGGCATCACCCGCGGCGTGCTGATCCTGCCCTCGACCTATGGCACGGACAACAGCCACTATCTCGCCCTGCTTCCTAAGCTCGGCAGCGATCGCACACGCATGGTCGGCGTGGTGAATACCTCCGTGACCGACGCTGACCTGCACGAGATGCATGCGGCCGGCGTGCGTGGCATCCGCTTCAACCTGGCACCCGCGGGCGCCACGACGCTGGAGATGCTTGAACCCCTGTCACGCCGTGTGGACGCGATGGGCTGGCATTGCCAGATCAACATGCCCGGCGCACAGATCCTCGCGGCGCAGGAGGTGTTCCTGCGAATCCCGGGCAAGCTGGTGTTCGATCATCTGGCGCATATCCCCGAGCCGGAGGGCGTGAACAGCCCGGTGTACACGCTGATGCGCCGGCTGCTCGACAAGGGAAACGTTTGGATCAAGCTGTCCGGCGCATATGCCGACACGAAGGTAGGACCGCCAACATACGCCGACAGCACGGCGGTCGCGAAAGCCTACGTCCAGGCCGCACCGCAACGGCTGGTCTGGGGCAGCGACTGGCCGCACCCAACCGAGCCGGCCGACAAGAAGCCGGACGATGCGGTCCTGTTCGACCTGCTCGCCGAATGGGCGCCCGATGAGGCGACGCGGCACCACATCCTGGTGGAAAATCCCGCGGTTCTTTACGACTTCCCGAAGGGGTGATGCCGTTGTCGGCATGGCAAGTGTTGCTCCTCATGTAGCAACGAACCCGCTCCACCACTGCGTCATTCCATTGGTCTCGATGTCGTAGGCACGAACGAAGCTCAGCCGGTCATCGGCGCCGATGCGGTACGTGGACAGGGTTGCCGGTTGGGTTCGGATGTTGTCGCCGTCGCGCACCGGCAGGGCGGTCAGGTTTGCCACAACCAGCATCTGTCCGGTGGGGTCGATGGAGAAAGTGCGCGGGTGGAAGCCGTGCGTGTCGATGGCCTGCACCAATTTCGGCTGCCCCGTGGCCTGGTCGATGCTGAATACGGCGATGGTGTTCTCGCCGCCGGCGGCAACCTTATTGCCTTGAACCTCGATCACTCCACCGGCCCGGTTGCCCAGATAGACGACCCGACCGTTCGGATGAACATGGATGGGCCCCACCATCTGCTCAGGCCGAAGATTGCCGGGTTCCGCCAATGTCGTCGCGGTATGGGCCGGCTGCGATTCCAGATTGTCGCCACGCAGACGATAGACCTGAAGCTGGTTCTCGCGCTCCAGCGAGGCGAACAGCCACGGCTTGGTCGGATGAAAATCGACGTGACGCGGGCCGAAGCCGTAGCCTCCGCCGGGCGCGATCGATGCGATATCGGTTACTCGGCCGTCCTTGAAGGCTTTCACCTTCAGCGCGCCAGGGTCTTCCGGCTTGCCAGCCGTGGCGTTGTTGCCGCGCGTGACGAGGGTCAGTGCGGCATTTGAGGGAAACATGCGAATCTGGTGTGCATAGATGCCGCAATCGAGATCGGCGGACTGTTTCATTTCCTCGCCGATGGAACCGTCCGGTTTGATCTGATGGACCGACATGGAGCTCGGGACATTGTACGCAACCAGTACCCAGCCGCCGCTTCGGTCCACCGTGATATTGATCGGCCTTGCACGCAGTGGCACAGGATCGCTGAACAACGTCAGCGCGCCGGTCGCGGGTTCGATGTGGAACGCGGTCAGGTGATGCTTGCCGTCGGGATTTCCCATCGGCACGAAGTTGCTGGATGCCACGTACAGAACGGGCTTTGTCGGATCTCGCCACGCATATTGGATGAGAGCCGGAAGTGTGACACTGCCCTGCCGAACGAGTGAAGCGGCGTCGGTATCGGCGTGCCAGCATGTCAATGTGGGTCCGACCGCATTGTAGAACACGGACCCGGCCCGCTTCGGTTGCGCAAGTGCGATGGAAGGCGCGGCGATCGAACTCGCGAGCAGAGCGGTGACAGTGCGGCGGCCGAGCATGACGCGGCTCCTTGTTTTGAGGATTGTGACCTGGACGTGTACGACGATAGTCTCGCGGCGGAATGCACGACGCAAGTGCGCGGCGGCACTCGGTTGCACGCCGACGGCACGGAAAGACGCGACCACGGAGGGCAGTCATGAAGATCACCGACGTTCTCGCCTACCCACTTGCCGTTGCGTACGACCAAGCCACCTGGACCGCGCACGAACAGATGGACCGCGCGCAACTGACCCTTGTCGAAGTGCGCACCGACGAGGGGCTCAGCGGATTCGGCGAGGTGGCCGGTGGCCCGCAGAAACTCATCTGCGATCTGGTGAAGACGTTCTCCGAAGTGGCGAAGGGCATGGACGCGATGGGCCATGCCGAGATCTGGCAGAAGCTGTTCTCGCTGACCTCCCCAAGACCTGGAGGTATCGGCGGTTGGGACGGTCTGCCGCCGCCGCTGCCGCGCATTCAGCGACCTCAGATCATGGCCGCGATCGGCGGCATCGACATTGCGCTGTGGGACATCAAGGGGAAAGCCGTCGGACTGCCGGTGTTTCGCCTGCTCGGCGGCACGTGCACGGACGTCTTCACCTACGCAACCGGTGGCTACTACATCGAAGGTGCCCCGTTGGGCCGCTATGCCGATGAACTCGCGAAATACGTCGCCGACGGCTACCGGGCGGTCAAACTCAAGACCGGTGCATTGTCGTTACGAGAAGAGGTCGCGCGGATCCGCGCGGTACGCGAAGCAATCGGTCCCGACGTGCTGTTCCTGCTGGACATGAATGCGCCGTACGATGTCGCTGGCTGCATTCGTTTCGCCGAAGCGGTCGCGCCGTTTGACATCTTCTGGCTTGAAGAGCCGCTGCACTGGTATCTGCAGCCGGCAGACTTTGTGCGTCTCGCCGCGGCATCGCCAATTCCGCTCGCGCATGGCGAGCGCGAATGGCACCGCTATACGGTCCGGGACTTCATCGATTCCGGCGCGATCCGTTTCGTGCAGTTCGATTCCACGCGGGCCGCCGGTTTCACCGAATCCCTTCGCATCGCCCACTACGCGGAGCAGAAGGGCGTGTCGATCGCGCCGCACTCCGCGGGGCATATCCATGCGCATCTGGTGTCGGCATTCGGCGATGCCGCATTCGGTGCCGAGTTCCACGGGGACCCCGGACGTCACCCGATTCACCACGCGATCTACCGAGGCGGCGCCGAAACGCGGGATGGCATGGTGCATTTGACGGAAGCGCCTGGCTTCGGGTTGGAGATCGATTGGAAGCAGGTCGCGAAATATCGGCAGGGGGAGTGACATCATGGCGACGACCGGTAAGGTTCGCGTTGAAATAGTCGGGGCAAGTCCGGACCGCGGATTTGCCTCCGTCGCACATATCCCTGCGTTGCAGGCGCTGCCAGGATTTGAAATCGTCGCCGTCTGCACGACCCGGCAGGAGTCAGCCGACGCGACAGCAAAGCATTTCGGCATTCCGCTGGCGTTTTCCGATCCGGAAAAGCTTGCGCGACATCCTGATGTCGATCTGGTCACGGTCTGCGTGAAGGTGCCCGACCATTACCAGCCGGTCATGGCCGCGATCGACGCAGGTAAGCATGTCTACTGCGAATGGCCGCTCGGCCGCGACACCGACGCGGCTATCCGGATGCTCGATGCGGCGGAGCGCAAGGGTGTCCGTCATGCGGTCGGACTGCAGGGCCAGCTTTCGCCTGCCATCAACTACGCCAGGGATCTGATTGCGCAGGGCCATGTCGGTCGCGTTCTCTCAGCGACGATGATCGGATGCGCAGCAAACTGGGGCGCTTCGATCGATCGTGCCTATCAGGCCGACCGTACCAATGGCGCGAACCTGCTGACCATCACTGGCGGCCACCAGATCGACGCGCTCTGTCATTGCCTGGGCGAGTTCCGTGAACTGGCCGCATTCGTGGTCAGCCAGCGCGACCGCATTCTCGTGGATGAAACCGGGGAGACTGTCGCGAAGACGTCACCCGACCAGCTCGTGGTCAACGGCATTGTCGGCGATGGCGCGGTGGTATCCTTTCAAATCCGTGGTGGCATGGCGCGCGGAACCGAGTTCTTGTTCGAGATTCATGGCGACGAGGGCGACCTCGTGCTGGCCGCAACGTCGCGCGCGTCCATGCAGCGGCAGGAACTGAGGGTGCAGGGTGCCCGGGGCGTCGGCACGCCGCTGGCCGACATGCCCATTCCCGGCAAATACCGCTGGGTCCCGGAGGCAGTGCCGCAGGGTTCGCCGTACAATGTCGCACAGCTCTACGTGAAGCTGGCGGAAAGCATACGCGACGGAAGTCCCGCCAGTCCGAACTTCCAGTCGGCAGTCGCGCGTCATCGCCTGATCGATGCGATCATGCGGGCGTCGGACACTGGGCGGAAGCAGGTGGTATAGGCGATCCTGTTTCGACTGCCGCGAGCTACGAATTGCCCGCTTGTCTCGCGCTGTCATGGTTGGCGTTGCACGAACAGCCCGTCAGCGTGATGCCTGCCGGTCGAAATACCCCGCCCGCACCGCCATCCCGATCAGGTTGACGATCAGTCGCCCCGCCGTGATGCAGGTGATTTGATTCACGTCGTGCCGCGGCGTGATCTCCACGACATCCATCCCGACAACGCGCCCCTTGCGCACCAGGCCATGGATCAGTCTGCGTGCCTGATCGAACGTGACGCCGCCCGGACAGGGAGCCGCCACCGCCGGCGCAATCGCCGGATCCATCCCATCCAGATCCACGGTGATGTAGTAGCGGCCGCCATCGGGAATCCGCTCCAGCACGGAATCCATGCCGACCTCGTGCAGTTCCCACGCGGTGATCAGATGTGCCCCATAGGCATTCGCCGCCTCGACCTCTTCGGTGCGCGCGCTGCCGGTGGCGCGCAGGCCGATTTGGAAGATCTCGCCGACATGCGCCATTTCGGAGGCACGGCGGATCGGGCTCGACAGCCCTTCGCGCACACCATTCACCTCGTCTCGCCAGTCGATGTGCTGGTCGATTTGAATCAGGGTGATCGGGCCGTCGCCGTCAAACGCGCGCAGCACCGGGATCGGCACGCCATGATCGCCACCCAGCACGATCGGCATCGCCCCGGCCTTCAGGATCGCCCGCACCGCAGCTTCGGTGTTGCGCGAATGCGCGGTAGGATCGCCCAACTCGGTGCGGACATCGCCGCAATCAACTGTGCGAATCGATTTCCCGGCATAGAGCGGGCCGCCAAGATCGAAGTCGTAGCGCTCGATCGAACGAACGATGCGCACCGACGCTTCCCGCATTGCCGTCGGCGCGTTGCTCTGGTCATTGGTGATGTCCTCGTAGCTGTACGCCTGGCCATAGGGCACGCCCAGGAACGCGATGTCCGCGGCAAGCCCATCCAGAGTCGTCACCGGGTCCGCATAAAGGAATGTGCCGGGCGTGCGTTGCGGTGGCTGGACGGGCGGCATGGTTTTCCCCTCTGTTGTGCGTTCAGTCGCGGAGATGCGCGCGCAAGGTCGTGCCGGTGTAGTCGCGGCGGAACAACCCGCGTGCCTGCAGCACCGGCACCACCGCGCGGCAGAATTGTTCGAACATCCCGGGCATCAGTGTCGGCGTCAGGATGAATCCGTCGCAGGCCTGCGATTCGAACAGGTCCTGCAACTGGTCCGCGACGCTTTCCGGCGAGCCGACGATCTGCGGGCAGAGTTCGCTGGTGGCGAAGCGGCGAGCCGCCTCGCCCAGGGTCAGGGCCTGCGCCTCGGTGCCCTGCAGGATCACGTCGAGCGAGCCGCGTGAGCCGGCCTCCAACTGCATGTCCGCAAGCGGCTGGTCCGGCGGGAAGCGCGACAGGTCGACGCCGATATGGCCCGACATCTGCGCCATCCCGGCCTCGGTCTGCACCAGGTCGTTGACGTACGCCTGGCGTTCGCGCGCGATTGCGTCGGTCTCGCCGATGATCGCATCGACCGACGGCAGGATCAGGCATTCGTCCGGCACACGGCCCTGCGCTACGACGCGCGCCTTCATGTCCTGATAGAACGCCTGCATGTCGGCCTTGCTGTGTTGCAGCGTAAACACCAATTCGCCCCAGCGGGCGGCGAAGTCGCGCCCGCGCGGCGACGAGCCGGCCTGCATGATCACCGGCCGACCCTGCGGCGAGCGCGGTACCGTCAGCGGCCCGCGCGTGCTGATCCAGCGTCCCTGATAGTTGACGTAATGCACCTTGTCGGGATCGGCGTAGATACCGCGCTGCTTGTCCAGCACCAGCGCGTCGGCATCCCAGCTTTCCCAAAGCCGGCACACTGCCTCCACCACCTCGTCCGCATAATCGTAGCGCGTATCGCGTGCGGGCAGTTGGTCACGTCCGAAGTTCTGCGCCTCCAGATGGCCGTGCGAGGCCACCACGTTCCAGGCCACGCGGCCGCCGCTCAGCAGATCGAGCGTGCCGAGCGCTGCGTGCCAGATGGTATGGCGGATAAAACGTCGACGACAGGGTTGCGCCAAGCCCGATGCGGCTGGTGACTCGCGACATGATGGACAGCAGGGGAATCGGATCAAGCAGTCCCATCTGCCCGCCACAACGCAGGATGGTAGCGAAGTTGCCGCCGAACAGGTCGTACAGCCCCAGGATATCGGCGAAAAACAGGCTGTCGAACTTTCCCAGTTCCAGCACGCGGGCGATGTGCTCGTGCCATTGCGGCGTGAACACGCCAAGGTCGGCTTCGGGATGCCGCCAGGCCCCATGATGATGAGCGGTTGGCCCCGCCAGCAGGAAGGCCACCAGGTGCATTCGGCGTCTGGGATTCATTGCGCGCCGCTGACGAACGTCTCGCCGGTTCGGAACATCGGTCCCTCCTACGCACCAATTGGATTTTGCTGTAGCCTGCTCGACCGGCCGGGGAGAATACCATGGCGAACGATCCTGTCGTTATCGTTGGTGGCACCGTGCTCGCCGCGGGCGAGACCGGCGCGCGGCAAGCGGATATCGTTTTGAACGACGACAGCATCGCCGCGATCGTTCCTCCGGGAACCGCCGATGCATCGCAGCAGATCGCCGCCGCCGGGCGGCTGATCATCCCGGGTCTGATCAACGCGCACACGCACGGTCACGGCGGACTGGGGAAAGGTATCGGCGATCTTTGGTCATTGGAACTGCTGCTGAACGCCGGACCGTGGATCAACGGCAATCGCACGGACGATGACCGCTATCTCTCGACGCTGCTTTCCGCGGTGGAGATGCTGCGCAAGGGATGCACCAGCTGTTATGATCTCTCGGCGATGCTGCCGGTGCCGTCGGTCGAAGGGCTGCATGTCGTTGCCCAAGCTTACGTCGATGTCGGCATGCGCGCGGTGATTGCACCGATGATCGCGGACCGCAGCTTCTATCAGGCAATTCCCGGTCTGCTCGACGCCTTCCCGCCCGAGTTGCGTCCGGTTGCCGAAGCGATGCGCACCGCATCGGCTGACGCGATCCTTGCGCCCATCCGCAGCGCGGCTACGGCGTGGCCGTACGCGCGCGACCGCATTCGCCTGGGCATCGCGCCGACCATTCCGCTGCACTGCTCGGACGAGTTCATGCTCGCCTGTCGCGACATGGCAGCGGAATTTGGCATGTCGCTGCAGACGCACCTGGCGGAATCCGCCGTGCAGCGTGCCGGCGCGCAGCGGCGCTACGGCACGACACTGACGGCGCATCTGCACCAGATCGGCCTGCTTGGGCCGGGATTCAGCGGCGCCCACGCAATCTGGATCGACGATGCGGAAGTCGAACTGCTCGCGCGACACGGCGGGGCGCTGGCACACAATCCCGGTTCCAATCTGCGGCTTGGCAACGGCATCGCCGACATGCGCCGAGCCATCGCCGGCGGCGTCACCGTGGGGGTCGGGACCGACGGATCGTCCTCGTCCGACAACCAGAACATGTTCGAGGCGATGCGGCTGGCGGCCTTCGTCTCCCGCGTGTTCGACCGGCCGCCGGAAGAATGGATCGGCGCCGCCGAGGCGTTGCGGCTGGCGACCGAGGGCAGTGCCGCGGTGCTTGGCATGGGTGATCTGATCGGCAAGATCGCGCCCGGCTACAAGGCGGATCTGGTGTTCCTCGATCTCGATCACGTCAATCTCGTGCCGCTCAACAACGCGGTCAATCAACTGGTGAACACCGAGGATGGCGCGGCGGTGCGCGACGTGATGATTGGCGGTCGGTTCGTGCTGAAAGACGGCGTATTGCCCGGCCTGGATTGGAAGCGCATCGTCTCCCGCGCACGCGATGCAGCAGCACGGCTGGCCGAGGCGAACGCCTCGGCGCGTCCGATGGCGGAGAGCCTCGCGCCGGTGGTCAATCATTTCTGCGTCGGGCTTGGCCGCTGCGCGCATGACCTGCCGCGCAAGCTGCGTGCGGAGACGGTGCAATAGTGCTGGGAGGTGCAAAATCATGCGTTCCTGGATTCACCATGCCATAGGGCGGCACGTCCGCCAGGCGCGGGTCGGGCTCGGCGACCTGCGTGAGGAGCACATAAGCCGCCAGGGCTTCTTTGGTCCGGTCGCGATGATCTATCGCGAGCACGGTCCAAACGAGGTCGTGCGCGTCGAAGGCACGCTGCATCCTCGGCGCGTCGCCGATACCGCGCGGGTCGAGCCGTCTGACATGACCGATCCACGCGGCGGACCGGAGGTGATGCTGTCGAATGGCGATGTCAGCGTCGCCGTCAGCCGCCGAGCCGCGGCGATGCCGTTCGCGTATCGCAACACCGACGGCGACATGCTGTATTTCGTGCACAAGGGGACGGGCCAGTTCGCCACCGAGTTCGGACGCATTGTGTACGAGCCGGGCGATTATGTGCTGATCCCAAAGGGCATCACCTTCAGCGTGATGCCGGACGCGGGCGACAGCCACATGCTGGTGGTCGAATCGCCGGCGCCGCTGTCGCTGACGGAACACCAGCAGGTCGGCAGGCATATGCCGGTCGATCCCACTGTCCTGGTGCTGCCGGAGCTGTGCGATTACCAGTGGCCCCAGCGTGACGAGTGGGAATTGCGGGTCAAACACGGCGGAGCTCACAGCTCCATCTTCTATCGCAACAACCCGCTGGCATCGGTAGGTTGGAAGGGCGATCTGTTCCCTTACAAACTCAATGTCCGCGATATCATCCCGATCAGCTCCGACCGGATCCACTTGGCACCTTCGTCCTGGTGCACGTTCCAGGCGACGGGGTTTGTGGTGATCACCTTCGTGCCGCAGATGGCGGTGGCCGATCTGAACGCCGAGGAGCTGCCGTCGTATCATCGCAATGTCGACAACGATGAAAGTGTGTTCGTGCATCACGACGCCTCGGGCGGCCGAAAGCCGGGCATGCTCTCGCACACGCCGCAGGGCATTCTGCACGGCGCGGACGAGGCGACGCGGGCGGCGTTCCAGCAGCGGCGCACGCCCGGGATGCGGCGAACACTGTGCGGGGTAAGTGTCGATACGGACCGGCCGCTGGTCGTGTCGAAGGCGTTTGAACGATTGACGCAGTAGCAACGTGCCGCCACGACCGCTTCAGCCAACGAACTGTCACTCCGATATACTATACTTGCACGCATGCCTCACAGGGCCGAAGGGATTAGCCAATGATCACCAAGTTCGACAGCTCCTACGCCGGACATATCGATATGAAGGACCTCGGCTACGGCGGCGTCCCGGTCAACGACCGCGTCTATCCGAACGAACAGCTCGCCACCGCGCTTGGCAAGGCGGAGTCGATGGCGAAGCTGATGGACCGAGTGGGCTTCAACGCGTTCTGGATGGCGGAGCATCATTTTCAGCCCGAAGGCTACGAGTGCATTCCCAATGTGCTGATGATGGCGCTGCATCTGACGCACGTTACGAAACGCCTGAAGATCGGCTGCGGCTTCAACATCACGCCGATGTGGCATCCGCTGCGCCTCGCCGAGGATTACGCGATGGCGGACATCCTGAGTGGTGGGCGCGTCATCTTCGGCGTGGGCCGCGGCTATCACACACGCGAAGTGGAGACGTTCGGCGCCCCGCTGCTCGATCAGCCGGCGAACCGCGAGCTGTTCGAGGAGCAGGTCGACATCATTTTCAAATCCTTCGAGAGCGAGAGCTTCGCGCACAAGGGCAAGTACTACACGCTCCCGCCGGAGGTGCCGTATCGCGGCTACACGCTGAAGGAGATCACCCTGGTGCCGCGTCCGCTGCGCCAACCGGTGGAATGCTGGCAGCCGATCCAGGGCGGCACGCAGCGAGGGTTCGACTTCATGGCCAAACACGGCATCTGCGGCGTCATCGGCGGTGGCTCGGCCGAAGGCGGCGCGGTGCACCGTCACATGGTGGAATTCCAGGCGGCGTACGCGCGCCAGGGCAAGCATATCGAACTCGGAGAGCGGCTGTCGCTTGGCTACCAGTTCCTGATTGCGGAAAACCGCGAGGCCGGCATGCGCGAAGCAGCGAAGTACTACGAGGAGAACATGAAGATGTTCGGCGAGTTGCGCCTGGTGCGCGCGATGACCGACGAACAGATCGAGATCATGCGCGATCGCCAACGTGCGCCCACCGCCAACCTGCCGCGTATCGAAGATGCGGTGAAGGCCGGCGGCTTCCTCACCGGCACGCCGGACGACATCATCGCACAGCTCAAGGCCGTGGAAGAGCGCTATCCGGGTCTCGATCGTGTGACGTGCAGCATGGCAATCGGTGTGCCGCTCAATGTCGCTCTGGAACAGCTGCAACGCTTCTCCGAGGAGGTGATGCCGGCCTTCAAAGGCGCGAAGGTCGCCGCACCGGCATTGGCAGGCTGAGCAGGCGGGGTCGGACTTGCGCCGGAAGGCTTCACTCTTCCCAAGATGGATAGGCCGGCGCGCGGTCATCGGCGCCGCCTTTGCCACGTTGTTCGGTGATACCGCGTGGGCTCAGACCAAAGCGGGGGCAAAGATGCAGACACGAACGATCCCGTCCAGCGGTGAACCACTCCCCGTCATCGGCTGCGGTACTTGGCGAACCTTCGACGTCGGCTCGTCACCGGCCGCCAGAGCGCCGCTTGCCGATGTGCTGCAGGTGTTGTTCACGGCGGGCGGCTCGGTGATCGATTCATCGCCAATGTACGGATCGTCGGAGGAGGTTGTGGGAGATCTGCTCGCCGCGGGCGGCGTTGCGCGACGAGGCGTTCATAGCGACCAAGGTCTGGACAACCGGCCGGGAGGCCGGCATCGCCCAGATGTTGCGCTCGATGGAGCTGCTGCAGGCGAGCCGCATCGACCTGATGCAGGTCCACAACATGATCGACGCGCGCGCGCATCTGCCGACATTGCGCGCCTGGAAGGCGGAGGGACGCATCCGCTATCTCGGTGTCACCCACTACATGTCGAGCGCCTTCGACGAGCTTGAAGCGATGATGCGGGCGGAACGGCTCGATTTTGTGCAGCTCAATTATGCGCTGGACGATCGCGCCGCCGAGCAGCGCCTGCTGCCGCTCGCCGCTGAACGCGGCATCGCCATCCTGGTCAACCGGCCATTCGGCGGCGGCGATCTGCTCGCGCGCCTGAGCCGCAGCAAGCTGCCGGACTGGGCCCCGGACATCGGTTGCACGAGCTGGGCGCAGATCCTGCTGAAGTTCGGTACTGGCGAATCCCGCAGTCACCTGCGCAATCCCGGCTACCAGCCGCCCGCAGCACATGTCCGACAATGTTCAAGCCGGTATCGGGACCTATCCGGACGCCGCACTGCGCGCCCGCATGATTGCAGTGCTGGACTGAATCTTTGTCGAACAGGGTAACAGCGAATTTTTCCCCGACAGCGGCGACCGAGGCCCTGGCCGGCTTTGTCGAGCGGGTGACGTTCCACAACCCGGAGAACGGGTTCTGCGTGCTGCGAGTCAAGGCTCGGGGTCAAAGAGATCTGGTCACCGTGGTCGGCCACGCGGCGATGATCGCCGCCGGCGAGTTCGTTCAGATGAGCGGCGCCTGGGTGAACGACCGCACCCACGGCCAGCAATTCCGCGCATCCTTTCTCAAGGCCAGCCCGCCGACAACGCTGGAGGGCATCGAACGGTATCTTGCCTCGGGAATGATCCGAGGCATCGGTCCGGTCTACGCCAAACGGCTGGTGCGGGGCTTTGGTGAGGCGGTGTTCGATCTGATCGAGCAGCAGCCCGAGCGCCTGCGGGAGGTGACCGGCATCGGCGCCAAGCGTGCGGAACGCATCACCGCCGGGTGGGCCGAGCAGAAGGTGATCCGAGAGATCATGCTGTTCCTGCACGCCAACGGCGTCGGTAGCTCGCGAGCCGTGCGGATTTACAAGACCTATGGCAACGACGCGGTGCGGGTGATCAGCGAAAACCCCTACCATCTGGCCAAGGACATCCGTGGGATCGGCTTCCGCACCGCCGATCAGATCGCAGCCAGGGTCGGGATCGAGAAGACGGCAATGATCCGGGTTCGCGCCGGCATCAGCTACGCGCTGGCCGAGGCGATGAACGAAGGACATTGCGGTCTGCCGACGGAGGAGCTGACTGGGCTGACCGGCAGGCTGCTCGAAGTTTCCGACGATTTGATCGCAACTGCGTTGACGCTGGAGCTGGAGGCCGGAGACGTCGTAGCCGATGTGCTGGAAGGCCGCCAGTGCGTGTTCCTCGCCGGCCTGTATCGCGCAGAGCAGACCATCGCCGATCGGTTGCGGGCTCTGATGTCCGCCGCGCCGCCATGGCCGCATATCGATGCCGCGAAGGCGATCCCATGGGTAGAGCGTCGGACCGGTCTGCTGCTGGCCGACAGCCAGCGTGAGGCGGTGCAACGTGCGCTTTCCAGCAAGGTGCTGGTGATCACCGGCGGGCCCGGTGTGGGCAAGACCACGCTGGTGAACTCGATCCTGAAGATCGTGCTTGCCAAGCAGGTCCGCGTGGCGCTTTGCGCTCCCACGGGTCGTGCGGCCAAGCGGCTGTCGGAAAGCACCGGACTTGAGGCGAAGACCATCCACCGCCTTTTGGAGACCAACCCGAGGACCGGAGAGTTCCGCCGAACCGAGGAGCATCCCCTCGAATGCGATCTTCTGGTCATCGATGAGGCCAGCATGGTGGACGTTCCGTTGATGCGTTCGCTGCTGCGCGCGGTGCCCGATGAGGCGGGGCTGCTCATTGTCGGCGATGTTGACCAGCTTCCCTCGGTTGGCCCCGGCCAGGTGCTTGCCGACATCATCGCCTGTGATTTGATTCCGGTCGTGCGTTTGACCGAGGTGTTCCGCCAGGCGGCGGGCAGTCGGGTGATCACCAACGCACACCGGATCAACCATGGGCGGATGCCGGAACTAGCTCACGACAAGGCTCTGTCCGATTTCTATTTCATCGAGGCCACCGAACCCGACGACGGCGTTGCCAAGGTCATCGCGGTCGTGCGGGACCGAATTCCAAAGGCGTTCGGGCTGGACCCGATCCGCGATATCCAGGTGCTGTGCCCGATGAACCGCGGCGGTCTCGGTGCGCGCTCGCTGAACATCGAACTGCAAAAGGCGCTGAACCCACCGGGTGAGAATCGGGTGGAGCGCTTCGGCTGGACCTTCTGCCCGGGCGACAAGGTGATGCAGGTCGAGAACGACTACGATCGGGAAGTGTACAACGGCGATCTCGGCATTGTGCAGCGGATCGATCAGGAGGAGGGGGAACTTGTCGCCTCCTTCGACGGCAGAGACGTAGGCTACAGCTTTGGCGAACTGGATGAGCTGGTGCTGGCCTATGCAACCACGATCCACAAGAGCCAAGGCTCCGAATATCCGGCCGTGGTGATCCCGCTGATGACGCAACACTACATGATGCTGGCACGCAATCTTCTCTATACGGGCGTCACGCGCGGCAAGCGGCTGGTGGTGCTGGTCGGTCAGCGGAAGGCGCTGGCCATTGCGGTTAGGAACCAAGGCGCGCGCCGGCGCTGGTCCAAGCTGCGCGAGCACCTTGGTGCGGCGGTTCAGCGTCCGGCCAGAAATTGCGAGCTGTAGTATAGTCCAAAGGCCACCACGACTGTTGCCGAGTACCCCAATGTCAGAATACTGGCCTGCGTCAGGACCCCGGACCGGGCGAGCGAGGGTGGCAATTGAATGGTGCGCTGGCCGGCGATGATCATGGCAAGCAGGCTGGCAATGATCAGCAGGTGCCCGATCGCGTCGACCTTGCCAAACTCCGGAATGGCGCTCGTCATCAGCAGCAGCAAAGCGGCACAGGACCAGCGAAGCAGTGCAGTGCCCGTCAGCATGAAGAACGCGAGGCTGAACTCGACGAAGCCGGCAATGTACATGAACTGATCGAAGCTGAACCCAAGGGTGAGGTCGGAGTGTGTGGCCAGCAGCGGGAATGTCCAATAGGGATAGCCGAATTTCTCGATGGCTCCCCACATCATGGTGACCGCCACGCTGGTATAGAGCACCGGCATGCGCAGGCTGCGCAGCTGGGGGTTCTGGACAGGCGTCAAGGCGAGATAGAGGGCGACACCGGGGAAGACGGGGTAGTCCATCAGGTGGAAGGCCCCGTATTCCGCAACGGCATACACGTAGAGCAGCGCGATCCCGGCCGCGCCGAACTGCAGCGTGGAGCGGGACAGCATCGAGGCAGCGATCGCCAGTTGCAGCCAGGGAACCAGATTGCTGCTCGTACTGAGTTCGGGCGTGAGGATGATGCCGCCGGATTGCCAGAGGGCCAGGAACAGAATTCCGACAGCCGCCCGGATAATCGTACTGGTGCAGGAGTCAGACCGGAAGATGGCATTGTCGAAGCGTTTGGCCCAGGCGCTTGCATCCACCACGCGGTCAATGACGTAGGCGGTGAACATAAGTGTGCAGAACAGCAAGGCCACCACGGCGAATGTCGGCGTGAGCACATAGCTGATCGGTAGCGGTGGAACCGTCGTATCATAGGCACAGAACCACTTTATGTGTGCCTGGGACACTGCGGGCGTGAACGGCAACAGCGTGCCGACGATCAGAGACAACTTTCTCACCGCACGAACTCCAGCAGAAGGTTCATCGAGTGCGGCAACTGCGGCTCAACCGAAGCCGACCTTGGCGGAGCCGCGATGATGTCGGGCAGATACCGCCTGAAAACTGCGGCGGGAACGGACAGCGTGCCTCGGAGGTAGACCGACATTGGCGCCTCGCTTCCTGTTAGGTGCTGACGCCGCTCGTTCAAGGCGGGGCGTCTACAAATGTTGTTTAACGCATATTATTCCTATAACGCAAGAATAAATTCGCGTGAAACGATATGGCAGCGCGATCTTCGTCCCCTGTTGCCACCTGGGCATAAGGCGGCGCGCGGGCAGACAATCATCCTGCAACACAAGCCAAATCAGCGACTTGCACTCGGACATCGACACCGTTCAGTGTAGCGCTGCGGCGGCAGGCGAACGTGCCGAGACGTGCGGTTTTGCCGTTGCCAAGGGTTCTCTTCCCCAACCAATGGAGCTCGGTCGGCAATGCCTGAGGCCCATGACAGCCGGGGACTGCTCGCTTTTGATGATGCGGGCGGTGACACAAGGTGGATGAGTTACGCCGAACTCGGCCTGGCCCGTGGGATCAGCACCACCTCGGCAAAGCGCCTGGCCTCCCGGCGCAAGTGGCGCCGTCAGCCTGGCAATGACGGCACAGCCAGGGTGGCAGTCCCGGTTGCCGAAGCGGCGCGCCGGACCGGCAGGGTGCAGGACGCTTCGGACGATGTCGCCCGACTTGTGAGCGGCCTCGAGGCGGCGCTGGCGACGCTTCGGGAACAGCTGGAGCGCGAGCGCAGTCGCGCGGATCAGGCGGAGGAAGCCGTGGAGCAGAGCGCGTTGCGTCTCGAGGGCGCGGAATCTCAAATTACGAAACTTCGGTCAGCGGTGGAGACGGCTGCATTATTGCGGGACGCACTGGAGACTGCGCTCACCGCAGAGGAGCGTGCCAGGCGGAGGGCCGAGGCGGACGCTGCGGCGGAGCGGGCGGCCAGGACGGAGACGGAGGCGGCGGCGGAGGCCCTGCGCCAGGCGGAACAGGCCCGGCGCGACCTCGGCCGTCTGGCGCGGCTGCGGGCGGCATGGCGGGACGGCGGGGCAAGCGGATCGAGAGGGACAGCGCGGTGACCGGTTGGCGGAAGGCGCGTGCAGAATATTGCGCTGGCGCAAGGTTTCGTAGGCAAGCTCGACCGTGCGGCCTTTTGTGCTGATACGCTGAGGCTCTATGGCGTCACGCCGCGTTGCCTCGAAAACATCTCCGAAGCGTCGCGCCGTCTGCCCGACGACGTGAAGTCGCGGCATCATTCGATAGCGTGGAAGGAAATGGCCGGTGCAGGCAGCGTTTATCGGCACGATTACGAGGAGGTCGATGCAGACGGGGTCTGGGTAACAGTTCAGGACCACCTGCCACAACTGCGCGTCGTCGTTGAGGAGGAATTGGCCAATCTTGGCGGCGATGCGTGAGTTCTTGCTTGGTCGCTATGGGTCGGGGGCAATGTTGATGCGTCGGTGCGGTTCCAACAGTGTATTTTTCTAACACGGAGAAAGGGCGGAGGACCACAAAGGGCCACGGAGATTGGCTTTTGGCGCTGCGCGTGGGGCGCTACCCGAATCCTCCGTGGCGCTCAGTGGCCCTCCGTTCTTCCTCCGTGTTGAAAACCGACAGAGCAACCGCCACTGTTCGTGCAACATGTCAGTTCCCTGCTGCGACGCTCTCGGCCGTTTGCGGGAAGGGCTTGCGACAGTGGCCTGATCGGCACTTTCGGCGCTGCAAGCGTGCCATGAACCGCGAGGACATTATCGCTCGGCCCGACGGCGACGCCGAGATCAAGATCGCGGTCGATCCAATATCGCGACCATATCCCTGGTAGTATCAGGAGAATCTCCATGGCCAAGGGGCCGGCTCACCACGAATGTCATGAAAGTCGTCAAGTGGATGGAGGACGACAGACAGAGCCGTTCGCACTCGTGGGTGCACTGCCGTCAGGCTTTTCTTCACAGAACGTCGCTGCGCGAAAAGGAGTTGGCTCTCCATCTGGCGTTCTATCTTGCAAGCTGGGGAATGTATCGTGGCGCAAGCTTCCCGCTTCAAAAGGACTTTACGGTTCACTTGCCGGCGGTCAGGGTATTGCTTTCAGCTGAATTCAACACTCTCTGGCACATGGCGGCTGACGAAGACGCCATGGACCTCACGTTCAAGTTGGCCAAAGACATACGCTCGGCTTACTTGTATGCAGCGCACGTGGACAATAGCCAGGGTGGGCAGAAGAAGTTTGTAACCGACATTCTTGTAACCAAGGTTTTGCTCGGCACTGTTTGTTGCACGCCGGCATTTGATACATTTGTGGTGGCTGCATTACGAAAGAGGCATATGGTTCAGCAGTTTTCACGGCAGGGGATGTGCGGCATATATTCGCTCTTTCAGAACAATCGTGAGGAGTTCATACAGATGGGGAAGAGCCTCAAGGCGAGGCGCCACGATTATCCGCCAATGAGGTTGATCGACATGGCGCTCTGGGTCGAAGGTGGCGGGCCAGTGAAGTGAGCTGCGCGATTGTCCGGACACTTGGCCTTGGGCATCTGCCCCCAGGCTGACATAGTTCCAGGCTCAACCCGCCCTAACAAACGCCGGAAGGGTCCCATGATCAAACGCTTCCACGTCCTCTACGTCGGCCAGATCGACCTCGACAACGTCGGCCTCGACGGCACCCCCGCCAACGACCGCCGCTACCCCAACTCCCGCCTCTCCGAGGTGTTCTTCACCACGCGCGAGATGGCCCGCGTGATGGACGACCTCGGCTACTACGCGCTGTGGACCGCCGAGCACCACTTCCAGCGCGAGGGCTACGAATGCCTGCCCAACCTGGTGCAGCTCAGCCTCTGGCTCGCCACCCAGACCAAGCGCCTCAAGTTCGGCTGCGCGTTCAACGTGCTGCCGATGTGGCATCCGATCCGGCTCGCCGAGGACTACGCGATGGCCGACATCGTCACCGACGGCCGCGTGATCATGGGCGTCGGCCGCGGCTACCACACGCGCGAGGTGGAGACCCTCGGCGGTCCGCTGATCGACGCCGAGAAAAACCGGGAATACTTCGAGGAGCAGCTTCAGCTCATGCTCGCCTGCTTCAACCAGGAGAGCGTCGCGTTCAAGGGCAAGTACTTCACCTGCCCGCCCGAGGTGGAATATCGCGGCTACCAGCTCCGCGACATCACCATGGTGCCGCGGCCGAAGCACCTGCCGGTCGAGGTCTGGATGCCGGTCGCCTCCGGCAGGACCATCGGCATGATGGCGAAGTACGGCCTCAAGGCGATGGTCACGCTGAACGGGGAAAAGATCCTCGACGATGTGGTGCGCGCCTACCAGGCGGAATGCGCGAAGGTCGGCCAGCAGAAGCAGCTCGGCCAGGACATGATCTGGGGCACCGGCCTGTATCTCGCCGGCACCCAGGAAGAAGCGATCCGCCGGGTCGAGCCCGCCCACGACGAACGCTACAAGTGGTTCGCCCCGTTCGGCTTCGTGCGCTACGCCGACGAGCACGGGCGCACCTGGGGAACGCCCGGCGCGCCGGCGAAGATCCCGTCACTGCGCGACGGCGTGCAGCAGAAGGCGTGGTTCTGCGGCCCGCCCGGCCAGGTGATCGACGGCATCCGCTCGATCGAGGCGAAGTATCCCGGCCTCGAGGACTACATGATCCACTGGGCCGAGGGGCTGTCGCCGCGCGAATTCGAGGAACAGCTGCGCTGGTTCGCCCGCGACGTGATGCCGGCGTTCGCGGCGCCTAGGCGGCTGAGTCCACCTGAATGCGGCGACCACGCGCGGGCACAGCAATTCGCCAGCGATCACGGCATAACTCCGTCGAGCGAACCGGGCACGGACGTCATGGTTCAGGCTCGCGGCGGTGCGCCTCGACATCGTCTCAGGCTAGCCGCCTCGGCGGTCGAGATCGGCCTGCCGCAGTGCGTCGCTCCACGTCAAGTCCATGTCGATCCGAGGCCGCATGCTTGGGGTCATGATGCTGCAGCCGTCGCTGCGCCAGGTTCCATGCCGTGACTTCGGCCGACCCAATCCACGCATTCGCCCGTGCAACGAGGATCGCGCCCAGCCCTTCACCACGTGGACCGAGGATCAGCCGAACGTAGGCTCGTGGCTGCGTTGATCTCACGTCTCCCCACGTCCTCGATCTCCTCGATGACGTTGGCCAGATCGAGCTCGTTCGGCAGGTCGCGACGCGCCGCAAGGCTGCGCAACGCCGCAGCCTGTTGGTCCGACCAGATCAGAATGTCCTCATCGTAAAGGCTGCTGTCGCCCATCCGCCTCTCCGTGGCACCAGCTTTGGTCCCCGCAGGCAGCCCGCGCAACCGCCGCCTCAGTCGTCGCGGTGCACCCGCTCCATCCGCTCGTGACGCTCCTGCGCCTCGATCGACAGGGTGGCGATCGGACGCGCCTCGAGTCGGCGCAACCCGATCGGCTCGCCGGACTCCTCGCAATAGCCGTAAGTACCGATCTCGAGCCGCATCAGCGCCTGATCGATCTTGGAGATCAGCTTGCGCGCCCGATCGCGCGTGCGCAGTTCCAGCGCCCGGTCGGTCTCCACGCTGGCGCGGTCGGTGATGTCGGACTCGTGGATGCCGCCCTCGGACAGGCTCGCCAGGGTTCCGTCAGCCTCCTTCAGGAGATCGCCCCGCCAGCGCAACAGCTTCTGGCGGAAATATTCAACCTGGATGGGATTCATGAATTCCTCATCCTCGGTCGGTCGGTAGTCCGGGGGTAGGGTGACCATCATGGCGCGCCGGCTCTGCCTTTCCTCTCGCTGCGCTCCCGCATTGGACTCTTCGGAAGCCGCGGATCCCCCCGGCCCGTCCTGGATCGCATTTGCGCGGGCTTATAGCGATGGGCGCCAGCCGCGCCAAGGGCATGCGACAAAGCTTCAACAGAGTGACTCGGAATGGTTATGGCCACGGTCAGAGATGGCGGCGTGCCAGCTCAACCTGGACGCGCACAACGATCGCCGAGACAATCGCCGCAAGCCGGCGATCGGTGGCGCGCGGCACTGCCGCGGCCAGCTCCGCCAGATGCTGCAGCGCTCCCACATCGTCGTTTCCGATGAGCAGGGCCCGTTGCAGTTCAGCCAGTGCCTCCAGAAGATTGTGCCCATGGCGGCGCGCCTCCCGGTCCTCGGCCGCATCGCCACCCAGCTCCTGCAGCGAGAGCATGGAAGCGAGCGCTGCCGCCGGCGCTGCCTCGGTCGCGGCAGGGCTGGAAACGGTCGTTTCGCCTGGCACCGTGAACCCGCCTGAAGCCCGCATGCGCCCCCGCGCACCGAGGCGGGCTGTGCTGGTCCGGCCAATACCTTCAATCGCTGCCATACACCCGGCTCCTTGTTCTCACCCTGCGTGCCGCCCGGCACATCCTGCCGGGCGGCCGTTGCACCGAAAGCGGCTGAATGTCCCGTTGCAGCATTGGCACGCCGCTTGCGGTTACCCGGCGCAGACTGACCGCAAATCCTTACGGCCCTGCTACCGCCGAGGCCCACCTTGCCCAAGCTCCTTCGCCCGCTCGTCCTGCTTGTTCTGCTGCTGGCGTCCCTGGCCGCCGCGGCTCAGGTCCGCATCAAGGACATCGCCAGCGTCGAGGGTGTCCGCGAGAACCAGCTGGTCGGCTACGGCCTTGTCGTCGGACTGAACAACACCGGGGACAAGCTGGACAACTCGGTGTTCACCCGTGAATCGCTGATCGGGATGCTGGAACGGCTGGGTGTGAACACCCGCGACCAGGTTGCCAAACTCTCCACCAAGAACATTGCCGCGGTGATGGTCACCGCCGACCTGCCCGCCTTCGCCAGCAGCGGCAGCCGGATCGATATCGCCGTTTCCGCCCTCGGCGACGCCACCAATCTCACTGGCGGAACGTTGCTTGTGACGCCTCTGCTGGCCGCCGATGGCGAGGTGTATGCAGTGGCTCAGGGCGCGCTCACCACCGGCGCGATCGCCGCCCACGGCGCCGCCACCTCGGTGACACGCGGCGTTCCCACCGCGGCGCGCATCGCGAACGGTGCAACGGTCGAGCGCGAGGTGGCATTTCGGTTGGACAAGACCAACGCCCTCCGGCTCGGTCTGCGCAACCCGGACCTGACGACCGCACGGCGCATCGCCGCGGCGATCAACGCGGCCATCGGGCCCGTCGCACGGGCGACCAATTCGCGCACGGTCGCGCTCGACCTGGCCGGCCGCGACCCGATCGAGGCGCTCGCCGCGCTCGAGGATCTCCGCGTCGAGCCGGACAGCCCCGCCATCGTGGTGATCGAGGAAGCGAGTGGCACCATCGTCATGGGCGCCAACGTCCGGATCAGCACGGTGGCGATCGCGCAGGGCAATCTGACCATTCGGGTGACCGAAACGCCCGAGGTGAGCCAGCCGGCTGCTTTCTCCGGCGGCAAGACGGTCGTCGTGCCGCGCACACAGGTGCAGGTGGACGACCAGCACGACCGCAAGCTGGGCATCCTGCAGGGCAGCGTGACGCTGCGCGACCTGGTCGCCAGCCTGAACGCGCTCGGCATCGGCCCGCGCGACATGATCAGCATCCTGCAGTCGATCAAGGCGGCCGGCGCGCTGCAAGCCGACCTGCAGGTGCGCTGATGAGCGGCCACCTCCTGCCTCCGCCCCCACCGCTTCCGGCAAGCACCCTGCCGCCGGAGCGGGTCAGCAAGCTCATGCAGGGGGCGAAGGACTTCGAGGCAATGGCGCTCGGCCAGCTGCTGGCGCCGATGTTCGAGACCGTCGACACCGCACACTCCGAATTCGGCGGCGGTGAGGCCGAGGGGACCTGGCGGCCGATGCTGGTGGACGCGATCGGCAAGCAGATCGCCGCGCATGGCGGACTGGGAATTGCCGCGCCGGTCTTCGCCGCAATGCTGCGTGCACAGGAGCAGACGCAATGAGCCAGGAACTGATCGCGGCCGCCAGCCTGCTTGTGGACGTGCTGGCCGAGGAGAATGCGGCCCTGACGGCGCTCGATCTGTCGCGTGCGGCGTCCATGCTGGCAGACAAGCAATGCGCCGTTGCAGGCTTCCTCGCGGCGCGCGACGCCCAAGGCACCGCGATGGGGCACGCCGCGATCGAGCCCCTGGCGCGGCGGCTCCAGTCGCTGTCGCAGGAGAATCGGACGCTGCTGGAACGGGCCATCGCCGTGCAAACGCGAGTCATCGGTGTGATCGCCCGCGCCGCCGTGCCGGCGGTTGCGCCAGCGGGTTATTCGGCGCGCGGCGCCACCGGCCATCTCGCCCGGCCGACGGCATTCGCATTGTTCGCGCGAGCCTGAACTACCGGTGCGGCGAGCGGCGTGATACTGCCAATGCATGAGTGCGTTGGCCTTGGAGACTTGGCACCGTCTGCTGCGCCGATCGCCAGCGGATGCCGGTCTGTCGCCGCTTTACGGCCCGCTGCTGGTCCCACCGACCGCGGCCGATGGGTGCTACGTGCTCGGCCGTCTCGCGCAGTCGCTCGATGGTCGCATCGCGACAACGAGCGGCGCGTCGCATTGGATCAGCGGCCAGGAGGACGTTGTCCACACGCACCGGCTGCGCGCGCTGTTCGATGCTGTGGTGGTCGGTGCCGGCACGGTGCGCGCCGATGATCCGCAATTGACCACGCGCGAAGTGGAAGGCGCCTCGCCGGTGAGGGTCGTGCTGGACACCGACCGAAGGTTGCACGCGGACTACCGCGTGTTCCGCGAGGCGCCAGAGACGCTGCTGCTCTGCGCCGTCGATGCTGCCGGCGACGATCATATGGGCGAGGCGTCGGTGCTGCGTCTGCCACGTGCGCGCGAGGGTCTAGACATCCGCGCCGTAATCGCAGCGCTGGCCGGCCGCGGCCTCCGGCGCATCTTCGTCGAGGGCGGCGGCATTACAGTTTCCCGTTTCCTGGCCGCGGGCGCACTCGACCGGCTGCATGTGACGATCGCGCCGTTGCTGATCGGCTCGGGCATTCCGGCCTTCACCTTGCCTGAAGCGACGAGCCTGACCGAAGGATTGCGCCTGGACTGGTCGGTGCACCATGTCGGCGCGGATTTGCTGCTCGACATTCCGCTCGCCCGGATGCGGCCGGGTGCGCGATCGTGACTGCGGCGCGCGCATTCTGGACGGTTGCGCCTGGACAGGGAGAAATCCGCGGTGAGACACTGCCGGGGACTGTACCGGGACAGCTTCTGGTGCATGCAATTGCAAGCGGCGTGTCGCGCGGTACCGAATCGCTGGTGTTCGCCGGTCGCGTGCCGGCAAGTCAGTATCAGGCGATGCGCGCGCCGCTGATGGGCGGGGAATTCCCGTTCCCGGTGAAATACGGCTACAGCACGGTCGGACGCATCGCCAACGGCGGGCGGGTCTTCGCATTGCATCCGCATCAGGATGTCTTCCTTGCGCCCGAAGGGATGTGCATTCCGGTGCCCGATGCGGTGCCGACGCCGCGCGCGGTTCTCGCTGCCAACATGGAAACGGCGCTGAACCTGTTGTGGGATGCATCGCCGCTTGCCGGCGAGCACATGCTCGTGATCGGCGCTGGCGTGGTCGGTCTGCTGTGCGCCGCCTTGCTCGCGCGTATTCCCGCCGCGCAGGTGACTGTGGTGGACACCAATCGTTCGCGAGCGGAGCTGGCACGACGGTTCGGCTGCGCCTTCGCGTTGCCGGAGACAGGCACCGCCGGACCAGGAATTGGTGGTGCATGCATCGGCAAGCGAAGCGGGGCTTCGCCTGGCGCTCGCGTGCGCCGCGTTCGAGGCACGCATAATCGAAGTTAGCTGGTTCGGCGATCGCGCACCCACACTGCCGCTCGGCGAGGCATTCCATGCGCGGCGGCTGCGGCTGATCGCCAGTCAGGTCGGCGCCGTCGCGCCGGCGATGCGCGGTCGGCGCAGCCACGGCGAGCGGCTGGCAATGGCACTCGAGCTTCTGGCCGACCCCACCTTTGACGCGCTATTGGACGGTCCTACGCGGTTCGAGGATATGCCGCACATGATGCCGCGCATCCTCGAACCGGGCGGCCTTTGTCACGTCATCACCTACGGGACCGAGTGAATGTTCAGCTTGACCGTCTGCGACCACATCATGATCGCCCATAGCTTCCACGGCGAGGAATTCGGCCCGGCGCAGCGACTGCACGGCGCCACCTTCGCGGTGGAGGCGGAATTCCGCGCCCCGAAGCTCGACCATCTGCAGCTTCTGGTCGACATCGGCCTGGCGAAGACCGAGCTGCGCCGGGTTCTCGACGCACTCGACTACAGCAATCTCGACGAGAACCCGACATTCAAGGGCATCAACACGACCACCGAACACGTGGCGTTCCATATCCATGGCCTGCTCGCCGCTGCCTGCCGCGACGGACGTCTCGGCGAAGGCGGTCGCGCAGTGACGGAACTGAAGGTGCTCCTGCGCGAAAGTCCGAATGCCTGGGCGGCGTTCGAGGGACCCATCGCCTGATGCACCTGTCGCTGATCGTGCCGGCGCCGTTCGATGCCGTGTCTGGGGGCTACGTCTATGATCGGCGTATCGTCGGGGGCCTGCGCGAGGCAGGCCATACGATGACTGTCGTCGAGCTCCCCGGCACCTATCCGCTGGCCGACGAAGCCGCACGCAATGCCGCCATTGATGGGTTGAAAAACCTGCCTGATGCAATGCGCCCGATCATCGACGGTCTGGCGTTGCCCGCCTTCGCCGGCATGGAAGATGCCCTGACGGCGCGCGGAGCCGTCGGTATCATCCACCATCCGACCTCCATGGAGACGGGACTGAGCGAAGCAGACCGCAACGGACTGCTCGCCACGGAGAAACGCCTGCTGCCGCTGCTCGGGCGAGTCATCGTCACCAGCGAAACGACCGGCGATCGGCTTGCCACGGATTTCGGTGTCGCACCTGAGCGCATCAGGGTCATAGTGCCGGGCACCGACGACGCGCCCCGCAGCGTCGGCTCTGGTGGCCCGACGTGCAGCATCATCACGGTCGGCACGCTGGTGCCGCGCAAGGGTCATGACGTGCTGCTGCGCGCTCTCGCGCGTTTGTTCGACCTCGATTGGCACCTGACCATCGTAGGTTCACCCGAACGCGATCCGGTGCATGCGCGAGCGCTCGCGGCGCTCGCCGAAGAGCTTGGCATTGAAAAGCACGTGACCTTTGCCGGCGAGACGACCGATGCGGAGCTGGATGCGCTGTGGCGCAAGGCCGATATCTTCGCGCTGGCCACACACTGGGAAGGCTATGGAATGGCGGTCGCGGAAGCGCTGAAGCGCGGTCTTCCGGCCGCTGTCGCCGGAGGCGGCGCCGCCGCGTCCCTGGTGCCGCCAGAGGCGGGCGTGGTCTGCCATCCCGGCGATCACATCAATCTGTCGAAGGCGCTGCGACGCCTCATCTTCGATGCGACTTTGCGTCACGACGTCGCGGAAGCCGCATGGCAGGTTGGCCAGGCCTTGCCGAGCTGGCAGACGCAGGTGGGAAAGTTCGCGCAGGCCCTGGCCGGGTGACGGAGCGGTTCGAGGCGGGCTGGCTCACGCTGCGCGAGCCGTTTGACAACGCCGCGCGCAGCATTGCGCTTGCACGGCGGTTGGCTGATCGCCTTCCAAGGCGCCCGCGCTTGCTCGATCTTGGCGCCGGAACCGGCAGTCTGTTTCGGTTTCTGGCACCGATCATCGGCCGAGGGCAGGACTGGATTCTTGTCGACTCCGACGCCGCCTTGCTGGACGAGGCTTTCGGCCGCACCGCCGCATGGGCGCGACGACAAGGGTTCGCCGCGACCGCACCGGGTGACGCATTGCTCGTCTCAACGCCGCACGGATTGTGGCGGATGCAGGCGGTGCAGCGCGATCTGACGGTTCCACCGTCATGTTGTATCGTCAGCTGTACCAGCTACGTCATGGCCGGGCTTGGCCCGGCCATCCACGTCGTTCGTGCCTGCGCCTCGCGAAGGCGTGGATGGCCGGCCCAAGCCCGGCCATGACGGCGGTGAACCATTCGAAGCAGACGCCGTGCTGTGCAGTGCGTTGCTCGACCTCGTGTCCTCGGCTTGGCTCGTGCGGTTGGTCGACGCGCTGCGCGTCCCGTTCCTCGCCTGCCTGACGGTGGACGGTCGCGATGTCTGGCAGCCCGGCCATCCGAACGATGCACTGGTGCGTTCGGCCTTCCGGCGCGACCAGCGGCGCGACAAAGGTTTTGGACCGGCGCTTGGCGAGGCCGCGTCGTCCGTCGCACTGAAGGCATTTGCCGCACGCGAATTCGCAACGGCATCGGCTCCAACAGATTGGCGTGTACCGCGCACTGCCCTGCGCATGCAGCGTGCCTTGATCGACAGTGCTGCCGATGCGGCGCGCGACGCGGACCCGGTACACAGCCACGCGATTTCGGACTGGCAGGAAGCGCGGCTCCGTCAGGCGATGCGGGGAAGGCTTGCCATAAGGATCGGCCACCGCGACATACTGGCGTTGCCACAGTGTGTCCCACTGGGAGGATGACGCCATGCTGCTGGGTGCAATTGCCGACGACTTCACCGGTGCAACCGATCTCGCCTCCATGCTGGTCCGTGGCGGCATGCGTACGGTGCAACTCATCGGCGTGCCACGCCCGGGAGAGCGCGCACCCGACGCCGATGCTGTCGTCGTTGCGCTGAAGTCCCGCACCGCGCCGGTACGTCAAGCAGTCGAGGAAAGTCTCGCGGCGCTCGCGTGGTTGCGCGACGCGGGTTGCCAGCAGTTCTTCTTCAAGTACTGCTCAACCTTCGACAGCACCGATACGGGTAATATCGGCCCGGTGGCCGATGCATTGATCGCAGCGCTGGACTGCGGCTTCGCGCTCGCCTGCCCGGCGTTTCCGGCCAACGCACGCAGCGTGTACCAGGGCTATCTGTTCGTCGGTGGCACGCTGCTGAACGAGAGCGGCATGGAGCACCATCCGCTGACGCCAATGACGGACGCAAATCTGGTGCGCGTGCTGTCGCGACAGACCGACGGCACTGTCGGTCTCGTGCCCTATGCTTCGGTCGAGCAGGGCGCGATGGCGATCCGCCAGGCGATGACGGCACTGAAGGAGCAGGGACGCCGCTACGCGATCGTTGATGCGGTCAGCGATTCCCATCTGCTCGCGATCGGCGAAGCCGCGGAGCACCACGCGCTGATCACCGGCGGATCAGGCGTCGCAATGGGTCTGCCGGAGAATTTCCGCCGCGCGGGCAAGCTGCCGGAGCGAAGCGATGCCGCCCTGCTTCCAAGTCTGGCCGGACACACCGCCGTGCTGGCCGGCTCCTGTTCGCGTGCGACGCTCGGGCAGCTTGGCTTCGCACGCGAGCATGCGCCCGTGCTGCAACTCGATCCCCTTGCCACGCCCGATGCCGCGCGGATGGTCGCAGCCGCGCGCGACTGGATGAGCAACAAGCTCGGCGCTTCTCCCATCGTCATCGCGGCCTCGGCTCCACCCGGACAAGGTGACGGCGCTCCAGCAGCGTCTCGGACGCGATGCGGCAGGCGCGCTGATCGAACAGACGCTGGCAGGCATTGCCGAGGATCTCGTCGCGCGTGGTGTGAGACGGCTGGTCGTCGCCGGCGGCGAGACCGCCGGTGCCGTGGTGTCGCGTCTCGGCGTGCACAGCCTGCGCATCGGCGAGGAGATCGATCCAGGTGTGCCGTGGACCTATGCCGAAGGCGGCGCCGCGCCGCTGCTGCTGTCACTGAAGTCGGGCAACTTCGGCAGCCGCGACTTCTTCCTCAAGGCGTTCGAGGTGCTGCCATGATGGCCGGATCAGGTCCGGCCATGACGTTAGGAGGTCGGGCATTCGCCCGAAAACACGCATGACCGAAGACGAAACCCGCCATCTCCTGGTGGAACTGGCCGCTTCACTGTTCGCCCGCGGCTTTTCCGTGGGCAGCGCAGGCAACATCAGCGTGCGCCTGGCCGACGGCTATCTGATCACGCCGACCAACTCCAGTCTTGGACGGCTCGATGCGGCGCGACTGTCGCGGCTGGATGCCGAGTTCCGCCATGTCGGCGGCGACAAGCCGTCGAAGGAGGTGTTCATGCATCGCGCCGTCTATCGCGCGCGGGAGGATGCCGGCGCAGTGGTGCATCTGCATTCGACGATGGCGACCGCAGTCGCCTGCCTGCCGGATGTCGACACCGCGAATCCGATCCCGCCGCTGACGCCCTATTTCGTCATGCGCGTCGGACGGAGCATGCCGATCGTGGAGTACTACCGGCCGGGCGATCCCGCGATGGAGCCGGCGATCCACACCGCGGCACGTGATGCCCGTGCGGTGCTGCTGGCGAATCATGGTCCGGTGGTGTCGGGCAAGACGCTGACCGATGCGGTCTATGCGGCGGAGGAGTTGGAGGAAGCTGCGAAACTCTATCTGCTGCTGCGCGGTGCGACGCCGCGTCTGCTGGCGCCGCGCCAGGTCGACGACCTTCTTTCCACGTTCGGCTGATAGGCAGAAAAGAAGGGCGCCGTTTGGCGCCCTCTGTTCGTCGGGTCCGGCTCCGCGCATGGAGCCGGGACCGCCGTCACTTCAGTTCATCGATTCCGAGCCGTTAGACGGCATCGACTCCGATGCCGGAGCCGCGGCTGCAGCGGCTTTCCGGCGTCCGCCGGTCTTGCGTGTCGCCGCCTTCTTGCGACCAGCTGCCTTCTTTCGGCCTGCCGCCTTCTTCACGCCGGCCTTCTTCGCGCCAGCCTTGCGCCCAACGGTCTTGCGGGCCGCGGCCTTCTTCGGCGCGGCCTTGCGCCCCGCTGCCTTCTTGCGCCCGACCGTCTTGCGGGCCGCAGCCTTCTTCGGCGCAGCCTTCTTCTTGCGACCGGGTGCCTTCTTTGCCGCGGCCTTCTTGCGGCCGCCGGCACGCATGGCCAGCGCCTGCGCGCGCGGCTGTTCGGTGGGGGTGGTTTCTTCGTTGCTCACCTTTAGAAACTCCTTCTGGTGTCGTCGGTTGCTGTCGCGCGGGTGATCAACGGCCGCCCATGCAGCCGGGTCCGCACCAGGCCTGCCGCAGCGATCGAACCGTGCAGGCAGGCCAGCTTCATCGGGCCGGCGATCCAGCGTGGGTCTTCGTCTTCCACGCGCGCCAATGCCGCACACGTCCGCAAGCGCGACAAACTCGCCTGTGCTTCATCCGGACGAGGCTGCGGTCAATGGACCGTCCTTCTGTTGTCGCGTGCACTCCAACTCTCAGCGATTGTTCTGCGAATCGGACTCGCGCACACCGAATCCGCTATTCCGCGTCTCGCGCATGCATGTCAACAAAAAGCAACCGTTTCGTCGCGGGTTTGACGAAAAAAGTGCGTGCACGATGAAAAGCGATGCATCGATGTCACAGAAAACCGCCGCGACATCGCTGTCGCGGCGGTGTGTTCAGCGTGTGTGAATTGCTCAGCGGCGCTTGTCGATCGGCACAAACGGCACGTTCTCGGGGCCGATGTAGTTGGCGGTGGGACGGATCAGCTTGTTGTCGACGCGCTGTTCCATGA
Organism: uncultured Alphaproteobacteria bacterium; assembly: GCA_963780095.1. GTDB lineage: Bacteria > Pseudomonadota > Alphaproteobacteria > Acetobacterales > Acetobacteraceae > JAMXLO01. The sequence continues at coordinate 65,087 of CAWABH010000043.1, forward strand.
CGTGCGCGCCCCAGCCGGAGGTGCGCGCGATCACGAACAACGGCGTGAACATCGACGTCGGTACGCCGAGCATGTGGTAGGAGATCGCGCTGAACCAGTCGAGGTTGGCGAACATCTTCTTGGCGTCGGACATGGTCGCCTCGATGCGATCGGCAATTTCGAACAGCTTCGTCGAACCGGCGGCCTGCGACAGCCGAAGCGCCACGTCCTTGATCACCTTGTTGCGCGGATCGGCGATCGTATAGACGGCATGACCGAAGCCGATGATGACCTCGCGATTGGCGACGCGCCGGCGAATGTCGGCTTCCGCCTCATCCGGATCGGCGTAGCGGCTCTGGATCTCGAACGAGACCTCGTTGGCGCCGCCGTGCTTCGGCCCGCGCAGCGCACCGATGCCTGCCGTGATCGCCGAGTACATGTCGGCTCCGGTACCGGCGACCACCCGACAGGTGAAGGTCGACGCATTGAACTCGTGTTCGGCGTAGAGAATGAGCGAGGTGTGCATGGCGCGGACGAACATCGCGCTGGGCGGCTTGCCGTGCAGCAGATGCAGGAAATGGCCGCCGATACTGTCATCGTCGGTTTCCACGTCGATCCGCTTGCCGTTGTGGGCGTAGTGGTACCAGTAGAGCAGCGCTGGACCGAGGCACGCCATGAGCCGGTCGATGATGTCGCGCGCTCCTGGCGGGTTCTGGTCGTCCTTCTCCGGCAGCACGCAGCCGAGCGCCGAGACGGCGGTGCGCATCACATCCATCGGATGCGCCGCCGCCGGCAACGCTTCCAGTGTCTGCTTCACCGATGCCGGCAGGCCGCGCCAGGCGCGCAGCCGCGCCTTGTATCCCACCAGTTCGGCGCGCGTCGGCAGTTTGCCGTGCACCAGCAGGTAGGCGATCTCCTCGAACTCGCACTGCTCTGCGACGTCGAGGATGTCGTAGCCGCGGTAGTGCAGGTCGTTGCCGGTGCGCCCGACGGTGCACAGTGCGGTGTTGCCGGCGGTGACGCCGGACAGGCCGACGCCCTTCTTGGCCCGGTTGGGAAGTGTGGCGGTGTCGCTCATGGATGCATGCTCCTGTTTCTCTCCGCGTCATGGCCGGGCTGGCCCGGCTATCCGTACCTGCATGGTGCCGCGACGGATGGCCGGAACAAGTCCGGCCATGACGAGGGGACGTGGTGTGTGGTGTCAGAAAATCCCCGGCTTGCCGACAGCAAGCGTGCCGGCGGGCAGGGCAACGTTCAATCGGTGAAGCTCGTCGGCCTTCAGGCGCGGCAGCTCCTGCGCCGCCTCGAGGAAGCGGTTCGCCTCACGCGTGGAGATGATGCCGTCGGTCAGCGTGGTGAATTTTCCCACATAGTCGTCGCGACCGAACGGCCTGGCGCCGAGCGTATGGGCATTCGCAACTGCCAGTTCGTCGACTATGCGACTGCCATCCTGCATCAGCACCTCGACGCGCCCGCCGTAGGCCAGCTCGTTCGGATCGGTGGAAAGATAGCGGCGCTCCCACTCTGGATCCTCGCGCGTCTCGATCTTGTGCCAGAGCCGCACGGTGTCGGCGCGCGCGGCACGGCGCGGGGTGTAGCTGTCCACGTGGTGCCAGCGTCCGTCCTGCAGAGCCACGGCAAAGATGTACATGATCGAATGGTCGAGCGTCTCGCGGCTGGCTTTCGGGTCCATCTTCTGCGGGTCGTTGGCGCCGGTGCCGATCACGGCATGCGTGTGGTGGCTGGTGTGGATGGTGATGTTGTCGATCTTCTCCAGATCGGGGATCTGTCCGCGCATGCGGAATGCGAGATCGATCAGCGCCTGCGACTGGTACTCCGCGCTGTGCTCCTTGGTGAAGCTGTCCAGGATGGCGCGCTTCGGTTCGCCCGCCGCAGGCAACGGCACATGGTAATTCGCCTCGGGTCCGTCGAGCAGCCAGGCGATCACCCCATCCTCGCCTTCGTAAATCGGGCTCGGCGCGCCCTCGCCGCGCATGACGCGGTCCACCGCCTCCACCGCTAGCTTGCCGGCATGTGCGGGAGCGTACGCCTTCCACGAGCTGATCTCGCCTTTGCGCGACTGACGCGTGGTGCAGCTGACATGCACCGCCTGCTGCACCGCCTGATAGATCACATCCTGCTTCAGTCCGAGCAGCGTGCCGATGCCGGCGGCCTGCCCCGGGCAGAGATGCGTGATGTGGTCGATCTTGTGTTTGTGCAGGCTGATCGCGCGGACGAGGTCGATGTGGATCTCATATCCCGTGGCGATGCCGCGGATCAGGTCGCGTCCCGATTTGCCCATGGTCTGCGCCACCGCAAGGATCGGCGGAATGTTGTCACCCGGATGCGAGTAGTCCTCGGCCAGGAACGTGTCGTGCATGTCGAGTTCGCGGATCGCGGTGCCGTTCGCCCATGCCGCCCATTCGGGACTGACGCGCTTGCCGCGACGCGACGCCGAACACCGTTGCGGCGTCCTTGCGCGGATGCCCAAGCGCCATGTCGCGCGCCGAGACGACCGAATGGCGGTTGATGGCGGCGATCGCCACGGCGGCGTTGTCGATGATGCGGTTGACGATCATCGCCGCGACATCGCGTTCCACCGGCACTTTGTCGGCGGCGACGGCGGCAATCTTCCAGGCGAGCTGATCCTCGCGCTTCAGGTTTGCCTTGGACGGGTGCACCTTCACGTCGTGCAGGATCATGCGTTTCCTCCGTTCGATAACTGATGGGGCGCTGAACGGCAGGCTTGGCTGGCGTTCGTGCGCGGTCTAGCCTTCGTGCGATCCTTCGTAAGGTGGCGGCACCGCAACGGCAAGCGCACCGCGTCGCAACTCAACGCCTGGGATACATATATATAGTGTCAGTGCCATTCGATCGGGTGATCATCGGCGAGGTGGTTACCAGTGATGCCATCATCCCGCGCGGTTATGTCGCAATCCGCGGAGAAACCATCGCGGCGATCGGCGAAGGCGAGCCGCCGCCCGCGACCGAAACCATTGACCACAGCGGGAAGCTGATCCTGCCAGGCCTGGTGGACGGGCACATGCACACGTCGTCGTCCACCGGCTGGCCCGGCATCGAGACCGCGACCATGAGTGCCGCCGCTGGTGGTGTGACCACCTGTGTCGATATGCCGTACGACGTGCCGCGTCCGGTGACCGATGCCGCGATCCTGGCCGACAAGATCGGCTGGGTGGAGCGCACGGCGCATGTCGACATGGCGCTATACGGCACCATCACCAAGACCGGCGGCGTCGGTGCCATCCCCGATCTGGCGGCAGGCGGCATCTCGGCGTTCAAGCTCTCCACGTACGAGTACGACGCGGTGCGCTTTCCGCGCATCGACCATCCGACGATGCTCGCCGCATTTCAGGAAATCGCGAAGACCGGATTGCCGGTCGCGATCCATAACGAGGATCAGGAACTGGTCGAGATGCTGACCGCGCAGGCGCGCGCGGCTGGCCGCACCGAGCCGATCATGCATTGCCGCACGCGCCCGCCGCTGGCCGAAACGATGGCGGACCTCGAGATCTTCGAGATGGCGCTGGAGACCGGCGCGCATGTGCACATCGCGCATTCGTCGCTGGCGCGCGGCTTCGAGATCGCCGAGACGTTTCGCGGCATGGGCGCGCGGACGACAGGCGAGGCGTGCATCCAGTATCTCTGCATGACCGAGGACGACATCGTCCGGCTGGGCGGGAAGGGGAAATGCAACCCGCCATTCCGCACCGCCGCTGAGGTTGAACGCATGTGGCAGTGTCTGACGGCGGAAAAAATCGCCTATGTCTCGACCGATCACGCGCCATGGCCGATCGAACGCAAGACGCTGCCCGACATTTTCGCCAACGGCGCCGGTCTTACTGGACTGCAGAGTTTTGCGCCGCTGATGTTCACGCTGCTGGACGAGCGCGGGCTGTCGCCGATGCTGATGGCGACCTATTGCGCCGAACGGAGCGCGCGGATGCACGGGCTCTGGCCGAAGAAGGGCGCGATCCGTGTCGGTTCCGACGCCGATCTGTGCGTGCTGGAACGCGGCGACTTCGTGTTCGATGAGGCCAGCATCCAGGACCGTCCAGAAATGCGCTGGTCACCCTATCACGGGCGCACGATGCGGGCGCGCGTGGCAGCGACCTGGCTGCGCGGCGCGCCGATTTGGGATGGCGCAACGGTCCTGGCCAAACCGGGTAGCGGCCAATTCGTCCGCCGGCAGACGCACTGAGCGCACTGCATCGGCCGCGCAGGCGGCCGGTGCTGCGGCTTGCACTGGGATTGGCGGCATTCGTTGTGTTCGCGTTCACGACGGGGTGTGTGATCTGGCTGCGCACGCATGTCGTGCCGCCGGATTGCGACGATTCCGACACGCTCGCCCTCGTGCGCCAGAGCCTTACCGAGCGGTTCAAGCTGCCGGCGAGCGTCACGATCGAGAATATCCAGACGGTCGCCGGCGGCTATGTCGCGTTCCGCTTTGTCTGCGAGGCCAGTCTCGGCGGGTTCGATCGGCAAGCCCTGCCGGAGGGCAGCGCGATCCCCGGCTCGGTGCGCTACGTCAGCCAGTTGACGGGCGAGCGGCGGACCCATGAAGTAACCGTCAGCATCCAACCTGTCCTCATATGGGAGCGCGTGCAGTGACCAACCGCAGCATCGTCGTCGCAGCCGCGCAGCTGGGACCGATCCAGAAGGCCGAACCGCGTTCGGTCGCCGTGGAGCGCATGGTCCGGTTGATGGAACGAGCACACCAGCGCGGCGTCGAGCTGGTGGTGTTTCCCGAGCTGGCACTGACGACATTCTTCCCGCGTCACTACCACGCGGATATCGCCGATGCGGACCACTGGTTCGAAACCGCGATGCCGTCCAATGAAACGGCGCCGTTGTTCGCAGCGGCGCGCCGGCTCGGTATCGGCTTCCATCTCGGCTATGCCGAGATCGCCGAGGAACCGGACGAGAGCGGCACGGTGCGCAGGCGGCGGTTCAATACGTCGATCCTCGTGAACCCTGACGGCGACATCATGCTGAAGTACCGCAAGGTGCACCTTCCCGGCCACGCCGAGTTCGATCGGCGTCGCACGACGCAGCATTTGGAGAAGCGATACTTCGAAGTCGGCAACCTGGGCTTTCCAGTGATCCGCGCGCCGATGGGTGGGGTTCCAGGCATCAACATGGGTATGCTGATCTGCAACGACCGGCGCTGGCCGGAGGCATGGCGCGTGCTTGGGCTGCAGAGCGTTGAGCTGGTCCTGCTCGGATACAACACCCCAAGCCTCAACATGGAGGCGGGTGGTTTCGAGGCGCACCATCTGCGCGTGTTCCATTCGCATCTGTCGATCCAGGCGGGCTGCTATCAGAATGCGTGCTTTGCGGTAGCGACGGCGAAGGCTGGCACCGAGGACGGCTGCGAGCTGTTCGGCCACTCGATCATCGTCAATCCGCAGGGCGAGATCATCGCCATGGCGACAAGCTGGGACGACGAACTGATCACCGCCGACTGCAATCTGGACATGTGTCGGCTCGGCCGCACGACGATCTTCGCCTTCGAGAAGCATCGCAGGCCGGAAGCCTATACGCGGATCACCACACAGGTGGGCGCAGTCAATCCTGCGGAGTGGACGATGCGTGCGGCGGAGTGATGACCTGTCTATACCTGTCCCACTTTATGGGCGAGGTCGCGGTCGCGTCAGCGACGCGGCATGGCACGATCTCGATAGCGGCGGCCCTGAGAGTCGGAGGCACCGCGCCGCAATGGGAGCGGGAGTACCTTTCTCAAACTTTTGCCACGCTCAGGCGAGCCAGTCCGGCACCGGCAGGTTCTTCGAGCGCAGGAATTCCGGGTTGAACAGCTTCGACTGATAGCGTGAACCGCCATCGGCCAAAATTGTCACCACCGTATGGCCGGGCCCAAGCCGCTTCGCCACCCGCACCGCCGCGGCGATGTTGATTCCCGAGGACGTGCCGACGGACAGCCCCTCGTGGATCAGCACCTCGAATATATGCCGCAGCGCCTCGCCGTCCGGGATGCGTTCAGCGTCGTCGATCGGCGCGCCCTCGAGGTTCGCCGTCACGCGCGAATTGCCGATCCCCTCGGTGATCGAACTGCCCTCGATGGTCAGGTCCTGGCTCTTCACCCAGCCATAGAGCCCGCTTCCCTCGCAGTCAGCCAGCACGACCCGCACCTTCGGATTCCGCTGCTTCAGCGCCATGCCGACACCAGCCAGAGTGCCGCCGGTGCCGCAGGCGCAGGTGAAAGCATCCACCTTGCCGCCGGTCTGCTCCCAGATCTCTGCCCCCGTGCCGGTCCTGTGGCCCTCGCGGTTCGCCAGGTTGTCGAACTGGTTGGCCCACACCGCGCCGGTCTCCTCGGCCATCCGGCGCGAGACATGCACGTAGTTGCCGGGATCGCGATACGGCTTCGCCGGCACCAGCCGCAGATCGGCGCCGATCATGCGCAGGAAGTCGATCTTTTCCTTGCTCTGCGTCTCCGGCATCACGATGACGCAGCGGTAGCCGCGCGCATTGCCAACCAGGGTGAGCCCGATGCCGGTGTTGCCGGCGGTGCCCTCGACGATGGTGCCGCCCGGCTTGAGAGCGCCACGCTTCTCCGCGTCGCTGATGATGTAGAGCCCGGTGCGGTCCTTCACCGAGCCGCCCGGATTGAGGAACTCCGCCTTGCCGAGGATGGTGCATCCGGTCGTCTCGGAGGCTCGGCGAAGCCTGATCAGCGGCGTGAAACCGATCGCCGCCGCCATGTCCTCCTGCCAATGCGTACCGTGATAGAGTTGGGTCATCGCGATCCTCATGCAGCCGGAGTGCTTGCCATGGTTGAGAATGTGCCCCCCACGCAAGTCTGGGAAGCCCTGCGGAAGGATCCGCGGGCGCAGCTGGTGGACGTGCGGACCGACGCCGAGTGGAACTTCATCGGCGTGCCGGACCTGGCGTCAGCTGGCAAGCAGGCGGTGCTGGTCTCCTGGCAGGTGTATCCGAGCATGCAGCAAAATGCCGCCTTCGCCGATCAGCTGAAGGAGGCCGGGTTTACGCCCGAACACCACATCTACTTCATCTGCCGCAGCGGACAGCGCAGCTTCGCTGCGGCACAGGCTGCGCAGGCGGCCGGCTTCCCACACGCCTACAACGTTGCCGACGGCTTCGAGGGCGCGGTGGATGCCCACGGCCATCGCGGTGTCGCGGCCGGATGGAAGGCGAAGGGACTGCCATGGCGCCAAAGGTAGGGATCTGCTCCGAATTTGCTGCGTCACTTGCGGCCAGTGCTTTTCCCGTCGTCGTCCCGCGAAAGCGGGGACCCAGGGGTCGCAAGAGCGGTGCTTGCCACCTGGGTCCCCGCTTTCGCGGGGATATGACAACAACTCGCGGGATGACAACAAAAGCAGCAGAGCCCTGAGCGTTCCGCAGGTTACATCGTGACCACCATTCGCCCGTCGACCTTGCCCTCCTTGAGGTCGGCAAAGATGTTGACGCTGTAGCCGCTGTCGTTCTGCTTTTCGCACAACGTCTCCCAGCCCGTGATGCAGTGCTCGCAGGCGCCGCACGCATCGTGCAGCCAGGCGATGCCAACCGGATCGCCTTCCTTGAGGCTGGTCACGCCCGGCCCCACTGCCGCGACGACGCCGGCGCCTTCATGGCCGGGAATGAATGGTGGTGTCGGCTTCACCGGCCAGTCGCCATCGGCGGCATGCAGATCGGTATGACACACGCCGCTCGCGACAATGTGTACCAGGACTTCACCTGCTCCGGGCGTGGGAATCGGCACGTCCTCGATCGTGAGTTTCCGGCCGAATGTGTGCACCACCGCCGCTTTCATCATGCGTGTCATGGCTTTTTCTCCTGTCAGCGCGCACGGACCCTAATCGCATCGCCGCGCGTCATTGAGCTGGATCAATCGGATTGATGCAGATCAATGCGCGGGATTTCGCAAGGTGGCAGTGAACGCATCATTAACGCGTCGCCGCGCGAAATCCGCCCGCATCACCCGCGTCGACAGAACCTCAGGAGATGATTATGCCCGATCAGACGCAGGCCATGATGTCACAGCGCAGTCAGCTGCGCGCACGCTACGACAATTTCATCGGAGGCAAATGGCAGGCGCCGGCGAAGGGGCGGTACTTCGTCGATTCAAGTCCGATCGACGGCATGAAGCTGTGCGACGTGGCGCGCTCGGATGCCGAGGACGTCGAGCGCGCGTTGGATGCCGCGCATGCCGCGAAGGACGCGTGGGGCCGCACCGCGCCGGCCGAACGCTCGCGGATGCTGAACAAGATCGCTGACCGGATCGAGGAAAATCTGGCACTGCTCGCCTATGCCGAGACCGTGGACAACGGCAAGCCGATCCGCGAGACGACCAACGCCGATGTGCCGCTGGCGGCCGATCATTTCCGTTATTTCGCCGGCTGTATCCGCGCAGAGGAAGGCACGCTGGCGGAACTCGACAACGACACCGTCGCCTATCACTTCCATGAGCCGATGGGCGTGGTCGGTCAGATCATTCCGTGGAATTTTCCGCTGCTGATGGCGGCGTGGAAGATGGCGCCGGCGCTCGCCACCGGCAATTGCGTGGTGATCAAGCCTGCATCGGACACGCCGCTGAGCCTCGCCGTGCTGATGGACCTGGTCGGCGACATACTGCCGGCGGGCGTGCTGAACGTGGTCAACGGCCATGGCTCCGAGGTCGGCGCGCCGCTCGCGTCGAGCCCGCGCATTGCCAAGATCAGCTTCACCGGCGAGACCACGACCGGCCGGCAGATCATGCAATATGCCGCCGAGAACCTGATCCCGAGCACCATGGAACTTGGCGGCAAATCGCCGAACATCTTCATGGCCGACGTGATGGACCACGACGATGCGTTCTTCGACAAGGCGCTGGAAGGGTTCGCGCTGTTCGCCTTCAACAAGGGCGAGGTGTGCACGTGTCCGTCGCGTGCTCTGATCCAGGAATCGATCTTCGAGAAATTCATCGAGAAGGCGGTCGCGCGCGTCGCCAAGATAAGAATGGGCAATCCGCTCGATCCCACCACGATGATGGGCGCGCAGGCATCGCACGGTCAGCTGGAGAAGATCCTGGCCTATGTCGATGTCGGCAAGCAGGAGGGCGCGAAACTGATGACCGGCGGCGAACGGGCGCATCTCGGCGGCGAATTGGAGAACGGCTACTACATGCGCCCGACGGTGTTCGTCGGCCACAACAAGATGCGCATCTTCCAGGAGGAGATCTTCGGGCCGGTGCTGTCGGTCACGACGTTCAAGACCGTGGAGGAGGCGATCGCCATCGGCAACGACACCATCTATGGACTGGGCGCCGGCGTTTGGTCGCGCAACGGCACCGTGGCGTATCGCGTCGGCCGCGAGATCCAGGCCGGCCGCGTGTGGACCAACTGCTTCCATCTGTACCCGGCGCATGCGGCGTTCGGCGGCTACAAGCACTCGGGCTATGGCCGCGAGACACACCGGATGATCATGGATCACTACCAGCAGACCAAGAACCTGCTGGTAAGCTACAGCCCGAACGCGATGGGCTTCTTCTGAGCGCGACACCGTGCCCGAACGGGTATTGAGCACGGAGGTGGCCGCGGCGCTGGTGCGGCAGTTGCGGGACCAATACGGTCCCGTGCTGCTCCACCAGTCGGGCGGCTGCTGCGAGGGCAGCGCGCCGATGTGCTTCCGGCGCAGCGGCTTTCGCGTCGGCGCGCGCGACGTGCTGCTCGGCGTGATCGAGGGCAGCCCGTTCTACGTCAGTGCCGCGCAGTTTCCGTATTGGGCGAACAGCCAGCTCACCATCGACGTGGTGCCGGACGGCGGCGACAGCTTCTCGCTCGAGGCGGCGGACGGCGTGCGGTTCATCACCCGCTCGCGCGTGTTCTCCGACGCCGAGATGGATGCGCTGGATGCCGCCGGCCCGCCACCGGTCGGGCCGGATGCCATGGCGCTTTGATACGAGCGCGCCCGAACCAATGACCTTCGGTCGCCGCTCGTTCCTTCCGTCATGGCCGGGCTTGTCCCGGCCATCCCAAAGGCCAACGGCTGCGCGACGGATGGCCGGGACAAGCCCGGCCATGACGGAAGGCGCCCGCTATGACACTGGCGCGACCAACAGCAGCCGCAGCACCACCATCCATTTGTAGCGCGAGTCGATGATCTGTCCGTCCGGCGTAGCCAGCCTGCCGTCCGGTCGTCACCGGCACATGCTTCAAGGTCACCGCATCGTCGACATTGCCGCCGACCACGCTGATCTGCCCCGGAACCGCGTTGTCCACCACGATGTCGCAATGCCCCGGGAAATGCCCGGCCGGCAGATCGTCGAAGCTCAGATCGCGCGCGCTGCCGCGGCCGATGCAGATCAGGTCGCCCGGCAGCGGCGCATAGGCCTCGGGGCGTTCGGCGCTGACCAGCCAGCCGGTGGTCTGGCCCAGCGCCATCTGCTTCGCGATGTCGATGTAGTCCGAATGGCTGGCGGAATAGGGAAACCGCGCGCCGGCGCCGGCGATGCGCATCACATAGGAGACGAACGCCGCCGACCAGGCATATTGCGCGTCGACGCTGGCGGGAAACACGATGCCGTTCGCATCGTGCTTGCCGGTCCAGGCGGCTTCCGGCGCACCGGCGTTCATCGCCAGCCACCAGTATTCGCCGACGCGCTGCCACAGTCCTTGCTGGCGTTCCGGCTTGTCTTCGGGCGACGCCGGCCGGTAGCTGCCAGGCGGATCATCGTCCACCTGCGAGCCGAACAGCCGCCATTCGCGCAGCGCGATCGCCGCCACCGCGTCGCGCGAGATCGGCTCGTAGGGGATGCGCGCGAATGGCGGCACATGCGCGTCCGGCGGCGGCGCGCGGTGCGGCGCAGGCGGACAACAGGGCGAGAGGCAGCACGATCGCGACGCGCATCCGCGTCTCTTGGCCGCACGCGAACACGACAGTCCCGCCGAGCGCCCCGCTATCTCCGCTCCGGAAACAGCGACAGCAGCCCCTCGGCACTCGCGTCGCAGCGGCCGCGATCGGTGATCAGGCCGGTCACCAGACGCGCCGGCGTCACATCGAATGCGGGGTTGGCAGCCTGCGCTGTCGATCGGCGCAACGCGCACCGTGGCGATCGTGCCGTCCGCGGTCGTGCCGGTGACATCGGTCACCTCGGCCGCGCTGCGCTGCTCGATCGGGATTTCGGCCACGCCGTCCGACACCGTCCAGTCAATGGTGGTCGAGGGCAGCGCCACCCAGAACGGCACGCCGTTGTCGTGCGCCGCCAGCGCCTTCAGGTAGGTGCCGATCTTGTTGGCGACGTCGCCGCGCCGCGTCACCCGGTCCGTCCCGACGATCACCAGATCGACCTCGGCGTGCTGCATCAGATGGCCACCGGCATTGTCCGCGACCACGGTATGCGCCACGCCGTGCCTGCCAAGCTCCCACGCGGTGAGCGCGGCGCCCTGATTGCGCGGACGCGTCTCGTCCACCCACACATGCAGATCGATCCCGGCGTCATGCGCCATGTAGATCGGCGCGAGCGCGGTGCCCCAATCCACCGTCGCCAGCCAGCCGGCATTGCAATGGGTCAGGATATTCACCCGTTGGCCGGCCTTTCCGACGGCAGCCTGCTCGATCAGTGGGAGCCCGTGCCGGCCAATCGCCTCGTTCTGCGCCACGTCCTCATCGGCGATCGCGGCGGCTTCCGCATACGCGACAGGCACGCGCTCCGCCACTGGCGTGTTGCGCAGCCGCGTCAGCATCCGCTCCAGCGCCCAGCGCAGATTGACCGCCGTGGGCCGCGTGGCCGCCAGCAACGCCGCGTCGCGTTCCAGCGCATCCGATGACGGATCCTGCCGCAGGCCGAGGCACAGCCCGTACGCGGCGGTCGCGCCGATCAACGGTGCGCCACGGACCTGCATCGAGCGAATGGCATGCGCCGTCTGCGTTACATCGGTCAGCCGCACCACATCGAGCGCCCAGGGCAGCTTGGTCTGATCGATGATGCGGACCGACCATCCATCGTCCGGATCGACCCAGATGGAACGGTACGGGACCCCGTCGATACGCATGGTTCTCAAACCCTCTGATGCAGCACGCAGACCAAAGTGAACAATCGCCGCGCCGTGGCGAAATCGATGGCGATCTTGCCGTCGAGCCGTTCGCGCATCAGTGTCGCGCCTTCGTTGTGCAATCCACGGCGGCCCATGTCGATCGCCTGGATGCGCTCCGCGTGGCCTTCTTCCACCGCCTTCACGTGGCTGTCCACCAGCAGGTGATAGTCCTTCACGAGGCGGCGGAACGGGCCAAGGGCGAGGCCGACCACGACCAGGGGCGACCCGTTGCCGCGCCGGATGTCGAACACCAGCCTGCCATCGTGCAGCGCCAGATGCAGCACGAACGGCCCACGTGCCGGAGTGCCCGCCTTCGCGATCAGCGGCACGAACTGGTTGTCGGCAACCAGATCGGCCACTGCCTGGGCGCGATCGGCCTCCAGCGCCGGCGGCAAGGTGGAAGGTATCTCCCCGTCCAGCACCACGCGGGACAAGCGTCCCTGGACAATGCCGGACGGCTGCCGGGTCATCCGATCTCGACGTCGGACTTGAGCATGTTGAAGGTCAGCATCAGCCCGACCGTGGCGCCCTTGACCGGCCGCAGCAGCCCGAGCGCCAGGATGATCGTCAGCGGCACGAAGATCACCGACAGCAGCCAGGTCGGCGGATCGTCCATTTTTTGCATGATCAGCATCGCGGGGATCACGATATGGCCGACGATCAGGATGGTGAAGTAGGGCGGCGCGTCGTCCGCGCGTGCCAGCCCCAGCGGAGCGCCGCAGTTCGAGCAGTGCGGCACCACGCGCAGGAAGCCGTCGAACAGCCGTCCCTCTGCCGCAGGCCGGGCAGCGTCCCATCAGGCCGCGACCCATCGCGGTGAGGAGTGACGGCACCGGCCAGGGCGGGGGCGGTGTCGTGCGGTCCGGCTGCCAGCGGATCGGGGCCATGGGTCTGATCCTTACGAACGAAACGGTCGTGTGCCGCCCCATATCGGCCTTCTTGATCGCCCCCGCCAGAGGACGGAGACTGTCCGCATGGCACGTATTCTGGTGGTCAACCCCAATTCGTCGGTCGCCTGTTCCGCCGGCATATCCGCGCGCGCTGGCGCCGTTCCGGCTGCCCGGCGGGCCCGAGTTCGAGGTCATGACGCTCGCGGACGGGCCGGCGGCGATCTACGACTGGCGGGACTGGCACGGCGTGGTGGAGCCGCTCTGCCGCCTGATCGAGCGCGAGCCGGCGGACGCCTATATGATCGCCTGCGCCTCGGATCCCGGCATCGAGGCCGCCCGGGCGGCAACGACGCGGCCGTTGTTCGGCGTGTTCCGCTCCGCGGTGGCGGTTGCAGTGGCGCGCGCGGAGCGGTTCGGCGTGATCGCCATCGTCGATGCATCGAAGGCCCGTCATCTGGCAGCGCTGCGGGCAATGGGTCTCGAGTGCCGCCTTGCCGCGGAGGTGGCGCTGAATGTGACGATGGAGACACTGCTGCAGCCGCAGGCGGCACGCGCCCGGCTGATCGCCGCCGCACGCGAGTGCGCTGGCTCGGGCGCGGGAACGGTCATCCTCGGCTGCACCGGAATGGCGCATCATCGCGCCGCCGTGGAGGACGCGGTTGGCGTGCCGGTGATCGAGCCGTGCCAGGCCGCGGCTGGGATCGCACTGGCTGCGATTCAGTCGTCGGTCGGCGCTCAGACGCTGGAGCAGATCGCCGTCTGACGGTGGGCGCTACGCTTCGACGTCGAGTTGGTGTGCCTCGGGTTCGGCTATCCCGGCATCGGTCGGCTTGTGCTTCCGTGACCGGCGCGGGAGGGGCTCGTCGTCTTCGTCGCGCTTCTGTGTCGGATGCGATTTCGACGGCAGGCGGGCTTCGGCACTGCCCGGGACTGCGCGAACTCCGCTCATCATGATGCTCCTTTGCGCGGAATACTGCGATGTGCAGCTTACCAGGCGGTTAATGCCAAAGCGTAGCAGGTACACCTCTCCCGCCAGGCGGGAGAGGTCGGCGCGAAGCGCCGGGAGAGGGTGCACACACCATGTCGGCAATGTCGCCCATCACGCGCTCGCCCGGTGCACGGGCCGCTTCGGCGAGGCCCCGAACGCAACCGTCCCGACGCACATTTTGCGGATCACCAGAACGCACCACACCTGCGCCACGCGCATGGTGGAGGTCCTCGACCGCGCGCAAAGAAACCGCCACGTCATCACCTTCGACGCCGCCGAATTTTTCCGCACCTTCGCACCGGCCGTTGCAAACGCGCCCGATCACAGCACGATATTGTCGCCCGTCGGCGAGCTCGACCGCGAAACCCGTGTTGACAGGACGGCTTCAATTCACCCGGCGATGACTGGCATTGGGCGATCAAGTGCGACATGCGGACGCTCATCAGCGAGGTCGAGGCCGGCCGTGCCGCCAGCATGGTCCCGCGCGCCCAATATCTCGCCGACGCGGCCGAAGCCCGCGAAACCGCCAGATCGCTCCGGGCCGCTGGTCGAGGATGCGGCGGTACTCGCCGCCGATCTGGCACAGGCCGGCATTGCCGCGGCACAGGTGCAGCCGCCACGGTCGATCGACGTGCGCACGCTGCGTATCTGAAGTAACGTCAGCGCGACTGCGTAACTGCAATTCATCCACTGGTGGTGCTGTGGGATCATTCGCTTGAGCGCGAAAATAAAGCCGATCCCCGTCGTGACTATCAATAGCGCTGCATCGACGGTTGCTGCGGTGGCGAAAGACCGTGATGCTCCCAGGGGTTCCTCAAGGTATTGGATGTAAGCGCCGAGAGGAGCAAGTACGAGCGCGCATGCAACGCGAATGCGTCCCACGACTCGATGCAGCAGGGTGAAACGTGCGGGCAAGCGGTCGAAGAACTGCATCGGCACGAGCAGCAGTGCGCAAGCTCCAACGACCCCATGCGGCAACAGCCACGACTTGAAGGGTTCATAGTGTTGCCAGTCCGGATGCGTCGGATCGAGAAGAAAGCTCTCGTTGTAATACAGAACGTTAAGCCGCCATGGCGCTGACAAGAAGGCCAATCAGTTGAGCTAAAAAGGGTGCGTCATTCGGCTGATACCGTCACCTGCAATCTTCAGGCGGAGGACGGCGAAGAACGCACAGCGGACACGCAGCGCCCATTTGACATCTTTGCCACCCTCCGCCGTTCTCCGCGTCATTATGTCGAACCTCGCCACAGGCATCGGTCAGGCGGCCCGGGCCGTCTCGCCGCACGCAACAATGTCTCCTGTCGCCGCAGCGTCGCGACGAAACCGCCGCAACCCTGAAGACGGACGCGCATCCCTGAAAACGTACGGCATGGCGGCCTCCGCCTGTCCAACCGCTCGGACGCGGTCTATACCCTCCGCCAATGAAACCTCCCCACCCCAACCGTCACGGCGGCGCCGGCAGGCCGCCATCCGACCGCAGCGGCGGCGGCGCAGGCGGCCCCTCCCGCCACCATGCCCCTCACGGCCAGTCGAACGACCGCCAGCAGCGGCGCGACCACGCCGCGCCCGGCCAGAGCCAGGGCGCCAATGCGCAATACGTCCGCCCTCAACAAGGCCCGCGGCCGGACGGCCAGCCGGACCACCGAGGTCCTCGCCCCCAGGGCAAGCCCTTCCAGACTCACCCGAACCAGGACAACCAGCACCGCGACCGTCCACGCAACGACTTCCACCGACCCGACCGCCAGCGCGACCACGGCCCCCGCCACACCCCGGACACTCCGCGCGGCGCCGTCTGGCTCTACGGCCTCCATGCGGTGGCTGCGGCGCTGGCCAATCCTTCGCGCCGCCTCCGCCATCTCATGCTGACCGGGGAGGCGCAGCAGACCCTGACGCAACGCGTGGCGCCGCCCTGGCCGCTGGCCCCCGAACAGGTGGACCGCGGCCGGCTCGATCACCTGCTCGGCCGCGATATCGCACACCAGGGTGCGGCGCTGCTTGCCGACCCGCTGGCTCCGCCGAGCCTGCAGCACGCACTGGCGCGGCCGGGTCCGTTGCTGGTTCTCGATCAGGTCACCGACCCGCGGAACGTCGGCGCCATCCTGCGATCGGCCGCCGCATTCGGCGTCGCTGCCGTCATCACGCAGGACCGCAACGCGCCGGAGGAAACCGGGGCCTTGGCCAAGGCGGCATCCGGCGCACTGGAGACGATCCCGCTCCTCCGCGCCGTGAACATCACCCGGACGCTGATCGCGCTGAAGGCGGCCGGCTTCTGGGTGGTCGGGCTGGATGCCGGGGGCGATGCGCTTGCCGGGCCGGCCTTGGCCGACCGTCGCATCGCCCTTGTGCTCGGAGCCGAGGGCGAAGGACTCCGCCGTTTGACCCGCGAGACATGCGACATGATCGCCGGCCTGACCACCAAGGGTGCCATGGAGAGCCTGAACGTGTCCGCTGCCGCCGCCGTGGCACTCTACGAACTGACGAGGCGCTGATGACCGGCTACGAACCCTACAAGGCCGCCGCCGCGTTGCAGGAGGCGCGCCAGCGCCGTGCGCAGATTGCCCCGCTCTCCCACGCAATCGCTCCGCGCACCGAGGCGGAGGGTGCGGCGGTGCAATACGTGCTGGCCCAGCGCGCCGGCGCTGCCTCGCCTGGCGGCTTCAAGATCGGCGCGACAGCCAGGAGGATGCAGGAATACCTCGGCCTCAGCGGTCCGGCCGCGGGGTTCATGGCCGTGGGCAATCTATATCGCAGCGGCGCCACCGTCCGGTTCGCCGACTATCTCCGCCCCGGTGTGGAATGCGAGCTGGCGGTTCGTCTCGCCCGTGACCTTCCGCCCGGTCCCTGCACACAGGAGCAGGCCGCCGAGGCGGTTGGCGAGCTCGTTGCCGGCATCGAGATCGTTGAAAATCGCTACGGCGAACTCGTCGAGCTCGGCACGCCGACATTGATCGCCGACCAGGTGTTCCATGCCGCCGCGGTGTTGGGTGAGCCGGGGGTTCAGGATTGGCGGTCATTGGACGTCGCAACCCTGCGCGGCCGTCTCGTGGTGGACGGGCACGTGCGTGACGAAGGGGTCGGCGCCGATCTGATGGGCAATCCGCTGAACTGCCTCGCCTGGCTGGCGGGGTCGTCCGTGGCGGCGGCGTTCGGCGGCCTTAAGGCCGGGCAGGTTGTGATGCTGGGCAGCGTTACGCCTCCGGTCTGGCTTACCGGGCCGGCCAGCGTGACTGTGGATTTTGCGCCACTGCCACCGGTGGAAGTGCGCCTTGGGTGATTTGGTTCTGTTCTCGCAATGTTCGGTTAACTGTCTGCGCGGATACTGGCCTTGGCACCGCACCAAGCCAAAATGGCCAGAATAAGAGTCTCGCGTCATGTTCCTCGACTGGGACAACCTACCCGACGAATTGCAGCTCGCTCTGGCACAGGAGGCAATGAACCGCGCCGCCGCCAATATCGCGGTACAGGCTGAGATGCTGGCCGACGAGATCGAATGCGGTACTCTTTCCGACCATGGCGGTCCGGACGCGCTTCGCCTGTTCGCGGCCGTGGTGCGCGCGGGCGGGGAGGTTCCCGCTGGCTGTAGCCGGGCACGCGTGAAGGGCACGATCGGCGTGCCTTGCCGCGCATGCGCGGCAAGGCCGTGAGCCAGCCCTGAAACCGGTCGGCTGCGGGAAATCCGCACGTCCGGTCTGCTGAACGTGGCGTGGCGACGGACCGCGCAGGCGGCTCCGCGCCTCTCCCTGCCGCACTGCGGGCGCTTCCTTGCTTGTCTGGCGGCGGCGGAGGCCAATATGGTCAACGCCTCACCGCATTGGACATCACGATGCCTGAAACCCATCACACCCGTCTCCTGATCATCGGCTCCGGACCCGCCGGCTATGCGGCCGCGATCTATGCGGCCCGCGCCAGCCTGTCGCCGATCATGGTTGCGGGTCTGCAGGCGGGCGGCCAACTGATGATCACCACGGACGTCGAGAACTACCCGGGCTACGCCGACGTGATCCAGGGCCCGTGGCTGATGGAGCAGATGGCGGCGCAGGCCGAACATGTCGGAACGCGCATCGTCCAGGACCTGATCGTCCAGGTTGATTTCACCGAGCACCCGTTCCGCTGCACGGCCAATTCGGGCGACGTGTTCGTGGCCGACTCCGTGATCATCGCAACCGGGGCGCAGGCGCGCTGGCTCGACATCGAGTCCGAGCGGCGGCTGCAGGGACGCGGCGTATCCGCCTGCGCCACATGCGACGGATTCTTCTATCGTGGCAGGCAGGTGGCCGTGATCGGCGGCGGCAACACCGCGGTGGAGGAGGCGCTTCACCTGACCAACCACGCCGAGAGAGTGACGCTCGTGCACCGTCGCGACGCCCTGCGGGCGGAGAAGATCCTGCAGGCCAGGCTGTTTGCCAATCCGAAGATCCGGGTCGTCTGGGACAGCATTGTCGAGGAGATCGAGGGCGGTGGCACACCCGAGGTCGTGACCGGCATCCGGCTGAGCAACGTGAAGACCGGCGCATTGACCACACTGCCTGTTGACGGTGTGTTCATTGCCATCGGCCACACGCCGAACACGGCGATCTTCGCCGGACAGGTGGCGATGGACGGCGAGGGCTACATCCAGACGGTGCCGGGCAGCACGCGGACCACGACCGATGGGGTGTTTGCGGCGGGCGACGTGCAGGACAAGGTGTTTCGCCAGGCGGTCACCGCCGCGGGCACCGGTTGCATGGCGGCGCTTGAGGCGGAGAAATGGTTGGCGGCGCTGGCCGACGCCCCGGGGTCGCGTCCGGGGACGGCACTTGCGGCGGACTAGCGAGGAATCCACAAAAAGGTCCAGACGAAACCGCCAAACTCGTGGCAAATCGTCTAAGCTGCACTGCTTTGCCTAGGTAACAGGCGGCTAACGACGGACGCCAGGGCAGGTTTCATGGACGCCGCCGGGAGCTCAACCTGGCGGAGAGGAGTGACCAAGTGATCGACTGGGACAAGCTGCGCGTCTTCCATGCCGTAGCAGAGGCAGGCAGCTTCACGCATGCGGGGGATACGCTGAACCTCAGCCAGTCCGCCGTCTCGCGCCAGATCTCGGCGCTCGAGGAGGCGCTTCAGGTGCCGCTGTTCCACCGCCACGCGCGCGGCCTCATCCTGACCGAGCAGGGCGAGGCGCTGAACCGCACAGTGCGGGAGGTGTTCGCCAAGCTGGCCATCACCGAGGCGTTGCTGACGGAAAGCAAGGAGAAGCCGGCGGGGCGGCTCAAGGTGACGACGACGGTCGCCTTCGGTTCGATCTGGCTCGCACCGCGGCTGCACGAGTTCCTGTCGATGTATTCGGACGTGTCGGTTTCGCTGCTGCTGGACGATGCGGAGCTCGACCTGGCGATGCGTGAGGCAGATGTGGCGATCCGGATGCGTCCGCCGAAGCAGCCGGACCTCGTGCAGCGCCACCTGATGACGCTGCAATGGCATATCTGCGCATCGCCGGAGTATCTGAAGGAGCACGGCGTGCCGCAGCGGCCGGAGGATCTGGATGCGCACAAGCTGATCCTGTTCGGCCAGCATCATCCGCCGGTGAGCGACATCAACTGGCTGGCTGAGGCTGGGCGGCGCCCCGGCAATCCGCGGCGCGCTCTGCTGGAGGTCAACAGCACGCACGCCGTGTTGCTGGCGATCCGCTCGGGTCTCGGGATCGGCGCGCTGCCGGACTTTGTCGTGACGGAGAATCCTGACCTGGTGCGGATCCTGCCCGACCTTAAGGGGCCGAAGGTGGACGTGTATTTCGTTTATCCGGAGGAGCTACGGAACTCGAAGCGTGTTGCGGTGTTCCGCGACTTCCTGCTGGCCCGACTGGCCGAGTTTCACTAGGCACCGCGGGCCCGGCAGGGTCGTTTCCGGCTCCGGCGTGTCGCCGCCGGCGGGCTCGCCGCATAGCGTCGCGGCGATCGGACTCGCCGCAGGGTAATGCCCTGATTGCCTCCGAAGACCTTCGCGGGCGGCCATGAAACGAGGCGGACGCCGAGCGATTCCTTTTTATTCCATCATAAATCGGAACCTGCATCGATTTTGCTTGACGTCGGATTGCGATATTGCAATGTTGGGTTCAGGCAACACTGTCCGAGCCCAAGACCCTCCAGGAGATTCAAGAACATGAGCGCAACGCGCGAGACGGCTGCCCCATGCCTTGCCCGCAGAACGCAATCTGGCTCCATGCCGCGGCGCAGATGGCGTCGGGCCCTGCTGGCCTCAACGGCGGCGCTGTCGCTCGGCGCTCAGGACGCCGCATGGGCGACGTGCTCGGACGGCTCGCAGCTGCCAGCCTCCGGGTTCGTGATCGGGCTGGCGCCGCTGCAGACCGCCGCCAACTGGTCGCCGCATGTTTTCACCGGCACGGCCGGATCGCTGTTCATCCCCGATAACTCGGTCTATGAGCATAACGATCCGAAGCAGCCCAAGACCGGCGGCGGACACAATTGGGTATTCGATCAGGGTTCGACGCTCTGCAAGGAGACCGACGTTGGCCCGGCCGAGAAAAAAACCGGCCTGGCATCCGGTTGGGAGATCCCGCCGAACAATCCGACGGACTGTGTCATCCTGCCGATCATCACCAATGGCACGGTCACCAATCTTGGCGATGTGCCATACCAGGGTGACGTCATCACCCCGACCTGCGATCCGGCCAAGCTGAGCACGACCGCTCCCAATCCCGCCAATACGTACTTCAATCAGCTGGGCTGCTCCATCTCTCACGGCGTTGCCACCACGCCGCAGACCGCCACGTCCTACCTGTTCGTGGCCGGCGTGAAGGGCGGGATGTTCTCGGTCGAGCTCAACAACGTGGTCAATCCGGTTAAGGGCGGCGAGGCCGGCAAGACGGTCGGGCCGCAGAACTATTACAACGGCATCCCGGAAGGGTCGCTGCTGACCAGCGCCACGGTCAGTGCAGATGGGATGTTCGCGATTGCCACGTCGCAGAAGCGGCTCGACGGCCGTCTATGCCTGCTTCAATCCATTGGGCGATCCTGGCGATCCGAGCACGCCGATCAGTCCGAACTTTTTCGTCGTGCCCGGCAACATGGTACCGTGCATGCAGGTCGGCAGCAACAACATGCCAGCCAACCTGACCACCGACTTCGGACCCGACCTCCAGCCGTATTTCGGTGGGCGCCGCGTCGTCATGAGCTTCAACAGCCAGCCCGGCGGTCCGTTTCCGACGTCCTGGCCGAACTGCATCTGGCAGACCGTCGGCGCCGCGTCACTGGCCGACGCGTTCTCGAACCCGTTATTCTACTCGAACGGCTGCGGCGATGCCCAGCCGAACTTCGGCTTCACCTCGGCGCTGGTCACTCAACCGAGCGCGTTGATCAGCCACGGCAACTACATGTACACCGGCCCGCTTGGTGGCACGATCGACCAGTTCTATGTGACGGAAGACCCGGTCTCGCATATCACGCAGTACCAGTTCCGCACATTGGTGACCGGACTCTCGATCGTCACCGGACTTGGCATCGCCGAGGACCAGAAGTCGCTGATGATCTATACCGATCCGACCGCCATCGGACTTTCGGCACAGGAAGTCGTGACGAAGGTGCCGCTGTGCGAGGACATGGGGCCGGTGGTGCCGTTCACGGCCGCCCAAAAGTCACCGAGGACCGGCGGGCCTGTGACGGTCGTCAACAATAAGGTTCGGGTGAAACAGGTTGCCGATGGCGCCAAGGCCGCCAAGGCCAAGAAGGCCCAAAAAGGGTAGCGGCTGACGGCATCGCCGGTACCCAAAATCCGCCGAACACGACTATCGACCGGGCAGCGGTTCTTCGTTCCAGGGGCCGCTGTTGCCTTTTCTGGGGGTGCTGTCCGACTTCAGCGGGGATCGGGCGGCAGCACTCCAAGCGCGGAACGTGCCACCGCACCTGCAGCATCCCGTCCGGCGCGCCGATGCCGCCGGCGCGGCAGTCCGAGGTGTACCGTTACGAACTATCCGGGCGGTTGCCCGGCACGAGGAACCGGATCAAAAGGAGTACTCACGATTAACCCATTCTAAAGAGTGAGATCGTTTCATCTTTTCTTGACATAAAATGCCGATACTGCAATATTTCGTTTACGCAACATAATCAAAGCAATCGATTGCCGGAGATTTAAGGCTATGAGCACGATACGGGACATATTTGAGCCCTCCGCCGCTGGGAGAGCGAGATCACGCGCCATGCAGCAAAGGCGATGGCGCCGGACCCTGCTGGCAGCAACGGCTGCACTGTCGCTCGGCGCACAGGACGCCGCGTGGGCGACCTGCTCGGATGGCTCCACGCTGCCGGCCGACGGCTTTATCATCGGCAGGGACGCACCTGTGCGGATAGCGGCCAACTGGTCACCGCATGTTTTCACCGGCACCGCCGGCTCGCTGTTCATCCTGGATAATTCGATATACGAACACAACGATCCAGAAGCAGCCCCTGGCCGGCGGCGGACACAACTGGGTGTTCGATCAGGGCTCGACGCTCTGCAAGGTGACCGATGTCGGACCGAAAGGCGCCGTGGCCACCGGATGGGAGATCCCGCCGAACAATCCGACCGACTGCGTCATTCTGCCGATCATCAAGAACGGCACGGTGACCAACCTGGGCGACATCCCCTACCAGGGCGACGTGATCACTCCGCTCTGCAATCCGGCGCTACTGAGCACGGCGACTGTTCCCAATCCCGCCAACTCATTCTTCAACCAGCTCGGATGCTCGATCTCCCACGGGCAACCCACCACGTATCGTACCGCGACGTCCTTCCTGTTCGTGTCCGGCGTCAAGGGCGGGATGTTCTCGGTCCGCCTCGACAACGTCACCAACCCGGTAAAGGGCGGCGAGGCCGGCAAGACGGTCGGGCCGCAGAACTATTACTCCGCCATCCCGGAAGGGTCGCTGCTCACCAGCGCCGCCGTCAGCAAGGACGGACGCTTCGCAATAGCGACTTCGATGAAGCGCCTGCAGGCGGTCTATGCCTGTCTCTACCCGCTGGGCGATCCGGGCGACATCACGAAGCCGATCAATCCGAGATTCTTCGTCCCGCCGGCCGGCGAGGTGCCATGCATGCAGGTCGGCGCCAACAACCTGCCGGCCAACCTGACCACCGCCTTTGGTTCCGACGGCCAGCCCTATTTCGGCGGACGACGCGTGATCATGAGCTTCGACAGCCAGCCCGGCGGCCCGTTCAAGTCCGCGTGGCCCAACTGCATCTGGCAAGGCAGCGGCGCAAAGTCATTGACCCAGGCCTTCGCGAGCCCGCTGTCATTCGCGAACGGCTGCGGCCTTGCCCAGCCGAACTTCGGGTTCTCGTCGGCACTGGTCACCCAGCCGAACGCCCTGATCACCCATGGGCAATACATGTACACGGGCCCGCTTGGCGGCACGATTGTGCAGTTCAAGGTGACGCTCGATCCGTTCTCCCACATTTCGCAGTATCAATTCCGGACCCTGGTGACCGGGCTCTCGATCGTCACCGGGCTCGGCATCGCCGAGGACCAGAAGTCGCTGATGATCTATACCGATCCGACAGCGATCGGACTGTCGGCGCAGGAAATCGTGACGAAGGTGCCGTTGTGTGAGGACATGTAGCCTGCGCCCACCGATACTGCGATCCTGGCCTTCCGAGGTCCGGATCGCAGGCTGATTTCGGCGCGCATCCGCTTACCGCTCAGGCGGATGTGGCCTATTGTTCAAGCTGCCATTTTTTTGGCTCTCTCCACTGCTCTTAAGCCAGCGCCCGAACCAATGACCTTCCATCGCCACTCGTCCTTCCGTCATGGCCGGGCTTGTCCCGGCCATCCGTCGTGGCGGGCAGCGGGCCATGACGGTGTAATTCCGATGGCCGGGACAAGCCCGGCCATGACGGTGATGCCCGATTGATCTGATCCTGTCTGGGTCATTGATGAGGAAGTCCCATGCTTCTTTGCAGGCGATGACAATGGCATCGTAGCTGTCCCAGACCAGTCGGCTGAGTTTGTTGCCGCGCAGATATTCCCACACATTCTCCATTGGGTTCAGTTCGGGCGCATAGGGCGGCAGGGGAAGCAACGTGATATTGTGGGGTACAAGCAATTTCCCGCCGGTCTGATGCCAGCCAGCTCCATCGCAGACTAGGACAGCGTGGGCGCCCGGTGCCACTTGTGTGCTGATTTCACTGAGATGCGCGTTCATCGCTTCGGCGTTGGCGGCGGGCATGATGACGGCGGCGCCCACGGCACGGGCCGGGCAAATCGCGCCAAACAGATAAGCCGAATCATGGCGGTTATCGCGCACCATCGTCGGGCACGAGCCGATCGGCGCCCAGACATGAGTGAGCGAGCCCTTTTGACCCACTCTGGCTTCATCCTGAAACCAGACTTCGATTGGTGAACCGGTGGTGGTGGCGAGCAGGGCATTCTTCATCAGGCTGGCGAAGTTTTTTTAAAAGTCTCCTGGGCGGCGTGGTCGGTTTTCGGGTGGCATGGCCTCGGCTGCAACCGGGTCAGGCCAAATTGACGCAGCCATTTGCCCACCGTGCTTTCATGCACCCGGACAGAAAACCGCCGGGCGATTTCCACCTGTAGATCCAGGCAACGCCAGCGGATGACCGTGTCCTTCTCCGGATCCGGGCCTTTGACGACCAGCGCCTTCAACTCCGCCTTTTGTGCCTCGTTGAGCAACGGGGCGGCGCCTGGGGGGTGACACGACTTCAGCCCGTCGACGCCGGTCGCGTTGTAACGGTGCACCCAGTCACTCAGTGTTTGCCGGTCCATGCCGTTCTGCTTCGCTGCTTCAATGCGCGATCGGCCTTCCAGCACCAACGCGAGTGCCAGAAGGCGGCGGACCTGCGCGCCATCACCACATTTGCCGGCGAAACTCCGAAGCTCTGACGCCGTGTGGTCCAGACGTGTGATTGGGATCGCCGCGCTCATCCGATGCCTCCCTGGGCGAGAACCGCCACAGGCCATCGAATCGAACCTTCAAGGGATTCGGAACCCCGGGAGAGTCAACGTCAATGCGGGTTGGTATAACAGCAACGGGGAGAGTCAAGGGAAGCTGCGCTTGAGATTGCACCGTCATGTCCGGGAACGGCCATGACGGAAGGAAAGGGCGGTGGCGGAAGGTCACTGGTTCCCGCTGGCCGGGGACATGGTCTTCGCGATCACTGTGCCAGGGCATGCGGGCGACATCGCGAACCTGTGCCATCGCGCAGCGGCGCGGAGATGCGGCACAGGAGAGATCGGCACATCAGGCATATTCATCTTATTCCATTATAAGTGCCTATACGTCACAAATTTCCTTGACCACAGGTTGAGGCGCTGCAATATTGCGATCCGGTCGTCCGCATCAGTGCTGGTCGACTGGATGCATCCCATACCGCCGCCTGGCGGCCGACGGGATGAATGGACGCGGAAGTGCATCGCGTTGCCCGAATTATGTCGGGTACGATCATAAAATTGTGTCCAGCTTTTTTTCGCTCTTGACCAGTCATTGCGGTCTATCACAGATTGCGTCTCGTCAACCTGTCTGGGCAGCGTGGCCTGGACGCTTCCTAAGACGAGGACACCGCCATGAGACGAGGGCACCAGCAAACGTAAACAGTGCAGGCACGGCGTCGGTCGGCGATGACCCGTGATCAGCAGGATATGTCTGCCGCAAGTCATAAATCATCATGATTTATGAGCGTACGGCTGCGACCAAATAACGGAAACAACAGGCCCTGTCCCGGGCCGAAGTCGAGCCAATAACGGTCTCGACTGGAGAGAGATTCGGAGAGAGTCATGAGTGTAACACACGAAACGGTAAACGCATATGGCATTGCCGGAAGAAGTTCCGGTTCAAGGACGCGCCGTCGATGGGGCCGGACCCTGCTGGCATCGACCGCCGCGCTCTCGCTCGCCATGCAGAACACCGCCTGGGCGGTCTGCGCGGACGGCGTCAGCACGTTCCCCGCTGCAGGCTACGTTGTCGGTGGCGCCCATGTGGCCAACTGGTCGCCAAACACCTTCACGGGAACACTCGGATCCGTGTTCGTCCCTGACAGCTCGGCCGCCGCCGGCCATAACTGGGCGTTCGACCAGGGTGCCACGCTGTGCAAGATGGGCAATGCGGGATCGGCAACCGCTCCCACCGGCTGGATCATGCCGCCCCCGACCACATCAACCGATTGCATCGTTCTGCCGATCGTCAAGGGCGGCAAGATCGCCGGCGAAGGCGACATCCCCGGGCAGGGCGACGCGATCACGCCGACCTGCAATCCGGCCATCCTGGCTTCAACCAGCAACACCTATTTCAATCAGCTCGGATGCTCGATCTCGCACGGGGTCGCCACCACACCCGCGAGCGCGACCTCCTTCCTGTTCGTCGCCGGCAGCAAGGGCGGCCTGTTCTCGGTCCCGCTGACGAACGCGGCCGCCGGCGCCGGCAAGGTGGCGCCCGCCGCGGGGGTTGATCTGACGCACTACTACTCGGCCATTCCAGAGGGTCATAAGCTCACGAATGCAACGGTCAGCCCCGACGGCCAGTTCGCAATCGCCACGTCGGACGCGCGCTCCACCGCCGTGTTCGCCTGCCTCAACCCGCTGGGCGACCCCGGCGATCCGACGACAGCCGATCAACCCGAACTTCACTGTACCCGGCAGCCGGCACCGTCAAATGCATGTCGGTCGGCAGCAACGGCCTCCAGACGGACGTCACCACCGAATTCGGTCCGGACGGCCAACCGTATTTCGGCGGTCAGCGCACGATGAACAGCTTCGACAGCGCGCCTGGCGGCACGGCCAAGACGGCCTGGCCCCAGTGCATCTATGCCAACAATGCCTCGACGTCGCTTGCCGACGCGTTTGCACACAACCGCTCGAATGGGTGCGGCGCCGCTACCGCGAACTTCGCCTTCCTGTCGGTGCTCCAGCCCAGCACCGTGATCCGCCACGGTGACTATATGTATGTCGGCCCGCAGGCCGCCGGTTCGATCACGCAGCTCAAGGTCACGACCAATCCGATCTCCGGTGTCTCGACCTACAAGTCCCGCACATACCTGAGCGGTGTGCCGGTGACGACCGGCCTGGGCGTCGCCGACGACCTGGGCTCGCTCATGGTCTACACCGATCCGTCCGTCGTCGGCGTGGCCGCGGCCGAAGTCGTGAAGAAGCTGCCGCTGTGCGAGGATATGCCGTAACCGATCCGGATATCCGACGCAGGCACGGCGAGCACTGGGTGCTTTCCGTGCCTGCGTCCTCCTCGTCCGTCAGCGAGCCAGGCGCGTCGCAGTCCCCAGCGATCCAAGCAACTGGCGGCTCTGCTGCAGCAGAAGCGATCCACTGCGCTTTAGCTCGGCGACACTCTGCGACACGACCGCAAAGATATCGCCTTCGTCCCGCGGCGTGAGCCATATACCCATGCCAATCGGCAGCGAAATGCCGATCACAGAAACAAATATGGTCCCGAACATCGGCTCATTCTCCCTTGCCCTCGGCCGCCAATGGACCCGTCCAGTTCACGTGCGACCGCTGAATACAGTTAATCGATATTATTCCAATCATGCAAGAAAAAATCTTCGTGAGGCGGAATCATATCGATCACCGCCTCGTGGGCGGGCCGATCTCGAATTCCTGCCGTCAGGCCGTCGCGTTCGCACACAGCCGCTCGAACGGGTGCGGCAGTGCTGTCGCGAACTTCGGCTTCGCGTCGGCCCTGCTGCTCCAGCTCAACTCCATGATCCGCCACGGTGAGTATATGCATGTCGGCCCGCAAGTCGGCGGCTCCATCACGCAGTTCAAGGTCACTGCTGATCCGCGCTCCGGCGGCATCTCGACCTACAAGTTCCGTACCCACCTGGGGGCGTCCCGCTGACGACCGGCCTGGGCGTCGCCGATGACCTGTATTCGCTCATGGTCCACACCGATCCGTCAGCGGACGGCGTGGCCGCGGCCGACGATGTGATCCCGGGGCGGCCGTTCCGGGGATCGCAGACGCCGCCACCTCCCGCGACGCTGCTCGGCCGAAAGCCAGCGTCGATCAGCTCCACTATATATGTGTACGCGAGCAGAGCGGACGTCAGGCGCCGGCATCATCGCGTGCGCGATCGTGTCGCGCCGCCGCCCTGCGATCGTCAACGCGGCAATGCACCCAAAGCGGCAGCAAGCTTATATATTCAATCCGATCGGTTCACGAATGCGTGATCGAACTTATTATCATCGCGTTGATATTGCGATCATGTAATATTCCCTTTGGCCCCACAGGCCAGACGCAAATCACAACAAGTTCAGGAGTCCAAATGCTATGACTAGAATTAGTCCATCGGCCGTCCGTTCCCGCGACGGCAGGAGCCGCCTGCACTGGCGCCGCGCCCTGCTGGCCACCACCGCCGCACTCTCGCTCGGCCAGAACGCCGCCTGGGCGACCTGCCTGGACGGCACCAGCCTTCCCCCCGGCGGCTACCAGATCGGCAGCGCGCCGGTGGCGGTCGCGGCCAACTGGTCGCCCAACGTCTTCACCGCGACGGAAGGCTCCTTCTTCATCCCGGACATCTCGACCACCGATCAGATCACCGGCGCACCCACCGGCGGCGGGCACAACTGGGCCTTCGACCAGGGCTCGACGCTCTGCAAGGCTGGTGATGCCGGCAGCGCCGCCGGGACCACCGCGTGGATCCTGCCGCCGAACACCTCCACCGATTGCATCGTCCTGCCGATCATCAAGAACGGCAAGGTGACCAACCTCGGCGACATCCCGTTCCAGGGCTCGGTCGTCACCCCGGTCTGCGACCCGACCAAGCTCAGCACCGCAACTGCGGCCCAACCCGCTCAACACCTACGCCAACCAGCTCGGCTGCTCGATCGCCGCTTTCAACAACGGTGGCGTGCCCCAGGCAACCACTGCGGCCACCGCGACGTCCTTCATGTTCGTCGCCGGCATCAAGGGCGGCCTGTTCCACTATGAGCTCGACCAACAACGGCCCGATCGGCAAGACCGTCGGCTCGTTCAGCTACTACCGCGACATCCCCGAAGGGCTGAAGCTGCAGTCCGGACAGGTGAGCCCGGACGGCCAGTTCGCCTTCGCCGTGTCGAACCGCCGCAGTCAGCAGGAGATCTGGGCGTGCATCGATCCGCTGGGCAACCCCGGCGACC
Organism: uncultured Alphaproteobacteria bacterium; assembly: GCA_963780095.1. Lineage (GTDB taxonomy): Bacteria > Pseudomonadota > Alphaproteobacteria > Acetobacterales > Acetobacteraceae > JAMXLO01. The sequence goes on from CAWABH010000043.1 coordinate 94,125, forward strand.
CCGCCAAGCCGCTCAACCCCGGCTTCTTCGTGCCGGATGCCAGCACGGTGTTCTGCGGCGGCATTGGCAGACAGCGGCCTTGCCACCAACCTGGCGACGGACTTCGGTCCTGACAACCAGCCGTATTTCGGTGGCCAGCGCGTGATCAACACGTTCCTGAACACCCCCGGCGGCACGCAGGGCGGCACCTGGCCGCAGTGCATCCACTTCGGTGGTGCTCAGTCGCCGAACGTCAGCGGCTCAGCAGCTGCACGACGCGATCCTGGCTGACCTCTCCAGCTCGACGTATCAGGTACCGGCGGCGACCAGTGCGACTGGTGGCGGCGGCGGCGGCGGCGGCGGTGGCGGCGGTGGCGGTGGTGGCGGTGGCGGTGGTGGTGGCGGCGGCGGCGGCGGTGGTGGCGCGGGGGGGTTGGCACGGTTGCCGGCACCGCCAACAAGTGCGGCACCGCGACCGCCAATGCCGGCTTCACCTCGGCGCTGATCACCCAGCCGAGTTCCATAATCAGCCACGTCGCGGCGGACGGCACCGGATACATGTATACCGGCCCGCTGGGCGGCCTCGTTATCCAGGCCCATCTGGGCACGGACTTCGTCGGCCGGACGACCTACAAGACCCGCACCTACCTGAGCGGCATTTCGCTCAGCACCGGCTTGGGCGTCGCCGACGACCTGAAGTCGCTGATGGTCATGACCGATCCGTCGGCCATCGGCCTGGCGGGTCAGGAAGTCATCACCAAGACGCCGCTCTGCGAAGACATGAACTAAGCAGCCTTCCGCTTTCGACCCTGCGATCCCGGCCTCCCCAGGCCAGGATCGCAGGTTGAACTTCTGCAAACTTTGGGGAAACGGAGAGCAGGCGGGCTCTCCGTTCTTTTTTTGGCGGTGTTACCGAAAGCAGCCACCCCCCGTCGATGATATCGGACACGCGGAGATCCGGTGCGCGCCCGGGATCAGTCGTGCCGGCGCGCTGTCGTGCCGGCACAGACTTCGGCAGATCAGATGGCGCGACCCGCGGACGATGGCAGATGTCGCGGGCGAATCGCCGCACCCAGTGATCCGAGATAGTGGGTGGCTCGCCGCCGCAGCTTCCGTCCGTCACGTCTTGCGTTGGCAACAATCGGCAACAGAACGGCGAACGCGTTGCCCTCGCTGCGCGGCGTGAACCACATGCCGGCGAGAATCGGCAGCGCAATTCCGGTCAACGACACGAGAAGTGTCTCCAAACATGTCCTCTACTCCCCCTTCGTTCTTGGTCCGCCATACGTTCCGCCACCGCAGGCCGGCGTTTACAAATATCTCTCTTAGAGTATTATTCCATGGAAGCAAGAAAAAATTTCCGTGAGGCGCGAAATTCTGCCGCCAGGCGGGGCAGCCCGATCGGAAGAGTCGTTGCTCACTATTCCCGATGTCGAGATCGTTTTGTAACGGTCGTAAATTGCCTGATCCCAAGTTACCTCTGTGCAATAGCGGACTCGTTACGCTTTCGTCCGCCTCGACGGCAACTCGCGATCGCCACCTCGGTCGCGCGTGTGACGGCCGTGGCGCGGCTGGTGCCAACAAGAGCGGCAGGTCCGGAGACAACTGGCGCAGTTAATTCGGAGCAGATCCTATGAGAGCGTGCCTGACGGTACGGCCAAATCGGCCTGGCCTCAGTGCATCGATGCAAACAATGGCTCGACCTCGCTGGCCGACGCGTTTGCGCACAACCGCTCGAATGGGTGCGGCAGCGCTGTCACGAACTTCGGCTTCGCGTCGGCCCTGCTGCTCCAGACCAACACCGTGATCCGGCACGGTGAGTGTATGTCGGCCCGCAAGTTCCGTATCTACTTAGTACCCACCATCGCTGAAACGCAAGTCACAGTCGCTGAGCCGTCATGGCCGGGCGTGACCCGGCCATCTCGTGCGGCTACAGATGGCCGGGTCAAGCCCGGCCATGACGTTACTTTGCGTGCCGCGCTTCAACAATTCTCGGACAAAGCTGCCGCTGTGCGAGGATATGCCGTAACCGATCCGGATATCTGACGCAGGCACGGCGAGCACTGAGTGCATTCCGTGCCTGCGTCCTCCGCGTCCGTCAGCGAGCCAGGCGCGTCGCAGTCCCCAGCGATCCAAGCAACTGGCGGCTCTGCTGCAGCAGAAGCGATCCACTGCGCTTTAGCTCGGCGACGCTCTGCGAAACGACCGCAAAGATATCGCCTTCGCCCGCGGCGTGAGCCATATACCCATGCCAAGCGGCAGCGAAATGCCGATCACAGAAACAAATATGGTCCCGAACATCGGCTCATTCTCCCTTGCCCTAGGCCGCCAATGGACCCGTCCAGTTCACGGCGACCGCTGAATACAGTTAATCGATATTATTCCAATCATGCAAGAAAAAATCTTCGTGAGGCGGAATCATATCTGTCACCACATCGTGATCGGGCCGAATCCGAATGTCTGCCGTTGCGATCTCTAGATCATCCGGCGCACGTACAATTCGCTTGAATGGACGTTACAACTATGCAATATAACCGTTGTCGGCCCGTCCAGTTCCGACCACCGCTCAATTAATCAGGAGATCCAAGGCTTATGTCTGCACCCAACACCCAACGGCGCCTGCACTGGCGCCGCGCCCTGCTGGCCACCACCGCCGCACTCTCGCTCGGCCAGAACGCCGCCTGGGCGACCTGCCTGGACGGCACCACCTTCCCGCCCGGCGGCTACCAGATCGGCAGTCGCGCCGGTGGCGGTCGCGGCCAACTGGTCGCCGAACGTCTTCACCGCGACGGAAGGCTCCTTCTTCATCCCGGACAGCTCGACCACCGATCAGATCACCGGCGCACCCACGGGCGGCGGGCACAACTGGGCCTTCGACCAGGGCTCGACGCTCTGCAAGCAGGGTGATGCCGGCAGCGCAGCCGGGACCACCGCGTGGATCCTGCCGCCGAACACCTCCACCGATTGCATCGTCCTGCCGATCATCAAGAACGGCGCGGTGACCAACCTCGGCGACATCCCGTTCCAGGGTGCGGTCGTCACCCCGGTCTGCGATCCGACCAAGCTGAGCACCGCGCTGGCGCGCCCAACCCGGCCAACACCTACGCCAACCAGCTCGGCTGCTCGATCGCCGCCTTCAACAACGGTGGCGTGCCCGTGGCCACCACTGCGGCCACCGCGACGTCCTACATGTTCGTCGCCGGCATCAAGGGCGGCCTGTTCAACTATCAGCTGCACAACAACGGCCCGATCGGCAAGACCGTCGGCTCGTTCAGCTACTACCGCGACATCCCCGAGGGGCTGAAGCTGATGGCCGCATCGGTGAGCGCGGACGGCCAGTTCGCCATGGCCGTGTCCAACCGCCGCAGTCAGCAGGAGATCTGGGCGTGCATCGATCCGCTGGGCAACCCCGGCGACCCCGCCAAGCCGCTCAACCCGGGCTTCTTCGTGCCGGATGCCAGCTCGGTGTTCTGCGGCGGCATTGGCAACAGCGGCCTTGCCACCAACCTGGCATCGACCTTCGGTCCTGACGGTCAGCCGTATATCGGTGGCCAGCGCGTGATCAACACGTTCCTGAACACCCCCGGCGGCACGCAGGGCGGCACCTGGCCGCAGTGCATCCACTTCGGCGGCGGTGCGCCGAACGTGAGCGGCTTCGCGCTGCACGACGCGATCCTGGCTGACCTCTCCAGCTCGACGTATCAGAAGTCCGAGCAAGACCGTCCCTGGCGCGCTTCAGGCCAACACCGCCAACAAGTGCGGCACCATGACTGCCAACGCCGGCTTCACCTCGGCGCTGATCACCCAGCCGAGTTCTCTACTCAGCCACGTCGCGGCGGACGGCACCGGATACATCTATACCGGCCCGCTGGGCGGCCTCGTCATCCAGGCCCATCTGGGCAAGGACTTCGTCGGCCGGACGACCTACAAGACCCGCACCTACCTGAGCGGCATTTCGCTCAGCACCGGCCTCGGCGTCGCCGACGACCTCGGCTCGCTGATGGTCATGACCGATCCGTCGGCCATCGGCCTGGCGGGTCAGGAAGCCATCACCAAGACGCCGCTCTGCGAAGACATGAACTAAGCAGCCTTCCGCTTTCGACCCTGCGATCCGGTCCTCCCGAGGCCCGGATCGCAGGCTGACTGATCAGACTTTGGAAATACGGAGAGCAGGCGGGCTCTCCGTATTTTCGTTTGTGCGGAGCGCATCGCCACGAATTCCGCTGCGCTGTTTCTGCTCAACCGCGCGCCGCAACCGCTGGCAACGCACGGGCAGGTCTCGCACGCCGACATACCGACCGCCAAAACCGATGACCCTGCGTCACCGCGCGGTCCCTACGTCATGGCCGGGCTTGTCCCGGCCATCAGTCGTGGTACCAGTGGTTATACGGATGGCCGGGACAAGCCCGGCCATGACGATGAGTGCGTTACCGCGCGGTCCTTACGTGATGGCCGCGCTTGTCCCGGCCATCAGTCGTGGCACCAGTGGTGGTACGGATGGCCGGAACAAGCCCGGCCATGACGATGCGAGCACCGTGGAAGAGTCATCGCGGTGAGCATCGCAGTGCAGCGCGGAACAGGGCCCGGTCACTTCCTCATCATGCCGTGCCACAGCGTCTCGATATCGCGGCGGAACATGTCCACATAGGTCTCCGCGCCCAGGTTCAGGCCCGGCCTGGACAGAGATTCCGAAAAGAGCTCGCCGCCCTGCTCGACATCCGTCAGCGCGGTCATCACGTTGATCTGCTTCGGGTCGTCCAGGTTATCGAGAAAGATCGCATTCACGTTGTCACGTTTGATCTGCGCGATCAGCGCGTCCGCCTCGGCGTTGGTCGCGTGTCGATCGGTGGGAAAGCCGGGCGCACCCAGTGTCCTGATCCCATAGGCGCGCCCCAGATAGGCGAACCCGTCATCGACGATCACCGTGCGCTTCGCCTCGGGCACGTCGCTGATGCGTTGCTTCGCCCAACGATCGAGTTCGAGCAGTTCGGCGCGATAGGCCTCACCGCTCGCCCGGTAGGCGTCCGCCTGCGCCGGATCGAGCCGGATCAGCGCAGCCTCGATATTCGCTGCGTAAACCGCGGCGTTGGCCGCGTCGAGCCAGGCGTGCGGGTCAAGCTCGTCCGCCGCGGCCACCCCGGTTGCGCCAGGCGCGTCCGCCTTTTTCAGCACGCGCACACCATCGCTGGCGACCAGTTTGACGCCGTGGAACTGCGCCTGCCGCAGCAACCCGTCGAGCCAGGGTTCAAATCCGGGATTGAGGCCATTCACGACCAGCAGATCAGCATCGGCGACGGCGCGGATGTCCGCGGCCGTGGGCTCATAGGTCTTGATATCGTCGTCGATCCCGACAAGCACAGTCAGTGCCACGCGATCGCCGGCGATACGCTTTACCATGTCACCCAGCACGCTGAATGTTGCCACCACCTTCAGGGGTGCCGCGCCATAGGCGGCTGCCGGTGATGCCAAGGCAGCAAGCAGAAGCGTACGCCGATGCATGGGACTCATGATCTCCTTTGATTGGTCGTTTGCCAGCCGATATCAGGAGCAGCATTCGGCAGGCGTCACGCCGGTATAGGGCATCTGCAATCATCCTGGGCGGCGGCACTGACGCCAACCCGGAAGGGCGAGCAGGGTCATTCATAGCCAATACGATCTGGCAGCGCAACGCGTTCGTGTCAGTGACTGCTGCTGTGGGGGTTCGCCGCGGAATAAAGAATCACATCCAGGCACGGTTCGTGCCCCATCGTCATGGCGTGGCTTGGCCACGCCATCCACGTCTTGCAGCCTGCAGCAGGGAAAGACGTGGATGGCCGGGCCAACCACCGGGTCAAGCCCGGTGGCGATGGCCCACCCGGCCATGACGGCGGGGCACTGTCACTGCGCCAGTTGAAGCGTTTATTGTTCCGCAGGGGGACAGGGCTCAAGAAGGGATTCAAACACGGAGGACGAGCGAGGGCCACGGAGGACCCGGAGAACGGATTGCATGCGCTATACGCCAGCCAAATCGACCTCAGTGGTTTTCCGTGGCTCTCCGTCGTCCTCCGTGTTAGAATTTCTTGCGTCCCTTCGATGGCTCGGCCTGACAAACTACCGCTTCCGGGCCATCCTGACCGGCATCTCGCTCACCGCCGGCCTTGGCTCGCCGAGGGTCTTCACCGATCCGTCGGCGGTCGGACTGGCCGGGCAGGCAGCCCTGACAAAGTGCCGCCCTGCGAGGACGTGAACTGCGCAGCTCTTCGCTATCGATTCTGCGATCCAGGTCTCCCCTGATACAGGCGTGGATTTATATTTCATTCCGGTCTCATCACCAATACGTGATCGGTTCAAATTAGGTTGATGGAATATTACGCATGTGCAAGATTGTGACTCGGCCGGTCCCGGTCCAAACGCGCAAATTCGCTAGGAGATCCAAGGTTATGCGTACAACACATGAGGCTTCCAGGCCATCTGCCGCTGCTGGACGGCAACCTGCTTCCCGCCCCAGAATTCATTGGCGTCGCACTCTGCTGGCAACGACGACGGCACTCTCGCTCGGCGCGCAGAACGCCGCGTGGGCGACCTGTTCGGACGGTACCACCATGCCCGCCGACGGCTTCGTCGTCGGCCGGGACAAGCAGGTGCTGACCGCGGCCAACTGGTCGCCGAACGTCTTCACTGCCGCCGCCGGCTCGCTGTTCATTCCCGACAACTCGGTGCATGAGCACAACAACCCGGCGGAGCCGCTCACCGGCGGCGGCCACAACTGGGTGTTCGACCAGGGCTCGACCCTCTGCAAGGAGACCGATGTCGGCAAGGACCCAAAGACCGGACTGGCCACAGGGTGGGCGATCCCGCCGAATACCGCCACCGACTGCGTCATCCTGCCGGTCATCAAGAACGGCACGGTAACCAACCTCGGCGACATCCCCTTCCAGGGCGAGGCGATCACGCCCACCTGCGACCCGACCAAGCTGAGCACCGGCACGAATCCGAAGGCCAACACCTACTTCAACCAGCTCGGCTGCTCGATCTCAGGTGGCAAGGCAACCACGCCACAGACCGCGACCTCGTGGCTGTTCGTCGCCGGCATCAAGGGCGGGCTGTTCTCGATCCAGCTCAACAACGTCACCAACGCCAAGGTAGCCAGCGACGCCGGCAAGACGGTAGGCCCGCAGAACTACTACTCCGCCATCCCCGAGGGCCTGAAGCTCACCAACGCCGCGGTCAGCCCGGACGGGCAGTTCGCGATTGCCACCTCGATCCGGCGTGCGACGTTCGTCTATGCCTGCTTCAACCCGTTGGGTGATCCGGGTGACATCACGAAGCCGATCAACCCGAACTTCTTCGTCCCGCCGGGCAATGCCGTGCCGTGCATGCAGGTCGGCAGCAACGGCCTGAAGCAGGATTCGACCACCGCATTCGGCCCCGACAATCAGCCGTACTTCGGCGGGCAGCGCGTGGTCACCACGTTCGATAGCCAGCCCGGCGGGACTTCCAGATCGGCCTGGCCACAGTGCATCTGGGAGAACAACGGCTCCACGTCGATGGCCGACGCGTTCGCGCGTGGCAGCGCCGGTGGTGTCGGTGTCATCGCCGGTGGTGGCGGCGTGGCGGCGGTGGCGGTGGTGGCGGCGGTGGCGGCGGCGGTGGCGGCGGTGGCGGCGGTGGCGGCGGCAACGCTGGCGGCGGCGGTAGTGGCGGGGCGGGGTGGTGGCAACGCTGGCGGCGGCGGCGGTGGTGTCGCCGGTGGCGGCGGTGGTGTCACCGTGACGAACGGTTGCGGCACCGCCTTTGCCAACTCCGGTTTCACGTCGGCGCTGATCACCCAACCGTCGGCGCTGATCACGCACGGTAACTATATGTACAGCGGCCCGGTCGGCGGCACCGTCGCGCAGTTCAAGCTGACGGTGAATCCGGTCTCAGGCATGACGGAATACAGGTTCCGCACCTACCTGACCGGCATCTCGATCACCACCGGGATGGGCGTCGCCAACGACCAGAAGTCGCTGATGGTGTTCAGTGATCCATCCGCGGTCGGATTGGCCGCGCAAGGCGTCGTGACGAAGCTGCCGCTGTGCGAGGACATGCAGTAGCCTGTCGCAACCGGCCCTGCGATCCTGGCCCCCAGGTTCGGATCGCAGACCGGGCGGCCCACACTTGCGAAAATGCGGAGAGCAGGAATGCTCTCCGCATTTTTGTCAATTCATGCCGGCTGCGTGCCGGATTCCGTGGTAGTGTCGCTGAAGGCGGCGACGCCTGCGACATTGTCCACCCGCCAGCGAGATTGTATCTATCGGTAAACAACCACGACCCCTGGCATTCCTGATGACACCATCAACACGACCGGCAGGTGCGCCATCCCGCCGGGCCCTTGGCGCAGCCGCAACGATACGTTGCCGGCAAAGGTGCCCGTCCGCCGGCACCGCGAGCGGGTTCACGCTGCTCGAGGTCATGATTGCCTTTCTCATCGCCGGCCTGGCGCTTGGTGTGCTGTTCCAGTCGGGATTGAGCAGCCTGCAATCCATCCAGACCTCCGCCCGGTATGAGGAGGCGCTTGCGCGGGCCCGGTCGCGCCTGGCGACCGCCGTTCACGGCGCGCCCATGGTTCCCGGCGATCAGGAGGGTGAGGACGGCGGCGGATTCAAGTGGCGCGTGCGCATCACGCCGGTGTCCAACACCGCCGTTCGGCCGTACGGCATGCGTGGTGCTGGCCGACCGACATGGGTGGCGGTGGCGCTTTACTCGATCAGTGTCCGGGTCTCGTGGACCGATCATGGAAGCAAGGCCGGTCCAACGCGGGAAGTGCGGCTCGACACGCAGCATGTCGAGGCGGCGGCACAATGAGAATGCGGGCGGCCCGGGCGCGTGCATTCGTGCCGTCGGGGCGGGTCATCCGATCCGCGCAGCCGCCCAACGGCTTCACGCTGATCGAGGTGCTGGTTGCGCTGGTCGTCCTCGGTTTCGTGGTGGTCGGCCTCGGGCAGGGCGTCCGCTTCGGGCTGCTGGCCTGGAACAAGGCAACGAGCACCGCCGGCACGCGCGAGAATTTCGACGCCGTTGACCGCACCCTGCGTCACCTGATCGAGCATACGGATCCCGGCAACGAGATTGACCCGCCGCAATTCACCGCCAGCTCCGACAAGCTCGCCTTCATCAGCCGGCTGCCCGACATGTCCGGGATGGCAACCAACCGGGTGGAGGCGGGGCTGGGCGTGGACAGCCACCATCGGCTGGTCCTGCGCTGGCGGCCGTACCTGCACGCCAAACGCCTGCGGCCACCGCAATTCACCGAGACCGAGCTGCTCGGCGGCGTTGCCAGCATGGAGCTGTCCTTCTGGGCGCCAAACGACGGGTGGACCACGACCTGGAAGGCTGCCGAACTTCCTTCACTGGTGCGGATCCGGCTCGAATTCACCGATCCCGCGCAGCGGCACTGGCCGGATATCGTGGCCGCCCCGGATCTCGACCGGCCATGAGCCGCAAGGGCCGGCAACGCGGGTTCGCGCTGCTGATCGTGCTGTGGACGCTCGCCTTCCTCTCCCTGATCGGCGCAGCGCTCGTCGCGACCAGCCGCCAGGACACGCAGCGCGCGCGCAACCTGATAGACGGCGCGGCCGCGGAGGCAGCGGCCGATGGCGCTGTTCAGCAGGCCATCTACGCGCTGCTCGACCCATCGGCACGGCGCTGGCGCCCAGACGGCACCGCGCATTTGCTCCGGTCGGGGCAGAACCGCATCGAGGTGAGGATCGAGAACGAGAGCAGCAAGGTGAATCCCAACTTCGCGCCGGTGGAGCTGCTGCAGGCCGTGATGGTGGAGGTTGGCATCAACGCGTCGGCTGCCGCGCGACTGGCCGCGGCGATCTCCGACTGGCGCACCCAGGGCGAGCAACCGCTTCCGCTGGGCGCGAAGGCACCGCAGTATGCCGCCGCGGGGCGCGACTATGCCCCTCCGGACGCGTCATTCGAAAGCCTCGATGAGCTTGGTGCCGTCCTGGGAATGACACCGGAATATCTCGCCCGGCTGAGACCGCATCTCACGCTGTATTCGGATGCCGATCCCGACGGATCGACCACTGACCCCGTGGTTGCGGCGGCCTTGGGAGATCGGGCACGCGTGGCTGCTCGTCGCAACGCCGATGAGGGCAGTCAGGTGGCGACGGTGAGCGTTATCGTCCGAGGGCCCCGGCGCACGGGATTCAGTGAACGCGTCGTCGTGCGGACCAATGCGCTCGACGGCATTCGCCGGCACGAGATCCTGCTGCGTGAGCCTGTCGCGATGCCCGGCTGATGATATGCCGCGAGTGAGACCAGCTGCCCGAACCAAGGACCTTCCGTCACCGTTCATTCCTTCCGTCATGGCTGGGCATGTCCCGATATGCATCAGGATAACGGTGCCCTTGGCGAAAAGTCCTCCCCCTCCCCCTGCCCCCTCCCGCAAGGGGAGGGGGAGTATCTTAACTCCTGCCAGCGCTTATCCTGATGCGTATGAAGGGCTTGTCCGGCCATCCGTTGCGGCGCCAGTGAGCGCGGAGATGGCCGGGACAAGCCCGGCCACGACGGTGTAAGAGCAGCCGGTGTAGTGGCGCATGCCAGCGTTGGCGCGTCATAAGGTAGCAGCACCAGTTGTCGACGATGACACAAGACGGCGGATCTGAGCAGGCATCGACCGAAGCCGACCTTCTGGCACGCGCCGATGCGGCGTCAGTCCGTTGCGAGCATGATGAGGCTTTTCGGCTCTGGTCCCAAGCGCGTTCGCGTTTTCCCGATGCGCCGCGCGCGTGGTTGCGCACCGCCGAGGTCATGATCGAGCTGAGGCGCTTCGATGAAGCGGAAGCCCTGTTGGACGAGGCTGTCAGCCGCTTTCCTGACCATTTCTGGCTGGCGCGAACGCGCGCGCTGGTTGCGCGGAGCCTGGGCGACGACGTCGAGGCATACACGCGGTGCCGCGCGGTGCGGCAGGCCTTTCCCGACAATCCTGCTGCGCACGCGGACTTCGCGCATCTGCTGCTGGACCTGAAGCAGGTGGCTGCGGCTGAGGCTGAAGCAGAGGCCGGGCTTGCGTTGTTCCCAGACCTCACATGGCTGCAGCACATGTACGCCCGGTGTGCCGACGAGGCCGGCGATTCGGCCGCTGCCGCCGTCCGCTGGACCGATCTGCTCATCCGCCACCCGCTTCATGAACCGGCCTACGCTGCGGCGGTCCGAGTGCTTATCGCGGTGAACCGGCTGGACGAGGCGGCGGGGATCGCACGCGAAGGGCTGCGGCTGTTTCCGAACGGCGTTGCCACCCGGGCTGCCTGGGCCGAGGTCGGCAAAGCGACGGCCGTGGGCGGGGCGTGTCCGTCCGCGTCCGACCCGGTCGAGACTCTCCTGACCGGCGCCCTGCGCGCGGAACGCGCGGGTCAATGGGAGGAAGCCGCAAGCCTCTGGGCGCTGTTGCGGGAGCAGGCGCCGTCGCTCGGGCTTGCATATGCCGGTGGCGCCCGCGCTCTGCTCCGTCTGGGCCGTATGGCGGAGGCGGAGATCGTGCTGGCGAAGGCCCGGCGCGATCTGCCGCCCGATGCCGGCGTGCTGGAGGCGTGGGCCGATGCCGCCGTTCAGCGCGGCGCGTTCGAGGACGCTCTGGCCCGATTCCGCTCGCTTCGCCAAGCGTTCCCGACCGCCCCCCACGCCGCGCGCGGCATCGCCCGGGCTCTTCACGACCTGGGTCGCCTGGACGAAGCCGATGCAGTTTATGCCGAGCTGAGCGGAAGCCAGCCTTCCGATCTGTTCCTCGCGCAGCGATACGCCATGATCGCCGCAGAACAGGGCGACTGGCCTGAGGCGGCTCGGCGCTGGAAACGGGTCACGGGTGCATTTCCCGACGATTTGCCAGGCTATTGGTATCGGGCCGAGGCCCTGGGCAAGGCCGAGCGCTGGGCCGAGGCGGATGCTGTCCTGAGCGACGCGGTCGCCCGCTTTCCCGAGGACCTCGAGACGGCGTTGCGCTGGGCCATGTCGGGCCGGCGCGGGCCCGATCCGGAGAACGGTTCAATGCGCTCGGATGTGCTGTGCCGGCGCTTTCCCAGCGTCGCCCCGGTGGTTCGACAGCCGCCATCATCCGATGACCTGAGTTTGCCATCGGTCCTTGCGGCAGACCGATAGGTCCGTTTCAGCGCGGCATATCGAGAGCGCGGTCCGCGGGTCCGAGGATACGCTCGATCGCCTCGACGTACCGCTCGCGGCTGTTCTCCCGGCGCAGTCGTTCCAGCGCGCCGGCGCGAATCTGTTGCCAGAGCGCCTCATCCTGATAGAGCGCTATGATCTGCTGCGCGAACCGCTCCGGATGATCGCCGTCCACCGAGAGCAGATCCTGGCCGTCCTCCCAGTTCATCTGCCGGCGCAGCAGTTCGGTCGCGACCACCGGCACGCCGAAGGACGCCGCCTCGTAGATCTTGTAGGGCTGGCCGGCGGCGTACCGCGTGGGCGCGACGAAGATGCGGTGCTGATCATAGATGGACTCGATATTTCCGATCGATCCTCGCAGCGTGACGCGCGGATGGTTGGCGAACCGCTCGAGGCTCACCCCAGGCGCGGTGTAGCCGACGATGGTCAGCCGCGTCTGCCAGCCGAGTGTCTGCTCGACGATCGGCAGGACCTTGCTCACGAACCAGTCCAGGCTTTCGTAATTCGGGCTCGCTTCCCGGTGCATCGCGCCCACGAACAGCATGCCGGCTCCGTTCGGCAAACGCTCGCGGCGTCGGGGCCAGCGTCCGCATGTGGCCAATGACGGCAACATTGTCCCAGCCGAGATCACGCAGCTTCGCCGCTTCCGCTTCGCTGACCACGACGATGGTCCTGCAGATAGCGGCGTGCTTCAGTTCCGATCGGACCGCGGCTTCCAGGTCGGCGGCGGTCTCGCCCGCCAGTGCCTGGCGCCCGGCTTCGCGCATCGCGTCGATCGCCTCGGTATCGAGCACGATGAAGGGCGGTTCGGTCGCGCCGCCGCGAGGACCGGGTCCAGGAACGGCCTGATCCCGTCGAGGTTATGCGTGCGCGCGACCCACACGGCGTCGAAACAGCCTTCGCGCTGCGCCAGGAATTCGGCCAGGCCGTCGATGCTTCTGTCGTGCATGACCTCGACCGTGTCCGGCATGTCGCGATACACGTTCGCGATGTCGAAGCGGCTGCCGTTCAGCGGAAACACGGTCAGTCGATAACCGAGTGACGCCATCACCTGGATAAGGTCGTTCGAGCGCACGAAGCCCGACCCGATGCTGCGCAACGGAATTGTATCCTCGATGAACAGGACCCGCATGGCGCCGGCATCGGCAAAGCGGGCAAGAAGCTGACGCCGGTCGTCCCTGATCGGCCGGTCTTGCAGCCACGCAGCATGCTTCCGGGCAAATACCTGGCGATTGCGCTCCATCTGCGCGGCCGGCGCACCGACGCCCTCGGCGCTGCCGTATTCGTGGTGGAAGACGACCACGGACGGATCGTACAGGACATCGTGGCCGGCCTGGGCGATGCGAACGCACAGATCGGCGTCCTCGTAGTAGGCGGGCGCAAAGCTGTCGTCGAACCCCTCCAGCTGGCGCACGACATCGCCGCGAACCATCAGGAAGACGCCCGAGCAATAATCGACGCGCCGGACGAAATTGGCCTCCGGCGCCAGCGGCGACGATCCGCGCAGATAGCCGGACGTCGAGCCGTCCCGCCAGATGATGCAGCCCGCCTCCTGCAGCAGGCCATGACAGCGGACGATCTTGCCGCCGACGGCGCCGACGCGCGGGTTCGACCGCAGCCGCCGCAGCGCCGCATCGACCGCATCGGGCGCCAGCTCGACGTCGTTGTTCAAATAGAGGACGAAGTCCGCCGATGTGAGCTGCAAGCCCGCGTTGCAGCCGCGCAGGTAGCCGATGTTGCTGTCGAACCGCAGGACCTGGGCGCCCGCGACGTATCGGTCGATGTCACGGGTCTCGTCGGTCGAGCCCGAGTCGACCAGGATCAGCTCGATGCGCGCCGGGGAAGTTCTCGCGGAGCGAGCCGAGCGCCATCAGCGTCAAGGGGAACTGGTTGTGCAGCACCATCAGCACGCTGAGTTCCGCCGGTTCGGGACAGGCGAAGTCGAGCTTCTGCCGCCCGAACACGGGCAGCAGGTTCTCCGCCTTCTGTCGGAACAGGCGTTGCGCGGCGGCCTCGCTGGCGGCGTGGTCGTCCGCGGGCGCGGCGGGCAATCCCTCGATCCGCCCGAACCTCAGGTAATGCTCGAAGGCATCGGCGGCGGGTCCGTCGTCGCGCGTCCCGGCGGCCGGCTCGCGTGCGGCGTAGGAGGCGAGGTCGATCCGCTGGGTGGGCGCGCGCAGTTCCGCCTTCCCCTTGGCGAGGAAGTGCTCGTAGCCATTGCGATACCGGCCGGATTTGACGGCGTTGGCCGCATCGGCGTAGCGGCCGAGGTAGTCGCGCTCGGAGAATTCCGGCAGAGGATCGTAATCCGTGGGCGTTGCATTGCCGAGGTAGTGGTGCAGGGCGCCGAGCCAGCGGTCTGGATCATCGGTCGCCGGGGCCCGCTGCCACGCGGCGGCGTGCCATGACGGGTCGAAATAGATCGTGGTGCGCCGCTCGGGATGGTTCGGCGACAGCGATTGCAGGTAGTGCGTGAAACAGCCCAGCGCCTCCGCGGTCCGCCGATCCGCGGGGTCGAGTTGGGCGCGGTATGTCGCCGGGTCGAACAGCGGATGACCGGAACGGCCGAGCGGTCGCCGTGCCGGAGGTAATGATCGTAGCCGTTCACCGCGCCGTCCGCGGCCAGGCAGGCTTCGGTGAGGTCCGCGTAGCGCGCGCGGTAGAAGAATTCGTCGAACAGCCAGTGCGGCGAGCGGCCGTGAAGCCCTTCGCGGCAATAGGCGTCGAAGCCTGAAGCCACGCGTCCGGTCCGCACCGCCTCGGCGACCCTGGGGTATCGGCGCAGGTGCCAGGCCTCGTCGAAATACCGGTTGGGCGAGTGGCCGAGCGCCTGACCGTGTTCGATGTAGAAGCGCAGGACGGCGGCGGGGGAGTCGTCGGCAGCGGCCTGGCGTGCGGCCGGATAGGTCGCCAGATACCAGTCCGGATCGAAGACCGCCCAGCCGATTGCGGTCGAACCTGGCAGGCGCAGCACATCGGCAAGGACGAATCCGCTTGCCAGCATCCGATTTTACCTTCAGAACCCGGACCGGGCTTTGGGCGGGGTTGTAGCCCGTTCCGTTCGCGACACGCCAGGGTGATTGGCGGCAGGTGATTGTCCGGAGCCGGTTGTGACCGCTGACGTCCGCTAGCGAAGGCGGCTGAGATTTGATGCAATCCGATTCAGAACCCAAGAGAGTCCGGATCAGGCCTCTCGATCACGATACTGATGTTTCGGCCCCGTCGCGGGACATGTGGGTGGAAATCAGAGCTGCCGATCTGGATGGTGGACCTGCCCCGCAGACCTGGGGCTTCACGCAATCGGCCGAGGTGCTGGTGCCTTCCCTTCTGGACCTTCCGGCCAGGACGCGTGGGGATTTTACCGAGCTGGCGGTTGATCTCTATGCACCGATTTTCCCGGAGCGGCCGGACTATGTATACGAGGTTGATCTTCTCTTACGGGGTGAGGTCATCGGCCATAAGGTGTTTCGCAACTTCACGCAACGACATCAGTTCATCGTTTCCACACAAGTCCTGTTTGACGAGGTCAACGTACTGACGCTGTCGGCAAGAATGGTATCCGGCGGAGCGGAAGTGCCACGTTTCTTCGTGAGGGTATTTTACGTCCAGAAGGATCGGCTTGTTCGCATCCTGGAAGAGCATAGCATCTGGGTGTTTTCCACGGCTCGATCCGGCAGCACCTGGCTCAGCCAGGATATCCTGTGCTGGAACGGTCGGGCGCGCCCGATGGACGAACCCGGCCTTGGCAAGATGTTTGCCCCTTTGGACTGGATCGCTGAGCGCTTCTACAATCTTCCGAGGAAAGCCACCTACTTTCAGAGCGGACTTGATTTCGAGTGCGGGACAAAAGCTCGCGACGACCGGTCTGTAATTCCGCCATTCGAAAGAGTCCTTTATTTTCGCGCGACAGGAGAACCAGATCTGGAGTGCCCAGAACTGGCATATGTATCTTGGAATTCTGAAGGCTATGGCATTCCAGCATGTCATCAGCGAATGGGGAATGACCGATTACCAAAACGTCGTGTTCAAGATGCCGAATGACTCTCATGCGGCAGATGTCATTATGCAGGCGTTTCCCAGATCGTTCATGGTTTTCCTGATGCGGGACGGGCGCGACGTGATGAAGTCGCGGTTTTCGCTGTTCGGATCGCGCGATCTGGCCGAGACAACAGACCGCGAAATGCGACTATATGCCATTGCGTTCTATTCGCATTTCTGGAACTTCCAGGTCGATATCATACGATCGGCATTCGATGCCCATCCGCCGGAGCGTAGCTTGTTTGTACGCTACGAGGATCTCCGGCAAAATCCATCAAACGAGCTTCGCCACATCTTCGACCGCATATGCGGACCTATAACCGACAAAGAGCTCGCTGAACTGATCGTGCGGACGTCGCTCGAAAATATCCCCGACGACCAGAAGGGTCCCGACAAGCCACGACAAACCGGCCAGATCGGCAAATATACCGAGTTATTTTCGGAGGAGGAGATTGAGCTGATGGAGGCCATCATGGGGTCCAATCTGCGCCGGTTCGGCTATGCGCTGGGCCGTGATATGAAAGTGGACACGCCTGCGGGCACGGTCCATGATGGCAATGCACAAGTCACTGACCCGAATTAGACCGCCGTCCAGAGTTATGATGATCATTTTGCTTCAGCTCGCTACGGTGCTATTCATTGGGGTATTCCTCGCAGGGGGAACGAGCCAATTGGTCCACGCAGCCACAGCCGTCGGCGCGGACCTTGGCGCGAACAAGTTCGATCTTCTGTTGCAATATACCGGGCGGGCAAGTGGCGGAGACGGTTCGCAAGCGTACCGGCGCGTGACCCGCGCAATGGGCGAAAAGGCTATCAGGGACGGCAAGGATGTCGGCTTCACATTCTTCCGCGTCAGCGTCACAGGCTACGCGCCTAGCCAACCGGGCAGCACCCAAACGAGCGACCTGCGCCTTTGGCAGACTGACCCGCAGAGTTATTGGGTTCTTGTCGACACGATGTTCGATGATCTCGATCGGAATGGCATTCGACTTGTACCTACCTTCGTTTGGAATGTGGGCCAATTCCCCGCACTGGCGAACGAATCGGTGGGCACGCTTATCCGTGATCCTCGATCAAAAAGCCGCATGCTCCTGGACAAATACATCGAAGAGTTCATCAGCCGCTACAAGGACCGCAAGACGATCCTCTTTTATGAGTTATCCAATGAACTCAACCTTTATGCCGATCTGGATCTCGCCAAACTGTGCACGGACGGGAAGCCCAAGCCACCCGCGGCGCAATGTGCCGTAATGACTCACTTTACAACCGAAGATATGATTGCGTTTTCGACTCAGATTGTGTCGCTCATCAAGCGGCTTGATTCTGGAAGATCGGTCTCTTCAGGGTATGGCCTACCACGACAGTCAGCGCGCCATCTGGAACTCCAACCAGGGTTCTCGCCAAAGGGACCTGACTGGCATCTGGATACGATCGAGCAACTCCAGGAGAATTTATCGCGGACTCAGGCGATCTTCGACATCGTGAGCATTCACGTGTATGCGGGTACAACCAGAGCACAGTTACGGTGGAACTCTAGGGCACGCATATGAAATTATCGCAGACGTTAGCGCAGTTGCAAGAGCAGCGCACAAGCAAGTTTTTCTCGGCGAATTCGGTGACGTGGGTGACGCTCCTTTCATGGTTCGCATAGCAGACGTTCTTGCGAGCAACGCAGTCGATTACGCCGCCGTCTGGGTCTGGGAGTTCTATCAATACGCAACCAATCAACCGTTCAACGCCGAACGATCGCCGTTCAATCTCGAACCCGGCTTCACGGATGACAAGATTAGTAGGCTCAGGACTGTGCGGCCGACGGCGCGCATACTACCCATCGAAGGCAGCGAGACGGCGCCCCGTGTGGTACTGACATGGCCACTGCCGTGCAGCCGGGTCGACCGCAATATTGATCTGTCGGCTGTTGCGAGCGCTACCGGACTCGGAGGCCTCGATCACATCGATTTCCTTGTGGACCGGGTGATTGTTGGAACTGCCGTGGCGCCACCATACCGTGTCACGTTCTCTCCTGCTCCGTTAGGAGATAAAGTGGTGGTCGTGGAAGCCCGTGCCGTGGATCGTAGTGGAAGGTCTGCTACTTTTGGAAGTCTCGTGCTGTTGAACCACAGTCACGAAGCCTGCGCAGTTGCGGGTAATTGAACTGATCCATGGCTACAACCGAGAGATGCTAAGTTGGAGCGCGCTTGATCGGCATAAAGCAGCGAGCCTAACGGCATGAGGGAAGGCGCGACAGGTGGGTAACAGGTTCAGCGCTTACCTAACGTTGTACGAGGATTGGGAACTTTTGCAGCCGTCGCTGGCATCCATTGTCCCTTTTATCGACGAACTCGTTGTTGTGGACGGTGCTTACGCGTGGATGGCTGGCTTCCTGCAGGCAGTCGGAAAGGATCCAGCTTGTTCCAGCCCCCGAGTATATGACCAGCTTGCAAACCTGAGTATTCCGCTAAGGATCATAACTGGAATTTGGAATAGTGAAGAGGAAAAGCGCGTTGCTGGTTACAACGCGTGCACTCATCGTTTTGTATATCGCGTCGATGCAGACGAGATCGTCTTTTTAGACTCCGAAGCAGTCGACCGCTTTGTGGCCTCCGAGCATTCAGCCGCACAGATGGAGATACCGCCGGTATTCCACACTCCTGAGTGGGTGGAGGCCGCGACGCTATCCGAGCCTATTCCGCGAGTAGGATTTCTGTTCGATCGAAAGATGATCAGCGGCCAACAGCATCTAGCGTATCTCTGGATTGTCCACCGCATCGCAAACCCGAGTGAGTCAGTGGCTCCATCTCCTGAGCCAGTTGCTGTCACGGCTCATATGACACTATGGCGGAGCGCCGATGGGGCCCGAAATCGATCTGCATTCTATCATCTCAACTATTTTCGAAAGTACGGTTGCCACTGGCTGCCGGAATTTAAGGATCGCCCTATACCGGATCTCAATGAGTTTTTCTCAGCGGTTATACCTCAGGCGTTCAATAACATGCTTTTGACCAGCGCCCAATGTGTATCAGATTTTACTATCGGTACAAAAGTCCTCCGACCGTCACCGTTGAATGAATCTCAGCGTTCCATTTTGGCTCCACTTTATCACCGCTTCCTTGTCAGTCACGAAGCGAACAATCTCAGGATATGTAGTGCATTTCAGTACATGCTCCAGGGAGCCTTTACGGGGATCGACGTGTCGACGGACAAGTCCCTTGCCACAATTGAAAGAGACGGAACCGTAGCAATCGAATTTCGCCTACAACCTAGTGCGGTCGTGGCAGAACTCCACTGCCTATCCGCCGATGCTCCATTCGAACATAGCATTAAGCTGAAATGCGATATACTGCCCTATCGGCTGATAATCACGATCCCTA
The DNA here is from genome assembly GCA_963780095.1 of uncultured Alphaproteobacteria bacterium. Taxonomy (GTDB): domain Bacteria; phylum Pseudomonadota; class Alphaproteobacteria; order Acetobacterales; family Acetobacteraceae; genus JAMXLO01. The sequence continues at coordinate 113,660 of CAWABH010000043.1, forward strand.
ACGAGATCCGACAACAGCACTATTTGCGCCGTATCCTTCGGTTCCAAGTTTGGACAAATGAATTCCAGCGTCTGCAGGAATTCCGATGCTTAGCTATGTAGGTCTCCCGGTTGGCCGCCTAACATTGTATCGTTAATGCGATGGCTTTGGAGGTACAGCTGCCAGAAAGTCGTAATGCGACGGCCAGGAAATTGCGTGGTGCGCTTTCGGGCCTAGCGCGCGAGGTTTGCCAATGTTTAATTCCCGGTAGTGATCTCCCAACTAGCCGATAATGGTTTCGGATATCGCAGCGCTGAGCCACCGCTTCAGAAGCATACTGCTTAATTACTGGCGCGGCGAACTATCGTGTCGCTCTGTCGCCGCAAGCGATTCAGCGCGCTGCTCACGGGCTTCTCCGCATTCTGGGAAGCGGTCGCATACCAATGCCCATCGTGCTGCTGCCGCCGCCCAGTCCCCATTGCGGTGCGCGCTCCGGGCATATTCCAGGTGTACGCCGACGTCTGACTGGAACCGTGTTACCGCGAAAAGTAGGAGCTCGTCCGCCTCCGTTCCCCGTCCAATCTTGCGCATCGCTTCGGCACCCTTCGTGTATGCGCTCGCGAAGAAGGGAAACTGCCTCAGTACATCTTCCCAACGTTGGACCGCTCCCTCAAGATCTCCCTTTGCAGTCGCTAAATTGGCCAATTCCGAGAGAAGTCGATCGCTTACACCAAAGTGCAACCGAGTTTCGCTCAGAACCTGCTCCGCTTCGGCAATGCGATCCAACTGCGTCAGGCATTGGGCTACGCCTAACGGCCCGGCAATGTTCTCAAATCGGCCCTGCAATACCTGCCACCGCCGGAGTGCCTCCGGCCACTCACGTCGATGCATCGCGCTCTGAGCATAATGCACGTTCATATTGAAGTCCTCTGGGAGCTTCATGACACCACGCCCCAGCATCGTATCTGCTGCATCGTGGCGGCCAAGGCCGCTTAGACAGTGGGCCGCAATGTGGTAACCTTCAGCGACGTCAGGAAACTTTCGCAGCAAAGCATCGCAGCGGTGGATAGCCTCTTCCAGTTCTCCGCGTCGGTAAGCAACGCGCGCACGACCCGTTGCAAAAAAAGACGCGTGGCTAAGATGGCGCTTGCGTCCTTCCTCAAGCAGCGCTTCTGCTTCGTCATAGCGGCCAAGATCGAGAGCGAGATTAAGGGCTGCCTCTGAGGTCACACACAAGTCCGGAAACCGCACGCGCATTTCTCGCCAAATTTCAAGAGCCTGTCCGCGGTTCCCCTGGTCGAATATCTTCTTTGCAAGATCAATCTGGCTAGGGAAGACGATCCCAAAGTCGCGACTGTACCGGCTCTCGGCCAAGCGCAATTCACGAAATGCTCGCCGCCGGTCAAACCATATCCTCAGAGCTTGGAACAAGGATTGCGCACCGTTTCTCCACCTACCTCATCGTCGGCATCCGCATCTCTGCAGCCAAACCAGTACTGTGCCGTTGCTCGATAGATGTCACGCTTCCCTCCGACAGCCACCGGTTGAGCGGCACACCCTCGTGCGCCCGCGCTAGTATATCCGCAAGCTCCATTGTCATTCCAGCCACAAGCCAGGCCAGATTATCCGATCCACCCCCACCCCCCTCACCCCCCGAACGCCTGGTCCCAGAACTCCGGCAGCATGAGATACCCGTCCCCCCGCTTCACCACATGCGCGAACCCAGGAAAGTGCACGTGCATCCCGGCGATCAGCTCCCGGTCCGTCGCCACCATGTCGAACACCCGCCGCCGCGTCGCCGCGGCCGCATGCGGGTCGGTGTCGAACTCGATCGTCACCTCCGGCCGCGGCACCTGGATGTCCGGCACGTGCACGATGTCGCCCCAGATCAGCAGCGAGTCCTTCCCCGAGGCGATCCGATACCCGCTATGCCCCGGCGTGTGCCCGTGCAGCGGCACCGACGTGACGCCGGGAAACACCTCGACGCTGCCGGAGAACGTGTGCATCACGTTGTGATACGGCGCCATCTGCTCGCGCGCGCACTGGAAATACAGCTTCCTCGCCCGCTCGTTCGCCTGCGCCATGGCCGCATCGTCGTTCCAGTGCCGCGGCTCGTTCTCGTGCACCACCAGCTCGGCGTTCGGGAACATCTTCCGCCCGGTCTTCGGGTCCGTCAGCCCAGCCGAGTGATCCGGATGCATGTGCGTCAGGATCACGCGCTCGACCTCCGCCGGATCGATGCCGGCCGCCGCCAGGTTCTGCTGAAGCTTGCCGGCGGTCGGCAGCAGGTAGTCGCCCGAGCCGGTCTCGATCAGCGCCAGCCTGCCGGCGGAGTGGATGGCATAGCAGTTCACCGAGGTCCGCCGCCCGGGGCGGAAATTCTCGGTCAGCATCCGCATCGCCTCGTCTGGCGCGATGTTCTGCAGCACGTCCACGGTGCCATCCAGATAGCCGTCGGACAGCGCGGTGACGACGATGTCGCCGATGCGGCGATGATAGACGCCGGGGATCTGCCGGGTTGGCGGCTGGATCATCTGCAACTCCCTCTCTAATGCGCGATGAAGCCGCCATCGATCACCAACTCGGTGCCGGTGACGAAGCTCGCCTCGTCGGACGCCAGGAACAGCACGCCATACGCCACCTCGATCGGCTCGCCGAGCCGGCGCAGCGGGGTCTGGGCGATCTTTGCCGCCCGTCCCGCCGCGTTGGTCGCGTTCAGCATCGGCGGCATGTAGCCCGGATGCACCGAGTTCACCCGCACACCCTGCGGCCCGTAGCGGCAGGCGGCGGCCTTGGTGTAGTTGCGCACCGCCGCCTTCGAGGCGGGATAGCCGGGATGGCTCTCCTCGCTGGCGACGATGCCCATGATGGACGAGATGTTGACGATGGAGCCGCCGCCGGTCTTCGCCATCTCGGCCGCCGCCAGCTTGGTGCCGAGGAACACGCTGGTGGCATTCACCGCGAGCAGCTTCTGCCAGCCCTCCAGGCCGTCCGGCTTCGCCGACCGAACTGCCGCTGATGCCGGCGTTGTTCACCAGGATGTCGAGCCGGCCATAGGCGGCGATCGCCTCGGCGATCAGCTTCTTCCAGTCGGCCTCGGAGGTCACGTCGGTGCGCACGAACCGCGCCTGCCGCTGGCCGGCGGCGATGTCGGCGGCGACTGCCTCGCCTTCCCTCACCAGCACATCGGCGATGACGACCTTCGCACCTTCCTGGGCGAACAGCCGAGCCTCCGCCTCGCCCATGCCGTGGGCGCCGCCGGTGATGATCGCAACCTTGCCGTTCAGTCGCATGTCTTCCCCCCGTGTCGTTGCGGCCGATCATCCGCTGGCGGTCGGCAGCGTGCAATGCGGTCACGGACGCGGCGCGGCCGCGCGGCGCAGGCGGTCGTTGATCGCGCGACCGATGCCTTCTTCCGGGACCGGCATCACCGCGATCCGTTCGAGCCCCAGCACGGCGGCGTCCTCGTCCAGCTTCCGCAGACCGGCGAACAGGCGGGCCGCGGCCTCGATCAGGTCGGCGGAGTCACTCAATTCGAACACCGCACCGGCGCCTGGCAACGGCGGACCGAAAGCGAGCAGCGCCTCATTGCGCCGCACATCCACCGCATCGAGCCGCACCGGCAGCTTCGGCGCATAGTGCGATGCGAGCAGCCCTGGGGATCGCAACGCGCCCAACGCCTGCGCCGGATCGCCATGGCGCACAGGGCCGATGACCGCTTCGATCGCCTCGATCGTCGCGCCGCCCGGCCGCAGCAGCACAGGCTCGGCGGCCGTCAGGTCGAGCACCGTCGATTCCACGCCGACCGGGCAGGGTCCGCTGTCGAGCACAGCCGCGATGCGCCCGGGCAACCCGTCCATCACGTGCCGCGCCGTGGTCGGGCTCACCTGGCCGGAACGGTTCGCCGATGGCGCGGCCACCGGGCGCCCCATCCCTCGCAGCAGCGCCAGCGCCGCATCCTGTGCCGGAACGCGCACCGCCAGCGTATCGAGCCCCGCACTGACCAGCAGGCTCACCGGACAGCCGCGCCGGCGCGGCAGCACCAGACTCAGCGGGCCAGGCCAGAACGCGCCAGCCAGGCGGCGCGCCTGCGCGTTTTCGACCACGTCGGCGAAGGCCGCCGCCGCGTTGGCATAATGACAGATCAGCGGATTGAACCGCGGCCGTTCCTTGGCGGCGTAGATGCTGGCCACGGCGCGATCGTTCGTTGCATCCGCGCCCAGCCCGTAGACCGTTTCGGTGCCGAACGCCACCAGCTCGCCTGCACGCAGCAGCTCAACGGCGCGCGCGATACCGGCTGTATCGGCCTGCAGAAGTTCGGTCATGCCGCCTCGAGATAGCCGCACAGGCCGGGCATGGCAAAGGCGGGAGGCGCTGCTACAGTCCGCCACCGCCGCAACGCCGGCGTCGCTGCCAGGGGAGTTCCGCATCATGCTCGACATCGCCTTCGCCAAACCTGTCTTGCCGAAGTCCGGCGCTCTCGTGTTGCTGGTGTGCGAAGGCGAGAACCCGTCCGGCCTGTGGCAGCAGGCCGATGAAGCGACCGGTGGTGCGATCGCGCGGGCGTTCAAGACGGCCGAGTTCAAGGGCGCGAAGGGCAAGACCTGCGTCATCCTTGCTCCGGGCGCGGGGATTACCCGCGTGGTGGCAGTGGGTCTCGGCAAGCCGGCTGAACTGACCCAGCAGATACTGAACGAAGCCGGAGGCCACGCCGCCGCCGCCCTCGAGCGCGACACAGCCGCTTGCGTTGCCACCGGCGCGCTGCAGCCGGCGCAGACCGCGGAGTTCGCACTTGGCGCGGTGCTGCGGGCGTATCGGTTCGACAAGTACCGCACCAAGGAAAAGCTGGACGAGAAGCCGAAATTCACCAAGGTCACCCTGTTCACCGGCGACCCGGCACGTGCGAAATCGGCGTGGGAACCGCTGCAGGGTGTGGCGAAAGGCGTGTTCCTCTCGCGCGACCTGGTGAGTGAGCCACCCAACGTGCTGAATCCGGCCGAGATGGCGGACCGCTGCAAGAAGCTGACCGATCTGGGCCTGAAGGTGGACGTGCTCGGCCCAAAGGAGATGGCAAAGCTGGGTTTCGGCGCGTTGCTCGGCGTGGCGCAGGGCAGCGTGAATGAGCCGCGCATGGTGGTGATGCAGTGGCACGGCGCGTCGGGCAACGGCCGCAAGGGGAAGGGCAAGCCGGTCGCCTTCATCGGCAAGGGCGTCACCTTCGACACCGGCGGCATCAGCATCAAGCCGGCCGGCGGCATGGAGGACATGAAGTGGGACATGGCCGGCGCCGGCACGGTGGTCGGCCTGATGGCGGCACTCGCCGGACGCAAGGCGAAGGTCGATGCGGTAGGCCTGGTTGGACTGGTGGAGAACATGCCCTCCGGCAGCGCCCAGCGGCCAGGCGATGTGGTGAAGAGCTACTCGGGCCAGACGATCGAGGTGATCAACACCGATGCCGAGGGGCGGTTGGTTCTGGCCGATGTGCTGTGGTACTGCCAGGAGAAGTTCGATCCAGTCTTCATGGTGGATCTCGCAACGCTGACGGGAGCGATGATCGTGGCGCTTGGCCATGAGTACGGCGGGATGTTCAGCAACGACGATGGACTTGCGCAGAAGCTGTCGGCGGCGGGACAGGCAACCGCCGAGAAGCTGTGGCGCTTCCCGCTCGATGAGTCCTACGACCGGCTGATCAAGTCCGACATTGCGGACATGAAGAACATCGGCGGCCGTCCCGCGGGCTCCATCAGCGCGGCGCAATTCATCCAGCGCTTTGTCAACGGCAAGCCCTGGGCACATCTCGACATCGCCGGAGTCGCCTGGAGCACCAAGGACGCGCCGTGCGTGCCGAAGGGCGCCACGGCGTACGGTGTGCGGTTGCTGGATCGGCTGGTGACGGAGCATTACGAGGATTGACCGACATTGGCTTCTATCACCTGACACGAACGGGGCCGGATCAGGCGCTGCCGCAGCTTCTCGGGCGCACACTGGCTGCGGGTCAGCGTGCCCTCGTGCTGTGTGGCAGTGAGGACCGCGTTGCCGCGCTTGACGCTGTGTTGTGGCAAAGCGCAGATCCGGATTGGCTGCCGCACGGCACGGCAGCCGATGGTGACGCCGATCTGCAGCCGATCTGGTTGACGACCGAAGACGTATCCCCGAACGGCGCGCGCTTCCTGTTCCTGATCGATGGTGCGCAAACCGTGCATCTCAGCGAATTCGAGCGGGTCTTCGACCTGTTCGACGGCACAGACGATGCGGTGGTCGCAGCCGCGCGCGAGCGCTGGACGGCAGCGAAGACGGCGGGCCACACGCTGGCCTACTGGCAGCAGGGTCCGCGGGGCTGGGAGAAGAAGGCGTAAGCCGGAGTGCGTCGGTGAACTCATGCCACCGGCCCGAACCAACGACCTACCGTTACCGCTCGTTCCTTCCGTCATGGCCGGGCGTGTCCCGGCCATCTGTCGCGGCATTAGTGCGGGTTAGTGCGGGAGGGGATGCCCGGGACACAAGCCCGGCCATGACGGTGTAAGCGCACCAAACCTCAGGATATCGCTTCGAGTGCCTCCTCGGCCGCCAGCCACTCCGCCTCGGCGGCGGCGGCCAGGCGGGCGATGGCGGCCAGCTTTGAATTTGCCGCCGCCATTTCCGGGGCGCGGCCTGGCGCGTACAGCTCGGGATCGGCCAGTTTCGCCTCGATGGCGGCGCGCTCGGCGGCCAGTCGTCCCAGGCGCGCCTCGGCATCGCGCGCCTGCTTGCGCAACGGAGCCAGAGCGGCCCGGGCGTCGGCGCGTTCACGGCGTTCATTGCGGCGCGCGACCACGTCCTGCTTCGCCGTCGGACGCGCACGTTCGGCCAGCAAGGCGCGATAGTCATCCAGGTCCCCGTCAAACGGACGCACCGTTCCGTCCGCCACCAGCCACAGCCGGTCCGCGATCAATTCCACCAGATGCGGATCGTGCGTGATCAGCAGCACAGCACCCTGGAAGTCGGCCAGCGCCTTCACCAGCGCCTCGCGTGCGTCGATGTCGAGGTGGTTGGTCGGCTCGTCCAGTATCAGCAGTTGCGGCGCATCGCGCGTCGCAAGCGCCAGCAGCAGGCGCGCCTTCTCGCCGCCCGACAGGTTGGCGACCGGGGTCTCCGCGCGATTGGCGTCCAGGCCGAAGCGGGCAAGCTGCGCTCGCACCTTCGGCGGGTTCGCGCCGGGCAGTGCCCGCGTCATGTGCGCGATCGGGGATTCTTCGGCGATCAGTTCGTCGGTCTGGTGCTGCGCGAAATAGCCGACGCGCAGCTTCGGTCCGCGCCGCATCTCGCCGGCCAGCGGTGCCAGCCGCCCGGCCAGCAGCTTCGCCAGCGTGGACTTGCCGTTGCCGTTGGCGCCGAGCAGCGCGATGCGGTCGTCCATGTCGATCGACAGCGAGACGTGGCGCAGCACGGGTGTGTCGTCGTAGCCGACGGCGACGCGCTCCAGCGTCAGGATCGGCGGTGCGATGCGCGCGGGTTCGGGAAAGTCGAAGCGGGTGGGCGCATCCTCGATCACGTTGTCGATCTGCGGCAGGCGGGCGAGCGCCTTGATGCGCGACTGCGCCTGACGCGCCTTGCTCGCCTTGTAGCGGAAGCGGTCGATGAACGACTGGATATGCGCGCGTTCGGCGGCGATGCGCTTGACGGCGCTGGCCTGCTGCATGGCGCGCTCGGTGCGGATACGGACGAATTCGTCGAAGCCACCAGGGGTGAGCGAGATTTTGCCCCGGTCGAGGAACGCGATCGCCTCCACCGCGCGGTCCAGCAGGCCGCGGTCGTGCGAGACCAGCAGTGCGGCGCCGGGGAAGCGGGCGAGCCAGGACTCCAGCCAGAGCGCCGCCTCCAGGTCGAGGTGGTTGGTCGGTTCGTCGAGCAGCAGCAGGTCGGGGTTGGCGAACAGCGCGGTCGCCAGGGCCACGCGCATGCGCCAGCCGCCGGAGAATTCCTGCACCGGGCGGGCCTGGGCGGCTTCGTCGAAGCCCAGGCCGGCGAGTATGGCGGCGGCGCGGGCAGGGGCCGCATCGGCGCCGATCGCACGCAGCCGCTCGTGGACCTCGGCCAGACGGTGTGGTTCGGCGGTGTCCGCCTCGGCGAGCAAGGCAAGACGTTCCGGATCCCCCTGCAGCACGGTGTCGAGCAGCGACGCGTCGCCGGAGGGCGCTTCCTGTGCGACGGTCGCGATGCGCGCGCGCGAGGCGAGACGGATGTCGCCACCATCCAGCGGGAGTTCGCGCACGATCGCACGCAGGAGGGTGGATTTGCCGGCACCGTTGCGCCCGACCAGGCCGATGCGGCGGCCCGGATCGACCGTGAGGTCGGCGCCGTCGAGGATGAGGCGGCCACCGAGGCGGATGGTGGCACCGGAGATGACGAGGAGAGACATGGCGGCGGGTTGATCGGACGGGTTGGGGGCGCGGGTCAAGGGCGTGGTGGATTGGCGGCCGGTCATTGACCAGCTCGGTCGGATTCGAGCCAACGCGCAAAGTGGGTCGTCGCGTGATAGTGCGGCCGTAGATACTCCCATATAAGCGGCTACGATCTTGTCCGGTAGTTAATGGACCCGGACTCTGAGATCGCGAGACAACAAATCCTGGCGGGCGAAGAGACGGTGTAATTGAGTTGCGACTAGAACGGAACTGCCTCCTTGCGACTGTATTCACTTCATTAAGCAAGAAACCTCGAAGGATCTGGTCATGAGAGGAATCGATGAAGTCCTGCCACCCGCGGCTGCATCCCGGCTGACGGACTACAAGCGTACCGTAGAGCGCGCGATCCCTGGCGTTGAGAAGGTGATCTTGTTCGGCTCTCGGGCTCGTGGGCAGGCGGATCAGGACAGCGACTACGATCTTGCCGTCGTCGTGCGCGATCTCTCGGATCGCCGGCGCGTCCGCCGTATCCTTTCCGATCTGGCCTATGACTATATCCTCAGCGGCTTCTTCATCCGGCCGATCCCTCTCCCTGCCGATTATCTGGAACCGCGAGGACGGCGGCCAACCGAGTTGGCAGAGGATATCATCCGTGATGGCGTCGAAGTCACGTGACCGCTGATCCTGATCGCGCAGCCGTTTCCTGGCAGAAGGCGGAAGCTCACTTGCGGGAAGCCACGGCACAGGATGCCGATGCCTCACCGATGGCGATCATCCCGTCACCAGACGAAGCGCGCGATTGCACTGCGGGTGGCGACTGATTTCCTTGCAGTCTGCGGTGCGCATTACGGATTTCGGCCGTCTCCTCCGGCAACGCCCTGATTGTGCTGGAGGAGAGGAGGCCCGCCTATCATCCGAGGGCGCTTGCGGCGGACATAGGCAGATGGTCCAGGCTGCCGACGAGAAATTGGGCGGCGCCCCCAAGACATCATGGTCTGCCCGCGGGTGCCGACTTTCTGAAAGCCAATACCGCATAGACCCTTACCAGTTCCGAACAGATATCAACGTGCCGGATCAGGGGTTGTGGTGTAGGAAGACGTCGTATTCCGGGTCGTGTTGCCGGAGGCATCGGCTGGAGCTTCGGACGTAGAATAGGACGACGTTGTGTCCGAAGTGGTAAATCCTGGTCGGGCGTTGGTTGCGGGTCCGACATTGTTGAGCTTTTGCAGCCGATCGCGAAAAGTGAGGTCTGGCACGGTTGCAGGATCCGGTTGCGGCGCAGCGTTCAACGGCTCGAACGTGTCGTTGTCCGGTGCATCCGTCGTGGGGGCCGTATACCCTGGCGTTTGGTATTGGTATTGCTGCGCCAGAAGTGTGCCAGGTGTGCCGACGCACGCTGCAATTGCGATCGTCAGGCGGATGGTCATCTTCGAACAGGCCATGTCTACTCTCATTGTTGCAATTCGTTGCGCCAGACGGTATTTCATCCATGCCTTTCGCACAAGAAATTCCAACCAGCGACGGTGACCCAGGATTAGGTGTCCCGATGTCAGTTGTGTGCCCCTGATCCCGACGGGGCGCGAACCCGGGGGCGTTCTTGACAATCACCGCATCACGTCGAAACGAAACGCGCCAGCCGTACCGCTGTGTGGTCGCGGCTCGGCCGGAGACTCGGCATGATGAGCAGGCAGTCGTCGTGCGGTGTGCGGATCTCCGCCTCACCGTCCAGCGCGATCAGCGTGTTGCGCCGCGGGATGATGTCGCCGCCGCGATAGGGCTGCACGAAGGCAAAGCTGGACGTCGCGGCGGTCACGACCGTGGTGACCTCGGCGAACCGGCGGCTGACGCGGGCGCGCGATGGCGGCAGCACGGGATGTTCGGCGACCATGTCCAGATGGCGCAGCAGACCGGCAACGCTGGCGAGCATGGTGTCAACCGTCATGCCATCCCAGTGCTGTCCGGCTTCCACAAGGCTGGCGGCGCACGGCGTCGCTGCGTCGGAAAACCGGGCGTAGTCGATGAGGCGCCGGCCGCTGGCATGGCCATGGTCCGCGACGACGAGCCCAGGCACGCCCGCGCCGAACGCGAGATGCCGGCCCTTCGGCGACGTGCCGCACAGGATCAGCGGGTCCGAAGGCCACAGCATGGAATGCAGATCGAACAGCGCGTCGACGGTATCGATCAGCGGGCGGATTTCGCGCGCGCGCTCAAGTTCGATCGAACGTCGCGGGCCATCCAGCACGGCCGGATCCCAAACCCGATTGATGTCCTCGTCGACGAAGCGCGACACGGTCGGGTGACGCGGATCGAACCGCTCATACGCCGCAAGATTGGTGAAACCGAAGGTCAGCCGGCCTCGGGCGGGCGCAAGGCCAGCACGCAGCAGCCGGTCGAGCACGATGGCGCCGGCGATTTCATTGCCATGCGCGATCGCCAGCAGCGCGACATGCGGTCCAGGATTGTCGGACTCACGCGTGGTGAAGCCTGCGATGCCGGTATTGCCCGGTACCCAGCGGCTGATGTCAGGTGCGACAAGGCGCACCTCGAATGCCGGAAGCGGGGGCTGGGCGATCGGGGGCATGATGCTCGGTGTCTGTCCGGGTCAGGCCAGCAGGCGATCCGCCAGGCGGCGGATGAACACGTCGCAGGCATCGAGCTGATCCTGCGCGATCCATTCGTCCGGCTGATGGGCCTGGGCGATGTGGCCGGGACCGCAGATGATCGTCGGGATGCTGGCATTCTGATAGTAGCCGCCCTCGGTGCCGTAGCTCACCTTTCCAGTGCTATTGGAGCCGGTGAGCTGCTTGACGAGCGCGGTCAGCGGATGGCTGGGATCGAGCGACATGCCGGGCATGGTCGTCATCACCTCGAAGTCGAAGCCGGTGTTCGGGTGCACAGCGTGCATCGCCGGTTCGATCATTGCGGCGACGAACGCCCGCATGCGCTCGACGTGGCGCGCCGCATCATCGCCTGGGATGCTGCGCCATTCCATGGTGAACTCGCAGCGTTCCGGGATGATGTTGAGGATCGTGCCGCCCTGAATGGTACCGACATGGATCGTGGTGTGCGGCGGGTCGAAGCCGTCCTCGAAGGGGCCTTCCTGCGCCAGCCGGCGCGCTTCGGCGGTGACATAGCCGATCGCCTCGCCGGCGGCATGGATGGCGTTCACCCCCTTGGCCGGCTCGCTCGAGTGGCCGGTTCGGCCACGCACCCGCACGCCGAGGTTCAGCTTTCCCTTGTGCGCCAGGATCGGCTGCATCCCCGATGGCTCGCCCACGACGCAGAGCGCCGGCTTCAACCCGGATTGATCCAGGTCCTCGATGAGACGCCGCGCGCCGTGGCAGCCGACCTCCTCGTCGTAGCTGATGAACAGGTGCAGCGGTCGCGCAAGGTTCCTTGCCTTGAAATCGGGAACGGCGGCGAGGCAGGCGGAGACGAACCCCTTCATGTCGACGGCGCCACGCGCATAGAGGCGACCATCGGCGCGGCGCAAAGTGAAAGGATCGGCGCTCCAGGCCTGGCCGTCCACCGGCACGGTATCGACATGTCCTGACAGAGCCACACCGCCGGGTTGCTGCGGCCCGATGATTGCGTGGATGTTCGCCTTCTCACCGGTCGCGTCCGTGCTGACCCGGTATGGGATGCCGTGCGCATCCAGATATTCGCGCACGAAGGCGATCAGCTTCAGGTTGGAATTGCGGCTTGTCGTGTCGTACGACACAAGGCGGGACAGCAATTCCGTGGTGCTGAGGCGTGGCGCGCCAGTGTTCGATGCATCCATACGGGGGCAGTTTATACAGGTCGGTGCAGCCGTCCAACCGGAGGCGCGTTGGCACGAACCGGAGTGGGCATGATACAAACCACGCAACCGGCTCGGGAGACTGAATGACGACCTGGCTGATCCGACGGCTGATCCAGGCGCTGTTCGTCGTGCTCGCCATGTCGGTGATCGTTTTCATCGGCGTGCACGTGATCGGCAACCCGGTCGATATCCTGATCTCGCCCGAGGCGGACCAGGCGGAGCGCGCGCGCATCATTGCAGCACTTGGGCTCGACCAGCCGCTGTGGAAGCAATATCTGCTATTTGTCAATGACGCGCTGCACGGCAATCTCGGTCGCAGCTTCGTGTTCAACGAACCGGCGCTGCGGCTGATCGCGCAGCGCATGCCGGCAACGATGGAGCTGGCAGTCACCGCGGTTCTGCTGTCGGTCATCCTGGGCATTCCGCTTGGGTTGTATGCCGGGCTTTATCCCGAGGGTGTGGCGGCACGCGCGATCATGGCCGGCAGCATCCTGGGTTTCTCGCTGCCGACCTTCTGGGTCGGGTTGATGCTGATCATGGTGTTCGCCGTGCAGCTTGGCTGGCTGCCGAGCACCGGACGAGGCGCGACGGCAGAACTGTTCGGGGTGCAGTGGTCGTTCCTCACGCTGGACGGGTTGCGTCATCTGCTGCTGCCGGCGCTCAATCTGTCTCTGTTCAACATTTCACTGGTATTGCGCCTGACGCGCGCCGGGGTTCGCGAGACGCTGCCGATGGATTTCGTCAAATTTGCCCGGGCGAAGGGACTGACACCCGCGCGGGTGATCTTCGTTCATGTGTTGAAGTACATCATGATCCCGGTGGTGACCGTGGTCGGGCTGGAACTCGGTTCCACCATCGCCTTCGCCGTGGTGACCGAGAGCGTGTTCGCGTGGCCGGGCATGGGCAAGCTGATCATCGATTCGATCAACGTGCTCGACCGGCCGGTGATCGTCGCCTATCTGATGATGATCGTGCTGCTGTTCGTCGCGATCAATCTGCTGGTCGATGTGCTCTACACGGTGCTTGATCCGCGCGTGCGGCTGGAGGCGAAGGGGTGAGCAGGGCTCGCTCCGGATGGCCGGGACAGGCCCGGCCATGACGGTAGAACGGGCTCTGCCGCTATTCTGTCCATCGTCATGGCCGGGCCTGTCCCGGCCATCCGGAGCGGCACTCCTTCGCCCGCCCTATGCGAGCAAGCTCTCATAAAGGTCCCGCCATTCCGGATTCTGTGTCTCGATCAGGTTGATCTTCCATCGCCGCGGCCAATGCTTGATGCTCGTCTCGCGTTGGATCGCACGGAGGATCTCCTCGTGCCATTCGGTGTATACCAGCATCGTCAAACGATACCGCTTGGTGAAGCCGTCAAAGACGCCGAACCGGTGCTCCCAGGAGCGGCGTGCGATATTATTGGTGACGCCGACGTACAGCGAACCGAAGGGTCGGTTCGCCATGATGTACACCCAGCCGTCACGCATGCGCCCATTGTGCGGATGGGTTGGTTAAGGGCCTACGAACGACAGGTCCGTGCTGCTACGGATGGCCGGGACAAGCCCGGCCATGACGGAGGAACCTTTACCGTCATGGCCGGGCCTGTCCCGGCCATCCGTAGCGGTGAGGGAATGGCCCGTTGAGCACGACCGCTCTCGCCTCCGCCCGCGAGGAAACACCCTTCCGCCGCTTCGTGTCGGAATTCGCAGCATCGCGCGTCGCGGTTCTCGGACTTGTCGTATTTGTGTTGATCGGCCTTGCTGCGATCTTCGCCTCGCTCATCACACCGCAGAACCCCTACGACCTGTCGCAGCTCGACATCATGGACGGCCGCCTGCCGCCAGGCTCCGCATCGGCCGCCGGCTACACCTACATCCTCGGCACCGACGACCAGGGTCGCGACATGTTCTCCGGCATCCTCTATGGCTTGCGCATCTCGCTCGGCGTCGGCGTCGGATCGGCACTCATCGCCTGCATCTTCGGCACTTCGCTTGGCCTGCTCGCCGCCTATGCCGGCGGACGCACCGACGCCGCCATCATGCGCTTCGTGGACCTGCAGCTTTCCTTCCCCGCCATCCTGGTCGCGCTGATGATCCTTGCCGTGCTCGGCAAGGGCGTGATGAACGTCGTGCTGGCGCTGGTCATCGTCGAATGGGCGTATTACACGCGCACCGTGCGCGCCTCCGCTCTGGTGGAACGGCGGCGCGAATACATCGAGGCCGCCGAATGCCTCGCGCTGCCGAAGTGGCGCATCGTATTCCGCCATCTGCTGCCGAACTGCCTGCCCCCGCTGATCGTCGTCGGCACGCAGCAGGTCGCGCGCGCCATCGCGCTGGAAGCCACCTTGTCGTTCCTCGGCCTCGGCGTGCCGATCACCGAGCCGTCGCTCGGCCTGCTGATCGCCAACGGGTACCAGTACATGCTGTCCGGCAAGTACTGGATCAGCTTCTATCCCGGGATCGCGCTGCTGGTGACCATCGTCGCCATCAACCTCGTCGGCGACCAGTTGCGCGACGTTTTGAATCCGCGACTGAAGCGGTGAGCACCGCCACCCTCGAAGTGCGCAACCTCCGCACGCATTTCTTCACGCGCGCCGGCGTTGTGAAGGCGGTGGACGATGTGTCGTTCTCCATCGCGCGCGGCCGCGTGCTGGGGCTGGTCGGCGAGTTCGGGCTCCGGCAAGACGGTCACCGGCTTTTCCATCATCGGGCTGGTCGATCCGCCGGGACGCATCGCCGGCGGGTCCATCCTGTACCAGGGCCAGGACCTCGCGAAACTGTCGGAGCGCGAGATACGCGACCTGCGCGGCAACCGCATCGCGATGATCTTCCAGGACCCGATGATGACGCTCAATCCGGTACTGCGCATCGACACGCAGATGATCGAGGCGGTGCGGGCACACGCGAAGGTCTCGCATGCCGAAGCGCGCATCCGGTCGCGCGATGCGCTGGGCATGGTCGGCATCCCGAGCCCCGACGAACGTCTGGCAGCCTATCCGCATCAGTTCTCCGGCGGTATGCGCCAGCGGGTGGCGATCGCAATCGCGCTGCTGCATCACCCGGACATGCTGATCGCTGACGAACCCACGACTGCGCTGGATGTCACCATCCAGGCGCAGATTCTCGCCGAAGTACAGAAGCTCGCCGCAACCTATGGGACCGCGCTGATCTGGATCACGCATGACCTGTCCGTCATCGCCGGCCTCGCCGACGACATCGCCGTGATGTACGCCGGCCGCATCGTCGAGACCGGTCCTGCCGAAGCGGTGCTGGACCGGCCGCTGCACCCCTACACGCGCGGCTTGATCGGCAGCGTGCCAAGCCGCAACAGGCGCGGCGAGAAACTGCGGCAGATTCCCGGCATGACGCCAAGTCTCCTCAGCCTGCCGCCAGGCTGTGCCTTCCGCACTCGCTGTCCGCGCGCCGACGCTGCCTGCGAGCATGAGCCGGAACCGTCGCAGCCGGTGACGGACCGAACGATACGCTGCTTCCATCCGTTGACCGCCGGTCCCGCATGACGGCGACGCCGATCATCGAACTGCGCGGCGTATCCAAACGCTTCGGCCCGACATACGACGCGGCCGCCCGCCTCGCACGCTCATTGTCGCAGCGGTTTGGCTCGATGCCAAGAAACGAGGTGGTGCAGGCAGTCGACCGCGTGGACCTTGCCGTCGCACGCGGCGAGGTGGTCGGCCTGGTCGGTGAGTCCGGCTGCGGAAAATCGACGCTCGGCCGCATGGTCGCCGGCATCATGCCGCCATCGGACGGGCAGGTGTTGTTCAAAGGCAGGGACATCGCAACGCTGCCGCCGGAGCAGGCGCGCGACGCGAAGCTGAAGGTCCAGATGATCTTCCAGGACCCGTATGCCTCGCTCAACCCGCGCCTCCGCGTCGCGGACATCGTGGGCGAGGCGCCCCTGGTGCATGGCCTCGTGAAGCGCGACGGGTTCGACGCCTATCTCGACGCGCAACTCCGCCGCGCCGGCCTCGATCCGGCGTTCAAGCGCCGCTATCCGCATCAGTTCTCCGGCGGCCAGCGCCAGCGGATCGGCATCGCCCGCGCGCTCGCCGTCCAGCCCGAGTTCCTGGTGTGCGACGAGGCGGTGGCGGCGCTCGACGTTTCCATCCAGGCGCAGATCCTCAACCTGTTCATGGACCTGCGCCGCGAATTGGACCTCACCTATCTGTTTATCAGCCACGACCTCGGCGTGGTGGAGCATCTCTCGGACCGCGTGCTGATCATGTATCTCGGCCGCATCGTCGAGAGTGCGCCGGCGGAAGAGGTCTTTGCGCGACCCAATCATCCCTATACGCAGGCGCTGCTTTCGGAAGTGCCGCGCATCGAGGCGCGCAAACGCCGGTTCACCGCGATCAAGGGCGAAATCCCAAGCCCGCTCACCCCGCCGTCCGGCTGCCATTTCCATCCGCGCTGCCCGCACGCTATGCCGCGCTGCGACGAGGAGGCGCCGGGTCTGCGAGCGATTGCACCGGGCCATTACAGTGCCTGCCACCTGAATGACCGCCCTTAGTCGGGGGTGCTCAACACGCGGCACCGTGACCTGTACACGCCAGGAAGCTATGGCGTAGTTGCGCCGCTTGGCCGATGGTCACCCGACCGACGCGGTGCGTGGCGTTGGCCTCACTTTGGAACGCTCCATGGCGGCATGAGGGTTTTGATCTGGCAATGGGGACGTCGCGGCGCGGGCCCGCGTTTCGCGGCGGCGCTGGCGGATGGGCTGCGGCTGATCCCCGGCACCGAGGCCGTGCTTTCCCTCTCCACCGGTGCCGAAATTTTGCGCGGGCCCGACCCGCCCGATTGTCAGTTTCCGATGGCGACCTATTCGGGTGTCATCGGGCTGACCTTGCGGTGGCTGCGGGCCCCGCTGATCGTTGCCCAGTTGAGCCGGAGGCTCGCGGTGCTGCGCCCCGACCTGGCGATCTGCGCCATGCCAGGCCCGCTAGACCTATTGCTGCTCACGGCATTGCGGCGGATTGGCGTGCGGACCACCGTGATCGTCCACGACGCCGAACCGCATCCCGGCGACTCGACCCCGCTTCTGATGTTTCTGCAGCGGCGTTTGATCCGTCATGCCGACGCCGTCGTTGCGTTGAGTGAGCATGTCGCCGCGCTGCTCCGCCAGCAGCGGGCTGTGGACCCGGACAGGCTGTTTGTGATCGCACATCCGCCGTTCGTGTTCGGGCCGCAGCCCCCGCCGCCGCGCGTGCATGGCGGACCGTTGAGGTTGCTCTGCTTTGGCCGGCTGCTGCCCTACAAGGGTCTCGATCTGCTGGCCGACGCGGTGCGCCAACTCGAAGCACGGCCGAGGTGGGAGTTGCGCGTGGTGGGCAGCGGGCCGGAAAGTTCAGAACTCGCCGCCCTGCGCGCGTTGCCTGCGGTGACAGTGGAAAACCGCTGGGTGCCGGAGGACGAGATCGCAGCCCTGCTCGCCTGGTGCGACGTGCTCGTGTTGCCATACAAGGAGGCGAGCCAGAGCGGCATCGCCCCGGCCGCGATCGCCGCCGGGCGCTTCGTGGTATCGACGCGCGTGGGCGGGCTTGTCGAGCAGTTGGACGGCGAGGCGCTGGCGAGATTGTGCGAGCCGGACGCCGCCAGCTTTGCCGCCGCGTTGCGCGGTCTGCTCCTTGCGCCGCCGGCCCGGCAACCTGGATTGGAGCCGGCCAGCCCGCGTCTGGCATGGCGCGACATGGCCGAGCGGCTGCTGAACCGGATCACCGCCGCCCCATCGTCATGGCCGGGCTTGTCCCGGCCATCGCCACCCGCACAGTGCCGCGACGGATGGCCGGGACAAGCCCGGCCATGACGATGCGTGCGCTTATCGCCTCGGGAGCGAGGGTGCTGCCGGCAATACGGCGTTGCAAATGCCCAGCCAATGCGCTGAAACGCCGTCATGCCAATACGCATCACCGATGTGCGCGAGATCACGCAGCCGATCAGTTCGCCGATCCGCAACGCCTATATCGATTTCTCCAGGATGACGACGAGCCTCGTCGCCGTGGTGACCAATGTCGAGCGCGACGGGCGGCCGGTTGTGGGCTACGGGTTCAATTCCAATGGCCGCTACGGCCAGGGCGGCCTGATCCGCGAGCGCTTCGCGCCTCGCATCCTGGAGGCCGATCCGCGGTCGCTGCTCGACGCGCCGGAAGAGAATCTCGATCCGGATCGCATCTGGGCGTGCATGATGGCGAACGAGAAGCCGGGCGGGCACGGCGACCGCTCGGTGGCGGTCGGCACGATCGACATGGCGGTGTGGGACGCCGTGGCGAAGATCGCCGGCCGCCCCTTGTTCCGTCTGCTGGCCGAGCGGCATGGCATCGAGGCGGATCCGCGCGTTTTCGTCTACGCGGCCGGCGGCTACTACTATCCCGGCAAGGACACGGAGGCGCTCTGCGCGGAGATGCGCAGCTATCTCGACCGCGGCTATACCGTCGTGAAGATGAAGATCGGTGGCGAGACGCTCGATGACGATCGGCGGCGGATCGAGGCGGTGCTGCGGGAGATCGGCAACAACGCGCGGCTGGCAGTGGATGCCAACGGGCGTTTCGATCTCGCGACTGCCATCGAATACGCGAAGATGCTGCGTCCGTACAACCTGTTCTGGTACGAGGAGGCAGGCGATCCGCTGGACTACCAGTTGCAGGCGGCGCTCGCGGAATTCTACCCGGGGCCGATGGCGACCGGGGAGAACCTGTTCAGCCATCAGGACGCGCGCAATCTGATCCGCCATGGCGGTATGCGGCCGGATCGCGACTGGCTGCAATTCGACTGTGCTCTGTCCTATGGCCTGTGCGAGTACCAGCGCACTCTCGCAATGCTGAAGGACGCCGGCTGGTCGTGGCGGCGGTGCATCCCACATGGTGGGCATCAGATGTCGCTCGCCATCGCGGCGGGTCTCGGACTCGGCGGCAACGAGAGCTATCCGGACGTGTTCCAGCCCTATGGCGGATTTCCCGACGGCACACGTGTGGAGAACGGTGTGGTGACGCTGCCGGAGCTTCCCGGGATCGGCTTCGAGGCGAAGTCCGATCTCTATGCGGTGATGCGCGCGTTGGCGGCGTAGCCCCAGGCGGCCATCGGAGGGAGGAGGCAGGTCCTGGCTACTTCGGCACCAATCCGGATCGGCATCGCCGGCGCCGGCCATTTCGGCCGCTATCACGCGCTGAAGGTCGCTGCCTCGGACCGCGCCAGGCTGGTCGGCGTTTACGATACCCACACGGAGCGCGCCAAGACCGTCGGCTGGGAGGCCGGCGCTCCCGATATGGGCCTTGCTGCTCTGCTCGCCCTGTGTGACGCGCTGATCGTCGCGGCCCCGGCCGAGGCGCACCACGCGCTTGCGGCGGAGGCGCTGCGTGCCGGCAAGCATGTGCTGGTCGAGAAGCCGATCGCCGCCACCCTGGCCCAGGCGGATGAACTCGCCGTGCTCGCCGCGGAGCGGCACCTCGTCCTGCAGGTCGGCCACCAGGAACGGTTTTCCGCCGCGTTCAGTGCACTGGATGGAAGGCTCGGCCCGCCGCTCTACATCGAGGCCACCCGGATCGCCCCGTTCAAGCTTCGCGGGACCGACGTGTCGGTGATCCTCGATCTGATGATCCACGACCTCGACATGATCCTGGCGCTCGTGGCCAGTCCGATCGAGAGCGTGGATGCGGTCGGCGCGGCCGTGGCGAGCGAGCATGCCGACATCGCCAATGCGCGCATCCGCTTCAAGACCGGCGCGGTGGCGACAATCACTGCCTCCCGCGTCGCCGCGCGCACCGAGCGGCGGATGCGCGTGTTCGCCCAGGACGGCTACATGGCGGCCGACTTTGCCAACCGCACTCTGACCGTGATCGCGCGCGGTCGTGGGAAGCCGGTGCCGAGCGTGGCCGGCTTTGGCATGGAGGAGGTGTCCTGGCAGGACCACGATGCGCTCGCCGCCGAACATGCCGCCTTCGCGGCCGCCGTGCTCGATGGTGCGCCCGTGCTGGTGGACGCCGCGGCGGGCCGACGGGCGCTGGCGGCGGCGTTGGCGGTGACCGACAGCATGGCAGCCTCGCGCGGTCGGATGGTGGCGTCAGGCCTGATCGAGCAGTCCGAGAACGGCGGCGGCGGCGGCCTCTGACGGCAATCCCGCGGACGGCCGGAGCAAGGCAAGCGCCTCGTGGCAGGCGGCAAGCTGCGCCGCCACCGCCGCGGGATCATTCAGCAGGGTGCGCATTTCCACGGCAAGACGGTCCGGCGAGCATGCCTGCTGGATCAGTTCCGGCACCACCTCACGTCCCGCGAGCAGATTGATGACCGAGGCGTACTTCACGGTGACAAGCCACCGCGCGATCGCCGCGGTAAGCGGATTGACCCGATAGGTCACCACCATCGGCACACCGGCCATCGCCAGTTCGAGCGTCGAGGTGCCGGACTTGGTCAACGCCGCGGCGGATGCGGCGAACGCGTCGTACTTGTCCTGGATGTCCGTCACCAGCACGGGTCGTGGCGTCCAGCTTCGCGTTGCCCCGCGCACGGCCTCGGCCACCGGAGCGGCCACCGGCACGACGGGCACAACGTCCGGCAGGCGGTGCAGCGCGGCGCCGAGGACGGGGAGCAGTCGCGCCACTTCGGTGCGCCGGCTACCGGGCATGATGGTCACCACGCGTGCGGCTGCATCGATGCCGTGGGTCGCGCGAAACCGGGCCGCGTCGCCGCGCTCCGCGCCGCTCTCCAGCACCGGATGGCCGACGAACGTTGCCGGCAGGCCGTGGCGTGCGAAGAACGCCGGCTCGAATGGCAGCAGGCAGAGCAACTGGTCCCACAGGCCGGGATAGTGGCGCACCCGGCGTTCGCGCCAGGCCCAGACCTGCGGCGCCACGTAGTGGGCACGCTTCACGCCAAGCGGCCGGATTGCCTTGAGCACGCGCAAGGTGAAGCCAGGGCTGTCGATCGTCACCACCACGTCGGGCTGACGCGCCGCGATGTCGGCGACCGTCTGATGCATCCTGCGCCGCAGGTGAGCGAGGCGCGGCAACACCTCCAGCAGGCCCATCAGGGCGAGGTCCTGCATCGGAAAGAGGCTGGCGAATCCATGCTGCGCCATGGCCTCGCCGCCGATGCCGGCGAAGCCGAGTTCCGGCCGGCGCGCGCGAAGTGCCGCGATAAGCCGGGCGCCAAGCACGTCGCCGCTCGACTCACCGGCGATCAGATAGATCAAGGACACCTACGCCAGCACGTGCGCGACGAGCGGGGTGAGTTTACGGTGATGTGCCAGCGGAGCCGGTGCGCCGGGTGGCGGAGTCATACCGATCCTGTCGTGCCACCATGTGGGCATCCCGACACGCGCGGTGCCGAACAGATCATAGGCGGACCCGGCCACGAACAGGCAGCGCTTCGCGCCGATGCCCAGTTCATCGAGGGCAAGTTGATACGGCAGCGGATCGGGTTTGTAACGGCCGGCGCGTTCGGCAGTGACCACCGCACGGAATGGCACTGGGACGCGGGACGCGGCCAGGCGCCCCAGTGTCTCGGAGCAGTTCGTCACCACGCCGAGGGCGATACCGGCGTCATGCAGTTCGACGAGCACGCCGCCGGCCTCCGGCCAGGGTTCGATGTCGCTGTACCGTGCTGCCAGCTCATCTGCGAGGCGGCGCGGCAGGCCGACCGCCTGTGCGGCATCCCCGACCAGTTGTTCGTACGGCCGGTAGCATCCGGCGGCGTAGGTGATGCGCAGGTATTCCGTGCGCCAGCGGCGTCCGGATTCCGCGTCGCCGGCAACGGCGTTCCACAGCGACCAGCTATCGAGCAGCGCGGTCAGCAGGTCGAACAGCACGGCGTCATAGCGTCGGTTCATGTCAGCAGGTCACGGCAGCCGAGGTCATCGACCGCCAGCAGGATGCGCTCGAGATTGTTCCACCAGACGACCGGCGGGATGTCGTAGGCTGCCTGCCAGACCGGCGTGGTGATCTGCCACAGGACCGCCCAGCGATAATCGTCGGTCAACGCCTGCCGATCATAGCCATTCACGCCCTCGGCCAGCAGCGTTGCATGATAACGATCGAGCAGTAATCGCTCGATCCGCCGCCTGCGGTCGGGATACCAGTGCATTGCCATCATATAAGCGAGGTCGGTCGCCACGACGCCGATGCGCCAGCCATCCCAGTCGAAAAGGCGGACATCGCTGCCGCCGTCACGCGGAAGGAAGCAGTTCCACACATGTGCATCGCCGTGCACGATCGTAAGGTTGTGACGCGCGCGATAGCGTTCGAACAGGCGCGGCGCCGCTTCGAACAGCCGTTCAAACAGCATGCGCCGTTCCTGTGGCAATGCGTCGGCGAAACGCCCGAAGTGCTGCGTCAGTTCCTGCATCAGGCGATCCCGGCCGGCGGCATCGCGCAGCGTCCCCACCGAGACGCCAAGACGAGGGTCGCCCCACCAGGCGGCATGGAAGCGTGCCAGTAGCATCGATGATGTGCTCGCACTGCGCGAGCGTCGGCGGCAGCGGCCATGCCGTGGGAACTGCGTGCGTCTCAGTGAGGTCTTCAAGCAGCACGTGCCAGTCCTTGGTCGCCGCGTCCCAGGCTGCATCGAAGCAGCGCGGCACGAGGCACGGTTTCATCTGTGGCGCGACATGCGTGTAGAATGCGACCTCCTGTTGGCCTCCCACCCAGCGGCTTTCGTCGCGTCCAGGCTTGGCGGTCTTCATGATCAGAGTTGGCGGTGCACCTTCAGTGGCGCTGTCGTAGCTCAGACGCAGGCGGATGATGCGGGACAGGAGGGTGAGGCGCGCGCTGTCCACGACGACCTCGTCCACGGCCGCATCGCCAAGCACGCCCGCGCGGCGCAGAACTTCGGTCAGGTGTGCAGCGGTGGCGACACGCGGCAATGTCTCCAAGGACGGCACAGTGTCAGCCATGCTTGTGCGCGCCATACAGGGTTTCGGGTGAAACCAGTGGCGCCGCGATCTCCACCAATTCGCCAGCGCGCGCCGCGCGGAAGAAGCAGTTGCGCCGGCCGGTGTGGCAGGCCACGCCCTCCTGATCGACCAGCAGCAGCAGCGTGTCGCCGTCGCAATCCACGCGCAGCTCCTTCAAATGCTGCGCCTGGCCCGAGGTTTCGCCCTTGCGCCACAGCGCGCCTCGGCTGCGGCTGAAATAGCAGACGCGGTTGGTGGCCAGCGTCTCGGCCACCGCGTCGCGGTTCATCCAGGCGAGCATCAGCACCTCGCCGGTGTCATGCTGCTGCGCGATGGCGGGGACGAGGCCGGCGGCGTCGAACCGGATCGCGGCCAGCACCTCGCTTGCCGCGGCGCTCATGTCGGCCAACCGGTGCGCACCGGATCCTTGCCGTCCCACCCGACCGCGGCGTCGCGCACGGCGTCGAAGATGCGCTTGCGGGTCGGCGTGGCGTGCGACATCTCGATGATCGTGCCCGGGTGGCCCTCGTTGCGGAAATAGACGAAGCGGCCGCGCGGCGCGGCGCCTTCCTGGCCGACGACGTATCCGTTGGCGAGGGCGCGGTCGTAGAGTTCGTCGTAGTTTTCCGGCCAGCTCGACCAGTGCTGCAGCCCGCCGCGCGGATTGGCCGCGAGGAAGTCGCGATACATGCTGGGATGGTCCGAACGCTGCTGGATCAGCTCGATCTGCATGTCGCCGGAATTGGCCAGGCCGATCGAGACATGGATGTCGTCGTAGCGTTTCCCGCATAGGTGAACGCGGTCAGCGGCAGGCGCTCGGCATAGAACCACGGGCCGACGCCGCAGACCTCGACCCAGTGCCGCATGGCGGCTTCGACGTCGAGCACGACGTAGCCCATCTGGCGCAGCGGTCCGAACAGACGGCTCATGGTTTTTCCTCCGCATGGTGCGAGGCGAGTTTGCGCGGCTGGGGTGGCCGCGTCCGGGAGCGTAATCCAATCCGGCGGTTCGGACGACGGGGCGTCGGTGCGGGCGGGAGTTCATTGCAGCATTTACGCGGAGGGCAGCGGAGAGCCGCGGAGGGCCGCGGAGATTTGGAATGGTGCGCCGCTCGCGACCGAATGCTTCTCCGCGGCCCTTCGCGGCTCTCCGCTGTCCTCCGCGTAGAAATATCAGGCCTCGCCGCACGCACCGGCGCCGCCGTTGCCGCACGGTTGCGGGGGACCGAAGCCTGCAAATACTATGGCTCCCTCACTGCTTCTGGACCCAGCCCCATGTCCCAATCGGTCATCGCAGAGCTTGCACCGCACGGCGTCCTGCGCGCCGGGATCAACATGAGCAACTTCCTGCTGGTCACCGGGAAGACCGCATCGGGCGATCCCGAGGGTGTCGCGCCCGACATGGCGCGCGCGATCGCCGACCGCCTGGGCGTGCCGGTCAAATACGTGCCGTATGCCAAGCCGGGCGAACTGGCCGATGCGGCGGGCAGCGATGTCTGGGACATCGGACTGATCGGCGCCGAACCGGCGCGCGCCGAGAAGATCGCCTTCACCGCCGCCTATGTGGAGATCGAGGCCACCTACCTGGTTCCCGCCGGCTCGCCGCTGAACGCGATCGCCGACGTGGATCGTCCCGGCGTGCGAATCGCGGTGTCGGCCAGGAGCGCCTACGATCTCTGGTTGGAGCGCAACATCAGGCACGCGGAACTGGTGCGCTCGGACGCGACAACCACCGCGACCGAGAAGTTCGTACGCGACAAGCTCGATGCCCTGGCCGGGCTGCGCCCCGGGCTGTTGAAGGACATCGAGAAGCTGCCCGGCGCGCGGATCCTCGATGGTCAGTTCTCCGCCGTGCAGCAGGCGGTGGGCACGGTGCGGACCAACGCCACCAGTGCGGCGTTTCTGCACGGCTTCGTGGAGGAGGCGAAATCGTCCGGGCTGGTCGCGCGCCTCATCGAGAAGCACAAGGTGGTCGGCCGCCTCTCGGTCGCGCCGCCTGGCTGATCTTCCGGAAGGAACACGGGAATGCCCGCCAACACCTACAGCCGCCCCACGGTTTCCGCCGCGCCGGCGATGCCCCCGTTGCTCATGCCGCAACCGCCGATCGCGCCATTGGTGCCACCAGCGCATGTGGTCGATCTGATGACCGTCGACGGATCGGCCGCGTTCAGCGCGCGGTGGAAGGCCATGGAGGCGAAGCTCGTCGAGTGTCCGGCGCTGTCGGACGCCATGCCCGAGTTCAGGACGACCTACGACATCGATCCGCATGCCGAACTGCGCGGCTTCGACGATTCGGACTGGCCGGAGGTCGCCGCGACGGACCTGGGCGCGAAGCGGGGCGGCGGCATGGTGTCGTTCTTCTGGTTCCGCACAACCCTGACGATACCGGTGACTGCCGCGGGGTTCGACACCGCCGGCGCGAAAGCGGTGCTGACGGTGAACGTCGACGATTACGCGGAGGTCTGGGTCAATGGCGAGATGCCGCGCGCGGCCGGGAGGCCCAGCCCCGCGACGATCCAGGGCTTCAACATGCCCAATCGCCTGGTGCTCCGTGATACCGTCGCGCCGGGCGAGACATTCGAGATCGCGGTGTTCGCCATCAACGGTCCGATCTCCGCCGCGCCGGCGAATTTCCTGTGGTTCCGCGAGGCGAAGGTCGAGTTCTACCGCTGACGGCGGCTACGCACGCTCGCTGCGTGGCGGTACATATCCTGGTTCGTGATAAGGCCTGCCTTCGCCGCATGGGAACGCACTTGGACTTCGATATCGGATTGCCGTAATCTGGTCGGCATCACCAGAATTGAAGGCCCCACGCCCAGACCGACGAAGCCTCGCCGGCAGACACGCCCCTGCCAACCGGGTCACTGGCTGTTGCAGGACGCCAAGGCCCAATTCAGCGAACTGGTGCGGCGCGCTCGCAGCGAAGGCCCACAACATGTCACCGTGCACGGCCGCGAGGAAGTCGTCATCATTTCGGCCGAAGATTTTCGCCGTCTCAAAGGGACTCAAACCGGCAAGGCGCTGATTGCCGCGATGCAGGCCTCGCCGGATCGGGATTTCGATATCGAGCCGAGGCGCCTGCGCTCGCCTGTGCGCGACGTGGTTCTGTGACAGGGTGGCTCCTCGATACAACTATCCTGTCCGAACTGCGGCGTCCCGGACCAGAGCGAAAGGTCGTCACCTTCGTCGCCGGGCAACCGCTCGATCTGCTTTGTGTGAGTTCGGTGACATTCGCGGAAATCCGGTTCGGCATCGAGCTTGTTGCTGACCCGGCTCGCCGCGCCGGGCCTGTACGAATTGCATTCAGAACAGCCCCTCGATCTCGCCATCCTCCCGCAGATGGATCGCCTCTGCGGACGGGACGCGCGGCAGGCCCGGCATCGTCATGATGTCGCCGCAGATCGCCACCACGAAGCCGGCACCGGCGGACAGACGGACCTCGCGCACCGGCAGGATGAAGCCTTCGGGCGCGCCCATCACCGTCGGGTCTGAGGTGAAGCTGAACTGGGTCTTGGCGATGCAGACCGGCATGTGGCCGAACCCCGCCTTCTCGAACCCTTCGAGCCGCCGCGCCACGGCATCGGTCATGGAAATGTCCGCCGCACGGTATATCTGGCGCGCGATGGTGCGGATCTTCTCGGCGAACTTCATCCCGTCGGGATAGAGTGGAGCGGGCCGCGCCTCGCCCAGTGTGATCTTCTGCTGCACCGCGCGCGCCAACGCCTCGGCGCCGGCGCTGCCATCCCCCCAGTGGGTGCAGCGGATCGCCTCGACACCCTGCTTCGCCATAGCGTCGCGGATCACCGCGAACTCGGCGTCCGTGTCCGAGGTGAAGTGGTTCACGCCGACCACCACCGGCAAGCCGAATTTCCCCAGGTTCTCCACATGACGCGCCAGATTGGCGACGCCGCGCTGCACGGCGGCGACATCTTCCGTGCCCAGCGCGTTGCGCGCCACGCCGCCATGCATCTTCAGCGCGCGCACGGTCGCCACCACCACGGCGCACGACGGTTTCAGCCCGGCCGACCGGCACTTGATGTCGATGAACTTCTCCGCCCCCAGGTCGGCGCCGAAGCCCGCCTCGGTGACCACGACGTCCGCCAGCTTCAGGCCGAGCCGCGTTGCCATCACCGAATTGCAGCCATGCGCGATGTTGGCGAACGGGCCGCCATGCACGAATGCGGGCGAACCCTCCAGCGTCTGCACAAGGTTGGGCGCCAGCGCGTCCTTCAGCAGCACCGCCATGGCGCCATCCGCCTTCAGGTCCTTCGCCGTCACCGCGGACCCGTCGCGCTTCTGTGCCACGATCATACGGCCAAGGCGTTCCTGCATGTCGTCGAGATCGCGCGACAGGCAGAACACCGCCATCACCTCCGATGCTACGGTGATGTCGAACCCGTCCTCGCGCGGGAAGCCGTTCGCAACGCCGCCCAGGCTGCCTACGATGGAGCGCAGTGCGCGGTCGTTCATGTCGAGACAGCGCCGCCAGGAGACGCGCCGCGCATCGATGCCCAGCGCATTCCCCCAGTAGATGTGGTTGTCGATCATCGCGGCGAGCAGGTTGTTCGCCGAGGTGATCGCGTGGAAGTCGCCGGTGAAGTGCAGGTTGATCTGATCCATCGGCACGACCTGCGAAAAGCCGCCGCCCGCCGCGCCGCCCTTCATGCCGAAGCTCGGCCCCAGGCTTGGCTCGCGCAGACAGATCACCGCGCGCAGTCCGATGCGGTTCAGCGCGTCGCCGAGGCCGACGGTTGTCGTGGTCTTGCCTTCGCCCGCCGGGGTCGGGCTTATTCCGGTGACCAGCACCAGTGCGCCGTCCGGGCGGTCCGCCAACGGTTTGATGAAATCGAAGCCAACCTTGGCCTTGTAGCGGCCATACGGCTCCAGCGCGTCCGACGGGATGTCGAGTTTCGTCGCGATCTCCGCGATGGGGCGGAGCTTGGTGGATCGGGCAATCTCCAGGTCGCTTTGCATTCTTATTTCCCTTGGTATCCCTTGGCTTCTGTCCCTTGGCCTAGCCGAGCCGACGCATCACGGTGTGCGAACGGTTGGTCGTGTGCGGGCGGATCTTCGGCGCCCAGTCGCCCTTCTCCGAAGCCGCCAGCCAGGCCGGGCTGTTCATCACGTCGGCCGAATCCAGCTCATACACGGCGAGATAACGCGGCATCCCGTCGCGGTTCGTCGTCTCGACGGCGTAGCGTGTGCACGCCCTGACCCCGGGCACCTTCAGGATCTCCGGCACATGCTCGGTGTCGTAGATGCGATTGAATGCCGCCTCGTGCTCGGCCGGGATGTCCATCTGCACCAGGTAGATATACGGCGCGCGCGTGCCTTCCGGCATCTGTCTTGCCTCCTCCGTTGAGTTATGTGGCCATCAGGCCGCCTTGCGTTGTGCGATGCCAAGCTCGCCCAATGCCTCGCCCATCGCAACCACGGCCCTCGCCATATCCGACGGCGTGATCGCGCCGATGCATCCCACGCGGAAGCTTGGCTGTTCGGTGTTGTAGAAATTGCTGATCAGCACGCCGCGCGCCTTCAGCGCATCGACGAAGCGTTGCAGGTTCCAGGCCGGGTCGGCCGGAGCATGCACGTTGACGATGATCGGACCTTGAACGTCGGGCCCAAGATACGGCGTCAGCCCCAGGCCGCGCACGCCGTCATAGAGGGTGCGCATGTTGGCGGTGTAGCGCGCCAGCCTCGCGGGCTGCCCACCCTCGGCGTCGAAGAAATCGAGCGCGACGTTGAATGCGTTCAGCACCTGTGCGGGGGGCGTAAAGCGGAAGCTGCCCCAGCCGTAGCTCAGCGCGTGCGCGTAGATGCCGGACAGGTCGAGCGACCAGCTTCCGGCGTTGCCGGCGCACGCCTCCACGCGATCGATGCGCGCCACGGCGAAGGCCATGCCGGGCACCGCTTCGAGGCACTTGTTGGAGGTGAATACCACCGCGTCGATCTCGGGCTGCGCCGAGAGGTCGAGCGGCAGTGCGCCGAATGCCGACACCGCATCGACGATCAGCCGCCGCCCGAGGCGCCGTGCCACGGCACCGATCGCCGCCACGTCGTGCACGATGCCGCTGCCGGTCTCGCTGTAGACGAGGCCGACATGGCTGATGTCGGGGTCCGTCCGGAGTGCCGCGGCAACGTCATC
Organism: uncultured Alphaproteobacteria bacterium; assembly: GCA_963780095.1. Lineage (GTDB taxonomy): Bacteria > Pseudomonadota > Alphaproteobacteria > Acetobacterales > Acetobacteraceae > JAMXLO01. The sequence continues at coordinate 142,850 of CAWABH010000043.1, forward strand.
CGGATCGGTGGGGGCGTCCGGCGACACCGGCAATACGACCGGGATGCGGCCGGCCTCGCGCGCCAGGCGGATCATGCGGTCGGCGTAAGAGCCGGTGCCCGGGATCAGCAGTCTTCCCCCGAGCGGGACGAAGGTGCGGATCGCCGCCTCGGTGATGAAATGCCCGCAGCCTTGCAGCGGCAGCGTCGCGTGCTCGCCGGGGACGCCGCGTGCGATCCGCAGCACGCGCTCGCGGACGCCGGCGTAGAGCGGACGGAAGTCGTCGTCCCAGGGCGCGAAATCGTAACGCAGGGCCTCGCGCACCTCGGGGCGTGTGGTGACGGGGCCGGGGGTCAGCAGCAGCATGGAGGAGGGCACCTGAGCGGACGAACGCAGAGGCTTGCCACGGAGCGCGGCGGAAATCCAGGCATGCCGGAGGTGCCAGGCGGTTGGCGTCGTCCAGGACGAGGGCTTCGCCTGGCCCCGCCGATTCATCCTTCTCCAGTTTCGTGGACGCACCCCGGGCAGGATCGGATCAGGTCGATCCGACCCTGCCCGGCGCTGCACCAATGCGTAGCGCTGCTCAATTCCGCCGCCGCCGCTGTTTGCGCACGATCGATGCGCCGCCGCGATCCGTCAGGACCGCGGCAGAGTTCATTCTCCAACGATGTAGAATATGATCAGCCGCCACCCTGATCGCCAGCGTAGCCGATGAGCAGGTATTCCGTCTGCCAATAGAGCGGGTTGCCGTCTTCGTCCATAACGGCGAATCGGTAAGGAATCCGGACAGCGGTTTTGACATTCAGCGTCTGTCCCTTGAAGGTCCATGGCGCCCCGTAGTTCCGCTCAATCTCGATCGCAATCTTCCCGATGGTACCGGACACCGGGAACCCTGGGGCCGACGGATCGTCCGCCGCTGGAAGCATACCGACCTGCATCTTCCCAGTCGTCTGCCCGGTCGTTTGGTCAGTCACCCCCGTGTACGGGTTCAGGCTGCAAATAAGTTCGCCCAGAGCACCCATGGCACTATCGGAGGGCGCTCCCGACTGACCAGGCGTGGTCTGATCATGCACTTTGACGACCTTGTTCATTGTGTCCCCCTATGTGACGCAGTTCATCTTGATCCAACTTTTCGGAAGGCCGTTGGATGAGTTCGGGCCACTGTCCCATCCTGGCCGACGACGAGTGCCTTCAGACATCGTCGCCATCTCGGCGCCTACAGCGATGAAGCTGCCGTGCCTATGAACCAGTTCACACTTTTGACCAGTCAGGCGCGTCAGGTCGGAGAGGGCATCCCATCCAGTCCGGCGAGTACCTCACGAGCTTCCCGCAGATCCGGAATATCGGCTCCCTCGCCGAACCAGGCATACAGCGGACGCAACAGCTCCAGTGCCGCTTCGCGCCTGCCCCCAACCGACCAGAGCCGCGCGAGGCTGGTCGCCGCGCGCAGTTCGAACAGCCTGGCCGATTGTTTGCGCGCGATATCGATAGCTTGGCGAAACTCCTGTTCCGCCTGAGCGGGTTCGGTGTCTGAGGACCCAATAAGCAGCTCGCCCTTCTTTCGATGCAGCTCGGCATCCAGCCAGCGGGCTTCAGTGTTGCGCGAGAACTGCAACACCTCCTCCAGCATCGCAAAGGCCTCAGCGCGCCGGCCCGACATGGCCAGGATATCGGTTAACAAATATTTCCCGACTTCAGGCCGAATCCTCGCCCCCGAAGTTTTCAAGGAAGCAACCCCCTCCGAAAGCAGGGCCAGTCCTTTGTTGACGTCGCCATGCTTTGCCGTGGCCCAGCCGAGCTGACATTGGCCGACCGCGAGGAGGAATGAAAAGCCTTGCTCCTCACATAGGGTCACCAGTTTCGTGGCGGATGCGCCACATTCCACCGCATCGCGCAAGACCTCCAGCGTTCGCGGCCAGAGACTCAGGACCAGCGCGTAGGCGGGAGACGACGATCCGGACCTTCGTGCGCCCTCGACCGCAGACTTGCCGTGGGCGATGGCCTGTTCGGTGTAACCGAGATGGGCGAGGGTAACGCTGAGATACGCTTCGGCCACGTGCGGGTCCGACGCTATCGCAGTATCGCGGAGTTCATGCCTGCCTGTCGCACACAGTGCGAGGGCCTCCACCAGATGGTCGCGCGCTGCGACAAAGTCCCCCCTGTAGTAGCCCAGAATACCCAGCCGCACGCGCGCGGCGATCGCTATGCCCGCGTCGCCGCTGTCAGCTGCAAGGGTGCGCAACTCTTCGGCGATCGTCTGCGCCACCTGCAGCTCGGCGCGCGTTTCGGCGATGATGCCGACGGAGTACAGCGCGCGCGCCAGCATTTCGGGGTTGCCGAGGCTGCGGCAAACGGCGACAGCGCGCTCGAACGCCGCGTTGCCTTCCGGATCGTTCGGTCCGTTCGTCGCCATGAGAATCCGTCCGAGGGCCATCAGCAGCTCGGCCTCCAGATGATGGCGATCAGGTCCGTCCGGCAGATTTCCGGCGAACTGCAACCCGCGCTCGAGGTAGGTTCTGGTCTCCGCCCCCGCGGCGCGTTCGGCCGAGCGGCTGCCGGCAATCCGGTAATAGGACGCGGCCTTCGCAAGCAGGCCTGCCTGAGCGGAGTGGTATCCAAGCAGGCCAGGCTCGATCACGCCGAGCGACGCATCGCCTTCCGCCGCTGCGACGATCCGGGTGTGGATCTCAGCCCGCCGCCGGCGCAGAAGGCTGTCATAGATGGCTTCCTGCACCAGCGCATGCTTGAATGTGTAGACGGCGTCCGTCATCTCGCCGCGACGCGAGGCGAGGCCAGACCCGACCAGTTCGTCCAGTCCATCCACGAGATGCTTGTCCGGCATCGCGGCGACGGCGGCGAGCAGTGACTGGGAGAACTCCCGCCCGATCGCGGCGCCGATCTGCGCTACGCGCTTGGCTGCCGGCAGCCTGTCCAGGCGCGCCGTCAGCAAGGCCTGCAGCGTCTCCGGAACAGTCGGCAATGGGGATGACCCGGCCTGGCCTTCGGCGTTCTCCAGCACCGCTTTGGTCAGTTCCTCGATGAACAGTGGTATGCCGTCGCCCTGGGTGACGATCCGGTTGAGCGGCGCCGGCAGCAGCGCGTGGCCGATCATGACCTCCGTCGCCAATCGGATGGCGTCGCTGCGGGTTAGGCGGCCCAGGGTGATAAGCGTCGAATTCGCGTGCCCGGCCCAGGACGGGGCAAACTCGGGCCGGAATGAAGCGATCAGTAGAATGGGCAGGTCGGACAGAATGCCGATCAAGTTATCCAGAAGCTCCAGGGAACTGGGATCGATCCAGTGCACATCTTCGACAAAAAACAGCAGCGGCCTTCCCCGCGCCAAGGTGACGACGCCACGCGTCAGGGTTTCAAACGTCTTCTGCTTCTTGCGCTGCGGGCTGAGATCCAGTTTCGGATACGCTTCACCCACCGGCACACCAAGCAGATCGGCTATCAACGCGATGTCCTCGCCGGACGCTCCGGTCGACCGCAGCACAGTCTCAAGTTTGCGGAATTTGTCCGCCGGCCCGTCGCGGCGGTCAAAGCCCGCGTCGTGCTCCCAGCGTGCGATGACCGGATAGAGCGGACTTGCCTGGTGATGCGGCGAGCAGAAATAGCGCAGGCTGCCGTGCGGCTCGCCGCGCAGCCGTGCCCTCAATTCTGCGGCAAGGCGTGATTTGCCGATCCCCGGCTCACCGGTGAGCAGCACCAGCTGGCCGTTGCCCGTCTTCGCCTGTTGCCAGCGGTGCAGAAGGAGTGCGAGTTCTTCATCTCGATCGACAAGCGGCACGAGGCGAGCCGTGTGAAAGGCAGCGAATCGGTCGTCAACGGCGCGATCCCCCAGCACGCGCCAGGCCCGCAGGGGCACTCGGAAGCCCTTGAGCGCGATTTCACCAAGGTCACGGCAGGTGAAAAGGCCGCCGATCTGCCTCCGTGTGGCGTCGTCGATTACAATGCCGTCCGGCTCTGCGATCGCCTGCAGCCGCGCGGCGAGGTTCGGCGTTTCGCCGATCGCCGTCTGTTGGCGCGCCTCGCCAAAACCTATGGTCTCGCCGACCACGACAATGCCCGTGGCAATGCCGAGGCGCGCCTGCAATCGCTCGGATCGGATCGGCGTTTCCGCCACAGCGGCCACAACGGCCAGGGCGGCACGCACCGCACGTTCGGCATTCGCTTCCCTGCTCTCAGGCCAACCGAAGTAACTCAGAACGCCATCGCCGACGTAACGTGCGACGTAGCCGCCAAAGAGGGCGATCGCGCCGGCGACGCGCGACTGGTAGATGCGGATCACCTCGGCCAGATCTTCTGGATCCAACCGCCCGGACAGCGGCGTTGAATCCACCAGATCGCAGAACATGACGCTGAGCTGCCGGCGTTCGGCATCCGGTGCGGCTTTCGCCAGAGCCTCGGACGCTTCGGGAAGGCGCATGCCGCACTGGGCGCAGAAGCGTGCCCCACGAGGGTTCACCTCGTTGCATTCCGGGCAGCGGACAGGCAAGGGCGTCCCGCATGCCGTACAGAAGCGGGCACGTTCGTGCGAGGTCTCGCCGCACGCCGGGCACTCCATGTCGCCCCCCAGTGTCGCCCCCGCGACGAAACCACCGTTGCCAGGCGGGGACAACCACAACCGACAGCCTTGTATTTAGTGCAAGCAGTGTCTACCCGTCACCCCCGACGCCGGTCGCAAGGGCACGGGCGTGGCGACACCGACAAATGCCACTTTGGACGGGCGCATGAGCTGCTTCGACATCGGCTGCGCCATCTTGCCGTGCTAACGAAGCCAACTGTACAACGTTCATCGCCAAGGTGCATTGTTGCGACTGGGAACCGATGGCCGAGGGCCGTCGGGGGTCGGAACGACCTTGCGCCGGCGCCGGCCAACCCTGCCGCTCCATTTGTCATCGTCGGCGAAGCGAGGACGCCAGGCGCATCTGGGTCCGCGCCTTCGCGAGGATGACGACAACAGTAACTCTCCCTGCTACGCTTGGATCGCTTAATTCACGCAGAGCCCTAAGGTCGGCGCATGACGCTCCCCTTCACCCTGCCCGATTGGCTGCCCTGGTGGGTGCCGATCGTGCTCCTCGTGCCGGCGCTGCTGTATGTGCTGGCCTTCCTGTTCATGCCGTTCAGCGTGATCGGCGTGAAAAGCCGGCTGGAAGTGATCGAGGCGCGCCTGGACGAGATCCAGGGTGAGATACGGCATCTGGCGCTGCGGCTGCCCGAGACGGGACGCGCAACCGACTACGATGAGATCTACGCTCCGGAGCCCACAGATGCGCATCGGCGCGCGGCACCATTGATCACCCGCCCGCCAATTCCACCGGCCTCGCACGAACTGGACGACGAGCAGCCGCGCGAGGCGCATCTTCGCTCCGGCCGCCGCGAGTCGGATCGGGACGCGCCCAGGGACAGACCGGGCGGTGGCCGCTCCGAACCACGGCTGGATTGGCCGCGGTGAGCGCGGCGGGCTGGAATTGGCCGCTCCGTTGACCGCAGCATCCGTATGGCGGCCGTCGACGCTCAGGGTTCCTCTGGTTCCTCCCTATCGAGGATCGTGCCGATGTCTCTCTTGCCGTGCAGGACGCGCACGATCCTAAGCATCTCGGGGCGCACCAGATAGCAAACGCGAAACTCCTGAAAATCCCTGACGGGCCACGAGCGCAGACCGGCAAGGTGGGGATTGCCAGAGGGCTTCGGCGGCCCGGCATCGGGCATTGCCATCAATGCGTCAATCGCGTCGAGGGCGGCGGCATAGAAGCGCCGGGCGACTTCCGGCAAACCCTTGTCTGCGTACCACTCGACCTGCCGGAGTATGTCCTGCTGCGCGGATTCCTGGATGAACAGATTCACGACCGCGCGCGGTCTTTGTATTTATCGAGAATCTGCTCTGCCTTGGCCTGCAGCCCTTTGCGGAATTCGCCATCGAGCGGGATACGCTCGGACGCCAGGCCCTCCAGCAGCAGCGCCTCAAGCCGGGCCTCCTGCTCCTTGGCCTGTGCCTCCCTGAGCAAGCTGCGGAAATACTCGCTCACGTTGCCGTAGCCCTTGGTGGCGATCTGGGTGTCGATGAATGCCTTGAGCGAACTTGGCAGAGAAATGGTCACGGTCGTCATGGCAAGATCCTCCACGTCCTCCAGCACGCTGCATCCTTCTTATATGTTATGAACAAATAAGACACTGGCGTCGAGCCCCGGCAGATGCCGGTCTCCTGCATCCACCGTTGCGCTGGTCGTCTCACCCAATTGGTTGCCACCAGCCCACGGATACGGTTTTCTGACCCAGGACCTATCACCGGAGCCACGCCATGCGCGTCAGCGTCGTCCAGATGAACCCGGGCAGCGACAAGGCAGAAAATATCGCCCAGGCGCGGCGGTTGATCGAGGATGCGGTGGAAGCCGACAGGCCGAATATCGTCAGCCTGCCGGAAGTCTGGGACAGTCTCGGCGGCGACCGCACCGTCCGCAACGCCAACGCCGAACTGCTGCCTACCCAGGGCTCCAACGAACCAGGCGGCCCGGCCTACGAATTCCTGCGCGAGACGGCGCGTGCCGCCAAGGTCCACGTGCACGGCGGCTCGATCATCGAGAAGGGACCGGAAAAACTGTTCAACACCACCGTGGTGTTCGACCCGGACGGCCAGGAGATTGCCCGTTATCGCAAGATGCACCTGTTCGACATCGTCGCCCCCGACGGCACCGGCTATCGGGAAAGCAACACCTATGGTGCTGGCGACGAAGTGGTCACCTACCAGGCGGACGGCGTGAAGGTAGGCTGCGCCATCTGCTACGACCTGCGCTTCCCCGACCTGTTCTGGAAGCTGCGCGAGCAGGGCGCCGATGTGATCTTCCTGCCGTCCGCCTTCACGCTGGCCACCGGCAAGGACCACTGGGAGGTGATGATCCGCTCCCGTGCCATCGAAACGCAGTGCTGGTTCGCCGCCCCCGCCACCTGGGGCAAGCATCTCGAGGGCAAGGGCGAGCCGCGTTTCACCTACGGCCATTCGATGATCTGCGACCCTTGGGGTCACGTGGTGGCGAAGGTCTCCGACGGCACCGGCTGGGCGACTGCGCGCATCGACCAGAAGGTCACGGCGCGGGTGCGCCGCGACATGCCGGTGCTGGAACACCGGAAGCGCGTTTGAACAGTCCCGAAACCGGCATCCCGGTCATCCGGCAGCGCAATTTCGCGCCTGGCCGGATCGCTTTCGCGGCCTCACCCACTGTGCTTGCCACGGAGGCCTGCGAACGGCTGCTGGTGCGTTACGGCGACTGTTCGCTCGACCATGCCACGGTGGTCGTGGCGCTCGGCGGCGACGGCTTCATGCTGGAAACGCTGCATCGCGTGCTGGCGCGCGACATCCCCGTCTACGGCATGAACTGCGGCTCGGTCGGCTTCCTGATGAATACGTTCAGCGAGGACGATCTGCCCGGCCGGCTCGCACGCGCGCAGGAGACGATGCTTCATCCGTTGCGCATGCGCAGCGTGACGGCGTCGGGCGCCGTGAAGGAGGCACTGGCGTTCAACGAGGTGTCCCTGCTGCGCCAGCTTCGCCAGACGTCGAAGATTCGTGTCACGGTCGATGGCAGGGTGCGGCTCGCCGAACTGATGTGCGACGGCATCCTGATCAGCACGCCGGCCGGCTCGACCGCCTACAATCTGTCGGCGCACGGACCGATTGTGCCGCTTTCGGCGAACCTGTTCCCGCTGACGCCGATCTCCGCGTTTCGCCCGCGCCGTTGGCGTGGCGCGCTGCTGCCAAGCACCGCCGAGGTGCTGTTCGAGGTGCTGGAGCCGGACAAGCGCCCCACAGCCGCGGTCGCCGACTTCACGGAAGTGCGGGACGTGATCTCCGTGGAGGTGAGCGAGCACCGTTCGGTCAGCATCACCGTGCTGTTCGACCCGGACCGCGGCCTCTCGGAGCGGATCATCGCCGAACAATTCACGGTGTAGCCTTGCAGTGGCGATTCAATAGGACAGAATTGCTGCCCATTTGATCCAGATCAAGGCAACCACGCGGCAAATGTTGCAAGTTCGGTGCTCCATCCGGCAAGGGAAGGATCACCGGAGTGAGCGCCACGCATCCGTCCGAGCCTGTCGGCTCCGGCCACAGGGAGTTGCTGTCCGAGCATGGCCAGATAAGGCTGTTGCTGGTCGCGGTGGCGTTCTTCTCTGTGTCGATTGCGATAGCGCTCGCGTTTACCCACACTCGCGTTCACCGGTCTTCCGCCTTGATTTAGGGCTGGCACGACGTGCGGATCGAGCGTGTGACAGAAGCGGCTCCGGCTCGCAGCGTGGCAGGCGCTCACGCCACGACGCTATCGCCCAGCAGCCCGACCACCAGCGCGTAGAAATCGGACGGATTGTAGCGGCGGATAGCGGAAAAGTTGGCATAGACCAGGAATGCGTCACCGCCGGCGCCGTCCGGCAGAATGACGGCCGCCTGGACGTCGGCACGCGCCAGTAGGCGGCCATCCGCCGGACGCACGCCCTGCCGCGACCATTCGCCGACGGTCCGGCGGTTGTCGCGCCCAGCCGAGGACGCATCGAAATTCGCCGGCAGCGCCACCGACTGCCCCCAGGGTTCGCCACTGCGCCAGCCGGAGCGCGCGAGGTAGTTCGCAATCGAGCCGAGCACGTCGGGCTTGCTGCTCCAGATATCGCGCCGTCCGTGGCCCTCGAAATCCACCGCATACCGCAGATAGGACGACGGCATGAATTGCGGCTGCCCCATCGCGCCGGCATAGGAGCCGGTCATCCGCGCCGGGGTCACGTCGCCGTTGTCGAGGATGCGCAGCGCGGCGATCAGTTCGCCGCGGAAGAAACTCGCCCGCCGCCCTTCCCATGCCAATGTCGCCAGGGCCTCGACCACATGGAAGTCGCCCATCCCCGTCCCGAAGCTCGATTCGAGCCCCCAGATGCCGACGATGACACCCGGGCCGACGCCGAACCGGTCCTGCACGCGATCGAGCAGCGCGCGGTTCTGCTGCCAGGCAGCGCGGCCATTGGCGATCCGCTGGTCGGTGATCAGCAGCGCACGGTACTGGGCCCAGGTCATGGTGAATTCGGGCTGGTGGCGGTCGCGCTCCAGCACCTTCTGGTTCGGTTGCACGCCGGCAAACGCATGGTCAAGCGTCGCGGCGGAAATGCCCGCGCGCCTGGCCTCGGCGCGCAACCCGGCGAGGAAGCCCTGAAAGCTGTCCGTCGCGGCGCGCGCCGGCACGGCGAAGGTGGTGGCCAGGGAAGCGCCCAATAGCGACCGGCGGCTGAGCATGCGAAGTTGTCTGCCACGGGCCGACGCGTCGCGGCAACATGTCAGCGAGGGGATGCGACCGATGCCGATCACCACACGCCTGACCGAACGCCTGGGCGTTCGGCATCCGATCATGCTGGCGCCGATGGACGTCGTGGCGGACGGACGCCTGGCTGCCGCGGTCAGTCGGGCCGGCGGCTTCGGCATCATCGGCGGTGGCTACGGCGACGAGGCGTGGCTGACGCGCGAGATGGATGCCGCGGGCGACGCACGTGTCGGCGTCGGCTTCATCACCTGGAGCATGGCGCGGCAGCCTCGGTTGCTCGATCTGGTGCTGGAGCGTCGCCCTCCCGCCGTCATGCTCTCGTTCGGCGAGGTCCAGCCGCACGCCGACAGGATCAAGGCGGCCGGCGCGTTGCTGCTGTGCCAGGTGCAGACGCTGGATCAGGCGAGGCAGGCGATTGCGCACGGTGCGGATGTGCTGATTGCGCAAGGCGCGGAGGCGGGCGGTCACGGCATTTCACGCGGCACCTTCCCTCTTGTGCCGGCGGTGGTCGATGTCGCCGGCGATATTCCGGTTGCCGCGGCCGGCGGCATTGCGGATGGCCGCGGGCTCGCGGCGGCGCTGATGTTGGGGGCCGATGGCGTGCTGATGGGCACGCGGTTCTTTGCCTCACAGGAGGCAGCGGCACTGGCGGGTGCGAAAGATCGCATCGTCGCGGCGACGGGCGATGCGACGATCCGCAGCGTCCTGTTCGACATCGTACGCCGCAATGTCTGGCCCGCCCCGTATTCCGGGCGCGTGCTGGCAAACGGATTTTCCGAGCGCTGGCGCGGTCGCGAGGTCGAACTCCTGCAGAAGCAGGCCGAGGAGGCGGCGCGCTACGACGCGGCGCGTGCGGCCGGTGACTTTGATACCGCGGCGGTGATCGTCGGCGAGGCGGTGGATCTGATCGGCGACATCCCGCCTGCTGGCGAGATCGTGGACCGTGTCGCCACGGAGGCTGAAGCCCTGCTGGTAGGTGCGTCCAATCGCTATCGCGTGACGCGGCGGGAGTGAGGAAAGGCTCCCTCGGCTTGAGCGCCAGCGGCCGGGTGGTGGGACAGGCGAACCGCGACTGAAAACGTTGCACCTCAGTACACCTCGCCCGCGACGTGGGAGAGAGCCTGCCCCGGGCTTGAACCCATAGGCGCTAAGGGCCCGAGGCGAAACAAGTGCGTCGATTGACGGTGACATTACCCCGCTGTCGTCATCCCCTCGAAAGCGGGGACCCAGGTCGACAACTGGGTCCCCGCTTTCGCGGGGATGACCACAGGGATCGTGGTTCGTGCACACGATGATTTGCTTATTCCGGCTCGGGTCCTAACTTAGGGCCCTGGAGCCGAGGTTTATCGTCATGGCCGTCCCCGGACTTGATCCGGGGATCAGGCCCGACCATCCACGCCTTGCTTTGCTGCGGTTCCCGAAGACGTGGATGGCCGGCACGAGGCCGGCCATGACGCTGAGACAGCGATCCGTACGCTTAAGATCCGGGGATCAAGCCCGGCCATCCACGCCTTACTTTGCTGCGGTTCCGGAAGGCGTGGATGGCCGGCACGAGGCCGGCCATGACGATGAGACAGCGATCCGTACGCTTAAGATCCGGGGATCAGGCCCGGCCATCCACGCCTTACTTTGCTGCGGTTCCGGAAGGCGTGGATGGCCGGCACGAGGCCGGCCATGACGATGAGACAGCGATCCGTACGCTTAAGTTAGCGCCTATGGGGCTTGAACCGGAGTTGGCGCGAAGCGCCGGGACAGGGTGCCTGCGCATTCAAATACGACCGGATAAACCCTCTCCCGCATCGCTGCCGCGCCGCGACCTCTTCCACTTCGTGGGCGAGGTGTACGCTTCCGGTCAGCCCGAAAATGCTCCAATCCGCTGGAGGTGAGGAGAAAGCTGATGGGCTGCAGCGGCGTCATGGCTGGTGACGCCGGCTTCGTCGTCGCGATCAGCGGCGACATGAGGCGGGCTGGCGGATACCGTCGGACACTACGAGCACCTGCGCGGACCGACGACCGGCGCCTCCGGCAACGGCTGCCCGACCTGGTGTCCGTGTGCGATCAGGCCGATGACGGTGCTGTTCCATGTGTACCCGCAATGCGCCATGTCCGGCCGCTCGAGGAATCCCAGCCACGTTGTCTCGTTCGATCCAATCACGTTGATCAGCCGCGCACGCGCGACATCCAGAACCGACGGGATGAGCCGGTAGCTCAGCAGGTCGTTGGGATCGGTGAACGCGACCACGGTCGGCATGGCCATCGCCGCAAAGTGCTCCGGCGGCATTCCTGATCGCGCCCGGTGCATCATGCCGACCATGTGGCCCAGGCTGGAGTCGTGGGGAACGTCTTCGTTCTGAGCGTCGGCCTCCAGTTGCGGCGGCAACGGACTGGCGATGTCAAGCAGCGGGATCTGGTTTGCCATGAGGTAGATCATCTGCACGGACGCAAACCGCTGGGCCATCGCGGTACGCTCACCCCCAACCCGGCCCGTCTCCTCATAGATCGCCCGGGCGGCGTCGAACAGAATCTTGCTGCCCAGGCTCTCGGTGATCACCGCGATCGGACGGTCAAGCTCCGCACCGGTGAAATCGCAGGGCTGTCCGGGAACCGGCGTTCCGCCAAGTTCGCGGCAGACCGCCAGCTTCATCGCCGCGCGGATCGGGTCTCCATGCTGGCCGCCATAGACCACGGCGTCCGACAGACAGTCATTGATGAGCTTGAGCTTCAGCGCCCCGTTCAGCGTCGCACGCCGGTATGGGAATGAGGTCGCGGGGTCGCTGCCCGGCGCATCGAAGTTGAGTTCGCTCTTGAAGGGCTGCGTCATCGGCGACCAGACCACGAACGTCGCATCGAAATCGCCGCCGGGGGTTTTGACCTGATAAAGCACCCGCGTCATGCCGGCGGTTTCCTCGATGGCGTCCGTCTGGGTCGCGGTGCCGTCGAGTGCCGCTGCGATCTGGGTCGCGCGATTGGCGGCCCAGTTCAGCTCGTGTGTGCACATCCCGTGGGTCCACAGCACGTGCAGCATCGTGCCGCGCTGGTGCGCGGCTGCGATCAGCTCGCTGATGCCGTCGAACGACGCGTCCTGGCCGCCTGGTTCCTGCGCGATGACGGGGTGCTCGTAGGGCCGGCTGCCGATGAAGATCGCGAGCGTCGCAACGAGGAGCGCAGCCACGACGAGGGCGCCCAGAATGACCCCACGCCTGATGCCTCGCCGCATCCCTATTTCTCCTCGAACCGCATGCCGGCAACGACGGTCTGCCGCGGGCAGCTTCGTGCCGTTCGTGTCTTTGTTGTGAGCCTTGCCTACTTCTTCTGCACGTCCGCCCCGCTCAGCACGAAACGCGCAAGAGCCTTGCCCAGGCATTCGTTCAATTCGTTCAGGGCCTTGTCGCGGTCCGCCTTCTGCGTGTGCTCCAGATCGATCCGCCCGTCGTTGGCCCAGGTGCGCATCAGATCGAAGCGATGGAACATCACCACGCCCGGCATCGTGGCGACCTGTTGCAGCACGCCCTCATAGGGATCGAGATCGGTGTTGGCACGCAGGAAGCGGCTGAACTGAGGATCGATCAGCACAAGGTCGCCGCCCGCATCGCGAATATGCTCCGCGCCGGTGTGCAGCACGTCCAGCATGCCGTCCGGACGCAACCCTTTGGCCGCCTCCACCGTGCCGGTCTGCCACAGCACCAGCGGGTAATGCTGCTCCTTCAGCGCAGCATCCAGCAAAGGCAGCATTTCCTCGGCTGTCATGCCGCGCCCGCCGCGCACCGTAAGCGCGAACTTCACCCCTGGCAGCGCTGCCTCCAGCGCGCGAATCATATGCCAGGGAAACGTCGCACCCGGCATTGCGCTGGTGGGAAGTCCGGTGGCGGAGCTGACAGAACCGACCGTGGTCGCCGAGCCGATGGCCAGGACCGCGACCGGACCTCCCGCGGCGATGGCCGTCGCGAGCTGTCCCAGTGGCGCACCGGTGGTGGTGAATTCCTCGGGCGCACCGCAGGCGTCACCCGTATCGCTGCCCGCCCAGGATGGCGCCGGCAACGCAAGGATGGCACAGGCGAGCAGACGGGAGGCCAACCGGAGCATTCCGCCTTATCCGGTATCAGTCCTCGCGACTGCCGGCAAGCTGACCGACTGCCGGGAAGCCGGTGCGCGCCCCTTGCTGCGATACCACGCCGCAAGCCCGCCGACCGCGACCATCGCGAGCGCGCCAAGCAGGTTGACCGCCACCTGCATCGCAACGCCTTCGTCCGCTTCCAGGCCCAGTCTGGCGAGGAAGCCGAAGAAGATGCCGGAGCAGAACACCGACAGCGAGTTCTGGCCGATCAGCACCAGTGGTGCAGCGAGCCGGGTGCGCACCCAGGCCGCGTCAAATGGGACAAGGCGGACCGTCAGCCAGGCGAGCGACAGGATGGACAGCAGCCGGAACGGGTGCAGGCCGGTCTTGTCCTCGGTGATGATGAAGCGGATCACCGGCGCCGGCATCAAGGCCAGGATCGGCGGATGGATGTCGATCACCCAGATGACGACGATCCCCGACAGCAGCACCAGAACGGCGAGAAGGTCGATCGGCCAGTGCAGTCGCGGCATCTTCGGCGGCGCATAGGCCAGAATGGCGCCGATCATGAACAGCAGTTGCCAGGCGAGCGGATTGAAGTACCATCCTTCGCCGGTCCAGGCCTGCAGATTGATGCCGGTGAACCGCACCACGGCGTATCCGGCCAGTGATACCGCGAACAGTAGTGCAGGCCGGCGCAACAACGGCAGGGCCGCGGCAAACATCAGCAGCAGCACCACGTAAAGCGGCAATATGTTCAGCAGGCTGGGCTGGAATCGCAGCAGCAGCGCCTCGAGCAGCGCGCGGTATGGCGCTTCGGCCAGGACGTCGAGGCGCGTTTCTTCCAGGTAGAAGACGCGATCGAGCGCGACGGCCGAATAGGCGACCTGGGCCGTGTAGACGACGAACAGGAAGATGTGGGCGATATAGAGGGTCCACGCCCGGCGCAGCGCATCGGCTGCGGCGTACAGATAGCCTTGCCGGTCCATCTCCAGACCGTAGGCCAGACCGGCGCCGAACCCTGCCAGCAGCACGAAGATCTCGGTCGCGTCGCACATGGCGAAGTTGCGCAGGCTGTAGTCGCCGAGCACATCGCCGGGGATATGGTCGGTATAGATCCACCACAGGGCCAGGCCGCGGAAGAAGTCCACGCGCAGGTCGCGACTTCGGTTGCTGCGGATCAGCTGCATGCACCCCTCCGCGCCGATATGTGGGGCGGCGGGCGGTATAGGCAAAGCGTTCGCAGGCCGGCATATGGGGTCGCCTGCGCGACAAAGTGTTACGCCGTGAGCAGGAAAGCGGCAGTGGCCTCCACGTCCGCGGCGGCCGGGCAGGCCGGATGACGCGTGAGCAGCAGCGTCTGGCGCCTGATCGCATCGCGCACGCGGTCATCGCGCCGGATCACGCCGGCGAGCCGGGGCGACCGGCCGAGGAAGGTCGCGCAGGCACGCTGCAATGTGACAAAGGTCCGTTCCCCGGCGGAGCGCGTTGCTGCGAGATTGACCACCACACGGGCATCGCCTTCGTGCCGATCGGCCGCATGCAGCTTCAGCACGGCATAGGCGTCGGTCAGGCTCGTGGGCTCGTCGGTGGCAACGACCAGCAGCGTGTCGGCCCAGGCCGACATCCGACGCACGGACCGGTCGAGCCCGGCGCCGAGATCGAGCAGCACCGTGTCGTAGCGCGATGCATGCTGCCGCAGCGCCGTCAGCACGCGTTCCAATGCGGATGGATCGAGCGCCGACAGCGCACCGGAACCGGACCGGCCGACGACGATGTCGAAGTCGCCGTCCACATGGTGCAGCGTTGCGTCCGCCATCGTGGCGCGGCCGGCGACGACGCCGCCAAGATCCTGCTTCGGTGTCAGGCCGAGCTGGATATCGACGTTGGCGAGCCCGAGGTCCGCGTCGAACAGCAGCACGCGTCGGCCGCGGCGGGCCAGCGCGTGCGCCAGCGTGATGGCGAACCAGGTCTTGCCGACGCCGCCTTTGCCGGAGGCGATGGCAACGATGTGGCCTATGGTCGTCATTGGCGGGGTTCCGTGCGCGGGAGTGCGAGCAGACGCGTGGCGAGCCAGCCGGGGGTGATCGGATGCAGACCGCCGGCGGCATCGGGCGCGATGCCCGCCTCGGTCAGCGCCAGCCGCGCACTGGCGGAGGCGGCCAGGATGCCGCCGAGACGGCGTGCCAGATCGAGCCGTGTCGCCACCAGCAGGCTGGCGCCGGCAGTCGAGTAGGCGACCGCCAGCTCCGCCGCCTCGGCCGGATCGAGGCCACCCGGCAATACCAGCGCCACCACCGCGTCGATTGTCGTGGCGAGCGCCGTCAGTTCTTCAAGCTGCACCGGATCGAACGGGTCGCAGCCCGGCGTATCGATGAGCACCGGCGCTGCGTCCTGTCGGTGCGTGAGGGCCCGGCCAAGCGTGACAGGATGACAGGCGACGATCAGGTTGATGCCAAGCAGTCTGGTGAAGGCGGCAAGCTGTTCCGTCGCACCGGCGCGCTTGCCGTCGGCGGTGATCACCATCGGTGCCGCGCCGGCCATCACAAGGCGCGTCGCCAGGCGGGTCACCGTCAGTGTCTTGCCGGCGCCGGGCGGACCAACCAGCAGCAGCGGCCGTTCATTCGCACCCAGAGGCAATGGCGCGAACTGCAATGCGCCGGCCAGGGCCGCCCCGAGTTCACCACGCTGCAAGGCCTCGCGCAGTGAGGCGGGCACGCCATGGAACTCGAGCGCGGCGATCAGGGCAGGGTCCGGCGGCGCCAGCGGCGGCGGTGCTTCATCCGGTTCCAGTGCGGCGGTAATCTCCACACCTTCGCCGACGCGGCGCGTCGCCAGGATCAGCGCGTCCTCACCGAGTTCGGCGCGCACCTTCGCCATCGCTTCCGCCATGCCCCCTGCACGGTAGAGTTTCAGGCGCATGGTGTGCCTGGGGACATCAGATCGTCCCTACCGTGCGGATGCGCGCCCGCGGATGGATCTCCGCCTGTGCCAACACCGGCGTCGTCGGACGGATGCGTTCGACGATGGCACGCACATGGCTGCGGATGCCGCCGGACGTCAGCAGCACAGGCGTCTCGCCGGCAGCGCCCGCCGTGTCGAAGGTGTTGCGCAGCCGTTCCATGAACTCCTGCAGCCGGCTGGGAGCCATTGCCAGCTGGCGATCCTCCGCCGGCCCGGTCAGTGCCTCGGCGAATTCCGCTTCCCATTGGGGCGACAGCGTGACGAGCGGGATGTAGCCGCCGGGGCCGGTGTGACTGTCGCTGATCTGGCGTGCCAGCCGCGCGCGCACATGGCCGACAATGACCGGAATGGCACGGCCCGCGCCGCCGCAGGCCTCCTGGACCGCCTCCAGGATCGTCGCCAGATCGCGGATCGAAATCCGTTCGGCGAGCAATGCCTGCAGCACGCGCTCCACGCCGCCGGTGGTGATCTGCGACGGGATCAGGTCCGCGACCAGCTTCTGCTGCTCGCGCGGCAGTTCGTCGAGCAGCTTCTGCGTCTCGGTGTAGGACAGCAGCTCCGCCATGTTCTCGCGAACGACCTCGGTCACGTGGGTGGTCAGCACGCTGGGGGGATCGACGACCGTGCAGCCGCGGAACATCGCCTCTTCCTTGGCTGCCACATCGATCCACATTGCCGGAAGGCCAAAGGCTGGCTCGCGCGTCTGCTCGCCGGGCACGTCCGGCATGTTCCCCTTGGGATCCATCGCCAGCAGCATGGTGGGGCGCAGGACGCCGGTGCCGGCTTCGATCTCCTTGATGCGGATCGAGTAGGCATCCGCGCCGAGCTGCATGTTGTCCTGGATGCGCACCGGCGGGAGAACGAATCCCATTTCGGTGGCGATCGAACGACGCAGGCCCTTGATCTGCTCGGTCAGGCGCGGCGCATCGCCACCGGCCAGAGCCAGCAGGCCGTAGCCCAGCTCCAGGCGAATCATGTCGATCCGCAGTGCGTCGCTGATCGGCGGCTCGGTTGCGACCAGCGGCGCAGGCGCGTCCGTTGACGGGGCCTCCGGAGGATTTTTGTAACGTATCCACGCACCGCCGCCCGCCAGACCGGCGAGCGCCACGAACGGCAGCATCGGAAGACCCGGCAGCAGCGCCAGCACGGTCGCCGCGCCCGCCGCCATGGCGAGTGGCTTGGGGCTGCGGCCAAGCTGCCGGATCAATGCCGCATCGGCGGTGCCTTCCATGCCGCCCTTTGTCACCACGATGCCGGCGGCGGTGGAGACCAGCAGCGCGGGGATCTGCGAGACCAGACCGTCGCCGGCGGTCAGCGTGGTGAACGTGGCGGCGGCGTCGGCGAACGACATGCCGTGACGCACCACGCCGATCGCCAAACCGCCCAGGATGTTGATCACCGTGATGATCAGCGCCGCGATCGCATCGCCGCGGACGAATTTCGCGGCACCGTCCATCGCGCCGTAGAAGCTGCTTTCCTCTTCCAGCTCGCGCCGTCGCCTCCGCGCCTCCTTCTCGTCGACCAGGCCGGCGGAAAGGTCGGCGTCGATCGCCATCTGCTTGCCCGGCATCGCATCCAGGCTGAACCGGGCTGCGACCTCGGCGATGCGTCCCGATCCCTTGGTGATGACCATGAAGTTCACCACCAGCAGGATCGAGAAGATGATCAGGCCGATCACCACGTCGCCGCCCATCAGGAAGCCGCCGAATGCCGCGACCACGTGGCCGGCGGCGAGCGGGCCCTCGTTGCCATGCGACAGGATCAGCCGCGTGACGGCGACGTTGAGCGACAGGCGAAGCAGCGTGGTCAGCAACAGCAGCGTGGGAAAGCTGGAAAAGTCGAGGGGCCGGTTGAGGAACAGCGCCACCATCAGGACCAGCACGGCGGAGGTGATGGAAAGCGCCAGACCGAGATCGAGGAGCAGCGTCGGCAGCGGCAGGATCAGCACCGACAGCAGCAGGATCACGCCGAGCGCGAGGCCGACGTCGCTGCCCGGCGCGTACTGGCGCAGCCGGGCGGTCAGTGCGGGCAGGAAGCTTTGGGGGGCGACCAAGTCAGGCATCGGAGTTGGGGCGCGGCCCCCTCCCCCCAGCCCCCTCCCGCAAGGGGAGGGGGAGCACTGATGTACCTACTCCCCCTCCCCTTGCGGGAGGGGGTTGGGGGGAGGGGACCATCGAAGTCCGCATGACGCTCACGCGGCGACGCCAGCGCCGGGTGGCGGCACCATGACGCCCTGCGCCGAATAATCGCGCAGCTTGTTGCGCAGCGCGCGGATCGAAATGCCGAGGATGGTCGCCGCGTGCGTGCGGTTGCCAAGTGTGTGCCCGAGCGTCCCAATGATCAGGTCGCGCTCGACCTCGACCATCTTTCGCCCGACCAGCGTGGCAATGCCGCCGGCATCCGTCATTGCGGCGGACCCTTGAGACACGGCCGCCGGAGGGCCCAGCTCGATCGCCTCGATGCCAATCTGTAAACCATCGGCAAGCAGTACGGCGCGGTGAACGACGTTCTCCAGTTCGCGCACATTGCCCCGCCAGCCGTGGGACGCGAGACGGAGCAGCGCTTCGCGCGATGGCGGGCGGAACGGCAGCCCATTCACATCGGCATAGCGACGGGCGAAGTGCTCGGCGAGCGCCGCAACATCGCCAGGCCGCTCACGCAGCGGCGGAATTCGCAGCGAAACCACGTTGAGGCGGAAATACAGATCCTCCCGGAATGTGCCGCGCTGCACTTCGGCCAGCAGATCACGGTTGGCCGTTGCCAGGATGCGCACATCCACGCGCACGGGTGCCGCCCCGCCCAGCCGGTCGATCTCCCTTTCCTGCAAGGTGCGCAACAGCTTCGCCTGCAGGCGGATATCCATCTCGCTGATCTCGTCGAGCAGCAGCGTCCCGCCGTCCGCCGCCTCGAATTTTCCCACCCGGCGTGCCACCGCGCCGGAGAACGCACCCTTTTCGTGACCGAAGAGCTCCGATTCCAGCAGGTTGTCCGGGATCGCGGCACAGTTCAGCGCGACGAAAGGCCCCGCGGAGCGGCGCGAACGCCGATGGATGTGGCGCGCCAGCACCTCCTTCCCGGTGCCCGTTTCACCCATGATCAGCACCGAGGCATTGGAGGTCGCGACCTGTTCGGCGCGGCGCACGGTTTCCTGCATGGCCGGATCGCGCACGATCATTGCGTGGGTCTCGCCGGCGGCAGCCTCCAGAATGGCGGCGATCAGGTCCGGATCGGGCGGCAGCGGCAGGAACTCGCGCGCACCCTCACGGATGGCGCGTGCTGCCGCCTCCGCATCGTCGCCGGTGCCGCAGGCGACCACCGGCACGGCGATCCGTTCGGCAGCGAGCGCGCGCACCACCGCGCCCACGTCATGCGCCAGATCGCACAGCACCAGGTCGATGCGGCCGTCCGCTCGCAGCCGCGTCAGGCCGGCATCGGCGTCATCCGCCTGCTCGAGCTTCGCGCCGCGCGCGATCGCGATCCGTGCTGCCTGCCCGAGTTCGCCAGCCAACGAGCCGATGATCAGGACGCGCATCGGCGCTGCCTCACGTCGTCCGGTCGGTCTTGACGATTTCCGTCATGGTCACGCCGAGACGGCTGTCGTCCACCATCACCACCTCGCCGCGCGCGACCAGGCGGTTGTTGACGTAGATGTCGATCGCCTCACCCAGTTTTCGGTCCAGTTCGACCACGGCGCCGCGGCCGAGCTTGAGCAGCTGGCTCACCTGCATCGTCGCCTTGCCGAGCACGGCGCTGACGGTGACCGGTATGTCGTAGACCGCCTCCAGCTCGCGGGCGCTGCGCGGTGAGCCGCTTTCATTGCCGGATGCACCGGGCTCGGCGAGCTCGGCCAGTTCCATGTCAGTCGCCATCGACGGTCTCCCGGTTGAACACGACATCGGTCCGCAGCAACCCGGCAGGTGCCAGGATCGCCGCCACCTGCTCCCAAAGTGCTGTGGCGTCGCGGACCACCGCACCATTGCGCCAGGCAATCTTCACATCGCCTGGCGTCATTGCATCGCACTCGGCAATCTGCACGCGCGCGGCGAAGTCCGGATCGAGCCGGCCGATCTCGCGCAAAAGAGATCGCGCGGTGAGCGGGTTCGTGCGCACCGTCACCACGTGCTCCTGGGTCAGTGCCGGCAGGACGGAGCGCACGATCGCCTGCACTTCCGCCTCGCCATAGCAGGCGCAGAGCACCGGAAAAGCCGCGGCAAGGCTGTCAAACAGCAGCCGGGCGATCGCATCGGCGGACTGTTCGGCAAGTGCTGCGGCCGTGTCGCTTGCGTCCGCGAATTGCGTTGCGAACGATTCGATTGCACGCCGCGTCACGGCGGCGTCGCTGGCGGCAGCCTCCTCCAGTCCGGCGGCATTGCCCTGTCGCCAGGCGGCTTCACGCGCATTGGCCAATTCGGCCGCGGAAAATACCGGCTCGATCACCTCTGGCTCGGGGGCAGACTCAGGCCGATCGAAATCTTCCCCGAACAGCGCGCCGATCGGCCGTGATGACGGTCTGGTATGCACCGATCCATCCATCTAGTAGACCAGCTCCTCGTCCTTGCTCTCGGCGATCTCGAGCGCGCCCTGCGCCGCCAGCTCCTTGGCGAGCGACACGATGCCGGACTGCGCATCGTCGACATCGCGCAGCCGCACCGGGCCGAGCGCCTCGATATCGTCCTTCAGGATCTTGCCGGCGCGGTCGGACATGTTCTTGAAGAACATGTCGCGGATTTTCTCCGAGGCACCCTTCAGCGCGACCGGAAGCTTGTCCTTCTCGATCGCGCGAAGCAGGATCTGCACCGCCTGCGGCGTGAGGCGGATCAGGTCGTCAAAGGTGAACATCAGCGCCTTGATGCGCTCGGCCGACTCGCGGTTGCGTTCCTCGAGCGCGGCGAGGAAGCGCGTCTCCGCCTGGCGGTCGAGACTGTTGAAGATGTCCGCCATCATCTCGTGCGAATCACGCCGCGTGCTGCGGGCGAGGTTCGACATGAACTCCGCGCGCAGCGTGCGCTCGACGCCGTCGAGCACGTCCTTCTGCACGCTCTCCATGCGCAGCATGCGCATGACGACTTCCATCGCGAACGAGTCGGGCAGCAGAGTGAGCACGCGCGCCGCATGCTCCGGCTTCACCTTGGACAGTACCACCGCGACCGTCTGCGGATATTCGTTCTTCAGGTAATTCGCCAGCACCGCCTCGTGCACATTGCCAAGCTTGTCCCACATGGTGCGCCCGGCCGGGCCGCGGATTTCCTCCATGATTTGCGAGGCGCGGTCGCGCGGCAGCGATTTCTGCAGCAGCCGCTCGGTGCTCTCGTAGCTGCCGACCAGATTGCCCGCGGCGCCCATGCCGTCGACGAAGTCGAGGCAGAGCCGCTCGACCACTTCCGCCCGGACGGCGCCGAGCTGCGACATGGCGGCCGAGATGTCCTTGATCTCGTCCTCATGCATCATCGCGAACAGCCGCGTGCACTGCTCCTCGCCGAGCGCCATCATGAAGATGGCCGCCTTCTGCGGTCCGGCCAGCGCACGGAAGTCTTCGGACTTGAGCACCTCAACTGTTCTCCTGCACCATCCAGCCGCGAACGATCGACAGCGTCTCGTCCGGGTGCTTCTCCACGAGTTCGCCGATCCGGCGCAGCGAGGAGGCGCGCATCTGTCCCTCGATCTGGGCGATGTTCACCATGCTCTCGTCCTCGAGCAGACGCTGAGGCGACGCCGCGACTGACAGGGCCGCCGAAGCGGGGCCGGCCAATGCGGGCGCCATCGGACCGCCGAGCGCGGGCAGCGCTGCGTCGCCGCCGGCAAATGCGCCGGCACCGAGCGTGGTCAGCCGCAGCACCATCGGCCGCAACACCAGCAGGAGCGCCATGACGCCGATCACACCGAACAACGCGGTCTGCGCGAGATGCAGCAGATCCGCCTTCTCCAGATGCAGGCCGAACAGCCCGTCGGTGTCGGTCATGGGTGCGGCATCATCGGCGGCGAAGCGCAGGCTCACGACCTCGACGTGGTCGCCGCGCTTCTCGTCGTAGCCGATGGCGGTCTTCACCAGGCCGGTGATGCGATCGAGTTCCTCGCCCGCGCGCGGCTGCCAGGCGTGCTTGCCATCGGCGCCCACGGCATCCGTGCCATCGATCATGACCGCCAGGCTGATGCGGTCGATCTGCGGCTGCTCGCGGATCAGCGTGCGGACGGTCCGGCCGATCTCATAGTTGGTTGTCTCCTCCTGGCGCGCGTCCTGCGAACCGGCGCCTTCCTTGCCGGCGTCCGCATTCGGCAGGTTGTTCTGCACCGTCACCGTGCTGGAAGCCTCGGTGCTCTTGGTGTTGTTGGTGACGGTCTGCGTGCTTCGCGTCACCTGGCCCTCGGGATCGTAGCGCTCCTCGGTCTGGTTCACCTTGTCGAAGCTCATGCGCACCGCGGCTTCGGCACGCACATGGCCGGCGCCCAGGGTGTGCTCCAGCATCTCCTCGACCGCGCGCGCGAGCCGGAGTTCGGTGGCACGGCGCATCTCCTCGGTGCTCAGGGCGGCCGCGGCCGCGCCCACCGGCTCGCCGGCGCGCGCCAGCAGGTCGCCGCGCGAGTCGACGATGGCGATGTTCTGCGGGCGCAGTCCCGGCACCGCGGCGGCGACGAGGTTCAGGATCGCCTGGATGCCTTCACGGTCCAGCCGCGCAACGCCGGTCATCGTCAGCATCACGCTGGCCTGTGCGTCCTGACGCTCGCGCGCGAAGGGTTCGCGTCGTGGCAGCACCAGATGCACGCGCGCGCCACGGACGCCATTGATGGCGCGGATGGTGCGCACGAGCTCGCCTTCCAGCGCGCGGGTCTCGTTGATCTTCTGCTGGAAATCTGTGGCGCCGAGGCTGTCACCGCGGTCGAAGATTTCGTAGCCGACCGAGCCGCCGGCGGGCAGGCCCTCCTTCGCCAGAGCCAGACGGGCATCCGGGATCTGGTCGGCGGCCACCAGGATCTGGCTGCCGTTGCCGGCGATGCGATATGCGATATGGCGGCGAGCGAGCTGATCGACGACCTGGGCGGAGTCGCGCAGGTCGAGATCGCCGTAGAGCAATGCCATCGGCTCGGTTCCGCCGCGCAGCATCATCAGCGCGAGCATGCCAAGCATGCCCAGCGCGACGGCGCCCATCGCGGCGAGCCGGGCAGGGCCCAAGGCTCGCAACCCTTCCACGAGGGCCTTCATCGTCATCCACCTCTACGCCTTCGGCAGGGCGCGTTTTCCGTGGCCCGACCCATTTCCCGGCAGTCAGGCTGTGTGCCGTGGAGCGCAGCTTGCCCTTCCGCGCTTACCCTGCCGTTAACGGCCGGGCAGATTGTGCCGGGTAGGTATCGTAAGGGGCACAGCCCATAAGCATCCTCTCACCCGCAGCTACTTTTGACTCTCCCCGCTTCTTGCACCGTCATGGCCGTCCCCGGATCAGGTCCGGGGACGGCCATGACGGAAGGAACGAGCGTGCCGGCCGACGCCGCCCGTAAGAAGCCGCCGGGCTGCCTGCAGACGCTGCCAGACATCACAACGAAAGCTTACCTTGGACAGGTCACGAATCGGCCGACTTCATTTGGTTCGGTTAAATAAATTTACGAATAATACCAATGGCCCGAACCAATGACTTTTCGACACCGCTCGTTCCCTTCGTCATGGCCGGGCTCGTCCCGGCCATCCGTCGCGGCGCCAGTGGCGGAGGAGATGGCCGGGACAAGCCCGGCCATGACGGTTTAGGAATGGCGGGACGAGTTCAGCAGAAACGGCGCCTGGTATTCAGGCATTCCCATCGTTGACCGTCGCCGCATCGTGCCAGTTGCCGGTCCGTTGGGCTGCATCAACGTGCTGGTGCCAATCCGGATTCAACCGAGCCGATTGCCGCAACGACGGCTGGTGGCAGGTTTTTGGTGGTGACGGCCAGCACGATGAGGTCCTTGAATCCGGGCGCCGCCGCGGCGGGGGAGGCAGAACGCAATCCCGGGGCTTGCCGCTCAAACCGATCCTTCCCAAAATCGCCGCCCAACGAGAAGCACGCCAGGGAGAGAAACGATGCTGAAACATGCTGTCGCGGCAAGCCTTGCATTGCTCGTCACCACCGCCATCCCGGCCCGGGCCGCGCCCTTTATGATTGTCGGGAACGATGAGAAGCCCGACACCGACGCGCAGGGCAAGCCCATCGTAAATCCGACCGGCAAGGACACCATCCTCATTGTCGATGTCGCGAAGCCTGAGGATCCGAAGATTGTCGCCACCCTGCCATTGGAGAATTCCATCGTCGGGCCGCCTACCAACCTCGCGATCTCGCCAAATGGCAGTCTCGCCCTCGTGGCCGATTCGATGACGGTCGCCGAGGAGAACGGCACGCGCAAGATGGTGCCGACCGACAAACTGTTCGTCATCGACCTGAAGGCCAACCCACCCAAACTTGTCCAGACGCTGAACCTCGGCAAGCAGCCCTCCGGCCTGTCGTTCAGCCCCAAGGGCGACATGGCGCTGGTCGCCAATCGCGCCGACGGCACCATCAGCGTCTTGAAGATCGACGGCACGCAGGTAACGCAGACCGGAACCATCCCGATCAGTCCCGGCGTCGCGCATGTCGAGTTCACGCCCGACGGCAAACATGCGCTGGCGGTGAAGTCGCCGGACAACAAGCTTGCCGTGCTGGACGTCGACGGCGACAAGGTCACCTACAACAAGCTCGATCTGCCGACCTACGCGTTCCCGTACAACGTGGTGGTCTCGCCCGACTCCAAATTGGCCATCACCGCGGACAACGGCAACGGCGGTTCGTCAGACGGCAATGCCGACGCCGTCAGCGTGATCGACCTGGAGGGCGCGCATCCGCACGTGATAGCACACCTGACGGTGGAGGACGCGCCGGAGGGACTGGCGATGAGCCCGAAGGGCGACCTCGCGGTGGCGGTCAACGTCAATGGCTCGAACATGAAGCAGGCGTGGTTCCATAAACCGACCGGCAGCGTCACGGTCCTGCGCATTCAGGGCAAGACGGTGACGCCGATCAAGACGATTCAGGTTGGAGTCCTGCCGGAGGCAGCTGCGTTCACGCCCGACGGAAGCTACATTTACGTGGGCAACTTCTCCGACCAGGACTTTTCGATCCTGAAGGTGGACGGCACCGAGGTCACCGATACCGGCAAGCGGTTCAAGGTGGAGGGCCATCCCGCCTCGGCGCGCATGGGCCCACGCTGAATGTCGGTGGGCGGGGTCAGTTCCCCACTGACTGCACCTTGCTGAAATCGACCGACAGCGCGCCCATCTGCAGCTGCATGCCGCTCGGCAGGCTCTGCACGCCGGTCGCTGTGCCGACCACGCTGAATGGCAGGGCCGAGACGGTGCCGCTGGAGTCCGCGCCCGCCACCGCGACCTTGTAGGCGCCGTCCGGCATCGTCGCGCCCGAGGCGTTGCTGCCATTCCAGGTCCAGGTGTTGGTTCCCTTGACCGAGGTCAGCGTGGCGTCCTGCAGTTTCGTGCCGCTGTCGTTGTAGATCGCGATCGCCACCGGCTGGGCTGCTGCCGTGGTGAACTGGATCGTCGCCTTGCCGTTCTGCAACGCCAGGTGGTCCGAGGTGACCGTCACCTGTTTGCCCGTCATGTTGGAGCCCTGCATCACCTCGCCGGCCTGTGTGAGCTGGATCAGCGACGTCAGACTCGTGTTGGTGTTGATCTGCTGCTCCACGCTGGAGAACTGCACAAGCTCCGTGGTGAACGCATTGGTGTCCATGGGGCTGGTCGGATCCTGGTTCTGCAGCTGCGTCATCAGCATCTTGAGGAAATCGGTGAAATTGCCCGACAGCGAACTCAGTGCGGTGGTGCCGGTCTGGGTGGCAGCCGACGCGCCGGATGTCGCCGCCGCCGTCGTGTTGGAGGCGGCGGCAGCGGCTGCGTTGGCCGCTGTGATTATGCTGTTCTGCTGCGCGGCGACGGAGGCGATACTCATGGCGCGGTGCCTTTCATGTCAGGCAGTGATGTCGAGCCCGGCGCGCACCCAGCCTGGGGGGACGGGCAATGCAAAATCGGCGTTCGTTTCGTCTGCGTCGGCAAATCCCCCGCGCGCCGGCCTGCCGCCCTGATGGAATGCCCCTGACGAAGCATCTCCGGCGCCAGACGAGCCCGTGCCGGCGCCGCTGAGTGTCGGTCCCACCTCGTAGCGTGGGCCCGCATCGGCGGTGGCGATGTGAAATGTCACGCTGCGGCCGTCAGGCGGAACCCCCGCCTGGTCCAGCGCGCGCTGCAATTGCGGCTGGTCGCGCAGCAGCAGAGTCAGGGTCTCGGGCTTCTCGACGGTGATGTCCACATGCGCCGGCGCATCCGGCGGCCGTTCGACACGGATTTGCAGGTGGCCGAGTTCCGGTGGGTCGAGCCTCAGTGTCAGCCGCTGCGTGCCGTCCGGGGCGTGGGCCATCGACACCAGAACAGGGGCTACCTGTTCGGCGGGTGAGGCGACGGTGGGCCTGGGTGAGTCGGGCACCGTCGGCGTGGCTGGCACGACAGCCGGTGGCCCCGCACTTGCTGGGAGCAGTGCCAGCGACGGTTCCGTTGCGACCTGCGATGCGGGTTGGGCTGGCGGAACGATGCCTGCCACGGCGATGGCATCATGGGCCGGCTGTGATGGGCCACTTGGTACAGTTGATTGCGGCTCGGCCGGGCTCGGTGCCGCGAGATGCGGCGGCACGCCGTCCGCGGGTTTCCTGGCCGTGCCAGAAGCATCCTCGATCGCCGCCATGGACGGCCGGGACGATGCTGCCGGCTGCGGCGGCGTGTCGGGATCGGTGGGTGGTGCGGCGAGAGGCGTGCCCAGGATCAAAGGCATGGCAGACGGGACAACCTGTGACGGTGGGGCCGCCCGCGCGGGCTGTCGGCGATCGGTGGTCGCGCCCTTTCGCGTGGCTACGGTGGCAGGGCGCCCGGCTGCCGGTGGGACCTGCTCCGTTCCGACCAATGGGTCCGGCAAGGGCAGCGGCAACGTCTGGGGCATCGCCACTGTCGGCGTTGCGGGCGCGGGCGCTAGGGCAGTCGGTTGATTTGCGGCGGGTTGCGCCACCGGCACTGCTGGCTGATCCGCCGTCGCCGTGCCGGCCATTGCCTTCACTGCCGTGTTCGCCATCGCCTTCACGATCGCCGCGTCGAACTGCGGCACGGCAGGCAGCGTCCGGGCCTCGCCGGCGACCGGCGCCTGACCAGGCAATGGCACTTAGCGTGGCTGCTGGCGTCTGGGCTGCGGCAGGAAGGCTTGCTTGCATCGCGATCACTCCGGTGGGCGAGTGGACAGCAAGGCGCGTGCCAGTGATCGGTGACCGATAATGAGTGATCGGGCCGGGCATTCGAACCGACATCGGCAGGAAATGCCGGGCCGGTTGTGCCCGGCGCACGCGTATTGCCAACCCCGCGGCGCATATATGCCCACAAAATCGCGCACGACGCGTCTGGCACACTTAATGCGAAGCACTGCGCGGGCAAACCACCGCCACAGCCTTCGCAGGAGCGATACAATGTCCTTGTTCGGCGCGATGAACACCGCGATCAGCGGACTGAACGCGCAGTCCAATGCCTTCGGCAACATCAGCGACAACGTCTCCAACGCCGAGACGATTGGCTACAAACGGGTGGACACGAACTTCGTCGATTACCTGACAACCAGCAACGCGAGCGTCAACGCTCCCGGCTCGGTGGTGGCGCGGCCCGACTACGTGAACAACGTGCAGGGTACAATCACGCAATCCGACAATCCGTTGGGCCTCGCCATTGCCGGGCAGGGGTTCTTCGCGGTGTCACAGAAGACCGGTGAAGCGAACAGCCTTCCCACCTTCAGCACGCAGCAGTTCTACACTCGCGCCGGCGACTTCCAGATGGACAAGAACGGTTACCTGGTGAACAGCGCCAACGAGGCCCTCAACGGCTGGCCGGTCGATCCGCTGACAGGCGCGGTCAACCAGAACACGCTTACACCGATCCAGGTGACGCAGACCGTGCTCAATCCGCAGCAGACCCGGACGGTGACGTTGTCGGCGAATCTGCCCGCCACCCCCGCGGCCGACACCATTGCGACTCCGCTCTCGTCCAATATCGATGTCTACGACGCACTGGGCACTGTGCACACGGTGACGCTCAACTGGTCCAAAAGCGCGAATGCGGCTACCCCCAATTTGTGGACGGTGGGCATTCAATTGCCGGGCAACCCCCGCTACCAATTACGGTACCGCCGACGTCACTTTCGGCGATGCGACCGCGACGCCGCCGGTTCCCGCGGGCACCGTCGATGCGGTCGATAACGCGACCGGCGGCGTTGTCGCCTCAGGGCCATACGTCGCTGGACACTCAAGCCTCGCTGACGTTCAGCGCCAATTTCGGCTCAGGCACGCAGCCTATTCAGTTGAATCTGGGAACCTACGGCCAGTCCAATGGCGTGACCCAATACGCCGGGACCGCATACAGTTTGCGCGGATCTGACGCAGGATGGCGTGCCGCCCGGCAGTTATTCGAGTGTCACCACCCAGGCCAACGGCGACATCGTGGTGAACTACGACAACGGTCAGACCCGCACCATCGCACAGGTGCCGCTGATCACCTTCAACAATCCGGACCAGTTGCAGCGCCAGGATGGCCAGGCGTTCACCGCGACAGTCGAGTCCGGCACGCCGCTCGCCGAGCAGGCCAGCACCAACGGCGCCGGCAACCTCGTGACCCAATCGGTCGAGAGCTCCAACGTCGACATCGCCACCGAGTTCTCCAAGCTGATCGTCGCGCAGCGGGCCTATTCGGCCAACACCAAGATGGTGACCACCGCCGATGACATGCTGCAGCAGACGATCGACATGAAGCGTTAAGGCGCGTGGGTCAGGAGCTGAGCCGTGAACATCGACGGCGCGCTGTCGATCGCTACCAGCGGTCTGGCCAACATCAACCGCCAGATGGCCCTGGTGTCGCAGAACGTGGCGAACGCCAGCACGCCGGGGTACGCGACCGAAGTCAGCACGCAGCAGAGCATCGCCGCCAACGGCGAAGGGCTGGGCGTGCGCAGCGGCCCGGCAATTCGAGACATCGACACGGCGCTGCAGGCGGAGGTGTTCAGCCAGAACGCAACGGTCGCCGGACTGCAGACGCGGCAGAACGCCTTGCAGGCGATCGACGCGGTGCAGGGCACGCCCGGCCAGGGCGGCGACATCGCCAGTCTGCTCGGCAATCTGCAGGACCAGTTCTCGACACTGCTGAACAGTCCCGACAATCAGACGCAGCAGCGTCAGGTGGTATCGGCCGCGACCAGCGTGGCGCAGGGCATCAACGCGCTCAGCGCCGCCTACACGTCGCAGCGCCAGACGGCACAGGATTCCATTGTCGCGGAGTTGGCCACCCTGAATACCACGCTAAGCACGATCGGCGGCCTCAGCGACCAGATCGTCACGCTGAAGGCCGGCGGCCAGAGCACGGCGGACCTGGAGAACCAGCGCGACTCCGCGGTGGCCTCGCTGTCGCAGTTGCTCGACGTGAAGGCGCTGGAACAACCGAGCGGCGATCTGCTGATCATCACGCAATCCGGGCTGACGCTGCCGATCCGCGGCGCCAGCCCGTTCAGTGTTGGCGACGCCAATATGGACCCGGAGAGCGGCGCGCCGCCGATCATGCTTCGCGGCGCCGATGTCACGGCCCAAATGCAGGGTGGGCAGATCGGCGCCAACGTAACGCTGCGCGACACGACGATGCCGACCGACCAGGCGGAGCTCGACGAGCTGGCGCAGAATCTGGCGAGCCGGTTCGCCGATCCGGCGGTGGGGCTCACGCTGTTCACCGATCCGACGACTGATCCGGCTACCAACGCCGCCGATCCGAATGGGGCGGTGCCGGCGCAGGACCCCAGCCAACCGCCGCCGGGTGGCTTCCTCGGTTTCGCAGCCACGATACTGGTCAATTCTTTGGTGCAGGCCACGCCTTCCCTGGTGCGCGACGGCACACCATCGCAAAACGCCGCCGGGCTCGCCGGATTCACCGACATTATAAATAACGTACTGAACAATGCCCTGGGCGGGGGACCCACGCTGCAGCAGCTGGCTGCCACCATGCTCGCCTCGCAGGCGCAGGACAGCGCGACCACCACCAGCCAGCTCGGCACCGAGCAGGCGGTCCAGACCACGCTGACCACCAAGCTGTCGGCGCAGAGCGGCGTGAACATGGATACCGAGATGTCCACCATGATCCAGTTGCAGAACGCCTATGGCGCCAACGCCAAGGTCATCGCCGCCGTGCAGGCGATGTGGACGCAGTTGTTGAGCACGGTGCAGTGAGGAGGCGGCCATGAGCATCGCTGTCGGTCCGGCCGACTATGGCATGTTGGGCAGCCTGATCGCGAACGCGTCGTCGGTGAAGCAGAAGCTCGACACGCTCACCAATCAGGCGAGCAGCGGGCTGGTCGGCGATACCTATGCCGGGCTGGGCACTGGCGCTTCGATTTCGCTCGACCTCCGGCCGCAGATGGCCAACCTGCAGACCTGGCAGAACAATGTGGACGCAAGCACCGGGCGGATGGCGGTGACGCAGACGGCGATGAGCAACATCCAGTCGATCGCGGCAAGCTTCTACGCACAGCTCAACACTGTGGACGGCATCAACGCCAGCGCGGTGGACAGCATCGCGGCCTCGGCGCGCGACGCGCTGTCGCAGGTGGCGAGCCAGCTGGATACGCAGAACGGCGGCGTCTATGTGTTCGCCGGGCAGGACACGGACAATGCGCCGGTGCCCAACCCCGACAACATCCATGACGTCCGGGTTCTATACGCAGATCAATGCCGCGGTCTCGGCGTGGGCGGACTGCCGCGCTGCCTGACGCAGCGGCGGTCGCCAACAAGACATACAACATCGCTACGGTCGGGCCGTTGCCATTCTCTCCCACAATCTCGCCGACGCTTCCCACGGTGCAGGTGGGCCAGAACAACATCGAGAAAATCGGCCTGCTGGCCAATGCCAATGCGCTGATACCGCCTTCTGGATCGACCCGGCCAACCCGCCGATCCCCGGTGGGCCAGCTGCGAGCACCGGTTCCTACATGCGCGACCTGCTGCGGGCGCTGGCCACGATCGGCTCGCTCAGCAGTGGCCTGGCAGGTGAAGAGCGACTTCCAGGCCCTTGTGCAGGACACCGCACCAGCATGTCCGGGGCGATCACTGCCATGGCGCAGGACGTCGGCGTGCTGGGCAACGTGCAGTCGTCGCTCACCGCCACGCAGACCCAGCTTGCGGATACCCAGACGGCGCTGACCGGGCAGGTTTCCTCGGCCGAGGACGTCGATATGGCGAAGACAATGTCGCAGCTTTCGCTGGTGCAGACGCAGATGCAGGCCTCCTATCAGCTTATCGCGACGATGAGCAGCCTGTCGCTCGTCAAGTTCCTGCCGGTCGCGTGATGAAATCCGTTTCGGCTTCATCGGCCGTTAACACAGGGGGCGCAGGATGGCTCCATTCCCGCAAAAGGCGGGGCATGCGTAACACTTCTGAGTAAATAGGGTAAGACACCATGTCCCTCAATTCCGTGAATACCAACATCGGCGCGATGATCGCGCTCGAGTCGCTGAACAAGACCAACGCGAGCCTGGCAGCGACGCAAAAGCAGATATCCACCGGCTCGCGCGTGGCGGACTCCACCGACGACGGTGCGGCCTATGCGGTTGCGCAGTCGGTGCGTTCCACCATCGGGGCGCTCACCACCGCGAACCAGCAGCTCGGCAACGTGCAGGGACTGCTGTCCACCACCCAGACCGGCCTGAACGACATCTCCAACACGATGGCCAGCATGCGTGATGTGCTGGTGACGCTGTCGGACAGCAACGTGTCCGGCAACGAGCGGACCCAGTACTCAGGCGCAGTACAAGTCGCTGCTGGCAAACGTGAAGTCGGACATCCAGGACGCCGGCTACAGCGGCAAGACGCTGATCGGCAACATCACCGGCTCGAGCGGCAGCTTCGCACGCGTAGCCACGGTGCGCAACGAATCGGGCGCATCGTATGGCCTCGCCACTTCGGCGGCAGGCGATGTACGACGCGATCGCGTTCGCGATTCGGCTGCATGCGTCACCGGCATCGCCTCTCATGAGTCGGCAACACTGGCGCAGGCTCTGCCAACGCCATGCCACTGCGCATCCACTGGCGTGCCGGCAATGCTGCCGGGATGCCGCGCTGATCGACCGCGGCGGCACATTCATCAAGCAGATGAACACTGTCGGACACGGCGCTGAACACGGTCGGCTCCGAGGTGAACTACGTGAACAACCAGATCAGCTACAACAGCAACAAGATCGATGCGCTGAACACCGGTCTTGGCGCGTTGGTGGACGCCGATCTGGCCAAGGAATCGGCGCAGTTGCAGGCGCTGCAGATCCGCCAGCAGCTGGGCACACAGGCCCTGTCGCTGGCGAACCAGGCACCGCAGACGCTGCTGAGCCTGTTCAAGTAGCCGCCTGAACCAGCCATCGCTCCGGGCTGGCCAACTGGCCGGCCCGGAGATGGTTCCAGATGAAACGCCGGCAGGACGCCGGTAACGCTATCAATCGCCGTGCGCTGTCCCGCTGAGGACACGGCGAACCAGGAAGAGGCGCATGTCGAATCTAGTTTTGGAGCTGCGCCAGGGCGAAATGATGATCGTCAATGGCGCGCCCATCCGCTTTCGCACCAAGTCGCGCATCGAGCTGACCGCCAAGGCACGCTTCCTGTTCGGCAAGCAGATCATGCCGCCGGACCAGGCCGACAGTCCGGCACGGCGCATCTATTTCGCGCTGCAGTCGGCCTATATCGGCGCCGAGGACGAACGTGTCCGCGGCCTGGAAGCGGCCCGCGAACTGATCGCGGCCTTCAAGGAGGCAACGACATCGGCACTCGCCTGTGAGATTCTCGATCGCGCGCTGTGCGCCGCGGAAGCAGACGACTGCTACCAGGCCCTGAAGCTCGCGCGGCGAATCATTCGCCACGAAGATACGGTGCTGGGCCGCACGCCGGAAGTCGCCATCGCGACGCGACCGCCTGGCATGTCACCCGCAGCAATCAACAGAGGGATCAACGAGAGCCATGCCCACACTGACCCAGGCCGCCCGCGCCTATGAGACCGCGGCAACCCATCGCAGTCTGCGCGAGCAGGAAGCCGACGTGTTCCGCCGCGCGAACGGCGCGCTGAAGGCGGCGCGTCATGGCGGATCCGCTGCCGCGAGTCCAGGCGATCGCCGACAATCGCCGGCTTTGGATGACGGTCGCCGATCTGATGCGCGATCCGCTCAATCCCCTGCCGCACGGATCTGCGCGCCTCGATCGTCTCCGTCGGCCTCACCGTGCAGCGCGAGATGGAAAGCGATAAGCCCGATTTCGACTTCCTGATCGCGATCAACGAAAACATCGCGGCCGGCCTGTCCGGCCAGGCCTGAACCGCCTGCGTGACCAAGGGGCCACCATGGGCACCACGCTGAGCTATCTGACGAGCCTGTATGGCACCGGCGCGGCGACCGGCTCCGATAGCCTGCTGGCCACCTCTACGGCTTCGCGGGCCAGACCGGCAATTCGTCCGGCCAGAATCCGGTCACGGCACTGGCATCGGCCGAGCAGGATCAGACCAAGGACATCAAGACGACCGCGGCGGAGCCCGCCGTGAAGCGCGCGGTCGATGCCTTCACCGCAGGCGTCGGCAAAGCCAAGACCGTGCAGCAGCTGCTGGCCAATCCGACGGTGATGCAGGTGCTGTTGACGGCGAACGGACTCGCCGATCAGATCCCCTATACGGCGCTGGCGCAGAAGACGCTGCAGTCGAACATGAACGACCCGAAGTCGCTGGCCAACACGCTGACCGATACGCGCTGGAAGCCGGTCGTGCAGACCTATGATTTCGCCAACAAGGGACTCTCGGTCATCCAGGATCCGACGGTGATCAGCACGATCGCCAACGCCTATGCCGAGGTCACCTGGCGCAATCGCTGGACGCCACGACACCTGGCCTGTCGAACGCCCTGACGTTCCGCGGCGAGGCCTCGACGATCACGTCGGTCGACCAGATTCTGGGTGATCCGGTCATGCGCACCGTGGTCACCACCGCCCTTGGTATCCCGCTGCAGATCGCCTTCCAGCCGCTCGAGGCGCAGGAGAAGGCGATCAGCACGCGGCTCGACATCACGAAGTTCAAGGATCCGAAATTCGTCGAGAGCTTCGTCCAGCGCTATCTGCTCGCTGCCAACACCAGCGCGACGAACACCGACCCGACGCCGGATATCACGCGCTGGCGGTGCGAAGCCAAGATCTGATCGTCTGAAGCCGGACCTGTAAATCCGCAGCGCTGGTCGTCCGATTCGCACAGCCCTGCACGCGCTGAATCCGTCTGAGCTGAATGCACGCGACCAATAACCCCACGGCTCAAAAGGAGCCTGCATGGAACAATTGACTGCCACCGCCGAGCCCGACGCCTTGACTCGCTCGTATCGCGGCGCTGATCGACAGTGGCCATCCCGGCGCAGCCCGGCCTCTGCTCGCTGCCGTCGCCGCGCGTGGCACCGCCTTCGCCGCGACACGCGGAACTCGCCGCCAGGCTGGCGATGCGCGAGGGGCGGCTGATGTGGCGCTGCAGGAACTCGACGACGCGATCGCCGAAGCGCCGGAACATGCCGGTCTGCGCAAGTGCGCGCCGAAGTCCGCATGCAGATGGACGACCGGGACGGTGCGGCATCGGACGCCGCGGAAGCGGTGATGCTCGACAGCCGCGATCCTGCGGCCAAGGCGTTGCTCGGGGTTCTGATGATCGATCTCAAGCGCCCGGCGGATGCGGTCGCCTGTCTCCGCGAGGCGGTCTCGCAGCGATCCGGCCAATCCCGCATATCGCGAAGGCCTGGCCGCGGCGCAGGAGGCCACTGGCGACGCCGAGGCAGCGCTCGCCACACTGAACGATGGCATCGCCGCCGCGCCCGCGCGGGTCGATTGCGCAACGCCGCGATCCTGCTGTCGGTACGCCGGCGCGACTTCGCGGCGCGTACCGACTTGCCGAGGAGGCGCGCGTCGCCGGCGTGACGGACGCCTGCCCGTTCGGCCTGATGGGCCATGCGCTGTCCAGCCTCGGACGTCACGCCGAGGCCGCCGGACGCCTATGCCGAGGCGTTGAAGCTCGGCCCAGACGATCCGTATGTGCGGCACCTCGTCGCCGCCTCCGGCAACCTGCCGAGTGCCGAGTCGCGCTCCCGTCGAGTATCTGCGCGCCGTATTCGACGGCTATGCCGATCGGTTCGAAGCTCCACCTGATTTCGCTCGGCTATCGCGTTCCCGGGCTGATCCGCGCTGCGGTCATGCAGCATCCGGAAATCGCGGCCGGCGAGCAGTCGGCCCGGTGCTCGATCTCGGCTGCGGCACCGGGCTGGTGGCCGTCGTGCTGTCGGATCTGCCGATCGGCCCACTGGTCGGCGTCGACGTCTCCTCGCGCATGCTGGCGAGCGCGGCGACCAAGCAGCTCTATGCCGAACTGCACGAGACCGACCTGATGCAACTCCTGGCCGAGGATGCCGGACAAGCTGGCAGCTCATCCTCGCAGCCGACGTGCTCGTTTATTTCGGCGCACTGCCCGAGGTCTTGGCGGCTGTGCACGCGCGGCTCGAGCCGGGCGGCTGGTTTGTCTTCTCGGTCGAGGAATTGCTCCCTGACCATGACGGCACCGTGCACGGCAATGGCGACTGGGCGCTGGAGCGCATGGGCCGCTACGCACACAGCATGGCTTACGTCGCCAATGCGGCACGGGACGCAGGCTTCACCGTCCGGACGCTGGAGCGCCAGACCGTGCGCCATGAGGCCGATGCACCGGTCGCCGGGATATTCGCCGTGCTGGAGCGCGTGCGGCATGACAGCTGAGGCGGCGCTCGAACTGCTGCGTGGCGGCGATCCCGCCGGCGCACTGGCCCTGCTGGACGACGCAGCTATCGCCCGACGCGATCGATCCCGCCATGCTCGTAGCGCGCGGCATGGTGCAGCTCGCCAACGACCATCCGGCAGAGGCGCTGACCGCGCTGCGAATGGCGGTCGCTCTCGGTGACAGCTCGCCCGCCACATTGCTCAATCTGGCACTCGCGCAGGAAAAGACCGGCGATCCTGAGCCACGCCCTGCGATCTGATGGAAGCGCTGGAACGGCAGCTGCCCGACTGGGACGAACCGCCGTTGCGGCTCGCGGAAGCCCTGCGCGCCGCGGGCAGGTCGCACGACGCCGAACTGGCCTATGGCCGCGTGCTGAAGATCAACCCGCGCCGCGAGGCGGCGCTGCTCGGACTGGCCGGCCTGCTGATCATGCGCGGCGACGGCGAGACCGCGCGCGACCTGCTGCTGCGCTGCTGCGGCATTGCGCCGGGCCGGGCCGAGGCCTGGGACACCCTGGGCCTCGCGCTGTTGCTGACCGGTGACAAGCCGCTCGCGGAATCGGCGTTCGCCGAGGCGCAGCGCCTGTCGCCTCAGACACTGGAGTATGCGCTGCATCGGGTGGACGCCGCCAGTGCGGTCAGGCTCGGAAGAGGCATTGCTGGCCTGGCTCGATGCCGCGAGCGACGACGATCCGCTGAACCCTGTGCTGCCAGCCGCGCGCGGCGTCCTGCTGGAGCGGCTTGGTCGGCGCCCCGAAGCGATCGATGCACTGGAGGCGGCGACAGCGCTCGCGCCCGACGCGCGGCTGCCGGCGGCACTTCTCGGCGGCGTGCTCGCCCGTTCCAATCGGTTGCGCGAGGCCGAGGCCGCGTTGCGTCGTGCCAGCGAGCTCGATCCCGACAACCTGCCGCTTCGCGACACGCGCGCCACGGTGCTGTTACGCGCATGACACGTCACGCCGAAGCGCGCATCGAGCTGCTGCTATCGATGGAGCGTAACGGCGAGCGGGTGACCGAGCTGTGCAACCTGGCCAACGCCACCACCTGTCTCGGGCTGCAGGACGAAGCGGTGGCAATTGCCAGCCGCGCCATCGCGATCGCTCCCGATGCGGCTGCTGGCCGCGACGCATCCTTGTGCAATACGCTGCCGTATCGCGATGGCATTACCGGCACCGAAATGCTCGCGGCGCTGAAGGATTGCTCCGACCGGCTGCCGCGCGAGACCCTGCCGGCGTTCGCCAACACGCGCGATCCCGATCGTCCGCTCATCGTCGGTCTGCTGTCAGGTTCGTTCAAGACGCATCCGGTCGGCTGGCTGACCATCGCCGGCTTCGAGACGCTCGATCCCGCCGCGTTCGCGATCGTCTGCCTGGCGCAGAATGGCTCGCAGGACTGGATGGCGCGCCGCTTCCGCGCGCTCGCACGCGAGTGGCACGACGTCGACACGCTGAACGACAAGGCGCTGGCGCATGAAGGGCGCGCGAACTCGGCATCGACATCCTGATCGATCTCGGCGGCTACGGCGAATCGGCGCGCATGCCTGCCTGCGCCTACCGCATGGCGCCGGTGCAGGTGAAATG
Organism: uncultured Alphaproteobacteria bacterium; assembly: GCA_963780095.1. Classification (GTDB taxonomy): domain Bacteria; phylum Pseudomonadota; class Alphaproteobacteria; order Acetobacterales; family Acetobacteraceae; genus JAMXLO01. The sequence continues at coordinate 180,589 of CAWABH010000043.1, forward strand.
GGTCGGCATGCAGAACCACAGCTCCGGCCTGGCGGAAATGGACTGGATCATCACCGATCGCTGGGAGACGCCGCCCGAGCTGGAGCACGTCTATTCCGAACGGCCGCTGCGTCTGCCGGACGGCTATGTGTGCTACAGTCCGCCGCCCTACGCGCCGGATGTCGTGCCGCTGCCGGCACTCGCCAACGGCCACATCACGTTCGGCTGCTTCAACAACCTGGCCAAGGTCACGCCGCGCGTCATCGCCACCTGGTGCACCATCCTGCATCGCGTGCCCGGTTCGCGGCTGGTGCTGAAGACCCACCAGTTCGCCGATGCACCGACCGCGGAACGCGTGCGTAGCTGCCTTCGCCGCGCATGGCATCGGCGCCGGAACGGATCGAGCTGCGCGGCCCGTCCGGCCACCGGGCGTTCATGCGCCAGTACAACGATATCGACATCGTGCTGGACCCGTTCCCCTATTCCGGCGGCCTGACGACATGCGAGGCGCTGTGGATGGGCGTGCCGACGGTGACCATGCCCGGCGAGATCTTCGCCTCGCGCCATTCGATGAGCCATCTGAGCAATGCCGGCCTGGCCGACTGGGTGACGCCGGATCTCGCTGCCTATGTCGAGCTTGCCGTGGCGAAGGCGTCCGACATCCCGGCGCTGGCCGCGCTGCGGTCCGGGCTGCGCGCGCGCGTCAAGGCCAGCCCGCTATGCGATGCGCCGCGCTTCGGCCGCAACCTCGGCGCCGCGCTGCGCTTTGCCTGGCAGGATTGGTGCAGCCGTGCCGACCAGCGTTGCCGTGAACATGATTCTCACTCCACAGACCCTGAGTGGATGATGACCGACCCGTGACGATGAGCGATCGCCTGATCAGGATACAACACGGACGGAGCCGTCAGATGAATCGCTGGTACCCCGACAGGATTATGGCTGGTAGCATTGATGATTATCTGCCACGTTTGTCAGATCATACATTCACAAGCGGTCTGATTCAGGCGCTTGGACGGCTTTTCGCAGGCATGGATCGAAGTGCCCTGAAATTCGCCGAATTTGGAGTCTGGAAGGGAGCAACCACTGGTCAACTTGCCAAATTCTTGGATAACAAGGGGGAGCTTCACCTGTTCGATTATGAGGACACGGTTTCAGAACTGAAGGACAAGCTGGCAAAGGTCAATTTTACCAACGTTACGGCTTGGGGCAGTTCATATAGGTATCTCAATTCCTACAATTGGAACCTCCGGCTAATTCTTGAACACCATGCGGATCTTAGGTTTGACTATATATTTCTCGATGGCGCCCATACATGGGCTGTCGATGCACTCACATTCCTGCTTTGTGATCTCTTGCTTAACGAAGGTGGGTACATCAATTTTGATGACTATGGATGGCGACTGCGCGGATCATCCCTCGATCCGAGGCACGTTCCGATGACAGCCGAGCTGTATACAGAGGCGCAGATTAGCGACCTGCAGGTTAAGGGCGGTCGTGGATTTGCTCGTTCGCAGGAGCGGAACCTACAGGGAGATTGTCCAGAATCGCCTGTTCCAAAAGATTGGTATGACTTCCTCCCAGAAACATCAACCCCCCTATCAAGTAGGTCCGCGTGAGCAATCAAGGCGCTGGTCGTGAATGCGAACCGGAACCAGTTATCTGGCGCCGCCAATGCGGCGGGTGGCGGGCAGGCAGCATCGTCATGGCGATCCACGCCTAGCGTTGGTGAGCCCCATCTGTTCAGCGGCGAGCCCGAGGTGATGATGCGTGTAATGCGCAGCGGACATTGCCGATATCAGGAGTTCGGCGTCGGCGGCAGCACATTGATGGCGATACACTGCGGCCTTGAAAGGGTGGTGTCAGTCGATTCGGACCCAGAGTGGGTTGATGCAGCGCGTCAAAATCCAGAGATCGATGCCGCGATCAGGAGCGGTCGCGTCGACATCCGCCACGCCGATATCGGTCCGGTGGCACAATGGGGGTACCCAAAGGATCGGCAGCACATGCAGAGTTGGCCGACCTATATCGCGACAGCGTGGGATGTGTGGGCAGTGCGCAACGAAATGCCGGATCTGATATTCGTGGATGGGCGCTTTCGAGTTGCCTGCTGCCTTTCGGTCATTCTGGCGGTTGGGTCCGACGTGCGGCTAAAGCAAGTGTTACGCGTCCTGTTGCATGATGTCTGCCCTGAGCGCCCCTATTACGACGAGGTTTTTGGATTCTTCGATGTTGTCGAGTCCGTGGAAACGCTTCGCGTAATGAAGATCAAACCCGATATTTCCTCAAGTCGGGTTATGTCGGCGCTGCTGTGCCGCCTGTCTGATCAACGGTGATCCTGCCTGGCGATCCTCGATTTGGCTGTCATCGCCGGCGTGGTGTGCCGCCGGACCCTCGCTTCAGTGGGTCGCGAGGTGCTTTGGTAGATGCAGGTGTGGTGGGCTATTGCCGGCCGGCAGGCGTCGGCCCGAAATGGGTCGCGTCCCAGCGCTGGTACGCCTGAAGCTGGCGCTGGCTCGGAACCGACGTGGTAACCGCACCGGCGTCATTGCGGAACTCGAGCACTACGATGCCGAGCGCCGGGTCGAGCCGCAGACTTGGATTGGTGGTCGGCGAAGGATTGGCCGCAGGCTCCGGCTGAGGCGGCGGCTGGTTCGCCGTCTTCGCCTCACCGGCGATCGCGGGGCCGGTGCGCACCGATGTGAGAGGCTGGATGGCAAGATCATTTGGCATGACGGAATGAACCGCAGACGTTCTGGTCCTCTGAATTGGCTGATTGTGCGCCCGATCCGGTTAAGCCGTGGTTAAGTCCCCCGCACAAGAACGATCGCTTCCACTTCCACGGCGATATTGAGCGGCAGGCTGCCCATGCCGACCGCCGAACGGGCCGGCCGGCCGCCTTCCCCCAGCACCTGGACAAACAGGTCGGTGCAGCCGTCGATCACCTTCGGATGGTTGGTGAAGGTCGGGACGGCATTCACCATGCCAAGCACCTTCAGCACCGTATCCACACGCTCCAGCGTGCCGACCGCGGCGATCATGTTGACCAGCAGGTTGAGCCCGCACAGCTTCGCGGCTTCGTAGGCCTGCTCCACCGTGATATCGGCACCGACCTTGCCGGTGATCATCGTCTCATCCGCGCGGCGCGGCCCGACGCCGGACAGGAACAGCAGATTGCCGGCGAGCCGGAACGGCACGTAGTTGCCGATCGGCTTCGGAGGCGGAGGCAGGGTCAGGCCAAGATCCGCAAGGCGTTTGTCAGCACTCATCGGGATGATCCTTCCTCTCGCCGTCAGGGAACCCATCCGGTGGCGGTGGTCGTCTCCAGCATCTCCGCCGCCCGCACGGCGGCGGCGGCCGGCCTCTCGTTCGCGCGTCGCTCCAGCAGCATGGTCAGTTCGGCGATGCTGCCCAGCGCCTCGATATTGCCCAGCAGGTCGAACAGCGGCGCGATATTGCCGCGCGGCAGGGCACGCTTCGCGCAGTCCTCGAACTTCTCCCACAGCTCCTGGGTGCTCATCGGCTGTCCGCCGGGCCCACGGCGCTCGAAGTCGTCCAGCCGCGACGCAAAGCGCTGCCCGTCGCGCGTCGTCACGACGACTTCGGCGCCCCACTGCAGCGGCGAGGCGTCCGGCATGTCGGGATGCTGGCGCGCCTCGGTGCGTGCCATCAGGTCGCGAACCACCGGGTCGAAATGCGCCGCGCCCTCGAAATGCTCGAGCCGCACGGCGCGATCGGTCAGCGCGCGCGCCACCGCATACTGGATGCTGAACTTCGCGCCGAGCGGGGTGCGTGGATCAGGGTTGTCGGTGTGCGGCAGACGTCGTGCATGGGGCATGATCTCGATCTTCGCCACGCGCTCCGGCTTGAGGTCGTGCGTGCGGGCAAGGTGGATCATGCGGTTGATCGAGGCATGCGTGCTGCCGCAGCAGGGATACGGCTTCAGCCCCGGTTCGCCGCCCCCTTCCACCTCCAGCGGCGCATACCAGTCCGCCAGGATGCGATCGACGTCGTAGGTGCCGGGACCGTTGAATACATCGAGAAAACCTTGCCTGGCTTCCAGCGCGGCCGGATTGGCGGTGAAGCCCTGCTGCACCATCAGTGCGGCGAACAACCCGTTGCGCGCCGTGTGACCGACATGCAGCGGCTTGGTCATGGTGCCGAAGTTGGCCTTCAGCCCCGATGCCAGCGAGGCGGCAAGGCCCAGTGCCATCGCGGTTTGGTCGGGGGCAAAGCGCAGCAGCCGCGCCGCGGCGGCGACCGTGCCGAAGATGCCGAGCGTCGCGGTGGGATGCCAGCCCTTGTCGTAGTGGTGGAAATGCACGCCGCGGGCGATGCGGCACTCGGTCTCGAAGCCGACGACATAGGCCAGCGCAAGATCGCGGCCGGTGCAGCCGATCTGCTCGCCGAGCGCGAGCATCGCCGGAATCACCGTCACCGACGGATGGCCGCCCAGTGTGCCGGAGACATCGTCGTAATCGAGCGCGTGCGACGCCACGCCGTTGACCAGCGCGGCATCGAGCGCACTGGTGCGCCGGTCGGTCGCGAAGATCAGGCTGGGGCCGGGCGCCGATGCGATGCCCGGCACTTTCATCAGGATGCGTGGGCCGTCCTCCACCATGCCGGCAAGCGTGACGCCGACCGTGTCGATGAACGCAGTGCGGGTCCATTCCAGCGCCGTGGGCGTCAGATCCTCGTAGCGCAGGCGGTGAATCCGTTCGGCGATTTCGTGAGCGAGCGACATGGTGTGGCGTCCTTATCGGCAGCGATAAACCTGTCCTTTTGGCGCGCATGATCGATCGTCATGGCCGGGCCTGTCCCCAATGCGCATCAGGATAAGGCTGTGGGAGCAGAATCCTTTGCCTGAAGGCACTGTTCCCAGCGCGTCATGGCCGGGCGCGTCCCGGCCATCGGTCGCGCCACTGGTGCCGGCAGTGATGGCCGGGACAGGCCCGGCCATGACGGGAGGACCGATGTTCGCCTCCGCCAAGTGCCTTATCCTGATGCATATGGGGCTCGTCCCGGCCATCAGTCGCGGCACCGGTGCTGGTACGGATGCCCGGGACGCGCCCGGGCATGACGTTTCGACGAACGGCACAAATTTCCATTCATCCAATCTCGGCCGCGGCATTGCGACCGGCGATGCGGCCGAACGTTGCCCCCGAAACCAAACCCGTCCCGGCGGGATAGTTATCATAGAACAGCCCGCCGATCATCTCGCCGCACGCATAAAGCCCTTTCAGCGGGCGCCAGTCGGTGCCCATCACCTGGGTCTTCTCGTTCACCTTCACGCCACCGAATGTGAAGGTGATGCCGCCGGTGGCGCTGTAGGCATGGAACGGGGGCGAATTGAGCTTGATGCCCCAGTTGGTTTTCTCTGGCGCCAGCCCTCGGGTGGACATGCCATCCTTGCGCGACGGATCAAACCCTTCATCCGCATCGCGCGCGGCGGCATTGAATGCAAGCAGCGTCTTCACCGCCTGTCGCTTGTCGTCGATATCGAGTTGCTCGACCAGGTCCTCCAGCGTGTCGGCGACGAGCGGCCTGCTGGTCGAATAGCGCGGTTCCAGCAGATGGACCACCTTTTGGTCGAAGATCTGCCACGCCTTGGCACCCGGTTGCGCCAGGATCGCGCGGCCGAATTTTGCATAGGTATAGAGATTTGTATCCTCGCCTTCATCGACGAAGCGCATTCCCTGGCGGTTGAGCATGACGCCATACAGATAGCTCAGCCGGTTGCTGCGGTCGGTGAGCGCGCGCGGGGCGAATTCGCCCCAGTCGGCGCTGATCGGCGTGGCGTGGCAACCGCTCCATTGACCCCAGGGCAGTGCACCGATCGCCAGCGCCATGCGCAGTCCGTCACCCTGGTTGTGCGGCGTGCCGCGCACCTTCGCCGCACCGACGAGCGGGCCGATATGCTGCGTGCGCATCTGCACATTCGCCTCGAACCCGCCGCAGCCAAGCACGATCGCCTTGGCAGTGATCTCGCGGATGCCGTCGTTGTCGCGCACCTTCACGCCGACGATGCGGCCGCGCTGGTCCACGATCAGTTCGATGGCGGCGCTCTCGTAGCGGATTTCCACGCCCACGCGTTCGGCTGTGGCGAACCACGAGGTGGAAAGTCCGACGCCTTCATGCGCCGCCCGCACGATCAGGCCGGGCGGCCAGACCACCACGTTGCCGCGCTTCACGCCGGCGACGCCGAGTGCCGGTTCCATCTTCACGCCGTTGCGGTTCATCCAGAACACGGTGTCCTTGGAATTCGACACCAGGATGTTGGAAAGTTCCGGATCGGTGCGGCCGGATGTCACGCGCTGCAGGTCGGCGAGGTAGCGGTCCTTCGGATAAGGCGAGACGCCAGCGAAGAAATCCTCGTAGTCGTTCTCCACGCCGGGCAACAGCGGAGAAATCTCCTGCGGATCATCGAAGGCGAAGCGCAGCACGCCGCCGCTCCAGTGGGTGTTCCCGCCGCGCATGGCACGCGGCGCCTTCTCCAGCACCAGCACCTTGTCGGCGCCGTTCTCCCTGGCGGAAACCGAGGCGGAAAGAGCGGCGTTGCCCGCGCCGATGACGATGACGTCGTAGTCGTACATTCAGGCGTCCCCTGTCCCCTCGCAGGCTCGATGCAACGCTCCACATCGTCTGTCGTCAACCCAACGGCTTGCTGGCATTCCCGCCGCGCGCCTATGGTCAGCATCGCACTCATTGCTGGCGACGAGCGGGAGGCTTCACGATGGACGCGCAAGCAGGGCAGCAGATCTCGCCGGCGCGCGCATTGGCGGACTTCGCCGCGCGATTGCGCTACGAGGACATTCCGTCGCCTGTGCTGGATCTTGCGAAGCTGCTGATCCTGGATGCGTTCGGCTGCGGGCTCGCCGCGACCGGCTATGACTTCGCCAGGGCAACTCTTGCCGGTGCGCGGGCACTGGGTGGCGACGGGCCGTGCGCGGTCATCGGCAGTGCGGTGCGTCTGCCGCTGCGCGACGCGGCGCTGGTGAACGGCGTGCTGCTGCACGGATTGGATTTCGACGACAGCAACTTCCTCGGCATCCTGCATCCGACCGTGGCCTGCCTGCCGGCGGCCCTGGGCGTCGGGCAGGTGCGCGGCGCGACCGGGCGCGACATGCTGACCGCCTACGTGGCCGGTATGGAGACGGCGATCCGCATCGGTGCGGCCGCGCGCGGGATCTTCCACCACATCGGCTTTCACGCCACCGGTCTGGTCGCGCATTTCAGTTCGGCGGTGGTGGCCGGCAAGTTGATGGGCCTGGATGCTGCGGCGCTGGTGTCGGCACAGGGCATCACCGCAAGTACCGCCTCCGCGGTGCAGGTGTTTCTGGAAGAAGGCGCATGGACGAAGCGTCTGCATCCGGCATGGGGCGCCGTCGCCGGGATCACCGCGGCGGCTCTGGCGGAGCATGGCTTCGTCGGACCGACGCGCGCCTATGAGGGGCGCTTCGGCTTCTTCGAAACGCATGTGCAAGCGCATCTGCCGGAGGTTGACTATTCGCGGATGACCGACGGTCTGGGCAGCGAATGGACAATGTTGCAGACCGCGGTGAAGCCGTATCCCGCGTGCCATTTCGCGCATGGCTGTGCCGAGGCGGCGATCCTGCTGCATCAGCGGTTCGGTCTCGTGCCGGCGGATATCGCGCACATTGTGGCGGCAATACCGAAGGAGACGCTGCCGATCATTGCCGAACCGGCGTCTCGAAAGTGCAGACCGGCCAACGACTACGACGCGAAGTTCAGCGCGCAATTCATCACCGCGGCCTGCCTGCTGCGCGGTCGCTTCGGGTTGGCCGAACTGACCTCGGAGGCGTTGGAGGACCCGGAAATCCTGGCGCTCGCGGCGAAAGTGGAATGCGTCGCAGATCCCGACACGGCGTTTCCGGATTACAACTCAGGTGGGGTCAGTGTCACCACCACAGGCGGTGAGACGCACCGGGAGTACATCCGAGTGAACCTCGGGATGGGCGATCGCGCGATGAATGCGGCGGACATCGTCGCGAAATTCCGTGCCTCGGCGCAGTTGGCGTTCTCTGGCGCCCGCGTCGAGCGGTTGGAGCAGGTCGTGCTGCAGCTTGAAGATACGAACGCGGATACACTTGCGAACGCCGTCGGTGCGTGATCTCCGGTTTGTGCAGCCCACTGGGCTATACTAGGCGCTGCTCCTACACCGTCATGGCCGGGCTTGTCCCGGCCATCTCCTCGCGCACTGGAGCCGCCACGGATGGCCGGCACGAGGCCGGCCATGACGGAACCAGCGAGCGGCGACGGAAAGCCATCGGCTCGGGCCGCCGATCTTACGCCCGTCCCGATACCCGCCGGCCGATCTCCAGCGCGGCGAATGACGGAACCGGTCCCGGCATCAGCCAGCGGAAACCCTGTTCGATCAGGCCTTCGACATTCTTCGCATCGACATGCGGATGGCCGCAGGGCACGTTGTACTGCTTGCAGATCGCCAGGATCTCGTTGATAGCCGATGCGACGGTGGGATGCTCGTACTGGCGCGGATAGCCGAGGTCCTGCGACAGGTCGCCCTCGCCGATCAGCACCACGCCGATGCCGGGCACCTGCTCGAGCATCTTCGGCAGATTGGCGATGGCGCGCTTTTCCTCGCACATGATCACCACCAGGACCTCGCCCGCCGGGTTCAGCGGCCATGTATCGGCGCGCGGGTAGTATTCCTGTGCGGTCAATCCCCAGTAGCGCGCCGCACTGGTCGGCGCGTCGCCGCGCTGGCCGGGGGGATCGTAGTATTTGGCCTCGCGCGGGCGCGGGTAGCGGCAGGCCTGCACCGCGTTGCGCGCGTCCTCGATCGTGGATACGTGCGGCCACACGATGCCATAGACGCCGATATCCAGCACCTGCTTGGCGATCCACTGGCTGTTCTCGCCGCCGTTCGGCGGAATGCGCACGAACGGCGTCACCGGCGGGGCGATGGAGCCGGAGGTGGCGATCTGGCGACGGTTCAGCATGTATTGCAGGCAGTCGCGCAGCGCCTTGATGTCGTACGGGTTGTGTTCCATCTCGAACACCACGCCGTCATAGGGCGCGCTGCTGATCGTCAGCGCGTTGCTGATCTCGCCGCTGGTGAAGGGAACGAACGCCGGCTTGCCGGATTCAAGCGCCTTGATCGCGCCGTTCAGCCGCGGAATGTCTGCCATCGTCAGCTCCTTATGTCAGATGCGCCACGAACAGTTCTTCGACACTGTAGGGACGGGGGATCAGCTTCTGCTCGGCAGCATAGCGCATCAGCAATTCGATGGCAGGGCGGTTGGCGGCGATGCCATACGGCACGCTGTCGTCGGCGCTCCGCTTCGAGGCGGCGAACAGGCGCATCAGCTCATCGGCGAGCCAAGGATGCTCGGCGAGCAGCGCGTCCTTCACCACGACGACATGGTTGATCGGATAGACGCCGGTCTTGCGGGACCATGCCGCGGCAGCCGCTTCGGCATCCGGGATCACCGTGCGGACCGACGCGGGATCGACAGCCAGTGCCACGGCCGCATCGATCTCGCCGGAGAGCAGCATCGCCGGCAGCGTCTGTCCGGGAGCGATGCGCTGCACGAAGGGCGGATCGACAAACTCCTGCACGTGCGCGTCTTCCTCGGTGATCCAGGTCATGGCGTCGGGCGCGACGCCGTAGTCGTCGTGCAGGATGCCGCGCAGCCACACGCCTGTGGTCTGCGACCAGGCGCGCACGCCGACTCGCTTGCCTGCCAGATCGTCCGGACCGCGCAAGGGCGAATCGCGGCGGCAGATCAGCGCGCCGTGATGCAGACCTCGCAGCAGCACCACGGGCAGCGCGGTGATCGGTTTGTGGTAGGCGCGTGCCTGGGCGTGGGTGGTGAGCGCGATCTCACACAGGTCGAATTCCAGCGCGCGTGTCATGCGACGGAAGGCGCGGGTGATGGGATCGACATCGACGAAGTCGAAGCTGATGCGATCGGAGGCGACGGAGCCGTCCTTCAGCGCGCGCACCAGCGGCGATTTGCCGAGAGCGGTGCGGAGCGTCACGACCGACACCGTCATGGCCGGGCTTGTCCCGGCCATCCCCACCAGCACCGGTGCCGCGACGGATGGCCGGGACAAGCCCGGCCATGACGGTTCAGAGATGCGCACGTTGCGTCCATTGCTAGGGTGCCTTCACCGTCGGATAGATGTCCGCACCGTAGTGCCTGCGGAACTCGGCGATCTGGTCCGGTGGCGGCGGCGCATAGGTGCAGCGTTTCGACGTGAACCGTCCGCCCATCAGCCGGTGCATCTTCACCGCCATCTCGCCGAGCTTCACCAGATTGGTGATGCCGTTCAGGATCGGCATGCCGGCCGACTGGTGGATGTCGGCATGCGCCAGCAGCGCCATCACCACGCCGCCGGCGGCGATCACCACCTCGGCGCCCGCCTCGGAATTGGCGCGCGCCGCGCGATGGAACTGCACCACGATGCGGTCCCGCGCCTCCTCGTCATCGAACGCCGCTCCGAGGTCGGTCAGCCGGTCGATCTGCATGCGGTTCACCGCCGCCAGCCGATCCTTCAGCCCGTAGCGCATCACGTTCTCCACGATGCGCGGCGTGAACTTCTCGTTGATCGTCACCAGCGAGAAGCTGGCGCCCATCATGCACGCGACGTGCAAGGCCGACTCGCACAGCCCCAGCACCGGGATGTCGGCAATCTCGCGCGCCTCGCGCAGACCGGGATCGGCGATGTTGCCGATCAGGAACGCATCGAACCCCTCGCGCACGGCGTGGTGCACGTTCTTCAGCACCTCGCCGGTCTCCAGGTACTCCAGATAGCGGAACTGATCGCCCACGCCGCCGATCTCGGTGATGCCCGCGACGTGGATCTCGGTGTCGGGATCCCGCACCTTGTCGAGGATGCCACGCAGGACCCGCGGATAGCCGCCCCATTCGGTCTGGCGCGACATGCTCTGGTACCAGAGTTTCACACGAGCCTCCCCGTGCTGCCGCTCACTGCGCGGGATGCCAGTCGAACCGGCTCGCGAGCCAGCGCCGGAGGTCGAGCAGCGCCGTCGCATCCACGGCGGTGGCCGCGGTGACCGCGGTGGCCGAGGGCCCGCCGAGCGGTCGCACGCCGAGCGCGGCGCCGGCCGTCTGCACGGAATTGGCCGCCGTCGCCTCCGTGCCGGCTCGCCGCCACAGCGACACCATTCCCGCAGCCGTCAGCTGCGGCAGGACCAGTGCGAACTCCAGCTGAGCGGCGGCCGCCGCAGCGGACCAGGCACTGTAGAGCGGGCCAGCCGGCTTATGGCCGAACCGCATTTCGAACAGCTCGGCCAGATTTGGCACTTGGGGCATGGACGGATCGCGCACCATCTGCCCCGCATCGTCGAAAGCGCCCAGGGTGAACAGCGGGTGCGCGCCAGCCGACGTGAGTGCGGCAAGCTGCTCGGGCACGCCATGACCGCGCACGAACACCGCGTCCACCGTGCCCTGGGCGAGGGCAGCTTGCACCGCGGCGGGCTCCGTCAGGCCGAAGACCGGTTCGGGGCGGGCACCCAGCAGCTCGCAGCCAAGCAGAGCCGGCAGGTCGAGGCCCGCAACCCCGCCCGCTGCGGCGATGCGTAAGCGCCCATCCTGGCCAGGGACGGCCTGCCGACCGGCGACAAGACCGGGCGTGACGCCTGCCATCACCGGCACCCAATGCCCGACATCGAACTGTGCCCTCGGGTCGCCGACCATCCAGGCGAGCACGGCCTGGCCAGGCACCAGCAGGACGGTCAATCCGTCAGGCACGCCGCGCGCCTCGAACTGATTGGCGCCGGTGACGCCGTCGGGGCCGCCGACAACGGCGCGATGGATCGACGTATCGGGCGGGAGCGATTGTTCGAGTGCCGGCAACACGGCGTCAGCCCAGCCGTTCAGCGGTCCGTTGTTCGGACCCGCCACCAGCAGCCGGGCACCATCCGGAAAGGGCGCGAGTGCGACGGGTGCGGCCGTGCCGGCAGCACGGGCCGGGGCAGCCCGCGGCTTTGCAGCCCGTGCCAGGACCGGCAGGGTTGCCAACATTCCAAGCAGGTGACGCCGGCCGTGCTGCGGCAGGTGTGTCATCCTCGCCCCCCAAGCGTCCTTCCTACCCCCTAACCGGACCCGAGGCAAAGTGCGGGCAATAGACTATTCGTCGTACGAAACCAGCGCCTCGCAGGGCACATCGAGGCGCGAGCGACCCTTCAGGAAGGTCAGTTCGATCAGCGCCGCCGCCGCAGGCACAATCGCGCCGACCTCGCGAAGCAGGGCGATCCCGGCGGCCATGGTGCCGCCGGTGGCGAGCAGATCGTCCACCACCACCACGCGCTGGCCTGGCTCCAGCGCATCGGCCTGCACCTCGATGCGGTCGGTGCCGTATTCCAGGGCATAGTTCAGCCCCACGGTCTCGCCCGGCAGCTTTCCGCGCTTGCGCAGCATGATGAAGCCGCATCCCAGTTTCAGCGCGAGCGGCGCGGCGATCAGGAAGCCGCGGCTTTCCACCCCGGCGAGCAGGTCGGGCTGGTATGCGCGCACCGCCTTCGCCATGCGACCCATCGCCACCTGCCAGGCATCGGCGTCCCGCAGCAGGGTGGAGATGTCGTAGAACAGGATTCCGGGCTTGGGAAAATCCGGAATGCCTCGGATGTGGTCCTTGAGGTCCATGCGCCCGAAGCCTTTCTCGCTGAGGGTTCTCTCGTCCAGCCCGGTCATGACGAATAGGGGCTACGCGACACCACTTCAAGCGCCGGTGCCGCCCGAGTGTCCACACCCTGGCTGCGACGGAAACCGGTGCGCACGGTTGCGTGGGCGGCCACCTGACGGGCAAAGTGTCCGTGCGGGACGCGACACGGAGAACGCCATGAGCGAGACGGAACTGCCCAATGCCGACATCGATGCGGCGCTCGCGGAGGCGAAGGAAGCGTATGTCGCACGCAATCCGAAGAGCTTTGCCCGGTTTGTCGAGGCGACCGCGGTCATGCCCGGCGGCAACACGCGCACCGTGCTGCACTACGCGCCGTTCCCGATCGGCATCGCGCGCGGCGAGGGCTGCCGGCTATGGGATCTCGACGGCGCCGAATACATCGACTTCCTCGGCGAATACACCGCCGGGATCTACGGCCACTCAAACCCGGTGATCCGCGCCGCCGTGGATCGGGCGCTGGATGCCGGGATCAACTTCGGCGGCACCAACCTGACCGAGGCAAAATTCGCCCGCGCCGTGTGCCAGCGCTTCGGGCTCGAGCGGGTGCGCTTCACCAACTCCGGCACCGAGGCGAACCTGCTGGCGATCTCCGTCGGGCGCATCTTCACCAAACGCGCCAAGGTGATGGTGTTCGACGGCGGCTACCACGGCGCGGTGTTCGGCTTCGCCGGCGGCGGATCGCCGATCAACGCGCCGTTCGACTACGTGATGGCGCCGTACAACGACATCGCCGCGACGCGGGCGCTGATCGAGCAGCATGCGGCGGACCTGGCACTGGTCATCCTGGAACCGATGATGGGCGGCGGCGGCTGCATCGCGGCGGAGCCGGCGTTCCTGACCATGCTGCGCGAGGCAACCACGCAGGTCGGCGCGCTGCTCATCCTCGACGAGGTGATGACGTCGCGGCTGTCGCCGGGCGGGCTCCAGCAGGTTCGCGGCATCAGGCCGGACCTGACGACATTGGGAAAATACATCGGTGGCGGAATGTCGTTCGGAGCGTTCGGCGGGCGGGCCGACATCATGGACCTGTTCGATCCCCGCCGGCCGGATGCGCTGCCGCATGCCGGGACGTTCAACAACAACGTGCTGACCATGTCGGCGGGCCTGGCGGGCCTGACCGAGGTTTACACGCCCGATGCGGCGAAGGGGCTGAACGCGCGGGGCGATGCGTTGCGCGAGCGGCTGAACGCGGTGTGTCTGGCGCATGACGCGCCGATGCAGTTCACCGGCATCGGCTCGATGCTGGCGGTGCATTTCACGCGCGAGCCGGTGCGCTCGCCGGCGGACGCGGCGAAGGGCGATGCCAAGCTGAAGGAGCTGTTCTTCTTTGATATGCTGGCGCAGGGCATCTGGCTGGCGCGTCGCGGCATGTTCACGCTCTGCCTGCCGATCGGCGATGCCGAGTGCGACCGGTTGGCCGGTGCGGTGGAGGAGTTCCTGTCCAGCCGCCGTTCGTTGCTGGCTGCACGATCAATACAATAACGACGGACCGGGGTCCTTCCGGTCACGAAAGGGAGACGCATTCATGTTGAAGCCATCTTCGCTTACACGCCGGCACGTTTTGCTTGGCGCCACCGGTGCGCTGTTTGCGCCGGCGATCGCACGGGCGGCCACGCGCGGGGTCAGCGATACGGAGATCATTGTCGGCAGCATGGCGGACCTGTCCGGCGTCACCGCCGTGCAGGGCGTGAACAACGCGGGTGGCATGCGGATGGCCATCGATGAGGCGAATGCCAAAGGCGGCGTGAATGGCCGCAAGATCCGCTTCATCGTCGAGGATATGGAATACATCGTCCCCAAGGCGGTGCAGGCGATGAACAAGCTGGTCAACCGCGACAACATCTTCGTGGGACTGGGCAATGGCGGCACGCCGATGAACGACGCGGTGATGCCGATGATGTTCGAGAAGAACGTGCCGAACGTGTTCCCCACGACTTGCGCGCGCTCGATGTACGAGCCGTTCAACAAGTTGAAGTTCGGCCAGTTCGCATCGTATTACGACCAGATGCGCGCGGGGGTAAAATACTTCGCCGAGAAGCAGGGGAAGAAGACGATCGGCGTGATGTATCAGGACACCGATTACGGCAGGGACGTGCTCGCCGGCGCTGTGGCGCAAGCCGAGGCGATGGGATTGAAGTTAGGCGGCACCACGGGACACAAGCCGACCGACACCGACTTCAACGGCGCGGTGGCGAAACTGCGTGATGCCAACTGCGATCTGATCATCCTCGGCACCATCGTGAAGGACACGGTGATCATCCTGCAGACCGCGCACAAGAACGGTTGGAATCCCGTCTTCATGGGCAACTTCGCCACCTACTCGACCGCCGTGGCCGAGGCGCCGGGTGGTCCGGCCGAAGGGTTCTATTCGATGTCGCCGGCGCCCTATCGCTATCCGGACGACCCGCGGCCGGCGGTGCATCAGTTCGCGACGACATTCAAGAAAACCTACGGCTTCGATGTGAACTACCTCGGCGAGGCCGGCTACACCGCCGCGAGCTTCATGGTGGCCGCGCTGGAGAAGGCCGGCCGCGATCTGACGGTGGACAGCTTCATTGCCGCGATGGACAGCATGAGCGACTGGCGCGACATCTTCGAAGGGCCGCCGCTGTCGCTGAGCCCGACCAACCACCACGCCTCCAACCAATCCTTCCTGTCGGTCGTAAAGGACACGCGTTGGGTCCCGGTCTTGCAGGAGCCGCTGAGTTTCTGAGCGCAATTGAGGGGACAGATTATGAACCGTCGCACTTTGCTTGCCGGCGTTGCCGCCCTTGCTGCCGCTCCTGCGGTCGGCCGCGCCGCCGAGAAGACAAAGATCGTCTGGTGGCACGCAATGACCGCGTCGCTCGGCGAGCAGGTGAACCATCTGGTCGATGCGTTCAATCAGAGCCAGGACGCCATCGAGGTCCAGGCGATCTACAAGGGCGGCTATGCGGACGTATTGACGGCGACGATCGCCGCGTTCCGTGCCGGCCAGGCGCCGCATCTCGCGCAGATCTTCGAGGTCGGCACCGGATCGATGCTCGCCGCCGGCAAGGCCACGAAGCAGGTGTGGGAGTTGATCCAGGAAACCGGTGTCGCGATCGATCCGCAGGAGTACATCGCGGCGGTGCGCGGCTACTACAGCCTGGCGGACGGGCGGCTGGCGGCGATGCCGTTCAACTCCTCGACCGCGGTGATGTGGTACAGCAAGGATGCGTTCCGCAAGGCCGGGCTGGATCCGGACAGTCCGCCCGTGACCTGGTCCGAGGTGGTGCGGGCGGCGCAGGCGATCAAGGCGAAGAACGCGGCCGAAATCCCGGTGACCACGTCGTGGCTGAGCTGGATTCAGCTCGAACAGTACAGCGCCCTGCACAACATCCCGTTCGCCAGCAAGGCGGACGGATTTGAAGGGCTGGACGCGGAGCTCGAGATCAACAGCGCGCCGCATGTGAAGCACATGCAACGCCTGTTGGACATGTCGAAGGACGGCACGTTCAAATACACCGGCCGCGACAACCAGCCGGATCAGCTGCTGGTCTCGGGCAAGTCCGGCATTCACTTCAACTCGTCCGGCGCGCGCGGCGACATGATCCAGAGCGCGAAGTTCGACTGGGGCGAGGCGTTCCTGCCGTACGATCCGGACCTGATCAAGGAACCGCTCAATTCCATCATCGGCGGCGCGAGCCTGTGGACGATGACGGCGCCCGGACGCACCGCGGAAGAATACAAGGCGGTGGCGATGTTCCTGCAGTTCATCGGCAAGCCCAACAACGACGCCTACTGGCACCAGCACACCGGCTACGTGCCGGTGACGCTGGCCGGTTTCGATCTATCTGAGAAGCAGGGATTCTACGACAGGAACCCCGGCGCGGACCTGCCGGTGCTGCAGTTGATGCGCGGCAAGGTGACCAGCAACTCCAAGGGATTGCGGCTCGGACGGTTGGTCGAGGTCCGCAACATCATCTACGAGGAGATGGAAAAGGCGTTCCAGGGCGGCCAGACCGCGCAGCAGGCGATGGACAGCGCGGTCGCGCGTGGCAACAAGGTGCTGCGTGAATTCGAGAAGTCGGTGAAGACGTGACGGAATTCTACCCCTCCCCCCAACCCTCTCCCGCAAGGGGAGGGGGAGTGTAGTGCTGTGCTGCAACGACTCCCCCTCCCCTCTGGGGAGGGGGTTGGGGGGCGGGGTCTGTCGGCCGCACTGAATGGAACGCCGCACCACCTTCGGCGGCTGGTTTCTCCCCGCGGTGCTGGTGCTGCCGCAACTGCTGCTGACCGGCTTCTTCTTTCTCTGGCCCGCCGGTGAAGCAATCTGGTGGAGCCTGACGCGACAGGATCCGTTCGGCCTCGGTTCCGTCTTCGTAGGGCTGGAGAATTTTTCCGAACTGTTCGCCGACCCGCTGTACATCGACTCCATCGTCCGCACCGCTGTGTTCTGTGCTGCGGTCAGTCTGCTGTCGATGAGCCTCGCCTTGCTGCTGGCAGTATTTGCCGACCACGAGATACGCGGCCGCGCGTTCTATCGCACGCTGCTGATCTGGCCCTATGCCATTGCTCCCGCGGTCTCCGCCGTGCTCTGGCTGTTCATGCTGAACCCGCAGGTCGGCCTGCTCGGCCGCTGGCTGAATGCGCACGGCATACCGTGGGACTACCACATCAACGGTGGCCAGGCGCTTCTGATGGTGATCCTGGCCAGCGCGTGGAAGCAGGTCAGCTACAACTTCATCTTCTTCCTGGCCGGCCTGCAGTCGATCCCGCGCGCGGTGACGGAGGCGGCAAGGATGGACGGCGCCAGGGGCTGGCACCGTTTCCGCACCATGACCTTCCCGCTGCTGGCGCCGACCACGTTCTTCCTGATCGTGGTGAACCTGGTTTACGCCGCGTTCGACACGTTCGGCACGATCTACGCGCTGACCCAGGGCGGGCCCGGCAAGGCGACCGAGACGCTGGTGATCAAGGTGTATCGCGACGGCGTGGTGAACCTCGACCTCGGTTCGTCTTCGGCGCAGTCGGTGGTGCTGATGGTGGGCGTGATCGCGCTGACGGCGATCCAGTTCCGCTTCATCGGCCGGCGGACCAGCGTATGAGCACCCCCACCCCAACCCTCCCCCGCTTAGCGGGAGAGGGGGAATTTGACTCCCCTCCCCCGCGAAGCGGTGGAAGGGGAATTTGACTCCATCTCCCGCGAAGCGGGGGAAGGGGAATCTCGCTCCCTCTCCCGCGAAGCGGGGGAGGGTTGGGGAGGGGGCCGGCCCGACTGGCTGGCCCATGCCGTGCTCGGACTGGGCGTTTTGCTGTTCGCTCTGCCCGTGTGGCTGGTGCTGGCGGGTTCGACGCAGGACTCCGGCGCGATCACCCGCGGCGAGCTTTCGCTGTTGCCACGCCTCGACGGGCTTGCCGTCTACGCGCGCGTCCTGACGCACGGCACCATGGGCACCGAGCCGGTATGGCACATGCTGCTGGTCTCGGGCGGCATGGCGCTCGCCATCGCCGGCGGCAAGATCGTGATCTCGATCCTGTCAGCCTACGCGGTGGTGTTCTTCCGCTTCCCGCTCCGCCGCACCGCGTTCTGGCTGATCTTCATCACGCTGATGCTGCCGGTCGAGGTGCGCATCATCCCAACCTACGCCGTAATGTCGGACTTCGGCCTGATCAACAGCTTCACCGGCCTGACCGTGCCGCTGATAGCCTCGGCCACCGCCACGCTGCTGTTCCGCCAGGTGTTCGTCGCCATCCCCGACGAATTGGTGGAGGCGGCGCGCATGGACGGCGCCGGCCCGCTGCGCTTCCTGCGCGACATCCTGATCCCGGTGTCGGCGGCCAACATCGCGGCGCTGTTCGTCATTCTGTTCGTGTATGGCTGGAACCAGTATCTCTGGCCGCTGCTGGTCGCCACCGATCCGGGTCTCGACACGATCGTGATCGGCATCGTCAAGATGATCGGCGTGGAGACGCAGACCGACTGGAGCGCGGTGATGGCGACCGCCGTGCTGGCGCTGCTGCCGCCTGTCCTGGTCGTCGCGCTGATGCAGCGCTGGTTCGTCGCGGGGTTGACCGAGGGGGAGAAGTAGGCGAACCGGATGCATTCAAAATCCCGAAACGTCGGCCGCTTGTCACTTGATTGATCCGGGTGACTGTCGCTTCGTCGACCAGTGCACGCCCGCCAATCCGTCAATTGGAGTGGCCGTCGTTCAGGTGCGGCTGGCGGACGAGGCTCAAGGATGAGCGGCACGGGCATCCATCGCATCCCGTCTGGGCCGTCTTGCTTACGGACATGCTGGCGACGTTGCGCCGGTCGGAGAGGGGATCAGCGAACTGCGCATCCACTATGGTCCTGGTTATCGCATCTACTTTCACCGGCAGGACAACACGGTGGTGATCCTGCTGTGCGGTGGGGACAAGGGTAGCCAGGCGAATGATATCAAAACGGCAAAACGGCTGCCCGATGAATGGGTGAAGTGACATGGTGGTCAAGCTCACGACCGACGACCCGGCTGAAGACCTGACCTCCGACGCGGCCATCGCGACGTTCATAGCGGAGGCATTCGCAACGGAGGACTCGGCTTATATCGCGCATGCTCTTGGGGTCGTGGCGCGGGCGAAGGGGATGGCACAGATCGCTGAACAGGCCGGTCTCTCGCGCGAGCAACTCTATCGGTCGCTCAGCGAACACGGCAATCCGACGTTGAAGACAACGATCGCGGTGATAAAGGCGCTGGGGATTGAATTGACGGCCAAGGTTGCGGCTTAGGGGGCCGTGCGAAATCAGGTCTCCGAATTCAAGGATTTTGCGCCGTCACGCAAACTGGTGCCGAAACGACGCCGCGCGGAAGATAAGGCGGTGGAGAGGGGTCAAACGATACAGTCCGCTTTGGCGCACGCGGAAGGAGAGCGGAGCGGGTGTCGGAGGATCGGCAGTTGGTTTGGGCGCAGTCTACTCGGGTGTGTTCTTTGGCGCGGAGCGTCTGGGAGGTTGTCTGGGGACCGCTCGGTCCAATGCAGCGGCACCACGCTCGTGCAGGTAGACTGTTTCTATAATGCTCTCAGTGATGTCGAGGAGTATATTGATATGGTCGGCGGTGGGTTCCCACACGCGATGCATTGCCGCATGCCCTGCTTCCAATATGGCCTCGAGGTGGCCTTGTTGACGCACGGACAGGTAACCTGCCTTCACAAACGCATCCAGATTTGCCTTGAAGCTACGTTGATCGCTAACTCTTTCGACCATCACGCTTTCAAGTACTGCCCTGACACCCATGGCGACAAGTCTGCGTAAATCGCTTTGAACCGCAGTGTAAATTTCAAGCATCAACCCACCAATAGGGCGTGGAACAAGTTCATCCCCTGATATGAGTTCACCTGATGCGAGTTTAGGGATCCAACATGGCGCACGTCGAGCGATCCGGGGCGGATAATACGTGACCTCCGGTGGCGAATTTGGGTAAACATCGCTTTTATGCCCGTATGTATGCCGCATGGTGATGCTCAAGCACCCGCGACATTTGAGCATGTCATATGCATTCATAAACCAAACGTCGTCCGCTTCCTGTTCATGGCCGGTCCCATGTTCCGACGCAACAACGTCATGATTGGTATGCAAGCCACACTTATTGCAATAATCCCACGTGGTCTCTTGCGACACGGCAGCCACCTTCCCCGGACGGTCATCAGCTTTGTTCGCTGGTTCGCGCTATAACGGTAGCACGATCGGCTACCCGGCGTCACGGGTAGGTGCTGGCCGCTCGGCGCAGCCTCAAAGGGACCGCTGGTAGATTGACACTGTGACTCGCTGGGCAGATATCGCTTGCAATGAGGCTGTGACGGGGGATGCGGAATATGGAGCTAGCAGAAGCCGCTTGCCGTCGAATATATGACGAGACCAACAACATGTATGACCGATACCGAACCAAGCTCGGGCCTTATGACCTCGGGTTCAAAATCCTCTACGGGCCTCCGCACGAACGAACGCCCGTGCTGTTTATCGGTTCACAGCCGGGTGGAGGAGTGAAGGGCGAGAAGCCGCGTGAAAGATTTGAGTGGCCCGCGCGGTGTGAATATGCAACAGAGAATTGGGAACTGGCGCGCAACATGCAAAATATGTTCGGACCTTCGTTTCTTTTGAAATGTGTTGGGGTTAATGCTAACTTCTTCCGATCGCCTAACGAAGCGACGTGGAAGTTGGTGCCACAGAACATACGGAAGGCACTGGAGGAGTTTTGCCTCCAACAATTGCTCAAGATAGTCCATATAATAGAACCGAAGAATATTGTGAGTATTGGTTTCGCAACTCTGGATCACTTTGGCCACTCCATACCATGGCTGTTAGGTGACAAGGATAGAATTCTAATGAAGCAAGGTGATATTGGCACATGGCCCGCCTACTCGACCTTACATCTGAGTGGCGCACGGATATCGGCGGGAGATCGCAACAAGATTCGCCAAGCTATCCAGACCCTCGCTGCGAAGAGCACGATCGTGTGGCCTACCCCCTGAGTTGCATTCGCCCGGCTCCCCACGCCGGCGGCGCCCACGGATACCGCCCGCGCCGCGCAGGCGAATGTGATTCGACACGGAGACAAGGCGAGGGCCACGGAGCAGTGTTCAACGCGCTTCGCGCGAGTGCATTGTGTCGCTTCTCCGTGGCCCTCAGTGGCCCTCCCTTTTCCTCCGTGCTGAATCCAAGAAAGCTGCCGCAGACAAGGGCCATGGGGCGAGGGGAACCCTTGGCACGAACGCAGGCCGGAGCCACTTACTGTAACGATCAGGCAGCCGTGCCAACCCGCGACGGGCGGATCAGCACGTCAGCCGAGATGCCCAGACGCTCATGCAGGCGGCGGATCATATCGATCGACAGCCCACGCCTGCGGTTCAGCACTTCCGCGACACGGGTCCGCGTTCCGATGATGGGTTCCAGGTCCTTCCGGGTCAGGCCCTGCTGTTCCATGCGGAACTTGATCGCCTCGATCGGATCGGGCGGGTCCATCGGATGGTGCTCTGCCTCATAGGCATCGATCAGCGTTGCCAGGATATCCAGACGATCACCGTCTGGGGTTCCGTTTTTCGCGCCCCACAGGCGTTCGACCTCGCCGAGCGCTGCTCCGTGATCCGCCTCGGTCCGAATGGGCTTCAGCTCTTTTTTCATGGTCCACCTCGGTCACGTCGATCCGGTCGTAGTCTCTGTGCGTGCCGATCCACTTGATCCACACGATGCTCTTGTCGAAATCGACCGCCACGACCAGACGGTATGCATTGCCCTTCACGTTGAACACGATGCGGTCCGCGGTCACGATGCTCGCGGTGGCATAGGTCCGCTTCACATCCGCCGTGTTCCGCCAGCTCGCCTTCTTCACCTCTTCGAACCAGGCATCCAGCGCGGCTTTCGCAGCCGGCTGATCCTGGTGTCCGGCCAGCGCCTCCACGAAATTACGCAGGGTGCGCCGGGCGATGATCCGCATGCGGCGAACCTACCATGCGCCCATTTTGGGCGCAACGGAATCGGAATGCATTGAACACTGCCAAGTCAGGGATCACTGCCAAGTCAGGCTCGATCCTTCGGGGACCGTGATGACCGTTGACGAGTTCTACGCCGATCCGGTACCGCGCCCTGCCACCGCCCCTGGAAAATATTCCTTGCCACCGCCCCTCCACCTATGTTCTTGTCCCGTTCATGTCCACCCCGCCCGCCGCCGCCCCACCCAACCGCCCCGATCCCCACCAGGATCGGCCGGCCACCGGCGCCGACGCACCCAGCCGCACCGGCCGCCTCCTCGGCCTCGTCCGCACGCTGATCGACTACGGCAGGCAACTCGCCACCACGCTGCAACAGCGCACCGCCGCCACCAACCTCGCCGACGTCACGCGGCACTTCGGCACCATCGACATCGGGGAAATCCTCGCGCGCATCGCCCGCGGCCTGCTTCGCGCCGCCGCGCTCGAAACCCGACTGACCAGCCGCCTCGCCCGTCAGCCGGACGCACCAGCCGCCCCGAGCGCCCCATCCCCTCGCCAACCGCGCGCCGCCCGACCCGTGGACCGAAGCGCCAGCCCCGCCGACACAAGTCGCGCCCGTCTGCCCACGCCCGAGGAAATCGCAGCCGAGGTCCGCCGCCGCCCGGTCGGCGCCGTCATCGCCGATATCTGTCGCGACCTCGGGATCGTGCCGAGCAACCCACTGTGGCGGGAACTCTCCCTCGCCATCATCGAGAACGGCGGCAACCTCGCCACCCTGTTCAAGGACACATGGAAGCGGATCAGCGTGTGGCTGCTCAATCCGCCCGCCGCCGGGCATCCCGCGGGACCGCCACCGCATCTGCCATTCGCGGTGACGCCCGGCACCGGCCCGCCCTGAACCAGTATCTCGGACCACCGAGGCGTGACGCACGGGCCTGCCCCGGCGAAGGCCAGGGGCCGGCCCACGGCTGGTCCCGCCGCGCTGAGCAGGCCGCCGGCGCGTCAGCCGTTGCTGGTCGCCACCGATCCGGGCCTGGATACGATCGTGATCGGCATCGTCAAGATGAACGGTACCGAGATCATTACCTCGAGCGGGTCCAACTCTGTGGCGTAACTGCCGAGCTCAATGCGGCAATCCGAACAGCTCCTGCGCATTGTGGTGCAGGATCCGCTCCGCATCCTCCACCGGCAATCCCATCCGCCCGATGAACGCGAACGTCTCCCGGTACTCCTCGTAATCCTGCAGCACCGGATAGTCGCTACCCGTCACCAGCTTGGCCGCCCCGAACGCCTCGCAGGCGCAGGTGAATGCGGCCTTCGAGCCGTAGCACACCGTGTCGTACCAGAACCGCCGCGCAGTGACGCTCGGCAGTTCCGCCAGACCGCCGAGATCGCGCACGCCCTGCTTGTCCAGCCGGTTCAGCAGCATCGGGATCGGTCCGCCGAGATGCGGCACGATGAACCGGATGTTGGGATACCGGTGCGGGATCTGCCGCGCGATCATGTGCGCCACGAACATCGCATCCTCCACCGAGTTGCCGATCGCGGCCCGGAACCCCCAGTCGTTGATCACCGGCGAGCACACACCCGTCACCGACGGATGCACGAACAGGATCGCGCCGCGCCGGTTCATCTCGGCATAGACGGGTTCGAACTCAGCCTCGGCGATCGACCGGCCGAGGCAGGAGATGTTCATGTTGACCCCGACGCAGCCGAGTTGCTCGAACCCGCGCTCCATCTCGCGCAACGACGCATCGATATGCGGCAGCGGCAGCATCACGTAGGAGGCGATCCGCCCCGGATAACGCTGTGCCAGCTCGGCATATCCATCATTGAGCAGATGCAGCGCCCGCACGCACTCGGCTTCGTCGGGCAGGTAGGGCGGGCGGTGCGGCGACAGGATCTGTGTCGCGACCCCGGCGGCGTCCATAAGTGCCAGCCGTCCCTGGATGTCGGCGGGCGAGTCCGAAACCGGATGCCGGGCAATCCCGGTCGGCGCCGACACCCCGACGCGCGGCGAGAAGCGATCGCCCATGAAGTCGCTGAACGCCTTCGGAATGTAATGCGCATGGACATCGCAGATCATCGGACGTTTCCTTCCCCTGGGCCTGATCGGATGGCAGTCTGCGGCCGAAATGGCGACCCTGGAACTCCAAGGCCTGCGCAAGAGCTTCGGCCTGATCGATGTGCTGCAAGGCATCGACCTCACGCTCGACGACGGCGAGATGCTGGTCATCGTCGGCGCCTCGGGCTGCGGGAAGTCCACGCTGCTGCGCCTGGTGGCGGGGCTCGAGCGGCCCACGGCCGGTCGGGTCGTGCTCGGCGGGCGCGACGTCACACACCTCGACCCGTCCGAGCGCGACATCGCCATGGTGTTCCAGAACTACGCGCTCTATCCGCACATGACCGTGTTCGACAACATGGCCTACGGCCTGCGCATCCGCGGGCTCTCCCGCGAGGAGATCCGCCAGAGGGTGGACGAGACGGCGGCACTGCTCGGTCTCGGCGAGCTGTTGGCGCGCAAGCCGCGGCAGCTTTCCGGCGGACAGCGCCAGCGGGTGGCGATGGGCCGGGCGATCGTGCGGCACCCGAAGCTCTTCCTGTTCGACGAACCGCTGTCAAATCTGGACGCCAAGCTACGGCTCGCCATGCGTGCCGAGATCCGCAAGCTGCAGCGCCGGCTCGGGGTGACGAGCCTGTTCGTCACCCATGACCAGGTGGAGGCGATGACGCTGGGCGACCGGCTGCTGGTCCTGCATCAGGGCCAGCCGGCCCAGCTCGCCACGCCGATGGAGGTGTTCGAGCGTCCGGCGGACACCTATGTCGCAGGCTTCATCGGGGCGCCGACGATGAACTTCCTGGCAGCCGACCTGACAGGCGGCGGGACCGCGGTGCAGCTGGCGGCCGGACCGCTTATTCCATTTGCCGATGGCCGAAGGCCGGGAGCGGACGGGCGCGCCCTGACCGTCGGCATCCGCCCCGAGCATCTGGAGCCTGCTCGCGACGGATTCGACCTGCTGATCGACCTGATCGAGCCGCTTGGCTCGGAAACGCTGGTGCACGGGCACTTGACCGGCGGCGAGGAACAGTCGCTTGTGGTCAGGCTCGCGGGCGCCGCGCCGGCGGGCGAACGCCTGACTGTACGGCCGCAACCCCAGCACCTGCATGTGTTCGATCGCGGCTCGGGGCGCCGAATTGATCCGCGCCGGGAAGAAAACCCGGCGACTTATCTTGCCGCTGCGGGCACGGCTGACTAGGGTTTCAAGGCCGTTTCAAAAAGGTTGCCGAATCGCATGCCCGTGTCGCCGGCCGCGTCCGTTCCGCCGCTCAGCCCCGGCGAGATGCAGCTCCTGCTCTCGCGCGCCGGGCTCGTGCTGAACCCTGGCCAGGTGGCGGATCTCGTGCTCGCATGGCGGCAGGTCGCCGGGCTGATTGCCAGCTTGCCGCGCGACCGACCGTTGGCTGACGATATGGCCTATGAGTTCCGTCTGACCCCGCCCGACCCGGTTGCCGGAATTGCGCGGTCGAAGGCGGCCGGTACGGCAGCGAAGGCCAAGACGCCCGGACAGCGCGCGCGCCCGGCCGCGAAGGCCAAGGCGGCACCCAAGCGGCGTGTCACTCGGCCGGCGGGACGCAAATCCGGCAAGCGTGGTCGATGACGGGCAGCGTACCGCCGTTCCTCACCATCGCCCAGGCCGGCAGGCTGATCGCCGCGAAGCGACTTTCGCCAGTCGAACTGGTGAAGGAGCTGCTGGCCAGAATCGAGGCGATCGACCCGCGGCTGCATGCCTTCCTGCTGGTGACCGAGCGCCAGGCCCTCACGGCAGCACGCGCCGCCGAGCGCGCCGTGATGGCGGGGCGCAAGGGACCGTTGCTGGGCATCCCGCTTGGCTACAAGGACATCTACGAGACCGCCGGCGTGCGCACCACCGCGCATTCCAGGATTCTGGCGGACAACGTCCCGACCAAGGACGCCGAGACGGTGCGCCGGCTGCATGCCGAGGGCGCGGTCATGATGGGCAAGCTCGCAACGCATGAATTCGCCATCGGCGGGCCGGCCTTCGACCTCCCGTGGCCTCCGGCGCAGAATCCCTGGGACGTCAGGCGCTTTACCGGCGGCTCGAGCTCCGGTTCGGGCGCAGCCGTGGCCGCGGGTCTGGTTCTGGGGGCAATGGGCTCGGATACCGGCGGATCGATCCGTCTGCCGGCAGCCTATTGCGGCATCGCCGGCCTGAAGCCAACGCCGGGCCTGGTATCGCGCCGCGGGGTGATCCCCTTGGCGCCAAGTCTGGACACGGCGGGTCCGATGGCCTGGACGGCCCAGGACTGCGCCATCCTGCTGGATGCGCTCGCTGGCCATGACCCGGCCGATCCCGCTTCGGTGGCTGTGCCGAAGATTGCCTATGCCAGCGCCATCGCCGCGCCGCTGAAGGGGCTGCGGATCGGCCTGCTTCGGCGCTTCTATGAACATGACGTGCCTGCCTCGCCTGAGATGCTCCATATGATCAACCGGGCGGTCGCGACGCTGAGGGGGCTCGGCTGCCGCATCGAGGAGGCCACCCTGCCTCCGGTGCAGGACTACAATGCGGTCGGGCGGGTGATCATCTCGTCGGAGGCCTATGCGCTGCACGAGGCGACGCTGAGGACCCGGCTGTCCGACTATTCGCGGGTATTTCGCGTGCGGGTTCTGGCCGGCGCGCTGATCCGCGCGGCGGACTACATCACCGCGCAGCGCCGGCGCACCGATCTGATCGCCGCGACGGCAAAGGCGTTCGAGAAATTCGACGTGCTGATCACGGCGCCGGCCGCCGGCGCGGCGCCGTTGCTGAACGAGCAGCGGCCCGATGACGGGTTTTCGCGGCCGTTGATCACGACCGTGGCGAATGTCGCGGCCGTTCCGTCCATGGTGGTTTGCGGCGGCTTCACGACATCCGGGCTGCCGCTCGGCCTGGAGATCATTGGCCCTGCCTGGGGCGATGCCACCGTGCTGCGCGTCGGACACCAGTTCGAGCAGGCGGCGGGAACTCGGAGCAGGCGACCGGATCTATAGCGACCACATTCGTCATCCCCCCGACTGCATTCGTCATCCCCCGACTGCACTCGTCATCCCCGCGAAAGCGGGGACCCAGGCGGGATCGAGGATTTCCCGGGGGTGACGAAGATACTGCGCATGCGCGAAGCGATATCGCGCAGCGCATAATGGGCGGACTGCACCGCGCCCTCCTGCCAGCCGTTGATGTAGGACACGTGCTCGCCGGCAAACAGGAAGGGGCCGTCGCCCGCAAGCAGCGTCGGGTAGTACTTCGCCCGCGCATCGCTGCTCCATTCCGCCCAGGCCGACCCGCTGTAGGGGATGTTCTTCCAGGCCACCGACGCGCCCTTGGTCAGATGCTGCCCGTAGCCCGGGTGCAGGCGTTCGCCGTCCGCCAGCGCCTGCTCCAGCCGCTGCGCCGGCTCCATGGCGGCGAATTTGTTTCCCAGATCGTCGCTCCAGATATACGCACCCAACAGGATCCCCTTCTGCCGGTGGACGCCAGCCGATGGATACCAGATCTGGGTGATGTCGCGCGTCGTCCAGGAAATGCCGCCATAGATTGCCTGATCAAGTTCCCAGAATCGGCGCTCGGCCTGGAACGCGATCTTCACGGCCGGGATGTAATCCACCGACCTCGATCGCTGCGCGCGTTTCGGGCGCAAAATCGGCAGGAATCGTGCGCAGCACCGGCAGTGGGATCGTCACCACGACCAGGGGTGCCTCGATCGCGTGCGTGGCGCCGGTCTTCGTGTCCTTCCACACGATACGCGCGCCGCTTCCGCCTCGGCGCAGTTCCGTAACTTCGGCGTTGTAGGTGATGGTCGCACCGAGCCGCTTGCCGAATGCCTGGCCGATGCGGCCCATTCCGCCGATCGGCTGCAGCATTGTCGCGGCCTGATGCCAGCCCTCCCCGAAATTCGTCTCGAAACCCCAAAAGCTGGAGGCAAGGATCTCGCTCAACGCGAGCGGCGCGCTGCGGCTGCCTTCCTGTGTTCCCCCGCCTGGCGGCTCGGCATAGCCGGCGCGGCCCGAGCCCTTGTAGGTCAGGTCGCGATCGAGGGCGCCGAAGGCGCGCAGGAAGGCGCGGATGCGCTCCTGATCCTCGGTGCTGACCGGCTGCGCCAATGCTTCCTGGTCTACCGCCTTCGCCGCCAGTTCGGCGATGTAGCCGCGGATGTCGTTGACCACCTGACGGTTGCGCTGGGGCCTGCCGTCGAACGCGGCGTCGTCGTGCAGCAGCGCGCCGCGGTTGTCGTTGCACATGACCTCCAGGGCCACCCCGAGTTGGCGGCAATAGGACAGGATGCCCTGGTGATGGTACGGCAGCCGGGCAGGTCCCGGATTGAAATACAGATGCTCGCCAGCGTCCCAGCGGATGCGCTGCACGCTGCCGATCTCGCGGATTTCATCGTCGGCACGCAGCGACCAGTTGCGGCCGCCGGGCCTCGGCCGGGCCTCCAGGACGATCGGCGCATAGCCCGACTTGCGCAGTTCCCAGGCCAGCACCATGCCGGCGATCCCGGCGCCGATGATGACGACCTTCCGGCCATTGCCGGGCGGCAGGTCAGGCGGTCCGGCATAGGCATCGGGGATCGGCAGCAATCCCATTGCCGCCATCGTGCGATAGGCCGCCGCAACGCCGCCGGCCCTGCCGACCTGATGGATCAGCGCGCGGCGCGACAGGGTCATGTACAGTTGCGGGCGAACGCCCGCCCATCAAGCGTCATGGCCGGACTTGATCCGGCCATCATGAGGGTCGTCGCGCACGCAACGCGGCGGCGAGCGTGCCTTCGTCCAGCACGTCGAGCGCGCCGCCGATCGGCACGCCTTGCGCCACGCGTGTGACGGCAACGCCGAGCGGCTTCAGCCGATCGGTCAGCCAGTGCGCGGTGGTGGCCCCGTCCACCGTGGCGCCGAGTGCCAGAATCACCTCGTTCGCATCGCCCTCCGCGATCCGCGCGAGCAACGGTGCGACATTGAGGTCTTCCGGTCCCACGCCGGACAGCGCCGAAAGCGTTCCGCCAAGCACGTGATAGAGCCCGCGATATATCGAGGCGCGTTCCAGCGCCCAGAGATCGCCAACGCCCTCGACGACGCAGATCATCGTGTGGTCGCGATGCGGATCGGTGCAGATGAAGCACGGATCGCGGCTGTCGAGATTGCCGCACAGGCTGCACGACTTCACGGCACGTGCCGCATCGGCGAGCGCGGTGGCAAGCGGCAGCATGCGCGCCTCCGGCTGCTGCAGCATCTTCAACGCGGCGCGCCGTGCGCTGCGCGGCCCCAGGCCGGGCAATCGGGCCAGCAGGCCGATCAGTTTCTCGATTTCTGGGCCGCCCATTGCGGGATCAGGTGACCGTTCCTCCTGCCGTCATGAGCCAGCGGCTTGGCCATGACGGAAACGGGGCAGAAGGGGCGAAGGCGCTATGCACTAGAATGGCAGCTTCATCCCCGGCGGCAATTGCAGCCCACCGGTGACCTTCTGCATCTCCTCGGCCGCCGCCGCCTCGATCTTGCGCTTCGCGTCGGCGTGCGCGGCAACGATCAGATCTTCCAGCATTTCCGTGTCGGCCGGATCGATGATCTTCGGATCGATCCTGATCCGCCGCAGATCGCCCTTGCCGTTCAGCGTCATCGTAACCAGGCCGGCGCCCGCGACACCCTCGATCTCCAGGCCCTCCAGCCTTGCCTGCATCTCCTGCATCTTTTCCTGCATCTGCTGGGCCTGTTTCATCAGCCCGGAGAGGTTCTTCATTCGTCCAGCTCCATCTCTTCGAAAGGTTCGGCGTCCGGGGTCGATTCGGCGGGCAGTCCGTAGGCGTCCGTGCCGGTGTCATGCACGGTATCGATGCGGGCGCCAGGGAACGCTTCCATGATCGCCCGCACCAGCGGGTGATCGGCCGCAGCCGAACGGCGAGCGGTATCGGCCGCGCTGCCCTGTTCGGCAAGGGTCGCCTCCCCCGGCGCGGCCGACAGCGCGATGGTCCAGCGGATGCCGGTGGCTTCGGCCAGCACCGCGGCCAGGCGAGGTGCCAGATCCCTCGGCGCTTCCGGCTGCGGGCGCAGCTCGATGACCGGCGGGGCGAAACGGACCACGTGCACCGAATGCACCAGATGCGCATGCAGCATGGCCTCGCGCCGCTCGGCCACCAGGGCGGTGACATCGCGAAAGCTCGCCAGCCGCGGTCCCGTCGAGGCGTTATCGGAGGCAACGGCGACTGCCGGATCAAGTCCGGCGGCCGGATCGGGTCCCGCGGCAAGCGCACCGCCGGCGACCGCGCGTGCGCCCCCGCCGGAAGATCCCGGCCCGATCGCCCCTTGCGCCTGGACCGAGCCGCCGGATGCGAGCCGGCGGACCAGCTCGCCAGGCGGCGGCAGGTCGGATACATGGCAGAGCCGGATTAGCACCATCTCAGCGGCCGCGCGGCGGTCTGGCGCCGTTTCGACCTCACCGACACCCTTCAGCAGCATCTGCCAGGCACGGGCGAGCGCGGGAACCGACAGCCGATCAGCCAGCGCCGCTCCCCGGGTGCGCTCGGCCTCCGGCAGTTCCGGGCTGTCACGCAGCGACGGAATCGACTTCAGGCGGGTGATCGAATGCAGCAGTTCCAGCAGGTCCTGCAGCAGCGTGCCGAGATCGGCGCCGCGCTCATAGGCACGATCCGTGATCTCCAGGGCCTGCCGAGGCTGACCCGCCATGACGGCATCGAGCAGATCGAACACCAGTTCGCGATCCGCCAGCCCGAGCATGTTGACGACGGCGGCTTCGGTGATCGCTTCCTCGGCCTGGGCGATCGCCTGGTCGAGCAGCGACAGTCCGTCGCGCACCGAGCCATCGGCGGCGCGCGCGATCACGTCGAGTGCCGCGGGCTCGATCGCCACGCCTTCGGCCGATGCGATGCGGGCGAAATGCGCGGACAGCTCGGTCATGCGCACGCGCCGCAGGTCGAACCGCTGGCAACGCGACAGGACTGTGATCGGCACCTTCCGAAGCTCGGTGGTGGCGAACACGAACTTCACATGCGGCGGCGGCTCTTCCAGCGTCTTCAACAGGGCGTTGAAGGCGTTGCGGGTCAGCATGTGGACTTCGTCGATGATGAAGACCTTGGTGCGGATCGTCATCGGACGGGAGCGGCTCACGTCGATGATCTCGCGCACATCGTCCACGCCGGTGCGCGACGCGGCATCCATCTCGAACACGTCGGGCTCGCGTTCGGCCAGGATCGCGACGCAGTTGGGACAGACGCCGCACGGATCGGCGGTCGGGCCGCCGGTGCCGTCGGGGCCGATGCAGTTCAGCGCGCGGGCGATGATGCGGGCGGTGGTCGTCTTGCCGACGCCGCGGACGCCGGTGAGCATGAAGGCATGCGCGACGCGGCCGGTGGCGAAGGCGTTGCGCAGCGTGCGCACCATCGCCTCCTGGCCGATCAGGTCGTTGAAGCTGGTCGGGCGATATTTCCGCGCCAGCACCCGGTACGGCGCGGCATGCACCGGCACCGGCGCCTGTTCGCCGAACAGGCCCGGACCCTCCGGGATCGGCGGTGCTTCAACCTGTGGCGGATCGTCCTGGAACAGGCCGGACATGCGGGGCGGTCTCCAGCCGCCGCGGCGGCCCCCTTGTTTCGTGCCAAGCAAACGGTGGGAGGCCAGACAAACGACCCGAGCGGAAACTCACTGCGGCTGCTTCCTTCCGGACCTGACCGGGTTGGCGAGGCGCCCGTCCGCCGCCGACCTCCCAGGGGTGCATATCATGCTTCGGGGGGGAGGCGGCAAGGCGGGGGCATGGCGCCGGAACGCCAGCCGATCGGCAACCGCCTTCTGCGCACCCGGTCGCGCTCGGCCACCACAATGCTTTGCGCGATGTCGGCCTCACTCAGAGCTCCGAGTATGTCGTCCATCCGTGCGACAACATCGGCTTCGTTCCAGTCCCCGCTGCGGAACAGGATCAGGCTCGGCTCCATCGCGCGTGCCAGGGCGAGCAGACGTGGGTAATCGAGATCAGCGGTGATGATGGTTCGCCCATCCTGCTTCGCCTTGGCCATGATGTCCGCATCCGAAGCCCGCTGCAGGCCCAGTTCCGTCGCATGGACCGCATCGTGGCCCGCTGCCTTGAGCCAGTGCGCCAATGCCGGCGGCAATGGCATATCGACGAGAAATCTCACCGAGCCAATTCGAGCGTCTCATCCTCCGCGAGGAAGGCGGCGTAACGAAGAGCCTCGTCGATATCGCCAGGTTCGAGGTAAGGGTAACCCTCAAGAATCTGCTCGCGGGTCTCGCCCGCGGCCAGCAGACCGAGCAACCGTGCAACCGGGAACCTGAGCCCGCGGATGCACGGTTTGCCGGTACAGATGGCCGGATCAATGGTGATGCGCGACAGCTTCATCAGGCGCAGGATAGTCGCGGTGGCTGACCGTATCCAGTGCTTATGACGCCATGATCAGCGAAGCAGGCCGCTTCACACCGGCGAGTCATCCCGCCGCTTGCCCAGCACACCGCCGATCAAATAGCCGAGCTGATATGCCAGGATCTGGTTATCGGTGCCTTGCATGGTACATTGAACCGACGCGATCCAGTCGAGCGTATTGTTCTGCGTGTTGCGCGCTTCCACCCGCAACACCAGAAGCGCCGATTGCACCGGCTGCTGCGGCGAGAATACGTCGTTGCGGGGAAAATCCGGCAGGGCCAGGGTCTGGCCTCCCTGGAGTGCCGCCGCCCCTCCGCCTGACCAGTTTGACCAGCCGGTTTGGCCCGCACCCCCCTGGTTCAGCCCACCCCCACCCGTGTCGCCGCCACCCTGGCCGATCACCTGATAGCTCAGGCTGAGCCTGACCGTCGGCGTCCCGGTTACCTGCCGCCCTGCTTCGCGCATGCCGTTGGTGAAAGCCTGGCCGAGCGCCACGTTGACATCCGAACTGTCGTGCAGATCGAGCGCCACCACCGCAGGCTCCGTCAGCGGATGCAACAGCGCCGCCGAGTACTTGCCGGTGCAGCTGTCCATTGCTGATGCTTGCCCGGCGCCGATCGCCGCACACACGGCGCCGACGGCAACGACAGACGCGCCTCCAGGGTATCGCCGCAGCATCGTTTGCTCCGTTTCAAAAGGCGAAACCGCGGCACGGCGTGCCGCGAAAATCTCGGCCACGGCCATTCTTGATCACCCTGTGCGAATATGTCTATTCCGATCCGGCATCGCACGGTGCCGACTCGCTTTGCATGGCTGCGGAACCGGTGACATGGTGACGGGCAGCAGACAGCCGGATTCGCCAGTTCGGCCTGCCCCGTGTATGGAGCCAAACCAGAAACGAGATTGACCTGGATCAATGCACGCCCGGATCGCAAGTTCTGTCATTACTTGCCGAGCGCCAAAGTTCGACGAGCGTGCGCCGTGCCGAGGAGGCCAAATGCGACGATCCCGGAAACGATCCACAAATCCTTTGCGCCCAGCGGATCCGAGCGGATCCCACTCGTGAGGCGAGTTCTGCGGCGTTCGCGGCAAGGGAACATTGCTGATCACGTCGAAATCACGAAACGTTGCCGATGCCGGTGTCTGGACGGTTGCCACATGGTGGCGGCTATTGGCCGTGGCGTTGGCGATTCCGTTCGCGGGCTGTACGGTTGGCCCGGACTTCATCAGGCCTGATGCTCCGGTCGCCGATCAATGGCTCGAATCGGGCGGCCCGTCCGTTCAGACCGATCATCAGGAATACGAGGACTGGTGGGCAGTATACCACGATCCGACACTCAATCGACTGATCGATACTGCCTATAAGCAGAACCTGACCCTGATGGCTGCCGGCACCCGGGTACTCGAGGCGCGTGCGACGCTTGGCGTCGCCATCGGCGAGCTCTATCCGCAGACGCAGCAGATCGGGGCGAATGTCGGCTATAATCAGGCCAGCCAGGTCGATCCCACCTCAAATCCGCTGCACCAGCTCGAGAACTACTGGCGTGCCTCGCTCGGCACGCAGATCGCGTGGGAGCTGGATTTCTGGGGCAAGTTCCGACGTGGCGTGGAGTTCGGCGGATGCATCCTATCTGGCGTCCATTGCGACGTACGACGATGTGCTGGTCACCCTGTTGGGCGATGTCGCAACGACGTATATCGGCATCCGCACGCTCCAGCAGCAGATCGACATCGCTCAGGACAATGTCGTCAAGCAACGGAAGGCGCTCGCCATTGCGCAGGACCGTTTCCATGGAGGTACCGCGACCGGGCTGGATGTGTTCCAGGCCGAAAATGTCCTGGCACAGACCGAATTGACGATCCCCCAACTGACGGCTCAATTGCAGCAGGGGGAGGACGCGCTTCGCGTGCTGCTCGGCATGACGCCGGAGTTGCTGGACAGCCTGCTCGCGGGCCCGACGGGCATACCGGTGCCACCGACGAACGTTGCCGTCGGCATCCCAGCCGATCTGATCCGCCGCCGGCCGGACATTCGCAGCGCGGAACTCCGGGCCGCGGCGCAGAGTGCACAGATCGGCATTGCCAAGGCGGATCTCTTTCCGGCATTCAGCCTGACCGGCGCATTTGGTACCGTGGCCGGAAGTTCCGGCGCCAATCGTGTGAACGAAGTGTTCAGCGCGCGCGGCATTCAATTTGCATTTGGTCCTTCGTTCAGCTGGCCGATTCTCAACTATGGCCAGATCACCAACAACGTGCGGGTGCAGGACGCGCGCCTGCAGGGGTTGCTGATCGAATATCAGAACACGGTGCTGAAGGCGCAGCAGGAGGTGGAGAATGGCCTCGCCACATTCCTGCAGGGACGCCGACAGGTCGAGCTTCTGCGTCGCAGCGTCGCGGCGGCAAACAGCGCCCTGCGCATCGCGATCGATCAATACCTGCTGGGAACAAGGGATTTCACGACCGTGCTGACCGCGGAGCAGAATCTCTACCAGGCGCAGAGCAGCCTGGCGTCGGCGTCCGGCAGCCTGTCCGAAGGGCTCGCATCGATCTACCGCGCTCTTGGCGGCGGGTGGCAGATACGTGGGGACAATGAATTCGTGAATGCTGCAACGCGCGAGGAAATGCGCAGCCGGACAAATTGGGGCAAGCTGCTGCCGCCTGCCGACCAACCGCAGCCGCCGACCCCGGGTCTTCCCTCGCCGGCCGACAGGGGACCAGACGTGAGGCCACCGCAGTGGTGAGGTTGTCGTGAAAGTTTCTCCCATAATGCGTCCGTTGGCGACGGCCTGGCGGAAGGCAGGGTATCGGGCCGTCGTCTTTGCGGTCGTGCTGACCGTGATGATCGGATTGTCGATCGGGCAGATCCGCGCGGCCGGATTTTTGGACCGCTGGTGGGACGACATCACCGGGAAAGACACAAAGCCCGGAGCCAGCGCGGCACCGGCGCCCGCTCCCGCGGCGGCTGCTCGCGCAACGCCCTCTCCTGCGCCACAAGCTCCTGCGCCACCCACGCCTGCGCCACCACAGACGGCGCCGCCACCGCCGGCCGCCGCGGCGCAGGCGCAGTTCCCCGGACAGGCACCGCCAACGATCCCGGTCGTGCAGCCGAAGGTCCAGACAGTCAGCGACTATCTTGAGATCACCGGCAATGCCGCGGCCGTCAACCAGGTCAAGCTCATCGCGCGCGTCGTGGGCTTCCTGGACCAATTGCATTTCGCCGACGGGCAACTGGTCCGGAAGGGCGATCTTCTGGTCACGATTCAACAGGACCAGTACAAGGCGCAGCTGCAACAGGCCCAGGCGCAGCTGCAGCTCCAGCAGGCCGCGCTGCTCTACGCGAAGACCGAGGTGGTTCGCTACACGGCACTGCTCAAACGGGATGCCGCGACGCAGGTCGACGTCGATCACTGGAATTTCGAGCGGAGCAGCGCGGAGGCGAACATCGCGGCGGCCCAGGCCCAGGTGGCGATCGCGCAGCTGAACATGAGTTACACCGAGATCAGGGCGCCGTTCGATGGTCAGATGGGCAAGCACCTCATCGATCCGGGCAACGTCGTCGGCGGAAACGGCCAGGAAGCCGCCTTGGTCGATATCGTTCAGCTGGACCCGATTTACGTTGTCGCCAATATCAGCACGCAGCAGGCCTTGCAGATCCGGGCCAACCTGGACCAGCGGCGGCTCACGTTGGCCGAAGTGAACCGGATTCCGATCGAGGCCGCCCTGTCGGATGAGACAGGGTTTCCGCATCGTGGCACGATCGAGTTTATCGCGCCCGCGATCGATCAGGCGACGGGAACGCTTCTCGTGCGCGGCATCCTGCCCAATCCTGACCGCGCTCTGCTGCCCGGGGTGTTCGTCAAGATCCGTCTTCCGATGGGCAAGGTCGTGCAGAGCGCGCTGCTGGTGCCGGACCGCGACCTCCAGGAGGACCAGGGCGGCCGCTACCTGCTGGTCCTGAACGCGGACAACGTCGTCCAGCAGCGTTATGTGCAACTTGGCGAACTGATCGGCGATCTGCGCGTCATCGCGTCCGGTCTCACGCCGGGCGACCGCGTGGTGACCGGCGAGCTATGGCGCGCCACTCCCGGCACGAAGGTGACGCCGCAACTGACGACCATCGGCGGATAGGAGATGCGCCGATGATGTCGAAATTCTTCATCGAGCGCCCGGTCCTCGCCAATGTGCTGGCGATCGTCCTGGTGCTGCTCGGCGTCGTCTCTCTGTACCGCCTTCCGGTGTCCGAATACCCGAACGTGGTGCCGCCGACCGTATCGGTAAGCGCGAGCTATCCCGGCGCCAGCGCGCAGACCGTCATCGATACGATTGCACTGCCGATCGAGCTGCAGGTGAACGGCGTCGATCGCATGCTCTACATGGAGTCCACCAGCGCCGCCGATGGCACCTACAACCTGACGGTGACATTCCAGATCGGCACCGACCCCGACATCGACCAGGTGCTGGTGCAGAACCGCGTGCAGATCGCGCTGGCCTCGCTGCCGGAGCCGGTGCAGGCGCAGGGCGTCAGCGTGCAGAAGAAGAGCACCGCGCTGCTGCAGATCGTGACCTTGAACTCGCCGGACGGGCAGTACGACAGCCTGTACATGAGCAACTATGCGACCATCAACCTGATCAACGAACTGGCGCGCCTGCCGGGTGTCGGCAGCGTCAAGGTGTTCGGCGCCGGCACCTATTCCATGCGGATCTGGATGGATCCGCAGAAGCTGTTTTCATTCGGCCTGGTGCCGAAGGATGTGATCGACGCCATCCGCCAGCAGAGCCAGAACGTCGCGGCCGGTCAGGTGGGCATGCCGCCGGCGCCGAAGGACCAGCAGTTCCAGTACACCGTGGACATCCAGTCGCGGCTGAACGACCCCGGCCAGTTCGGCGACATCATCGTCAAGGACCAGACCGCGCAGGGCGGCCGACTGATCCGCGTGCGCGACATCGGGCGCATCGAGCTGGGCTCGCAGACCTACTCGCAGGACTTCAGGCTGGACGGGAAGCCGGCCGCGGGCATCGGCATCTACCAGACGCCCGAGGCCAATTCGCTTCAGGTGGGCAAGGAGGTCTCGGCGAAGATGGCGGAACTGTCCCGCCGCTTCCCGCAGGGCCTGCACTACGCTGTCCCGTACGACACCACGATCTTCGTCCAGGATTCCATCACCGAGGTTTACAAGACGCTGTACCAGGCGGGCATCCTGGTGCTGATCGTGATCCTGGTGTTCCTGCAGAACTTCCGCGCCACTCTGGTGCCCGCAACGACGGTTCCCGTCACCATCATCGGCGCGTTCGCGGGCATGGCGGCGCTCGGGTTCACCGTCAATCTGTCCACCTTGTTCGGCATCGTGCTGGCGATCGGCATCGTGGTGGACGATGCGATCGTCATCGTGGAAGGCGTGTCCAAGTACATCGAGCAGGGCATGTCGGGTCACGACGCCGCCATCAAGGCGATGGACGAACTGTTCGGCCCGATCATCGGCATCACCCTGGTGCTGATGGCCGTGTTCATACCGGCCGCCTTCGTGCCGGGCCTGACCGGCAACATGTTCGCGCAGTTCGCGCTGGTGATCGCGGCGACGGCGCTGATCAGTGCCGTGAACGCTGCCACGCTCAAGCCGACGCAGTGCGCGCTGTGGCTCCGCACGCCGGTGCCGCCGGAACAGCGCAACTTCTTCTATCGCGGCTTCAACCGCGTCTATGACCGGATGGAGAACGCGTATACAGCCCTGATCGGCCGTATGGTGCGGCGCAGCGGTCTGATGGTGGCGATCGCCCTGGTGGTCGCCGGTTTTGGATTCTGGGGCCTCGCGCGGCTGCCGACCGCGTTCATCCCGATCGACGACCAGGGCTATGTGATGGTCGCCATGCAGTTGCCGGACGGCGCCTCGCTGGGCCGCACGGCGGCAGCGCTCGAGGAGGTGAACCGGCGCGCGCTCCAGGTGCCAGGCGTGCAGCAGGTCATCGCGATCTCGGGGATGTCGATCCTCGACAACAGCGCCGACCTCGCCAACGCCGGCGCGAGCTGGGTCATGCTCAAGCCGTTCTCGGAACGATTGAAGGCCAAGGACCAGGACCTGCTATCGATTTTCCGCAATCTGCAAGCGGCCCTGGCGTCGCTGCCGGACGGACGACCGTTCGTGCTGCCGCCGCCGGCGATCCAGGGCATCGGCAATGCCGGCGGCTTCCAGATGCAGCTCGAAATGCTCGGCGGCAACTTCGATTATCAGAAGCTGGGCGATCTCGCCCAGCAGATCGTCAAGGAGGCGGGCAGCGACCCGCGGCTGCAGAATGTGCTGACGACGTACAGTCCCGGCGCGCCGCATGTCGCGGTGACCGTGGACCGGGCGCGCGCCGAGACCTTGCGCGTATCGGTGGGAGACGTGTTCGCGGCGCTTACCGACTATCTGGGGTCCACCTACGTCAATCAGTTCAACAAGTTCGGTCTGTCGCTTCAGGTCTATGTGCAGGCTGAATCGCAGTTTCGCCTGCAACCGGATGACCTGCTCAACATGTACGTCCGCAGCCAGGATGGGAACATGGTGCCGATCGGATCGATCGCCCACCTCGGTCCGGTGGTCGCGCCGGCGCTGACCACTCTCTACAATCTCTTTCCATCGGCCACGATCGTCGGCGGACCGGCGCGCGGCTTCAGTTCGGGCCAGTCGATGGCCGCCATGGAGGAGATTGCGCGCAGGGTGCTGCCGAGCGACGTCACCTTTGAATGGTCGGCGATGTCCTACCAGGAGAAGATCACCGGCAATCAGCTTGTCTACGTCTTCGGCCTGTCGGTCCTGCTGGTTTATCTTTGCCTCGCCGGCCAGTACGGCAGCTGGATTCTGCCGCTGGCGGTGCTTTCGGCGGTGCCGCTGGCGCTGCTGGGACCGGTCATCGCTCTGACCAGCCTCGGGGTCGCCAACAATCTCTACACGCAGATCGGCCTGATGCTGCTGATCGCCCTGTCGGCCAAGAACGGTATTCTAATTGTTGAGGTCGCGCGGGAGCGTCGGATCGTTGACGGGAAGTCGATCCTGGAATCGGCTGTCGAGGCGTCGCGCGTGCGGTTCCGACCGATCCTGATGACGTCGTTTGCGTTCATCCTGGGCGTTCTGCCGCTGGTCCTTGCGACCGGTGCGGGGGCGAATGCGCGCCGCTCGCTCGGGATCAGCGTGTTCAGCGGCATGATCGCATCGACCTGTCTTGCGGTATTGTTCGTGCCGTCCTTCTTCGCCGTGCTGCAGCGGTTCGACGAGCGGAGGAAGGGGCAGAAGCAGGCGCCGGCGGCAACGGCGCACGTAGCGGAATGAACAACAATACGTTGTCATCCCCGCGAAAGCGGGGACCCAGGGGTTACACCGCCCGCCGCACCACGCCTCAGGAGTCCCTACGGAACAAGTGCTCCGAGTGGCATCACGGTCGCACCTAGATCGTCATGGCCGGCGAAGGCCGGCCATCCATGTCCTCTCTTCGTGCCGGCGGCGAAGAGAAGACATGGATGGCGGGGCCAAGCCCCGCCATGACGATGAAGCATAAGGCGCGTCCGTGGAATGATTTTGTTGTTTCTCCGCAGCTCGTCACGCTGGAATCGCGGCCTTGGCCTTGGCGCCGCCCATCGGGCGATTCGCCAGCGTCACATCCCCTCCGTGAGCACGGAATATATTGCGCGCGATCGGCAGGCCGAGGCCCACGCCGCCAGTCTCGCGACTGCGGGACGGCTCGCCGCGGTGGAACGGCTCGAACACCCGTTCCAGTTCGGCCGGCGGGATGCCCGGGCCGTCATCCTCCACCTCGATCGTGAGCATGCCATCGACCGGGGCGAGCAGCCGGACCTGCGCGCCACCGCCATAGGCCACCGCATTGGACACCAAATTGGCCAGCGCGCGTTTCATCGCAAGCGGCCGGGCACGCACCGTCAAATGCGGCGGGCCCTCATAGGCCAGCTTGTCGACCACATCGGGGTGCGCGTCCCCGGCCTCGTCGAGCACGGTGCGCAGCAGTGCCGGCAGATCCAGCGATGCCACTGCTTCGGTCGTCTGCGCGTCCCGCCCGAACGCCAAAGTGGCGGAGATCATCGCCTCCAACTCCTCCAGATCGGCCAGCATCTTCGCCCGCTGCTCATCATCCTCGACGAATTCGGCGCGCAGCTTCAACCGCGTGATCGGCGTGCGCAGGTCGTGGCCGATCGCGGTGAGCATCTCCGTGCGGCCCTCGACGAAGCGGCGAATGCGGGCGGCCATGGTGTTGAACGCCACCGCCGCGGTGGCGACCTCCAGCGGGCCATCCTCCGGCAGCGGCGGGGCATTCACGTCGCGTCCCAGCGCTTCGGCCGCGATGGCGAGCGTGCGCACCGGTGCGGTCAAACGTCGCACCGCCCATAGCGTGAGCCCGGCCGCGGCCGCGGTCATCACCAGGAAGGCCGCGAGAAACGTGGGCGAGTGCCAAGGCCGCGCCGGCTCGACCGCCACCGAAACATTCAGCCATGGCCCGTCCGGCAGCTGGAGGGCGACGATCACCCGGTGCCGCTCCGGATCCCCCAGGATGCGCATCGCATGCCACCGCGGCACGCCGAGCAGCGACACCAGGTTCAGGTTCACCCGGAGCAGGCGCTGTCTGACCGGCAGCACATCCGGCAGCTCCATGGCCGGCGGGTTCGGCGACAACTCGGCCACGAGGCCCGGCGTCACGTCGGTCAGTACCGTCTCGCGTTGTGCCGGCGGGCTCATCATCACGGCCCGGTAGATGCCGACCACGCGCACGGCGACGTCGCGCGCCTGGGCGATGTGCTGGACGTCGAGACGGTCCAGCGCATGGATCGTCAGGCCCGCCACCTGCACCACGGCCAGGCCCACCAGCAGGACGACCGCCGTCCGCGCGGCCAGGCTGCGCGGCCAGAGACGCAGGTTCATGCGCGCTCGACCGTCGCCGCCAGGACGTAGCCGCCGCCGCGCACCGTCTTGATGAGCTGGGCGTTGCGGCCGTCATCCTCCAGCTTGCGCCGCAGCCGGCTGACCGCGACGTCGATCGCACGGTCGAACGGCCCCGCCTGCCGGCCGCGCAGCAGGTCCAGCAGCATGTCGCGCGTCAGCACGCGGTTCGCCCGCTCCAACAGGGCGAGCAGCAGGTCGTACTCGCCACCGGTCAGCGCGACTTCGGCACCCTCGGGATTGAGCAGACGCCGGCGTGTCGGCTCCAGGGTCCAGCCGGCAAAGCGGAGATTGCGCCCCGCCGGCATCGGCGCGGTGCTCCGGGGCATCGCCGGCGCGGCGCAGCACGGCGCGGATCCGCGCGAGCAGCTCCCGGGGGCTGAACGGTTTGGGCACATAATCGTCCGCGCCGAGTTCGAGGCCGATGATGCGGTCGGTCTCCTCGCCCATTGCGGTCAGCATG
The DNA here is from genome assembly GCA_963780095.1 of uncultured Alphaproteobacteria bacterium. Lineage (GTDB taxonomy): Bacteria > Pseudomonadota > Alphaproteobacteria > Acetobacterales > Acetobacteraceae > JAMXLO01. The sequence goes on from CAWABH010000043.1 coordinate 222,513, forward strand.
ACGATGGGCACATCGGACTGGGTGCGCAGCCAGCGCGCAAAGTCGAGCCCGCCCTCGCCCGGCAGCATCAGGTCCAGGACCACCAGGTGATAGTGGCCATTGGCGAAGGCACGGCGAGCCTCCCTGGTGTCGCGCACCGCGGTGACCCGCATGCGGTGCTTCTCCTCCAGGAATCGCGCGAGGAGATCGCGGATTTCGCGATCATCGTCCACCACCAGGATGTGAGGCATTTGTTCCATGACCCGAAGCATAGGGACTCGCCGCGGCCTTCGGCAGTATCGCTTGCATTCCGTCGCACTTCGTCGCGCGTCTGACACATAGGCGCAATCATGGCCACCCACCTTGGTGCGTGTCGCTGAACGGCGATCACGAATTGGGAGACGAGAATGCGAAAATCCATACTCTGGGCATTGGCCGTTCTGACTGTTGGCGGGACAGGCGCGGGCGTGCTGATCGCCAACGCCCAGCCGGCTCCCCCGCCGGCTGCTCAGGATGTCTCGCCGCCGCCCGCCCGCCCGCCCTGGATGGGTTGGATGAGGTGGCAGCACTTGCGGGCAATGCGGGAAGGCCGACCGGTGCAACCGAGGCCCTTCGCGCTGGTCTATCGGCAGCCGGATCGTCAGCTCGCCCCGGCCGATGTGCAGAAGATCGCCGAGGGCTTCCTGCTGTGGAACGGCAATCACAGCTGGAAGGTGGTGGATGTGGCGCCCGCGCCGGACGGATCGATCGGGTTCGCCCTTGCCACATCGGACGGTTCGGTGATCGCGCGGTTCGCGATGGACCCGCACAGCGGGCGGGTGACCCGCAACGGCTGATTGGTTAGAACGGCGGGCGTGACGTTTCCGCATCCACCGCCCGCCGCCCGCGCCGCGCTCGATCAGTTGATCGCCCACGATCCCGACCTGGCCGGCATCGAGTTGCGTGCCGGCCCGCTGCCCTGGCGCACGCGCGCGCCGGGCTTTCCCGGCCTGCTCCAGGCGATCGTCGCGCAGCAGATCAGCAACCAGGCGGCCGCCGCGATCTGGGGAAGGCTGCGCGCCATCGGCGGGGCGCTGGAACCGGCGGGGTTGCTCGCTCTGTCCGACGACGTCGTGCGCGCTGCCGGCCTGTCGCGGCCGAAGATCGTCCATGCCCGCGTGCTTGCTGGCGCCTTCCTCGACGGAACGCTGGATCCCGTCGCGATCGCCGCCATGGACGACGAGGCGGCGGTGGCGGCAATCGCGTCGGTGCGCGGCCTCGGCCGGTGGACGGCGGAGGTCTATCTGCTGTTCGCGCTCGGCCGGCACGACGTATTCCCGGCCGGCGATATCGCCCTGGCCGCATCCGCCGCGCATCTCAAGGGACTGGAGGCGCGCCCCGGCCCGGTCGACTTGCGAGCGCTGGCTGACGCCTGGCGGCCTTCACGCTCGTTGGCGGCGCGGCTGCTCTGGCATCACTGGCGCCACGTCACCGGACGACCCGCATTGGACGACTTCCCGGTCACGTAACCTTCGCGTCTGCAAACCGTTCGTTCACCCCACTGGCGCACCATGCCGAGCAACCATGGTGTTCCAACTCGCCCCGGCATCCGCGCCGCCACCTGTCCGCGACTACCTGCCAGCGACTTTTCGCGATCGCGGCGTTGCGGTTCCATTCACGACGCCGCTGCTGGCGGGCGCGAGGGTCCGCGCGGCCGAGCAGGGCGGCACCGAACTGGTCATGCTGAACCCGAGCGGAGGCCGTGGCGTATACATCCTGGCATGCAATGCGCTGGGTGCGCTGTGCCGGCCCAGCGTGCACGACACCCGATTGAATCAGAAGATTTCGATCCTGCCGAGCATCACGCCCGCCTCGGTACGCGATGCGGCGCGCCAGGTGGCCGCGAGCGGCCTGGCGGGACGCGAAGCGATGGCGACCGCCCAAACTCTCGCGGAAGCGGATGAACGCGACCGACGGGAGATCGAAGCAGCGCTGCTCGCTGCTCTGGCGCGCCAGCTCGGACCGCCGATCGCGGAGCCGGTGGTGGTGGGGCAGTTGGCGGAGCGACTGGCTCCGCTTTTGGGTGCAGAGCCGCAGTCGGTGGTGACGGCCCTGAAGGGTCTTGTCGAAGGGCTGCTTTCAGTTGGTCTCCCGGGGCAGTCGCCGGCAGGGCGCGCGGCGCGAACGATCGAGCGTCTCGCATCACTCGGCCTGGACCTCAACCTTTGGCTTTGTGACTCGGTCGCGGACACCAACGCGGACCTGGCGGACATGATTCTGGCTTCAGCCGAGCTTGCGAGGACGGCAGCGAGTACAACCCTGGCGGCGACGCGTGGCCTGATGGGGGATCCTGTAGGCCTGCTGCGCGCCTTCACCAAGGTGCCCGAGTCGATCACGCACCGGATGAGCCGGCCTGAGTGGCTGCTGGACGGCTGGGAACCGGTGTACCTGCTCTGGCATAGTGCCGAGGGGCCGGCCGATCGACATGGGACGCTGGTGCAGATGGCGCGATTGGTGCCGAGCCTGCCCAGGGAGGCATCGGAATGGGTCGCTTCAATGGGAGATAACGGAGATAACACTGTGGCCCGGCGCGCCATAGGCCTCGACGCAAAGGTACGCAGCGATGCGATGGCCACCGGCCTGGCCGCTCGCAACGAACGCCTGCGCGCATTGGCTACCTGAAAGCGGAGCCCGCCACCTATGCAACCGACCAGCCCCATGCGGCAATCGCCCGAGTTTCGCGCCCTGCAGAATACCTTGGCCAAGGCACGCAGCGAGCAGATCTCCCAGGTGGTGGCGGCGATCGATGCCATGGGGACGCGCGGCGTCGCGGATGACATCATCGCGCCGCTGCGGCTGCGCCTGGCGCACTTGCGACCCTCCCGGCCATTGCGATGGAGCCGGCTTCTCTTCATGCCGCTGGATCCGCTGATAGTGGCAACCGCACGCTGGCGGCCGGGCGATCCGACGATCCCACGAACCTGCCTGACGTTGCTTGGCTCGACGGTGCGGGCTGGCATGGGACCGGATGCTGATGCGATTGCGTCGGAGATCGAGGGCCGAACGACGGAGGACTCGCTGATCGCCGCGCAGGTCGGCGGCCTGTTGTGGCCGGCGGCGGCACGCATACTGGCCGTTGCCGCGTTGCCGGAAGGATGGGTCGAAGCCGGCCTGCCGGCCGAGGCGTTCGCCGTGCTGGCGCGCGATGTGGCGGCCGCGCTGGAACAGGTGCTCCCAATGGATGCTATTCGCGCGGAGGCGGAATTCGGCGTCTTGCTGCAGTTCGCCACGTTGCGTCCGATCCTGCTTGCGGCGGCAACTCACGGGCCTGCCGCCCTCGCCATGGTCGTCGTGCTGCTGCTGGCGAGGCTGCCGCAGGCTGGCCCGCTGCTGGATTGCAGCGCACTGACCGAAGGGACGGTTGGCGAGGCGTCGCTTCGCGCCGCCCTCGTGCAGGCGCGGGCCGTCCTGCTGGCGCGCATCGAGGGATCTGGTGGCGTCGAGGCTCTGGTGGTCGGCAGCCCTCTCGCAGATGCGGCCGCCGAAGTGCGGCAGATCGATGCGCTCCTGTGCGGATTGCAGAACGACGGCGCCATCTCCGATGCTGCGCGGCGCGAGGCGGCGATCCGCCAGCGGTTGGACGCGAGCTGCCGAACCCGGTTTGCCAACGGGCTCGCAGGCGAGTTCATTGAGAAGTTGCACGGTTCGGGGGCCCGGCAGGGTTCCACGGCACTGGCCGCGCTCGAGGCGACAGCGCGCAATCTGCGGGCGCTGGAGGGCGAAGCGCGTCGCATCGGCAGCGCCGAGCTTTACGATACGCTGCTGAGCGAGACGGCTGCGACAGTGAAGACCCTCGAGACTGGCGGTCCGCTTGGCTTGGTCGACAAGGTTCGACTAGTCGAAATCCTTGTCGGTCCCGACGAGGCCCTCGCGGTTCTGGAGGGCGGCGGCTGATCCACAGTGTGGCGATCGATGCGCCTGCCAGTCAGCTTGCTTTGCCGGACCGAGCTACTGCTGACGACGTGCACCGGAAATGCCCTCGCCGAAATGGCTGTCCCCGGATCACGTGCGGGGACGGCCATGACGGCGTGAAGGAAGCAGGGAGAGGCAACAGTAGCGGCGCCTGTCAAAATACCAGCCGCCCGAACCAGTGACCGTCCATCGCCACTCGTTCCGTTCGTCATGGCCGGGCTTGTCCCGGCCATCCGTCGTGGCAGGGTGCCGCTTCTGATGGCCGGGACAAGCCCGGCCATGACGGTGTACCCGGCCATGACGGTGTGACAGCAGCGGGGAGAGGCGCCTGGCATAAAACTGGCGAACGGCGTGGTCCCATGCGGGCATCACCCTTGACGCCAACCCCTCCTGCGCGGGGATGCGGAGGCCATTCCCGGGGCACGTCCCTTTCCCGATGCCTACGGGGTCATGCCCGGACGCCGCGTCGCCCCGGCCTCACTCACTTGATCTGCACCGACTGCACCGCCTCCTCAAGCTCCAGGAAGCTCGGCATGTGCTCGGTCGGCACCATCTTGCGTCCGGACTCCACGCTGACCTGCGGCGCATTGCCATGCAGATGCGTGGTGAGGACGGCACGGATCACCTCGTAGTATTTCGCCTCTTCCTCGACCACGCCCTTGAGCCGGCTGGCAAACGGCCCGACGAGACCATAGGCCAGCAGCACACCGAGGAACGTCCCGCACAGAGCGCTGCCGATCATCGCACCCAGCACCGCCGGTGGCCGATCGATATGCGACATCGTCTTGATGACGCCGAGCACCGCCGCGACGATGCCGAGGGCAGGGAGCGCGTCGGCCATACTTTGCAGCGCGTGCGAGCCGTGCAGGTCCTCATTGAGCGTCTTCTTCAGCTCGCGCGCCATGAAGTCCTCGATCTGGTTGGGATCGTCGGCGTTCATGCCGACCATGCGCAGATAGTCGCAGATCATCGTGCTGGCGAAATGGTTTGCGAGAACCTTGGGAAACTTCTGAAACGCAGAGCTTTCGCCAGGGTTTTCGATATGCGGCTCAAGCGCCATGTTGCCCTTGGTACTTGCCAGCCGAACCAGGAAGTAGAGCAGGCTCAGCAGATCGACATAGTCGCTCTTCCTGTATGCGGCGCCCGAGAAGATCTTCTTGAACTTGGCGATGGAATGCTTCAGCTCGTGCATGCTGTTCGCCATCACGAAGGCTGCGACGGCAGAGCCGCCGATGGTCCACATCTCGAATGGCAGTGCCTCGGCCAGCACCTCGATGCTGCCACCCGACACCAGGTAACTGCCGAATACCGAGGCAAGCAGAAAAGCGAAGGCGCCTATCGCGAGCATGTGCTTTGCTCAACGGGTTTCCAACAGATGCGCCGATGTGCTCTGGCCGCGCGCCGAAGCGGCCTGCTGAGGCGATGCGGCCGCCGCCGGCGATCCCTCGGCCAATGGCGGCCGCACAGATCGGAGCACGACGATGGCGATACGCCGATTGGCTGCCGCAAGCGGATCGTCCGGGACGAGCGGATCGCGTTCGGCATTGCCAGTCACGCTGCGGATACGCGGCTCCTGGAGCCCAGCCTCGACCAGCAGCCGGCGCGTAGCGTTGGCGCGGTCGGCGGACAATTCCCAGTTGGTCCGGCCGGGACCGGCAAACGGCGCCGCGTCGGTATGTCCTGCTATCGAGATCCCCTGTGTCAGGCGCGCCAGCACCGGAGCGACCTTCTGGAACAAAAGCCGAGCGCGATCGTTGGGGATCGCCGAACCGAGCGGAAACATCGGCTGGCGATCGTCATCGAGGATCTGGATGCGCAAGCCCTCGGGCGTCATGTCGATCGCGAGCTGCCGGGCCAGTTCCGCCAGTTCCGGGTCACCTCGAACCGCCTCGCGGATCTGCTGTGCCGCCTGCTCGAACACCTGCTTTTCCCGTCGTTCCAGCTCGGCGCGAAGTTCAGCCTCGGTCGGTGGTCGATGCGCATCGCCCTGCCTCGATGCTGTCATTGCTTCGCGGGTCACGTCCGGTGACTGGCGATCCATGGCCACTGGTTGGTCCCGCGTGGCGGTCTGCTTTCCGGCGGAGACGGCAGGCGGGCGACCATCCCGGTCCGCCTGCTTGCTCGGGGTGTCGTCACGATGCGGCTGGGGCTGGGCGATGACGTCCGAAATCGTCCTCCGTCACCTGATCGACCGGCGGGTGGTAACCCATCGTGACCTGCGCGGCGCCGAGGTCCGAAACCATGGCCCCCTCGGCGAAGGCGGTCCGGCCGCCGAACGGCTGACCAGTCCCGGACGAGTTGTGGCTGAGCACGCTGTTGGGGCTGAAGTAGTCGGCAAGCCCCTTCCGCTGGTCCTCGGTAGTCGCATTCAGCAGCCACATGAGCAGAAAGAATGCCATCATGGCGGTGACGAAGTCGGCATAGGCCACTTTCCAGGAACCACCGTGGGCGCCGCCCTCGATAACCTCATCCTTGTGGATGTGGACTTCGACCTTGGCACCACCCTTCCTGTCGCCCTTGCCGCGCATGCGTCCCCGCTGTCCGTGCAACCGAGACAGCCTGGGCGTTCTTGTTTAATTCTCGGCTAAGAGCGAGCTCGCCATTCCGTGCGACCAAGGATCCTCGATCTCTCTCCAGCTCACCCACCACCTACAGTTTGGCGCCGGCGGCCATCGGCGCCCGGTCCCCGGCCAGCAACAATGAGCGGGTCGGGAGCCTTGTATTACAGCAATCCTGCTGTCTACATCCGTCTCATGCCGCCATTGCAATCCGGCCGAGTCACAATCGCTCCGAGCCTGCTCTCCGCCGACTTCGCCCGTCTCGGTGACGAAGTGCGCGCGATCGAGGCGGCGGGCGCCGACTGGCTGCATCTCGATGTGATGGACGGGCATTTCGTGCCCAATATCAGCTTCGGCCCGCCGATCCTGAAGGGTCTGCGGCCGCGCACCCGCCTGCCGTTCGACGTGCATCTGATGATCGCGCCGGTCGATCCGTACATCGCGGCATTTGCCGAGGCCGGCGCGGATCATATCCTGGTGCATCCCGAGGCAGGGCCGCATCTGCATCGCACGCTGCAGCTCATACGCTCGCTCGGCAAACGCGCCGGTGTCGTATTGAGTCCCGCCACATCGGTGGAAACCGTTGCCTGGGTCCTCGATCTCGTTGACATCATTCTGGTGATGACGGTGAACCCCGGATTCGGCGGCCAGGTGTTTCTTGCCACGCTTCTCCCGAAGATCGCCGTGCTGCGGCGAATGATCGATGCCTCGGGCCGTTCGATCGCATTGTCGGTGGATGGCGGCGTCACGCCGGAGACGGGGTCGCGCGCCATCGCCGCCGGAGCCGATACATTGGTCGCCGGCACTTCGGTGTTCACCGCTCCGGACTACGCCGCCGCCATCGCGGCGCTCCGCGGCGAGGGACGCATCGGGTGAACGCGAGCAGTCCACGCCGTTGGCTGCGCGATGCACGCCGTGCGTTTGCGCGGCTGCCCAGCCTGCGCATGGGCCGGGTCCCGGATGCGCCTGCGCTGCCGGTGCGCGATCCGTGGCCTGGCGATGCGGGCCGCGGCGCCAGACTGCTGCGCGGCGAACTGGAGATCGGCGGCGGCGTCCGTTCGCTGCATCCGGGCAGCTGGGGCAATACGTCCGGCTCATCCCTGCTGGACGCGGCGGCCCACGGCTTTACCTGGCTCAGGGACCTGCGCGCGCTGGGGACCGACGCGGCACGGTTGCGCGCCCGCGCCCTGGTCGCCGAGTGGATCGCCACATCGCAGGGCGAGGAGCCCGCCTACCGCCCCGACGTCGCCGGCGCGCGAATCACCGCCTGGCTCGGCCATTACGATTTCTTCGCCGCGACTGCCGATGATGCATTCCGCCAGCGGCTGATGACCAGGCTGGTAGCCGATGCGCGGTGGCTGTCGGCGGCGCTCCCGGCCGAGGAGCTTGACGCGCGCGCGCTGACCGCGCTGAAGGGTCTCATTGCCGCCGCGGTGGCGCTGCCGGAGCATGCCGCCTTTCTGGCGCGCGCGTTGCGCTTCCTGCCCCAGGAGATCATGCGCCAGGTGCTGCCCGATGGCTGCCACGCCGAGCGCAGTCCCGCCGCGCAACTTGCCGCATTGCAGGATCTGACCGAGATCCGTGCATTGCTGCATGCCGCGCAGGTGCAGTCTCCGATGGCACTGACCAGTGCGATCGAGCGCATGGCGCCTGCCTTGCGCCTGCTGCGCCACGGCGACGGCGGGCTTGCGCTGTTCAACGGCAGCAAGGAGGAAAGCGGCACGCTGGTGGACATCGTGCTGACCCAGGCGGGACGCGCCGGGCGGGCGCCCATGGCGCTGACCGATGGAGGCTTTCAGCGCCTCCAGGCCGGGCGCAGCGTGCTCATCGTCGATTGTGGCGTGCCACCGCCGGCGGGCCTGGACCGCTATGCGCACGCGGGAACGCTCTCGATGGAACTCTCTGTCGGCCGCGAACGGATGATCGTGAACTGCGGCGCTTTCCCTGCGGGCAGCTCGGAGTGGCGCGATGCCAGCCGTACCACCGCTGCTCATTCGACGCTGGTGATCGCTGATGTCAGTTCGTCCGAACTGAAGCCGGAGGGTCTCGGTCGGCGCCCCGCCGTCGTGGAAGCGCAGCGCCAGGAGGCAAATGGCGCCCACTGGCTCGAAGCCAGCCACGACGGCTGGAAGAAGCTGTTCGGTGCGGTGCACCGGCGGAGGCTCTATCTGGCGGAAAGCGGCGAGGACGTGCGCGGCGAGGATGCCGTGGAGGCGCCGACGCCACAGCCCTTCACGTTGCGCTTCCACCTGCACCCGGACGTGAGTGCCAGTCTGCAGCAGGACGGTGAGGCGGTGCTGTTGCGTCTGCGCTCGGGCGGCGGCTGGCGGCTGCGCGCCGATGGGGCCCGAATGAGCCTGGAGGAGAGCATCTACCTCGGCGGCCCGGAGCCTCGCCGCAGCGAGCAGGTCGTTCTGACCGGCTATACTGATGGCCCCCAGCAGGTGAAATGGGCGATCAGCAAGGTCGGATAGCTGTCGTCGGCGATCCGCGATGAAAATCGTCGAGATCGCCAATGTCGATTTCTCGCTCCGGCACTTCGTCCTGCCGCTCATGCGCGCGATACGGGCACGCGGGCACGAGGTGGTCGGCATCTGCGCGGAGGGGAAGTTACTCGACAGGGTGCGCGCCGAAGGCTTTCGCATCGTGCCGGTGCCGTTCGCACGCCGGCTGTCGCCGCTGGCGCATGCGATGGCGTTCCGCGATCTGGTGCGTCTGCTACGGACCGAGCGGCCCGACATCGTGCATGCGCACATGCCGATCAGCGGCTTCCTGGCGCGGCTGGCAGCGCGCCTCGCGGGGGTTCCGCGCGTCGCCTACACGTGTCACGGCTTCCTGTTCAATCAGGACGGATCGTGGCTGCGCCGCGCCGGAAGCGTCGCCATGGAATGGATCGGCGGCCGATTGACCGACGTCTACATGACCGTCTCGACCAGCGAGGCGGCGGACGCGCGGCGGTTGCACATCTTTTCGGACGCCGTTGCAGTGGGCAATGGTCGCGACCCGGCACTGTTCCGGCCCGACCCGGCCGCGCGTTCCGCCATCCGCGCCGCGCTGGGCACGCCGGCGGATCGCGTGGTGGTCGTCGCCGTCTCCCGCCTGGTTCGCGACAAGGGCTATCCGGAGTTGGCTGCGGCGATGCACGACGTGCCGGAGGCGGAGCTCTGGGCGGTCGGCGAACGGCTCGTTTCGGATCGCGGCGAGGACATGGCCGCGCTTCTTGCGGAAGCCGGTCTGGGCGATCGGCTGCGTCTGCTCGGCTACCGCGACGACGTTGCCGCGGTGCTGGCTGCCGCCGACATCTTTGTCCTGCCGAGTTATTTCGAGGCCATGCCGATGTCGGTGATCGAGGCGATGCTGGTTGGTCTGCCGGTTGTCGCGAGCGATATCCGGGGGCCTCGGGAACAGGTCGTGCCGGGCGTAACCGGATTGCTGGTGCCGCCGCGGCAGGTTGCGCCGCTTGCCGAAGCGCTGGCACGGCTGGCGGAGGATGCCGGGTTGCGGGCGGCGATGGGCCTGGCGGGCCGCGAACGGGCGGTGGCATTGTACGACGAAGACCTTGTCGTCGCGCGGTCGCTGGACCTGCTTGGGTTGTAGCGTGCAAGCCTGTATCCAGGAGCCATGACCGATCTCGCCCCCGTTCGCCGCGCTCTGATTTCCGTCTCCGACAAGACCGGGCTGGTGCCGTTCGCGCGTGCCTTGGTGGCGAGCGGTGTTGAAATCCTGTCCACCGGCGGTTCCGCGAGCGTGCTGCGCAAGGCCGGCGTGCCGGTGAAGGAGGTTTCGGAGCATTCCGGTTTTCCGGAGATCCTCGACGGGCGGGTGAAGACGCTGGTGCCGCAGATCCATGGCGGCATTCTGGGCCGGCGGGATGTGGCCGAGCATGTGGCGCAGATGGCCGAGCACGGCATCGCGCCGATCGATCTGGTTGCGGTCAATCTCTATCCATTCGAGGCGACGGTGGCGAAGGGCGCTCCGGATCAGGCGTGCGTCGAGAACATCGACATCGGCGGCCCGGCGCTGATCCGTGCCGCGGCGAAGAACCACGACTTTGTCACCGTGCTGACTGAGCCTGACCAGTATCAGCCTGTGTTGGGAGAGATCGCCCGGCATGGCGGCACCACGCTCGCGTTGCGGCGTCGGCTTGCCGGCGAGGCGTATGCGCGGACGGCAGCCTACGATGCCGCGATCGCCGCGTGGTTTGCCGAGCGGAGCGGCGAGGATTTTCCGCGGCGCATGGCGATCGCCGGTATGCTGCGCCAGACGCTCCGTTATGGTGAGAACCCGCACCAGGCCGCGGCATTCTACGTCAACGGCGCGCGCCCCGGCGTCGCGACCGCGGTGCAGGTGCAGGGCAAGGAGCTTTCCTACAACAACCTGAACGACACCGACGCCGCGTTCGAATGCGTTGCGGAGTTCGAACGCGCCGACGGTGGCGATCATCAAGCACGCCAATCCGTGCGGCGTCGCGAGCGCCGGTTCACTGGCCGAAGCGTGGGAGAAGGCGCTGCGCTGCGATCCGGTCTCGGCGTTCGGGGGCATCGTGGCGGTGAACCGCACACTGGATGCGGCGGCCGCCAAGAAGATCGCGGCGATCTTCACCGAGGTGATCATTGCGCCGGATGCCGACGAGTCGGCGAGGGTGCTGCTCGCGCGCAAGCGGAACCTGCGACTGCTGCTGACCGGCGGTCTGCCCGATGCGACTGCATCCGGGTTGGCGTTCCGCAGCGTGGCGGGTGGATTTCTCGCGCAGACGCGGGACAATGGTCGGGTTGCGTCGCACGATCTGAAGGTGGTGACGAAGCGCGGTCCGACGGAAACGGAACTTGCCGACCTTCTGTTCGCCTTCACGGTCTGCAAGCACGTGAAGTCGAACGCCATCGTCTATGCCAAGGACGGCGCGACGGTGGGCATCGGCGCGGGACAGCCGAACCGCGTGGACAGCGCGCGCATTGCCGCCTGGAAGAGCGAGGCGGCCGCGAAGGCGGCGGGTCTGGATGCGCCGCTGGCGCGCGGCAGCGTCGTCGCATCGGATGCGTTCTTTCCGTTCGCCGATGGCCTGGAGGCGGCGGTGGCAGCTGGAGCGACGGCGGTGATCCAGCCCGGCGGATCGATGCGCGACAAGGAAGTGATTGCCGCGGCGGATGCGGCCGGCATCGCGATGGTGTTCACCGGCATGCGTCACTTCAGGCATTGACCGCCATGACATCGCTGCCGCTTTCTGGCGTTCGCGTGCTCGATCTCACGCGTGTGCTGTCTGGTCCGTTTTGCACGATGCTGCTCGGCGATCTTGGAGCCGAGGTCATCAAGGTCGAGACGCCGGGCGAGGGCGACACGGTGCGCCATCAGGGCGCGATCAAGGATGGGCTCTCCTGGTATTTCGCCAATTACAATCGCAACAAGCGCTCGATCACGCTGAACCTGCGCTCGGACGAAGGGCGTGACATCCTGGCGCGCCTGATCGCGAAGAGCGATGTGCTGGTCGATAACTATCGGCCCGGCGTGCTGAGCGCGATGGGCTTCTCCGACGAACGGCTGCGCGAGCTCAATCCGTGTCTGGTGCGCGGGAGCATTACCGGGTTTGGGAACACTGGCCCGTACCGCGACCGGCCGAGCTTCGATTTCATCGCCCAGGCGATGAGCGGGTTCATGAGCGTCAACGGCCCCGCCGATCAGCCGCCGATGCGCTCCGGTCCGCCGGTCAGCGATCTGATCGCCGGCCTGTACGCCGCGCTGGGCATCGTCGCGGGACTGTTGAGGGAGGGACGGACCGGTGCGGGCGGCTGCGCGTCCGTCAGCCTGACCGGCGGGTTGATCAGCTTCCTGGGTTTCCTGGCGACCGATTATCTGGCGACCGGCCTCCTGCCGAAGCGCACCGGCAATGACCATCCGATAGGCTCACCCTATGGGCTGTTCCGCACCGCCGATGGCGAGATTGCGATCGCGCCGGCCGGTGAGGCGATGTATCAGCGGCTGTTGCGTGCGCTCGATGCCGAGGCGCTGCGCGAGCGTCCGGAGTTCGCCACCAACGCGTTGCGCGCCCAGAACCGCGCGGCGATCAATGCCGAAATCGAGGCGCGCACGATCCGCGAGACGAGCGAGCACTGGATCAGCGTGCTGAACGGAGCCGGCGTGCCGTGCTCGCCGGTGATGAACCTGGAGCAGGTGTTTGCCGATCCGCAGGTGATCGACCAACGATCCGTGGTGACGGTCGATCATCCCGGGCATGGAGCAGTGTCGATGCTTGGTCCGGCGCTGCATATCGACGGCGCGCCGCTGCCGGTGCGCGCGCCCGCGCCGGAATTGGGCGAGCACAATGCAGAGGTGCTGGGCGAACTTGGGTATTCGGCCGGCGAGATCGATCAGTTGCAGGAACGCGATGTGGTGTGATGTGAGACGTATACCAACCTGTCATGGCCGGGCTTGACCCGGCCATCTGCAGCCGCACTCGTGCCGCGAGGGATGCCCGGGTCAAGCCCGGGCATGACGCCAAAAGCAATCGCCGATGCGTCAACGATCCGGATCTTCGCGATCCTCGCGGACCATTCTTGCCAATTCGCTCGAGGCCGAATGCAACCCGAGTTGCTGCGCAAGATCGCCAAGCTCTCTTAACGATCGTGGGGACTGGACCGCCGCAGTTTCGATGATCGCCATCAGTTCGCCCTGCAGGGACCGGTGATGTTGCGCGGCCCGCTCGCGTAGCCGCCGGGCCAGCTCCTCGGGAACGTCCTTGATCGACAGCGTGACGGACATGCATTGCGCGCCGGTTGCGATATGGCGCCAATATGGTTTTGTCGGCGGGCGATGGCAACCGCGATGCCGCTGGGTGTAGCCTCGCGTGAGCCAGGCAAAGGAGACCCGTCATGGAATTCGGCTATTTCGCGATGCCCTCCCATCCGCCCGAGAGAGGCCTGAAGGAGGGCCATGACTGGGACCTCCAGACTCTGCGCTGGCTCGACGAGCTGGGCTACGCGGAGGCGTGGATCGGCGAGCACTACACCGCGCCGTGGGAGCCGCATCCCTCGCCCGATCTGTTGATCGCCCAGGCGCTGCTGCAGACCAAGCGCATTCGGATCGGGCCGGGCGGCTTCCTGCTGCCGTATCACCACCCTGCCGAACTCGCGGCCCGCGTGGCGATGCTCGACCATCTCTCCGGCGGGCGGCTGAACTTCGGTGTCGCCGCGTCGGGGCTGCCGACCGACTGGGCGATGTTCCAGGTGGACGGCACCGCCGGCGTCAACCGCGAGATGACGCGCGAGGCGCTCGACATCATCCTGCGGCTGTGGAGCGATGAGCCGCACTTCGTCCACAAGGGCAAGTTCTGGACCGTCGAGAAGCCCGAGCCGATGTTCGGTTTCCTGAAGCCGCATATCTATCCGCTGCAGAAGCCGCATCCGCCGATCGGCGTGGCGGGCTTCTCCAAGCAGTCCGACACGCTGAAGCTCGCCGGCGAGCGCGGGTTCCTGCCGCTCAGCCTCAACCTCAATCCGGCCTATGTGGCGAGCCACTGGGAGGCGGTGGAGATCGGCGCCGCGCGTTCGGGGCGCACGCCGAACCGGGCCGACTGGCGGCTGGTGCGCGAGGTGTTCGTGGCCGACACCGACGAGGAGGCGTGGCGGCTGTCGGCGGGCAGCATGATGGGGCGGATGATGCGCGAGTACTTCCTGCCGCTGCTCGGGAATTTCGGATTCCTCGAGTACCTCAAGCACGATCCGGACGTGGCGGATTCCGACGTGACGCCGGAGTACTGCGCCAAGCACAACTGGCTGGTCGGATCGCCGGCGACGGTGGCGGAAAAGCTCGAGCGCATCTATCACGAGGCGGGTGGCTTCGGCGGATTGCTGGTGTTCGGCTTCGACTATGTCGAACAGGCGGAGGCCTGGCACAATTCGCTGCGTCTGCTGATGGAGGAGGTGGCGCCGCGGGTGGCGCATCTGGTGCCGCGCAGGAAGGCGGCGGCGGAATGATCGGCAGCCCCCTCCCCCCAACCCCCTCCCGCAAGGGGAGGGGGAGCAGTGTTGTGTACCTACTCCCCCTCCCCTTGCGGGAGGGGGTTGGGGGGAGGGGTTGCTGATGCGCACCATGAGCCGCGTTCTGCATCGTTCGGGTGCGATCCCGCCGGTCGCCGTCGGCGGTGACGGCATCTACCTGCATCTCGCTGATGGCACGAAGATCATCGACGGATCGGGCGGCGCCGCCGTTGCCTGCCTTGGCCACGGCAACCAGCGCATCGCCGCCGCCATCGGCAGGCAGGCTGCCACAATGGCCTACGCCCATACCGGCACGTTCAGCAGCCAACCCGCCGAGGACCTGGCGCACATCGTGCTGGACGGCGAACCAGGCGGCCTGACGCACGCCTATTTCTGCTCGTCGGGCTCCGAGGGCACCGAGGCGGCGTTGAAGCTGGCGCGGCAGTACTTCGTCGAGATCGGCCAGCCCCGGCGCACCCGCTTCATCGCACGCCGTCAGGGCTACCACGGCAACACCCTCGGTGCGCTCGCCGCCGGCGGCAACATGATGCGGCGCGCGCTGTACGAGCCGATCCTGGCACCCGCGTTCAGCCTCGTCTCCCCATGCTTCGCCTATCGCTTCAAACGAGACGATGAGACAGACTTGCAATACGTCGATCGTCTGGCCGACGAGTTGGAAGCCGAATTCCAACGCCTCGGAGCGGATACGGTCATCGCCTTCATCGCGGAACCGGTGGTCGGCGCAACCACCGGATGCGTCGCGGCGCTTCCTGGCTATTTCCGCCGTGTCCGGGAAATCTGCGACCGCCACGGCGCGCTGCTGATCCTGGACGAGGTGATGTGCGGCATGGGCCGCACCGGCACGATGCATGCGTGGGAGCAGGAAGACATCGCGCCCGATCTGCAGGTCGTGGCGAAGGGCCTCGGCGGCGGCTACCAGCCGATCGGCGGCGTGCTGATCGGCGGGAAGATCGTCGGTGCGATCGACAAGGGCTCGGGCGGCTTCATGCACGGCCACACCTACCAGGCGCATCCGGTGGCGTGCGCCGCCGCGCTGGAGGTGCAGCGCATCATCCGCGAGGACAACCTGCTGGCGAACATCCGCACCATGGGCGCGCGGCTGGAGTCCGCGTTGGTCGAGCGCTTCGGCAACCACCGGCACGTCGGCGACGTGCGCGGTCGTGGGCTGTTCTGGGCGCTGGAGTTCGTCGCCGACCGCACGACGAAGCAGGTGTTCGACCCGGCGCTGAAGATGAACGAGCGTGTCAAGCGGGAGGCGCTGGCGCGCGGCCTGGCGATCTATCCGATGGGCGGCACGATAGACGGCAGGCAAGGTGACCATGTCATCGTGGCGCCGCCCTACATTGCCAACGCCGCCGACATCGACACGATCGTCGACCGGCTTGGCGCCGCGGTGGACGCCGCGACGAACGTCTGATGACCGTGCGCATAGCTTCCGACCGGTGTCGCGGGCGCCTCGTCGTCCTGACTCGGACCGCCGCCGCCGTGCTCCCTCTCCGCCCGTCAGGGGCGGAGAGGGCCGGGGAGAGGTGGGGTGACGCCACTGCGTCAACGAGCCGCCCTTGGAATTCCGTGCCAGCTGCAACCCCCGCCTCACCCTAACCCTCTCCGCCCCCGAGGGCGGAGAGGGAAAAGCTGCGGCCTGTCGCAGTAGATTCGAGATTGCTGTTGCGAAGCATTTGCATCGTTTCGCTGCTCACTTGACGGCGGCCAGCCAGTCGCCAATGTGCGCGCCATGCGCAACTTTTCCGAACTGACGGAACGGGAAGTCCTCGCCCTGGCGATCGCCAACGAGGAAGAGGACAACCGCATCTATACCGACATCGCCGAAGGCTTGCGGGCCGAGTACCCCGCCAGCGCAAATGTCTTCACCGAGATGGCCGAGGAAGAGAGCGAGCATCGCCAGCGCCTGCTAGAACTCTACCGCGCGAAATTCGGCGAGCACATTCCGCTGATCCGCCGCCAGGATGTGCGTGGCTTCATCCATCACAAGCCGGTCTGGCAGATCTATCCGTTGAACCTCAACGAAGTGCGGAACCTCGCCGAGAGCATGGAAACCGAGACCCAGCAGTTCTACCGCCGGGCCGCCGCGCGCAGCGAGGACGTCTCGGTGCGCAAATTGCTTGGCGACCTGGCTGAGGCCGAGGTGGAGCACGAACATCGCGCCGACCAGTTGCGCGATCAGAACCTGCCCGATAGCGTCCGCCGCGGCGAGGACGCACATGCCCGGGCGTCCTTTGTCCTGCGAGTGATCCAGCCGGGGCTGGCCGGGCTGATGGACGGTTCGGTGTCCACGCTCGCGCCGGTGTTCGCCGCGGCCCTGGCGACGCAGAACACCTGGCAGGCATTTGTCGTCGGACTCGCGGCCTCGATCGGCGCCGGCATCTCGATGGGTTTCGCCGAGGCGCTGTCGGACAACGGCAGCCTCACCGGTCGTGGCGCTCCGATGATCCGCGGCGCAATCACCGGGGCGATGACAACGCTTGGCGGCATCGGCCACACATTGCCTTTTCTGATCCCCTCATTCTGGACGGCCATGGCTGTCGCCGTCGCCGTGGTGGTGGTTGAACTCGCGGTGATCAGCTGGATTCGCTGGAAATATATGGACACACCGCCTGTTTACGCGACGTTGCAGGTGGCGTTCGGTGGCGCGCTCGTGTTTGCCACGGGGATACTGATTGGCAGCAGCTGAACGGGGTTGGGCGATTGCAGCGATGAGGGTGCCACGGCATGGCGTTCTGGCGTCGAACACTCGGTGTGGGATAATCTAATGCGGTGACCGGCCGGCAGGATCGAGATGGGAGATCGGGTTACCCGCTGGAATTGAAATGTACCGAGCCCACATAGATTGTGGACACCATGTGGTCACCCATCAAGGGACATCGTGACAAGAATTGGCTAGAGTATTGGCGCCCTTAGCTCAGTTGGATAGAGCAACAGCCTTCTAAGCTGTGGGTCACTGGTTCGAGTCCAGTAGGGCGCGCCATGAAATCAATGGGTTAGTGGGTGCCGCCAAGAAACTCTCCAGAAAATGTCCGCACTGTGTCCGCGAAAACCTATGCTGCCGCTGCTGTCTGCCGCCTTGGATCGCCAGAAAGGTCGAATCCATGACGACGAGGAAAAGGAAAGCGCCCCGTCAGCAGCACCCTGACCATTGAAGTGAACGGAAAGAGCCATCGCGGCTTCCTACATCGTCGATCGGCGTGGTGGCTTGCTTACGGTAACGTCCGAGTATGGCCGCAAAAGCGCGGTATTATGTAGCAATGACCACCGAACGCCTTTGGTGGGAATTGAGGGAGAAAGGGCGAGCTGAAAGCTTGGTTGAGGTTACAGCCCGACGCGCCAATTTTGGTAATTCCGCCATATGTGCAACCCTTCCGCGAAATGCGATGGGGGAGTTCAAGTGGCCGAGCCGCGCAAGAAGACTCTCAGCTATCACCGGGCCAAGTTCTTCGTCGATGACCATGCCGCCATCAACCTTGGTATGTGCATCAAACAAGCTACCGACAAGATTCCCGTTCCTGACAGGTTTGTTCAGCGCACGGAAGGTAGGATAATGCGACTCGCACATTTCAGGACGGATGACAAGAAGGGATGCTTCCTGCATCTGACAGTCGATACTCCTGGTCAGTATACGTCGGTAGTGCCAAAAACAGTGGCGGATACAACAGAGGTTAAGGTATCTATAATACCCCCGCCCAACGATGCAGAATTCATGGATGGAGACGCCTTTTTATACGTTCGCGGTAATGACATATGCCTGTGCGCTACTACAGTTAAGACTACGTCTATCGTGTTGTTCCTGCGTCAATTTTTCCTCACCGCCGGAATTAGAAAGGAGCCAATTGATTTTAGCTTCATGCATGCTGGGGATACCAACAAATTGGCCAGTATACAGCGATCAGGGGTAAAATATATCGCAATCAGAGGAACAGTATATAAGGCGTCTCTGGATCACATGAAAAGAAAAGATAGTGCAATGGGCTTGCTTGGGATAGTATCCAGGCAAGCCAGAGCTTTACTTGGGACCCCGCATGATGTATCAGATGATGCTCTGCAGGTCGAGTTAACCTTGCACATTGACGGCCGTCATCAAAAGGGCATCACGCTCGGCCATAGACGTTTACAGAGCATCGCGGCCGATTTGGTAACTCATGAAGAAGCTAGCCTGAATTTCTCACGCGTGGGAGGTGCATCGGGGCCGAGAATCTGAGAGAATCGTTGTGCAGCAGCGATTTCCCCACGATCCAAGGTGCGCCCCGATGCAGACAGAGTGTATTCCGAAGCTGTTCGAATTTGAAGCGGTGGAGCGGCGTTCAGTGGTGGCCGGTTTTGATGGGGGGAACATCACCTCGAACGCAGGCGCGCTGTTGCTGGGACAGGTCGACCAGGGCGTCGGGCTGGTGCGCCGCTTTGCCGCCTGCTTCATCGATCGGCGTGACCCTCGCTACGTCGAGCATCAGGTCGAGACACTGGTGGGGCAGCGCATCTTCGGCCTGGCGTTGGGCTATGAAGACCTCAACGATCACGACGAGCTGCGCAAGGACCCAACGTTGGCGGTGCTGGCAGGCAAGTTGAGCCCGGTGCTGCGGACCGACTGCGATCCGCTGGCCGGCAAGAGCACGCTCAATCGCCTGGAGCACACGCCGCGGCGCCATGCGTCGAAGTATCACAAGATCGACTGTGACGGAGCGCAGGTTGATGCGTTGCTGGTCGATCTCTTCCTCGAAGCGCATGAGCGTGCGCCGCGCGAGATCGTGTTGGATCTCGACAACACCGATATTCCGCTACACGGCGAGCAGGAGGGCCGCTTCTTCCACGGCTATTATGATGAGTATTGCTACCTGCCGCTCTACGTGTTCTGCGGCCGGCACCTGCTGCTGGCTCGTCAGCGGCGTGCGAATGTCGCGGGCAGTGACGGCGCCGTCGAGGAGGTGGCCCGCATCATTGCGCGGATCCGCCAGCGCTGGCCGCGGGTGCACATCATTCTTCGCGCCGACAGCGGATTCTCAAACGACGAACTGATGGGTTGGTGTGAAGCGAACCGCGTCGACTACGTGTTTGGCCTGGCGCGCAATCGCCGCTTGGAGGCGGCGCTGGTCGATCAGCTTGCCGAGGCGAAGCGTTTATGTACCGCCTCGGGCCAGCCGGCGCGCGTGTTTCGCGACTTCCCGTATCGCACGATCGACAGCTGGAACCGAACTCGCCGCGTCGTCGGCAAGGCCGAGCACACGCAGGAGGGCGCCAATCCTCGCTTCGTCGTCACCTCCCTCAAGCGCACCCGCGTCGCCTACGACGCGCGTGCCCTCTATGAGGATCTCTACTGCGCCCGCGGAGAGGCCGAGAATCGCATTGGCGAACAGTTCGAGCTGTTCGCTGATCGCGCCTCGTCGGCCACCATGCAGGCCAATCAGCTCCGCATGTCGTTCTCGGCCATGGCCTATGTTCTCGTCGATACCTTGCGCCGCGTCGGTCTGCGCCACAGCCAGTTCGCCGATGCCGCCGTCGCGACCATTCGCCTCAAGCTGCTCAAGCTCGGGGCGCAGGTGCGTACCAGCGTACGCCGCATCCACTTCGCCATCGCCTCGGGATGCCCGAACAAGGACGAATTCGAACTCGCCTATGTCTACCTTCAGCGCGCCTTCAGCTCCGCTTGAACCACGGGCCGTAGCGAAAACATCAGGCTTTGCTCATCGGCATGCTGGCGCGCGCCCTGACGGACTCGCATTACGGGAAACCGGAAGCTATCACTCGCGCGTTTCGCGAACCTCGTACGGTAACCAGCGAACCCGATCGTACACATCACTGAAATACCCGCTGACGGCCGTGTTCACCACCCTGACCGGCTCGCGGGTGAGAAATCCAGGCTAGTGACAATTATATCATAGTTACCAACGATGGCGATGAAATACGACCATCAGAGGTCGTTAAGCGAAGTCAAGAGAGAAATCGAGAGTATGGGTAAGTCAATTCAGAGAGATGCGGCGTGGGAACGTCTCCTAGAATATTATGAAGAGTTGTCAAATGATGGTAGTTTGGTGCAGTAAGACATGAAATTAATCTTCATTATAGCTTGTGCGTTGGCAAGCGCGGCGGCTTCGTATTTTGGCCATGCATCAGTACGGGACAACTCGGATGCCATCTTAATTATAACAACCGTTATGACCGTTTTTGCCGGATTTCTGGTAGCGATAATGGCTATCCTTGGTGACCCCGCGATGATTCCAAAAGGCTCGTGGCGTATCGCCGAGAATAGGCATCGCAATCTGGAAGATGCCGTAATCAGGCATATGTATCTGTTCTATTTATATTTAATCGCAATAGGTTTGATGTTCACTGGGGTGTTACTGCGCAAGCAGACAGATAGCGCAGTGCTGAAATGTGTAAATGAATACGTAGAATATGCATATCTATTCTTTGGGGTATGGTCGTTCCTTTTGACGTTAGCTTTACCTAGAGCACTGGGCAAAATACAACTTGATAGAAGCGAAGCGGAAATTAGAAAGCGCCGCAAGAGAGAGGGCATTAACGAATCTTCTTCCTTATAGATCGGCCAACTGCACCCCTTCCAACTCCAAAACCGCCAGCGTCGCAAGTAAGAAAGTAGCGGAGAACGTCCCGCGAGCTCTTGACAGGATTGCGACGATGTGGTGTCGGCGTGGGATGCGGAGGCCGGCGCGGAGGCCGGCGCGGACGCCGATCGCCAGCCGCTCCTGGACATCGAAGAACCCCTGCGCGCACTCGACATCGCTGCATCGCTGCTCGGGCATCTGGCAGTGTCAGAGAGGACAATCGAAGGCAACGATCTCGACGCTCATCAGTGCAATGGTGGACACCGCGCATGACGCCATCGAACGATCCTGGATTTTGGCACGCGAACAGCGGCAGACGGAGCAGGAAGCGCGTGCCGCCGTGCTGGTGGCACATGCTGCCGAGCTGGAAGCGGACAAGGCGCAGAAAGGCAGCCCCCGGGCAGTGTGGCCGACGAGAAGACAGTGCGAGCTTCCTGGTGGCTCCTGCAACGCGCGGCCGAAACCGCATTGGAGATGTGCCAGAAGGCGAAGGCGGAACAGGAGGCCCACGGGGCCGAAGGTGCGGCCGAAGGCGTGGCACTTCCCCCCGGCGCTGGGATGCGGTAGCGTTGCTTCGACTTTCCCAGAATACTAACTCGCCGCCCCGGTTCGCCGCGGGCGGCTTATTCTTGTCACCCATAGCTCGGGCTTTTACGGCTCCCCCGACTGCGGTGGTGTTGGCTTAGGCCCGTTGGTGGATTCTGCATCCAGCTTGCGCAGCTCACGGTAGATGGCGGCTGATCGCTCCGATGCGCTCATTCTGGACCAGACATCGGCCGGATAAGACGCGACCGCCCGCGCAGCAGCGATCTGAAATCTATCGGAAGGCATTCGGCACCTCCCTTGTATGGTGTGTCGTGATCGAGCTTTAACGTCGGCGCACGCGCCATGATGTTGGTAAAATCTATCGCCGTCGCGAATATATGAGATCACAAAGCGTTAATATGGGAACGCGAGCCGCGTTGAAGCATTAATACGGAGCGCTCCCTGATGGGTATCTACTAGGCCCTCTTGTCGAATGCGCGGTTGGCATGACGACAAGGGAGGATAGTAAATGAAAGAGCGCGTTGCGGTGCTGTTTGGCACCGTGCAGTTTCGTCTCAACGTCAAAGTCATGCTCCCCGAAAATGCCACGCTTGAGGACGCTGAGAAAGCCGCCTGGGCTACAATCGGCAATGACCCTTTTCGGAGTTGGACTCTCTTGGATGACTTAGGCTTGGGTCCTTCTATGCCCCTCTCAATCAATGACTTTCTTGAAGTGGGCCTACGGCGTGTCGAGACGTCCGTCCCCGATGGCCAGCAACGGGAGGTCCTCTGGGAGAAGGAGGACTGAGCCAGCGCGGCCCGGCCACATGCTGTCCGCTGGGTCACAAAAGGAAGGGCGCGCTACTCTGGGAGAGGGGTGCACGCGCCCTTGAGGTGGATTTCAAGGCCAACGACTAGAATGGCCATCGGTCATGAGCAAATGACGATACCGAGACCATTTTGTAAATCGGCATGACTTTGCGGTTTTGCAAAAATTCCGTGCTAACGGATTTTTGTAGCATTCGCTGCCAGGCGGCGACCCGCAAAGCTGCGCGCCTCCCGTGTTGGTGGGCCGGGGAGGACTTGAACCATCCGACATCACGCTGATCTAGCGTGCGCTCTACCGCTGAGCTACCAGCCCACTTGTCCAACCAAAGCCAGAACGGCTGTTCCGCGAACGCAATAGGATCACGGAGCCGGGGGTTTGACTTCGGCATTCCGTGCTCGGCGAAGGTTAAGACACACTTCGGGTAACGGTGGGACGCTACAACAATCCGGCTACCGCGCCAGGGCGCGCAGGCCGGCCATCGTCCGCGCACGCTGCCGGCGACGCTGAGCCTGGAGCGCTTGCCGATCCTTCGCTCGGGGGCCTCGGGACCGAGGGGCCCCCCGGCTGAGCCCCGGCGACTTACCATAACGCCCCAAAACTGCGGCATTTTCGGCAATATTCGGCCAGTTATCGCGCAATATCCGCGGCCGATCCGCCGCCCAGCGCCGGCTTCACTGGCCGGGCGGCAGTAACGCCGCCTCGCACGCCGGCCGCGATTACTTCCGGCTCGCGCATCGGTTGTCCCCTCCCGCGCGCGGACGGCCCTCTAGGCGTGTTTCACGCCATCCTCGATTTCCTCAGCGGCTCTCGATGCCGCCTTGGTCTCACGATGCCGCATGAGCCATAGCCAAGCCCAGCCGAACGCCGACAAACCAATGCCAACGAGCGGCACGACCAGCCAGTAGGTTTCCAGGCTCATGTGCGGAGTCTCCCGAGCCAGAATTGCGCCAGCAAGATGAGCTGGGCGCCGAATATCAGCCACACGAGGATATGGGCCACATCGGCGACCTTGCCATTCACCATTGGCGCGACAATTCCCGCGATGAGCGCTCCCACCCCGAGATTGTTGAGCGCCAGCGACAGCATCTAAGTCCGCGCGTTGTGGATGGTGTGCGATCGCTATTGTCAGTGAGCGCGAACCAAGGGCCAGAGGACTGCGACCATGCTGACGAAGCTCATGAGGGTGACCCCTATGGTCATGATGCTGATCCAGACGGTGTAGTCCTTCACCTTCTTCGTATGCTCGGTCATGACCTGGGTCTGCCGATCTTGCTCCCTGCGCGCCAGCTCCTGCATATAATATTGCGCGGTGGCGATGACGGCCACCTTTTCCGCCCCGTCGGGTATTCCGGTTTCAACGCTATCGATCAGGCCCTTGATCAGATCGCGCAACTGTCTGTCGGTCTTCGCATCCACCTCGTCGGGCGTGAGCAGCAGCCGTGCGCTCGTTGCGACCTCGAACGTCACCTCCACCGAGACGGAGTGTGTCGCTGGATCATCCGACATCGCTACTCCCCCCGCCACGCCGCCCTGAGACGCGCCAGCCGGCCGCGGGCCCGCCGCTCCGCCTCGGCCTGCCGAACCCGTTCCGTCTCGGCTTTCAGCATGTCCACAAGGTCGGTGAGTGCATCGGCACGGGCCTCTGCCCTGTCGCACCGGCTTTTCGCCTCATCGAGCAGGACTTGCAGGGTCGCCAACATCGCTGCATCGGCCTGGGCGCGCTCGCCGGATGCCGCAATGGCCGCCTCGAAGGCGCTGATTGCACGCGACATATCCGCCGGACTGACCTGCGGACTGTCTGCCGGACTGTCCTCGAGGGCATCGGGCGGGACAAGCACGCGGACACGCCCATCATTGCCCGCCTGTCGCCGCCACTTGTGCCGCCGGACCAGCCTCGCGGCCGATGCCTTGCTGATCCCGCGCGCTCGGCCGAGATCGGCCAGCGTCAGCCATTGCCCCTCGGCGGACGTATCCGCCGGACTGTCCTCGGGACGCGGTGCCGGAATTTCCACGGCCGGGATGCTCCCTCGCCTTGGCCGGGATATTCCCTGCCATGCCGCATAGTGGCGAATACGTTCCGGTGCAAGTCATGCGGGCTATGGACTTGGTGGCGAGTGCGCGATGCCGGCGCGCCCTGGCAGTGCCTTGCGTGCGAGCCGTCCGATTACGAGCTTGATCTGTCGCGCGTCGAATTCGCGAACACGCTCCGGCCGAGCGACGGCTTCACCATCCCGCAAGGGGGGGCCCGGCTTAGGCCGCCACCTCGGGCTGCCGCCTCGGCCGCCCCCCGAGGTTCACAGAGATCCCCGCGGCACGCTTCGCCGCCCTGGTGGCCTGTGCCTTCTTCTGAGATCCGCCTCAGTTCCTCGGCCGAGTGCATCCCGCGCTTGCCGATGCCCTCGACCGGCGGCGGCGGCGCGGCTCGAACAGCGTGAAGGCTGGCGCCGCGGCCTTGGGCCTTTCAAACTCGCCACGGCCTAGCTTGATCACCTTGCGCCGCTCGGCCTGCTTGCCGAGTGCCCGCCCGCTGTTCCTGCCGAACGTGGGCCGCGTGCCTACCGGTTCCGCGACGGCACCGGTTGGATTTGGTGGCGTCCTGCCGAGCACGATGACGTCCGCAAGCCTGTCCCATTGCTCGGCAGTCAGCTTGCCCGCCGCCCCGCGCTTGCCGACCAGAATATCCCATGTTGCTTGCGGGTTGAGGTTGCAGGCACGCGCGAGGTTGAGGGTTGTCAGACCATCGGCAAGGTGCAGATAGGCCGATGCGAACCAACACGGCAGCGGCCAGTGCGATGAGCCGATCACGGTCGACTGCGCCGCAGTGAATTCAAGTCGGCACGCGCCACACCACAAGCGGCGTGGCTCGCGTGGCGTTCGCACGACTCGCTGATTGCCGCACCGATGGCACCTCGGCACGCCATCGGGCCAGATCACGCGCTCGAGGTGCGCAACCATGCCGTCCTCGTTGCCGAACTGCGCCAGCCAAGCGCCAACCTCGGCCGCCGCGTATTTGATCTCGACTGCGACCGTCAGTAGCGCCCGCTTGCGCAACGCCAGCCAACTCGGATCGAACTCGCCCGGCACAATGCGACCGTCCGCATAGACCCAACTGCTCGCCGGCAAATCCTCGTGCTGCTTCGCCGCCAGCGCGATCGCGATCGCCGTATGCAACCAACATTCCTGTGCAGCCGATATCGCGCCGTCATCATCAGGCGCATCGAACGGCGAGATCAATTCGGCCGCCAGCCGAACGCTACGGACCCGCTCGCGCCGCTCATCGCGCAACAGCACGCCCGGATTGCTCGCCAACCTCTCGAATGAGTGCGGCTGCACTGCTCGGCCGAATAAACTGTGCAAGTGAGTGTCCGCTGCCATCGCATTGCATCTCCCCGATTCGCCGGCCGCGTATCGTGACGCCAACCGTGTGCAGTCGCCACCCGCGCGCGCGCATGGCAATCGCCGCGGCGAGGTATGCGCAAAATCCGGTAGTGCGGCGAGACCGGCTTTACCGAAACGCCGTCGGCAATCGCCAAAATATATTCGCGTGGGGACGGGGGTTTCCGATGGCCGAACGGGTTTTCGACCGCATGGGAGCATCAGCGTTGTGCGCCTAGGCGGCTTCCAGGAGATCACAAATAAAGTTCTCTAAAGGACGCGCGGGGACGTGTTTGTTCAATCGTCCGGGCCAACGGGACAAGATGCTTTGCAAGCAAAACGGTTCGGCGCGCGAGTGAACGCGCACGAATGCTTGCAGTGCGCCGAGAAATTTGCGCAATTCGTGCACCCGGTGGCCGGTGGAGTCGCGGTGTGCGCCGCGACCCCTTTCTCCTAACCGGATGGAGCGGGGTTTCACACCCGCAAACCGGGGGCTGTTGGGAAATGGGAAATCTTGGCAGCCCCCACCCTCACAATCCGCATTCTTGGGATTCCCGTCAACAACTCCCTAAAAATTAGGATCTCCCAGGATCTCTTTGTGAAGCGCTCGGCTTCCGGCGCCGACGGGCCTCGGCTGCTGGCCTTTCAGCCGGCCCGGGCCGATCCTCATGGCTAATCCCCCCGCCACGCCGCCCGGATCCGCGCCAGCACGCCGCGGGCCCGCCGCTCGGCATCGGCAGCTCGGCCGCCTCTGCCCTGTCCTGGGCAGCCTGGGCTGCGGCGCGCGCCCGTTCCGCCTTGGCTTGGGCAGCGTCGACCCGCTCGCGCAAATCGGCCGCCCGATCCTCGGCCCGGTGTGCCCTGCCCTCTGCGGTATCCGCCCGCGCCTCGGCCGTTCGCCGATCGGTTTCGGCCTGATCCGCGCGCTTTTCGGCTTGTTCTGCCCGTTGTTTCGGCCCGTTCTGCCCGCTGATCCGCTTTTTCGACGCGGGCATCCGCCGCCGCCAGCAGCGCCGTCAATCCGGCAATTTCAGCGGTTTGTGCGGGCGAACGTTCACCCGAACGTGCGGGCGATTGTGCGGGCGAACGTGCGCGCGGCTCGATTGCCGTGTCATCGGGGACAAGGATCAGCGTCCGGCCGTCATTGCCCGGCTGCATCCGCCAGCCAAGCCGGTGCGCGCGCATCCTGACGGCATCGGCGGACATGCCGAACCGCTCGCCGGCCTGCGCATAGGTCAGCCATTCGGGCACGGATCAGGCGTGGCTTGTGCGGGCGATCTTCGGCCGAACGTTCGGCCGCACGTTCGATAGGATCATGCCGGGTTTTCCCTTGCGCCCGCTTCCCAACTACAGGCACGCGCCGCGCCGGACAAAGCCCGAATTCACGGTTGGAAGGCCGAAATTCACGGTCGAAACGCGGGCAACGTGGCGTAGTGTCAGTCAGGTCGCCGATGTCAGGCATGCGTGCGCGGCCTTTCGGGCAGCGCGGGGGGCCTGTCCGCCGCGCCTCGTGTCGGCGCACGCGCACGTGCACCGGGGCCTGCGCACGCTGCCCGCTTTGGTGGCCATTGTGCGGCGTTGCGGCAGCGCCACGCGATGAACGTCGGCTCGCGACGAACGTCGAGCCACTCGCCTGATGGCACCAGCGCGGTTCTGTTTCCGCTCGACAGTCTATCCGAAGCCAACATCTAACGCGCAGAAGTCCCCGTTCTTTGCCGTGTTTCTCGCGTTCTATGAGCTGATGTTCAAGGAGGGGATGACGCCCGCGGCAAACAACAAAATCATGAGTGCGCTGGAGGATCTGGCCAACCGTATTGAAATCGGTCAGAAGCACATCCGCAGTGAAGACCGGCAGAATAACATCAAGGTAACCAAGGGTCTAATCCGAGACCAGTTCACCACCGCTGATGTCGCAGCACTTGGTCATGGTCCCGGCATGATTTTCGATTTCGAAAACTCCATCCGGCGTTCGCGCACGGAGACGGCGCGGTACGAGTTCAAACAGGGCCTACTTCGGCTGGACGACACCCGCCAGCAGGACCCGGGCATGATTCCCACTATACTGGAGACCATCTGCGGTATTGCGAACACGGGCCCAGACGCGGACGGCTTCCTCTACGTAGGCATCGCTGACAAGCCGGCCGACGCGCGACGGATCGAGGAACTCGACGGCGTGACGCCGGTCACGTTCGACCACGTCGAGATCGTCGGCATCGCCCGCGAGGCGAAACTGCTGGGCATCAGTGTCGACAAGTATCTCGGCATTATCGCCAACGGCATCACGATGTCGGACCTGACCGAAACGCTGAAGACCAACGTCCTCACAACTCTTGACGTGGTTGCATACAAGGGCATGGAGGTGGTGCGGATCAGAATCCCTCGACAATCTCAGGTAGGTTTTCTAGATCAAGATTGCTACCTTCGCGTCGGTTCATCAACGATGAAGGCGACTGGCCCTCAGATTGCGGCCGTATCCAAGCTGTTCTCCCTCAAGGCAGGAGGCTCAGGCACATATGCGACAGAAGTGCACAACCCGTCTTTCCCTGCTGGACGTCCGCCGGCCACCTTGTCGTGACGTCCGGCAACAAGATGGATCTTGACGGGGTCGAAGGTGACGTCGAGTACTGCCGTGCAGCCGGTTCAGCGTCTTGAGCATCGGAAATGACTTGTGGAAGTCGGTACAAATGTCGCAGCGGCTGCGCATGGAGGATATGCCGATGCACGAATTCCGGGCGGGGATGCAGAACTTCAAACCCGCCATGGCGCGGCAACCAGTATCCGACGAAGGGCCCCCCAGGTTAGAAGATCGACGCGGCAGTTGCGTTGATTATGGCGATGGGTCGAGCGATGATCGAGGGGGACGCCGGGGGGCTTGAGGGTTTCCTTACCAATCCGATCTTCGGCGAGGAACACCTATCCGGGCTTAACAGGCTGCGGAAAAACCCCTTGCCCGAACCGGTGTCGATTTGATTCTCTGCCACCGTCTCGAGGCAGAGGTGGCATGCGATGCGGGGAACGGACCGTGAGACTGGCAAGCTGTTCAGCTACGCAAGCCCGGAGAGCCTGGTGCCGCACGATCACCCGTTGCGGGCGATCCGACTATTGGTGAACGCGGCGCTGGACCGTCTGTCGCCGGCATTTCAGGCGATCTATGCGCAGGACGGACGGCCGTCGATTGCACCAGAGAGGCTGTTGCGGGCATTGCTGTTGCAGGCGCTGTTCACGGTCCGCTCGGAACGGCAGTTGATGCAGCAGATTACCTACAACATGCTGTTCCGCTGGTTCGTCGGGCTGGCGATGGACGTGCCGGTGTGGGACGTGACGGTGTTCACCAAGAATCGCGATCGCCTGCTGGAAGGCGACATTGCCTGCGGCTTCCTGGCTGCAATTCTTGCCGATCCGGCGGTCAAGCCACTGCTATCGACCGAGCATTTTTCGGTGGACGGCACGTTGATCGAAGCCTGGGCGTCGATGAAGAGCTTTCGCCCGAAGGACGGCAGCGGTGAGCCACTGGCGCCGGGCCGCAACGGGGCGCGCGAGTTTCACGGCGAGAAGCGCAGCAACGAGACGCACGCTTCGACCACCGATCCGGATGCCAGGCTCTACAAGAAGTCGCCCGGGGCATCAGCCACGCTCTGCTACATGGGACACGTTGTCATGGAGAACCGCAACGGTCTGGTGGTGGTGGCCGAGATGACGCAGGCGAGCGGCACCGGCGAGCGCGAGGCAGCCATCGCGATGGTCGAGGACCTGCCTGGCAGTCAGCGCGTCACGCTGGCCGCCGACAAGGCCTACGACACGGCCGACTTCGTCGCCGAGATGCGCCGGCTCGGCGTGACACCGCATGTCACGCAGAACACCAAAGGCCGGCGGTCGGCGATCGATGGCCGCACAACGCGCCATCCCGGCTACGCGGTCAGCCTGCGCGGGCGCAAGCGCATCGAGGAAGTGTTCGGCTGGATCAAGACGGCAGGCGGTCTGCGCAAGACGCGCCATCGCGGAACCGCGCGGGTCGGCTGGATGTTCACCTTGACCGCGGCAGCGTACAACTTGGTGCGGCTCCCAAAGCTGCTGACTGCCGCGGCGTAGTCATGCCAGGAGTCTGTCCCGCGGCATGATTCTCGCCCGGCAGCACAACAAAAATTCATAAATCCGCACGCCAAACGTCTGCCGAACGCCAGCAGACCCCGGAAATACGCGAACTTCGCGTCTATTTCCGCAGCCTGTTAATCGCGGTAACGTCCCACTTGAAGGATAAATCAGCGCCTAAGGTGCCGTCCGCCTTGGTCGGCCGGTAATCGAAATCCACCTTCCCGAAACTGAGGTTGATATTCTCGGCCGGCTGATTAGCGTCCTGCGAGGCCGATACGTGGACTGATGTGACAATCACGTCCGTCATCTTGAAAAGCAGGAAATCGCCGCTGAGCTTGCCGGCCTTGCGTGTGGTCAGCGTGCCCTCGGTGATGTGCTTTCCCTCCGCGCTGAAGGATAGCAGTAGTGGGGAGGCGAGATCGACCAGCTTCTGGATTGAGATGTTCTCGATGTTCACGCGACCGGCACCGCCGCCGCCGCCAGGAGATGCGGGGTCCGACAAACCCCAGCTCCAGGCGAGGACGTCGATCTCGCCCTTGTGCTTTGCATCGGTGGACTCGCCATCGATTCCAGCGAGCTTGAGAAACATTTGGACTGGCATGGTGTCGCCTCCATCACCGGACACTCGCGCGAGCGACCGGACTCGATCAGCTGATACTATACTTCGTGGCTGGTGTCAGGCACCCCTCGCTTCTAGCCAGCCTCATTCCATGGATGGCGGGTTTACCATGGCTCATTCAGCAGGCGACCCCAACAGCGCTCTGGCCAGCACCGGAGGGAACCACGCCCACTCAGATGCATGCCTTCCTGGCTGTCGCGATGGCGAAGCATCGGGAGGGCCGGCTCGCCGAGGCAGAGCAGATGTATCGCCAGGTCCTTCGTTGGCAGCCGGATCAGCCAGATGCGTGCCACCTTCTCGGGTTGCTCGCGGCCCAGCTCAACAGGTCGGACGAGGCGCTGCCGCTGTTTGAGCGCGCAATCGAGATCAATCCCACTGTCCCTGAATTCCACGCGAACTACGGCAACGCCTTGATTATTGCGGCGCGGATTGGCGACGCGGAAGCCGCGTTTGCAAAGGCGATTTCCCTGCGGCCGGATTTTCCCGAGGCCCTGATGAACCTGGCCACGGTGCACCGAAACCGGGGTGACCTGGACGAGGCAGAGCGGCTCCTATATCGCTCGCTCGCGCTGCGGCCGGATTGGCCCGACGCGCAGCTTAATCTAGCCAATGTTGCGCTGGCACGGAGACGCTTCGGGGAAGCGACCACGCTGTTCGGACGCGCGCTCAAGGCCGATTCCAGATACGTCCATGCCTACGAGGGCTTCGCGCGCGCCGCCAGCCGCGCCGGCAGGCTCGACGAGGCGGCGGTGGCGTTCCGGCGGCTCTTAGACTTCGACCCCGACAATGCCGTCGCACAGCACCTGCTCGCCGCGTGCACCTCGGATCCGCACTATCAGAAGGCACCAGAAGCCTACATTCGCCGCCTATTCGACCACTACGCGCCGCATTTCGACGACTCCCTTGCTCAGCTGCAATACCGCGCGCCTATGTTGATCGCTGAGCGGCTGGCAGGAACGATCGCGCCAGACAGCAGCCTCGACATCCTTGATGCCGGCTGCGGCACTGGATTATGCGGACCGTTGCTGAAACCTTTCGCCGCACAGCTCGTAGGCGTTGACCTCTCGGCCGGCATGCTGAAGGAAGCGGCCAAACGCAAGCTCTATGACGAGCTCGTCGAAGGCGAGCTCACTGCATACATGGCCGCCCAACCGTCGGCGTTCGATGTCATCGTCGCCTGCGACACCCTCGTTTACCACGGCCGGCTCGAGAACGCAGTCGCGGCGGCCGCCAGCGCACTCAAACCTGGCGGCCGCCTGCTGTTCACCGTCGAGCACCTCCCCGACGACAGCGGTGATCATCCGTACCGGCTGGCCTCAACCGGGCGATTTTGCCATAGCACTAAGTATGTAAGGGCGACATTGGCGACGGCCGGGCTCGTCGACGTCAGCGCGGAGGTGATCGTCCCGCGCTTGGAATGCGGCGAGGCGGTCGACGGGCTTTTGGTAACAGCACGGGCTCCTGCTCATGCACACTAGAACTTTAGCAAGATGGGCTTACGGCATTCTGCCGCGTCGATCCAAGCCGACTGCACGATGACGGCAATCCGGTGCTTGAGTCGTGCCTCGGCAATGTTGTCGGCAAGGTCGACCGGCGCGGCAACTTGTGTCCGACAAGAACCGCCCCGATCAGAAGATCGGCGCGGCCGTAGCACTTTTGATGGTTGCCATGGCGGTGGATGAGGAAGCACGGGTCCTTGAGGGTTTTCTCACAAATCCCACCGGTTGAGATGTTTCACTCGGCGGGACCATACCACCTCCAGCCGTTTCCGCTGATCAACATGCGGGTAACGCCTGCGCTGCCCCGCATCCTGGTCAACGCTGCTCCGATCTGAGAAATGTGTGCTAGGTCCACTGCTCGGGAGCAAGTTATGAACGCGCCGCCAAACATGGATTCTGTCACTGCGCATTCGAACGACGACGTTGTACGCTGGCTGACAAACGACACGCGCGACAAGCGCTTCCTTGATAGTATCTTCTTTGAGCTGTGTGTCCGGCTCCAGCGTGCGGACATCCCCGTCAAGCGGGGGTCACTTCATCTCCTGATCTATCATCCGCAATGGTTAGGCGCACGGATCATGTGGGCCGACGGGATGCACGAGGCCGAGTTCGCGAGAATTGACTACGATGTCAGGGAGCGATCCGAATACATCAATAGTCCTGCCAACGAAATCTATGATGGTGCCGCCGAGGTGCGCGAGAATCTCGAACGTGATCCCTCGCTCGGTCGCAAGCATGCTCTCTACGATGAGATGCGAGCGAACGGCCTAACCGATTACGTGGCGTGGCCGCTGTACCATACACTCGGCAAGCGGCACATGGTGACCTTTGCAACCGAACGGCCCGGGGGGTTCGATGACGCCCATATCGCCGGCCTACTGAAATTGTTGCCGGTTCTGGCGCTGGTCAGCGAAATTCGCATGAAGAACCGGCTGGCTCGAACGCTGCTCGAAACCTACGTTGGATCGCATGCCGGTGAGCTCATTCTGGCCGGCGCCACTAGGCGCGGAAGCGGAACGACGGTACGCGCGGCCATCATGATCTGCGATCTGCGTGATTTCACCCGGATCTCCGAGAACTGGCCTCGCGATGACGTCATCCATCTTCTGAACGACTATTTTGACGCAGTGTCAGAGCCGATTGCCCGCCATGGCGGGGAAATACTGAAGTTTATGGGCGACGGTCTGCTCGCCATTTTTCCACTTAGCCAGCCTTCCGCTTGCGCAAATCTGCTGCGAGCCATCGCCGAAGCCCGTCAGGCTATGGCTGTCCTAAACGAAGAGAACAGCGAAACCGGTCGGGCGCGGTGGAATTACGGCATCGGCGTCCACGTCGGAGACGTCATGTACGGCAATATCGGGTCACGCAACCGGCTCGACTTCACCGTCATCGGTCCAGCGGTCAACATGGCTTCACGTCTCGAAGCCCTTACCAAACAATTGGGGAGAACGGTGCTGCTGTCACGCGCGTTCGCCGACTTCGTCGAAAGCGATTTCGATCTCGAACGCGTGGGCGAATATCCGGTGCGCGGCTTCAACGACCCAATCGAGCTATTTGCGTATCACGGCTGAATGCTGGTCAGGGGCACAGGCGGTACACGGATGCCGTGTTTGCGCGATGCTACCTGAACGAGGCTGCCGTTGCCGTGGCGCGAAACCCGTCCTACCCCGGATGGGCGGCTGCCGGCCATCTCGTGGTGACCGCCGGCAATGAAACGGACTTCGATGAGATTGAAGCTGACGTACGGCAGCTTTGCAGCCGGTTCAACGTCGTGAGCGCGGGATACGACCCTTGGCAGTCGACGCAAATGTCGCAACGGCTGCGATCCGAGGGCGTGCCGATGCACGAGTTCCGGGCGACGACGCAGAACTTCAGTCCTGCGATCATCGAGCTCGACGCCGCGATGCGCTCTGGTCGTTTGCGCCATGATGACAACCCGGTGCAGGAGTGGTGCCTTGGCAACGTCGCGGGCAAGCCAGATCGGAGAGGCAATCTGTACCCTACAAAGCAGCGGCCGGATCAGAAGATCGACGCGGCGGTCGCGCTGATGATGGCGCTGGGCCGTGCGATGACCGAGGACGTTAATGCTGGCATCGACGGCTTCCTCTTAAATCCGCTTGTGCTATAGCCGGTTGAGCAGGAGAATCCGTGGCTACGATTTCAGTCCGCCTGCTGCAACCCGTGGACCAGTAGCTGTGCCGCGGCACATAGCGCCCATGACCCAAATCCGTCGGCACCGAAATTCGCAGACCAGATGACTGAGGACCACGATGTAAGGAGCCTTGAGGCCATTCGTGCAAACCTGATCGTGTGATCAGGTCGCAGTCTATGGGTGTCACAGCTCGTGCGAGCGATTCAGCTTGCTGAACGACGGAATGTGGCCGCTGCGCGATCCTTTCGGGTCGCGGCGGGCATGCGAACCCCTCCCTGCCCTGGACACCCCGGGGCCGATCAAGCGCGAAAATCGAGGACGCGGCGTTGCTCCTGACCGTGCTGCAGGGTTGCGATCCGCGCGACCAACAGACGGCGGGCGTCCATGACGTTTGACCCAATGCCGAACCTGAGCCGCGGGGTGAAGGGATTATTACTCGGCAGGCTGCCCAGCGAAGAACGAGACGGGATCGCACGAGGCGGTGTGAGGACCTGGTGCGCAATCGCGCAATTACAGTCGAGGAGTCCTCACGACAGTAACCGGTATTGTAGCGGCGCCTAGAGGACGATTCCGCCTTGATGCGCTAGGATCGCCTGATTCGCATTCCCGAGCTCATCAGGGGGTCAGTTCGAACCGCGCCGCAACAGAGGACGGATAGCATGAAGCCGATGAACGAAAAGCACCTTGCAATTTTGCGTCGGCACATGGTCGAGATCATTGGGATCCACGCCGACCAGGTGGAGGAAGAAGTTGGGAAAGGGTCGCTTGAGGAGCGGATCTTGCAAGCGATGCTGCGTATACCGCGGCACCTTTTCGTACCCCAAGCCCTTGCCCACCTCGCGTATCAGGATATGCCGCTTCCGATCGGGTTTGAAAAGACGATCTCCCAGCCCTTCATGTGCGCCCTCATGACAGATCTGCTTGACCCCCAGCGGCACGAGACAGTTCTCGAGGTCGGCACCGGGCTGGGCTACCAGACGGCCATTTTGGCCGAACTGGCAGGTCATGTTTGGAGTGTCGAGATTGTCGAGGAACTGGCCGAAAGTGCGCGGGTGCGTCTAGCCCAGCACGGTTACACCAACTTTGGAATTCGGATCGGTGATGGATCCCGTGGCTGGTCTGAGCATGCTCCCTACGACAAAATCATGGTTGCGGCCGCAGCCAAAGAGGTTCCTGGAGCGCTGCTTGAACAGCTCAAACCAAACGGGCGCCTCGTCATGCCCCTAGGTGGGGGAGACGCCCAACAACTTGCAGCCATGGAAAAGGATGCATCCGGCTTTGTCCACGGACGAGCCGTGATACCGGTAAGGTTCAGCCAGCTCGAAACGGCAACGTGATAAGGTTGGGGCGCGCGGCCCGACATGCTGCTAATCGTTGGCAAACCCCAGACTGACGAGACTGGCCGGCAACTTCCAA
Organism: uncultured Alphaproteobacteria bacterium; assembly: GCA_963780095.1. Lineage (GTDB taxonomy): Bacteria > Pseudomonadota > Alphaproteobacteria > Acetobacterales > Acetobacteraceae > JAMXLO01. The sequence continues at coordinate 258,071 of CAWABH010000043.1, forward strand.
GATCCAGGCTGGAGCAGTCTGGTCATACAATCGCGCCGCGGTTTCACCTCACTGGAAACACATAGTGGATACGGAGGGGATGGCACGTGAACGTTTACACATCTCGTAGGCTTGGCATCCTAGTCCTGATAATCCTCAGTCTCGCAGCCCTCACAAGCTGTTCCATGGCGGCTGCTGCAGTCGAACCAAGTTATGAGGCCAAGCGGGGACAGATGGTCCGCACAATCGAAGCCCATATTCGCGAGACCAGTTTCGCAATTGGCCGTGACCACATTGATCCTCGGGCTCTTCGGGCCATGGGTGCAATACCACGCGAGGAATTCGTGCCGGAGGACTTACGACAAGCCAGCTACGCGGATCGCGCGCTGCCGATCGGATACGGACAGACTATCTCGCAACCGCTTATCGTGGCGTTGATGACTGATATCCTGAACATTGATCCGACAAGTATAGTGCTAGAAGTCGGCACAGGCTCTGGCTATCAAGCTGCCGTGGTCGCGGAGTTGGTGCGGCAAGTCTACACGATCGAAATCATCCCCGACCTGGCTCACAGCGCCGCGGATCGACTTCATCGGCTAGGTTACACGAACGTTACGTTGCGCGTTGGGGACGGCTATTTCGGATGGCCGGACGTGGCTCCCTTCGACGCAATCATCGTCACTGCAGCCGCCGCTCACATCCCACCCCCGTTACTGCAACAATTGAAGCCAGGCGGTCGGATGGCAATCCCGGTAGGCCCCCCATTTGGGCTACAGCACCTCACGGTCGTTGAGCGTGCTGCTGATGGTCGAGTTAGAACGCGTCAGCTATTTCCTGTGAGTTTCGTGCCGTTAACCGGGCAACATCCCTGATGTAGCTACTCACGGGCCACCAGGGCACGAACTACCGCTGCTATGACGCCAGAAGCGGGAAGCGCAATGTTTTAGTGAGAACTTCAGTCGCGCGATCATGGAGCTGGATGCCGCAATGCGCTCTGGTCGGCGGCGCCATGATGGCAACACGGTGCTGGAGTGGTGCCTCGGCAATGTTGTGGGCAAGGCAGATCGGAGGGGCAACCTGTATCCGAGAAGCAGCGTCCCGATCAGAAGATCGACGCCGCTGTGGCTGTGATGATGGCGCTGGGTCGTGCGATGGTGGAAGATGAGGAGGCCAAGGGGCTTGAGGGCTTCCTTGACAATCCGATCTTCGGATAGCCGGTATGCGAGTAGACGTGCGACCAGGCGCAAGGCTCATATAGCGCGAAGCGTCAGCGATGCGCGATGATACTTAGCCTCGTGGCCACGGGAGTTCCAGGATGAAACTGGCTTACGGCTGGGTGATTGTCGCCGTCGGCATCGTTGTAGGCTGCATCGGCATGGGCGGCGTGATGTCGTTTGGCGTCTTCTTGCAGCCAATGGCCGAGTCCCTCGGTTGGTCCCGCGCGGGGATTTCCACTGCCTCGACCCTCGCCTTTCTCTGGATGGGTGTCGGTGGGTTTCTGTGGGGCTGGCTGTTCGACCGGTACGGTGCGCGCGTGGTCGTCCTGCTCGGCGGGCTGTTGCAGGGTCTTGGCCTCGTCATGGCGAGCCAGGCGCAAAGTCTTCCTGTCTTCCTGGCGACTTATGGCACTGCCGTTGGGCTCGCCGCCGGCGCGATCTATGTCCCGTTGACCGCCGCCACCACGAGTTGGTTCACGCGCAATCGTAGCCTCGCCGTGTCCCTGGTCTCGGCCGGACTGGCGCTCGGAACGACGCTGGTGGCGCCGCTCGCGCGGTGGCTGATCGTCACCCATGACTGGCGCTTCGCCATGCTGACGCTCGGTTTCATTGCCTGGGCCGTCATCCTCCCCGCCGCGCTACTGCTGCGCCCGGCACCCGCGGCCGAGCGCCGCTCCGCCGGCGCGCCCACCGCCACTGGCTCGGTGCCGGCCGGCATGACCTTGGGGCAGGCGCTGAAAACGCCCGTGTTCTGGAGCCTGGCACTGGCGAATTTCGCCTGCTGCGCCGCCCATTCTGGACCGATTTTCCACATGGTCTCCTATGCTGCTGACTGCGGGGTGGCGCCGCTGACGGCGGCGACGGTGCTCGGAGCGGCCGGCCTCGCGGCGCTGTCGGGCCGCATCATCTGCGGTCTGCTGGCCGACCGCACCGGTGCGAAACCGACGCTGGTGGCGTGCCTCGCGCTCCAGGCCGTGGCGATCGCGCTCTACCTGGTGGCCCGCGATCTCGACACGCTCTACGCCGTGTCGATGCTATTCGGACTCTCTTACGGTGGGGCGATGCCACTTTACGCGATCCTTGTGCGTGAGTACTTCCCCGCGAAGATCATGGGCAGCGTCTTCGGCGTCGTCGCGATGATCTCGACATTGGGCATGGCGCTCGGCCCGCCGGTGGGCGGCTGGCTGTTCGACTGGTTCGGCGGGTATGGGTGGCTTTATGTCGCATCGTCCGGGATCGGCATCGCTGGAGTGTTGATTGCGATCACCGTGCGGCCGCACCAGCCGCGGCCGGTGGCATTCGCGGCGGCGGCCTGACGGATGTCAGTTAAGCCGCCGCGCTTCACCGCGCCGGCGGCTAGAGCCGCGATCCGGCCTCAACTGCTTCTTCACCCGCCTGTGCTGATCGCCCTTGCTGGGGAAACGCAGCTGAACCTGGCGCTGATGCGATTGATCGACGTGCCATTCCTGGAAGGCCTCGGTATGGCTCTCGTCCAGCTTGCCGCGTGACGCGCCGGTCACCTGGCGCGCTTCCGCGGCCTGAGCATCGGCGAGGGCTCGTTCCTCGATGACCAGCAGAAACGCGTTCAACTTCGGATCGAGCCGGCGGATGCGGTCGAGATGTCCGGCATCAGCGCTGCTCCAAATTGTGAAGGTGAGCGGGGGCTCGGCCGCGCGGCCACGGCGCGTTTCACGCGCGCGATCATCTGCAGAAAGATTGAAAGTCGGTCGCGAGCCAGACACGGCGCGCCGTGCCGAGGGCGGCGCGGATCGCCTTGAGCTTTCTGGCCTTATTCCCGCCAGTCGCGGGTTTGGTCCCGTAAAGCCCGTCCGGACGCAGCAAAACCGCGGACCAGCGCTTCCAATCGGGGTTCACCTCCTCCGGCTCAAGTAGTGTGATCAGATGCCCTTCGGCCGGTAGGATCGCGCCATAACGGCTTCCAAGCGCGGCGCGAACGTCTCTGGCCTGACTGTTCTTCTCGGTGATGACAATGTCAGTCGACATGAGGTGGTATGTTGTTCAGACGGAGGGACACAGGCGCGAATCCGGATGACCGCAACTGTGCGGTATGCGGGTTGTGGGGTTCAAGATGCGTTTCGGGAAACGATTGCGCCCAAAGTCGGGTCCCGCCTCCGAGGCCGCGGTAACGCAGCCCGACGGTGGCATGTGGTAGAAAGACCCTAGCCCGGTTCTGGGCCACGCCAGCCACCGCGTGCCGGTCAACGGTAGGAGCGTTCCCGCAAGCGGATCGATGGCATATCGGCATTCGCCAATGCACTGGGACGAGCGTTACCGCGAGACCCATACGCTAACCGCTCGGCCCACGATACACACGGTTTGGATGTCATTTCACCGTATGACGCGAGTGCGCGGCTGAGCGACTGAGGTCGGCTCGCTGCGACCAGCAAGACGGACGTCCGCGGGTGTCACAGCTCATGCAAACGATTCGGCTTGCTGATACGGCGTAGCACTCGTCTGACTGCTGCTCGAACCTATCCGGTCGGTCGCCGATCTGGCGGCGCATTCCATGACGCGAATACCCTGATGCGTCAGGTCGCCGTCAAGCCGCCATCGACGATAAGGCCGGCACCATTCATATAGCCAGCTTCGTCAGAGGCCGGGAATAGGATGCCCTTGGCGATATCCATCGGCAATGCGCTCGGGTCGTCTGCGCCACGATGGCAATCCGGTGCTCGAATGGTGCCTCGGCAATGTCGTCGGTAAGGCGGACCGGCGGGGCAACCTGTATCCGACGAAGCAGCGGCCGAATCAAAAGATCGATGCGGCGGTCGCACTCATGATGGCAGTGGGTCGAGCCATGGTCGAGGATCAGGGGCAGGTTGGGCTCAACGGGTTCCTGTCGAACCCTATCGCGTTTTGATCGAATTCGCGAGGCCCGGATGCGGAGGGCGTTAGCCCCCGGATATTTGGCTTTGCGCCGTGGAAATGGGGGGCACGGCAGCTCATTCACACGAACATCCCGACGAGATAAACTGATTCATGCCTGCCGGAGGAAACACGTCATGCGCCGACGCTCGCTGTTGACTGGTATCGTAGCGGCCCCATTCGTGGCTGCTGCACCATACATCGCTCGTGCCGCCGAGACGCCCGGAGTGACCTCTTCGGAAATCCGCATTGGCAGCATGGCTGCCTATAGTGGCCCGGCCTCGGCTTATAGCGCCATCGGCCCCGCACGGCTCGCGAGGGAATCAGGTGTTGGGATTGTATGTCGTGATTTTTGACCCTTGCAGTGCTAAGCCTGCCATAAGCCCATTTTGCCCGAACGGCACGGCGACAACTTTGTGCGACAGCGTGGAGCTATCTATGGAGGCCCCGGCGCCCTTATCGATCACCACCACACTCGGATCGGAGCCAATTGCCCAACCATCGCTCCTGTCGAGGAACTGCAGCGCCTGAGGATCCATGAAAAACAGGGCGTAGCTAAACCATTGCACTCCGGCCTGTAGTCCGAATGATGCCGCGGCGATCGTGTAATATCCGTTAATATGATTGTGTACCCTTAAAACGCCTTTGCCGCCTTGCGCCCCGAAGATGAAGCCAGCCTTCACGATCCTCGGGAATACCAGTATTCCAGCAGCCTTTTGCCCTAGGCTGACTGTCCGATGTTCAGCGGCATAAAGTCTGCGGAGCGCGGCGGCAGCATCCCGATCGATTTCAGCGGCATCGGATGCTGCGGATGCGCCTCTTGCTCCGAGCAACACCACGGGTCCCATGCCGACAATAGACTGAATGGCACTACGGCGGGTCAATCTCATACTAGACCTCCTTCGAGTGAGTGGATCTGTCGATAGGTCAATCAGTCGAGGGGGGCAAGCAAACACTCAGCCACAGTGCCCGGGTCCGGTCGAATAATGCAGTCACCCTAGGACTATTGGTTGGCCTTCGCGCCTGTCACGGCTCTTATGCCGCAAAACGTATTGAATGAGCCGGTAAATTGAGAACCAGAGAGCCTCAGGCTTCCCTCAAATTGAGCGTATCGAACCTTGGCAGTCCCGTCTGAACCCAGAGAAGTCGTGACGATAGGCGGAGATCCCTTCTTCCCACTGACATTACCTGTAAGCAGGTTATCTGTGACCATGATGGTCACAGTCAGGACTCCGCAGTCACCCGCTTCAGGCGCTGTGCCGACCCACTTCCCGTCAAAGGGACCTGGTGCCCCCCACGCCGCTGGGCCCACAAGCATACACGCAAAACGCGATTCTTCTCATACCTGCGTCCCTCTCATTGCCCTGAATCATATAGTCCCGCTTATTCCAGTGCCACTGTACCCGAAAAATGCGAATGCCGGCGGAAATGACAACGGCACTCGCTTTGCTGAATTCCCTGTTAATCACGTAATATCATGACGCGTTGAATCTTTCGATAGATGAGGTAGCCGATGTAGTTTCTGACCCACCAGCAGCCAATGAGGGTCGCAATCTCTTCGTATGCCACTTCATTTGGAGAGGCAGATTCCGAACTGGCTTGGGCCCGTATAATCTGGTCGCTGTTTGCTGGGCTTCCTCCATGTCGGCGAACTCACAAGATGCCGCTCAGTGTAGATGCCGAGAATTGCACTGACCGCCCAGTATGTGCGCATGGCCGCCCGCTTGACGCCTCCGGTGTGCCGCTCCCAGGCTGTGGGCAAATCACAGCGAGGATAACGTCATGGCGATCGAACGGATGCTCACTGAGGCCGAACCGGTCGGCGAGCTGATCGGCCGCGTGCTGCACGAAGCTGGCATCGAGTACGTGTTCGGCATCTCCGGCGGCCATACCGGACGGATTATCTCGGGCCTTCGTAAATACCAGAATTCTGTGCGCATGGTGACGGTGCGTGAAGAGTCACTCGCCGGAGTGATGACCGAGGTCTATGGCCGGCTGGCCCGCCGTCCCGGTGTACTGATCGGCCAGGGCCTTGGGTGCGGGGCAACGGGTTGATCGGTATGATGGAAGCATACCTGTCATCCTCACCAAATGCTGCCGCTCGCCGATTTCTACGATGCGTGCCGACATCGCCAGTTTCCGAAGAGGCTAATAGCCATGGTCTTGGCAGATGGTCGCAAGTTGAGGAATGCGCGGAAGCGCTGATATGGGGTTTGGCCGGTTCGGCGAGACCCGGCAGGAAATGGCCCACGCCTCGGTCATCGCCGCCCAGCAAGCAGCGGGAGGGGAATGGAATGAAAACTCTCTCCATCAAGCAGCCTTGGGCTTGGTTGATTGCGAACGGTCTGAAGGACATCGAAAATCGCGACTGGCGTTACCCGCCCAAGTTCCGGGGACCGTTGCTTATCCACGCGGGCAAGCGGCCTACCATTCTCGACGACAGGTTCACTGAACTTTGCAGGCGCAGACGGATAAAGATACCAGACGACTTGCCGCTCGGTGGTATCGTAGGTCAGGCAGAAATCGTAGACGTGGTGACTGCCAGCAGGTCGCCTTGGTTTTTCGGCCCCCTTGGATTTGTTCTCAGGAAGGCTCGGCCCCTCCCGTTCATGCCTTACAAGGGGCAGCTGGGGTTTTTCGAGGTAGGTTACCGGCCGTGACTGCCGAACCAGAAGTTCGCAAGCCGGGCACCACATCCACCACCGACCGGTTGTTCGCAATCGCTTCGCCTGCGCCCTCGCAGCCCCATCCGATACCGCATCGCCTCGGCGACGGAGCGCATTCGTCGTCGCACGCCCAGACAACCCGCCAAACCAATGTTCGACGAATTTACGCGGATTCACGCCGCCATCGACAATCAGACAGGACGTGGTAGTTGCGTATCGTTCCTCCGCGAAATGTCGGGTAATGTCGCGTTGATGTCGCTCTGACTGGTCTCTGGTCCCCACCACACCGCAAGTGCGGTGATCAACGAGAGCAAGATGACGTAGCAAGCGACGCCCCAAGGTGCGCCAGCCATCATGCCAACCAGCAGCGCCGAGATAAAAGGCGCGGGACCGCCAGAGATTATCGAGCCAAGCTCGCGAGCAAAGGCGAATCCGCTGTAGCGCAAACCTGGTCCGAAAAGCTCCGCGAAGTATGCAGCTTGCGGCCCGAACATTGCGCCACCGCCCACGCCGATAGCGAAAATGAATGCAACAGCGATCAATACAGGGTCGCGTGTCCCAGTCAGCAGAAAAAATGGAAAGGCAAAGGCGGCAGAGAATAAAGCTCCACCGATATAGACTGGACGCCTCCCGACCTTGTCGGAAAGCCATGCGAAAAAAGCGACGCAGAAAAACTCGGCCAATGTGCTCAGCATGATACCCACGATCGCGATACCCCGTGAGACGCCTAGGGTGGTGGTCACGTAGCTCAACCCGAACACGAGATAGAGATAGCCGAGCCCGTTTTCGGCCATACGCGCGCCAATCACGACGAGGAAATTGCGTGGATAGCGTCGGATTGCCTCGACGACCGGCGCACGCACGACTTTGTGTTGAGCGGCAAACTCCGAGAACACGGGCGTCTCGGAAATCTTAGCCCGGATGTATACGCCGAATCCCAGCAGCAGGATCGACCCGAGGAAAGGCAATCGCCAGCCCCATTCGTCGAACTGATCCTTCGGCAGCAGAGTTACGAGACCGAACACACCAGCAGAGACCAGGTTGCCAACGGTAACACCCATGGGCGCCCAGGCCCCGTACCAGCCTCGTTTGCCGGGTGGAGCGAATTCGACGGCGAATATTACCGCGCCGCCATACTCCGCGCCGGCGCCGAAGCCCTGCACAAGGCGGAGGAACAGCAGCAGAATGGGTGCCCAGATGCCGATGGTTGCGTAGCCTGGTAGCAATCCGATCAGGAAGGTGCCGCCACCGACCAATACGAGAGTCGCGATTAGCATCGGCTTCCGGCCCAGGCGGTCGCCAAAATGGCCAAAAAACAGCCCACCGAACGGCCGCGCCAGGAACCCTACGGCGAAGGTCGCGAAAGCTGCCAGCGTACCCACGGTCGGGTCATATTTCGGAAAGAATTGCTGTCCGAACACCAGCGCGGACGCAGTGCCGTAGATAAAGAAGTCATACCATTCCAATGCCGATCCGACCGCCGAGGCGATCACGACGTGTTTGATCGAGGTGGGTGCAGTGGCTTGTCCGGTCTGAGACATGTTTACCCCATCTGGTCCTCCGCTGGGACCTATTACGTCTACTTTGGACCTATTGCTTCTACTTTGGGCAGTCAAACCGACGCTGCTCGCTGGGCCAGCGAACGTCTGCGTAAGGTGAGATGGTGATTCTCCAAGCCCGTTGTGTCCCTGATTGTACGACGGAGCGGGCAGCCTATGATGCCTTGCAAGATTCGGCGAGGCACGCTTGGGGGAGAGGTGGAGGCGGCCCCGCCTATTAGCCAGTTCTCCATTCTTCGTTCGGCAGAAGTAAAAATAGCAGGCAGGTCGTCCGACACCGGACTTGCGAAGGTTAACCTGCGTCGCGGGCTGGGTCTCCTTGATCAGATCTGCCGCCGCACAGGCGCGCGGTTCATAGCCTCACATAGCCGCAGTATTCGATCTCGACCTGCATCGATGTGGCTTTGCAGTTGTAGACACGAGCGCAGATTGGCAGGAGATGGCGGGAAACCGCTAGCCTCCGGGAGGTTCGCCATGACCGACACTCGTCGTCTGAAGCCGATGGACCCGTCCGTTTCACCTCGCTTCGCCGATGTGGCGACGTTGCTGCGCGCGCCACGCGTGCCTGTCGGCGCCGGGATCGATATCGGCCTGGTCGGCGTGCCGTTCGATCTCGGCACCAACTATCGCACCGGCGCACGTGGTGGACCGGCGGCGATCCGCGAGATGTCGCGCACCATTCGGCTCGTGCACCCAACCAGCAAGATTGCGCCATTCGAACTGTGTGAGGTCGCCGATGTCGGCGACGTCACGGTCAACGCCCTGGACCTGAACGCGAGCTTGGCCGGGATCGAGGCTTTCTTTGGGCAACTGCACGAGGTGCAGATTACGCCGATTGCGGTTGGCGGCGATCATACCATTCCACTGCCGATCCTGCGCGCGATCGCCCGCAACAGGCCGGTGGGACTGGTGCAGTTCGATGCGCACCCGGACACACTGGACATGCTGATGGGCACGCGCATCAACCATGCCACAACATTCCGCCGCGCCGTGGAGGAAGGCCTTATCGATCCGAAGCGAACGGTGCAGGTAGGGCTGCGTGGCAGTCAGTTCACCGCCGACGATGCGAGCTGGAGCCGCGCAGCCGGGATGCGGGTCATCACCATGGACGAATTCGAGCAGCTCGGCCGCGCACGCGTTATCGAGGAGATCGGCCGCGTGATTGGCGACGGCCCGAGCTACGTCAGCTTCGACATCGATGGCCTGGACGCTTCGCACGCGATGGGCACCGGTGTGCCAGAGGTCGGCGGCTATTCGGTGCGCGACGCGCAGGTGATGCTGCAGAGCCTGCGCGGGCGGCATCTGGTCGGCGCCGATCTGTGCGAGGTGGCCCCGATGTACGACCTCACCGGCCAGACCGCACTGAACGCCGCGAACCTGCTATTCGAGCTGCTATGCGTGGTGGCGGATAGCCGGGTGGCTCAGGCGAGCAGCAGCCGGCGCGTCTGATCCGCAGCGCTGGCTGCCATTGCGCACAGCGCATTGTCATCAGGGCTGCAGATCGGGTGCGCGATCGTCGCGAATGGGGTAGCCGGGGAAGCCTAGCACCTGCACCATCAGCTCCACACTGCTGACGAAGCGGGGGGTCATCACCGCCATCGCGGGGACGCCTAGTTTCTCGGCCGTGACGGAGTCACGCAGACTGCCTAACGGTGACACACTGATGGTCTGGAAGCCCTGGCAATCGCGATGGGCGGGCGCGCGCGTAAGAGGCAAAGCATGCCCAGCACCACTCGGATCAGGGAAGATCATTTGTTATGACCTGACGAGGTAAGCCGACTAGGAGAGGTGTAATGATCCACCACGTATCAATTCCCGCGCGCGAGCCGGGCCATGTCGCCGAAGTCCTGGCCGAATTGATGGGTGGCAAGTGTCACCCATTCGGGCCCCTCGAGGGCGCGTTCATGGCGACGAGCGGCGACGCGCACGGCACGATGATCGAGATCTATCCAGAGCGCGCCACTCTCAATATTCCGACCAGCGACGATCAGGTCGTGTTCGGCGAAAACAAAGCACCACCCCACACCTGGCCCTTCCATGTGCTACTTTCGGTGCCGCTGGAGCCGGACGAGATCCAACGCATCGGGGCGCGGGAAGGCTGGCGCGCCAAGACCTTCGGCCGCGGCATGCAGGGGCAGAAGCCATTCTTCCACGTCATCGAATTCTGGCTCGAGAACCGCCTGATGATTGAGGTTGTCTCGCCAGCGATGGCTCGGGAGTACGAGGTCTTTCTGAGGAATGCGCAGCTTGCGGTGATGAACGATCCCGAATCGATGCGTCTGATGAGAGCCACACACATCGAGGAACAGGCTTGAACCGGCTCGAGGAGCGGGCTTGAACCGGTGCAGGGTGCTGCCGATAGTGTCTCGCTGAGCGCTGCCGCCATGGCGGGTCATGCTGCCGGCGATGATACGAAGCGAGCTCGGCGGCTCCGGCAATACGGTTGTTGGCGTGTGGCCTGCGACAGTCGGCCTGAAACAGCGAGAGACGATAAAGACAGTGAAGCTGCACTGCGAGTTGGCCGATGGAAATCTGCGAGGACTTACACGCACCGGCCCTTCGTAACCGCAGTACAAAAACAGGAGCGAGCCCCATGACACGCCACGTGGTTTCGTCCGGCGGCCCATTCGAACAGATCTACGGATATAGTCGCGCGGTGCGTGTCGGGGCACAGGTGCATGTCGCTGGAACTGCGGCGCGTGGCGATGCGTTGACCGGCGACGCCTATGTGCAGACCCAGAACATCCTCGTCACTATTCGCAGTGCGCTGGAGGAAGTGGGAGCCCGTCTGGAGGACGTGGTGCGTACCGTCATCTACGTCACCAACATCGGTGACGCCGACCTGGTAGGGCGGGCACACCGCGAGGCATTTGGTGACATTCGCCCTGCTAGCACCATGGTTCAGATCAGTGGCCTCATCCGCCCGGAAATGCTGGTGGAGATTGAGGCGTATGCCGTACTTGACGAAACCTAACTGCATCATCTGGCGCCGAGGCTACATCGCCTGCACGAGGCTGATGCACAGGTGGGAAGCGGCGGTTTCGGCCGAGGGTTGTCGCCGGTAGATATGTCCGCTCTTGAGTGCAGAGCCAAATTGACTGAGCGGCCGAGTTGGTCGATTGCCGCCGTTCCAGATCGACGAAACAGGATGTCTCGGACCCCCCGCGTTGGCGGCACCGTGCAGCTGCGCTC
>CAWABH010000044.1:0-28853 GCA_963780095.1 uncultured Alphaproteobacteria bacterium
CGCCGGGAAAGTGCTGGTAGTGGGTTCAGCAAGGAGATCAGCCGCATGGCAGCAGGACCCAAAGGAGTTGCCGGGAGGCCTCACAGCCTGCCGGCGCAACAGGTCGCCGCCGATCCCTTGCAGAGCTACTGTCCGGATCTCGATCAGTGGCCAGGCAGTTGGGCGTATGAGAAACGCGACATTCCGTACGGGCTGCGGATAGTGGAATGCTTCAAGCCGTTCCTGCGCGAGATGCTGGCCCTGTCTCTGTCGCGCAAGACCTTGCGCCAGCACCGCGACAACATCTGGGTCCTCGGCGGTGAGGTCATCCGCCGGGTGCAGATGGACAGTGGTCTCCGCAGGCGGCCGGTCGAGCAGGTCGTCCTCGACCTCATTGGCGACGACGGCGGGCCGCTGCTCTCCCATGGCCAGTCCGAAGCTGAGCAACGCTCCTTCGACGCAACCTGCCGCAAGCTCTTTCGCTACCTGACAGCCCCCGAGATCAGCCATGGTCGCGATGCTCGACGCTCTACCGCGGCGACGAACCGATCGCGTCATTGACGGCACCAATGCACACCTCTTGGCCATGCGTGTCGCCGTCAAGTCCCGCAGCCGCGCAGCGGTGCGCCGCAGGCGCAGGACTTGACCGCGATCCGCGTGGCCAAGGCACAATTGGCCGTGCCGTCCGGTCAGGCGCTACCAACCAAGATACCTTCAACTACCCACAGTTTCCGCCGAGGAACCTAAGATTTTGCCGTCTGCATGCGCGATCTGGCCGATATCCACTATCCGGATGCGGACCAGATCCGCGTCGTGATGGACAATCTTTCGACCCACACCGCCGGAGCTCTGTACGAAGCATTCCCGGCACCCGAAGCACACCGCATTCTTCAGCGGCTGGAGTTTCATTACACACCCAAGCCAAGCACGCCAGCTGGCTGAATATGGTGGAGATCGAGATCGGCGTACTGTGCGGGCAGTGTCTGGATCGGCGCATCGGTGATCGCGCCGTCCACAACACCGAAGTTTCAGCATGGCAGCGCCAGCACAATGCGTCGGGCGCGCGCATCAAATGGAAGTTCACGACGCAGAAGGCGCGCCAGAAGCTGGCCCGAGCCTATGCAGATACCGCCAAAGAGTCGAAATCACCGTGACGAGGTACCAGCAGGCCGCATATCAGTCGGCATCCTTACAGCAGGCGCAGAATTGGGGGCGGGGATACCAGAGGGCGTGGCGGAGTTCCCACCGTGGGTAGAGATGCTGATCGGGGTATGGGAGCGTGAAGGCGTCCCGAAACAAAACTGAACGGATCAGCCAGCGGTATGACGCTTGCGTGCGGCCTCGGCATGTTCACGCCGCGTGCTGGCTGATTCGCGGATACCCTGGCTATCTCTCTCAGAACGGCGCCGCGCTCGCGCGCTCTTTCAGCGGCTATGCGTAGCCCTCTGGAATGAGCCGCAAGGGCGCGGGACAGACTGCGCAGTTCATCGGTGGCTTCCGTCACAAGCCCAACATAGCAAAGCGAAGCATTGCCGGCTCATTTGTCCGGTCATAGCAGACCACGGTCCTTCATCCGGTCCACCAACACTCTGACCGTCTCGATGGCCACTTCATCCTGTCGTTCAAGTGGGATTTTCCTTGCTATCGAAGCGGCAATTCCTTCGACCAAGGGTCCGGTCAGCAGATATGGATCAACCTCGCTATCGATGACTATTCTGAGCATCAATATCAGAATGCCCACCAGGTCGGGTTCTTCCGCCACAGTAGTCTCGGTATCGCGGATCAGGCCGTCCAGATGGGGGAATGATCATTGGGGCATGAGGATGGATGAGGCCGGTTGATGGATTCAGGCAAGCGCGAACTTCGACCGCGATGTGGTCGGGGGCGGTACGTGAATGCTCCCGGACGATTTCTCATTCAGAGTAAGAATCGGCTATACAAATCGTGAAGAACTGTTACAATCTAATTTAGGCGCTTGTTTAAGGGGGTGCCTAGTGACCGACCGGTTTCAGATCGCAGCCGAGCAGGCTGCTTCGTCCTATACCACGGGTGATTGGTTCAGCAGGACCGCAACGGAGCGGTCCGAGGCCATCTACCGTGAGCTGCGCAAGCTGGATATAGAGGCAATTGATGAGGCTCGGCCGGCACGAGCGAAGGCCGACACTGGTTGAAATGTGGTGATAGGTCGGCATTCGTCTTCCGCCAAAGCCTTGACGAGCGCCTCATAATTCTCGGCGATCTGGGCATAGGCGCTCGTCAGGATTGGGTCGATTGCCGTCCTCGATAGTGCTCGGAATTCCGCCGCCCACGCCGGGTAGAAGGCCTTTAGCTTTGCTGGCTCGTCGCCGGATATTCCATAATGTATACGGAATAGGATGGCGCGGCAAGTTACGGCTTGGCCATGATGTGTGGGATTCAGGTCTATTGCAGGCGCACATATAGGCAGCGCCGCTCTTGCGGTCAGCGATCCTCTTTGGCGATCAGCTTGTCTAACGCATCCAACTCCCTCGCGGCGTGATCTGCGTCCAGCTTGCGCCGTTCTTGGTCGATGGCCGCGGCTCGCTCCGTTGCGCTCATACTAAGCCAGATATCGGCCGGGTAGGCAGAAGCGGTCCAGGCGGCAACGACTTGAAACCTATCGACGGGAGCAAGATCACCCGCGACCAACCCCGCAGTCGGGTTGCGCAAGAGCGGGATGAAGTCGGGCTGATGTTGTCAATTCGCCATGGTCGCCGACGATCCCTTGCAGTCTTCGCGTGACGCAAGGGCGCGCCCTTGGAATTTCGAACCTTTGTCATGTCGAATCATCCTGCGTGACGGCAAACTTCACTATATCGTGATCACATTCTTAACACCAGTTATATTCCTTTTGCGATACGGTTAGCGCACCTCAATGACAAAGATCAATTTCGAATGCTCTGTCCGGGTAGCCCGCACCGCGTAGGCAATTCTACAACCCGTGGACCACAATATCCTCGAGTAACGCCGCAACGAAGGCGATGGCCACGATGACCAGCACGCGTTCCACCCGTGTTACCAGCGCGTCAGGAGGTAGTCGAAGGGCTCTGGTAAAGGCGAGCAAACCTGATTTGGACTGATCGACGCCGGTTGGCTGTTGCAAATTCTTCACGGGGCTGCCTATCCGCCGTTGGATGCAATCACCCTAGGGAAGTAGCTGGGCGCTTATGGATTACGCGTTAGAATGGCAATAATCTCCCGTTAATATCGCGATAATGTGCTGAATGTCGCCTGTCCCAACAGCGCCGCACTACCTCATCCACTCGTCCTCGGTCAGTTCCTTCAGCCGCCTCAAGAGCGCTCCGGGAAACGAAGAGAAGGCATTCAACGCCCATAACACTACCGACCCTGGGAGCGGCTTAGTCCAATACGTTTTTCGCTAACCGGCGCGGACTCCAGCCATGGAATCCCAGCGCGGAAGCTTGTGCGCCACGCCGCCAAGCGAAAAACGCTCTTCATCATCCAGAGCTCTGTATAAGAGCCATACACGCCGCAAGTCTTACGACCTGTACCATGCGACAGCCTCGCCGGTCGCCTTGGAGGCCTTGGAGCGGATCGCCGCACTATTCGCCATCGAGAGCACCATCCGCGGACGACCACCCGATCAGCGTGTGGCCGCGCGCGAAGAGCACGCCCGGCCGCTGCTGGAGCAACAGAAGGCGTTCCTCGACACGTCGCTCAGCACCGGGTGAGCGACAAGAGTACGCTCGCCCAGGCGATCCGCTATGCCCTGTCGCGTTGGCAGGCGCTGACCCGCTACGTCACGGACGGTCGGCTCGAAATGTAGAACAATGCCGCCGTGCGCGAGATGAAGGCTGATTGGCCGGCGACACGAAACTGCGGTCATCGAAGTGTCTGAACAACCTGATCGAGCAGGATCACCGCGGTGTGAAGCTACGTATCAGTCCGATGCTCGGCTTGGAGCGGTTCGGGACCGCGGCGGCTACGATTGCGGGCATCGAACTGCAACGCCGGATCTACAAGGGACGGTTCAACCCCTCGATGGGCTGCACCTCAAAGATGGATGTACGCTCGCTGTCTGGAATGCGGTGCTGGCGGCGCGGTAAAGCGCACACTGTCGGAAGTCTGCGTTGGTTTCGACTTTATTTGCACCAAAACCCGCGACGCAGGCGGTGCTCGAGGCGCGCAGGATGCTCCTTGCCCCCAACCGGCTGCTCGGCAATGGCGTGTAGTCAAGCGGCAGCAAGCCAGCGCGATGGGAGATATCTGACTGCCGATACCGATCCCGTCGGCGCTATCGCGGCGGCAAGCGCCGTGCGAACGTGCGCTTCGCTGAAATGCCAGCATATCATCGATAAGCCAGCCTGAGCGAGTCGCGCACTATGATCCGCGTCTTCGTGCAGCCGACAGATCTGCGCCGCCAGTCCCTCGGCATCGCCGGCAGTCAGCCTCATCAGCGCATCCGGCAGAGGCAGCCCTTCCGCAGCGACAGGCGTCATCACGCACGGCAGTCCCGCCGCGAAAGCCTCGAGCACCTTGCCCTTGATGCCGGCACCTGAACGCAATGGTGCGATCGCCAGCCGGACCCGGCCATAGACCTCCGACAGGTCATCCACGTGCCCAAGCAATTGCACGCGAGGATCGCGCATGGTTGCAGCAATCCCCGGCGGCATGTTCGCGCCAACTATCAGACAGGTGGCATCGGCGTTGCGTTCCCATACCAGCGGCATCACGCCGTGCACAAGCCAGTGCGCCGCATCCAAATTCGGCGTGTGACGGAAATTGGCAACGAACACCGTTCCGGATCGCTTCTCCCATGGAGGCGCGCACGGGCGCGGCTTTAATGCCCACGGCACGACATGCACCGCGACCGCCGGGGTAATGCGACCAAGCAAGGCCGCCTCGTGCGCGGAATGCGTGATCACGGAATCAACCAGTTGCATCGCGAACACCTCGCGTTGGCACAGCGCCTGGGCTTCGCGAGCCAACTCCGGGCGTCCTTCGGCCTCCGCCTGCCGACCAATTCGGAGGAAATGCAGATCTGCCACGCTATAGATCAGCCGCGCCCGGGGTTGGTACTGACGTGCGAGCCCCGCATAGGCCAAGGCATTCTGGGCGCGGTGGAGGTACACAAGGTCGAACTTCCCAGTGTGCCGGCGAAGTACCTCCTCGACTGATGACACCGCAGGCGGCATATGGCAGACAACGCCCGCACTCATCAGAAGGGATGTCGGATCGCCGGGCATCATATCGGTGGCGACGAACTCCACGTGCCAGCCGAGCTGTTGCAGGCAATGGATGTGACTGATTATCGCCTGTGAGCCTGCATCACGATCAGGCTGTGGCCACTCGCTATCAACCACCAACGCACAGCTGCCGGGCTGCATGACTCCGCCGCGCCGGGGCTGTCCGACCGACCGCTGTCGGCCAAGCGTACTCCCATGCGCCTGGCGCATCTGTTCGGCTCCATCCAGCAACAAGTGCAGCAAAGTGTCCGCTTCCGCTGGCGTCTCGATACGCGCCGCCAGTTTTCCAAGTCTGACAGACAGGTCAGCGCACACTGCATCGTCCAAGGAAGCCGCTGGCGCGACCGTGATGGGGCACTGCTCCAACCGTCTTCCATCCGCCACGCGTCGCACCACGATCTCATGTCCCACACATGGATCAAGTGGTTGCGGCAGCTGGAGATGGAATGCGTGCCGCCCATCGCCGATGCCCGCGGCTTCGAGATCGCTGCGGGTACTGCTTGGCCAGCACCTCTGCGATAACCACGCCGTTGTCCACTACCTCAAGGAGTACGGGAACATCGGGATACGCCGTCAGCAAGGCCCAGCCGACGATGAACTGGCGATCTGCATCATCGACATAGCCGCGTAGTGGCCCATCCTGGGGAATGGTCTGACCCATTTGCTCGGCGCGAGCCCAAAGCCGGCGCTGGATTACCGCGAGTTCGTTGCCAGCCTCAACAACCGAGGCGCAGAATTCCCACTTCGGCGTTGCGGCCTGCGGATGGAGTTCCAGAGCCTCGGAGGCGTTATGGAACATCCCTCGATTGTCGCAATCAATATAGGTCTCGGCAGCGACGCCCTCGGCGTAGATCACATCGTGCGTGGCCAACTCGATATGGAAATAGCAGATCGGATCGAATCCCACTCGCCCTCACGATGGTGACGCCATTCACCAACTCGCGGGCTGGCACAAGCACGTCATCGAGGTATAGCGCGTGCTCGGGCGAGACATAAAGATCGCGCTTCGGCACACCGTCCGCCAACGCACCGGCGCGGATCAACATTGGCGACAGGTCCTGATTGGATGCAGCAAAGGCACCCGTGTAACTGCGCCGTCCGATCCACTTGATCGGCTTTGCATGACCGTGACGTGCAATGACCAATTCGCCGATTGTCAGTTCCTCTATGGGCTTTTCGCCGGAATTGGTCAGGATGCGGGTACCTTCAAGATAGCAGGCGACAACCGTGCCGCCGCTGCCGTTATCCGCAAGAGTGAACGCGCCGAGCTTATCGATGTCGGTGAATGTGAACACCGGCGTCGTACCGTCATCGATGGTCAGTGTCGTGCCCTGGTAGCTGGTCGTAAAGCTGCTTGAAAAGGCAAGGGACGAAATGTCGATCGTATTGCCTCCCGAGAGGCCCGTGATATGCGCCGCCAGGCGGGCGCTTTCATTGTCGAGTATCAGAGTATCAGCCAGCCCGTCTGCGAAGTTGATGGTGCTCGCCGGCGGAGCATCGCTACCAAGTTCAAGCTGGCCGCCGGACGAGATCGCGTAGAGATTGCTGCCGGCGACCGCGTTCGCGAACAGGCTACCTCCTGCTATGTCCACAGTGCCGCCTGTTCCAGCGAACGCGCCAGAGACATTCAGCAGGCCGCCGTCGATTATGGTCGCGGTACTGTCCAGCCTGACATCCGCAAGATTTACGGTAGCTCCCGCCGCGACATCCAGAGTGCTGCCTAGGATTGTGGTACTCGCTGTGGTTATCGCGTCGACCGATAATATGCCATCGACCAGCAGCGTGTGATCGCCGGTTCCTTTCAGGGTTAGACTTGCGACGGTGAAAGGCCTGTCCGCCGCAGTAATCACGACCGTGTAGTTGCCTGCTTCACCGATCGTCACCTGGCTGCTTGTGCCCGGGATCGCGCTCAGCGACCAATTGCCCGCTATGTTCCACAAACTATCGCCGAAAACCGAGCCTTTCCAATTGTTCGCTGGCATCTACTTCGTCCTTTTCAGAAATTCGCTGATGATCCACGTTGTGGAGATCGCAGATGCGGCACCGTGGTCCTCGGATGATGATAGATCACCTGCAACCCCATCAGACGCATTATCCGGCGTATTCCTTCGCGGACAACATAACCGTCGCACCGGGGCTGACACGCTGGTTTGCCGCGTGTCGCCCGACCGATCTTTGCGTGCAACTTCCCCACCTCGCCGTCTCGCACCGCCTCCTCTGCCTCCAAGCGCCCCGAAAGCGCTGCGTTCAGCCTGATCACGGCGCGAAGTATTCCTTGCTTCCCCCTCACCGGCTGCTCGGCAACTGCGTGAGTCAGGCGGCCGCACGCCAGCGCGATGGAAGATGTTGGACTGCCGGCGGTAATCTCGTCGGCGCCAACGCGGCGGCAAGCGCCACCCGAACGTGCACATCGCTGAAGTGGCGGCAGACCATCGACATGCCGGCCTGGCCAAGACGGGCACTGTAATCCGCATCGTCATGCAACCGACAGATCAGCGCCGCCAGACCCTCGGCATCGCCGGCGATCAGCTCGCACAGCGCCTCCGGCAGAGGCAGCCCTTCGGCGGCAACCGGCGTCATCACGCACGGCAGCCCCGTCGCAAAAGCCTCAATCACGTTGCCCTTGATGCCGGCACCTGAACGCAACGGTGCGATCGCCAGCCGGACCCGGCCATAGACCTTTGACAGATCATCAACATGCCCAAGCAACTGCACACGAGGATCGCTCAAGGTGCCAGCGAGTTTCGGCGGCATGCCCGCGCCCACAATTAGACACGAGGCATTGGAATTACGCTCCCACACCAGCGGCATCACGCTGTGCACCAGCCAGTGTGCCGCGTCCAAATTCGGCGCGTGGCTGAAATTGGCCACGAACGCGATGCCGGATCGCTCCGTCCATTCGGGCGCATACGGGCGCGGCGTGACCGTCCACGGCACGACATGCACCGCGAGCCCTGGTGCGATGCGTCCAAGCAGAGCCGCCTCATGCGCGGAATGCGTGATCACGAAGTCAACCAGTTGCATCGCGAACACCTCGCGCCTGCACAGCGCCTGGGCTTCGCGAGCCAGCTCGGGGCGTCCTTCCGCCTCCGCCTGCCGACCGACACGGAGGAAATGCAGATCTGCAACGCTGTAGATCAGCCGCGCCCGGGGTTGATACTGGCGTGCAAGCCCAGCATAGGCCAAGGCATTCTGGGCGCGGTGGAGATAGACAAGGTCAAACTTCCCGGTGTGACGACGAAGTACCTCCTCCACGGAGGACACCGCAGGCGGCATATGGCAGACAACGCCCGCACTCGTCAGGCGCGCTGCCGCATCGCCGGGCATCATATCGGTGGCAACGAACTCCACGTGCCAACCGAGCTGTTGCAGACAAAGGATATGGCTGGCGATCGCCTGCGAACCTGCATCGCGATCCAGCTTTGGCCACTCGGTATCAACCACCAATGCACACTTGCCGGGCAGCATGTCTCCACCACGTCGGGACTGCCGCGCCGGCTCCTGCCGATCGATCGAGCCGGCATGCGCCCTGCGCATCTGCTCGGTTGCGTCCTGCAGCAGGTGCAGCAAGTTGTCCGCTTCCTTCGGTGACTCGACACGTGCCGCCAGTTTTCCCAACAGAACAGACAGGTCCGCGCACACTGCATCGTCCACGGAGGATGCCGGCGCGACCGTGACAGGGCATGGCGCCAACTCTCTTCCATCCGACGCGCGCCGCACGACAATCTCATGTTCAACACATGGATCCAGCGGCTGCGGGAGTTGGAGACGGAAGGCATGTCGCCCGTCGCCGATGCCTGCGGCTTCAAGATCGCGGCGGTACTGCTTGGCAAGCACCTCCGCGATCACCGCGCCGTTGTCCACGACCTCGAGCCGGACGGGAACATCCGGATAAGCCTCCAACAACGCCCAGCCTGCGATAATCCGACGATCGGCAACTTCCAGATTGCCGCGCAACGGCCCATCCTGCGGAATGGTCTGGCCAATCTGTTCCGCGCGAGCCCTAAGCCGGCGCTGGATTGCCGCGAGTTCCTCGCCCGCCTCGACAACCGGGGCACAGAATTCCCACGTTGGCGATGCGGCGTCCACGTCCGGGGCCACAAACTCGGATGCGTTATGGAACATCCCTCGATTGTCGCAATCCACATAGGTCTCGGCCGCGGCGCCTTCGGCGTAGATCACGTCGTGCGCGGCCAATTCGATATGGAAATAGCAGATCGGATCGATGCCGTCTGTATTCAGAATGCTGACGCCGTTCACCAACTCGCGGGCCGGCACGAGCACGTCATCGACGTAGAGCGCATGCTCGGGCGAGACATAAAGATCGCGCCTCGGCACACCGTCCGCCAACGCACCGGTGCGTATCAACACCGGCGACAGATCCTGATTGGATGCAGCAAAGGCGCCCGTGTAACTGCGCCGCCCGATCCACTTGATCGGCTTTGCATGACCGTGACGTGCGATGACCAAATCGCCGATCGCCAGCGCCTCTATGGGCTTTTCGCCGGAATCAGTCAGTATTCGGGTGCCCTCGAGATAGCAGGCGACAAGAGTGCCACCGCTGCCGTCGTCCGCAAGAGTGAACGCGCCGAGCTTATCGATGTCGGTGAATGTGAACACCGGCGTCGTACCGTCATCGATGGTCAGTGTCGTGCCTTGGTAGCTGGTCGTAAAGCTGCTGGAAAAGGCAAGGGACGAAATGTCGATCGTATTGCCTCCCGAGAGGCCCGTAATATGCGCCGCCAGGCTGGTGTTTTCATTGTCGAGTAGCAGAGTATCCGCCTGGCCGTCTGCGAAGTCGATCTTGCTCGTCGCAGGAGCGTCGCTACCAAGTTCGAGCTGGCCGCCGGACGAGATCGCGTAGAGATTGCTGCCGGCGACCGCGTTCGCGAACAGGCTACCTCCGGCTATGTCCACAGTGCCGCCTGTTCCAGCGAACGCGCCGGAGACATTCAGCAGGCCGCCGTCGATTATGGTCGCGGTACTGTCCAGCCTGACATCCGCAAGGTTTACGGTAGCTCCCGCCGCAACATCCAGAGTGTTGCCGAGGATTGTGGTATCGCTGTGGGACTCGCATTGACCGATAATATGCCATCGACCAGCAGCGTGTGATCGCCGGTCCCTTTCAGGGTTAGACTTGCGACGGTGAAAGGCTTGTCCGCCGCTGTGATGACGACCGTGTAGCTGCCCGCTTGGCCGATTGTCGCCTGGCTGCCAGAGTTGGGGACAGCACTCAACGACCAATTGCTCGCCACGTCCCACAAACTATCGCCGAAAACCGAGCCTTTCCAATTGTTCGCTGGCATCTACTTCGTCCTTTTCAGAAATTCGCTGTCAGTCGACATTGTGGAGATCGCATTCACCCGTGCACGGGTGCGGTAATCACAAGACAGATTGGTAGGGATCGGCGGTAGTCGGAATGAATGCGGCAGCTGAAAACGATGATGGAAATGGCGGCTGCCGGCCGTTAATGGCAGAGGACTGGTGAGCGCCAGGACGGTTGCGTTGTGGCCGGCTCATCAGCGCGCGCGTCCTTCAGCATCGGAGCACAGCTTACGCAGATGCTACAGTTCCCGGAAGAGATTTCGGATGGCGATCGAGAAAGATTGATTGGTGTTTGTAAGGAATACGTGCGTAAGGCGTTATTCTGGTGTGAAGTCTCAGTCCGACTTCGCAGTCATTCCTTGTCCTCGCCTGACTCCATGAAATTATCGGGCCGATGTGGCCTCGCAAGACCATTCGGGCCCCTGCTTAAACAGCCCGGCGGGCCGGTTCGCCGTGGGAGGCCAGTTTGTTGCTTTTCGGCCGTAATTGTCCGGGATTGGGATTCCGCCTTGGCAAGGTCGCGAATAGCGTGGCTCACCGGTGGATCCAGAAGACTGATCAGGATCGCATCTATAATATAAGGCAGTCTACAGCGGAACACTGAACGCAAACCCTGTAAAGTCGGATGTGGACTTCATCACGTTTGTGATTGCATATCTGACCGTCGCCTCTGCCTCGGTCATTTCACTCTTGCCTATCCGGTTGACACATACACCTACCAGGAGTAGCGACCTTATAAGCGTTTCCGGAGCACGCCCGCGATTTACTGAGTAAATGGGGACGCTTTTTTCAACCGGGCGACACAGGAATGAATGCACGGACGCCTATCGTGATGGACGTCAATCAGCACGACGCGCTGCCGTTTCCGCAGTCGCTTCCAGAATTTCAGCGGCTCTTCCCTGATGATATGGCCTGTGCTGCATATCTCGAAAAGATGCGCCGGAAGAACGGTTTTGTCTGTCCGCACTGTGGATCTGGTGCAAATTGGGTCGAGGCCACGACAGGCCTCCTGGTGGGTCCGTTTTAGGCCGCCGCCAGCACCGCATTCCAGACGGCGGGCGTACTTCTATCTTTGAGGCGCAGCTTGCCGAGGTTGAACTGACTCTTGTAAATCCGGCGCAGCAGTTCAATGCCGGCAATCGTGGCCGGCGCGCTCCTGAACCACTTAAATCCGAGCATCGGACCGATGCGCAGCTTCACGCCGCGGTGGTCCTGCTCGATCAGGTTGTTCAGGTATTTCGATGAGCGTAGCTTCGTGTCGGCGGCCAGTTGGCCGGCAGTGTTCATCTCGCGCACGGCGCGGTGCGATGCCGCATACCCGTCCAATGTGATAGTCCGCGGGGTCGATCCCTGACTTCCGATTGCCTTGCGAAAGAACGCCTTGGCCGCGGCAACATCGCGCCTGGTACTGAGGCGAAAGTCCCCGGTCTTTCCCTCGCGGTCGACCGCCCTGTACAAATATGCCCACATTCCGCGGATCTTCACGTAGGTTTCGTCGCCACGCCACGACGGTCTGGCCGGCCGTGCGAACCGGTTCCAGCGGCGCTCGAACTCTGGCGCATAATGGTGCACCCAGCGCATGATGGTCGTGTGAGCAATCGACAGGCCGCGCTCAGCCATCATCTCCACCAAGTCCCGGAAGCTGAGCTTGAAGCGCAGATACCACCGCACGCATAACACTATGATCTCACGATCAAAATGGCGGCCTTCGAAGAGTTCGTCCAAACTCAGGAACCGAGCCTTCTCACCGCCTTCAATCACCAGGGGCTGAATGGTAGAGAGGCCGGCAATTTGCACCAGAGCCGCCTCCATGATGGCGGTTCATGGCTGACTGACCGACGCAATTTTTGTGTTGGCGTGGGTGCTCTGCGCTGCAGGCTGACGAGTGCCGCGGCACCCGGAGCGCCGCTGCGCGTTGAGGCTCCTCTCGGGGTGCCGCCCAATCCCGCGGAATAAAGAAGGCGCTTACCAGGTATTATCCGGAGGCTTGCCGCCAAAGCGACCACCGAACAGTAGCACCCGACAATCACAAAAGGCAGCAATCCGGACACTAGGCAGGCGCATGCGGCCTGCAAATACAGGGAGGGAAGCAGGATGAGGCGACGGACTTTTCTCGCGGCTTCGGTCACGACACTTGCGTTGCCAGCGATCACGCGGGCGGCGTCGCAGCAGGTCCTCAAGTTCGTCCCGCAAGCGGATCTGGCAGTACTCGATCCGATCCTGACCACGGCCGGCGTCACCCGCAGTCACGGCTACCTCGTGTTCGATACACTCTACGCCGTGACCGGGCCGGAGCACGGCTTCAAGGCGATGCCCCAGATGGCGGCGGGTCATCGTGTGGAGGACGACGGCAGGACTTGGAGGGTGACGCTGCGGGACGGCCTCATGTTCCACGATGGGCAGAAGGTGCTGGCGCGCGACTGTGTGGCAAGCATCCGGCGCTGGGGCGCGCGTGACACCCTGGGACAGGCGCTGATGGCGCGCGCCGACGAGGTCTCCGCCCCGGACGACAAGACGATCACGTTCCGACTGAAACGGCCATTCCCGTTGCTGCCCGACGCTTTGGGCAAGTTGACGCCCAACATTTGCGCCATTATGCCGGAGCGGCTGGCCAGTACCGATCCCTACAAACAGATCACCGAGATGGTCGGCAGCGGACCATACCGTTTCAAGGCCGACGAGCGGGTGCAGGGCTCGCGCTTTGTCTACGAGCGCTTCGTGGGCTACCAGCCCCGCGAGGACGGCGAGCCGGACTGGACCTCAGGACCAAAGGTTGCCCACCTCGATCGCATCGAATGGCATATCATCCCCGACGCGGCCACCGCGGCGGCGGCGCTGCAGTCTGGTGAGGTGGACTGGTGGGAGCTGCCGACCGGCGATCTACTACCAGTGTTACGGAATGGCGGTAAGATCAGGGTTGCGATCATCGACCCCACGGGCAATTGCGCCATACTCCGGCCGAACCACCTCCACCCTCCCTTCGACAGCCCGGCAATTCGCCGCGCGTTGCTAGGCGCTATCGACCAGACCGAATTCATGACCGCGGTCATGGGCGACGACCGATCGCTGTGGAAGACGCCGTGTGGCTTCTTTACGTCGCTCGCGCCTGTGACGAGCGATAGCGAGCTGCCGGTCCTTTCCGGCAAGCGCGACGACGCGAAAGTCAGACGGGACCTGCTCGCGGCCGGATACCGCGGCGAGAAGGTTGTCCTGATGTTACCGCAGGATGTTCCAAATCAAAGGGCGATGAGCGAGATCGCCGGAGACATGATGCGGCGCGTTGGGATGAACGTCGACTACCAGGCGGTGGACTGGGGAACAATCCTTCAGCGCCGCGCCAGCAAGAGCCCACCGAGCCAGGGCGGCTGGAACGCTTTCTGCACGCGCTTCTGGGGTTCTGAATTCTTCTCGCCGGCCGCGCACTCGCCGCTCCGCAGCAACGGCGCGCAGGCCTGGTTCGGCTGGCCGTCGAGCCTAAGGATCGAGGCATTGCGCGAGCAGTGGTTCGACGCGCCCGACCTGGAGATGCAGAAGACGCTGGCCGCAGAGATGCAGGCGCAGGCCTTCGAGGATGTGCCGTACTACCCGCTCGGCCTCTATTACAATCCCACGGCCTACCGCGCCGACCTGAGCGGGGTCCTGAATGGCGGCCCATTCTTTTGGAACGTACGACGGGCCTGACCGTGCGAATGGGAGGGCCTGTCGTCAATTGAGCCAAACGACGCTGGCGATGAGCTGGACGGCGGCCAGGAAGTTGCGCGCGGTCTTTTCGGATCCGGTGGCGATCGCACGGAACTGCTTGATCTTGGCGAAGAAGTTCTCGATCAGGTGGCGTGCGCCATAAAGCTGTCGGTCATAGTCGCGCAGCGAGAGCCGGTTGGCCCGCGGCGGGATCACCGCCGTTTTGCCAGCAGGCGGCGCACAGCGTTCCGACACTGTCTTGGCGAGTCGCCGGGGGAATCTCACCCCCAGGCGCTCCCAGAACCGTGCGTGAACCTCGCGGTTCACACGGCTCCCGATGCTCAGCCGCTGACAAATGATGTCAAGCAGCCTTGCCTCGTCCACAGAGCTCCTCCCGTTACCGGTTGGCTCTGGGCCTCGGCTGAGCAATGCGGTCCCTTCGGTCCAGTCCCATTACAGAACCTTCAACCCTACTACGGACCACTCCGCCCCTGTGTCCCGCATGGGTCCTCTGGCCCTCGCAGTTTCAGCCGCTTGGACTTCTCCCTTCACATCGGGACGACAGGTTCTCACGTTCCACACAAGAGCCTGATCCGGCTTCGCGCCGCCTATATGCCGGATGTCGCTCAGGCAGCCTTCAGGACAACTCCCGAGCTTGTCCCAGGAGATGGACGCACCCCCGGTTTCGACATCACCCATGGCATTTCGACACGTCATCAGCGGTTCGCTTGCGCTCGCCTCTCCGGAACACACCTGATGGGATCTTGTCCCACCGTTTGCTGCAACGCTAACCACCACCGCTCTTAACGGCAGCGGCTTGCAGTGGTTTGACGCCTGCACCTGACTGCCGGCGTCGAGGGGCCCACCCTCATCTCTCGTATAGCGCCACACCTCCTTGCAGAGGTGTGTTCGTGACACACCGTCCATCAGCCAATTGCAGACGTCGTGCGCGGCATTCTCGCAGAATCGGACCAGGTGTCGTGGCTTCGTAAAGGTGCGCCACGACTCGTTCTCGGGCTCAAGCGCCGATAATGTCGCCGTTTTCGACGAGTAGCCGAGCTGGCGCGAGCAACGCTCGCAACGTGTATTGTCGAAATACAGCACCTGGCGACAGGCTTGGCATTTGAACAATTTCATGGCGGTCTCCTGGCCCGGCGTCTCGCACTTCTGCTGCGACGGGCGCGATCGGGAACATCAAGAGTTGGCCGAAAAGACGGCGAAGCCCGGCGTCGGGCTGGCGCGAGCGAAACTATGGGGTCTCGGTTTCCAGAGCGTAGCGCCGACAATGCTCCAGGTAGGCTGCTTCGTGGCTGGCGACCAGTCCGACAATACTGGACCATAACCACGACGGCGCGTCCAAGCGCTTCGACGCGTTGCGGTTGACGTCCGCTCGCCATTTCCGGCGCATCTGCAAATCCATCTGGCGCCCGTGCGCCACGCCGACGATGGACGCTAAGAATCGCGCTGCCTTCATCGCTTCCTCTCGCGTGAGACTGTCAATCTCCAGCTTGAGGTCCTGCGGCAGCAACTCCCGTACGAAAACCGAGCGATCCAGCAGTTGTTCCGCGAGCATACGTTCCCCGAGATACGGCGACAGATGGCGAGCGCCTTCCACCACCCGCTCGGCATTGTCGCGCGGGGTGGCGGTCTTGCGATGGCTGGGAGCCGCCGCCTGCACTGCCTCTTTCACGTCTATCAGACAGAGGCTGCCCTTACTGGAGCCTTTGTCCACCGCCAGAAGGACTGCAAAGCGGAGTCGCCCCAGGGAACTGCACCCCTTCACCCAGTATGCAGCGTCCTGCACCTCGACGGCTGCGTCGTCATCCCGCGACCGAAGCGACGTGGCAAGTCTGCGCAACCACTCCGTGCCGAACAGTTGCTGGATGGCGTGCCGTTCTTGGGTAGACAAGGGCCAGAATCGCTTGCCGAGCGGGATTGTCGGCCGCACGTCGGTGATCCGTTCCTTTGCCAGCTGCTTCCAGGACCGGCTCGTTGCCTCCCGCAGGACGACACGGACGGATTCCGGCCGGTGATGGTTCAGGTCGCTGGCTTCGACGGCGTCGTCCAGTGCCGCGTCGTAGCCCTCCATCATTTGTTCGAGCATTTTGGCCGTCGTGACGCCAGGGAGGTCAGACCCGCGCGCCGCCATGGCGAGCGACAAACCAAGGCGGATCAAATCGTGGACCGGGTTGCCGATGACGGTCTGATCGAGGTCGCGAATCTGTATGGCAATCTTGCCGTCCGCGTTTGCGACCGGGCCGAGATTGCCGACATGACAATCGCCGCAGATCCAGATTGGCGGTCCCTCGGGAACGGCGCGGCCATCTGCGCTGTCCAGCCACTCATAGAACTTGGATGTACTGCCTCGGACAAAGGCGTGCGCCGATCGCGCCATTTTCAGGTTTCGCGTCTGGAGCAGGATGGCAGGCCGGTCGTCCGGATCCTTGGCAATGCCTCGCGATGGTTTCATTGGTGCCTTCACTGGCAACTGTCGGAGGAGCGACCCCGCAGGGACGCTTCGCTGGCGGATCATAGAGCGGCGCGAGGAAAATTATAGAATATGCAGGCGCTCGTGGCGACCGGTCGATCATAGTGGCGAAGGATGAAGACCGAAATGCGTCCAATAAAGGCGCCTGTAATCACGATTGCCTGACCGTCCTGGCAATTACGGAGCGTGATACGGGCAGCGGCCGCGGGTGATCGTGACCGATAAGCTTCGAAGCTACGGCGTGGCGCAGCGCCAGATCCTTCCTGAGGTCGAACATCGACAAAGTCGGTATATGAACAACCGCGCTGAAAACTCACATCGTCCGACCCGACGCCGCGAACGCCAGATGCAATGGTTCAAGTCACCGAAACAAGCCCAGGGTTTCCTCTCCGCTCACTCGTTCATCTATGGCCACTTTCGCCCGCGTCGGCACCGACTGGCAGCCAGCGTCTACCGCACGTCCCGGACGCAGGCATTCAATATCTGGCAGCAGGAGAACTGCGCCCGGCACGCCTCATGATCGGCGCGACATCGACGCTTTGGTTCCACGCCGCCAGTCCAATGTTAACGTGACAATGCCATCGCGAAGCCTACAGCAAGGATGGCGCCTGCACGAATCAGGCGGAAAGCTATATCTCCCGGTTGCGACGCGCGGAGATTGGTCAGCATCACCATATCGCCGGGCCTCATCTCGGCCAGTATGCCGGCGAAATGGCGTGGCGCGAAGACATGCGCCGCAACGCCACCGGAAGCCAATTCCATGCATGTGGCCGCTTGGCCCTGGGCCATCCGCCGTCACGTGCCTGGGCGGGATATTGGCAGCGGCATCGCCGGAGGGAGGAACTTCGTCAAGCCGCCTGATCGGCGATCCGCCAGAGGACGCCGTGGCCGGTGCCGTCCGACGCGAGTAGTCCACGTTTGCTGAGGCGGTTCAAAGTGTCTCGGACTTTCCATTGGACGCGGACGAAGCTGGCGCGATCGGCTGGGTCGAGGCCGTTGTCGATCATCACGGCCCTGACGAGGTCTGGTGCGCGGATCGGCGCACCCGCCCGACGAAGCGCATCGAGCACACGGCGCGACAAACCTCCTGGTTCGAACCAGAGATCAGATTGACGGATCCTTTTCGGCGGGATCGTCTCCGGCTCCATTGCGGGAGCAAATAGACGGATGGTCGCGTCCAGATGAACCAGATCAGCGCGAAATTGGCCGAGCTGCTGCTGGGCTCGGGCGATCATGCCGGCAATCTCGGCCCGCTTGTTGGCCAGCGCCGACACGACGTGACTTTCCGCCATATCCATCCCCGATCTCAGAACGATCGAGGTGATTATCTCCTGCAAGCCGATATGATGTCAGCCATGCGCTTGGTGTGCATGCGCCATGATACCGCAATCGAGCCTGATAAATTCGGCGCCTGACACTAGCGTCTGGTTAGTCGGATTATCTGACTGAGCCATGTCACTGCATGTCGCCGATGTCATGCTCATACTATCGTCCATAGTTAGCATAGTGCAACACCATTAATCCTACATCGTTATGATTGTTGGCGGAATATATACCGATTGGAGGCCCAGTTCTTTGTCGAGAATGCCGGCGATGGGTGCTCCGGCAACCCGCTGAGAGGGGGGAACCTGACGGGAAAAACTATGCTTCATTAACGTTCTTATAACGCAACCTACCCTTGCTAGTACGCACCGTTCCGGATATGTTATGTGGTGCTCCCAAATCGCAAACACCCCGCGACAGTAATTTGTATGCATTGCGGCAATGAGGAGGCAAAACCGCTTCCACCGGTCGGCGACCGTGCGGACTATTCCTGCGCGAACTGCGGCGATTACAGCGTAACCAGCATGATGCAAAAGATCGTCCAAAACGGGCACGCTGATCCAAGGAGGGCGCACATCCTTGAGGATAATGGACGCAGGTATCTCAGGCCGTCACGTGATTAAATCGCGGAGCGCATTTTACATGCTTTGCAACCCAGGGAGGCTAGAAGGATCGTAGAGCGCATTGCTGTGCTGCTTGGCACCGTGCAATTTCGGTTAACTATTAAGGTCATTGTCCCGAAAAACGCTACGCCTGAGGAAGTGGGGAAAGCCACACTGGCAATGATCGCCGATGCCCCTACAGAGAATTGGACGCTGGTGGACGACTTAGGGCTGGGTCCTTCTATGCCCCTCTCACTCAATGACTTTCTTGAAGTTGCCCTACAGCGTGTCGAGACGTCCGTCTTCGATGACCAGCAATCGGAGATTCTCTGGGAGAAGGAGGATTGAGGACCAACTCCGGCAGTCTGGCGATGTTGGCGGCGCGTTGGCCGGTGCGATCGGGGTCAGGAGGGCGGGGGAGCCGCTTGGTTTGCTATCAGCGGGCCTCCTGACGTTTGCGTGCGGCATCGGCACGAAGGCGGCTAGTTGCCGCCGACAAGACTGCCAACCGCGCCATTTCTCTATACGCCGCGCCCTTCTGACGGACGATCGCAGCGTCTTGGCGCAGCTCTCTAGCGTAGGCCAGGAGCGAGGCAGAGTAATTGCGAAGTGCAAAGAGAGTTGGTCATACCGCCAATATGGCATGGCGCGGTCAGGGTTGCACGGGACTGGGGGCTAGGAAGGTAATCGTTGGTTGGCTGCGGCGATCGTCAGAATTTGCCTCCATGGCCCTCATGACTCCCCTTATTTGTCAGATCGGCCCGAAAACGTCTGCGAAGAGCGGCTGCTCGTGCAGCATACGGGAGAAACGCTGCATCAGCGGGCGCAGCCTGCTTTCCGCCATCATGGGGATCAGATCGTAGAGCGTGCAGCCCTGGCGGAACAACGAGTGGACGCGGCGTTGAGAGCGGTAAAAAGCGGGGCATCAGGCTGCGAGTGGGGTAATTGTCGTCCCGAACCGACCGTCCAGGACGGCGGCGCGGACCTGAAGAACCCGATGTGCGCCACGAGGGGACCAGCGCATCTGTCGGCGTTTGTTCATCCGGGCGTTGACCAGATTGTTCACAAGGCTTTCGGCGCGCGACGTGGAGATTGGTTTTCCCTTCCGCCATCGCCGACCGTAGTCGATCATCGCGTCATGGTTGTTCCAGATATAGGCTCGGAGGTCCTCGCACAAGCTCGGCGAAACGCCACGCCTTCGGCCCGACCGCCGGGCCGTTCAGTAGCACGAAATTGCTCGACATCCCGACAATCGAGGCCAGGAGACGATGGGTCTCGTTGTGGTAGCCGTTCCAGAGCAGATGGCGCAGGCGTTCGACATCGATCTCGATATAGTCCAACGGTCCCTGATGTCGCGCGTCCAGGGCCTTGAGCCCTTGCATGGCTTGCTCGATGTGGCGGACGCGCATTGAGAGGTGAAACCAGTCGAGAATGTGCCTCGCAGGTCGGCCCGCCGCGGCACCGACGAGAGCCGGCAATGCCGGATCACCATCGCTGATGACCGTGACAGGCTGATTTTCCTGCCAGCCTTGATCGGCCAGGGCGGTGCGGACCAATCCCGCGGGTTGCTCTGTCACGCTGCCAACCAACGCGAACCGCCGGGCTGGGCGTCCCCTGACCTCGACCTTGCCGGTGATCGCCTCGAAATGCCGAACCTGATACCCAGGCACAGAACGGACATGGGCACCGTCCAGGGCGACGACGATCTCGCGCTTGGCAGGCTTCTCCAGCGCGGTTGCTCGCTTGGCGTCGGCTGCCTCGAGTTGCCGAGCGATGGAGTGGAGCCGATTGCGGACGCTGACATGGCCGGCTGGTGATGCAGGCAGCAACATCTCCAAGATCCGGGCGCCCTCGCGGAACGACGTACGCGCTCCCACCTCCGCCTGTATGCGCTCGAGTTCAGGTGTGCAACGGCCTGGGAGCAATTCGCTGACCGGCGAGAAAGTCGCCTCATCAACGCAAGGAGGCAGGCGACAACGGCAGATTCTATATCGCGGCGCCTCGACATCGACGGTACCAAACAGGGTCTGCAGCCGTCGCTGTCGCCGGTCTTTCACCGGCTGGAAGGTGAGGCAATCCGGACAAACCCTGCGGCAGTGTAGATATTCGGCCACCTGTCCGCGAACCATCGCCTCCTGCAACCTGGCAAGCAGCGATTTCGCCTCTGCGAGGGAAAGCCCGACGTCGTCCGCCGTGGCCGCCAACACAGGACGGGTGATGCTTACCAGCTCCACCGTCTCCACCTCGCCCCAGCCCGTCTTTGCCTCCAGCCGGATCGTCCATTCCATGAGCGGCTCCCCAGATCGAGATCGATGAGGGTCACGCCGCCAAACTCACTGCCGGCCAGTCAAGGGTGCCCCAGGTTTTTACCGCTCTCGTGACGATGGGAGTCTTCTGACAACTATTTAACGGAGAATTATCGCAGCCATAGCGGCAGAGCGCGGATTGGGAGTGTGAATTTCACCTGTTAAACGCTAAAATTGCGTAAACGTCCTTGTCCTGGGAAGGAGGGACATGGCCAACCGTGAAAATCGATACCAAGTCTCTCAGAAGACAGGCGGCGGGATTTCGTCGGCTCGCGAGCGAAATAGTGGGCGGAGATTTTCGGCGCCGCCTGCTAGATCTCGCTGCGGACTACGATGCTCAAGCGGTCACAACCACTCCGACGTTTCGTGGTGTTTCTGGCAGCGGCGCTGGCCCAGATGCCGAGCTCATAGCACTGTGCGACAGGATGGTGGCGAACCAATTGGAGTATCGTGACCTCCGGTGCTGGGGTGGCTCACCGGACGATCCCCACAACGACGTGGTCGCCGGACCGAAACTCAATTCCCTCAAAGCTGAGTGGCACGCGATAATGCCTCGCCTAGCGGCCACAACACCCACGACACTGCTTGGTGCGAAGGCTGTTGCGCGCGCCGCGCTGGTGAACTTCACCGAGCGGAACATCGATTGGAAGACCGAAATCGCAAACCCGGGGGAGCAGCTGCTTTACAACGCCATCAACTGGCTGGCCGAAGACTGAGCATGATCGTCCGCGACACCGCCCGCCGTGCCCAAAGTCGCGACGCCCCTTCAAGGGTAACGACTTAGGCGTGACCAACCCCGATGCCGAGCTGATTCGCCTCGCCTAGTCTCGATCAGTCACGAGTAATAGGTCACCTACCAAGGAGCAGCCCACGACCCGGAGGGACGCGATGGTCGCCGGCGCATCACATCTTGCCTCCGCCAAGGTTATGCCGCTAGACGCTGGTGGTGAAGTCGCGGTGCGGCTGCGGCTGATCGGCTAGATGGAGGTCTGGACGCTGACCAGCGAGAGTGTGCTGCCAGCGGGACGCAAGACCCGTGCGCTGCTCGCCGTGATTGCGCTGTCCTCGCCGCGGCCCGCCCTCCGCGGGCGGCTGGCTGAACTGCTGTGGAGCCGCCGGCCTGAGGAACAGGCCCGCGCACCGCTCCGCCAGGAGATTCACCGGCTACTTGAAGCGCTCGCGCTTGGCGGTTCGAAGATCCTGCTGGTGACCCGCGACCATCTATCCTTGCTCCCCGGCAAGGTCTGGGTGGATGTGCAGGAGGTCATGCGGGCCACCGCAGACCAGCCGACCTCACTCTCCCTGCTGGACGGCGACCTACTAGAGGGCCTGGACGGCATCGATCCTTCATTCAATTCGTGGCTTATCACCGAGCGCGAACGGTTGCACGACCGGGCCCGCACCGTCGCCGAGGCGCTGTTGCACGAGCAGTTGGAGCCGGTGGCGGCAATTCCAGCCGCGCAGCGTCTGCTTCAGATCGACCGCGCCCACGAGGGCGCCTGGCGAGCGCTGATGCGGACACATGCGGCGCGCGGCGAACGGGGCATGGCCATCCAGGCCTATGATCGCTGCCGCGCCGTGCTGGCCGATCTGCTCGACGCCGCGCCGTCGGCCGAGACCCAGAACCTGCTGGCGGAAATCCGCGGTCCCTCAGGTAGCCGCATTCCACTGCGCCCGCAGCGCCCGCTGGCATCTCCCCAACCTTTGCCGACACCCACACTTTCGCAGGCCCCACCCGCCGACGAGGAGCCGGATGAACCGCCGCCGAGCCTGGAGTGGAATCCTCAGGGAAATTGGCCGACCCGTGGCGGCGCTCATGTCGGCGTCATGCCGTTGCAGCTTGTCGGCACGACCGAGGAGGACGCGCATCTCGCCCCCGGCCTGACGGAGGAGATCACCACGGCGCTCGCGCGGTTCCGCTGGATGTTCGTCGTTGCCTCCAACTCGCTGGCGCGGTTTGCCGCGGAGAACCGCGACGAGACGGCAATCCGCCGCACGTTCGGCATCGACTTCCTGCTGGACGGCTCGATCCAGCGAGTTCGCAACCGGATACGGATCACCGTGCGCCTGCTCGACCTGCGCGCAGGAAACCAGGTCGTATGGGCACGCCGGTTCGACCGCCAATCGAACGACCTGCTGTCGCTGCAGGACGAGATCGCCTCGGAGGTGGTCGCACAGATCGATCCGGAGATTCTGCTGATCGAGGCCAAGCGCAGCACCAGCCGTCCGCCGGTGGATGCCACCGCCTACGATCTGATGTTGCGTTCGATTCCGCTGATCGGCAGGCTGGAGCGCGAGGCTTTCATGCAGGCAGGCGATTACCTGGCCCGTGCAATCGAACTCGAGCCCGAATACGCCGGCGCTCATGCCTGGTACGCCTACTGGCAGGTGTTCCTGGTCGGTCAGGATTGGGCGGACGATCCGGCGGCGGCGATGGAGGCGGCCGGCCAGCACGCCGAGCGGGCGGTGGCCCTCGACCCGTACGATGCTCGTGGGCTGACCATCGCCGGGCATGTGCGCGCCTTCCTGCACCGGCGCCTGCATGAAGCGATCGCGTTGCATGAGCGGGCATTGTCGCTCAATCCCAACCTGGCCATGGCCTGGGCGCTCTCCGCCATCGCATACGCTTCCTAGGTGATCTGGACGAAGCGGAACGGCGGGTCAACCGCTACAAGAAACTCTCGCCGCTCGATCCGCACGCCTTTCTCTATGATGGCTTTTTCACGGTGATCCATCTGCTGAAGCGGGACTATGAGTCGGCGGTGGCTGTGGGCAGAGCAGTGACACAGATGAATTCTGCGTTGTCGGCCGGCTTCAAGCCTTATCTTGCCGCGCTCGGTCACCTTGGACGGACCCAGGAGGCCGCGTTGGTTTGGCGACGGTTGCAGGTGATGGAGCCTAATTTCACCGTGGGTCGCTTCATCGCCACATCGCCGCTCGAGCGCGAGAGCGATCGCGATCATTATGCTGAGGGGCTGCGCCTGGCCCGGGTGCCGGAGAATTTAGCGGGCGCCACCCGGCAGTTGCAGCAGCGACAGGCGCATGCCGCACCGTAGCCGGGGACCATCGCACGATTTGCCCCATAACTGTACGCTAGCGCAACTCCGCAACTCGTGGCGATCATACTCGGCGCGCGGATCAGCGATTAAGTTGCTAGCTGAAGAGGCAATAGGTATGCCGATTAGGATAATCCAAATCGCGCCGTTGATGGTGAGCTCACTCCTTGTCCATTTCTAATGATGGTATCAGTCATGCCCGCATCCGCGCTCGACCGCGCCCGCCGCTATCAGGGTGAGCTTACCGCCTTCCGTCGTGACATCCATGCCCATCCGGAGCTCGGGCTGGAGGAATTTCGTACTGCGGATCTCGTCGCTCGTCGGCTGTTCGAATGGGGTATCGAGGTAAATCGCTGCGTCGGTGGAACTGGGGTGGTCGGCGTGTTACGATCGGGTAACGGACAGGCTTCGGTCGGTCTACGGGCAGACATGGATGCGCTTCCCATTCAAGAAGCAACCGGGTTGCCATATGCCAGCCGACACTCCGGACGGATGCATGCCTGCGGCCATGACGGCCACACAACAATGCTGCTGGGCGCAGCGAAATACCTGGCTGAAACACACAATTTCAGCGGTACGGTGAATTTCATCTTCCAGCCGGCTGAGGAAGGCGTTGGCGGAGCGCTCGCGATGATACACGACGGTTTGTTCGAGCGTTTTCCCTGCAATTCGATCTACAGCATGCATAATTGGCCTGGTCTGCCAGTGGGCCGCTTCGTCACAGGACCCGGTGCCCGGTGGGCAGGGGGTGCGTTTTTCGATATCACCATCTCCGGTAAGGGCGCCCATGCCGCCCAACCGCATCAAGGCGTTGATCCGATCGTGGTGGCCTGCCAAATCGGCACGGCGTTGCAGTCCATCGTCTCCCGTAACATTGACCCACAGGATACCACCGTGCTGAGTATCACCCGCATCCAAGCCAGTGACGCCTATAACGTGATCCCCCAGAAAGGCGTGCTGGCCGGCACCGTTCGTACATTAAAGCGCGGGACAATGTCACTGATCGAGCAGAATATGCGCCGCCTCGCGACCTCGATCGCCGCCGGCTTCGCCGCTGAGGCTGATCTTGATTTCCGCGTCATTTCTCCTCCGACGGTAAACGATCGCGACGAGATGACGGGTACTCGCGGCCGCCGCCGCCGGGCTGGTCGGGGAAGAGAAGATTGAGCGTGACGGCCCGCCGAGTATGGCATCGGAGGACTTCGCCTTCATGCTGGAACGTGTGCCGGGAGCCCATATTTTGCTGGGCAACGGCGAAAGCGCTGGCGTGCATAATAATCGTTACGACTTCAATGACGAAGCGATCCCTTATGGCGTTGGATTGTATGCTACCGTTGTCGAAAAGAAGTTGCCGAAAGCCGATCTGAATATGTGAACTCCAACTTCGCCGCCGCCTCGCCTCTCCATCGTACGGCCAAACGCCTGACCGTGCGGACGGTCCCTTGGCACAACCCGAGCCACAGTCCGCGCTCGGCGTCGGACTTGCGGGCTCGCAACATGATATTGACATGCGAAGCTCGCGAGCAATGCCCGAAGCATCATCTCACGCAACCGCGCCACGACAGGGGCGACCTCCGCCGCGGCGCACCCCATCCAGAACGCCAGGGTGGAACGCTCGAGGATCACGCCCTGCCGCGCCAGGATCTGCGATTGGCAATAACATGTTGCACACCGGATTATGATGTGGAGACCACGCCGCTCCCCTGATACCGCCCTTCTGCCGCAGTCTCCGCAACATAATTTTCCGAAGTCAGATTGAATTCCAGAACGCAATTACACCCTTGTCCTCTTTCCAAGGTCGATTTGGGGCTGGGCCTCCGGCATCGCACAGCGCCATCGCTTTCGCCTTCATCTGGAGATCGATTTCAGCGTAGATGTTGGTGGTATCGAGACTGACATGCCCGAGCCATGCGCGGATGGTGTTGAGATCAACACCGGTCTGCAGCAGATGACAGGCGCTTGTATGACGCACGACGTGCGGTGAGATAGCCCTTGTGGCAAGCGTTGGCACGCGGGCCGCACATCGCTCAACAAGCCGATAGACCCCGAACCGGGTATAGCGCTTGCGATGGCGACTGAGGAAGACGGGGTCACCGTTTGCGCGTCCCTGGCTGAGTTTGCGAAGCGCGTCCTCTGTGCGTGGCCAGAGTGGGCATTGGCGAATTCTGTCGCGCTTGCCGCACAGGGTAACGAGCGCGTGGTTGTCGCCGTGCCGGCTGATTTGGAGATTGCCGACCTCCAATCTTGTCGCCTCCGAAACCCGCGCCCCGGTGTTGTAGAGGAACAGCAGCAGAGCGTATTCGACCGACCCTGTGGCGTCTGACGATCAGGAACCGCGAGTAGGGCCTCCATCTCATCTTTGCCCATCCAGGAGACCGGCTGCGGTGTAGCTTTCTTGGTTGTGATGGCCCGGATCTGTGCGCACCAAGCGAGATGGACCGGATCACGACTGGCGACGAAGCGGGCGAAGGATCGGATTGCCGTCAGGCGTTGGTTGCGTGTCTGGACTGAACAGTCGCGTTCCTCCTCGAGATGAGCAAGGAACTGCAGCACGCGTGACGGAGTGAGATCTTCAACATCCAGGCGGTCCATAGGTTTGTGGACCTTAGCGCTGATAAATGGCAGCAGCAGTTTGAAGCTGTCGCGGTAGCTCTTCTGCGTGTTGCCGGCGAGATGGCGCTCATATCGACGGCCCCAAACAAGAGCTGCAGTCCGTTACGGTAGTAGATGTAAGATGGCGCGGTTGCGGGCTCTCTCGGCTCTTCATCTGCTGCCGGCAGTGGCGACCGAGAGGCACAACCGCGGCTGATCGCATAGCGGTAAAATCCTGCGAGAGCGCCGTACTTTCCGGCACGCCATCGGGTGAGCGGACCGGTCCCGTCAAGGAATCTGCGGACCTCTCTCTCCGTCACCGCATCGTAGCATACGTGTTCGGGAACCCCTTTGCGGAATTGGTACAGTGCACGTGCAGTGGTAATGAATCGTGCGCCATGGGCCCGGCGCCAGGCCACATAGTGGTCGATCGCGTCGCGGAGAATCATACCACCCCCTCCAGATCGATCGCGGCAACTTCGCGAAGAGCATTGAGCTGCACCTTGGCGTAGACCGAGGTAGCCGCGCCACTGCGATGGCCGAGATAGTCGCCGACCGCCTTCATCGACAGGCCCTGATCGAGAAGATGCCGAGCGGCGGCATGACGCAGCCCATGCGGACCACGACGTTTTCCGGTGATCCCAAGACGATCAATGCGCGCAGAGACGATGAACTTTATCATATGTCGGTCGAGTGGCTTAATCGGAGCCTTCAGCGTCAGGAATAGCCTTCGGTCGGGTTGCTTGGGACGTACCTCGCGCAGATAGCGCAGGATGGTCTGCCCGACTCCTCGTGAGAGCGGATAGATATGCGTGCGCCCGGGCTTGGGACAACGCACGCGCAACATCTCCCGCTCCCAGTCCAGATCGTCGAGCTGAAGTCCGCTGACTTCACCGGCTCGTAGGCCGCATGTGATCAGTAACATCAGGATCGCGCGGGCGCGTATGTCGAAAGTGCGGTTGCCCTCAGTGGTGGCAAGCAGTTGCCCTCAGTGGTGGCAAGCAGCCGGACGACCTCGTCTCGGTTTAATCCTTTCGGAATCGTTTCTCCGGGGTATCGCCGCGGCGGCATAATCCCGTCGGCCAAACCTGGCTTGCACCAGCTCCGCTGTTCTGCAAAACGGAAGAAGTTGCGAAGTTGCTGCGCATAAGGATGTATCGTCGATCGGCAGTAGCCGCGCGCGTGATAGTTCGCGATAACCTGATCGATCTTGGTGATTTCGACCGAGGCTAGATCGACACCCGTCTCGTCCAACCAGAAGAAGAAGCGATTGACCGTTCGGCAGCAGCTTTCGATCGTGGCATCAGACCATCCGCATTCGCCCGACACATGCGCTGCGAAGGCTGTGACCTCGCGTGTATGGGCATGACATGCGGCTTCTGGGCCACTACGCCAGCCCAGAAAGTGCAGCCATCGGTCGGCATGGCTGAAGTCCGGTCGACGCGCGCGAGGTCGTGATGTGCGTTCCTCCGGCAAGGACCATCGCCTATACCAAGCTTCAATCTTGCACAGGATCAAGTCGACATCGTCGTCCTGCAAATCGAGATCGCGCACGAAGATCAGTTGATGGAAGGCGATCTTGCGCAACGTCGCGGGCTTGATGCCGATTTGCTCGCAGTGAGCGAGATAGCGGATTCTCTCCTTGAGTAACGGCGCAGAACGATATCGCGCGATCGCAGATCGTTGGGCGAAAAGAGATTCGAACATGATCCCGTCTCCTTGTTGTCGGAGCGTGGATCATGACACCAGATGGACTTCGGAAAATTATGTTGCGGAGACTGCGGCAGAAGGGCGGTATCAGGGGAGCGGCGTAGTCTTCGCATCATAATCCGGTGTGCAACATCTTATCGCAAATGTTGCGCGCAACATTTGCGATACAGCGGCAGATGGTCGGCATAGCGTGCCACCAGCACATGGGCGACCAGCGCCTCGGTCGGAATGCCGCCTTCGATCAGCCGCGCCGGTGCCGGCGCCTGCACAACGGTACCCGTGCAGGCGCGGCAGGCAAGTTTCGGACGCTTGGTCACGATCACCCGAAACTGTGCGGGGATCACATCCAGCCGCTCTGAAGTGTCTTCCCCGATCACCGTCATCACGCCTGGCAACACGGACACGCGGTGTCCTCCGGGGCGAGCGTCACCTCGATCCGCGGCAGGTGCGCTGGCAGCGCACCACGACTGGCGCGACGCTTGGCAGCAGCATCCTTGCGCAACTCCGGATCACGCATCTCGCCCTCGGCTTCGCCTTGTGCGATCGCCTGTTCGACTGCCTCGATG
>CAWABH010000045.1:0-39413 GCA_963780095.1 uncultured Alphaproteobacteria bacterium
T
This sequence comes from uncultured Alphaproteobacteria bacterium, assembly GCA_963780095.1. Taxonomy (GTDB): domain Bacteria; phylum Pseudomonadota; class Alphaproteobacteria; order Acetobacterales; family Acetobacteraceae; genus JAMXLO01. The sequence goes on from CAWABH010000045.1 coordinate 2, forward strand.
GCGCATGGCGGGCGCGTCCATGCCTTGCGACTGCGGCGGCGGCAAGGCAAGCAGCATCGACAATTTGGACGGTCTGGATGGAGGCGGCGGAATACGACCTGATGGACGCGGCCGAGGACCGCATGTGGTGGTATCGCGCGCTGCACGTGCGCCTGGTCGCGGCTTTGGCGGACGTGCATGGCAGCGTGCTGGATGCCGGCTGCGGCACCGGCGGGCTGCTCGCCCGACTGCGTGCGGGGCGGCCCGAGTTAGAACTGGTTGGCCTGGACTGGGCCGAGGCGGCGTGCCGACGCGCGGCCGCCAAGTCCGGCGCGCAGATCGTCCGCGGCAGTGCCAACGCGCTGCCTTTCGCCGATGCAAGCTTCGATGCGGTGATTGCCGCCGACCTGCTGTGCCACCGCGCGGTGGACCCCGATCGCACATTGCCGGAGCTCAGCCGGGTCCTGCGTCCTGGCGGCCGGCTGATTGTCAATATGCCGGCCTACGCGTGGCTGCTCTCGGCGCACGACCGGAAGGTGCACAATGTCCGCCGCCAGACCGCAGGCCAGCTCGCCACCCTTCTGCGCGAGGCAGGATTTCGCCAGGTGCGTGCGCGCTACTGGAACGGACTGCTGCTGCCGCTCATGGTGGTGCAGCGCAAGCTTCTGGCCCGCGACAGCGCCGCCTCGGACGTCGCCGCGTTTCCGCCATGGCTCAATGTTACACTCCATGCCATGACGGAGATCGAGCGCCGCCTGCCATTCGCCCTGCCGGCGGGTGGCTCGGTGCTGGCGACCGCGGAGCGACCATGAACCACGACAGTTACCTCCTGGCGCAGTTGCCGGATGTTCAAGCGGCGCCCACGCCGACGCCTGGCGTCGGGCTGTCCGTCGTCATTCCGGTGTATCGCGGTGCCGCCACCGTCGGGCGCCTCGTCGATGCATTGTCGGCTCTGCACCCGATCGGCGGCCTGGAGATCGTGCTGGTGAACGATGGCAGCCCCGACAATTCCGACGAGGTGTGCCAGCAGCTGGTTCGAAATGCGACTGTGCCACTCACCTACGTCGAACACGCGCGCAACTACGGCGAACACAACGCGGTCATGACCGGATTGCGACATACAAGCGGCGCCTACGTCATCACGATGGACGACGACCTGCAAAACCCGCCGGAGGAGGTGATCCGCCTGTACGACCACGCGCGGCTCGGCGGCTGGGATGTTGTCTATACACGCTATGCCACCAAGCAGCACAAGGCCTGGCGCAATCTGGGAAGTCGGTTCGCCAATGCGGTGGCTGACCGGCTGCTGGACAAGCCGAAGGGGCTTTATCTTTCCTCGTTCCGCTGCATGTCGGCGCTCGTGGTGCGATCCGTCACCCACTACAGCGGGCCATACCCTTACGTCGATGGGCTGATCATGGAGGTGACGCAGCGCATCGACAGCATCGAGGTGCGCCACCTGCCGCGTGCGGAAGGAAACTCCAATTACAATCTGCGCCGACTGGTGCGGCTTTGGCTCAATCTCGCCACCAGCTTTTCGCTCGCCCCGCTGCGACTTGCCACTTACGCGGGCGTGTTCATGGCACTCCTCGGCGCGATCGGCGCAGTGGGAACGATTGCCGAGGCGCTCTTGCTGCGCGACACGCCATCCGGCTGGGCCTCGACGATGACTGTGATCCTGCTCGTCGCCGGCGTTCAGTCGATGATCCTGGGCGTCCTGGGCGAGTATGTCGGCCGCACCTTCCTGTCGGCGAACGGCAAGCCGCAGGGCACGGTTCGCTCGATCGAGCGCAATGCCGCGGCCGGGCGCGCCGACGGTTGACGTTCTACTGGGTTGCCCTGTTTGTCGCGATCGGCATCAGCATGGCGGGTCAGGCCCTGCTCAAGGCGGGCGCGGGGGCGGGCGCATTCGTCACGCAATTGCTCGACTGGCGAACGCTGGTCGGGTTCTGCCTGTACGGCGGCGCAGCGGTGCTCTACATCGTGGCACTCCGTCGCATCCCATTGTCACGCGCCCTGCCCTGCACCGCCATTTCCTATGTCGCCGCGGCACTGATCGGCCACTATGCATTCGCCGAGCCGCTGGGCATCACGCATCTCGGAGCAATCGGATTGATCTGCTGCGGCGTCGTGCTGCTGGCGTTCGCGTGAAGCAGGGGCAACCCCAGGTTCCCAACCGAGAACCCCGAGACCGCACCGAGGACCACCGAGCATCATAATACCAAGCGCCGTTTCTGGTGCCTCTACCCCGCCACTCCCCCGTCATGGCCGGGCGTGCGCCGGCTATCAGAAGCGGCACTCTGCCACGACGGATAGCCCGGCGATGACGGAGGGACGAGCGGCGATGGAAGGTCATCGGTTTCGGCCGCTGGTATAATACCAAGCGCCCCGCTTCTGATGGCCAGGACAAGCCCGGCGATGACGGAGGGACGAGCGGCGATGGAAGGTCATTGGTTCGGATCGTTGGCATAAGTCGTCGGACGGCCTGACGTTCATCGCGGGCGGCCTATGGCCGGACCCGACGAGCGCCCCATTTTTTGGTCACTGGCTTTCGGTGGAAGCTCGGCATTCTCTGTGCGAAACTTTGCTCGCCTGCGTCGCCACGCCGAACAAATCCGATCGATCGGCACGCACCCGCCGTTCATCGCCGACGCGCACGGTCACCCCGGCGCGGTCGAAGAACTCCAGGATCAGGATCGCCACTTTCCTGCCATTCGCCAACCGGTCACGGAATGCCGCAGCGGTGAGCGTTCCCGCCGAATCGGCGTTTGCCATCTCGGAAGCGATTGCCGCCAGTTCGGCCACCGTCTCGCTCAGGAAGAACTGATCCGGCGCGACCTCGATCAGCTTGCCCATGCGCTGTAACCGCTTCAATGTGGCGCGCATCGCCGGCTCCGGCACGGACAAGGCCTGCGCCAGGTCGCGCGTGCGCGGCGGGCGGAACCGGTCTGCAGCGATCAGTCCACGCGCCTGCTGCCAGATGCGCTCATCCCGGGGCGACAGGACGGCGCGGTGCGTCGTCAGCCGCAGCCATGGGCCGTCCTGCCCCACCAGACCGCGTCGCAACAGCGACTCGACGATGGCCCGGAAGGCCGACTGCGACGGGCGCCCCGGCGTTGCCTGGCGCAGACGCTCGGGCTGCAGACCCGGCTGGTCGGGTGCCGCCGCGTGATGTGCCGCCAGACGATCCACCATGTCGCCGCGCACTGCCTCCAGCACCGCCGGCGCCATCAGCAGTTCCGCCACGGCGACAGCCGGTGCTCCCGCCATCACCGCAACCCGCACCGGCGGAGGCATATTGCGCGACCGAAAGAACGTAGCCGCGTCGGTCCACTTCGGTGGCAAAGCCAGCAAACCGCGCAGCGCCGCCGCGGCATCCGGTTCGTCCAGCGCCGTCAATTGGGCGAGCCGCTCAACCGTGCGCCGGCCTCGGCGCGGTGGAAACGGATCGATGACCACGCCGCCGCCGATGGTGCGCGTGGCGGTCGCGTCCCGCAACACCAGCCGATCCCGCGCGAGAGCGCCGATCGGATGATCCAGCGTCAAACGTCGCCAAGGCCGTATCGCCTGGGCCGATCCGCTCGATATCCAGCGGTGCGACCCGCGCCATCACATGCGCCGCCCCCAGATGGAGATGCGACCGGCGCATCGGCACGCAGCGCCCGTGCCTCCTCGGCCAGCAGCCGCAGCCGTGCATCAAGCCGGAAGGACGGCGCATGCACGTCGGGATGCAGCACCCAGTCGCCGCGCGTCACGGTATCCTTCGACAACCGCGGCCCGACGATATTCAGCGCGACGCGCTGCCCGGCCACCGCCTCACCGGCCGCACGGTTCTGCGCATGAAGTCCGCGCACCCGGAGTTCGAGACCGGGCGGCGACAGCATCAGCCGGTCGTCCACGCGTACGCGGCCCGCAACAAGCGTGCCGGTAACCACAAGGCCGGCGCCGGCAAGCGTAAAGGCGCGATCCACGGCCAGGCGCGGGTAGCCTTCGCTGTCACGCCGGCGAGGACCAAGGTTGAGAAGCGCGGCGCGGAGTGCCTCGATCCCCTCGCCCGTTACCGCGGACACCGGCAGCAGCGGCATCGCCCCGAGCCCGGTCTTCGCCAGCAGAGAACGCACCTGCGCGCCGACCTCCGCCACACGCTCAAGGGCGAGGTCGGCCTTGGTCAGCGCCACGACCCCGCGGTCGATGCCGAGCAGTTGCAGGATGTGCGCGTGCTCGCGCGTCTGCGGCATGACACCATCGTCGAGCGCCACAACGAAGAGTGCGGCATCGATGCCGCTTGCGCCGGCCAGCATCGTGTGCACGAAGCGTTCGTGGCCCGGGACGTCGACGAAGCCCAGTGTGCCGTTGGGCGTGTCGGTATAGGCATAGCCAAGATCGATGGTAATGCCGCGCCGCTTCTCCTCGGGCAGGCGATCGGCATCGATGCCGGTCAGCGCCTTCACCAGCGCTGTCTTGCCGTGGTCGATGTGGCCGGCTGTGCCGATGATCATGGAGTGCGGCTGAGGGTCATGATGGGTGTGCGACGGGTGGATATCGCCATCGTGGCCATTGAGATCATCGCATGCAACAGAATCGGCGGTGCATGCTCTGTCGGCGTACCGGCGTCATGCCGACGAAGAGCCTACCCCAAGCGAAGGCTGGGGTCGGCATCCACGTCTTTTCCTTTGCTGCGGGCCGCACAGACGTGGATGCCGACCTTCGTCGGCATGACGAGTAACGCCAAGCCGGCGACCAATACTGCTGCTCACCCCGTAGCCACACGAGGCGCATCGCCCGCCCACCCCGTCATCACCGCCAGCCGCAGCGTCGCCGCCACGCGGCCCTCCGCTTCCGGCAATGCGGCCAACGCGGCAGCAAACAGCTCACGCGGCGCCACGCGCCGATCGCGTTCGCGCAATGCGTTGGTCTCGCCGGCCGAACGCAGGTCGCGCAGCAGAGCGAACGGGTCGGCGTAGAGCAGCCGCAACTCCTCGACATCGGCCACCGGCAGAGCGAACCCAGCGCGCTGCAGCAGCGCGGCGCAATCCCGCAGGTCGGCGAATGGTGAAACGCGCGGCGCGGCGCCGCCGGTGAGCGCCGCCTCGGCCTCGGTCAAGGCATGCCGCAACTCACCCAGGGTGCCGAGCGCCGGCAGGCTCGCCAGCAGCAATCCCCCCGGCCGCAGCGCATGGTGCAACTGGATCAGCGCGCCCGGCAGGTCGTTGACCCAATGCAGCGACACGCTCGCCACCACCAGATCGAAGCTTTCCGCCGCGAACGGCAGGAACTCCTCGTCCGCCGCCACCGCCATTCCGCCGTTCAGCGCAGCCATCGCCGCCGATAGATCGCAGCTCACCACATCGATGCCGCGCGCGCGCAGGAGCGGCGCAACAACACCCCGACCGCCCACATCCAGCGCGCGGGTGAAGCGGCGCGTCACGTCGTCCAGCCGGTCGAGCAGCCGCTCCGCGCAATCGCGCAGGATATCCGCAACGCTGCCTACGGTTGGTGCCGCACGGTCGCGATGCCGGCGCACCGCGCGTCGGTCGAATACCTCCATGCCCGGGTCCATCACTCCCATGTGCGCCCGCGGCCCAACGTTGCCAAGCATTGGCCGGCGTGCCTACGTTCGCCGCGGATCGACCCGTCGGGCCGTCGCGCGAGGAGCAGCCGCATGAAACGCATCACCGCGAACACGCTGCATTCGTGGCTGCTGGACGGCCACGAACTCGCCCTGCTGGATGCGCGCGAGGAGGGCGAATTCGGCGCCTCGCACCTGTTCTGGGCCGTGCCCTGTCCGCTGTCGCGCCGCGAGATCCGCGCCCGCACGCTGCTGCGCCGGCTCGCCGTGCGCATCTGCTGCGTCGATGACGGCAGCGGCCTCGCCGAGCAGCTTGCCGCCTGGCTGGAGGGCATCGGTTGCACCGATGTCGCGGTGCTGGACGGCGGCACGAAGGCATGGGCCGCCGCCGGCTACGAGCTGTTCTCCGGCGTCAACGTCCCGTCGAAGGCATTCGGCGAATGGGTGGAGCATCACTACGGCACCGAGAGCGTCGATGCCGCCGAGTTGCAATCATGGATCGCTTCCGGGCGCGACATCAGGGTGCTGGACAGCCGCACGCACGAGGAGTTCGTGCGCATGTCGATCCCGACCGGGATCAGCGTTCCCGGCGGTGAGCTGGTCTATCGGATCGGCGATCTCGTTCCTGATCCGAAGACGCTGGTGGTGGTGAATTGCGCCGGCCGGACCCGCAGCATCATGGGGGCCGAAAGCCTGCGCCGTGCCGGCATCCCCAACAAGGTGGTGGCGCTGCGCAACGGCACGATGGGCTGGGAGCTGGCGGGCCTCCGCTGCGACCGCGGCCGCACCGACAGCTTCGCACCCGGCACGCCGAAGACGCTGGCCGATCGCTCGGCAGCGCGCCCAGGACTTCGCCGATAGCTCGGGCGTGGGCGTGATCGGCGCCATCGATCTCGCCCGCTTCGAGGATGACCCCGACCGGACGCTCTATGTTCTGGATGTGCGCGATCCCGCCGAGTACCGCGCCGGCCACTGGCCGGGCAGCGTCAGCGCGCCGGGCGGGCAGCTGGTGCAGGCGACAGACCAATGGGTGGGCGTGCGCAATGCGCGCATCGCGCTGGTGGATGATACCGGGGTCCGCGCCCGCATGGCTGGTGGATGGCTGCGCCAGATGGGCCATCGCGACGTGTTCGTGGTGGAAGGAGGGCTGGAGGCGATCCGTACCACGGCGCGGGAGCGCCTGCCGGTGCCGGAACTCGGCGTGCCGGTGCCGACGATCGATGTATCGGGATTGGTCGCCCTGCTGGACAGCGGCGACGGCACGGTGGTGGTTGATCTGGCCCGCAGCATCGACTTCCGTGAAGGTCACATCCCCGGCGCGCTTTGGGGCATACGCACGCGACTGGCAGTGCTGGCGCCGCAGCTTGCAGGCGCGAAACATGTGGTGATTACGTCGCCCGACGGCGTGGTTGCGCGGCTCGCCGTGGACGAGGTCAAGGGCCTCAGTCGCTCCGACGTGCGAATACTGGAGGGCGGCACGGATGCCTGGCGCGCATTCGGCCGGCCTGTGATGAAGGACCGCACCACGCCGCCTGACGATGCGTGCATTGATTCATATTTGCGTGCCTATGATCGCAACTCCGGCGTGGAGGAAGCCATGCAGGCCTACCTCACCTGGGAGATCGAGCTGGCGAACCAGATCCGGCGCGATGACACGGTGGCATTCGGTGTTGGCGAGGCATCCGCTACCCACTGAAATCACCTGGCTGGCACCGCTCCGCTTGCTGTCGGACGGAGCGCGGCAGGCTGGGCGCGCGCTGCTCGACCTGTTCCTCCCCCCGCACTGCGTGACCTGCGATGCGATCGTAAGCGCACCGGGCTTGCTTTGCGCCGATTGCTTCCGCCGGACCGGCTTCATCACCGAGCCGTTCTGCGCACGGTGCGGTGTGCCGTTCGCGGCATCCGGGCTGGGCGGAGCGGACCGCCTGTGCCCGGGGTGCCGCGCCGTCCCGCCGATATTCCGTCGCGCCCGCGCCGCATTGCGCTACGACGCGCAGGGGCGACGGCTGATCCTCCCGTTCAAGCACGCGGACCGCACAGAGATAGCGTCTGCGCTCGCCCCGCACATGGCACGCGCCGGTGCCAGTCTGTTGTGCGAGGCCGACCTGCTGGTGCCGGTCCCCCTGCATCGCGCACGGCTGTTCCACCGCCGCTATAATCAGGCGGGCCTGCTGGCCTCGGCGGTCGGCCGCATCGCCGGACGCCCGTGTCTGCTGGACGCATTGCTGCGCCGGCGCGCCACGGCCTCGCTCGGCGAGAAATCGGCGGCGGAGCGGGCGGTGGAAGTGGCGGGTGCGTTCCTGGCGCGCCCGTCGCGTGCGGGCCAACTGGCTGGCAAGCGGGTGCTGCTGATCGACGACGTGATGACGTCCGGCGCCACGGCCAACGCCTGTGCAGCCGCACTGCTTGCAGCGTGTGCCGTGTCGGTCGACGTGCTGGTGGCCGCGCGCGTGCCGGACCCGCGATTGAGTGGATGATGCGATACCCCCTCCCCGACCCTCCCCCGCGCGGCGGGAGAGGGAGTTCAACGCCCTCCCCCGCATCGCGGGAAGGCGTTCAACGCCCCTTCCCCGCTCTGCGGGAGGTCAGCGCCCCCTCTCCCGCGAAGCGGGGGAGGGTCGGGGAGGAGGTTTGACAAGCGAGGGAGGTTTCCGATGGACGCAATGACGGACCGGATATCGCGCCGCCTCTGGCCGGCTGGCCTGACCCGCGTGCCCTACTGGGTGTACACCGAGAAGGACGTGCTCGCCGCGGAGCAGAAGCGGATATTCGAAGGCCCGGTCTGGAACTACCTCTGCCTCGAGATCGATCTGCCGAATGTCGGCGACTATCGCACGACCTTCGTTGGCAGCATGCCCGTCGTCGTGGTGCGCGCCGAGGATGGTGAGCTCTGTGCATTCGAAAACCGCTGCGCGCATCGCGGCGCGCTGATCTGCCTGGAGGACGGCGGCAGCGTGAAGGACTTCCAGTGCGTCTATCATTCATGGAGATACGATCTGCACGGCAACCTTCGCTCGATCGCGTTCAGCCGCGGCGTCAACGGCCGCGGCGGCATGCCGGCCGACTTCGACATGTCGTGCCACGGCCCGCGCAAGCTGCGGGTCACAACTTTCTGCGGCATGGTGTTCGGCACGCTGTCGCCCGACGCCCCCGACTTTGAAGCCTGGCTCGGCCCGGAGATCGCCGACCGTGTCCGCCGCGTGCTCGGCAACCGCAGGCTGGAGATCATCGGCCGCTTCACCCAGGCGCTGCCGAATAACTGGAAGCTCTACTTCGAGAACGTGCGCGACACCTATCACGCCAGCCTGCTGCATCTGTTCTTCGCCACCTTCCGCATCACCCGCCTCAGCTCAGGCGGCGGCGTGCTGGTCAGCGAAACCGGCGAACACCACGCATCGGCTACGCTGGCGCCGCCGCAGGGCACGGACAGCAGCTACGAAGGTCTGCGATCGGACAAGGAGAATTTTCGGCTCGCCGACCCGAGCCTGCTTGGCATGCACGACGAATTCCACGACGACATCCAATTGCAGATCCTGTCGATCTTCCCCGGCTTCGTCCTGCAGCAGGTGCACAATGCGCTGGCGGTCCGGCAGATCGTCCCGCGCGGCGTGAATGCGACCGACCTCAACTGGACCTATCTCGGTTTCGCCGACGACAGCGACGAACTGCGCGCGCACCGACTGAAGCAGAATAACCTGGTTGGCCCGGCCGGTTACGTCTCGATGGAGGACGGCGCTGTCGGCGGATTTCGTGCAGCGGGGCATCGCGGCGGCGGAGGATGAGCTGTCCGTCATCGAGATGGGCGGTGCCAGCACCGAAACGCAGGAGACGCGCGCGACGGAGGCTTCGGTGCGGGGCTTCTGGAAGGCGTATCGCGCGCACATGGCGCTGTGACCGCGATGACCGACGCCGAGATGCTGTTCCGCCTCGCCACGCTCAACACGGAATACGCAAACTGCATCGATTCGGACCGGCTTGAGGAATGGCCTGGCCTGTTCCTGGAGAACGGGCGCTACCGGATCACCACGGCGGACAATCAGCGGCGCGGCTATGCGGCTGGCATCATATATGCCGATTCACGCGCAATGCTCACGGATCGCGTCGCCGCGCTGCGCGAGGCGAACATCTACGAGCGGCAGAGCTATCGCCACATCGTGGGCCTGCCCGCGCCGCGCCCAGGCGAGGCAGGCGAAATCGCCGCCGAAACGCCGTTCCTGGTGGTGCGCACGATGCGCGACGGACGCATGGACCTGTTCGCTGCCGGCGTCTATCTGGACCGCGTGCGCGACGACACGGACGGAAAGCTGCGTTTCGCCGAACGTGTCGTGGTTTGCGACAGCTCGCGCTTCGACACGCTCGTCGCGATTCCGCTTTAGGTCAGTGCTGCGCATGGCGAAAGCGCGGGCGGACAGCGCTGAATTCGATCCGGGCACGATCCTCAACCAAGGGGTGATTGCGCACTCCTCGCCCCAGCGCGGACGCAGACTCAACATTCAGAAGAAGACGCTGCTCATCACCGGGCTCGCCCGCTCCGGCACCAGCATGCTCGCGGCCCTGGTGCAGGGGGCCGGCGTCTGGCTCGGCGACCATGTCTACGAACCGATCAACGAAGACGCGGAGATCACGCAGATACTCCGGGCGCGCGACTTCACCCGACTCGACGCGCTCATTAAGCGCCAGAACGGTAAGACTCCGGTCTGGGGTTTCAAGATGCCGGATCTACATCAGTTCTTGCAGCACGATGAACTGCAGCACTTCCGAAACCCGCATCTAATCGTGATCTACCGTGACCCGGTCTCGGTTGCGGTCAGGAGCGTCCTGTCGGAACAGGCCGATGGCACCGAGGCGATCATCGAGACGACGGCGGCGATGCATTCACTGGCGCAGTTCGTACGCGCCTCGCGATTGCCGTTCCTGCTGCTGAGCTACGAAAAGGCGCTGCTCTTTCCGCAAGTGTTCATCGACAGCGTGCTTGCGTTCTGCGGTATCAAGCTTGACGAGGAGAAGCGGGCCGGCCTGCGTCGCCATGTCCAGCCGAATCGCGCACAATACGTGCTCACCTCGAAGCGGGCATTCGAGGGCCATCTCGAGGGCGTGCGGGACGGCAGGCTGCATGGCTGGGCCCGGCATATCGGCAATCTCGCTCCCGTATTGCTGGACCTGTTGATCGACGACAGGCTGGCCGCGACATTCCAGTCAGGCGATTTCCGCAACGACCTGTTGGCGGCTGGCGTGGGCAACGGCAACCATGCCTTCTTCCTCGACCTCGGCGAGCACGACGTGAACGACAGTTCGAAGATCCGCGTCAGGGTCAATCGACGCACGTTCGAACTAGAGAACAGCGGCAGGTCGCTCGCGGAACTGAAGGCCTTGCGCCTTGGCTGATGCGGCCCTTGCGCGGTTGTCCAGCAGGCACGATTCTTTCGCCACGAAGGAGTGCGACATGGCGATTGAGATCTACACCCAGCCCTGGTGCCCGTACTGTTCCCGCGCGATGAGTCTGCTGAGCGCCAAGGGCGTGGCGTTCCGCGAGATCGACGCCCCGCACGGGTCGGCCGAGCGCGCGGAAGCGACCCGTCGCTCCGGCGGACGCACCACCATGCCACAGATCTTCATCAGCGACCGGCACATCGGCGGCTGCGACGATCTCGTGGCGCTGGACCGGGCCGGAAAGCTCGACCCGTTGTTACACGCCGAGTAGTGGTCGTGAAGCAACATTGTTGCAATCGAACCTTGGCACTCCCTTGCCATGACTGCCAGAATTCGCCATCTGAGTCGGCAGAGTCTAGGTTCGGCAAGGCGGGAGTATGATCCACTACGATTTGAGATGCAGCCAGGACCATGCGTTCGACGGCTGGTTCAAGGACAGCACCGCATTCGAGCGGCTGGCGAAGCGCGGGCTGGTGGAATGCCCGCATTGCGGTGACGTCAAGGTGGAGCGCGCGCTGATGCGGCCGGCCGTCGCAAGACGCGAGGCCCTCCCGGCGCCGGAGCCCGTGCCCGCTCCGCAACCGCCGGCGCCGCCCGCCGAAATGGCGGGTGGCAGGCTGCCCGCGCACATGCGCGCCATGCTGCAGAAGATGCGCGCCGAGGTCGAGAAGCACTGCGACTATGTCGGCCCGCAATTCGCCGATGAGGCCCGGAAGATCCACCGTGGCGAGAGCGACAAGCGCGGCATCTACGGCGAGGCGAGCCCCGAACAGGCCGAAGCGCTGGCCGACGAAGGGATCGAAGTGCTCGCAGATTCCCTGGGTGCCGCGGGCGGACGGATAGGCCGAGGCCACAACAATGCGTGCCGTAAGGTCGCTTGGCGTGCGCGCGATGATGGTCACGGCGCACCTTGATCCTCAGATGGAGGCCGCCAACTGCGGCAACGGGGTGATGCCCGCAAGTTCGGCTGCTAACTCATGTTCAGCGACCCAGAGGTCATGAGCCTGCTGCATGCGCAGCCACAGACCAGGGTCCTTTCCGAGCAACCTACCGATCCGCACCGCCATTTCCGGGGTAACCGCATGCTTCTCATTCAGAATGCCATGCAGGGTCTGGCGCGATATACCAAGCCGTCCCGCAAACACCGTCACGGACAGCCCCAGGGCGGGCAGCACGTCCAGGCGCAGGACGGCGCCGGGGTGGGTGGGCTTCCGATCGGGGAAGCGCTTGCCGGCGCGGGATACGGCCATGGGTTCCTCCATCAATGATACTGTTCCAGGTCGACGTGGGTGGCACCCGTGCCGTCCCAACGGAACGTCACGCACCAGGGGCCATTGACGTGGACGGTGTATGTGCCTCGGCGCTTGCCGGTTAGCGCGTGGAAATCGAACCCCGGCTGATCCATATCCTGCGGCCTGATAACGGCATCCAGAGCGTCAAGGCGACGGGTGATGCGGTTCACCATGCGCCTGTCGAGCTTCGATCCATCGCCCTTCTCCCAGAGGGCTTTCAATCCTCGGTGGTTGAACGACCGGATCATGCCCTCGTTGTATGGGATGACCTTACGATATTGTCAAGTGATGCCTGACTAATTGAGAGCTTTATTACCGCCTAGGCCTGCGGCACTACCACCCGAGCGAAGTCCTGGCCCCCGCCAGAGCGTCCAGGTGCCACTCGTGGTCGCCGGCGAACCGCAGCACGAGATGGGTTGCCCCAGCCCGCGCGTACCCGTCAAGCCACGCCGCGACCCCCGAAGCCGAACCGGCATAATGCGCCTGGCGGCGGCGCAGCACCGGCGCGGGCTGGCCGTAGTAGCGCTCCAGGAACGCATCCAGCCGCGTCTCGGCGCGCCCTGCATCCTCGTCCACCGCGAGCGTCAGATACATCGCACCCGACAGGGCGGCGGGATCGCGACCGGCGGCGGCGGCAATGTCCTTCACCTCTGCCCACAGCCGCGCGAAGGTCGCCGGGTCGGGCGCGTTGGGGAACCAGCCGTCGAACCACTTTCCGGCCCGCTCCAGGCTGGCCGGCAGATTGCCGCCGATCCACAGCGGCGGGCCGCCGGGCCGGTGCGGCGTCGGTGCGAGCACGCCGTCCGTCACCTGCCACCGCCCGTCCCAGGTGACCGGCTGTCCGGTCCACAGCGCCCGGCACAGTCGCAGCCCCTCCATCATCCGCCCGACACGCTTGTCGAACGGCACGCCAGCGGCGGCGAACTCGGCGCGAATGTTCGGCCGGTCGGAGGCAAAGCCGACCCCGAGGATCAGCCGGCCCTCCGACACCTGATCGAGCGTGGCGACCTGATGCGCCAGCAGCACGGGATTGCGCAGCGCCGGCAGCAGCACGGCGGTGCCGAGTTCCACCCGCTTCACCCGACCCGCCACGCCGGCCAGCAGGGTCAGCGGCTCGTGGCGTGGCCGCGCCAGCAGCGAGTCGCCGACCCAGACCGAATCGTAGCCCAGCGACTCCGCCCGCGCCGCGAGGTCGAGCAGGGGCGCGGCGTCGGGCCGGCCTTCCATGACCTGCTCGCGGGTCGGCAGCAGGTATCCGATCCTGGGCGCCATTCCTCGTCTCCTTGCGGTTGCCTCGGTCCCTATGCAGCGGTCCTGGCGAGAAAAGCCTCCATGCGCGCCACCTCGGCATCGAAGCCGCGCCGGAATGCGCGGTCCTTCGGGTGTGACCCGACGAAGCCGGCCTGGACATCCAGTCGCCCATCCGGGGTTGTGACGTTGACCCAGCCGATCACCTGATCGCCCCACAGCAGCGGCATCGCGTAATAGCCGAACTGGCGATTTGGCGGTTTCGTGTAGGCCTCGAAGCGATACGGCCAGCCCCACAGGTGCTCGAAGCGGCGCCGGTCCCAGACAATCGGATCGAACGGCGCCAGGAACCGGACCTCGCGTCGCCCATCCGACGCGTCCGCTGCCGGCATGGAAGCGGGCCAGAGGTATCGCACCCCGTCCAGCTCACCGCTTTCCAGCTCTCCGGTCGTCAGCAGCTCCTGAACCGTGTCACGCCACTTCCCTAGGCCGGGCGCACCCCGGCCAAGCAGGGCGAATGTCGCGGACAATCCCGTGTCCGGCACCGGGCCCAGGATTCGCGTCACCAGCAGAACCAGCCGCCGCAGCCGTTCCGCCGGCGCCGCGGGTTCCCCATGCGGCGGCGTCGCGTCATAGATCCTGATGCCGTCCCGCCGTCGCGCGACCCGCAGCAGCCCATGATAGTGCAGGCTCTGCAACGCCCGGGTCGTCGCCTTGGAGAACCCGCCCCAGCCATTCACCGCACGGTCCTTGCCGAAGCTGTCCGCGAGTTCCGCCGGGTGCGTCGCCCCATGCCTGCGCACGTGGGCCAGCACCTCGGCGGCCAGCCCGGACGGCACATGCCTGCCGTCGGCGCTCTCCGGATCGTGGCGAGGGTGCAGCAGGCGCCAGGTCTCATCCGGCATGAACCCGTAGGCGTAGAGAAAATCCTCCTGCAACCCGAGGCGCGGGAAGCGGCGTTCGAGATCGCCCGCGCGATAGCCGGCCACGCGATGCCGGAGGATGAGGTCCTGCGCCCGCGCGGGCGCCCGAATCGGATCAGCCTGCACGAAGCCGAGTACGGCAACAGCCCGCCCGATCGGCATCGGCGTTGCCAGCGAGCCACGCACGGCTCGCCCGCGCACTTCCGCTAGCGTCAGCTTCCCCGTCATCGGCTCAGCGCGCCGCCAGCACTTCGCGCACACGCTCGGGCGGACGGCACAGACGCACACCGCCCGGCCCGACCACCACAGGCCGTTCCATGAGGATGGGATGCGCCATGATGGCGTCGATCAGATCGTCATCGGATTTTTCCGGGTCGTCGAGACCAAGCTCCTGATATGGGGTGCCGCGCCGGCGCAGCAGTTTGCGCGGCGTAAGCCCCATGCGCCTAAGCAGATCGACCAGCTCCGGCCGCGTCGGCGGCGTCTTCAGGTATTCGATCACGTGCGGTTCCGTCCCGGCGTCCCTGATCATACCCAGCACCTTCCGCGACGTTGTGCAGGCGGGGTTGTGGTAGATCGTGACCTCGGACTTGCCTTTTGCCATCGGACGGTACCTCCCGCGGCAGGATATACTGGCTGCTTCCCGTGTCGAAGGCTTTGCAGGTATGGTACGCGCGGCAAGGCGGTCTGCATGCAATGAACGCGCTTATTGCTTTCGATCATGCCGCCGGCGCATGACCGGGCACCGGAGCTGATGACATGGCCGACACTTATGACACCGACGTCCTGACGTGGTCCGAACGCCAGGCAGAGCTGCTGCGCCGGGTGGCGGCCGGCGAGCGCATCAACGAACAGGTGGATTGGCAGAACGTCATCGAGGAGATCGAAAGCGTGGGCCGGAGCGAGTTGCGCACAGTCGAGTCGCACCTCGTGCAGGCACTTCTCCATGACCTCAAGGCGGAGGCGTGGCCGTTGTCGCGCGAGGTGCCGCACTGGCGGGCAGAGGCACGCGGGCATCGTGCCGAGGCGCTCGCATGGTACACGCCATCCATGGCGCAGCGCGTCGACGTGACGAAGCTCTACCGCCGGGCGCTGAGCCACATGCCTGAGACGATAGACAACATGGCGCCGCTGCCTGTGCCGGAGGTGTGTCCGTTAACGCTGGATGAGCTGTTGAGCGGGGAGTAGCCATGCCGCCGTGTTCGAGTGAAGGCAACCCGTCCCGCAACCAATGACATGAGCCGGCACCGCATCGGCATCGACCTCGGGGGCACCAAGATCGAGATCGTGGTGTTGGACCCTGACGGCAGCGAGCGGCTCCGCCACCGCATCGACACGCCGCACGGCTATCAGGCCTCGCTCCAGGCGATCACCCGTCTCGTGCTGGATACGGAAGCGCAACTGGGCATCACGGCGACAGTCGGCATCGGCATCCCCGGCGTGATCAGCCCGGTCACCGGCCTGGTGAAGAACGCCAATTCGACGGTCCTCAACGGCCTGCCATTCGACCGCGAGATCAGCGCCCTGCTGGGCCGCGAGGTTCGGGTGGAAAACGACGCCAACTGCTTCGCCCTGTCCGAAGCGGCGGACGGCGCCGGTGCCGGACAAGGCGTGGTATTCGGCGTGATCCTCGGCACCGGCTGCGGCGGCGGCATCGTGATCGACGGCAAGGTCGTGCGGGGCCGCAACCACGTCACCGGCGAGTGGGGCCACAACCCGCTGCCCTGGCCGCGCCCGGACGAGGTGCCGGGACCGCATTGCTGGTGTGGGCGCTGGGGGTGTCTGGAATCCTGGATCTCCGGTCCGGCCCTGGCGCGCGACTGCGACGGCCCGCATGCGCAAGATGCGTCCGTGATACCGGCGCGCGCTGCTGCGGGCGATACGCTGGCGCGGGCGGCGCTCGATCGCCATGCCGACAGGCTGGCGCGCGGGCTTGCACAGGTCATCAACCTACTCGATCCGGATGTGATCGTGCTGGGCGGCGGCCTGTCGAAGATGGACCACCTCTACGCGGCGCTGCCGCCGCTGGTCCGTCGCCACGTGTTCAGCGACTTCGTGGACACGCCGATCCTGCGCAACAAGCACGGCGATTCATCCGGCGTCCGCGGCGCCGCGTGGCTTTGGCCAGCCGAGGCCTAGCATGCCAGCACTCTGCCGCGACTGTCTGGCAGTGCTCGATGGTCCGGAAGCGGCAGGCAGGTGCGCGGCGTGCGACGGGACGCGGATTGTGCGGCACGCCGAACTGTTCGCCCTGACCATCGCGCATATCGACTGCGACGCGTTCTACGCCAGCGTGGAAAAGCGCGACCGGCCGGAGCTTGCGGCGAAGCCGGTCATTGTCGGGGGCGGCGTGCGCGGCGTGGTCACGGCTGCCTGCTACGTCGCGCGCATTTACGGCGTGCGAAGCGCCATGCCGATGTTCAAGGCTTTGAAGGCATGCCCCGACGCGGTGGTGATCCGTCCTGACTTCGCCAAATACGTCGCCGTCGGGCGGCAGATCCGCGCCATGATGGCGCGGCTCACCCCGCTGCTGCAGCCGCTGTCGATCGACGAGGCGGTGCTGGACCTCGGCGGGACGGAGGCGCTGCACGGCGCGCCGCCCGCCGTCGTGCTGGCGCGCTTTGCCCGCGAGGTCGAGGCCGACGTGGGCTTGACCGTGTCGGTCGGGCTCGCGCCGAACCGTCTGCTGGCCAAGATCTGGGCCGGCCGCGACAAGCCGCGGGGCTTCGCGGTGATCGGCGCTGCGGAGGCACTGGCGCTGCTGGCGCCCGAGCCGGTCCGCCTGCTGCCCGGCATCGGCCCGGCCCTGGCCCGCCGGCTCGCAGCGCAGGGCATCACCTTGCTGGGGCACTTGCAGGTGCTGAGCGATCGGGAGGCAAGGCGCCGCCTGGGTGAGGATGGTCCGTTGCTGGTCCGCAGGGCGCGGGGCGAAGACGACCGGCGGGTGGACCCGGGACGCGAGACGAAGTCCATCAGCGCGGAGACCACCTTCAATGCCGACCTCACACTCCAGGCCGACCTTCAGGCGCATCTGTGGCGTCTGGCCGAAAAGCTCGCCCGGCGGCTGAAGGAGCACGAACTGTCCGCCGGTGGCGTCGTGCTGAAGCTGAAGACCGCCGACTTCGCGACCCGCACGCGGGCCACGCGGCTGCCGAGCCCGACCGTGCTGCCCGACCGGCTGTTCGAGGCCGCCGTCGCGCTGCTGTCGCGCGAAGCGACCGGGACCGCCTTTCGCCTGATCGGCATCGGCGCCAGTCCGCTGCTGCCGCTGGCGGAGGCCGATCGCGGCGATCTCGCCGACACCGAGACGCCGCGCCGTGCCGCCACCCAGGCGGCGATCGACGCGCTGCGTCAGCGTTTCGGCGAAGGCGCGATCATCCGGGGCCGCGGCTGGAGCCGCCAGGCCCCAACCTGAGCAGATCGTTCACGCTTCCGGCGGAGCGGCGGCGATGGGGATCTCCCTGGCTTCTGGCTGGTCGCCCATGCCGGGCGCGCGGGGCTCGCCCTCCTCGCCCTCGCCGTTCGGCTGACCGCCGTCCTCGCCATAGGGACGACGCTGACCGGCCTGCTGCTGGCCGTTCGGCTGGCCCTGCTGCGCCGCTTGGTTCATGGCGTTCAGGATGCGGAAATAGTGTTCGGCGTGCTGGAAATAGCTCTCCGCCATCACCCGATCCCCGCCGCTCGTCGCATCGCGGCCGAGTTGCAGGTATTTCTCGAACAGCTGCTGGGATGTGCCGCGGATACGGAGATCCGGACCATTGCTGTCGAACACGTGGTTGCGGTTGAGCGGAATTCCTCCGCCTCCACCGCCGCCCTGATGCCGGATTGGTCCACCCCCACCGCCGCCGCCACCGGGTCGATGGCCACGTCCACGCATGCGTTTCATATTCATTGCTATTGCCGTCGCGCCTTCTCAGTTTGCTGGCCGGCTGGGATATGCCGGGCACACGGGCCCTCCCGTCGGCGTCCCGGGGCAATCCCCGCGGCCAGGCTGCCTTCCATCGGCGTTGGTTCCGGCGAGCACCCCGACCGCCGATCGGCGTTCAATGAACGCAACGCTGATCGGGCAAGCCAAGCTGCCTGGGGCAAGCCGCTGTGCGGCTGACCCTGCCGACCGCAAAGCTAGACTGCCGGCATCGCTCTGCCAAACGGTTTTTTCATGGCGATGCCGAATAGAGCACCAGGGCGCGCGCGATTCCCGACAAATCGTGGTGTAGTCGGGTGGCGAAACCGGCCTCCAGTGCCAGTCGCGCGACCATGGGCGCCTGGCCCGCGCCGAGTTCCAACACCGCTACGCCATTGAGCGCGAGCAGCCGTGGGAGGTCGGGAATCAGGCGGCGATGGGCCGAATATCCGTCCGGACCGCCATCCAGCGCGGACCATGGTTCAAAGCGAGCCACCTCCGGCATCAGGCCGTCCAATTGCGACGTCGGGATGTAGGGGGGATTGGACAGGATGAGATCGAAGCGTCCGTCCAGAGCGGAGGCCCAGTCGGCGCAGAGGAAGTCGGCCCGGGTGCTCATGTCCAGCATGGCGGCATTGCGCTTGGCGAGGGCGACGGCGGGGAACGAGAGATCCACCCCAACGCCGAACGCGGCGGGGAATTCGGACAGGGCGGCGAGCAGGAGGCATCCTGTGCCGGTACCGAGATCCAGCACGGAACGCGGCGGATCGCGGCCGGCAAAGTTCGCGAGGGCCGCCTCGATCAGCGTCTCGGAGTCCGGGCGCGGGATTAGCGTGGCGGGCGAGACGGCGAAATCGAGGCTCCAGAACTCGCGTTTGCCGAGGATAAGCGCGATTGGTTCATGCGCCGCTCGCCGGGCGATCAGGGCCTGGAACGTGGCGGCGTCGACCGGGCGGGCGAGATCGAGCGGTAACGCGAAGGGCGTGGTCCCGAGCGCGTGCGCCAGCAACAGCCTGGCGTCAAGGCGTGGATTGTCGATGCCGGCCTCGCGCAGGTGCGCGGCGGCGTGATTGAGCGCTTCAAGAGCGGAAACGGTCGGGCCGATCAGGCGCTCTGTTATGCGGCCTGGCTCGCTGCTCGCTTCGCCTGCGTTCGGAGCAGCCGGCGCTTCAGGGCCCTGGCATCGACCGTGAGGCGAGCGTCGGGCGTTCCGAGGAGGTAGGCGTCGATACCGCCATTGTGCTCGATGGTGCGGATGGCGCGGGTGGACAGCCGCATGCGCACCGCGGCGCCGAGGATGTCGGACAGCACCGAGCTGTCCTGCAGGTTGGGCAGGAAGCGGCGGCGGCTCCGGTTGTTGGCGTGACTGACGTTGTTGCCAGACAACACGCCCTTGCCGGTGAGCTGGCAGCGGCGGGACATCGCAGTGAACCTCGATCGGGTCGGGAGAGGCGGGTTATGGCCAAGCGGCGGGAGTGCGTCAAGCATGGCGGAGGCGCACCGGACCAACCTGCCGCACGTCGATCTATTCACCTGCAATGGCCGGCGCGAGATTCTCCCCTCCCCGCGACCCCATCCCGCCATAGGAGGACGAGGACCTCTGGGGTCGGGCACGGGCATGATCGTACGCGTCAAGGCTCGTTCCATTTATTTTCTTGCTGGAACCAATGGATGCACCTAGGGGTCCGGATCATGCTAGGTTGTGGATCAATGAAATTGAACCACCAAACCGATTGAGACATGTGGTTTCTGCCGCGACACCCGCTGATTTCAGCCATTGGCTGCACTGCCATCGGTCTGGCGGCCTGCGCCACGCCGCGCACGTTGGCAACCTTTCAGACCCCGGACGGAACGATATCTCTCCAGCAATCGATCGACGGCAGCACTTATTCCCTGACCGTCGGCCCACGCACATCGCTGCCCCTCGACGGCTATACCAGCGCGCATATCGACAGCATCTGGAACATGGCGCGCGACCGCCTGATCGTCATTACCGGCGCCGGCAAGGATTGTGGCCTGCGCTACACGCTCATGATAGTGCAGGGTGATACAGGCACCCTCCATGCCATTGGCGAATGCGGCGACACCTACGGCTTCACGCAGGATGGCGGCACCGTCGCCATCCGACAGATCGGCGTCCGCAACCCGAAAATCTGGACCTTCAGAGACGGCGCGCTGAACGGTCCCACGACCCCGATTGCAGCCCGTCCGTCGAGACCGTCGCCGGGCGCACCATCGTCGCGTGCCGCCGAGGGTGCCAACGATGCTACGTCTCCACCTGCTGTGAGTGCGCCAGTCGGCGACGAGGTGATCCCGCCACCCGTTGGCGGCTCGGGCCCACCACGGCCAGAGCAATGAGGTCCCACGCGTCTGATCCGATGGTGCCGGCCGCGCACCTTGACGTCCCGCCGCGCTCGGGACAGCGGGATGCCGTCGACCGTCCCCCGGTGGGAGCCCCCGTGGCCAGCCGCACCCGGCTCGTGGAGACGCGGCAGCTCTACCCAGGCTACGTCATTCCGCTGACAGTCGTGACGGCGGCCTTCCTCACGATAGAGCTCGCGTTCGCCTCTCGTTTGCTCGATGCAATCGGCAATCCGATCAGCGAGTGGCAACTCGCTGAACTCGCGGCCTGGGGATGGGTCTTGAGCGGCGTAGCGCTCACGCTGCTCGTTTGGGGAAGCTTTATCCTGCCTCGCGCACATCGCGGCGAATGGCCCATGCGGCGCATTGCCGTGGCCTTCCTGCTGTCTGCACTCGTCTGCTGTGAAACTGTCTATCTCGTCGGGCCCGGATTGACCGGACATTTGGTAGACGGGATGACTGCACCGGAACGGCGTTGTGCCGTGCAGCTCCGTGTGCTCGCAATCGCACGCCAGGATAGTGCGGCGGCAACGGCGCCACTCGGCGTCCAGTCGGCCGTTCTCCGTGCTCCATTTGGCAGCCTGTCCTGCGATAACTTGTCGGTCATTTCACGCGATGGGCTTGGCGAGGCATTGCAAGGCATGGTGGCACGACAGATCGGCACCGCCGAGCAGGTGTACAACAACGTCTTCATTCCCTCGGTCCGTTCCCTGCGGGACGCCTACAACGAATACGTTGCGGCACAGCTTCGGCTGGTGGCCGATATCCGCGCAATTCCGGATCAGCAGTCGCAAGCCTGGCAACGCTACCTGGACCGGCTCGCCCATGCGGGTTTGTCGCCCAATCGCATTCCGCGACGGGACTGGTCACGGATTGCCGCCGAGGTGCGAGACATGGGCGTTCAGGTGCCCCCCGACTGGACTCCGGCAGACCAGTCCACATTCATGGAAGCAGTCGCAACGGCGTCGCGGAAGACAGCGGATGCGTCGTACAACGACTTCGTCGTGACTCATTTCCAGAAGGCGTTGCCTCCAGGGCTGGACTGGGAAGGCTTCCTGAGCCAGTCGAATATCCAGGCGCGCTGGAGACTCCTGATCGACACACCAGCCGAGACCAACCTGACGCCGAACATGGGCTTCCCCGCCTTTCGACAGACCGTCTATGACCCGCGCGTGGACCGGCTCGTACAGCCCCGGGTGAACGACCTGCTGGAATCGCCTGATGAATTCGTTCCGCCCGGCAACCGGAGTCAGGCTGGCCGCACCGCAGGATACTGGGCGATCGGGCCGGCGTTGCTGCTCGCGGCCGCCGTTCTTTGCATCCTGTGGCACGCCGGCCGACTGCTCGACCTTGCCTGCCGTATTCTGCTGCCCCGCATCGGTGCACCGAAGCGCTGGGCCGCGGAGGCATGTGTCGTTGCCGCGGTCGTGATCCTGTTCGTGGCATGGCGCGCGCCGCATCTGACCGGGCAAAGCGCGATTTCGTGCTCTGGTCCGGGGGCCGGTTGCACCAGTGCCGTGAGTGTGCTGCAGCCCATCGGTTCGACGCTTCGGAACGTGATCCTTTTCGGGTTCGAATTTGGCTACGACTCTGCGTCGGCGGGCGATCTAAGCGAAACGGCGCTCGAGTTCCTGCTGCCTCGGGTCCAGCCTAGACTGTAGGCGCCACCATCCTGGACCGAATCGCCTGCAGCAGTTCCGTCGAGCGGATCGGCTTGCGGAACAGTGCCGCGCCCAACCGCTCTGCGTCCTGCAGAGGTTGGTCTAGATCGTCGCCAAGGCTCCCCAGTTCGCCGGTCAGTATGATCGCCGGCACCTGGCTTCCCACCGCCTCACGGATGGCTGCGATCGCCTCGGCTCCCACCTCGCCGTTGCGCAGGCGATAGTCTGCGAGTATCAGGTCGGGCGGCCGACCGGCCGAGCCAAGGCGTCGCACCGCATCGGCGCAGTCGGCCGCCGCAATGACGTTCAACCCGAAATCCTCGAGCGTCATGCGCAGGGTCTCGAGCACCAGCGGGTCGTCATCGATGATCACCATGAGCCGGCCGGCGACATCGGGGGCGGCCACATTGGCAGCCGGTGCCGGGATCGATGCTGCCGCGCACACTTTCACCAGGGGTACGCTCACGATGAAGCACGATCCTTGGCCGGCCCCAGAGGAAACCTCCACAGGATGGTTGAGCAGCGTTGCAAGCCGCCTGACAATGGACAGACCGAGCCCGAGCCCCTGCCGTCGATCGCGCTCCGGATTGTGCAGCTGCTCGAACTCCTGCCAGATGCGCGACAGGTCCTGCTGCGAGATTCCGACGCCCGTATCCTCGATGCGAATGCGCAGGTGGTCGCCGGCCGGCTGGCACTCGATCTTCACCTGGCCTGTGTGAGTGTACCGCACCGCGTTCTGGATCAGATTGCTGAGCATGCGCGCGAGCAGCACACGATCACTGCGCACGACGGCGTCGGTCGGAACAACCACCAGCGCGATGCCTTTGATTCCGGCCAGCCGCCGATAGGTGATAGTGATCTGATCAAGCAGCGACTGCAGGGGGAACGCCGTGATTTCCGGTCGCACGGCGCCGGAATCGAGGCGGGACACGTCGAACAGGCTATCCACCAGGCGTTTCATGTCGTCGAGCGTGCGCCTGAGACCGTCGGCCGATCCGCTGGCGGGGGCGGCGGCTTCCGGCTTCTGCGCGATGAGATCGGCGAGCAGGATCGCAGCCTGCAATGGCTGGCGAAGGTCGTGGCTGGCCGCGGCAAGAAAACGTGTCTTCGCGTGATCGGCGGCCTCGGCTCGATCGCGCGCCTCGCGCAGCATCTCCGCCGCCTCGCGCGCTTCCGTCACATCGCGGCCGATGCCGGCAATCGATCGTACTTCGCCGGTCGAGCCAAAGATCGGTGCGCAGATCGTTTGCAGCACGCGGCGCCTTCGGTCGTCCAGTGCCTGTACAGAGACATCGGCGGCCTGCGGCACGCGTGTCGTGAACACCCTCTCCTGCAGCGCGCTCATCGCCCGCTGCACCTCACGATCGCGATGCACAATCAGCTTGTGGCCCACCGCAGCCTCGCGGGTGAGGCCGAGCAGCTTCAGAAACGTGGAATTCGCAAGCACCAGGCGGCCGTCCCTTTCGGTGACGAAGATGCAGTCGCGGGACAACTCGATCAGCGCCGAGAGGAGCTCCCAGCCCTCTCGGATCTGACGGTCGCTGTGATCCTTGGCGTCCGCCATTGCGTTGAAGACGCGGCCAAGCCTGGCAATCTCTGATCGGCCGGGCACGGTGACCCGCGCCGATTGGTCGCCGTCGCGCCAGCGCAACGCCACCTCCCCCAGCCGGGCAAGCGGGCGCCGGATGAATTGTACGCCGCCCCACCAGGCAAGCAGGAATGCCCCCAGAGCGGCGACGGCCAGTGCCAGGCCCGCAGGATAGGCGAGTGCCCAGACATCGGCCAAGACCGCGGCCTGCGGAAACCCCACGGCGATGAACACGCCCTGCTGTCCGGGGACATCAGCCGGCGCATAGGCAACGAGTCGGTCAGATCCGTCGGTCCAGCGGGCCACCGTCTGGCCGGGCTGCCCCAGCAATGCGAGTTGCGCGAGCGAGGGTGGCAGGTTGTGGCCGATCACGTCCGCGGCAGCTGGCTCCATGGCCAGGAGGCGGCCGCCGCGATCGGCCAGCACCGTGGCGTAGCCCTCCGGAACAAGCGCGCGCAGCGTCCGCGCGAACGGATCCAGCCGTGCGACGCCGGCGAGGACTCCGCTCGCCCCATTCGGACCATGCCAGACCGTCGCCACGGTCAGGCCGGGCACGCCCGAGAACAGGCCCCAGACATAGTCGCCGCGGATGGCATGACTATCCGTGCGGGCCGCGACGACCTCGGGATCGTCCGACCGGTCGGTGCCGACATCTCCCGGCTCTGTCGAGCATCGGACGATCCCACGTGCATCGAGAATATCGAGGCGCAACCAGCCAAAATCGGGAACGCGCAGCGAACCGACAAGCGCTTGACACACGGCGGTATCTGCAACTGCCCGAGGCGCTTCCAGCGAAGCGATCAAAAGTGCATCCCGCGTGTGTTCGACGAAGCGCCCATACTCCGCTGTTACGAACGCGAGTGTCTGCGAAAGATCACGCCTGACCGAGGCCTCCCGCGCGTCGTGATATAGCGCGATGCCATAGACCCCCACGCCGACAAGGGTTGCCAGTACTGCGCCGACCAGGATGAGAAGCCGCTGGACCAACGTCATGTCCGCACTCAACCCCCACGCGGCGATCCCGCCAGCCGCCGCGCTTCCGCCCGCGCCGGTCAGGCGGAACTGGCAACCGACCGACGGATGATGACTGCCATCACATCACCGGGCCCCGCATCGACCTGGATCGCGCTATACTAACTCTCCAGAATGATTTCGCATAGTCACCGGTCAGTTACCGCGTTCGGCTGGCCGCTGGCGAGCCGGCTTGAGGCGGGAGCGGGGGCCGGTGCGCAGCCCGGCCCGGCACTGGCGCCGATCGACCGCGTGGCACTATGCTGTCGGCGGCCGTACTGGGATGCTTGACGAGGCTACCCAATCGCCCGGCCGTCGGGGCGCCATGCCGACGAGCCGCAAAAGCAGAAGAAATGAGGGAGAGAGCCATGCAGAAAAGCACACAGGGCATGCTCGCCGGCGCAGCACTGGCGATAGGCGCCTCGGTGATTGCCGCGACGGCTGTCGCGCAACCGATCGACACCGCGCGAATCGCCGCAGGCAGCTCGAACGACTGGCTGACCTATCATGGATCATACAACGGTTGGAATTACAGCGGGCTCCAGCAGATCAACGCGAACAATGTGCAGGGCCTGGGGGTTGCCTGGATCCATGTGCCCGGCAAATCGACACGCGGTCTGCAGTCGACGCCACTGGCCGCCGATGGGGTACTCTATTACACGGGATCGTATAGCCGGGTGTTTGCGCTGAACGGCGCCACCGGGGAATTGATGTGGTCCTATTTCCCCGAGCTCGATGAAGCACTGGTGGCACGGCAGACCCACTCGCCGTACAATCGTGGGGCAGCGCTGGGTGAAGGCAAGCTGTTTGTCGGCACGGTGGACGGGCGGCTGATCGCGCTGGATATGAAGACCGGCAAGCCCGTATGGGACACCAAGCTGCAGGATTCGGCGAAGCTCACGGTCGGCTTCACGGGCGCACCGCTTTACGCGAAGGGCACCGTGATCATCGGCAGCCAGGGCGGCGAATGGCCCGGCCGCGGACCGATCTACGGCGTGGATGCCGCCACCGGCAAGGTGAAATGGACGTTCATCACCGTGGCCGGAACCGATGATGCGATGAAGACGTGGGGCAACGATTCGTGGCGCACCGGAGGCGGCGGCGGCTGGATGCCCGGCACCTATGATACGGACACCAACACGATCTACTGGGGCACCGCCAATCCGGCACCGCTGTATGATTGGGCCGGCTCGGACTGGATGCACACGGGCGCTCGCCCTGGCACCAATCTATACACCACGTCGGTGATTGGGCTCGACGCCGATACCGGCAAGTTGAAGTTCTACCATCAGGAACTGCCGCACGACGGCTGGGACTTCGACAGCGCGGTCGGCGAGTTCGTGATGCTCGACCAGAATGGCCAGAAATCCATCGTGCATCCGAACAAGGGGGGTTTTATCTTCGTCTATGATCGGGATCTGAAGGTCCAGAACGTCTATCCGATCGTGAACGCCATCAACTTCGTCAAGGGCATCGACCCCAAGACAGGTGAACTGTCGGGGCGGCGGGATTTCTCGGCCGGCAAGCAATCCGAGGCGCTGTGCCCGGCGATCAACGGGGGCGTAAGCTGGAACTCCGGCAGCTACAACCCGCAAACGAAGCTATACTACAAGATCGGCAACGAGTGGTGCATGGACCTGACCGTGGTGAAGACGACGCCGGTCACCGAGCCGGTCGTGCAGCTCAACATCGGCGCCAACTTCAAGCTGGTGCCACCGCCCGGTGGCGAGATCTACGGCCATCTCGACGCCCGCGATCCGATCACCGGGGCGAAGAAGTGGGAGATCCGCTATCCCGAGCCGCCGATGGCCAGCGTCCTGACCACCGCCGGCAATCTCCTGTTCGTGCCGGACAGCCGCGGCATGCTGCATGCGTACAACGCCGAGACCGGCGCCGAGCTGTGGAATCACAGCGATGGGCTCGGCCATCAGGGCGGGATCATCAGCTATTCCGCCGGCGGCAAGCAGTATGTCGCAGTGGTGGCAGGCTTCGGCGGCATGGTCAGCGACGATTTCGCGCCGACCTTCGGCGAACCGTACAAGAGCATGCCGCGCGATGACGGCATCCTGGTCGTGTATGGCCTGAAGTAGTGTGAACCAACTCCCGGAGGCAGCGTTCTGCCTCCGGGAGGCTCGTTGCCGATGCCAATGATACGATTTCCGATGACATTGCTGATCCTGACGGTAGCCGCGCCAAGCCTGGCTGCCGCGCAGCAGACCGCGAACACGTCGTCGTCGCTCGACGTGCCGCAGCTTTTCGCCGGCACCTGCGGCTGGTGCCACAGCGACGGTGGCCGCGCCCCGGGAAAGGGACCGCAGCTGATGGACACGGCGCGGACGCGACGACTTCATCCGGTTTCGCATACAGCACGGCAAGGAGGGCGCGATGCCCGCCTTCGGCGCTTCGTTCAGCAACGCGGATATCGACGCCATCATCAAGTACATCCGTTCGCTGAAACCGGAGCAGGGATGAGCCCAGGATCGTCGCGGCGCATCGGCGGGATACTGTTGACACTCTTGGCGATGGTTGGGTCAGGGACGATTTCCTCAGCCGATGCGCGCACCCTCGCAGCGATCAAGGAAGACGGCGCCATCAGGCTCTGCGCGCATCCGAACTCGCTGCCATACGCCAGCAAGACCGCCGAGCCGCCGGGATTCCAGGTCGAAGTCGGCCAAGCACTGGCGAAGCACCTCGGCGTGTCGCTGACAATGGGGTGGATACTGATCAGCTATGACCTGCCGCGCACGGACTGCGACATCATCCTGGACACCATCTCCGATCCCGGCGCGCCGCCCGATTTCGGAATGAAGCTGTCGAAGCCTTATTATCGGAGCGGCGTGGCGCTGGTCGTTCCCCCGGGCAGTCCAATCACATCGTTCGCGGCGCTGAACGGTCATACGAAGGTTGGCGTCCAGACGGGTTCGCTTGCCGCCATGACACTCGACCAGAGGGGCGTGCGGATATCGGTGTTCGGCTTCGACGACGACATGCTGGCCGCTCTTGCAGCGCACGAGATCGACGCAGCCGCGGTGTCGCCGGTATCAGCCGGGTACTATAACCACACGCATCCGGACCAACAGGTGACGATCCTGCCGCCCGACGAGGCGGAGCATGAACTGGCGTGGAACGTTGCGGTGGGCCTGCGTCGGCCGGACGATGCGCTGCGCCAGGCGATCGACACGGCTCTCGATCATTTATCTGCTGACGGATCGATCGCGCAGATCTACGGTCATTATGGCGTGGTCGTGCAGAATCCAAAGTGACGGGGGTGCAGGGAACCGGGCTCTCGGTGCTCGATTCGCCTGGCGCCTCCGCGTTGGCGACACCACGGCGAACTTTCCATCGCGGCAGGCGCGCAGGGCCGGTCTCGACTGCAGAAGGAAGTTGATGCCCACACTTGACGTCGTGGGTCACCGCGTGGTCGCAGCCTCCGGCCGACGCTTTTGAATCATGGCGCCGCGATGGCTCGGTAGTACATGCCGTTGGCACCATAGTAGGGGCTGAACCAGCTTCCGCCGCAGGTGTAATAAGCGGCGCCGCCCACGGGGCTGTAGGCGCAACCGGCGGGCAGCGCGGCGTAGACGTCGCCCACGACATAACCGGCGCGGGCTGCCGCGGCGTTTGCATTTGCCGCGGCGGCATTCGCGTTGGCGGCCGCTGCATTCGCGTTTGCATTGGCGACTCCCACCGCGGTGGCGCCGACCGCCGCGCCCACGGCCACGCCAGCGGCGGCCGCGCCCCACCCACCACAACTGTAGCAGCCGGTTCCGTAGTACTGGTTCACCACAGCCGGCGGATGATAAGCCCCCGCATAGGTCGCGCCCTCATAATGACTTCCGTAGGCATACTGGCCGTTGCTCTCGCCGGCCCAATGCCCGTTGTTGGTCGCCACTGCTCCGCCGTACGAGCCGGTCGCGTAGTGGGTGCCATAGGCGGTGGTTCCGTAGGACCCGGAATTGGTATGACCGGATGCGCTGGTGGCAGACCAACTGCCGTTGCTGGCTTCCGCCGACCCGCCCTTGGAGGTTGTCGCGTAGTGGGTGCCGCCGCTCGTGGTGCCGTAGGTGCCGGAACCGTAGTGGCCATTTGCGCCGGCGGCCCAATGTCCGTCACTGGCGCCCGCCCCCCAGCGACCGCCGCCGCCGGTGTAACCGCCGCGCATCCACGCAGCGGCCGGCTGCAACTGAAGACATGCAAGAGCGACACAGGCAATTGCTGGCAAAGAGTGTTTCATGATGCACTTCCCTTGCGTCACGGCTTGGTCGGCACTGGCGCGTCGGGACGCGCGAACTGCATCCGTGGCGCCTTCATTGCCTGGGCGGAGGTAAAATCCGCGTCCTTCGTCGGCTGGTTGAGATGCCAGTTGGAGAACTGGATTTCGTAGCGCGACTGGGTCGGGTCCTTCGGATAGACCGCGCGGATCATGCGCGGCAATCCGTCGTCGACGCCGATCCAGATCTCCGCCTGAACGTTGTCATTGGCGATCGCCACGATGTCGGTGACGGTATCGCCAACCACGTGCGACTGGCCGACGAAGAACGCCGACGTCAGTCCCTCGGACAGGTTCTTGTAGGGGTCGGGAACGATGACCTCGGAGAACGGAAAATAGATGGCGGCCTTTTCATACGCGGCCTTCATCGCCTCGTCGATCGTTGGCGGCGCATCGGCTATGGCGGTCAGATTGGCCGCCGGCGCATACGCCATCATCGTCTTGCCATCGTAGTAGAAATCCGAGGCGGGGCCGTCGCCCGGCGTGGTCACGCGCAGCTTGTTTGGCCGCTGCAGCTCGACCGACGACAGCAGCGAGTAGTACAGCGGTTGGCCGTTGCGGGCCGGTGATTTATAGGTGGTGACGGCGGTGAAGCTCATCGACTTCGCCTTGGCGAGCCGCTCGCTGGTCGCCTTCAGCCGTTCGAGCGCCGCCGGCTCGATGGCGGGGTGGTTCGGCGGCTGCGGGCCCGGCGGAGGCATCTGCTGCTGGGCCTGCGCCGGCCCAAATGCCAGCGCACCCAGCATGCCCAACACGGCCGGAATTCGTCTGTCAAGGCCCCGCATTTCGTTTCCTCTCGGTCAACAAGGTCGCCAGCCTACATGCCCCCCGGCTGGCCGGAGTAAGGCCCCACGACACCCTTGCCGGCATTTGCCGCTCATCGGAGAGTAGCAGTAGCTTGTCAATAACTGCTACCTTGGATTGTTCCCCACTGAATCGTCCGACTCGCGCCCGGGATCAATGCTAGCTAAGAGTGGCCAAGCAGGAGCCGCGCATGAACCTCGACGCCATCCCAATCGGCAACACGCCCCCCGATGATGTCAATGTCATCGTCGAGGTCGGCATCGGCGGCGAGCCGATCAAATATGAAATGAACAAGGCGGCCGGCACGCTGTTCGTCGATCGTTTCCTGCACACGCCAATGCGCTATCCCGGCAATTACGGCTTTGTGCCGCACACCCTGTCCGACGACGGCGACCCGATCGACGTGCTTGTCGCCAACACACGCCCGATCATATCCGGAGCCGTCATCAACGTGCGCCCGATCGGGGTTCTGAAGATGGAAGACGACGGCGGCGGCGACGAGAAGATCATCGCGGTGCCATCCCCGAAGCTCACCAAGCGCTATCTCAATGTGCACAATTACGCGGACCTGCCGCAGATCACGCTGGAACAGATCCGCCACTTCTTCGAGCACTACAAAGACCTCGAACCCGGAAAGTGGGTCAAGGTCATCGGCTGGGGCGATGCGGCCGAGGCGCGGCAATTCATAACGGAAGCGATTGCACGGGCGAAGTTGTGACACGTCGACCGAGTTGACCCGAGCGATCAATCCGATCTGCTCGCCCGGCCGGTCTGGCACCTTATGACGTCGTGATTTCAGGGCGCGAGAATTTCTCGCGACCTACCGGTCTGCTGCCGCTCCGAAGACATTCGATACTCCTCCGCCGCGCGATCGCGCAGAATGCGGCGCCGCGCGGTGAACGGAAATGTCCGGGCCGCCTTCGCTGATGCCGATCACTGCCCTCGATGGGGAAGCCTTGCGGGGCGGTTTCTGGCCGCAACGCTGGTGGCAGATCATGGACTTCAAGGTCGGCATCGTGCCGTTTCCGGAATGGACACCATCATGGCCGAGCTTGTCCCCCTCCGCATCAGGATAAGCGCTGGCAGGAGTAAAATACTCCCCCTCCCCTTGCGGGAGGGGGTTGGGGGAGGGGGTTTGGGGGAGGGGTGACTCCATCACAGGTCGCAGTCGCGGCCTACGTACCAGGGTTAGCATCGTTGCGCCTCCCCCTCCCCCCAACCCCCTCCCGCGAGGGGAGGGGGAGGACTTTTCGCCAAGGGCACCATAATCCTGATGCGTATGGGGCTTGTCCCGGCCATCAGAAGCGGCACCCGACCACGACGGATGGCCGGGACAAGCCCGGCCATGACGAAAGGAAGGAGTGGCGATC
The DNA here is from genome assembly GCA_963780095.1 of uncultured Alphaproteobacteria bacterium. Taxonomy (GTDB): domain Bacteria; phylum Pseudomonadota; class Alphaproteobacteria; order Acetobacterales; family Acetobacteraceae; genus JAMXLO01. The sequence goes on from CAWABH010000045.1 coordinate 31,412, forward strand.
GAAGGTCATTGCTTCGGGCCGCTGGTATGGCCCTTCCCCCGAACCCCTTCCTCGATGTGGAGATCGGAACGACACCAAAGGATCTGGTCTGGAGCCATGACAAGGTCAGCCTGTTCCACTGCCGCCCCGCTGGCGGATCAGCGGATCGACGTTCCCGTGCTCATCTGCTACGGCCTGGTCGGCCGCTGGACGATGACGGATCTGCAGGAGGATCGCTCGCTGGTCCGCAACCTGCTCAACCTGGGGATCGACCTTTACGTCATGCAATGGATCGCAGATCGCCCGGACCACCCCGGGGAGAGGCGGCAAAGCAGTGGCTGAAGGACCTGTATCAGCAGAACAAGCTGGTGCGAAACGAGTGGCACCTGGAAGGCCGCCGGTGGAGGAACATGTGCCGGTGCTGAACGTCAGCGAGGACGACCACATCATCCCGGCGGCCATATCGGTGTGTCCGTCGGCGGTCAGGTCGCAGGGGCTGTTCGCGCCTGCCGTGGCGTCGTTCCTGGAGCGGCGCGGCAAGGCCGGCGGCGGACAGCCGGCAGCGGGATCAGACCTTGATCGCTCGCAAAGGTCTCGGCGGCGAGCGCCGCACGGGCGGTCAGCGGAGCTGATGCCTTCTCGACGAGATCGATGCTCGCCTGGGCAAAACGGCTGCCCTCGGCAACTGCCCGGGTGGCGGAGGCACGGGCGAGGCTGGCCTGCAGGTCAAGCCGCTCCTTCACAGTCTTCGCGCTTGCGAGTGCCTGGAAGCCGGTCATGACCTCGGCGAACGCCGACTGGGTGGACGCCGCCATCTGTCGGAAAAGGTCCTGCGATCCGACGGTCAGAATCTTGCCGGCCTGGGTCAGGGCTTCCAGCGATGCCTGATTGAACGCCGCGAGGTCCTTCGCGGTCTTGATGGCCCTCTCGGAGGCTTCCGCGGTCGCAGTGGTGGCGTAGGCGACGCCCTGCTTCAGGTCTAAGGCGCGCGGTTGGCCGGTCGTCGTGGCGGTGGTAATCGACATGGGATCAGTCCTTTGTTCTGGGAGTGGTATGGCCAAACTGGCCGGCTCGCTCCCGATTTCTATGTTGCAGTGCAGCAAAATGGTTATAGAGCGGCTGGCCGAGCTGCGCAAGCTTTATTGTGCAGTGCACAATGACGATACGTATCAGACACGATTTGCCTCGATCTCCTCGCGCCGCATCTCGAGCGTGAGCCATTGCTCTTCCGCTTGCGCCAGAGCGTTCTGGGCGCGACCCAACGCCTGCGTTATTGCCCTAAATCGCGCAGGATCGCGCGCGTACAGATCCGGATCGGCCAGCAGCGAACCCAAATTCGTCACTTCTGCCTGCAGGGCCGCGATGCCGGCAGGCAGCGTCTCCAACGCATGGCGGTCCTTGAAGGTCATCCGGCGTGGCGGGCTCGCCACGTGCTGCGGCTGCGCTGCCGCCGGCGGGCGCGGTCTGGTCACGGCAGGAATCACCGCCATCGGCGTCGGCCCGCGCTGCGCAAGCATGTCGGTGTAGCCGCCGGCATACTCAACCCACCGCCCATCACTCTCGGCGGCGATCACCGAGGTCACGACGCGATCGAGGAAATCACGGTCGTGGCTGACCAGCAACACGGTCCCCGGATACTCGGCCAATCGCTCCTGCAGCAGGTCAAGCGTCTCCAGATCCAGGTCGTTGGTCGGCTCGTCCAGCACCAGAAGGTTGGACGGACGGGCGAGGGCGTGCGCCAGGGTCAGACGGCCGCGCTCCCCGCCGGACAGTACGCCGACCGGCGTATTGGCCTGCTCGGGGCTGAACAGAAAATCCCGCATGTAGCCGATGACGTGCCGGGTCTGATCGCCCACCGTCACCGTGTCGCCGTGGCCGCCGGTCAGCGTCTGGGCGAGGGTCTGTTCGGGATCGAGCGTCTCCCGCCCCTGATCCAGAGTCACCTGCGCCAGATTGGTGCCGAGCCGCACGTCGCCCTTGTCGGGCGCCAGTGCACCAGTCAGCAGGTTGAGCAGAGTGGTCTTGCCCGCTCCATTGGGGCCGACAATGCCAACGCGATCGCCGCGCAGGATGCGGGTGGTGAGGTCCCGTACCACCACCCGGTCGCCGAACGACTTCGACACATGCTCGGCGACCATGACCAGCCTGCCGGACAGATCCGCCTGTGCCGCCTCCAGTCGCACCGTGCCAAATCGAGCGCGTTGCTCCTTCCGCCTCTTGCGCAGTGCCTGAAGGTCCGCCAGCCGCTTTTGGTTGCGCTTGCGTCGCGCGGTGACGCCGTAGCGCAACCAATCCTCCTCCATCGCGATCTTGCGTCCGAGCTTGTGCCGTTCGCTCTCCTCCTGCTCCAGCACGACGTCGCGCCAGGCTTCGAACGCCGCGAACCCGCGGTCCAATGTGCGGGTGATGCCGCGGTCCAGCCAGACGGTGGCGCGGGAGATGCGCTCCAGAAGCCGACGGTCGTGGCTGATCAGCACGATGCCGGATCGCATTCCGGCCAGTTCGCGTTCGAGCCACTCGATGCCCGGCAGATCCAGATGGTTGGTCGGCTCATCGAGCAGCAGGATGTCCGGCGAGGGCGCCAGCGCACGGGCCAGGGCGGCGCGGCGCGCCTCTCCGCCCGAAACGGTGGCAGGGTCTTCGTCACCGGTCAGGCCGAGTTGCTCCAGCAGATAGCGGGCCCGGTGGCGGTCTTCGTCCGCTTCGGTGACCAGACCCGCCTCGACATACGCAAGCGTGGTGGCGAACCCGGACAGGTCCGGCTCCTGCGGCAGATAGCGGATGGTGGCTCCGGGCTGGGCAAACCGGCGACCATCGTCAGGCTGCATCAGGCCGGCGGCAACGCGCAACAGGGTGGACTTGCCGGAGCCGTTGCGCCCGACGAGACACAGTCGATCGCCGGCGGCGACCGCCAGACCGGCGCCGGCCAGCACCGGGGCTGACCCGAAGCTGAGACTGATGTCCTGCAACAGAAGCAAGGGCGGCGGCATAAGTGCAGTGTCTAGGTTGGAAGTCGAGCGACGCGCAATCCGCGGCAGCCCGTCACGACATTGGTGTGGCGACAAGAACCGTGAGGCGGCACCGCGCAGACTGACGTCATTCTCGGCCCGATCGTTGCCTTGGATCGGGAGAGACACGAATGGGGTCGAGGTCGAGCAATCACAGGATGGGACCGACGGAGTGGGGCTACCTCTTCGCGCTCGCCTTCCTCTGGAGCGGCGTCTTGTTCCTGGCCAAGGTCGCGCTTGGCCAGATGCAGCCCTTCACTGTCGTCATCTTGCGTCTCGGTATCGGCGCCATTGTCCTGCACGTTGCTGTTGCGGCGATCCTGAATGCAGGCGTTGTCTGCGGCGACGTTCGCCTGACGCATGCGCCCACCACGCCGCCGTTCACCGTGCTCTTCGATCGACCATGGGCGCAGCCGATGCCCCTCATGGCCGCATGGGTTGCCGTCGCGTCGGCGGCCGTATTCTGCACGGCGCTCGCCTATGCGCTGTATTTCCGCATCCTGGCCACACCAGGATGGTTCCATGCGTCCGCCGCCACACCGCCTAATCGCCGGTCGCCGCGGATAGCGGTCGCTCCTGAGTTCTGCACAACCGTTCCGCTGAGGGAGGCCAGGGATTTTGCGAAAGCATGTGACTTTTCCGAGATTGCATAGCATTGCAGTCGCGGGCGTGGCAGAGTTGCCGCTCATCGTGCCGGGATGGTACAATGGTCTCCGTCACTTGCCGTGGAGCTGCTGTAAGCGCACTCATGACATGCGAATAGAGATAACGGACGAATAGAGACGGTTATCTCCCTCAGTGTGGTGGATAATCCGCAAATACCATTTTCACATTGAAAGCTAAGCTATGTCCCGCATCATCATCGCTCTGCTTCTACTCGTGGCTGCACAGCAAGCAAATGCCGCCGAGTGTGGATCGACCGCCAACCGAGCCGGCTGCGTCGGCCCCAATGGAGCGGCAGGCTACAACAAAAACACTGGGGAGGTTCACACGGCACAGCCATACCATTCGAACGAGGTCGCACCGGGCACGAATGTGCAGGGCCGGCGCGGCAATAGTGCAACCAAGGCGGTGGAGCCGGGGTGCGCTTTCGTCAATGGCAGGCGGGTCTGCAACTAACTCAAGGCAGTCCAGCTCCTGTAGCGCACGCGGCCTATAACGACCAGCCCACTGACGTCGCCATGAAGGGCAGACTTGACCGCCGGGGATTCCTCCAATCAGCGTCCGCAACCGGATCGCTTCTTGTCTGCTACGGTGTCTTTGACAGGTCGGCCCACGCTGCTCCCGTTCGGATAACCCCGCCAGTCGTGGACAGCCTAACCATCCAGGTGGTTCTGGATACAAACCACGACATCTTCATCTCCGGCGCGCAGGCGCCCGGGGTCGGTGTGAAGCGCGTACGCTCGCCGGCCTCATTCAACGGACGCACACTGGAAAGCCAGTGGGGCCTGGCGCTGCATCTGACCTCGGCCAAGGGGACCGACACGAAGCACATCATGCTGGACTTCGGATACACGCCGGATGTGCTCAACAACAACCTTGAACTGCTCGGCGTCGATGTCCCGGCAATCGACGCGCTGGTCCTCAGCCACGGGCATCTGGATCATTTCGGCGGCATGCTCGGGTTTCTGGCCAAGCACCGCGATAGAATGAAGGACGACCTCCGCCTTTACGTCGGCGGTGAGGATGCATTCTGCCATCGCGTCCAGAAACAGGATGACGGGACGTTCCTGCCATACGGCGTGCTCGACCGGCGCGCGTTGAAGCAGGCGCGGGTCACGCCGGTGCTGTCGGAGATGCCCATCGTCATCGAGGGTCACGCCTTCACCACCGGCATCGTGCCGCGCACCAGCATCGAACGGGTGCTGCCCAACACCTTTGTCGTCGTCGGGGAGCAGGATGGCGTCGGCTGCAACACGTCCAATTACGCCGACCACCATTTCACCGCGGAGGAACTGGCAGGCACGCCGGTCCCGGACCAGCACTGGCACGAGCACGCCACCTGCTTCCGGGTCGGCGACCGTGGCCTTGTGGTCATCACGTCCTGCGGCCACGGCGGCATCATCAATACGCTCCGACGCGCCCAGGAGGTGACCGGGATCGAGAAGATCTACGCCCTGTGCGGCGGCTTCCATCTTGCCCCGGCACAGCAGCCCTATCTCGAGCAGGTCATGGCCGAACTGAAGACGTTCGACATCGACCATCTGATCCCCATGCACTGCAGCGGGTCCAACTTCCTCGAGACTGCCAAACGCGAATTGCCCCAGAAGCTTGTTCTATGCACAACAGGCAGTCAGTTCACCTTTGTTGCGTGAGAAGAAGGGCACGGGTTGTGCTTACACAGCAGCTCAAACCAATGACCTTCTGTCATGGCCCCGGACTTGTCCGGATCATTCGTCGAGGCGCCGGTGCGGGCGGAGATGACCGGGCCAAGCCCGGCCATGACCGTGCAAGAGTCAACAGGAACGGCCCTGGTATTGGACCTGCCAGCAGTACACCCGTAGCTGTCATGCCATCTGATAGCCAGGGCTGCCTGCCTTCTCCTCGATGGGAGCAGCTGATCCGTCTGCCCATGCTCGATCAAGGCGTCTGATCTCAACGTAAATCGCGTGCGTTCGGACGCCAGGCGACAGTGCCCACCACTCCTCCATCTGCTGCTGTGATGCAACATTATCAATCGCCTGCACGACGACAGGATCACGCCTGTCGCGGGTCGCCTCATCGTGCGGACTGTCAGTGTATGGAAATCGAACTGCTTGGTGCATGGGAGGACCATCTATCTCAGAAGAGAATAAGTTTGCACGTCCTTTTTCTGGGTTTCATTGATCCAGATCAATCGTGTGGACACACCTTGGTCCCCGCGGCGCACGACCCCGGGCGGCCGCGACGGGCGGCGCTTGGCAGCGAGGGCAGTCCGACGGCATAACGATGGCGGCCAGCCGCCTGCCTGCCCGGAGTCCGAAATGAACCGCCACCGTCTTCTGCCGCTGCTGCTGATCGCCGCCTGCCTGTCCCAACCGGCGCTGGCACAGATCAACCCGTTCCGCGGCAGCCGCGGCACGCCGCTCGACGCCGGCGACCTGGCGGCGCTCACCGAGGCCACCAACCGCTTGCTTGACCGGCCACAACTGGTTTCCGGCGGGACCGAGATCTGGAGCAATCCCCAGTCCGGTGCGAGCGGGACAGCGACCGCCGGCAGCCCGGTGCAGCGCAAGGGGATGGCCTGCCGCGTGGTGAACTATCAGACCACCGTACCGGGTCCGCGTGCGGAGCGCCGCACCAGCCTGACATGGTGCAAGACCAAGGACGGCTGGAAGATTGGCTGATCGCCCAGCCGTGCGGCGAACTGCTCGCGCCACATAATACACCGACTTCTGCCGCATTTTTATGATTTGTTCAGTGCCTGGTGCATGCACCGGAGCGCACTGCCGCAAAATTGGCGCATCCGGCAATCCGATTGATCCACGTCAATGCGTCGGTGACAACTGACGGCGCATACTGGGTGTTGAGGACCGCAGGATCTATGTCATGAACGTTTCAGTAATCGATAAACCGGGCGAGACCGTCGGCTGCAACGTGGACGTATCGGTGGACGATGTCCGCCACATGACGACGGCGCAGTTCCGTCGCCTAGGCGTCCGGTCGGTTGTCTATCTCCGGGCCGGCATGATGAACGGAGAGATGGCGTACGCCATCCACGCCGCCGATGGCATCCCGATGGCTGTGGTCGAGGACGTCGATGCAGCGGTCGCGCTGGCGTGCGAGCACGGCATGGCCTTCGTCGCGGTGCATTGATGTCGCTGATAGCCACTGGCATCGAGCCACACGGCGTGACGCGGGACCTGTGGTCGAGGACGTCGATGCAGCGGTCGCGCTGGCGTGCGAGCACGGCATGGCCTTCGTCGCGGTGCATTGATGTCGCTGATAGCCACTGGCATCGAGCCACACGGCGTGACGCGGATCTTTTTCGATTACCGTCAGGCCTATTCCGATCACCACGACGAAATGCGCATCGCCCACGCAGTCGAGCAGGCGGCGACCTTGGCGGAGCCGAAGGACCTGCCCCGAGCCGCCTGAGGCATCGGACACGTCCCAGGGCACGTCCCCAGGCACGTCCCGGTCCTCCGCCCTTGTCCATGGCGCACCGGCCGTTACGACGCGGCCATGCCGCATGGCCAAACGACCCCGATGGAGGAGGTGACGATCGTCCACACCTCCGATCTGCATGTCGACGGCGCAGTTCCGTCGGCTTGGGGTTCGGTCGGTTGTGTATCTCCGGTCCGGCCTGCTGAACGGTGAGGTGGCTTATGCCATCCATGCCGCCGATGGCATCCCGATGGCTGTGGTCGACGACGTCGATGCCGCCGTTGCGCTGGCGAACGAGCACGGGATGGCCTCCGTCGCGGTGCATTGATGCCGGTCCTTGCCGTGGGCATTCGGCCGGAGGGCTGTTGCACGTGCTGTGTGGCCATCTGTCTCGGCGGCGTCTCATTGCCCGTATGACGAGACGGCAACGCGCGGCACGAGCGGGTCGGGCGGCAGCCAGCAAAGAAGAATCTGCAACGGAGGCGCGGCGAGACGCGCTGGTCGGGCAACATCAGTCGTCATCCATGGTCGCGGCAGTTCGGCGTCCATAGTCGGATAGGGCCTGCCGAGAAATAACCGATTCAGTTCCGGACATTCACCACGCTTCATCGTCATGGCCGGGCTTGTCCCCATAGGCGTCAGGATTACGGTGCGGCTGGAAAAAGGTGCTCCCCCTCCCCTTGCGGGAGGGGGTTGGGGGGAGGGGAAGGCGGCACGAAGTCGGGACTTGGCACTTACCCGACCACAGTGTTTTGCGATGGTGCGACCCCTCCCCCCAACCCCCTCCCGCAAGGGGAGGGGGAGAATTAGACTCCGGCCTGCGCTTATCCTGACGCGTATGGGGCTTACCATGACGGTGGAGGTGCGACCGTTGCGCCACCTTGAGCACCTATTCCTCAGCGGATTCCATAGCGGCGACCCTGGCCTTA
>CAWABH010000046.1:0-109060 GCA_963780095.1 uncultured Alphaproteobacteria bacterium
AGTTGCAATCTCCCGACCGTATTTAGCCCCAGTTCTGGCAGACGAATTCAAGGCGGCGGGCACAATCTCCGAGCCTGTCGTTGAACGGCAGGTCACGTGGGCCGAGGCCGCGAGGCGCGCCCAGGTGCTGTCGCGTGACGTGCGGCAAAAGGTTGCGGCGGCCGATCTCGAATGGATACAGCTGACATCAACCCCTTCCACCAACCCAACATGGCGCAAATTCGAGGCGCTCGGCGGATGGTCGCGGTAGCAGCGGTTGTCGATCGCGGTCCTCTCTCTGTGGTCGATCGACCTTGCGGGAGGATTGTCCGCGCCACACGGCGCTTCATGTGGCCGATCAAGGGGGAAATCCTCCTTGCGGACGGACTTAACTAAGGCGGACCTGTGCCAGTAGCTTCAGGGGGGGAGCCGACATGCAACGCACCACCCAATGCCAATGTGGATCGCTCCGGACCATTGCTTTGGGGGAATCTCGCATAAACAATGTCTGTCGTTGCCGGACATGCCACCGCCGCACTGGATCGGCCATCCACGTCGGCGCCTAATTTTTGAAGGCGGGCGTGCAGTGTGACGGGCCGAGCGAGATCTACAGCCGGCGAGGAGATAGCGGAGCCGAAATTCACTTTCACTTTTGCCCCGACTGCAGGGAGCGGGAAAGCGCGGATCGGCCAGCCCGCGCAGCAACTCAGGATCAGGCTCCGAACCGGCAATGGCGGTTCACGCAGCGTGCCAGCTGGTCTCATGATGATGCTGACAGGGGAGTTGCTTCGTGATGGCCAATCAGGACCACATCAAAATCCTCGAACAAGGGGTCGACACCTGGAATGCCTGGAGGGCGAGCGAGCATCACATCAGACTTTCGCCTGCGCCGGTCCTTCAGACGATCGAGGCGATCGACAGTTAGACGTCTTCGGCGCCGCCTGGGGTGCGGGTCGGCGGGGCGCGGTGGCCCACGCGCACGTAGCGAACTTTGGCTCAATCAGATGTCCCGACGCACTTGACCTGCGCGTAGAAGTCCAGGCTGACTGTCCCGAAGCCTTCCTTGAAGGCCACTGATTTATGTCCAATCCCTCGTGGACGGGCTCTATTACAGTGGCAGTCGAAAGTAGACTCAAATCAGAAAAATGGAGCGTCCAATGTCGAGAAGCATAGTAACGAAGAGCCTTGCAGCTGCGGCGATTATGGGCCTTTTTGCTAACCATGCTGCGACAGCACAACAGACGCGCCACCGAATTGCACGACCAATTTTGTTTATTTTGCCACTGGCAGCCACGCGCTAACGCCTGAAGAGCAAGACCATATACGCAACGTGGCCGCAATGATGAAAAGCACCCCAAACTTCGTCGCCACGATCGTTGGCAAGACCGATTGGTTGGCTCTGCGGAGTTTAATGAGCACCTATCCCAACGACGCGCCGAGGCAGTATTCGAGGCTCTTGTTTATGCCAACAAGGTGCCAGAGGACCGGGTGCAATTGCGCTGGACCGGCGAGCGCCTGCCATTCAAATCCGCTGCCGAAGAAGAGGCGGAGTCGCACAACAGGTTGGCTGCGATTATCGTAAGCGATGTGGCATCGGCACGTTGTGGCGGATGAGCACGCTGTGTGGGTGTAGGGTCATAGACACCACACCGCCGTCGCGGTACGTGGCGTGGCTCGACGTGAGCGATAGGGATCGGCCCGGCATTGTCACGGTAATCGTGCCTGGCAGATTGGTCCGAGGCGGACGAGACTGGCGGCACGAAACTGCCGGCCGCCCCGCACTACCGTCATCAGCCATGCTGTCTGGTTGTGTCAAACGCTCAGCTTCAGCTTGCGGAACGTTGAGCCCAACAACCTACCATTCCAGATGGATGTGTTCTGGCTGAAGGTCACAAGAATGGTGCCCAAAAGGAGGACCAAGACGTGACACTGACACCTGCATTCGTCTCTAGATCGTCCATCATCGTTTTCAGTTTGGTCGTTGGCGTGTCCATCTCGGCGGATGCAGAAACTGCCACGGTGATGGACAAGGCATCAACTGACGGCTCGTTCACCATCGCCCAAACCAATGGGATGAACCGGCGCCAGGACCGCCGGGGTGACCGGCAGGACTGCCGTCAGCAGGAAGGAGCAGTCGGCGCGGACAAGCGCAACTGCAAACAGGAAGGACGCCAGACACGATAAGCTCGCTCGAGCTTGCCGGCGGGGCATGTCCCAAAGGTTGTTGATGCTGTCCTGGCCGGCGCCCGAGCTGATCGTTATCCCCCTGCTGTTGTGGCAGGCCATCGGGGTAGGCTTGCGCCGTCTGGTCCGTGTGCTGGATAGACAATCAGGACGAAAGGACGCGCCATGCGCCGGTACGCCGTGGAATTCATCGGGACATTCTTTCTCGTGTTGACAATCGGTTGCACCGGGATCGCAGCGGCTCCGGGCGTGATTGCTCCGCTGGCCATAGGGGCCGTGCTGATGGCGATGATCTACGCGGGCGGCCATATCTCGGGCGCCCACTACAACCCGGCAGTCACGCTCGGGGTGTTCCTGCGGGGGCGGTGTCCTGCCTCGGACGTGCTGCCATACTGGGGGGCGCAACTGCTCGGTGCCGCCGTTGCGGCCTGGATCGTCGGCTTCGCCCTTCAGGGCACGCCGGTGAGTCCATTCGTTGCCCCCGTATTAGGGGCGTTTCTGGCCGAGTTCCTTTTCACGTTCGCGCTGGTGTACGTCGTGTTGAACGTGGCCACGGCCGATGCAACAGACGGGAATTCCTACTTCGGTCTCGCTATCGGCTTCACGGTCCTGGCTGGCGCATTCGCCGTCGGCCAGGTGTCGGGAGCGGCCTTCAACCCGGCCGTCGCCATCGGCGCCTCGATCCGTGGGCTGCTCCCGTGGTCCAACTTGTGGCTCTACATCGTTGCGGAATTGCTGGGAGGGGCCGCGGCGGCGTTCGTCTTCAAAGCGCTCAACCCAACCAGCCGGCCCGGGACCGCATAGGACGGGGGTCCAGTAGCAGCGGAACCGAAAGTTCGATTCAACGTCGCCGGTGAGATAGCCGATTTTTTTGAGCCTGCCCTTGGCCTGCATAAAACGGTCGTTTGATGCACGCGGTGCAAGTCAATCGACGATCAGGTGAGATCGATCGCTTGGGTTGCATCAACCCATGCACTTTCCTTTGGGCAGCGTCATGGCCGTACGCAGGCCTCGCCCGCCGCCTATGCAGGCCACAGCCTGCGCAGCGGGTTCCTAACGTCGGCGGCGGAGGCGGGCGCCTCGATCTGGAAGCTTGAGGAACAGTCGCGGCACAAGAGCCTGGACACGTTGCGCGGCTACGTTCGGCGGGTGGATTTGTTCAAGGAGCACGCCGGAGCGGGATTTCTGTGGGTTCGCCAACGCTCTTCCAACTCTTCAATCCACCGGGAGCACTTACGGTTCCAGGTCTTCGTCGGGCCTGGATCGTCACCGATCGCAATTGTCTCCGCCGCCCAGTCCAGCGTCGACCAGACCTCCGTCGCCATATCGCTGTCGTTGTTCGCGGCCACCCACTCGCGCCATACCGCCTCGCCGCCAACACCCGCGACAACGATCTCTAGACCTTCTCCAGGTTCGTTGAAGATGTTGCTGGCGGTGACGCCCGCCGGCCAGTCAAGCGCCTCGGCCAAGGCCAACAGTTGGCAAGCCGTGTCTTTTTTGCGCATCTCCGCTCTCCATCAAAGCACGCGGAAATGCGAGCACTAAGTCACGCCGGTTGCAAATTTGACAGTCTCTTCCTACAAGGTCACGATACGTTCCTATACCGACGCGATGCGTCGGGTAAGAGATATTATCGGCGCAATTCTGGGCGGCAGGCGGGCCCATGCGCGCACCGTCATCCCACGATCCCGATGAGCCATCGCCGACCGCTGACATCGGTCACGAACCCCGCCGCCCTCGGATCGGCGCGACCGCTGTCGAACCTGTCTGCTTGGGTCCGGCTGATGCTATAGACGCCGCAGGTCGCGGTCGGGCAGCGGATGTCGCGGCGATCGCCCGCCATCGCCGTCAGGACTTTGGCGCCGCGGTGCGGGCACGACACTGGGCCGGGTTTGTCGCCACCTGTTACACTCGCCAGGTTTTAGCCGGCGCGTGTCAACAGGCTGTCAAAGGCCAGCGCCGCGTGAGCCTGCCTGACACCCACGGTTCCGGTCGTGCTGGTATGCTGCGATTACCTTACGCCACGCCGTGCTGCGAGGCGACGACGCGCGATCTGCCAGTCTCGATCGGGCAAATGCCACGATGCAAACTGCGATTTCGATGTCTCCGATAGATCAGCCATGCGTCGGTCTTTTGTGATGATCATTCGCCCGCCTGAATCTCGAATTGAGGCGTGAAGACAGAGCCCCGGTCAAAGCGTCGGCCGCTACTTGCTCCCCGCGCGTAGAGCATTGGCAGGATTCTGCCTGGGCAATGTAGGTGTGACAAAATGGCAACGACCGTATCAGTAATCTACGCCCTCGCGGTCCTGTGTTTTGACCTGGGTAGACCCTAACAGCACCGTAATCACCGCGTTCAGAGCGGGAGATGAATGATGAAATTTCGGGCTGTGGTGTATGCCGCCATGCTAGTCGCCCCTGGACTCGCCGCGGCCCAGATGCCGCTACCGTCCCTGGAACCAGCCCCGCCGCTCAACGGGCTCTATATCGGTGCCGGGGCAGGACTCAATTGGTTGCAGAACCAACATCTGATCAACGCCGCGGGCACGGCGGGAAACGCAGCCCTGCAATCGCGCTACGGGTGGGCCGGCGTGGGGAGCGTCGGTTACGCCCTGCCCAATGGCCTGCGCTTTGAGATCGAAGGCGATTACCGCAACAATCAGTTCGCTCACGGACGCGATTTTGGCTTCCCGGCTGGCGCGGGTGGCAGAGAAATTAAGTACGGCCCGATGTTCAACGTGCTGTACGATATGACCAATCTGTTGGCGCAAACCACCGGCCTGGCCATACCCTACTTTGCGCCATATGTCGGTGTCGGTGTCGGCTATCAGTGGGCGCATCTAAGTGGGTTTAGCACTTCCGGCGTCGGTGGGTTCCCCAATATCGCCTCCAATGACACATACGGTGCGATTGCTTATCAGTTCATCCTCGGTGGCGCGATGCCGATACCACAGGTGCGGGGATTGGCGCTCACTGCCGAATATCGCTTCTTCGGTGTAGGATCACGGAAGTACAACGTCGCAGCGCAGGCCGCGCCGGGCACGCCAGTCACATTCGGCACAGCAACGCTCGGCAATGACTTCAATCACGCGGTGATGATTGGTTTGCGCTACAGTTTTGGCCAGCCGCCACCGCCACCGCCACCTGCTCCTGCGGCCGTTCCGGCACCGGCACCGACCCGCTCCTACCTGGTATTCTTCGATTGGGACAAGTACAGCCTCACCGATCGCGCCCGCCAGATCATCGCGGAAGCGGCGGCGAACTCGACCAAGGTGCAGTACACGCGGATCGAGGTGAACGGCTACGCCGATACATCCGGAACGCCGAAGTACAACCTGGGTCTGTCGATACGCCGCGCCAACGCGGTCAAAGCCGAGCTGATCAAGGACGGCGTGCCGGAAAACGCCATCACGGCGAAGGGTTTCGGCGACACCGTTCTGCTCGTGCCGACCGGTCCGGGCGTGCGCGAGCCGCAGAACCGGCGGGTGGAGATCATCATTCGTTGATGTGACACATACCGGAATTTTGTCTAAGAATATCGGGAGCACTTCGAAAATACTTCTGTGGGCCGTGCCGTCGCTTCGGTGCGGCCCAATTTTCGTTCGTCTCAGCCAATCATCGCTCGCGGGGTTGCTGCCGGATAGCCCTTATTATGAACTCGCAGCATGATGGCGGTCAGCCAAAGCGCTGCCCGCGTGGAGACCGAGAGGATTGTCTACTTCATGCCCAACTCACGGGGGCACTTTCGCGCGAAGGCCAGCCAAAGAAAACGCGCCCCTGGGTGCGCGCGTCTATTTTGGTCGTTGGAGGCTATTGCAGCGAGGGTGGACCGTTGTCCTGTCCCAGGCGAGTGACGAATTGCACCGCGGCAACGCGGTGGCGCAGGACGGCACAGAAAAGCACGCGCCGATGACCAACGAGAGTTGTTGTTTGTTGAACCCCGAGTTCCAAGCGTACCCCCATCCCCTCTTCGGAGGGCGCTCCTGGGGGGCATGGTTTGACCCTAGTGCCCCATGCGCGCCAGTAGCGCAGCCCGGATGCGCGCTTGATCCATACCGGCCATGATCGCCTGCGCATCAAGTTGCGCCTGTTGTCCGCCCCAGTTGTTCTGCTCATCCCATGCTTGCTCGGGCGCCGGGCTCGTGCAGCGCGCCGACAAGCACACGATCATGAGTGCGGTCACAGCACGCATTACCGAAAGACGCTCCGCCAGTGTCGCCAGACGACCGTAGCAGGACGTTAACGGAAGATGCGAGATTCGTGGAATGCGCGATCGCTGCGCCCCACCTCGGCCCTCAGTCGCCTGATCTGCGCCGCGTCAATGCGGACCGGGCGCCCTTTGTACTTCCCCGCAGCATTCGCCTTGGCGACACCCTCGCGCTGCCGCTCCAGCATGATCTAGCGCTCCCAGGTCACCACGCTGGCCAGGATCGTCAGCATGAACTTGCTGGTCGGGTTGCAGGCGTCCAGCCGCTCGCCGCCCATAGACAAGACCACCAGACCGATGTCGCGATTCGACAGAGCGGCTTTACTCAGCAGTCGGTAATATAGGCGACACTGGGCGCTTGAAAGAAAGACCGAACCAGCCGCGGCAGGGTCTTTATCTTGGCCAGCTGTGCCTCGATCTTGTCGCGCAGACGCTCGCCCTTGCGCAGCGGTGTTCTGGCGACCCCGGTGCGCTTGACGTGGCTCCATACCAGTTCGTCCGGGTTCAGGTCCGGCGCATAACCAGGCAGAAAGTGAAGGGTGAGCCGGCCCTTGGTGGATTGCACATAGTCCTTGACGAGCTTCGTCCTGTGGGCCGGAAGCCCATCGACCACCAGGTGTACCGGCTTCGAGCGATGCCGCATCATCTTCCGCAACAGACGGACGAACAGCTCGGCCGTCAGCCCACCTTCGTAGGTGCAGTACCAGAACCCGCCCCTGGCATTCACCGCCGATGCCGCACTGATCGATTGCCGTTGCCCCGGACGCGCCACCACCGGAGTTTGTCCTTTGACGCCCCATGTCCGGCCATGCACGGCGTCGGCACGAAAACCCGACTCGTCCCAGAAGAACACCTCGCCACTTTCCATTCTGGCCTGTCGTGCAATGGCCGGATAGCTCACGCTCTGCCAGAGCTCGATCGCCTCCGGATCGCGCTGATAGGCACGTTGCAACGGCTTCTGCGGCGTCAGATTGAGCCTGGCGAGCAGCTCGCCGATCGCCGTGAGGCCCAGGCAAATACCAAACTTCCGCTCGATCAACTCAGCCACCACCGATCGCGTCCACAACCCGAAGTCCAAACCATACTGTCGCGGGTCCTTGCCATTGATCCAACGCAACACCTGCCGCTCCTGCCGCGGCGTCAAACTCCGTGGGCGCCCAGGTGCTGGCCGCGATTTCAGCGCACCCAGCCCGACACCCGGTTTGGCTGCCGCGGCAAGCCACTTATAGATGGTGGTGCGGTTGAACCCGTAGGATGCGATGACCGCCGGAGCTGCCTCGCCCTCACGCACCCGCTCGACCGCCATCAACCGGATGGTCTCCAGGGTTCCGTGGTCGAGCGTTCGTCCGTCTCGCTGCATACCACCTTGAATCGTGCCTCAGACGCTATGTCAACAGATTTGTCGCCTAAGTTGCAGACTGGTGAGTAATAGACAACAGCTCGGCCGCGCTGCGCACCAGCCTGTCCGGCCTGGTCACGGCCAGCACGTCGCCCTCGCGCAGGAAGGTGAGCCACTCGGCGAGCTTCGCCCGCTTCGCGGTGCTCGATCCCTGCTCGCCGAAGATGCTTTCGGCGCCGGCCGCCTTGACGTCACGTTGCAGCGCCGCCTGCCGGCGGCCTGGTCGATGGTGGATGCGAGAATACGCCTCTGTGACGCGTTCCGAAATCGGAAGGGTCAGCAACAAACAGCGTTGCATCCACAGGATGCCCGGGTGAGGGCTTCCACGAGCCCAGTTGGGGTGGCTCGCGCCGAGGGCTCGATGCGCCGGACGATCATGGTGGCGACCCCGGCCAGCGGGCACCTGATGCTCTGCCGCTTGGCGCCCCGCTCCGGTTGAGCTGGGATCGACGAGCGTCGCCTGGAACGCCTCCCGCAGCCAGCGCGGGGGCCCTCAATATGTGAGCGTCAGTACGTGCCGGCGGTTGTCCATCGCCCAGTTCTGAGTCCTGCTCAGAAAACTCTGCCCGAGCAGCCCAGTATCATCGTTGCTGATCGTGCCGGGAATGTCGCGCTGCGATGAGTGTGCCGACCTTCAGTGAGCGCAATCGGTAGACTATTTGAGTGCAGAGCGAGCCATCTGCCAGCCTATAGGTCTTGATGGTCATGTAATCGGCGTGAGTGAGCGATCCGGCGCGGATCAGCCTGGCGGCGACGGTTCGCGGGAGCAAGACGTGGGTCGTGCCGCTGTCGATCCGCAGCGTGGCGGTGCCGTTGACGGTTGCCAGGATCACGAACGTGCCGCCGAGCACGAACGCCGGTGCCTCGGTCTTGGTCGACGTGCTGGCGCTGCCAGCCGGGAAAGTGCGCTCAAGGCCCACCTCGGTGGTGGCTGGGGCTGCCAGCGCGACACTGGCGGCGAGCGCGATGGCAAGCATCCTGGACAGGGTTCTTCTCCAGAATGAGCAGCCAGAGCCTTGGGAATCAGCTTAAGGACCTTCCGCGCGGAAATTAAAGAATCAAGCTGACCGGAAGAACGCAGGAATAGAATCTGGAATTTCGTGGGCGCGGCGCGAGGCAGTGGCGTTACGCTTCGGGCGTGATTGAGCTCGACGACATTCGGCTGCGTTGGCAGCAGACCGCGCCACTGCTGGACGAACGCGACCGCCGGCTGTTCGCGGCCAACGAGGCGATGGCACATGGCTACGGTGGGGTGATGGCGGTGTCGGCAGCAACCGGCCTGGCCCGCAGCACGATCAATCGCGGGATACGGGAGGTCTGCGCAAACCGCAACGAGGTCGTGCACCGGGTGCGCCGGCCGGGAGCCGGTCGCAAGACCGCCGTGACGCATCAGCCGGGCTTGCCGGCAGCACTCGAGACGCTGATCGAGGATGCCATCCGCGGCGATCCGTGCTCGCCGCTGCGCTGGGTCAGCCGCAGCCAGCGCCATCTGGTCAAAGCGCTGGCGGAGCAGGGGTTCAGGGCAAGCCAATGGGTGGTGGCGAGGCTGTTGCGGGACATGAAATACAGCTGCCAGGCCAACCGCAAGACGCGCGAGGGGGCCAATCACCCCGACCGCGATGCCCAGTTTCAGCATATCAATATGACGGTGAAGGCAGCGATTGCCGCGGGCGAGCCGGCGATCTCGGTGGATACAAAGAAGAAGGAACTGGTTGGCGACTTCAAAAACAACGGCCGCGAGTTGCGCCGCCACGGCGACCCCGAGAAGGTCCGGGTGCATGATTTCAAGATACCGGAACTCGGCAGGGTTGCGCCATATGGCGTCTATGACATTGCCGCCAATCATGGCTGGGTCAGTGTCGGCATCGATGCTGACACCGGAGCCTTCGCCGTCGAGAGCATCCGGCGGTGGTGGTACAAGCTCGGCAAGCCGCGCTATCCCAACGCAAGCTGCCTGACGATCACCGCCGATTGCGGCGGCAGCAACGGACCACAGGTCAAGCTATGGAAACGCGAACTCCAGCGCCTCGCCAATGAGATCGGTCTGAAGATCACCGTGACGCACCTGCCCCCCGGCACCAGCAAGTGGAACAAGATCGAGCACCGACTATTCGCCTTCATCACCATGAACTGGCGCGGCAAGCCATTGGTCAGCCATCAGGTGATTGTACAACTGATCGGCTCCACCACAACCGATACAGGCCTTGAAGTCCGCTGCGAGATCGACGGAAATCTCTATCCCAAGGGGATCAAAGTTACCGACAAGGAGATGGAGGCGATCAACATCGCCCGCAACGAATTCCATGGCGAGTGGACTTCCTACCAGTGGTCAAGGGAAAGTTTGGCGGGGCGGTAACCCCGCCGGCAGCGAGCTGCTGATGCTGTGAGCAGAGGGGATCGTGATACGTGCACCGGCCCGATTGAGGCTTACGCCGTGCTCGCGGCCGTCAAGACCGCTTCGCGCCGCCGAACGGCGGTGGCCTTCGGCCAGTCTTGACCGCCGCTGCGCGCGGCGCGGCGTTGATGTGCGGGCCGGGGCGGAGAAACGGCGCTCAAGCCGAACCGAGAAACGTCTGTCAAATAGCTTGTAGATCCGATTGGCGATAGCAGCCTGGGACCGAGACCTATCTCCCTATGCTGCGGTCGCTTGGTCAAAGTTAGGATCGAACAGAATCTGGCGCTGCAAAAGGACGCAAGCCAGACCAAGTAGCCTATCTGCAACACCGCGGATGGCACGTCCGTGCGAGTGACCGCGCTTGCGTAGCGCGGCATAGCGAGTACGGCTCTTGTGGTCGTGCTGGGTGGCGACGCGTGCCCAATGATAGACGGCGTTTCGCAGTCGGACGTGCGCAGCGTATCGCATGACGACGATATGGCTCTTGCCGCTGCGTTTGGTAACCGGCGCGACGCCCGACAATGTCCGGAGCGCCTGGTAATCCCGGCGGCTGAGCGGACCTGAAGCCTCGGCGAGGAGTGTGGCGAGGTTGATTCTTCCGATGCCCGGCAAGGATTTCAGGATCGTCACATCGCGCAGCCCGACGCGTTCCGTCGCTGTCGGCCCGGCCTCGCCAATGGCAGCACAAAGCTCATCGAGTTTGCGGTAGGCATGCCTCAGTTCGCGGTTCACAACGTGCAGACGAGCAACGAGCGAGCGGATGTGGGCGCTGGCGGCTTCGGCCACCCCTTCCGCCACTTTGATGGCAGACTGTCGTAGCGTCTGGAGGACGGTCTCGGCATCCACGCGACGGATGCGATGCTTCCTGAGTAACCGCTCGATGGCCGACTTACGTAGACCTGCCGCCTTAGCCGGTATGGGCACTCTTTCCCAAAGCTCGAGAAACCACGTGGCGGCAAAATCATCGGTAAGCTCCAGCATCTGCGGGTAATACCGCCAGAGCTGGTGGTATAGGCGATTGCTCAATCGAGCCCGCTCCTCCTGCAACTCCTCCGCAAGACGCGACCACGCGCGCAATTCGATGAACCGTGGATCCGCAACATGTACGCGACGGAACAGATGACGGTCGGTCCGTAGGCCGTCGGCCAAGACATAGGCATCACGGCGATCATCCTTGGCACCAGCGATACTGAACCGGTCGCGCAAGCGGTCGAGTTGCTTGGGGTTGATTGCATATACGACGAACCCCCGATCGATCAAACTATCGACAACAGGTCCGTGCGGTACCTCGATCGCTACGGCGACAGCGCTTGCGGCAACTGCAATCGCAAGAATCGATCGTCCCAGCTCTGCCAAACCCGCGGCGCTGTGCGAGAACTCTCGTTCTCCTACGATGGTGCCTTGAGCATCAAGAATGCAGGCTTGATGCTTTTCTGATCCCCAATCGACACCGACATACCATGTGATCATTGCCTCTGCCATTGTATCTCCTCCCAATACAACACGGGCCGTCACGACGCCTGCCGATTCCTGTACTGGCGCTCAATGGCGCGACTTCCTACTGGGCATCCGTCGTGGCCAACCCGCCGGGGCACATGTCCACTCGCGGTGTTCCGAACCACAGAAACTACACTGGTCGCTCCCGGCGGGCCGGCCCGCCTGGTCAGTCTAGAACAGGCCCCGACCAGGCGCTTTGGGGGTACAGGAACTACATCATCTCGCCTAACCAGCAACCACCTTGAAGCACTTATTTCCAAGCAGACCCTAAGGGTCACATTCGCGCCCGTGGTCCCGGCGCGTGGGAGCTGAAATACGACGTCGGCGTCAACCCCACGACTGGCCGACGCATCACCAAGTTCAAGACGGTCCGCGGCGCGAAGCGGGATGCGCAGCGCGAGTTGCGCGCCATCCTGACGGCGCTCGACGGCGGCACGTATGCCGACCCGAGCAAGATGACTCTCGGCGCAATGGCTGCAACAGTGGCTTGACGAGGCGCAGCACAGCGTCGCCCGGAAGACGCTCCAGCGATACCGGGAGATCGTCGATCTGCACCTGATCCCTGCCCTCGGCGCGATCCCGCTGGCGAAGCTGCAACCCGTGCAGATCCAGGCATACTACAGCCAGGCGCTTGCGGGCGGGCGCAGGGATGGCAGCGGCGGCCTGTCGGCGCAGACGGTGGTGCACCATGACCGCGTGCTGCACGTGGCATTGAAGCGGGCGCGTGCACTCCGCCTGATCCCGACGAACCCCGTAGAGGACGCGAGCCGGCCGAAGGTCGAACGCCGCGAGATCGAGGTCCTGGAGCCGGCCGAGAGCGCTGCCCTGCTCGCCACCGCCCGCACCACCCGCATGTTCCCCATCATCTTCCTGGCGCTCGGCACCGGCTTGCGCCGCGGCGAGGTCCTGGGATTGCGCTGGTCTGATGTCGACCTGGAGCAGGCGCACGCTTGACTGTGGCGCAGTCGCTGGAGCAGACGAAGGCCGGCCTTCGCTTCAAGACGCCTAAGACGAAACGCAGCCGCCGCACGATCGCGCTGTCGCCGTCACTGGCTGAAGAACTCCAGGCCCATCGTGCGAGGCAGGCAGCGGAACGCCTCGCCCTCGGCATGGGCCGTGATCCGGCGGCCCTGGTGTTCGCGCGGATCGACGGTGATCCGATACAGCCGGACAGCGTGACCAAGATGTTCGCCCGTATCGTCGCGCGCGCCAAGATCAAGCCGATCAGTTTTCACGGCTTGCGACATACCCATGCCACCGATCTGCTACGCGCAGGCGTGCATCCCAAGATCGCGTCGGAACGCCTCGGCCATGCATCGATCGCGATCACGATGGACACCTACAGCCATGCGATCCCAGGCTTGCAGGAAGACGCGGCACAGCGTATCGACGCCGCGCTCCGAAGCGCATTGTCTGAGAGCGTAGGGTGGCAAATGGGTGGCAAACGGGCCATTTTCGAGCCGACGCCACGAAGCTAAGTGATTGATAAAAAGACACTTTGCCGGGTTAGCACAGTGGTAGTGCAGCGGTTTTGTAAACCGAAGGTCGGGGGTTCAAATCCCTCACCCGGCACCAGCAAACGGCCAACCGGCTGATCTTCCCCAACTTCCCGATTTGCCCAGACGTCCAGCCGCCGGATGGGCACACAGTATGAGCACACGGGCGACTGGCGTCCTTGCGATTGGCGTCCCAGTGGAGGGACCCACGGACCGGTATTCTCATGTTGGGGAAGCGCATCCTGGCACGCTATCGAGCTGTGTGGTCGATAGTGCATTCCTATTTTGCGGTTATCCCAAAGATATTGGCACTTCCGGCTAGTCGCGCGATTCTTGCAAGCTCGCTCAACTGCGAGTTGCTTCCATTTCTATAGGAAAACAAGCACCCTCCTCTTGCTTATTTCCATCTGCCGCCACAAAGGAAAAGCTTCCGATGCTCGCTCGTGTTGTCGTAGCCCACGAGTGGGCGCAACCTGCCGAGAAGACGGCTATCGCGCGCAGGCGCTTGTACTTCTTCTTGGCTCTCGGACTAGCCATCGCACCACGTCTCGCTGTTGCCGAAGGTCTCCTCGGCGGCGGTCCGATCACGCAGCTTCGGCCGCCGACCCGGGACTATGGCTCACTGTTTCACTCGCCAGCATCGCGGATTACCCGATATCCGGTCGGCCCCATGCCGCTCTACGCGGCGGCCATAGCCGGGGCGGTGTGCCGGGCTGCACTGGCTGCTGCTGAAGCGCGGTACGCAATTCCGGCCGGACTCCTGCAGGCAATCGGCATCGTCGAGAGCGGTCGTCGCAACGAGGTCACGGGCGCGCGCCAGCCGTGGCCGTGGACGATCAACGTCGAGGGGGAGGCCCACTTTTTCGATACCAAGGAGCAGGCGATCACGTGGGTGCGACAGGCTCAGGCTCGGGGCACGCACTCTATCGACACCGGTTGCGCGCAGGTCAACCTCATGCATCATCCCGCTGCGTTCGCGTCCTTGGAGCAGGCCTTCGATCCCGCAACCAACGCCGACTACGCCGCCCGCTTCCTCAGGGAGCTGCGGACGGCAGCCGCAGGGAATTGGATGACGGCAGTGGGCTACTATCACTCGCAGACGCCAGAGCTCGCCGAGATTTATCGCCAGCAGGTGCAAGCGGTGACGTCACGGGGCGCCGGACCCATTCCGTCTGTCCTGACCCTTGCTTCTAACCTCGATCGCTATTCGGCATTTGGGTCAGCCGGGCGGGTTACGGGGCTGGATCGACAACGACCGGATCGACGGTGATCCGGGCCTCACGTGGTTGTTTCTTACTGACCTCCTGGCGCTCGTTCCTGCTGTCATGGCCGCCCCGGACCTGATCCGGGGATCAGTGCCGGCCATCCATTGCGGCGCCAGTGCGGGAGGAGATGGCCGGGACAAGCCCCATACGCGTCAGGCTAATGGTGCGGCTGGAGAAAAGTCTTCCCCCTCGCGCGCGCTCCTGATCGCCGCCAGCACTCGCTGCGGCGTCAGCGGCGTCTCGTTGACCTCGGCACCCAACGGCGCAAGCGCGTCGCGCACAGCGTTCGCGATCGCCGCGGGCGGGGCGACGGCACCGCCTTCGCCCATTCCCTTCATGCCGTATTCGGTCGCCGTCGCTGGCGTGTGCAGGTGCCCGATCCGAATAGCCGGCAGCTCGTGCGCGCCGGGCATGTGGTAGTCGAGAAACGTGGCGGCGAGCGGCTGGCCCTGTGCGTCGTAGGGGATCTCCTCGTGGAGCGCGGTGCCGATACCCTGCACCACCCCGCCGCGGATCTGACCCTCGACGAGCATCGGGTTGACCATCGTGCCGCAATCCTCGGCGACGGCGAAATCGAGCAGTTCGACCGCGCCGGTCTCCGGGTCGACCGCGACGACTGCACCGTGCGTCGCGTAGGAGAAAACGCCTGTGCTGATGCCCGGCTCATACGTCGCGGTCGCGTCAAGCAGCGGCTCGACGCCGGGTGGCAATTCGTGCATCCGCAGATGCGCGATACCGGCGATCTCAGCGATCGTCACAAAGCCCTTTGGCCCATGCACCGCACCGCCTTCGCAGTGCACCTCGGCAACATCGCATTGCAGCAGATGCGCGCCGATCCGGCACAGCTTGTCACGCAGGATGCGGCTCGCGCGCGCCACAGCGCCACCCGACATGACCATGCTGCGCGACGCGAAGGTGCCGAAGCCGAAGGCGGTGCTTTCGGTATCGCCGTGCCGCACCGAGATCCGCGCCGGGTCGATGCCCAATTCCTCGCATGCGATCTGCGACAGCGCGGTCTCCAGCCCCTGGCCGTGCGACTGAATGCCGACCATCAGCACGACGCTGCCATCAGTGAGGATGCGGGCGGTGCAGCTTTCGAATCCTGGGATGATGGCGGCGCCGCGCGCGGCGAATTCGGCGGCCCCATGTGCGGTCTGCTCGGTGAAGCTGGCAAAGCCGATGCCGACAAGCCGCCCATCCGGCTCACCCTGTCGCTGCCGTTCACGGATCTGTGCCAGGTTCAGCAACTCGGCGCAGAGCCGCACGCTTTGCGGATAGTCGCCGGTATCGTAGCGCATGCCCGTTACCGAGGCGTAGGGCATCTGTTCGGGCCGGATCATGTTCGCGATGCGCACCGCGACCGGGTCGCGGCCGACCGCGCGGGCAATCTCGTCAATCGTCCGCTCGACCGCAAAGCAGGCGCCCGGGCGGCCGACCCCGCGATACGGACCCAGCGGCGCCTTGTTGGTTGCGACCGTATAGGTGCGGGCACGATAGTGCGGGATTGTGTAGGGACCCGGCAGGGTGCGCGCCGCCATGTTGGCTTCCTGATAGGGGCCTTGCGGCCACAGGCCATAGGCGCCGGCATCGACCGTGATTTCGCAATCGATGCCGAGGATATGGCCTTGCGCATCGGCATAGGCGGTCACGCGGTAATGATGATCGCGGGTATGGGCGCAGGTCAAAAGATGTTCACGGCGTTCCTCGATCCAGCGCACTGGGTTATCGAGCTCCAGTGCCAGCGCGGCGAGGACGATCTCCTCCGGGTATAGCCGGGCCTTGGGTCCGAATCCGCCGCCGACATCGGGCGCGACGACCCGGATGCGGCGCTCCTCGAGCCCGAGGATTTCGCCGAGTGCGACGCGCATCGTGTGCGGTGTCTGGGTCGACGCGTAGACCACGATCTCGTCGAGCCGGTAGTCGCGATAGGCGAGCACGCCGCGGCATTCCATCGGCGCGCCGGACTGCCGGTTCATGCGGTACTCGCGGCTGACGGTGATCTCGGCGGCGCGTGCGGCGGCTTCGATGTCGCCGCCCTCGACCGTGCGCTCCAGGAACAGATTGTCGCCGAAGTATTCGTGCACGAGGTCGGGGCTGCCGGCGCGCATGGCGGCCGCATCGACAACCGCTTCGAGCGGCTGGTAGTCGACGACGACGGCGGCGGCGAGGTCCTCGGCTTCGGCGCGGGTAGGCGCGACGCAGGCGGCAATCGCCTCGCCGACATAGCGCACCTTGTCGGTCGCAAGCGGCGGCCAGGGTGGCGAGCGCGCCCCGGCCGCCTGCGTGACCACCCGGATCGGCTTGATGCGCGGGAGGTCCGTGGCGGTAAACACCCGTCCTCGCGCGGCGGGCGGGACGGAGATCGAGCGGATGTGTGCGTGGGCGTGCGGGCTGCGCAGAAACACGACCTCGTGGGTACCGCGCATCGAAATGTCCGCGACGAACTGGCCGCGGCCCCGCAGGTGACGATCGTCCTCCTTGCGCAGCAACGGTGCGCCGACGCCGTGGCGTTGACTGGAGTGTTCACTCGCCATCGCCGCCTCCCCCAACCGCCACCGCTTCGTCGATTGCCGCCAGCGGTGAATTTGATTGCGAGAGGATGAGCCATCGAATGCTGGAGGACAACCATGAGCCCACCAGCGCTAACCCGGGCACAGCATCCTGATCATTCGATCAAACGTGCCCGACGTATCCAGCTGCCACGCTGCTGCGATGATGTCATCGATGGGCCCCCCGAAGGTGCCGTGGCGGACGAGATCTCGCACCTTCGCCTCGATGTCCTGATCTGACAGAGGTCGTTCCGTACTGCCCTTGGCATGGAGCACAGTCAATTCCAGCATGCGTCCATCAAAGGTGCGGATCGTGACTGTCGCTGCTCCTTTGGGACTGTCGGCATTCAGCCGTGCCTTCGTCAGTGCACGTAGCGCAATGACCGCTGGGTCATGTACCGTTTCCTCCGAGAACTCTTTCAGCCCGGCTGCGCCAAACAGGAACGAGACCGCGGCGCAGTGATGGATGCTGACCCGCGCATCCCGTTCATTTGCCACTGTCCGGTCGCCGCGGTCGAGCAGCAGCTGGTCGCCGGACACGACGATTTCAGCGATGTCCGCCGTCGTCACCGCCTGGTCTCGCCTGAGCGCCAGACACGCGTCGATCACCGCATGCATCACGATGCCGCACGGGTAGGGCTTGTAGGTATTCCGCAGAAACTCCCATCGATCGCCCAATTCGTCCGTTATGTCTGCGGTCGCGGGTTCATCTCCCATCGCGCGCGCCCAGCCGAGTGAACCCTCGATCGCTGCTGGAGCAGCCGTGCAGCCCTGTTCCGCCAGCAATGCGGCAAACAGTCCATTGCGGGCGGCACTGCCGACGCTCACATTCTTCGCCGCACTGGGTAGGTTCTCCACCAGACCAGCGGACTGACTGGCGGCGATACCCAGCGCGTGCGCAGTCTGCCGCGCGTCCAGGCCAAGCAGCTTCGCGCTCGCGGCAGCGGAGCCGAAGACGCCGCATGTCGAGGTGATGTGCCAGCCACGGGCATAATGGCCGGGCGAGACGGCATTGCCGATGCGGCATTCGACTTCCGCACCCAGGATGAACGCATGCAGCATTGCCGCCCCAGACAGCCCACGCTGTTCCGCAAGCGCAAGTGCGGCCGGGGCAACCGGAGCAGTTGGATGGATAACAGTTCGCAAATGCGTGTCGTCGTAGTCGAGCAGGTTGGCGCCGATCGCGTTGATGAATGCCGCGCCGAGCGCATCGAGCCGCTCCGAGCGGCCGAGCACCGTGACCCGTTCGCCGCCTGACAATCGCATCAGTACGCGCATCGCCATGTCGATCGGCGATGTATGGGCGACGCCAAGGGCACAGCCAATGAAATTCAGCAGTGAGCGCTTGCCCTCATGCCGCAATGCGTGCGGCAGCGCATCCCAACGCGACGCCGCGACGAATTGGCCAAGGCGCTCACCGACGAAGCCGGAGGCTGCCTGCGTCGACATGGCGTCAGTTCGCCGCAGGCTTCCAGCCGATCCAGTCGCAGAAGGCCCGACCCATCACCAGCTCGAGGTCATGTCCCTTCAGCCAAGGCAGCTCCTCGGTAAACAACGTGATGCATTGTTTCCAGGAACACGGCATGCGGGTGATGTCGGTTCCCCAGAACATCCGTTGGGGCCCGAAGGCGTCGTAAACCTGGCGCAGGTGCGGGTGAATGCTGCGGAATGGATAGCTGTCCTCGGCATAGCCTGCCTGACCCGTGGCCTTGACGGCGATGTTCGGATGCCTGGCGAGCGCGATCAGCTGCGGCAGGTTCTTGTATGAGGCTTCGCCCTTCGTGGCGCGCGGGACGCCCATGTGATCGACGATCAGCCTGAGGCCCGGATGACGTTCGGCGATTTGTCCGACCACCGGAAGGAACGATGCCGCCGCGAGCGCAATCGGCAGGCCTGCACGCTCGGCTGCCGGCCACAACCAGTCGAGGGTGCCGTCGGTCGGCCATGACTGCTCATGCGGCTGGTTGAAATAGAACCGCAGGCCGAGCATGCCGGGCCTGCTCTTCCAGGTGTCGACGAGGGATCGACTCTCAGGGCGATCAAGCGGGAACCAGCCGAGGATCGCGAAGCGATCCGGATGGGCGCGAACCGCCTCGACGGCGAGTTCATTTGAATCGGGATCCCACATCGGCGGATGAATCACTGCGCGGTCAACGCCCGCTTCGTCCATGCCTGCGAGCGCCTGGTCCTTCGAATACGGCTCCTGTCTATGGTGGGCCGACGGTGTGCCCTTCGCCCAGATATGGATTTGCGCGTCGACGATCATCATGGCTTCGCTCCTCCTGCTTCAGTGACCGGTGTTCAGAATGGTGGACCACGGCTGTGCCGCGACGGTGGCGAGACTACGCCGATTGTCGCACCAACGCCGCATGCAACTCCTTGGCCTGGAAGTGCGGGATGATCTGCTCGCCAAAGAGACGAATGGTGTGGAGAACCTCCTGGTGCCGCGCCGGGCCGATGGCGCACAGCAAGAACACTTCCTCGATGCCGAGCGCCTCGTACAGTTCGAGAAACCGAATACAGTCCGCAGGCGTGCCGACGCAGAACGACGTGCCTTGTTCACGCACCTCCTGGGGCGTGGGCTCACCCGGATGCGGCCCACTGGCGAGGCGTTGGTCGCGCGCGTAGTAACCCTGATAATCCGGCGGCACGGTGGTTGGATCATAGTCGCGCCACACCAGCCGGGCGCGCTCGCGTTGCTGTTCAAGATACCAACCCACGAGTTCGGTGCCGCGCTGTTCCACGACCCGCGGATCCTCATGGCAGTAACCTGCGGTCATCAGCGCAGCACGCCTTGGGGGCGCGACCACATTGGCCGTGGCTGTCCGTAGGGCATCCTGATACAGCGCCATGAGCTGCTTGACGCGGTCCGGGCCCCCTTCGCTGCCGAACAATCCGCCCATCCCCAAGCTGCCCGTCAAGCGCGCCGTCTCATCGCTGCCGCACGCGGACCACATTGGAGGATGAGGGCGTTGCACTGGCTTGGGAAGTACCTCGCGGGGAGGAATCTTATAGTATGTGCCCTGATGCGAGATAATCTCTTGCGTCCAGATGCGTGGCAGCACGTCGGCAAACTCCAGCCACATGCCTCGTGTGTCGTGCAGGTCCGTCCCGTACGGGGTAAGCTGGTACGGATAGCCGGTCCGGCCGAGCCCCACGTCAACGCGCCCGCGGCTCAAGATATCGAGTGTCGCCATTCGTGCCGCGACGTGCAGCGGATGGTGAATCGGGGCGAGGACCACGCCAATTCCAAGGCGGATACGGCTGGTGCGCTGGCTGACCGCCGCAAGTGTAAGATCCGGGGCGCTGTTGTGCGACCATACGGGGCGGAAGTGATGCTCCGAAAACCAAACACTCGCGAAACCCTGTTGTTCGGCGAAGGGAATTTGCTCGAGTGCTTCATGGATGCGTTGTGATTCACTGTCTGCGGTCCAGGGTTTGGGAACTTGAATCTGGTAAAACAGGCCAACTCGCATGGGGCTGTCTCCTGTGGTGTGCAAAGAATGGCTGATGCCGCGGACGCAACGTCCGGCTCCGGCCGTATGAAGGCGGTGCAGAGTATGCGCCGCTGCATCGGCGCGCTACACTTTCCGGTAGAGACGGCGGGTTGGCGCTGAACGTCCCAAGGGAGGAGAGAAAGCCGATGACGTATGATCTGTTGATTCGCAATGGCCGTGTTGTCGATGGCTCGGGTATGCCCGCGTTCCGCGGCGATGTCGCGGTGAAGGACGGCAAGATCGCCGAGATCGGCAAATTGAGCGGCCCGGCCACCCGGGTCGTCGACGCCCACGGGACCGTGGTGGCGCCCGGCTTCATCGACAATCACTGTCACTACGACGCGCAGGTGACCTGGGACCCGCTGTGCTCCTATTCGTGTGACCACGGCGCCACCACGGTGATCTTCGGCAATTGCTCACTGTCGCTTGCGCCAGTGCGCCCGGGCAAGTCGGAGCGGCTGGCTGAATTCCTGTCCTATGTGGAAGCGATCCCGATGGAGGTCTTGCGCACCGTCGAGTTCGGCTGGGAGACGGTCCCGGAATACATCGACCAGCTCGATCGGAAGCTCGGCGTCAACGTCGGAAATCTCATTGGCCATACCGCGGTCCGCTACTACGTGATGGGCGATGAATGTCAGAAGCGTGCGGCGACGGACACCGAAATCAAGGCGATGCAGGATATTGTGCGTGAAGGCATGCGCGCCGGCGCGCTCGGCCTCTCGGTCTCGCGCAACCAGGGCCACTATGATCCGCAGGGCGTCCATCTCCCGGCACTGTGGGCCGAGGAGAAAGAGATCTTCGCGATTTGCGATGTGCTGCGTGAACTGGGCACCGGTATCATCCAGAGCGGTGGCGGCAATGGCTCCGAGATGAAGAACGGGCTGATGAGCCGACTGTCCGAGGCCACCGGCCGCCCGGTCGTCTACAACAACCTCAATCAGTCAATGCGCCGTCCAAACGAGTGGAAGGAGCAGATGGCGC
This sequence comes from uncultured Alphaproteobacteria bacterium, assembly GCA_963780095.1. Classification (GTDB taxonomy): domain Bacteria; phylum Pseudomonadota; class Alphaproteobacteria; order Acetobacterales; family Acetobacteraceae; genus JAMXLO01. Next base: position 21,449 of record CAWABH010000046.1, read on the forward strand.
ACGTCGACGCGACGATTGCCAAGGGCATCCGCGCCTACCCGACATGTACGCCAAACCGCATCACGGACTTCTTCACGATGCGCAATACCCAGACTTTCCGTGGCCTGCCGACCTGGCATCCGATCCTGCTCGCCACGGACGATGAAAAAATACGTGCCTACAGCGATCCCGAGGTCCGTAAGAAGCTCCATGACGAAGCCGTCGAATTCAAGGTTGACGTCAGTCCGCCGGGGATTTGCCGCACATGGTGGGACTACATGACCGTCCAGCATGCAGTGCTGCCGAAGAACAAGGGCCTCGAAGGCATGACCATCGGCCAGATTGCCAAGGCGCAGAACAAGGGCATCATCGACGCCTTCCTCGACCTCGTGGTCGAGGAGAACCTCGACACCGCGTTCCTGCACGGCGAGAACAACGTCGATGACGACGCGGTGGCGAAGATCCTGAACTATCCCAATGCGATTATCGGCCTTTCGGACGGCGGCGCGCACGTCCAGTTCCAGAGCGGCTTCGGCTTCAGCACCCGCCTATTGGGCGAGTGGGTGCGCGAGAAGAAGATCATGTCGCTGGAAACCGCGGTGCGGCGGCTTACCTTCGAATCGGCATCGATCTTCGGATTGCAGGATCGCGGCTTGCTGCAGCCTGGCATGGTGGCGGACATCGTCATCTTCGATCCCGATACGGTTCGTCCACTGCCGCACGAAGTCGTCCACGACTTCCCGACCGGGGCCATGCGGATCCGCGAGCCAGCCCAGGGTATCCAAATGACTGTCGTCAACGGCCAGATTCTGCTGGAAGACGGCAAGCACTGCGGTGCACTGCCCGGCCGCGTTCTGCGCAATTCCTACTACCGCGCGAATCACCGGAACTGACCCGACAGCGCCGGCCATCCACGTCCTCCTGCATTTGGGCGGCAAAGGAAGTGGATGGCCTGGCGGGAGCGGCTCTGACATCGGCGCGCGCACGCGTCCTGGAGTTCCTGGAAAGGCACACGCCGACCGCTGCATGGTTCGGTAGTGTCCTGGTCATTTCTTCCCCGCCGGCACTTCGATGCCCAGCAGCCGCGCTGCGTTGCCGCCCAGAATTGCCCGCCGCGCTGCGTCATCGAGTCCCGGTGCGCCCTCGATGAATCCCACCGGGTCGGTCTCGCCCATATCCGCCGGATAGTCAGTGCCGACCAGGATATGATCGGCGCCAAACTGCGCAACGAGGTATTCCAACTGCGGATGCGTATATACCAGCGAATCGAAATATAACCGCCGCAGATACGTCCCTGGCATTTCCTTCAGCTTCTCGCCGGTATCCGGTCGCGCAGATGCGGCGTGGTCGATGCGCCCAGCGTAGGCCGGCAGATATCCTCCGCCATGCGCCGCCACCAGCTTCAGGCCGGGGCAGTCCTCCAGCACGCCGCCGAAAATCAGGTGATGGAGCGCCACCGTCGTATCGAGCGGGTTGCCGATCACGTTGGCGAAGTAATGTTCCTTGAACCGCCGCGCCTCGGTGAAGCCGTCCGGGTGCATGAACACCAGCAGCCCGAGTTCCTCGATCCGCCGGAACACTTTGCGGAAGCGCTCGGCCGACAGATCCTCGCCGGCCACATGCGTCATGATCTCGATTCCGCGCATGCCGAGCGATCTGTGCAGCCGCTCCAGTTCGGCGATCGCCAGGTCCGGCGCCTGCAGCGGGATCGTGCCAAGGCCTGTGAAGCGGTCGGGATGGTGGCCGACGATGTCGGCGATCTCGTCGTTGAGCGTGCGCGCGGTGGCCAGCCCCAATTCCGGATCGGCACCATAATAGGTCTGACGCGGCGCCGGCGAAATCGCCTGGATGTCGATGCCCATCAGATCCATGTCGACGATGCGTTGCTCAGCCGATGTTCCCTGCACGCGCGTCCTCACCGCGTTCTGTCGGTTGATCTGCTGGCTGCGCGCGTTGGCCTGTGTTTCCAGATACCAGCGCGAGACCGCCTCGTTGCCCTCTACCATTCCCGCGGCCTTGACGCTGGTCACATGGCAATGAATGTCGACGGTGAACCATTTGCCGCGGTCATGCGCGGGTCCCGGAAAGCGGCCGGGGATTCGCGCTCCCTCCGGCAGGCAGGTGAACAGCATCTGGCGACTCCTGGCTTATTTGTGCCGGTACGATATTTCCCCGGATCACGGTGCAGCAAGAACGTTGTGTCCCTGCTCTGGCCGGATCGCCTTTTACGGTCGAGAGACTGCGGAAGTCGCTGCCCAGGATCCCATCGTTGGCGATGCAGGTTGAACGGGCGGACTGAACCCGATCAGGACACCGAGTTCCGGCCACGTCTTCCGGACGGGTTCCGATGCCATAAGCAGTGGCTTCAGCCTGCCAGAGGCCGATATGCTACTGCGATTCCAGACGACGGGGGCACGCGAATGGCCGCGATAGGTTGCCTGCTTCCCTTCATGCTCCTGGCGCTCGGTGCCATTGTTGGTGGCGTTGTCGGCGGGGTTACAATGGGGCTCTGGTGTGGCGCCGCGGGCCTCGCCGTGGGCATTGTCCTGATGCTCGTGGCTCTCCGTGCATTCGATCGCGCCAGGGATAATCTGCCGGAGTGATGTCGTGACGATGGGTGAGAACCCCCGCTCGCCGCCAAGCTGCTCAGTCTCAGCGTGGGAGGAACCTCCGCATGCTACCCCTCCAGCCCCGCATGCACCGCACACCCCGCTAGAAATCCCGCCAGCGTGCGGTGAAAATCCGGTTCGTCCAGCAGGAACGCGTCGTGCCCCTTGTCGGATGGTATCTCCACGAACGACACATTCGCCCCCGCACGGTTCAGCGCCCGCGCGATAGTGCGGCTCTCCGGCGTGGGAAACAACCAGTCCGACGTGAACGAAACCAGCAGGAAACGCGTCTTCGTGCCGCGGAACGCGTTCGCCAGATCGCCGTCGTAATCCGCGGTCAAGTCGAAATAGTCCATCGCCCGCGTGATCGTCAGATACGAGTTGGCATCGAAGCGCTCGACGAACGTGCTGCCCTGGTGGTGCAGATAGCTCTCCACCTCGAACATCTCGCCGAACAGGTGGATTGCCTCGCGCGGATCCTTGGGCGCGTTCTGCAGCCGGCGGCCGAACTTCCGCGTCAGCGCCTGCTCGGACAGATAGGTGATGTGCGCGCACATCCGCGCCACGGCCAATCCGCGCGCGGGAATGCTGCCGGTCTGCCAGTAGCGGCCACCCTGCCAGTCGGGATCGGCGAAGATCGCCTGCCGGCCGACTTCATGGAACGCGATGTTCTGCGCCGAATGATAGGCCGCGGTGGCGATCGGCAGTGCAGCGAACACCGCGTCCGGGTAGCTCGCCACCCATTGCAGCGCCTGCATCCCGCCCATCGAGCCACCCATCACCGCAAACAGTCGCTTGATCCCCAGGTGGTCGATCAGCCGCTTCTGCGCCCGGATCATGTCGCGGATCGTCACTGGCGGGAAATCGGTGCCCCATGGCCCGTGCCCGCCATCGCGCATGCTGCGCGGGCCGGTGGAGCCCATGCAGCCGCCCAGCACATTGGCGCAGATGACGAAGTAGCGATCGGTGTCGATCGGCTTGCCTGGCCCCACCACGATGTCCCACCAGCCTTCCTTGCCAGTGACCGGGTGGCGCTCCGCCACATACTGATCGCCGGTCAGGGCATGGCAGACCAGCACGGCGTTGGAGCGCTGAGCATTCAGCAACCCGTACGTGCGGTAGGCGACGGTAAGCCGCTCCAGGCGCGCGCCGCAGTCCAGCGCCATCCCGTCCTCAAACGTGACAAACGGCGTATGGTCGATGCCTGCAAGGGCGGTTGACGTGTCCATTTCGGCAATTGCATAGGCGGGGGCCGCCGCCGCCGCAACCCTCCCGCGGCGCTGCTGTTTGCATGCCTGCCGGGTTCGGCTATCTGTTCCTGCCCCCTGCCGGCCAGAGTGATGTCCAGTCCAGCACGTATCGACGCGCCGTCGCCACCCGCCCCCGAGGGGGAGGACCCGCCGCCACCGCAGGATGGCTGGCCTGGCGGGCTTCCCGCGTTGCGCGGCGAACTGGACCGTATCGATGACCAACTGCACGCCCTTCTGATGCAGCGCGCGCGGGTGGTGGAGCGGGTGGCGACATCCGGCAAGCGCACGGCGTTCCGTCCCGGACGCGAGGCCTCGATCGTGCGCCGACTGCTGCACGGTCATGCTGGGGGGCTTCCGGCGCAGGCGCTGGTCCGCATCTGGCGTGAGTTGCTGGCAGGCACCACGGCGATGCAAGGTCCGTTCACGGTGGCGGTCTGCGAAGCCGATGCGGGTGCCGGCTTCACCCAGGCAGCACGCGAGCATTTCGGTGCGCTGACGCCGTTGCATGTGCATCGCAGCCCGGCGCAGGTGATGGCCGAGGTGAGCGGCGGTAGTGCCTCGGTTGGCGTGCTGCCCTACCCGACGGAATCCGAGACACCGCGTCACGCCTGGTGGACCGCACTGCTGCAGAACGATGAACCGCGCATTCATGTGGTGGCGCGGCTGCCGTTCTGGTCGCCGCGGACCGAGGGTGCGCCGAACGTCCAGTCTCTGGTGATCGCGGCCATCGCGCCGGACGCCAGCGAGCGCGACCGCTCGCTGCTCGGCCTCGAGCTTGACCGTGAGGTGAGCCGGGCGCGGCTGACCCAGGCACTGATCGCTGCCGGTCTGTCGCCATGCTCGGTGATCCTGCGGCGTGACCAGGGGGCGCAGGTGGCGCACGCGCTGGTCGAAGTCGATGGCTACGTGACCGACGATGATCCGCGGCTGGAAGGGATCGGGGCCGTGCTGCGCCGGCCGGTCGTGCTCGGTGTCTATGCCGTTCCCGAGGACGCCGTTCCGGCAAATGGAGATGCAGCATGACCGCCCCGCGCCCGCGTCCCGAGGTTCTCGACATCTCGCCATACGTCGGCGGCGAGTCGACCGTGCCTGGCGTCAACCGTGTGCTGAAGCTGTCGTCCAACGAGGGCGCATTCGGTGTGCCGCCCGGCGCGCAGGCGGCCTATGCGAAACTGGCCGGCGAACTGCATCGCTACCCGGACGGCGATGCGACCGAGTTGCGCCGCGCGATCGGTGCGCGGTTCAAGTTGGACCCGGCGCGCATCGTGTGCGGCGCGGGTTCGGATGATCTGATCTATCAGCTCTGTCTCGCGTATGGCGGCCCCGGGCGCGAGATCGTCATGAGCGAACACGGATTCTCGATCTACCAGATTGCGGGCACCTACTCCGGCAGTCGCGTGATCAAGACGCGCGAGCGCAACCTGACAGCCGATGTCGACGCCATGCTGGCGGCGGTGTCGCCGGCGACGCGGCTGGTGTTCCTCGCCAATCCGAACAATCCGACCGGCAGCATGGTCCCGCATGCCGAGGTGGCACGGTTGCGCGCCGGGTTACCCCCGGAGGTGCTTCTGGTGCTGGATGCGGCGTACGCCGAGTACGTCGAGCGGCCGGACTACGATCCGGGCATCAGGCTGGTGGATGCCGCGAACAATACGGTGATGACGCGGACCTTCTCGAAGATCTTCGGCCTGGGCGGCATGCGGATCGGCTGGGCCTATGCACCGCCCGCGGTGATCGACGTGTTGAACCGGGTGCGGGCGCCGTTCAACGTGTCGATTGCCGCGCAGGCGGCGGCGATCGCGGCGCTCGCCGAGCCCGGGTGGGTGGAGAAGGGCAGGGCGCACAACACCGAATATCGCCCGAAGCTCGCGGCGGGGCTGCAGGCGGCGGGGATCAGGGTGTGGCCATCCGAGGGCAATTTCGTCCTCGCCGACTTCGCCGCGCCGGAGCGCGCCAGGGCGGCGGATGCGTTCCTGCGCTCGCGCGGAGTGATCGCCCGGCCGGTGGGCGGCTACGGCCTGCCGCACTGCCTGCGCGTCACCGTCGGCACCGCCGAGGAGGTCGGCATCGTCATTGACGCGTTGTCCACCTTTATGCGCAGTCCTGATGCCTGAGCCGCTGTTCAAGCGACTGGCGCTGATCGGGATCGGCCTGATCGGCAGCTCCGTCGCACGCATCGCCCGCGAACGGGGCGACCTTGCCGGCGAGGTCGTGGTGAACGCGCGGACCGCGAAGACGCTCGACCGGGTGCGCGAACTGGGCTTCGCCGACCGGGTGGAGGCGGACGCCGCGCGCGCGGTGGAAGGTGCGGACTGCGTGATGCTGTGCGCTCCGGTGGGGGCATTCGCCGATATCGCCGCCGCGATCGCGCCGCATCTGACCAAGGGCGCCATCCTGACCGATGTCGGCTCCACGAAGCAGTCGGTGATCCGCGATGTCGGGCCCCTGGTGCCGGCCGGCGTGCATTTCGTGCCGGCGCATCCGGTGGCGGGCACCGAGTATTCCGGGCCGGATGCCGGCTTCACCACGCTGTTCGAGGGCCGCTGGGCGCTGCTGACTCCGCCGCCCGGGGCAGACGAAGCCGCAGTGGCGAAGATCGAGGAACTGTGGCGGCGCTGCGGGTCCATGGTGCAGCGCATGGAGCCGGGGCATCACGACCGCGTCCTGGCGATCGTGTCGCATCTGCCGCACCTGATCGCCTTCACGATCTGCGGCACCGCCGACGATCTGGCCGACGAGAGCCGCCAGGAGGTGGTGCAGTTCGCCGCCTCCGGCTTCCGCGACTTCACCCGGATCGCGGCGTCCGATCCGGTGATGTGGCGCGACATTTTCCTCAATAACCGCGAGGCGCTGCTGGAGATGCTGGCCCGGTTCATGGAGGATGCGCAGGCGATGTCGCGCGCGGTGCGCTGGGGCGACGCGGACGTATATCGAGGACATGGTCGAGCGCGGACGGAAGATCCGCCGCAGTCTGATCGAGGTGCAAGCAGGCGTAGGGCCAACCGCGGCAACGCGGCCGGGCTTTGCGTTGGTGGCGCGGCTTGACGGAGCTTCCTTGCCGGGCCGTGGCGCTGCGATCCCTCAAGCGGCGACCGAATATCGCGAGCGCGCGAGACAAGGCGGCGGCGTTGATCTGGGCGGGTTTGACCTTCAGATCGAGGCCGCAGGTGGCGCGGGTCTGAGCGCGCAACGAGACGGCATAGCTGCCGACCTCAAGGCACTTCACCTCTCTGCGTTTGATGCCAAGCACCCATGAAATTGACTCTCAATTCGACTCTCATGGCCGGCCTTCACCGGCCATGACGCTTTGAAGTTGCGACGAATGCGTAGGTTATAACAATGTCCGATAAGGTTGGCTCTCTGGATTGGTCTTCTCCGCCATGACTGCGTTGTGGCGACCGGTCGGTTACTGTCATCAGGGACGTTCATTCGTAAGCCTTCATGTTCTGGAGACGATTGTAGAGGTCGTGTCCGCGGCGAACCGGTCGAGGAGCCGCTTGCAAGGAGCTGCCGACCAGGATGCTGCGATCGCAGCCTGAGCGCTGGATACCGGTTCAGTGGCCCGCGCGCTGCCGCCCAAAACAGTCTTCCATTTTCGGCCGCGGCTGCTACGCTCATCAATAAACAGTGCTCTCGGTACCGGCTTTCGTCGTGAGTGCACACAAGAAAAACCTGGGAGGAGATCCGATGACAACAGCTGCAAACGCTGCATTCGGCGATTCCGAAAGTGAGCACCGCGCGCAGCTGCGCCGCGCGGTCATCGCCAGCACCGTCGGCACCACCATCGAATGGTACGACTTCCTGCTCTACGGCACGGTCACTGGCCTGGTCTTCGGGAAACTGTTCTTTCCGAAATCCGCCCCTCTCGTCGGTGTGCTTGAAGCCTTCGCCGTGTTCTTCATCGGGTTTGTGGGCCGGCCCATCGGGGCGGCGATCTTCGGCCATTATGGCGACCGCATCGGGCGCAAGGCGACCCTGATCGTGACGCTCCTGGTGACCGGCATCGCAACCGTCGCCGTCGGCCTCGTCCCGACCTATGACAGCATCGGCATCTGGGGCGCCGTGCTGCTGACGGTCATTCGCCTGATCCAGGGCATCGGTGTCGGCGGTGAATGGGGCGGCTCGGTCCTGCTGGCCATGGAGTGGGCACGCACGAACAAGAACCGCGGCTTCCTTTCGGCCTGGCCACAATTCGGCGCACCGGCTGGGCTGTTTCTCGCCAACACGGCGGTGCTCTTCTTCAGTTGGCTCTCCGGCGATCAGTTCCTCGTCTGGGGCTGGCGCATCCCGTTCCTGATCAGCATCGTCATGGTCGGCGTCGGGCTGTGGATCCGGCTCGGCATTTTCGAGACCCCGGTCTTCCAGCGCATTCTGGACGAAGAGCGCATCGAGCGCGCGCCGGTGTGGGAAGTGCTGAAGCGCCAGCCGAAGCAGGTTGCACTGACCGCGCTGCTGCGACTGCCGGAACAGGCGCCGGGCTATATCGTCGGCGCCTTCATCTTCACCTACGGCACGGCGGTGCTCGGGTTTTCGCGCGACTTCCTGCTGATCGCCGTCATCTGCCAGACCATCCTCGGCTTCCTGTGGGTCGTCGTCGCCGGGCACCTGTCGGATCGCGTCGGCCGCAAGAACATGTTCATGTTGGGCTGCGTGTTCATGGGGATCTTCGGCTTCGTCTACTTCGCCATGCTGGACACCAGAGATCCGGTCGTGGTCTTCATCGCAATCGCGATATCGCTGATCCCGGTGATGACCCAGTACGGGCCGGAGGCAGCGCTGATCGCGGAAAGCTTCACGCCACGACTGCGGTACAGCGGCGCCTCGCTCGGCTACCAGCTAGCCTCGGTCATCGCCGGCGGTCCCTCGCCGTTCATCGCGACGTGGCTGTTCGCAACTTACGGTTCGACGTTTCCGATCGCGCTTTACATCCTGTTGTGCGCCATCATCGGCATCGTCTCGACGGCGCTGCTGACGGACTACACGAACAAGGACATCTCGGAGGAATACGCCGGGGTGTAGGCACAACCGCAGCCCAGGGGGTCTTGCGCCGCGCCCTCGATCGCGCTTGAACGCGCGCCTTTTGAGGGAGCGGCGGGATGCTCAGGGCGATCGGCGTCGATTTCGGCACCACCAACAGCGTGGTTGCCCTGCTGCACGAGAATGGCGCGGTGACGACGCAGCACCATACGGGTGGCGCGGCTCTCCTGGATGTGTTCCGCTCGGTGCTGTGCTTCTGGACCGAGGAAGGTCGCGGCCGCAGCTTCCTGCGCCAGGCGGCGGGGCCGGCGGCGATCGCGTCCTACCTTGAGGACCCGTTGGACAGCCGCCTGATCATGTCGATGAAGACATATCTGGCGCAGAGGAGCTTCACCGAGACCCGCATCTTCGGCCGCCCCTTCACGTTGGAGCGCCTTGTCGGCGGGTTCCTGCAGACGCTGCTGGCGGAGACCGGGCCGGCGCTCCGCGTCGTTGTCGGGCGGCCTGTGCGCTTCGCCGGCGAGTTCGCGGACGACACGCTCGGTGCCGCTCGCCTGCGGGGCGCCTATGCCGAGGCCGGAGCGCCCGAGGTGACGCTGGCGCTGGAGCCCGAGGCCGCCGGCTGGCGGTTCGCCCAGACGCTGAGCGATGCGGCCACCGTACTGATCGGCGACTTCGGCGGTGGCACCAGCGACTTCTCGGTCCTGCGGTTCGAGCCCGGCGTGCCCGCCCTCGGGCTTGGCCCGAGGGTGACGCCGCTCGGCCACGCCGGCATCGGCATAGCCGGCGACGTATTTGACTACCGCATCATCAACGCGGTGATCGCGCCGCTGCTAGGCAAGGGAGACAGCTATCGCGTGATGGGCAAGCACCTGCCGGTGCCGCCCGAGTACTATTCCGGTTTCGCGCGCTGGCATCTGCTGTCGCTCATGCGAACGCCGCGCACGCTGCGCTCGATCGCCGAGGTCGCGCGCACGGCTGACCATCCGGAGCGGTTGAAACATCTTATCGCGCTGATCGAGGATGGACTGGGCTTCGAGCTCTATCAGGCGGTCGCGGGCGCCAAGGCGGCGCTGTCGCACGCGGACAGCAGCGTGCTGCGGTTCGCCCACAAGAACCTGGCGATCGAGCAGACAATCACCCGTGCCGATTTCGAGTCCTGGATTGCGGGAGACGTCGTCCGGTTGGGCGCCACGGTCGACCAGGCCCTGCAGGAGGCCGGCTTGCCTCATGGGGCGGTGGATCGGGTCTTCCTGACCGGTGGCTCGGCATTCGTCCCGGCGGTGCGACGCCTGTTCGCCGAACGCTTCGGCGCGCGCAGACTGGCCGGGGGCGGCGAGTTCGTCTCGGTCGCGGAGGGCCTGGCGCTGATGGGTGCGGCTTGACCGTCGTGAAGACTTCTCCCCCTCCCCTCGCGGGAAGGGGGTTGGGGGAGGGGTGAAGGCGCACGATATCTGGGCTCTCAATGTTGAGGCGCCCCTCCCCCCAACCCGCAAAGGGGAGGGGGAGGATATTTCGCTCAAACCCGCATCGGCATCAGCACATAGAGCGCGCTGGCATCCGCCGCGTCCTGAACAACCGTGGGCGCCGAACCGTCGGAGAAGCGGAACTCAACCTCGCCTGCGATCTGGTCCGTGATGTCGTTCAGGTAGCGTGCCTGGAAACCAATCTCCAAAGGACCCGCCTCGTATTTCACATGATCCGAGTCCAGCTCCTCCGTCGCCGTGCCCTGCTCGGGGCTGGCAGCAGACAACACGAGCAGGTCGCGCGCCAGCGACAGCTTAACCGGGCGCGAGCGCTCGGCCGAAATCGCCGATACCCGGCCGACCGCGTCAGCAAAGTCCTTCTTGCCCACCCGCAGCACCTTGTCGTTGCCGCGCGGGATGACCCGCTCATACTCGGGGAATGTACCGTCGATCAGCTTGCTGGTGAGCAGGATCGCATCGGCATGGAACTGGATGCGCGTATCGGACAGCGCGATCTCCACGTTACCGGTCACCTCGTCCAGCAGCTTTCGCAGCTCGTTCACCGTCTTGCGCGGGATGATCACGCCGGGCATCGAGCCCGCGCCCTCGGGCAGCGGCTCCTCCACCCGCGCCAGGCGGTGGCCGTCGGTGGCGACCGCGCGCAGCACGCGGGTGCCCTCGCTCTCGGCCGCATGCAGGTAGATGCCGTTGAGGTAGTAGCGCGTCTCCTCGGTGCTGATGGCGAAGCGCGTGCGGTCGATGAGGGCGCGCAGCACCTGGGCCGGGAGGTTGAACCGATGCGGCAGCACGCCGGCGGTCATCGAGGGGAAGTCCTCGGTCGGCAGCACGACCAGGCTGGTGGAGTAGCGGCCGGAGCGCAATGCGAGCTGGGCGTCGCCGCCCGGGTGGTCGAGTTCCACCTCCGCCCCGTCGGGCAGCTTGCGGACGATCTCGTAGAGGGTCGTAGCCGGAGCGGTACAGGAACCATTGCGGGTCGTGCTGGCCGGCACGTCCTCGACGATGGCGATCTCCATGTCGGTTGCGGTCAGCGCAAGACTTCCGTCGCGCACGGCGATCATGACGTTGGCCAGGATGGGTATGGTGTTGCGGCGCTCCACCACGCTCTGGACGTGGGCCAGCGCCTTCAAGAGGGTGGCCCGGTCGGCCTTCAGCATCATGGCATCCATCCTCAAGAGGCCGGGTTGCAGCGGCGCCCAGTCAACTCCGTGCGATGCACTGTAGCAATGGCACGACGTGCGGGGAAAGGCCGGCTGTGCGGCAACTGGGTCCCCGCTTTCGCGCCGCGCAAGCGGGGATGACGGCTCTTTGGGGATGGCAACCCTATCTGATACGGCCGTTCAGGATTCCAGCATGCGCCGCAGGAGCTCGACATCCTCGGCCAGGGCGGCGTCGCGGCCCATGAGGTCGCTCACCCGCGAGCAGGCGTGCATCACCGTGGTGTGGTCGCGGTTGCCGAACCGGCGGCCGATTTCCGGCAGGCTGCGCTGGGTGATCTGCTTGGCGAGATACATCGCCACCTGCCGCGGTCGCGCCACTGCGCGTGCCCGCCGTGCCGAGGACATGTCCGTCAACCGGATCTTGAAATATTCGGCGACCTTCTTCTGGATCTCCTCGATGGTCACGCGACGGTCCTGCGCCTTCAGGATGTCGTGCAGCACCTCCTGTGTCGTCTCGAGCGTGATCGTGCGGCCGAACAGGTTGGCGTGGGCGACAAGACGGTTCAATGCGCCTTCCAGCTCGCGCACATTGGTGGTGATCTTGTAAGCCAGGAACTCCAACACCTTGGTGGGCACCGCGAGACCGGCGCGCGCAGCCTTGGCCTCCAGGATGGAGATGCGCAGCTCGAACGTGGTGGCGTGCAGGTCCGCCACCATGCCGTAGCCGAGCCTGGTGCGCAGCCTGTCGTCGAGGCCGGACAGGTCAGAGGGCGACTTGTCGGCGGAGACCACGATCTGCTTGCCGACGTCCACCAACGCATTGAAGGTGTGGAAGAACTCCTCTTGCGTGTTGTCCTTGCCGATGAGGAATTGCAGGTCGTCGATCATCAGCACGTCGGGGCTGCGCAGCTGCTCCTTGAACTGCATGGTCTGCTGGCTGCGAATGGCCGCGATGAAGCGGTACATGAATTTTTCGGCCGACATGTACGCGACTGAGACCGGACGACCACCGTTGGCGCTGTTGCGTGCCACCAGCTCCCAGGCGATCGCGTGCATCAGATGGGTTTTGCCGAGGCCGACGCCGCCATAGAGGAACAGCGGATTGAATCCGGGGCTCGATGGCTGCTCCGCAACCCGGCGTGCGCAGGCATAGGCAAATTCGTTAGGCTTGCCGACCACGAAAGCTTCGAACGTGAAGCGCGGATCGATCGCCAGGTCGGACCGCTGGTCCAGGCGCTCCTCGAGCCGACCCGGAACCACTGGCAGCGCCTCGGCGGCCGGCGCGAGGCTAACGGCCAATCCCGCCACGGGCGGCCCGCCGGCGACGCGGATATCCACCCTGCGGATTGCTGGGTTCTCGGCATGCCACAGCGCATTCAGTCTCTCACCGTAGCGGCTGCGTACCCAATCGCTGAGAAAGCGCGTCGGCAGGTGTACCGTGATTTCATCGCCGTCCGCGCCGGCCAGCGTCATCTGACGCAGCCAATTGCGATACTCGACCTCGCCGACCTCGCTTTGCAGGCGGCCCCGAATGCGTACCCATTGAGTTGCCAGCTGAGGTGTATCCACGATCTCTTTCTCTATCGTCGCGGACACATCACGTTCCATGAAGCCGCTCCCTCCGACGCCAGGACTCCGGTCCGATCACGACGGTCTTATCGCCGCCGCGTAGCCACGATGCTCACTGCCGCTGGACGCGGCGGGACGATAAGATCGGAAACCAAGTTGCCACCGAAAGGCGGCCGGCTCAGTAAAATTATGTCATGTCTCAGGACTCAAGCAATCGGAATCTGATGCGTCGGATACTCTCTGAGTAAAACGCAAGAAGATTTCGAGTTATTGTGGATAAGTGACGTGCCGCGATCAGTATAGTTACTTAGTCGCAGCTTCCAGTTGTTGTGATCGTCTCGGCGCGCCCGTGGTAGCCGGGAGTATCGTTCCTGTCCGATCTCCGGTCAACGGTGAGCGGAAGCGGCGTTGTCAGCCGGTCGCGAGCGATTTGATCTGCGTCGCAAGGCGAGAAAGTTTGCGCGCGACGGTATTTCGGTGCACCACGCCTTTGTTGGCCGCACGTTGCATCTCAGGCTGCGCCGCGCGCAGGGCATCGCCTGCGGCCTGCTTGTCGCCACCGGCAATTGCCGTCTCGACTTTCTTGATGAAGGTCCGCATGCGCGATTTGCGCGCCTGATTTCGCTCGGTACGGCGTTTGGACTGACGGATTTCGCTTGCGCGCTGAAGCGGTATTGGCCATGCAGATTTTGCTCGACAAACAGAGTGTGCCCGGCAACCCATTTGGGCGGTCATCGGGAGGAGGTCCGAGTTCTATTCACCGGCCGCCCCCGGGTCAAGTCCGGGAGATCACAGTCCGAGAGACCACCGGGAAAGGGATTCAGGCACCACAAGCCGAAGTGATGCAAAATGAGCGAACGGAGGCACCCGATCCGGATCAATCCGTTGCGCTATCAATTATAGACGAGGCGTTCGCGTCCAATGCGCGGCTCGGCGGCAATGCCTCGGCTTACTCAATCTTTCGGCAAACGCTGCGCGGCGATCGGCGAACTGAACATACACCCTGTGGGTCCCAGCGTTCAGTTGGCGCGCAGGCGTTCGCCGATGATGCGCGCGTGTTCCGGCGCGAGCGACACCGGCGAGAACAGCAGTACGCCTTCGTGGCGGCGTGCGAGTGAGCAAATGATTGGCGGAGTGCCCGCGGCCAAACGCGCGGCCAAGGCATAAACATCTTCGACCTTCACCTCGAGCAGCGGCAGCGGACGATCCACAATATGCATGTTCATGCCCTGAACGAGACCAGCGGCAGCGACAATATCCTCGAGCGTGCGTCGCCAGCCAGCGCCTCGCGCATCCTCGTCGTCGACGACAAAGCGTTCCAGTGCAACGAGAAGACCGATGATCTCCTCTTTTCCCACCTTGCAGGAACGGCCGATGCCGTGCTGTGGCAGACCGGGCAGCTGGCGCAGCGGCGCGAATTCTTCAGGTACCTGCCACGTATCGTGGAATACATCCAGGTCCAGCATCTGCAGCAGTGAGGAAGCGACCAGGTCCTCGCGGCCGCACAGGATTCCCGAGGCCTGCGGACCGCCGATCGCCTTGCCGCCGCTGAACGCGACCAGATCGGCACCCTGTTCGAGGAAGCACCGCAGATTGTCCGCCGGCGGCAATTGTGCCGCGGCGTCGACCAGCAGCGGGAGGCCATGTTCGCGCGCCACGGCAGCAACGTCCGCAAGCGACGGCAGCGATTGTGCGTGCGCGAGATAGTAGATCGCCGCGGTGTCTGCTGTGATCGCGGCCGCAATCTCCCACGCCGACGCGTCGCGCACGCCAGGGCCCGAGTAGCGGTCGGGAATGCCGACCTCGACGATGCGGCCGCCGGCGACCACAATCGCGCGATCATACATGTTGCGCTGACTGCGCACCACGATGAATGCGTTGCGCCCGTCGGCAACCTCGGGAAGGCGGTTCATCCGTGCCGGATCGAGCCCCGCCAGACACGCGGCGGCACCCAGCAGCACGCCGGCGGACGCGCCCGACGTGACGATGCCAGCCTGCGCGCCGGTGATCCGCGTGATGACGCGGCACGCGCCTGCCTGCAGGGCAATCATGTCGATGCATTCGCTTGAGGCTGCGGCCATCGCGGCTGCGACTTCCGGATGCATGCGACCGCCCGACAGTCGCGTGACGGTGCCGCAGGCGTTGATGATAGTCGGAACCCCAAAGCGCTGGTAGACGCTCATCATGCCGCCATGCGGTCACGGGTTTCAGGCCGTCCACTCTGCCGCACCAGGTCCGCGGCCTTCTCGCCGATCATGATCGTCGCGGCATTGGTATTGCCGGATATCACGGTCGGCATGATCGAGGCGTCCACCACGCGCAGCCCCTCTATGCCGTAGACGCGCAATTCTGGATCAACAACCGCCATCGGATCGACGCCCATCTTGCAGGTACTGGTCGGATGGAACACCGTGCCGCCAGTATTCCGCGCATGTTCCAAAAGCTGCTCGTCGGTCCTCACCGAGGGTCCCGGCTGGTATTCCTCCGTGATGAAGTGCTGCATGTATGGCGTGGCGAGAATGCGCCGACTGATCTTCAACCCATCGACAATGGCACGTCGGTCGGTCTCGGTCGCAAGATAGTTCGGCAACATTGCAGGGGGATCTGCTGGATTGGCGGACTTCAGCCTGATCTCGCCGCGGCTCTCGGGGCGGAGCTGATAGACGGTCAGCCCGAAGCCCGACCACGGATGCAGCCCATCCTGCAGCTTGTCGGAGCTGAATGGCGCCACCGATATCTTCACGTCCGGAGATGCGAGCTCCTCGCGCGTGCGCACGAACAATGCGGCGGGGCCGGCTGCCATGGTCAACGGTCCGGTACGGAAGAGGTAATATTGCAGGCCCACCTTCAACCTTTTCACGTTGCTCTGCATGACGTCGTTGACCGTGATCGGCAGACGGCACTTTAGCTTGACCGGCGCCGAATAGTGATCCTGCAGGCTCTGACCGACGCCAGGCAGATGATGCACAAGCGATATGCCGAACTGCGCGAGCTGATCCTGCGGGCCGATGCCTGACAGCAGCAGAAGCTGCGGCGAATTCACCGCGCCGCCGCACAGGATAACTTCCTGAGCGGCGCGTACCGTGCGCGGCTGGCCATGTTCTCGGAATGCCACACCAACGGCGCGTTTGCCGTCGAACAGGATCTTTTCCGCCAGCGCGCCGGTGACGACGCGAAGATTGGGGCGCTGACGGACTGGGTGCAGGTAGCCTACAGCGGTAGAGCAGCGCTTGCCATTGCGCGTGGTGGTCTGGTGATAGCCGACGCCGTCCTGGCGAGCGCCGTTGAAGTCGTCGTTGCGCGGATAGCCGAGTTCCATCGCGCCTTTGATGAATGCCTCGCAGATCGGATGGTGCTCGGTCGTGTCGGACACGCAGAGCGGGCCGCCGGTGCTGTGGAACTCATCCGGTCCGCGCGTCTGGTGTTCGGCGCGCTTGAAGTAGGGCAGCACGTCGGACGACGACCAGCCGGTATTGCCAAACTGCCGCCACAGGTCGAAATCCTCGTGCTGGCCGCGGATATAGACCATGCCGTTGATGCTGGACGAACCCCCAAGCACCTTGCCGCGCGGCCAGAAGATGCGCCGGCCATTGGCGCCGGCATCTGGCTCGGCTTCATAGCACCAGTTGACCGAGGCATCGGCAAAGGTCTTGCCGTAGCCCAGCGGGATGTGGATCCAGCGGTTGCGGTCCTCGCCGCCGGCTTCCAGCAGCACGACGCGCGTCGCGGGGTCTTCGGACAGGCGCGTTGCCATGACGCAGCCGGCGGAACCCGCGCCGACCACGACGAAGTCCGCCTCGAGCAAATCCGGTTGCATGGCCATTGTTGCCTCCACTCGTCCCACATCCGCATCTTCACCCGCGCGAGGAGGGCCGGGGTGCCCTATAGGTCCAGGATAAGGGCCACGTCGAGAAAATCCTCCCGCTCCCGTGCGGAGGGGGTTGGGGGAGGGGGTTGGGGGAGGAGACAGCGGAAGGTTAGGGTGTAGCACCCGAATGCCGCCACTCTGCCCAGTGCGTGCGGTGCCATCGCTCCGCCGACCTCTCCCGCGAAGGGGAAGGGGAGATGTTGCTTCTGCCAGCGCTTTTCCTGATGCGTACAGTGCTAGCCCGTCGCGCGCATTTCCGGCTCGGTGCGGAATGCCGGCATCACTTCCTTGGCGAAACGACGCAGATTCTCGCGCGACGTGCCGCCGCCGTTCAGCAGGATGTATTCCACGCCCATGTCGCGCAGTCGTTCGATCTTGCGCGCGATCTCGTCGGGGTTGCCGTACAGCGCACTCTCGTCGCTCGCCGCGCGCGTATCGGAAAAAGCCATGATGCTGGCAGTGTTGTTGCCGTCCGGTCGCTGCGAGATCGCATGCAGTCGGCGCTGCGCGGCGATACGGCGGTCCAGCGCCGCCTCCTTCTCCGCGTTGTTGCGTGCCACATGGAAGGCGCGCGCGACACCGACCTGCGATGGATGGAAGGCAAAGCCGTTCGCCTGCATGGCGTCCCGGTAGATGGCAAACCGCTCGCCGGTCGCATCGAGCGATGGCGAACTGATCGAGCAGCAGGTTGTGGCCGCGCCGAGCGACCCGGCGGATCGATTCATGATGTCCGGCGCCCTGCCAGAACGGTGGATGCGGCTTCTGAATCGTCGGCGGCTCGACGACGATGTCGTCGAACTGCCAATACTGGCCCTGCCACGAAAACCGCTCGTTCGACGTCCACGCCTTGGTGATGATGTCGATCAATTCCTCGAACCGAGGTTCCGCCTCCTCCATCGGGATGCGGAAGCCGACGAACTCATTGTGGCGATAGCCCTTGCCGACGCCGAAATCCAGCCTTCCGCCAGACAGCAGATCGACCGTCGCTGCCTGCTCGGCCAGCAGCACCGGGTTGTGCCACGGCAGCACGATCACCGCCGTTCCCAGCCGAAGCGTCCGCGTGCGCGCGCCGATCCAGGTCAGCAGATTGAGCGTCGCCGAGACCTGACCGAATCCGGTGAAATGATGCTCGACAATGAACGCGCTTTGGTAGCCAAGCGCCTCGGCTTCGATGACATATTCGATGTAATCTCTGAATCCGGCGCTGCTGTCGACGTCGGGGCCTCCGCGCTGCGCCTGGGCCGCACCAAAGAGTCCGAACTGCATGGTCATGCTCCTCGCCTGGTGCCGCGTTATACCAAAGACCCAAACCAATGACATTCGGCCGTCGCTTGGTTCTCACGTCATGGCCGGGCTTGTCCCGGCCATCCGTCGTGGCACCAGCGGTGGTAACGATGGCCGGGACACGCCCGGCCATGACGGTGACGGAGCGGTGGGAACAGTCAACAGCGATAGCGCTGATATCACCCGCCACTGATGCGATCGATCTCGACGCGGTCTTCGTCGGTCAGTTTCCAGCTACCGGCTTTGACATTCTGCTCGAGCTGCTCGGGCCTGGTGGCACCGGCGATAACGCTGGCCACCGGGCTCTGCGCGAGCAGCCAGCTGAACGCAAGTTCCAGCAACGTATGGCCGCGGCTTGCGGCGAAGTCGCCGAGCCGTTCGGCAATCTCCCAGTTGCGCTCCGTCAGGTAGCGGTCGGCGAGGCGCTCCGTCGTGGCAAGTCGCGTGCCCTCCGGCAGCGCCACATTGCGCCGGTACTTGCCGGTCAACAGGCCGCTCGCCAGCGGGAAGAACGGCAGGAGCCCAAGGCCCAGCTTGCGCATCGCGGGCATCAACTCGGGCTCGGGCTTGCGGAACACCAGCGAGTATTCGTCCTGGCACGAGACAAATCCGTTCAGCCCGCACGTCTTCGCCGTCCAGTGCGCCTCCATCACTTGCCATGCCGGGAAATTCGAACAGCCGATGTAGCGGACCTTCCCCTGGCGGACCAGGTCGTCAAGCGCGCGCAGCGTCTCCTCGATCGGCGTGCGCGGGTCCGGCTGATGGATCTGGTAAAGGTCGATCCAGTCGGTGCGCAGACGCCGCAGACTGTCTTCGACCTCGCTCATGATGTAGCGGCGCGAACCGCCGACCTTCACGTCCTCATCGTCCATGGGCATGCCGAACTTGGTGGCAAGCACGATGCGCTTGCGGTCATCGCCGAGGATCTGGCCCATGCAGGTCTCGGAGCCGCCGCGGTCGCCGTAGGTGTCGGCCGTGTCGAACAGGGTGATGCCGACGTCGAGTGCCCTGTGGATGACCTTGCGTGTTGCTTCAAGGTCGATGCGCCCGCCGAAGTTGTTGCAGCCGAGGCCAATGGCCGATACGCGCAGACCCGAAGCGCCGAGATTACGGATTTCCAAATTGATTGTTCCCTGGTTCAGAAGTTGAGGAGGCGGGCTACATCCTTGCCTCGTTCCACAGATGCGTCAAAGTCGAGCAGCGGACCGACAGGAACGATGCCGGTCGGATTGATTCGCTTGTGGCTCTGGTAGTAGTGCCGCTTGATGTGCGTGAAGTTTACCGTCGGCGCGATGCCCGCGATCTGATAGATGTCGCGCGTGTACGCCCACAGATTGCGGTAGTCGACCAGGCGGCGGATGTTGCACTTGAAGTGGCCGTGATAGACAGCATCGAAGCGCACAAGTGTGGTGAACAGCCGTATATCCGCCTCCGTGAGCGTGTCGTCGCACAGAAAGCGTGATTGTGACAGCCGCTCCTCCAACCAGTCCAGCGTCTCGAACAGCGGCGCCACAGCCTCCTCGTAGGCAGCCTGCGTCACGGCGAAGCCCGCTTTGTAGACACCGTTGTTCAC
This sequence comes from uncultured Alphaproteobacteria bacterium, assembly GCA_963780095.1. GTDB lineage: Bacteria > Pseudomonadota > Alphaproteobacteria > Acetobacterales > Acetobacteraceae > JAMXLO01. The sequence goes on from CAWABH010000046.1 coordinate 41,202, forward strand.
CGTTTCGTAGATACGTGCATTCAGCTCGTCGATCTCCTCGCGGAGCTTCCTTGGGTAATAGTCGCCCGGCCTGGCGCCTACTGCATCAAAGGCGCTGTTGAACATACGGATGATATCGGATGATTCGTTGTTGACGATGGTCTGCGTGTGCTGGTCCCAAAGCACAGGAACGGTGACGCGGCCGGTGTAGTGCGCGTCGGCGCGGGAATAGATCTCGTGCAGATAGCGGCTGTTGAACAGATGGTCGGGGATGACGCCTTCGCCCGGCGTGAAGCTCCAACCCTGCTCGGCCATCAGCCAATGAGTGACGGAAACCGGAATGATCTGTTCGAGCCCCTTGAGCGCGCGCATGATCAGCGTGCGGTGTGCCCAGGGGCAGGCGAGCGAGACATAGAGGTGATAGCGCCCCGGGCCAGCCGAGTAGCCATCGCTGCCACTCGGACCTGGCCGCCCGTCGTGCGTCACCCAGTTACGGAACGCGCTTTCCGAGCGCTCGAAACGCCCGGCGGTCCACCCGGGTTCGTTCTTGGCGGCGTCGCTCCGGCCCGTGTCGGCCCTTGTCGCGGCGGGCTCCTGTTCATGCCAGACGCCGTCTATCAGCAGACCCATTGCCTTCCCCCGTCTTCCCCAACACTGGTTATGCTACTCCGCGCAGGCATTGCTGACAGCGTCCCGCACCTTCAATGGGCGGCGGCCAGATTGTGCGGCACGGCGATGGCTGCGATCTCGGTGACCAGCTTGCGGGTCATCGCCTCACCGAAGGTGTGAAAGTCGTGCACCTCCAGCACAAAGCTGCTGGGCCCGCCGGTGACATTCTCGCGATAGTAGTTCGGCAGACCGCCAGGCGGCTGGACATGCGCATAGGTCCACGACACCGGGTGGTCGTTGATGATCGCAAGACCATTGATGGTGATCCCGGCCTTCAGTGCATCGTCGCGCGCCTCCGTGACATCGCGGCCGGCATTGTTGGTGCCGTCGCCGCACACATCGATGACGTGGCGCGGTGCTTCGAACCCGCTTTCCGCCTGCAATTGAACCGCGCGGTCGATGCCGGCGCTGATCGCGGTACGGCCCCAGAACGAACGCGGCGCGGCAACCAGCTTAGCGGCAAAGGCCTGGGCGGACGACTGGTCGCGGATCACGCCCCAGTCCAGCACGGTACGCACTTCGAAGCTGGAGGCGAACTCGACATAGGCCACGGCAATCGCGCCGACGGTGCCGTTCTGGATTGCCTCGATCACCTGCTTCGAGGTAAAGGCGGCGGCGTAGCCATCCTTTTCCAGTTGGAATTCCGAATCATCGATGCTGCGCGAGACATCGGTGACCAGGACAAGCGTGAGGTCCACGCTTTCCGCGGCTTGCGCCACCGGCGCGAGGACAAGAGATCCGGCGAACAGCCAGACTATTGGGCGCATGACGTGGGTTCCCGCGTTTGCCGGAACGCGCGGGCGTCCCGGGCCTGTCACCATGAGCATCATGAAGCGGAGCCGGGGGGTCCCGTCAAAGAAAATTCCCGAGTGCACTTTGGGCTCGCCTGGGGCGGCCGCGAATTAGCTGCGTCAGTTGCAACCAGCCTTTCTTTTTTGTCGTCATCCGCGCTGTCGCGAGGACGACGACAGGAGCCACTGTCCCTGCGACACCCAACTCGATTGACTCGCGTCGAGCCCCTGCCCGCTGCCGGTCGGGTCGCCTACTGGCTGGCCCAGACAATGCGATGCAGCCATGCGACCTCGGTCAGATCGAAGCTGTAGTCCTGGTGTGCCGGGTTGAGGCTCTTGAGTTCGATCCGGCGCGCCGAGCGACGCGTGAGCTGCTTGGTCATCACCTCGCCGCGCATGGTGCGGACCACCACCCTGTCGCCGCGCCGGATCGGCGCCGCCGGCGAGACGATGACCATGTCGCCGTCGCGGAACACCGGCTCCATGGAATCGCCGCTGATTTCCAGCGCATAAGCGTTGGGATCGCCGATCTCCGGCAGCGCCACCTCGTCCCAGCCGCCGCCGACGGGATATCCACCATCGTCGAAAAATCCGTCACTGCCCGCCTGGGCGAGGCCGATCAGGGGAATGCGCCGGGCCGCGGTGCGTGCCGCGCCGTTGCTGACCAGCGCCCGCGCGCCGGAGACCAGTGCGGTGAAGGCCTCGAGGCTCGCCCCGGTGGCATCCAGCACCTTCGCCACGCTCTCGGTGCTGGGCCAGCGGGCGCGCCCGTCCGGCATGCGGCGCTTCGAGGGGTTGAAGGTCGTGGGATCGAGGCCCGAGCGCCTGGCCAGACCGGACGCGGACAGACCATTTTCGGCGGCAAGCGTATCCAGCGCGCGCCATATGTCGTCATGCTTCATGCATACGGTCCTCGTGTCGTACGCCGCTCGCCGCGCCGGAGTGGCACGAACCGGCGCGTGTGGCGGGTCCTTGGAAGCGGCAGGCGAATCGATGAGCGGCAGTGTCGTAGGATTCCAGGCGGAATGGAATAGGAAAAAATGCAAAATCCGCTTGCCATTGTGTGCAACCTATGGTTTCATAGTTCGTGCTATGTTCCACCACCGAGCGAACCTCAAAAGGAGATCGTCATGGGTGTCACGGCTTACCGGAGCCTTGCCGCGCAGTTCCCAGTCGGTGATGTGCACCGACGGGTCGAGCCCTTCCGCAGCGCCGAGGAGACTTGGTTCTGGACGATGGCTGCACTCATGGCGCGCCGCGAGGGAGCCCGGTACGTCGCCAATCAGGGCAGGATCTCTCGACCATGCGAACCCGATGACGTGGTGAAATGCCTCGATGCGTTGTACCGGCGACGGCGGATCGACCTCGTGCACGCCCGTATTCTGCGGATCTGGGGCGAGCGACAGATTGCGCCGAACCCGGCCTATGCCAGCGAACGCTGCGACTGGCGGTTGTGGCGCGAGGCGCTAAGTCGCCTGGAGTGGCCACTCCGGGTGAAGGGAATTGTAGCCGCGGGTTGAAGAACATTTCCGATATTTTAGGAAAAAAGTCATTGACAGGAGGCGCCCGGTCCACCTAGATTGCTGCCGTCAACGGGCGAGTTGCGCCCGGTGGCGTTTTCTCCTCCTCAAGACCTCAAGGGCCGCTGCCCAGTGCAGCGGCCTTCTTTTTTGCCCGAAGGGACCCACCAGCCATGGCCTTCGCCATTCGCAACCTCTCCGTGCTTGCCTATGCCAACGGCTTCACCCTCTGGCACTACAAGGCGGGTGGGGACCCGCTGGAGCAGGTGCAGACATGCGATTTCTTCGCCGATGCGGCCGACATGCTGGCCGAGGGCGACATGATGATGATCTCGGCGGCGGATGGCGGCCGGGTCCTATGCGTCGCGCCCGGTGCGGCGGGCGAGGTCGCGACCGCCAAACTGGCCTGACCGTCAAGCTGCGGGGACTGGCCGCGTCATCACCTCGCGTGCGTGGCGGGCCGTGCCGGCCTCGGTGATTTCGTAGCGCCCGTCGTCCCGCTGTCGGGCACAGCTCATGCCGGCAAGGCGCGACAGGCATGGCCCGTCCTTCAGCCCGGGTGGGCGGCCGACTGAACCGCTCAACGTCAGCCGGTGCAGCGCCGATCGGCAGCAGGTTTCCAGGTAGGGCTCGGTCCACACCACGGCATCGTCGCCGCATGCGACCGGCGGTGCAAGCGCTCGGCCCGTGCAAAGGCCTCTGCCGCGGCAACAGCCGCGCCGGTCCAATGGAGCATTTCGCCATGAGCCAGACGGCGCCACCCGGTCCGCGTGCGCGGATCATCTGGGAGTTCAGCCTCGTCGTCCTGCTGCAGGCGGTGCAGGTTGCCGCGCTGCTGATCGCACTCGTCTACTGGTTTGTGGTGAACGCGAACCGGGGGGAGGACAACCAGCGCCGGCTGGCCGAGCTGCAGGCCAACGTCTCAGGACAGATCACCGACCTCCGACAGGCGCTCGCGAGCGGTCTCGGCGATGTACGTCTGCAGATCGGTTCGCTTCCCGACCAGCGCGCGCGGCTTGACCAGGCCGAGCGGCGATTTACGGAACTCGATGCGCGGCAGTCCGGATTCGACGCGCGCATCACCGCGGCGGAACACCAGCTGATCGAACTGCGAAGTGACATGAACGCCATTACCCGCGCGAGCAACGTGCCATTGCCGGGCGGCCACCGATGATGCGCTTCCTGGCACTCATCTTGCTGGCTTCCTGCGCCCGGCCCGCGACGATTCCGGTCGCGGCCATTTCGCCGCCGCCAGGCCCGGAGCGCTGTCAGGAGGGCGAAACGGTGCCACGCGCACCCGCTTCGCCGCGCACGGTCGAACAGCTCGGCGCATGGGCGATGCGGGCCGAGCGTGCGGCGCGCGCGACCGAGCGCGCGCGGGTCGCGTGCGCCGGCGACTACGCGCGACTCAGGGCCTGGGTCAGCGAAGGCAGGTGAGCCATGAACCGCGCGCATGCGGCGGTCGCGCGATGCACGACCCCAGCTTTCAAGGAATCGGCGGTGCAGGCATAATACCAGCGGCCCGAACCAATGACCTTCCGTTACCGCGCGTCCCCTTCGTCATGGCCGGGCTTATCCCGGCCATCTATGTCCTCGGGTGCTCGGGCAAAGTCGTGGATGGCCGGGCCAAGCCCGGCCATGACGGTGTAAGGGCAGCGGGGAGAGTCAATGGTAACGGGGCCTGGTATAAGCCGATCCCGCATGACGCCCGCGATGTCTTCCGTGCTCCTGCCGCTGCTGCGTCGCATCGATCCGGAGCGAGCACACAATCTTGCCCTTTATGCGTTGCGTCTCGGCCTTGCGGGTCGCGCGACCAACTCGGATGAAGCCATTCTGGCCGTTGACGCATTCGGTAAACGCTTCACCAATCCGATCGGACTCGCCGCGGGCTTCGACAAGAACGCCGTGGCCGTTCGGGCTCTCATGCACCTCGGATTTGGCTTCGTCGAAACCGGCACCGTGACGCCCCGTCCGCAGCCTGGCAATCCGCGGCCGCGGCTGTTCCGCCTGGACGTGGACCATGCGGTGATCAACCGCATGGGGTTCAACAACGCCGGGCTCGAAGCGTTTCGCGCCAGGCTCGCCGCCTTGCCGGGCGGACCGGTCGTGCTCGGCGCCAATGTCGGCATCAACAAGGAAGGCGCAGAGCCGGAGCGCGACTATCCGGCAATGATCGCCGCGGTTGCCCCCTTCGCGGATTATGTCGTGATCAATGTCTCCTCGCCGAACACGCCGGGGCTGCGGGACCTGCAAGGTGAGGCGCAGTTGCGAGCGATCCTGCGCGCCGTCGCGAGAGAGGTGCCGAGCCGCCCCCCGGTTCTGGTGAAGATCGCCCCAGACCTGCCGCGCGATGGTCTTGCCTCCATCGTCGAGACCTGCGTGGCGGAGGGTGTCCAAGGGCTGATCGTGTCGAACACGACGATCTCCCGCGACCCTGGCTTGCATTCGCCAGCAGCGCGGGAGGCCGGCGGGCTCTCCGGCGCGCCGCTGTTCCGGCTCTCCACCGCCGTGCTCGCGCGCGCTTTCCTGCTGGCACGCGGCCGGCTCGCATTGATCGGCGTCGGGGGCGTGTCGACCGGGCAGGATGCACTTACGAAAATCAGCGCCGGCGCGTCGCTGGTGCAGCTCTACACCGCCTTCGCCTACGCCGGCCCCGCGCTGATCCCTCGGCTGAAGCGGGAACTCGCTGCTGCTCTGCGGGCGGCGGGCTTTGCCTCGATCAAGGATGCCGTGGGCAGCGAGGCAGAACGTCTGGCAGAATAGGCGGCATGGACCATCTTCCCAATTTCGCTCCGCTCGCCGAGCGCTATGACGGCTTCATCCTCGATCTCTGGGGCGTCATCCACGACGGAGTGAACGCATTCCCCCATGCCGTGGACTGCCTTGCCCGATTGCGTGCGGCCGGCAAGCGGACCCTGCTGCTGTCGAATGTGCCGCGTCCCAATGATGCAGCGCAGGCCCTGATGCGTGGCATGGGCATTCCGGACGACTTCTACACCGACATCCTCACCAGTGGAGAGGCGGTTCGCCGTGCGCTGCAGCGGCCGCCTGACCTGTGGTGGGCCGAACTCGGCCAGCGCGTCTTTCACCTCGGCCCAGAACGCGACCGTGGCGTGATCGAGGGCCTGCCACTTACCAAGGTCGCCATGCCCAGCGACGCCAATTTCGTGCTGAACACAGGTCCGGACGACCACCGCAATCCCACGGACATGAACGAGTTCGAGGCGGTGCTGCAGGAATGCGCCCACCATGGCCTGCCGATGATCTGCGCCAATCCGGATCTGCAGGTGATCCGTGGCGGCGTGCGTGTGCTGTGCGCCGGTGCGCTGGCAGTGCGCTATCAGGAGCTGGGCGGCGACGTTCGTTCGCTCGGCAAGCCCGATCCGACAATCTACCAGCCGGTGCTGGAGCGCCTCGGTGTGCCGGTGGATCGTGTGCTGGCGGTCGGCGATGCGCTGCATACCGACATCGCCGGTGCCGCAGCAGTGGACGTCGCTGCATGCTGGGTGCTCGGCGGCGTCCATGGCGAGACGCTGGCAGCCGGTCCGGGTCGCTATGACACCGCACGGGCGGAAGCAATGGCGTCCGCCGCGGGTGTGCAACCGATCGCCACCGTCCCCTGTTTCGCCTGGTGACCGACCGATCAGTGCGACAGCAGCACCGGCGCCGTCATCTCCGCGATCAAGGTACGTGTGACTCCGCCGAAGACCAGTTCGCGCGCCCGCGAATGGCCGTAGGCGCCGGAGACGATCAGGTCGGCTCCGATATCGGCGGCATAGGACAGCAAGGCCTCCCCGTCGGAGATGTCCTTTGCAACAGTGTGCGCGGCTTCGGCCTTCACGCCATGGCGTGCGAGGTGCAGAGCGATATCTGCAGCCGGCACGTCACCGAGCCCGCCGATTCCACGCTGCGGGTTGATCGCCAGCACGGTCACCTGCTTCGCGGCGGCCATCAACGGCAATGCGTCATTGACCGCGCGCGCCGCCTCACGGCTGGCATTCCAGGCGACCAGGACGCGCTCGCCCAGGGTCAGGAAATCGCCGGCAAACGGGATCGCCAGCACGGGCCTTCCCGAGGTCATCACCGTCGTGACCGTGATCGCGTCGCTGTCCTGCGGTTCATATGAATTGGGCTGGCCGACCACCGTCAGGTCCGCATAGCGGGCGTGCAGCGCCACCATTGCCGCCGGGCTTCCCTCCACCAGCCGCCACTCCCCCTGCAGGCCGTTGCGGCGCGCGCAGTCGCGGAAGGCCACCTCGATCGGCGCGGCTGCCGCAGTGGCTTCGGTACGCATGCGGCCAACGATCTCCTCCGGATTGGTCGGCACGAACGGCATCGCCGCGCCATAGAAATAGTTGGCCGAGGGAATGTCGATCACATGGATGCCCGTGAGATGCGCCCCGCACTGCATCGCGAGCTGGGCGGCGACATCCAGCCGCACCTTGCTCCGCGGTGTGGCATCGAGGTGAACCAGTATGTCCTTTAGAGCCATCGGCCATGCCTCCCTGTGGCTGTGATCCGCCCACATATACCGGATCGGGGCAGGATTGCCTTGATATGGATCAGACGGCGGGAGCCTCGCTCGCCCGCAGGGAGGTTGCGTCATGCCCCTCGGTTAGCGTCGTCCCGACACGCCCGCTGTGGCAAACGTGATGTGAGTTCCGTCTGCCAGGTCAATCACGGAGTCAGGTGGCGAGACGACGGCATCCGGTATGCCACTACCTCCGACGATGTGATCCCGGCCTTCGCCGTCCAACGCTGGCGGGACGAACCGGCTGCCGCGCGGCTTCGGTTCGCTGGAGGGCGCGGATGCCCCACGCTGGGTCCGGTAATCGCGTCGCAAGCCGTGCCGTGTCATCGATCACCACTCCCTGCGGGGCCGTTCGGGCCAGACCGGCAGTATGTCAGGGCCTGTCAAATTTCTGATTAACGCCGCACTCCGCCGTGTGGCTGCAACACGAAGACCGCCGCTATTGGAGTGGCACCCGTACCGTCAGACCAGGGGTCTGGATGACGCGGCGATCCTCGCTCGTCTGGAATTGCGAGCCACGTGCGTAGCCCAAACTCTGGTCCTGGAGGTTAACGCGGAAATCGGTGACGCTCACCTGCATGCCGCCGGACGACGCATCCTGTGGCGCTCGGGCGTCCGGGTTCGGTATCGGCGCCGACTGAGCCATCGGGGGATGCTCGGGTGGAATAGGCGGGACCGGCAACGAAGGGGCCGGTGCCGCAGCGGCGGTGGCGAGCAGCAGAAACAACGCCAAGCCTGTTCGTATCACGATGTGCTCCCCTCATGTCCCGCAGCGAAGGACCTTGTCCCGCGCGGATCGCTCGACGGATTGCCGGCGGGCACGCCAAGCGGACCCGTGCCGGCCCGGCGCCACGCGTCCAACGCCCAGGTCACTGATGGAAACGCGATCTCATCGCGGGGGACACACTGCCAGGAAAACAGGGCAACCTCCAGGCTCTCGGGGCCGGCAGCAAAGCGCGGCGCATCCTCCAAGGCGAATCGGGCACGGAAAATCACCTGGACCTGGCCGATGCGGCTGATGCTGAAGACGCCCAGGATGCCGTCCAGCAGGATCTCCGCCTGCGCTTCCTCCCAGGCTTCGCGCGCTGCTCCTTCCTCGAGTGTTTCGCCCAGCTCCAGATATCCCGCGGGAAGGGTCCAGTAGCCGCGCCTCGGTTCGATCGCGCGCCGGCACATCAGCACGGCATCGCCGGCAACGACCACCGAGCCGACGACAACCTTCGGGTTCTCATAGGCAATGTGGCCACAATCGGCACAGATCATGCGCTCACGATTGTCGCCTTGCGGGATGCGACGGACGAACTCCGGCATGCCTGAAGGTTGGCCCTTCCACCGAGTCGGATCAATCCCAGACGAAACAGCCGCGGAAGGCTATACCGACAGATCGAGCAGCGATCCGCGTGGCAGGATGCGGTTGGGCGTCGTGCCGACTTCGCCGGTGCGAGGCGATGCGGTCGTCGTCGGAGCCGCCGGCTGGGCCGGCTGCGCGGCAACGGCACGCACGCGTTGCACCGGTCGCGCCGCGATGGAGCCCGCTTGCGCTGGACCCGATGAGAACGCTGCAAGTGAGGTTGGCGACAACATCCCGGCAGTTTCCATTATTCATGTTAAGGATGCCTGAAGGCCATTCCTTCAGACCATCTCGGTTTGCAAGGCCTCCCGCATGGCGGTCGCGGTGCGGACTATCTCGTCCTCCAGCTCCGCGGCGATTGCGCGGGCGGATGCGGGTTCCGCGCGCATGAGCTGCATGAGCATTCGGACGCGGCTCTCCAGCGCAGCCATGCCGTATTCGGCGGCCATGCCGGCCATGGCATGTGCGTCGGCAATCGCCTGCTCCATCGCGTCCCGCCGCAGGGCCTGCTGCAACGCCTTCAGGCGCTCCGAGAGATCCACGAGGCAATCCTCGATCAGACTGCCCAGCGTTTCGGCCGACAAGGCGCCGCGCAGCTCGTCCAGACGCGCAGCCGACAGAATCGACGAGCGCGTGGCGGACGTCGAAGCAGAAGGGGTGTCCAGCGTGATCCTATCTGGCCGGTGCGGCCAGACATGCCGCGCCAGAGCATCGAGCAGTTCCGCCAGAGCCACTGGCTTGCCCAGCATCCCGTTCATGCCGGCTGCGGCGCAAAGCGCCTGGTCCTCGGGGCAGGCATTGGCGGTCAACGCCACGATCGGCACTGTCGCGGGCGGCCCTGCCATTCCGCGGATCAGCTTCGCGGCGTTCAGGCCGCTCATGCCCGGCATGAAGATATCCATGAAGACCAGATCGTAGGGCTGTCCTGCCACGGCGCTGATCGCCTCGAGACCATTGCAGGCGATGTCCACCAGATGCCCCTCGCGGCGCAGCAGTGTCGCGGTCACGAGCTGGTTGGCCACGATGTCTTCGACCAGCAGGACGCGTGTGCGAGGCAGGAACCGCCAGCGTTGAGCACCGGAGAGAGCCGCTGCGTCGTCCGCGTGGATGGGCGAGGCGGTCACCGGAAGCATGATCCAGAACTCGTTTCCCGCCTCACGTCCGCCCATCGTCCAGACGTTGCAGCCGATATCGCCATCCATCAGTGTGATGAGGTGCTGGCAGATCGCAAGGCCAAGGCCGGTCCCGAGCGGCCCTTCGGCACCCGGCTGTTCAATGCGCGAGAACGGCTTGAACAGCCTGCCGCGATCGTCCTCGGGAATGACCGGCCCCCGGTCGCGCACCGCGAGGCGCAGCTTCTGCTCGCCGCCGACCAACTGCGCCTCGGCCGTCACGCGGACCTCGCCGGAGGCGGCGAACTTCACGGCGTTGGACAGCAGATTGAGCAGCACCTGCCGCAAGCGGCCCGGATCGGTGTGAAGCTCGTCGGGCACGCCAGGGCCGACCGATAGGCGCAGGGCAATCCCACGCTCCGTGGCGGGGGCCTGGAACATCTCGATCGCGCTCTCGATCAGTTGGCGGAGGACGAACGAACTCGGCCGCAGCATGAGCTGACCGGCCTCCATTTTCGACATCTCGAGAACGTCGTTCATCAGGGCCATCAGCGCGTTGCCGGATTGGCGTGACATGTCGACCAGGGCCTGCTGGGTCGGAGCAAGGGTGCTGTCCGCCAACAGGGTGAGGCTGCTGAGCAGGGCGTTGAGGGGCGTGCGGATCTCATGACTGACGATGGCCACGAAGCGCGACATGGCCCGAGCCGCTGCCTCGGCCACGGCGCCTGCCTGACGTAGAGTTGTCTCGGCCTGCTTGCGCGCGGTGATGTCGGCATACAGCGTGACGAAGCCGCCATCGGGCAGCCTGTTGCGCCGCACTTCGATCACCTTGCCGTCCGGCTTGGTTCGCTCCGTCGTGGCGGGATAGCCGCCGCCGGACAGCAATGCGGCCTGCCGCGCCACCTCTGTTTCGATATCGATGTCACCGAACTCACCGGCTTCTGCCTGGGCCCGCAGTATGTTCTCGATCGGCAGACCAACCCGCAGGATGCCGCTCGGAACGCCGGCAAGTCCGGGGTAGCGCGGGTTCCATTCGACCAGCTGCATGCGGCCATCGACCATAGCGACGCCGTCTGTCATCCCGACCAATGTCGCTTCGAGCTGCGCCGACTTGGCGTCCGCCGATGCCTTGGCCAGCTCGAGCTGCGTATTGGCGGCGGCAAGCACCGCCCTGTCGTGGGCGAGCGCATGCTCGCGGCGGCGCGCGGCATGCAGGTCATGCAGCAGGAGGCCAGCCATCGCGAGCAGCAGCGCCGTGATCCCGCCGGCAAAGCCGTAGGCGGCCTTGACCCAGGCGTTGGTCACTCCCATCACCTCCGCCTGGTCGATGCCCACGACGACTTCCAGGTCGCGATCGGCAACATGGCGGAAGCCATGGACGCGCTCGATGCCGTCGAAGGCTGACCGCCCGATCCATACGCCGTCGGGATCGGCCTGCATGGCCTTGAACATGTCCGTGTCGGCGATGAGCGAGCCAGGGTCTATCCGATGCGGTCCGACCGCCACGCGCACCCCGCCCCGCTCCATGGCCACGACGGCGATGATCCCGTGCGAGCCGATATTCGCCATCTGGTAGAAGCTGCCGAGGGCACTGATCCGCATGCTGGCGACGACCACACCGGCGAAAGACCCGTCCGGGTTGTGAAGCCGGCGCGCCAGATTCAAATGCCATTCGCGAACGACCGAACCCATCGTCGTGGGGCTGATGAACATCGCGTCGTCGTCTGTGGTTTGCCCCGCTTCGTAACGAAAAAAGTCGCGGTTGCTCACGCTCGTGCCCAAGGTCGCCGGCACCGTGTCGTGTTGCACGATGCCGTGCGCATCGGCGATGAACACCTGGGAGCTGAGGTCGTTCAGCGCGACGAACTGGCGTCGGGCAGCGGGCAGATCGAAGTTCTCCGGGTCGGCTTCCCAGGTGCGGGCAAGGATGCGCAACGTCTGATCGACCTCGAGCAACTTGCGCTGCAATTGCTCCTCGAAGATCTGCGCCTGGTTGGTCGCGTCGGCGGTTACCCGATCCTCCGCGTCGGTCCGTTCGGTGCGTATGGCGGTGAGCGTGCCGATCCAGGTCAGCGCGATCAGCGTGAGCGTGCCGGCGACGATGCCGAGCAGGCCAAGCAGTCGGCTGCCGTTCTTCCGGATCATTATGCCGCCACCTGCGGGACCGCCTGGGTTGTGCTCAATACCTGCCGCCGTCGGAGCCGTGAAAGTCGCGGAGCTATAGACCACCGCCGAGTTTGCTTCGTAACATTCTCGTGAGCAGAAATGCAACCCTGGGCCGCCACAATCGTTCGGCGGCTTGCTCCCGGCCTGGACGGATGCGAATGTCCGGGCGCTTGGACGCCGGGGAACGGCGAACCCGGCTCACTTCCTCACGGGCCAAATAAGGCGGGAACAGGATGGCGAAGATCAAGGTGAAGAACCCGGTCGTCGAGCTCGACGGGGACGAAATGACGCGGATCATCTGGGGGTTCATCAAAGACAAGCTCATCCTGCCTTACCTCGACATCGATCTGAAATACTTCGACCTTGGCATCGAATACCGTGACAAGACCGACGACCAGGTCACCGTCGATGCGGCGAACGCCATCCGGCAGTACGGCGTGGGGGTGAAGTGCGCGACCATCACGCCAGACGAAGCGCGGGTGCGCGAGTTCGACCTGAAGCGGATGTACCGCAGTCCGAACGGCACGATCCGCAATATCCTCGACGGCACGATCTTCCGCGAGCCGATCATCTGCCACAACGTCCCGCGCCTGGTGCCGCACTGGACCCAGCCCATCGTCATCGGCCGTCACGCGTATGGCGACATCTACCGTGCCACCGAGATGAAGATCCCCGGCCCCGGCAAGGTCACGCTCACCTACCAGCCGGACGGCGGCGGCCCGGCGCAGACGCTCGAGGTGCATACCTTCAAGCATGGCGGCGCCGCGATGGCGATGCACAACACCGAGGAAAGCATCACCGGCTTCGCGCGGGCTTCATTCAACTACGCGCTGATGCGCGGATGGCCGCTGTACTTCTCCACCAAGAACACCATCCTGAAGGCCTATGACGGCTACTTCATGGACATCTTCCAGCGCATCTACGAGACCGAATTCAAGGCGGCGTTCGACAAGAAGGGGCTCACCTACGAGCACCGGCTGATCGACGACATGGTGGCCTGCGCGCTGAAGTGGAACGGCGGCTACGTCTGGGCCTGCAAGAACTACGACGGCGACGTGCAGTCCGACACGGTGGCGCAGGGCTTCGGCTCGCTCGGCCTCATGACATCCGTGCTGCTGAGCCCCGACGGCAAGACGGTGGAGAGCGAGGCGGCGCACGGCACCGTCACGCGCCACTTCCGCCAGCATCAGAAGGGGCAGCAGACCTCGACCAACCCGATCGCCTCGATCTTCGCCTGGACGCGCGGGCTGATTTATCGTGGCCGGTTCGACGACACGCCGGACGTGACGCGGTTCGCCGAGACGCTGGAGAAGGTCTGCATCGGGACCGTGGAGTCCGGTTTCATGACCCGCGACCTCGCGGTGCTGATCGGCCCCGATCAGAAGTGGCTGAACACCCAGGACTTCCTGGCGAAGCTCGACGAGAACCTGCGGAATGCGATGAAATAGTCGCGGCCCTTTCGGCGTCTGCTGTCAGCGGGCGTCGCGGCGCGCCGTGACCGATCCGGGGAGGACAGCCATGAACGACTTGAGCGAACACAACGGCTTGCGGCGCTATCCGCTGGCGCGACGTGGCTTTGTGATGACCAGCCTCATCAGCGGCTTTACGCTCGCAACACAGCGGGTGGAGGCGCAGGCGATCCAGACTGACACGACCGGCCTGGATGCCGGCGAGGTGCAGATCCCGGTGAAGGACGGGCATCTGCCGGCGTACTACGCGCGCCCGGCGAAGGGCACCGGCTTTCCGGTCATCCTGGTGAACGAGGAGATCTTCGGCGTCCACGAATACATCAAGGACGTCTGCCGCCGTTTCGCCAAGCTCGGTTACATGGCGGTGGCGCCCGAGGTCTATGCCCGCATCGCCGATCTCTCGACCATGACCGACGTGCAGCAGATCGTCCGCGACGTCATCAGCAAGAAGCCTGACGCCGAATTGATGACCGATCTGGACTGCGACTCTGGCCTGGGCGGCGCACAACCACGGCAGCGCGACGGCCATCGGCGAGACCGGGTTTTGCCGCGGCGGACGCAACACCTGGCTTTATGCCGCGCACAATCCGAAGCTCAAGGCGGCGGTCGCCTGGTACGGGCCGATCAAGAGCGCCATCACCCCGATCCAGCCGCTGGCGCCAATCGACATCGCCGACAAGTTGAAATGCCCGCTGCTTTGCCTGTATGGCGCCAAGGACACCGGCATTCCGGTGGCTGACGTGCAGGAGGCGGCAGCGAAGGCGAAGGCGTCCCACAAGATCGTGGACGTCGTGGTCTATCCGGACTCGCCGCACGGCTTCCATGCCGATTACCGCCCGAGCTTCAACAAGACGGATGCCGAGGACGGCTGGAAGCGGGCGATCGCGTGGTTCAAGCACTACGGGGTTGCGCCGAAAGACGGGACGCAGGCGGCCTGAACGGCCGTCCTGCCACGCTCAGTCACCGTGCACGATGCGGTGGTAGCCGCGCGCGTAGTAGATCAGCCCCTCGTGCATCTCGCCGACCTCCACCGCCTCCACGGTGCAGATGAACACGTCGTGCGTTCCGACCTCGACGATCTGGACGATGCGGCAGTCGAACGCCACCAGCGCGCCGTCCAGCACCGGTGCGCCGGTGAGCAGGGTGTGCCACGTCGCACCCTCGAAGCGCGCTGCCATCGTGTGGTCGGTCATCCCGGCGAACACCGGCGACAGTTCCTCGTGCGCGCCGGCCAGCGTGTTGACGCACAGCGCGGCGTTCTCGCGCATCGCCGGATAGGAGTTGTTGGTGCGGTTGGCGCAGACCAGCAGGGTGGGCGGCGTGTCGGTGACGCTGCAGACGGCTGACGCGGTAAAGCCCGCGCGACCGCCCGGCCCGTCCGTGGTGATCACGTTCACTGCCGCACCAAGGCGCGCCATCGCCTCGCGGTAGGCCTGCTTCTCGAGTGCCACGGTCCGCTGCTCCATATCCCCGGCTGCGTTTGCCCGACTATGGCGCTATCGCACCGCCGAGGACAGTGGCGGGGCGATGTCCTCCAGGGCTCGCCGCTCGGCGGGGACAGCCAGGATGAAGGCAACCACTGCCGCACCCACCATGAGGCCGCCGCCGAGCAGATAGCCCCACATGATCGATACGCGCGAGCCTGTGTCGATCAGCGCGCCGAACAGCGCCGGGCCGGCGACCCCACCGACGCCGGTGCCGAACGCATAGAACAGCGCGATGGCGATCGCCCGCATCTCCAGCGGGAAGCTCTCGCCGACCGTGAGATAGGCGGAGCTTGCCGCGGCGGACGCGACGAAGAAGATCGCGGTCCAGGCCATCGTCTGCTGCGTTGCGTCCAGCACGCCGAGTGTGAACAGCCAGCCGGTCAGCGCCATCATGACGCCGGAGACTGCGTAGGTCGTCGTGATCATCAGACGCCGCCCGAGCGTGTCGAACAGCCGGCCCAAAACCAGCGGCCCGAGGAAATTCCCAGCCGCGAACGGCAGCATGAACCAGCCGATGTTGCCCGACGGAATGGCGTAGAACCGCGTCAGGATCAACGCGTAGGTGAAGAACACCGCGTTGTAGCAGAATGCCTGGGCGGCCATGAGCGCGATGCCGAGCACGGCGCGGCTGCGGTACTGGGTGAACAGCGCGCGCGTACCGGTGCCGAACCATGAATGCACGTCGCGCCGAAGCAGCAGCGCCTGATGGGGAACCGGCGGCAGCGGCCGGCCCGTGTCCCGTTCCACGCGCTGTTCGATCTCCGCCACCACGCGATTCGCTTCCTCCGGATAGCCATGGGTCATCAGCCAGCGTGGGCTTTCGGGCAGGAAGCTGCGCAGCAGCAGCACGACGAAGCCCAGTGCGCCGCCGATGAGGAATGCGAACCGCCAGCCGTATTCGGACGGCAGCACCGCGGGGTTCAGCACCACCAGCGCGCCGATCGCTCCGAGCGCCGCGCCGACCCAGAAACTGCCGTTCACGACCAGGTCGGTGAAGCCGCGCCGCCGTGCGGGGATCAACTCCTGGATCGTGGCGTTCACCGCGGCGTATTCCCCGCCGATCCCCGCGCCGGTCAGCGCGCGGAATGCGAAGAACGACCAGAAATTCCACGACAGCCCGCACGCGATGGTAGCGATCGCGTAGACCAGCACCGTGATGCTGAACAGCCTCTTGCGTCCCAGCCGGTCGGTCAGCCAGCCGAAGAACAAGGCGCCCAAGACCGCGCCGATCAGATAGGCGCTGGCGGCGAAACCGACCTGTTCGCCGGTGAGATGCAGCACAGGGCTTTCGGTCAGAGCGCCGGACAGCGAGCCGACGATGGTGACCTCCAGCCCGTCGAGGATCCAGGCGATCCCAAGCGCGCAGATCACCAGCCAGTGAAACCCGCTCCAGGGCAGCCGGTCGAGCCGGGCTGGCACGTCAGTCTCGAACACCGCGTCGCGCGGAACATCGGGTCGTATCTCGTCCGGCATGTCGCTCGATCCGTCTCCATGGTTATAGTGGTATCCGCAAAATCCGGGAGACCGAACATGGACCCGTTCGAAGCCGAGGTTGAGGCAACGATTGCGCGATGGCACGGCATTGCCGCGCCGAATGACCCTGCGCGACGTATGGCGGCGGAGCTGATCTCGACGATACGCGCCTTCGAGGCACTGCGCGGGACGCTGGTCTTTGAGGACGAGCCGGCCAGCTTCGAGGCGGCGCTGCACGACACCAAGGAGTGAGGGCAATGACCGATCTGGCCGATCTTTCTCTCGTCGAGGCCGCCGATGCGGTGCGCGACGGCGATGCGACCTCGATGGAACTGCTGGACGCCTGCTGGCGCAATCTGGAGGCGGCCAATCCAAAGCTGAATGCGACCATCTGGCTCGATCGGGAAGGGGCGGAGGAGGCAGCGCGCGCGGCGGATCGCGCACGGCGGGAAAATTCCTGGCTCGGTCCGTTGCACGGCGTGCCGCTGGCGCACAAGGACATGTACTATCAGGCAGGTCGGCTCAGCACCTGCGGTTCAGCAATCCGCAGGGACTATCGCCCCGGTGTGACCGCGACCGTCATCGAGAAGCTGAGTGCGGCGGGCGCCTACACGTTCGGCGGCCTCAACATGGCGGAGTTCGCGCAGAACCCGACCGGTCACAATCGCGCGTTCGGCGACTGCCACAATCCGTGGAACCTGCCCTACATCACCGGCGGTTCATCGTCTGGTTCCGGTGCGTCAGTGGCGGCGCGATTCAACTATGCGGCGTTGGGCTCCGACACCGGCGGCTCGATTCGCCTGCCCGCCGCGGCGTGCGGCGTGACCGGGCTCAAGCCGACGCAGACCCGGGTGTCGCGGTTCGGCGTGATGCCGCTGTCGTTCAGTGCCGACAACGTCGGGCCGCTGGCCCGCACCGCGCGCGACTGCGCACGGATCATGACCCTGATCGCAGGGCGCGACCCACGCGATCCGACCAGTTCGCATGAACCGGTGCCCGACTATGAGGGTGTGCTCGACGGCGACATACGTGGGTTGAACATTGGCGTCCCATCGACCTGGTTCCTCGATGAGGTCGATCCGCCGGTGCTGGACGCGCTGGAACAGGCGCTTGCGGTTCTGACGGCGCGCGGCGCCGTGGTGCATCGCATCACGCTGCCGCTGATGAATGCGGTCACCACTTACGGCGGTATCATCTCGCGCGTCGAGGCGGCAACAATTCACGCGCAATGGATGCGCGAGCGGGCAGGGGAGTATGGAACCCACATCAGCGCCCGTATGTACGGCGGCTACGCGATCCCGGCGACCTACTATGTGGAGGCGCTGAGCCGACGCGGACCGATCCTGAAGGCATTCGCCAGGGAGGTGTTCGCCAAGGTCGACGTACTGGTTACGCCGACGATACGCACGTGTCTGCCGACGCTGGAGGAGACCGATATCGATCACGGGCCGCCGGGCACGGAGACGGCTTTCATGGCCGTCTCGGCGAACACGCGACCGTTCAACTATCTCGGTCTGCCGGCGGTCAGCGTCAACTGCGGCTTCGATCCGAACGGATTGCCGATCGGTCTGCAGATCGCCGGTCGTCCGTTCGCCGAGGCGCGCGTCCTGAATGTTGCGGACGCCTATCAGCGCGACACCGAGTTCCATACGCGCCGCCCGCCGATGCTCGAAGCGGTGGACGCCGGCGGCATCATCGTCGCATGAAGCCGAAGGTCGCGTTCATCGGCACCGGCGGCACGATCGCGTCGGTCGGCGCCGGACCGCTCGATCTGCAGGACTACGGTGCGACCGGCCAGGTGATGCACGCCGATGAGATCATCGCGCGGTTCCCGGAGGTCGGGCTGGTCGCCGATGTGCTTCCCGTCCGCTACCGCAACATACCCAGCACGGCGATCGACTTCGCCGACTGGAAGGCATTGGCGCTGCTGTGCGCGAAGCTGGAGGCGGAACATCCGGATCTTGCCGGCATCGTCATCGGCCACGGTACGGCAACGCTCGAGGAGACCGCTTATTTCCTCAACCTGACGCTGAAGGTTCCAGTGCCTGTGGTGCTTGTGGGCGCGCAGCGGCCGTCCAGCGCGCTTTCCACCGATGCCGGTCTCAACCTGGTGAATGCGATCCGGGTCGCGGCGAGCCCGCAGGCACGCGGCATGGGCGTTCTCGTGGTGCTGAACGACGAAATCCAGGCGGCGCGCGATGTGACGAAGACCGCCACGTTGCGCCTCCAGACTTTCCGCTCCGCCGACTTCGGCGTGCTCGGCCATGCGGATGGCGATGCTGTCGCGTTCTATCGCCGTCCGCTGCGCCGCTGCTATCCGGATACCGAATTCGACGTCGGTACGCTCGAGGCTCTGCCGCGCGTCGATATCGCCTATGCCTATGTGGGCGCGGACGGGACCGCGGTTCGTGCATTCATCGCTGCCGGTGCGAAGGGCATCGTCTCCGCCGGCTTCGCACCGGGCTTTCCCGGCGCTGGCGATTTCGAGGCGTTGAAGGAGGCCGTTGCGCAAGGCATCGTGGTGGTGCAATCCACCCGTGCCGGTTCCGGCCGCACGTTTCGCGGCACGCGGCTCGCGAATGCCGGTTTTCTGATCGCCGACAATCTGTTGCCGCAGAAGGCACGCATCCTGCTCGCACTGGCATTGACCGTGACGACCGATCCCGAGCAAATCCGGGAAATATTTCGCACCTACTGAGGAGGTCACCCGATGATCCACCACATCTCGATTTCCGCCCGCGACCCGAAGCATGTCGCCGATGTCCTCGCCGAACTGATGAACGGGCGTTGCTACCCATTTCCCGGCGGGGTCGCCGATTCGTTCATGGCGGTGAGCGGGGACGAGCATGGCTCGATGATCGAGGTCTATCCCGAGAACGTCACCCTGCAGCCCGGCAAGGGCGATTCGCAGGTGCGTGCCGCGCATGACGCGACCCCGGGCTACGCTCCCTTCCATCTGCTGCTGTCGGTGCCGATCGACCGCGCCACGGTGGAACGGATCGGCGAACGCGAGGGCTGGCGTACGCGGTATTTCGGTCGCGGCGCACCCGGTCAGCCGCCGGTGTTCCATGTCATCGAGTTTTGGCTGGAGAACCGACTGATGGTCGAAGTGGCGACGCCGGACATGCTGGACGAGTATACGCGCATGATCCGTTACGACGCGCTGGAAGCGAATTTCGGGGGTCGCGTCGCCGCTTAGGATGTCCTTCGATCCGGAAGTGGTCCGCGCGTTCGAGCATTCGCGCTGGGAGCGCGCGGCCGCGGCGTACGAAGCGACATTTGCCGGCGCGACAAGGCCGTTCATTGACCCTTTGCTCGATGCGGCCCGGGTTGGGCGCGGCGTTCGGCTGCTCGACATCGCCTGTGGGCCGGGCTTCGTCGCATCGAGCGCTCGTGTGCGAGGCGCTGCGGCAACCGGGCTTGATTTCTCGCCTGCCATGCTCGCTGTCGCCAGAATCCGCGACGCCGCGATCAGATTTGATCGGGGCGATGCCGAGGCGCTGCCCTATCAGGACGGTGAATTCGATGCCGTGGTCTCAAACTTCGGCATCCACCACGTACCCCGACCGGCGCTCGCATTGCGTGAGGCGCATCGGGTGTTGCGCTGCCGCGGCCGTGTCGCCTTCAGCTTCTGGGCCGGATCAAGCGAGAACATCGCCTGGAAACTGCTGTTCGACGCGATCGCGCGACATGGCGATCCGGCGGCATCGCATGCGCCGCCGCCTGGCGGTGGGTTCGGCAGCACAGCGCAGTGCGCGGACGCGTTGTGCGAGGTCGGCTTTGTCGACTGCGCGACGGAATTGGTGCGCGCGACCTGGCGTCACGCCGATGCGCGGGCGCTGGTGGCGTCGTTGCGGGCGGGAACCGCGCGCATGGCGGCGATGATCGAGGCGCAGCGTCCGGCTGCCATGCCGGCCATCATCGACGACATCGATGCAAGCGCAAAACGCTTTCGCGATGCCGATGGCATTGATGTGCCGATCGCTGCGGTGATCGCGTCCGGCGTGAAGCCCTGAAGGAGGTTGCGTGGATATCTATCATGTCTGGTGTGATCTCAAACCCAATGTCGGCGACCTGGAATTCAGCGAAAAGGTCGCCGACTATTTGGGCCATCTCAAGGAGCAAGGTTTGATCGAAGGCTGGCGTCTGACGCGGCGCAAGCTTGGCCTCGGCGCGCCGGGGCTCGGCGAGTTTCATTTGATGATCGAGGTGACGAATCTTGCTCAGCTCGAGGCCGCATTCGAACGCGTGGCCGGGCGCCGCGAACCGGTCGAGGGATTCCATTTCGGCGTGAATTCGCTGGTGCAGAACGCCGAGTTCGCGCTGTACCGGGACTTCCCCGATGCATTCCGCCACCACGGGGAGGAACGGTTCTGACCCTGCGACGCTGGGCCTGGGGTGTTCTGGTTTGGCGCCACGCTGCAGACGGCGCTCATCCTGGGGCTGGTATTTGCTCATGTGATGGAATTGCCCGGCAAGCCGCGGCTCAATGGACCGACAGGGCTCACGTGCAGCGGACATTGCTCGTACGTCATTGGGCTTGGGCTCCGCCGACGCTGGCGACGGTGGCCGAGCCGCTGGTATCCTGTGGACCTGGGTCCTGACCCCGTTTGGACTGGCCGTCTTGCCGCTACTCGGTGAGATGATTGCGATACGGAACGGTAGAAGGGATGGAAGGCGGGGCGTTTAGAGCCAGTGCGCAGTGTGGGCAATCAGATATGCGAGGCCCAACGAAGTGGTGATGATGGCACCGAAGGCGAGGCGGAAGTCACGCTCTCGGCGTTGATCCAAATGGTCATTCGATCCGCACAGCATTGAATCCGAGCGTCATCTCAGCGCGCATGCCCGCTGATCCGCTCTGATCTCGGTGAGAATCGCCTTCGTGCCTGCGGCGATCTCTTCCAGAACGCGTAGCCTCGCTTCCATGTCTTCAGGATAGCCGCGCTGGCTGTCAGCTTCAATTGGCGCGTCAGGCATGTCGAGCATCCCTCCAAGTCGCAAGAGACGCCGCCACCGCCTCGGTCACCGCACGCCAATCGCCAACAAACGGCTGTCGGAACAGACGAAGCGACGCATACCACGGCGTGTCATTGCGGCCGAGCATCCAGCGCCAATCTGGTGCAAACGGGAGCATCACCCAGGCCGTCTTGCCGAGTGCACCGGCGACATGCGCGACTGCGGTGTCCACCGTCAGGACCAGGTCAACCGCGCCGATGAGCGCAGCCGTATCGGCGAAGTCTGCCAAATACGGCGAAAGATCCTGGAGCGGGCTCTCGCCTGCCCGGGGCCCGACCTGCAGATTGACGAAGACGATGCCGGGCGTTGCGAGGATGTGGGCGAGGTCCGCGTCGGGCAACGAACGGCGGCGATCGTTGTTGTGCGCAGGGTTGCCTGCCCACGCGAGCCCGACCCTCGGCCCCGCCGGCAACGCATCCCGCCAGCGGGCAACGCGCGCCGGGTCAGCCCGGAGATAGCCATCGGCGGACGGGATCGCGTAGACGCGGGTCTCGAACACGCACGGCAGGCTCATCTGGTCGATCCAGCAATCGTAGGGTGGCAGCGGCGCGTTCTTCGCCACGATCGCCACGCCGGACATGCCCGTCAGAAACGGGATCAGCTTCTGTTCGCAGGCAAGCACCGGGCGCCCGCCGCGTGCGGCAATCAACGGCAGGTAGCGGGCGAACTGGATCGTATCGCCGAGACCCTGCTCCGCGTGGACCAGGATCGTTCGCCCGTCGGGTTCGCTGCCGTCCCATTGCGGTCCCGGCAGATCGATGAAGTCGCGGCGGAACAGGTCATGGCGCTTCCGCCATTCGTATTTCCGGAAACCGAGTTCGAAATCGCCGGCGAGCAGTGCGGCCACGGCCTGGTTCCAATGGGCCTGCGTGAAGTTGGGGCGCAGCGCAATGGCCGTCTCGCAGGCGGCGATCGCCTCATCGACCCGACCGCACGACGTCAACACGAAGCCGAGGCTGGCATGGGCTTCCGCCAGATGCGGTGCCAGTCCGATCGCGCGCCGACAATGCGTCTCGGCTTCTTCCAGGCGATCGAGATCGGCACAGGCGTTGCCGAGGTTGAGAAGCGCTGCGGCATTGGCGGGATCGAGCGCAACTGCCTGTTCTAGCAACCCGACCGCCGCCGCGGGCCGCCCCAGGGCATTCAGCGCGGTGCCGCTCAGGAAGGCGATCTCGGCACTCCCAAGCGGGCAGGACGATGCGACGGACAGCGCTTCACCAGGCCGCCGATCGGCAAGCAGGGCCCGCATCAGGTTTATCAGCGTTCCTGCATGACCCGGCCGTGAAGCGGCGGCCAGTTCCAGCATTGCCGCCGCTTCGTGCGGGCGGCCGGTATCCAGCAGCAGCAGGCCATACAGATAGTTTGCGCGGGGATGGTCCGGTTCAATGCGTAAGACCGTTCGGTAAAGCGCCTCCGCCTCGGCATGCTTCGCCGCCTGGTGATGCGCGATGGCGGCACGCAGAATTTCGATGATATCCGGCATGCGCAGAGCATCGGCCGACCGCGTAAATGTCGGATGAAAACGATCGCGTCTGTGCGCTGGCCCCGCTGTGTGTCGCGCCGGAGCGTGCGGCCAGCGCCGCGGCCATGAACTCGTTCAGGTCGGCGTCCGGCACGGCGTCCGGGTTGCCCTTCTCCACGCCAGTCCGGAGAACCTGCACCAACTGATTGCAGCCGTGCTGCTGCGCACAGCGCACGTACATGCGCACCAGCATTTCGGCCTTGCACCACTCGTAGAACGGATGTTGGATACTGGCCGAAATAAAACGGTCGTGGAACCGAGGCATGCGTCCGTCAGCGAGCGACCGGATGAACCGGCCACGGGGCTTGTGGACGTTTGCTCCGCGTCGCCGACGGCTACTGGCCACAGTCGCGCTGTTCGGCATGGCCGACTTTCAGGAGGGACCATCCGCCGCGCTTGCGGCCGATGCGCCAGCCCTCTCCGATGCTGTGGCCGTCCTGGAGAAGGAACGGTCGGCGGCAGAGCAGTATGCAGTGATCTTGGCCACCGTCGGGCGCAAGGATGCCAACCTCTATGTGCGCGGCATCCAGCTCTACGCGGATGCGAAGGCCGAGTTCGACGGGCTGATCGCGGCGCTGCGAATTGACCTGATCGAGGGCCGCAACCCCGCACAGTCGCAAAAGTTCGCTGCCGCCCTGCAAGGCGCCGCCGAGAAGCGCATCGCCTTCACCAACTTCGTCAGCGACCAGGTGGTCGGCAAGACCGAGGGTGCGAAGCCGGGCCTGGTGGACGTGGTGAAGGTGGTGCCGGATCTGGTGAAGGCGATCACAGACGCAGGGCTGGCGATCTGGGATAATTTCCGCAAGGCGAACAAGGAGCGTCGCGACGCCATCCTGAGCGAGATCGATCACCTGCGCTGGCGCTCGTTCGCCGATCTGGCGCCGAAGCGGGGAATTGAGGAGGTGAGCATGATCGCGGCGGGGCTCCGGCGGTGGATCTGGCTGGCGGTGACGTTGACGCTGGCCATGGGCGCGGCGCCGCGGCAGGCGCACGCCGACGATCTGCCATCCGAGCCGATGCTGCGGATCAACGCGCCGAGCCATATCGCGCTGCTCCACCGCATCGCGACCGACGCGGCGGAACGCTTCGCGGTCACCGCCTCGGACGACAAGACGGTGCGGGTCTGGTCGCTGCCGGACGGGACGCTGCAACGGGTGATCTGGCTGCCGAGCGGCGAGGGCGACCTCGGCAAGGCATACGCCGTGGCGCTGTCGCCGGACGGCGGCACCATCGCGGTGGGCGGCTGGACCTCGCCAACCGGGTTCGACACGAACATCTATCTGTTCGACCGGGCCTCCGGGGCGCTGGTGCGGCGGCTGCCCGGCCTGCCGAATGTCGTCATCCACCTGGCGTTCTCGCCGGACGGCAGGCGGCTTGCCGCCGCGCTCTGGGGAGCGAACGGCGTCCGGGTGTTCGACGCCGCCGACGGCTACCGGCCGCTGCCCAGCGACGGCGACTATGGCAGCGACAGCTACCGGGTGGATTTCGACCGCGCCGGTCGTCTTGTCTCGGCGAGCTTCGACGGGTTCGTGCGGCTCTATGCGGCGGACCGCTACGACAGGCCGGCCGTGCCTAAGGCCAGGGTGCCAGGCATCGGGCGACCGTTCTCGGTCGCGTTCTCGCCCGACGGCAGGCATGTCGCTGTCGGGGACAATGACAGCGCGACGATGGCCGTGCTGCGCGACCGCGACCTACAGCCGGAGACCTTCCCTACAGTCACCGGCCTGGATGCCAGCGGGATAAGTGTCGCCTGGTCGCAGGATGGCGGGCAGTTGTTTGCCGAAGGTTACCAACTCGGCCACAGGGATCGCCTGGCTCGGCGCTGGGACAAGGCGGGTGCCGGCAGCTTCATCGACATCGCTGGCGCGCGCGACGTGGTCACGCAGTTCGTTCCGCTGCGCGGCCAGCGGATGCTGTTCGCCGATGCGGCCGGCTTCGGGCTGATCGATACAGCCGGCAAGGCCACACGACTGCAGGAGCAGGGCAGCGTCGACACCCGTTCTCGCAACGACGAGCCTGCGGATCAGCGCCGATGCGCGGACGGCTCAGGTCACCGATCACGCTTCGGGCCGCGTGCTCCGCTTTGCGCTCGCGCGCCGGACCGTCACGGTCGATCCGGCCGAGGACAAGGCGCTGGCCGCCGCGATCACCGGGTCCGACCGCATCAAGGTCACGGACTGGGAGCACAGCCTCTCCCCGAAGCTGAACGGCGAGAAGCTCGTCCTGCAGCGGGACGAAATCAGTCGCAGCGTGGCGTTGGTGCCGGGGACGGACCGGTTCGTGCTTGGCGCCCAGTGGTCGCTGCGGCTGTTCGACGCCGGCGGCAAGGCGGTCTGGCGCGAGCCGCGCCCGGTTCCTGCCGCGGTCTGGGGCGTCAACGTCTCGGCGGACGGCAGGCTGATCGTCGCCGCCTATGGCGACGGCACCATCCGCTGGCACCGGGTCAGCGACGGCGCCGAGCTTCTGGCGCTGTTCATGCACCCGGACGGAAAGCGCTGGGTCGCCTGGACGCCGCAGGGCTACTATGACGCCTCCGCCGGGGCCGACGATCTGATCGGCTGGCAGGTCAACCACGGCTACGACAAGGCGGCTGACTACTTCCCCGCCTCGCAGTTCCAGCAGCGCTTCAATCGCCGCGACGTGGTCGCACGCGTGCTCGATACGCTCGACGCGGACGCGGCGGTCGCGGAGGCCGACAAGGCGGCAGGCCAGCCGGTGGCCAAGGCGGTGCCGCTCGCGACATCGGCGCTGACGCCGGTGGTCGAGATCAAGGATCCCGCTGCGGTCAGCGAGCAGACCAGCCGCGACTTCGCACTGACCTACCTCGTCCGCATGACCACGCCCGATCCGATCCAACGGGTGGAGGCGCTGATCGATGGCGTGGCGGTCAAGGCGCAGGATGTTCCCATCCTCACCGACGCCGACAAGCGGATCGGCAGCCTGCACTTCGCGCTGCCGTTGCGCGACGCCAAGGTCTCGGTGATCGCCTACAATGCCAACGGCGCAAGTCGGCCTGCCTCGATACAGGTGCAGTGGCGTGGCCCGGGGCGCGAGGAGAAGGTGACGCTCTACGTGCTGGCGATCGGCGTCACCCGCTATCAGGCCAAGGGCCTGCCCGAGGTCCAGTTCCCGGCCAAGGACGCGCACGATTTCGTGGCACTGGCCAAGGCACAGGAAGGCGGGCTGCTGTATGGGCGGGTCGTGCCCTATCGGAAGGATGACCACGAGAGCCTGGAGGATGAAGAGGCGACGCGCGACAACATCCTCGACGGGCTGGACTGGATCGAACATGCGGTGGAAAACTCAAGCGACGTCGCCATGATCTTCCTATCCGGTCATGGCATGAACACGCCCGACCAGCATTATCGGTTCCTGCCGTACAACTACGATCCGGATCACAAAGAGCGCACCACGATCTCCGATTCCGATCTACAACAATACATCACCAAGATTCGGGGCAAGACGCTGTTCTTCTTCGACACCTGCTTCTCCGGCAATGTGGTCCCTGGCAGCAGGGCTGTGGACAGCAAGCCGGACGTGGACAAGTTCGCCAATGAACTGCGATCGGCGAAGAACGGCGTCGTCGTCTTTACCTCATCGACGGGCGATGAGTTGTCACTCGAGCCGCCCAATTTGAAGAATGGAGCGTTCACCTGGGCGGTGCTGGACGGCTTGCGCGGCAGGGCCGCCCGTCAGGCCATCAACGTGGTGTCGCTGACCGATCTCTCGAGCTATGTCGCGCACACCGTGCATGATCTGACGTCTGGAAACCAACACCCGATGATGGCGATGCCGGTCACGGTGCAGGACTACCCGATCGCCTCGGTCCTGCGGTAAGTCACCGCGCCTGCGCGCTCGCCTCCGACCGTGTCGCGCCGGAACGGGCCGCCAGCGCCGCGGCCATGAACTCGTCCAGGTCGCCGTCCAGCACCGCGTCCGGGTTGCCCTTCTCCACGCCGGTGCGCAGGTCCTTCACCAATTGATAGGGTGCCAGCACGTAGTTGCGGATCTGGTGGCCCCAGCCGATGTCGGTCTTGGCGCTCTCGACCGCCGCCGCCGCCGCCTCCCGCTTCTGCAGTTCGGCCTCGTACAACCGCGCCTTCAGCATCGCCATCGCCATCGCCCGGTTGCGGTGCTGGCTGCGGTCGGTCTGGCAGGCGACGATGATGCCCGACGGCAGATGCGTGATGCGGATCGCGCTCTCGGTCTTGTTGACGTGCTGGCCGCCGGCGCCCGATGCGCGATAGGTGTCGACCTTCAGGTCGCCCTCGTTGATGTCGATCTCGATGCTGTCGTCGATCACCGGATACACCCAGACGCTGGCGAAGCTGGTGTGCCGCCGCGCCGCCGAATCGAACGGACTGATCCGCACGAGGCGATGCACGCCGGCCTCGGTCTTCAGCCAGCCATAGGCGTTCGGTCCGCTAATCTGCAGCGTCGCGGATTTGATGCCGGCTGCCTCGCCCTCGCTCTGCTCCAGTAACTGCACCTTGTGGCCGTGCTGTTCCGCCCAGCGCATGTACATGCGCATCAGCATCTCGGCCCAGTCCTGCGCCTCGGTGCCGCCGGTGCCCGCATTGATCTCGATATAGGCGTCATTGGCATCCGCCTCGCCGGCGAGCAGGCTCTCGATCTCGCGCCGCTTGGCCTCCTCGGCGAGGGCCCGTAGCCCCGACATGCCGTCGGCGACCATCCGCGCGTCGCCCTCGGCCTCGGCAAGCTCGACAAGTTCCAGTGTATCGCTGACGTCGCGCTCCAGCTTGCGGACACCGTCCATCCGCGAGGCCAAGTTATTGCGTTCACGCATCAGCTTCTGCGCGGCGGCAGAATCATTCCAGAGGTTGGGATCCTCGGCCTGAGCGTTCAGTTCGGCGAGACGGCCCTCGGCGACATCCCAGTCAAAGATGCCTCCTCAGCAGTGCGATCGACTGCTTGATCTGCTCGTTCAGGGCATCCGATTCGGCGGACATGGTGCGCTCACGGTCCAGAGGAAGGCGCGGCTAATACAGCCCGCCCATGTTGGTGTCAACTCCGCCGTGCACCGCCTGTGGCGCGTCCGGAGACGAGCCGTTCGCGCTGTCGCTCGCGACCGCGCCGCCGCCAATCGGGTGTGAGGCGCCCGGCACCTGATCCGGTTTGAACGCGTCGGTCACGGTGCCGGATCCCGAATCCCAGCTTGCCATCGTCACGCCGGGCGGCTGCGGGAAGGTCAGCACCGGCCGGCCCTTCAGGGCGACCGCCATGAAGTCGTGCCAGATCGGCCCGGCGACGGCGGCGCCGGTCTCGTTGTCGCCGAGCGTCGCCGGATTGTCGAAGCCGACCCAAACCGTGGTCACTATGTCCGGCGTGAAGCCAGAGAACCAGGCGTCGGTAAAGTCCTGCGTCGTGCCGGTCTTGCCGGCGATCGGATGGCCAAGGCCAGCGGCGACCTTCACGCCAGTGGCGTGCGGTCGGGTGGTAACGCCCTGCATCATGGTCACGAGCTGGAACACGCTGGCCGGATCCGCGATCTCCTTGCGCTGGTCCGTCAATTGCGGGGGGTCGCCCTGATGGGCGCAGTTGCCACAGTCGATCGCCGAGGGCCGCCACACCACGTGCCCGTCGCGGTCCTGCACGCTGTCGATCAGTGACGGGATGACCTCGCGACCGCCCTCGTCCAGCCCCGCATAGGCCGCGGCCTCGCGCAGCACGGTGGTCTCCACGGCGCCGAGCGCGGCGGGCAGCACGCGCGGCATCTGATCCACCTCGTGGAATGCGATGGCGGTCTGAGCGATCGCCTCCATGCCGACGCTCTGTGCCACGCGCAGCGTAACCAGGTTGAGCGAGCGCTCGAGTGCGACGCGCAGCGGTGTCGGGCCGCCGAACTCCATCTCGAAGTTGTTCGGCCGCCAGCGTCCCGCCGCGCCCATGTCCATGACGACTGGCGCGTCCAGGAAGCGCTGGCTCGGGGACACGCCCTTCTCCAGCGCCGTCAGATAGACGAACGGCTTGAAGCTGGAGCCGGGCTGGCGCTGCGCCTGGGTGGCGCGGTTGAACTGGCTGCCTTCGAAGCTCCACCCGCCTACCAACGCGAGGACACGTCCAGTTCTGGGATCGAGCGAGACCAGCGCGCCCTGAACCGTCGGAACCTGCCGCAGTTCCACGCGCTGCTGTGCCACCTGCGCCGGTTTGACCTTCGGGTCTGCCCCTGGTGTCGGGTTCTTCGGTGGTTGCGCGGCCTGCGCCACGGCGACCGGCTCGATCATCACCACGTCGCCCGGCTGTGCGACGTCGGTTATGCGCCGAGGCGATGGCCCCGGCTTGCCGTCCTTCACCGGCCGCGCCCAGGCGAGGTCGGACAGCGCCAAAACGCCGAGGCGCTGCTGTGGCGCCTGAACTCGCGGCCTGCCCGGTCGGATCGAGCCAGCCAACCCTTGCCTCCGTATCGGCAATGTTCAGAACGACGGCAAGCCGCCAGTCAGGAAGCATGCCCTGCGGCCGTACGGCCTGTGCCAGCGGGCCGGCCCAATCCTTCGCCAACGCCGCTCCGCCCTCCAGATGCAGGACCGGCCCACGCCAGCCACCCAGCTTGCGGTCGTACGCCATCAGCCCGTCGCGCACGACCTTTTCGGCCACCGTCTGCAATGCGGGATCGAGACTGGTGCGCACCATCAGGCCGCCCTGCGTGGTCACATCGGCGCCGAAGCGGGTGATCAGTTCGCGGCGCACCTCTTCGGCGAACCAGTCCGCGCCGGGGATCGGCTGCGGCCGGCGGAACTCCGCGGCAATGATCGGCTCGGCCTTGGCGGACGCCGCCTGCGCGGCCGAAATGACATGATCCTCGGTCATCCGGTCCAGCACCCAGTCGCGTCGAACCTTCGCTGCCTCGGGAAAGCGGAACGGGTTGTAGTTGTTGGGTGCCTTGGGCAGGGCAGCGAGAAATGCGGCCTCCGAGAGGGTCAGCTGGTCGAGCGGCTTGTTGAAGTAGGCCTGCGCGGCCGCCACGACGCCGTACGAACTCATGCCGAGATAGATCTCGTTGAGGTAAAGCTCGAGGATACGCTCCTTGGACAGGTTCTGCTCGATCCGCATCGCCAGGATTGCCTCGCGCGCCTTGCGGGCGAGCGAGACCTGGTTGTCCAGGAGCATGTTCTTGGCAACCTGCTGTGTGATCGTCGATGCGCCGACTGGGCGGCGCCCCTGGCCCATATGCGTCAGATCGAACACGCCCGCGCGCATGATCGCCATCGGATCGACGCCCTTGTGCATCCAGAAATTCTGGTCCTCGGCCGAAACGAAAGCCTGCTTTACCACTTCAGGCACGGCCGAATAGGGCACAAAGATTCTGCGCTCGGTGGCGAGTTCGGCCATCAGCCTCGCATCGCCGGCATAAGACGCGGCTCATCACCGGCGGCTGGTAGTTGCGCAGGCCATCGACGTTCGGAAGGTCGGCACTGAAGCGGAGCCACGCGAAATAGCCGCCGGCGCCCGCCAGCAGCGCCACCAGCATGCCCACGCCGAGTACGCCGCCCGCCACGCCGCGCAGGAATCGGCGAATGCGCCCACGACGCGGGCGCTGGGCAACAGCCTGTGCTTTGCGCTGTCTGCGTCGGCTGCCGTCGCGCGCCTGCGCCAGAGGCTCGCCTGCCTTCAGGGGTTCATTCATGATGTCGCGATATGGACCATTTCATGAAAGACGACCAGCGACGAGAACGCTATCCAGTCATCCTTTCCGCGCGATCAACGTCTGCCATACGGGCGGCGGCAGCGAAATACGCATCGACAGCGCGTTTCATCGCCTCGGCAACCCGCGCGCGATGCTCGGGGCGGCGCAGTTCCGCCTCGTCATTCCGGTTCGACATGAATCCCATCTCCACCAGAACACTGGGGATATCGACAGCCTTCAACACGACGAACCCGGCATGCCGCTCCGGATTCGGCAGCATGGGAACGTCCTGGTCGAGATAGCCCACCAGGCTGCGCGAGAGGCGCCCGGACCCGATTCGCGTTTCCTGCCGCACCAGGCTGGCCAGGATGCGCGATACCTCCGGTGGCGCGTTGTGCCAGTTCGAACCGGCGAATCGGTCAACGCTGTTCTCCCGCTGCGCCAGCGCCGCGGTCTGCGCATCCGATGCGGTGTTGGCCAAGGTGTAGACGCTGGCGCCGCGCACCGCGTGGTCCGACAGCGCGTCGGCGTGCATCGAAACGAACAGTGCGGCGCCATGTGCCTGTGCCTTCGCCACCCTGTCGTCCAGCGGAACGAACACATCTCGCGCCCGGGTCAGCGCCACCCGGTAGCGGCCGCCGGCCTCCAGCTGGCGCTTCAACTCGAACGCCGCGGCGAGCGCCACCTGCTTCTCATATGTGCCCGAGACCCCGATCGCGCCGGGATCCTTGCCGCCGTGGCCAGGGTCCAGCATCACCAGGGGCGCCGGCGGGCTGGTGGACGGACGGGACGGCGGTGCGGACGGTCGGGCTTGGCCCGCAGAGTGTGCCGGCGCGGCCGCGAGAGCGCCGCGCATCCAGCTTGGCAGCAAGAAGGTGCCGACGATCCCGCTGCCGGAGCCAAGCCGGCCGAGCAGCACACGGCGCGTGACCGGAGCACAGGGTGGCATGGGATGACATTAACAGATCGGATGCAGAATTGCACGTTCCGCGTTGATTACGGCTGGTTCACGGCGCGGGTGCCTTGGGCCAAGCACGGCTTGCGGAAGCGGCCGGATTGCTTCATGGTCCGGCTTGCTCCGGTGATGCACCCGGGGGAGGCGAATCATCCGCCGTCCCGGTTGTGGCCCGGCGGAAGCGATGGCCCGTAGTCCGGCTGGGCGCCAGGTTCGGCTGGACAGGTCCGGGGAGGGTCGGCGTCCGCCGTTGCCGTGTCACCGCCTGCGTCGCGCCCCTGTTTGGACACAGGCGAGCGCGCCGGGTTGGCCTGCCCAGAAGGGCTGGCAGACGCTCGCTTTCACCCAGGGGTGTTCCGCAGCGGAACACATGCCCCGATGCCAGGGACCGAAGATCGCCGAAGTCATGATTGCCGCAGGGCCAACCCTAACCAATTCATCGGCAATGCCCATCTTCAGTGACGGGATGACACGCTTCCGTCGCGTTCGGCCGGACGATTTTCCGATCCTTGAGCGGACGGGCCACCCTTTTCCCACAAGCCTATTCCGCTGCCCGCCGATGCGCGCCCCAATTGGGCGCGCGCGACAGTGCCGGGCGGCTCATCGGAGTTCAGGACTAGATGACCAAGCGCATGCTGATCGATGCCACGCACGCGGAGGAAACCCGCGTGGTGGTGCTGGATGGTAACCGGCTAGAAGACTTTGACGTCGAGACTTCAACCAAGAAACAGCTCAAGGGCAATATCTACCTCGCCAAGGTTGTCCGGGTAGAGCCAAGCCTGCAGGCCGCGTTCGTCGAATATGGTGGCAATCGCCACGGCTTTCTCGCGTTCGACGAGATCCATCCCGACTACTACCAGATTCCCGTCGCCGACAGACAGCGCCTGATCGAGATGCAGGCGGAGGATGCGCGCCGCGAGGAGGAGGCGGAAGACCGCGCAGCCGAGTCGGAACCCCGCGAGGCAGGTCCGTCCGAGGGCGGCGCCGTAATCGACGCCGAGTGGCACGAACCGGTAGCCGAAGTGCCGCAGACGTCGGCTGATCCGGGCACCGAAGCTGGCCATCCGCAGCCGTCCGAGGCCGATGCCGTGACGGACGAGCCGGAGCATCACCCAGCTCAGGAGCTCGGCATCGCCACGGAGAGCATCGCAGCCTCGACCGAAGACGAAACCTCCGCGGAGTCCACGCCGTCCGTGGTGGAAAGCGCGGACAAAGCCCCGGCGGCGGAGCCGTTCGACACACAGACCGACGTGCACGCCGGCGAGGTTGTCGAGGTGGCCGATCAAGAGGTCGCCGAAACCGGCAATGAGACCTATTTGGCTGGCGAGCCGATCCCCGAGCAACCGCCGCCGGAGACAATGGGCGGCGAGGGTGACGGCGGCGAGGACGCGCGCGATCGCCGCGTCCCGTCGCGCTTCCTTCGCAACTACAAGATCCAGGAGGTGATCAGGCGCCGGCAGATCCTGTTGGTGCAGGTCGTGAAGGAGGAGCGCGGCACGAAGGGCGCGGCGTTGACCACCTATATCTCGCTCGCCGGACGGTTCTGCGTTCTGATGCCCAATTCGCCGCGTGGCGGCGGTATTTCGCGCAAGATCACCTCGGTCACCGATCGCCGCCGGCTCAAGGATATCATCGCCGAACTGGACATCCCGAGGGGAATGGGCCTGATCGTGCGCACTGCCGGCGCCAACCGGCCCAAGCCGGAGATCAGACGCGACTGCGAATACCTGCTGCGCCTCTGGGACGACATCCGCGAACATACGCTGAAGTCCGTCGCTCCCGCGCTGATCTACGAGGAAGCCAGCCTCATCAAGCGCGCGATCCGCGACGTCTACTCGCGCGACATCGACGAAATCCAGGTTGACGGCGAGGAAGGCTGGCGCGCGGCGCATGAGTTCATGCGCATGCTGATGCCCAGCCACGCCAAGAAGGTGCAGCTCTGGCGCGACTCAATGACGTCCAACGGGGGCGGCCAGCCGCTGTTCGCGAAATACGCGGTGGAGGCACAGCTTGATGCGATGCTGCAGCCCATCGTGCAGCTTCGCTCCGGCGGCTACCTGGTGATCAACCAGACCGAAGCGCTGGTGGCGATCGACGTCAACTCCGGACGTTCCACGCGCGAGCGCGGCATCGAGGAGACGGCGCTGCGGACGAACCTCGAGGCCGCGGACGAAGTGGCCCGGCAGCTGCGCCTGCGCGATCTTGCGGGCCTGATTGTCATCGACTTCATCGACATGGAGTCGAAAAAGCACAACGCGATGGTCGAGCGCCGGCTGAAGGAGGCGCTGAAGAACGACCGTGCCCGCATCCAGGTCGGCCACATCAGCCATTTCGGCCTGATGGAAATGAGCCGCCAGCGGTTGCGTCCGTCGCTCGCTGAAACAAGCTTCATCGCCTGCCCGCATTGCGGCGGCACCGGCCATGTGCGCTCGACGGAGAGCGCCGCGATCCATGTGCTGCGCGGCGTCGAGGAGGAGGGTGCGAAGCGCCGCGCGGCGGAGATCGTCGTCTACATGTCGGTGCCGGTGGCCCTCTACATCCTCAATCACAAGCGCGAACGACTGGCTGAGATCGAGACGCGCTATGCGATGCAGGTCGTCTGCCTCGGCGACGAGGCGCAGATGGCGTCGCAGTACCGCATTGAACGCGTAAAGCCACAGGTGGCGGGCGACGTGGCGGCGGTCATCACGCAGGAGACGCACCCGGCCGCCTTGCTGGCGCCGGCCGTGGAAGTCGAGGAGACGGAGGCCGAGGCGGAGGCGGAGGAACCAGACGTCATCGTCGCCGAACAGGTCGAGGTTGAGGCGGAAGCCGTCGGGGAAGCGAATGCGGCCGTGCAGGCGGAGGCTGGCGAAACCGCTGAGGAGGCGGAACGTCGGCACCGGCGTCGTCGCCGTCGCCGGCGCGGCGGACACCGCGAGGAGGTCGCGCCCGCAAGTGCGGTCGAGCCACTCGTTTCCGGTGAAACTGTCAGCTCCGAGGTTGGTGAGGCCGATGCCGCGGAGACACATATCGAGGGTGTACCGGAGCATGTCGAGGCTGTCGCCGAGGATGAGCCTCGTGGGCGCCGTCGCGGGCGTCGCGGTGGGCGTCGGCGTCGGCAGGATGGTGCGGATGGCGAGATGCCGTCACATGCGGAACCAGGCGCTGATCAGCCAGATCTGCCGCCGGTTTACATCGGTCCCACGCCGGCCGATCCGTTCGGCGGCCACGCCTTCGATATCTTTGACGTACTGGATCGCGTCGAGGCGACGACTGCCGCACCCGTCAGTGCCGCGAACTCGGACCCGGTCGTGGAACCCGAACCCGAACGGGAGTTCGCGCCCGCGGCGATGGCGGAGCCACAGTCTGTGCCAGCCGAAGCGAGCAGTGCTGAATCCGTTCCCGAACCTGTCGCAATCGGCAAGGACGAGCCGGAGCCGCTGATCAAGCCGATTGTCATCGGCGATGGCGAGGCACCTGTCGTGGAGCGCAAGCGCGGCTGGTGGCGGCGGTAGGTCAGCGACGATTCGCTGCTGCCGCGATGTCGTCATGGCTGGCGGGCCTTCGCCCGCCACGACGGGGAAGGCTCAAGCGCGCTTACGACCCGCGGTGCGCTTCACGGGAGACTTTGCCGTGCGCGGTTGCGCTGACTTGCGCTTCTGCGGGACAGCTTCCGACGCCGCCCGTCCTCCCGCGTCCTGACCAAGGCTTCGCTTCAACGCCGCCATCAGATCGATCACATTGTCGGCGCGCGGGGTTGCGGGCTCCTCCGGCGTAATCCCTTCGCCCTTCAGCTTGGCATCGATCACCTCGCGCAGGCGGGCTTCATAGCGATCCTGCAGATCAGCCGGCTCAAACCTGCCCGCTTGTCGCTCGATCAGCTGGGTGGCGAGCTTCACCATCTCGGCATCCGGTCGCGCATCAGGAACGCGGTCGAACAGCTTGCTATAATCGTAGAGATCGCGAGGCTCGTGCAGCGTGTGCAGCACCATGCCGCGCTCCAGCGGCAGGATCGCCACCGCACGCTCACGCCGCGAGATTACAATGCGCGAAATGGCGGCCCTTCCCGATTCCGCGATAGCATCCCGCAGCACAACGTAGACATCCTCTCCAGCCTCGCCGTCCGGCACCATATAGTAGCTGGTGTCGAAATAGATCGGATGGATCGCGTCCTGCGCGACGAACTTGTCGACCGTCATCGTCGAGGACGTCTCAATTTTCGCGCTGGCGAAATCCTCGTCGTCCAGCAGAACGTAACGATCCTTCTCGAATTCATAACCCTTGACGAGTTCACGGCGCGGCACTTCCGCGTCGGTCTCGGCATCCAGCGTCACCATTCGTACCCGGTGGCCGGTTTTGGGGTTGATGAAGTGGAAGCGAAGATTGCCGCTTGCGCGCAATACGCTGTGGAGGGCAACGGGACAGCTCACCAGCGCAAGCCGCAAGTGTCCGCGCCAGACCGGTCGCTCCGCCATCGCCGCCTCCCACCATTCGATCCAGCCGATTATCTGGTGTCGTGGGCGAGTCCCTGCCAGAGCGCAGCCGCGTCACATCAATTCGTGGCCGCACGTTCTTTTGTACCCGAACCGAGGGCAACTGCCGAGTGTCCCGGCCGTTCGTTGCGTGTCCTAAAAGGAGGCAGCCAACCATGACAAGACACGCTTCGATCGGAACCATGATCGCCACGACGGTGCTGATCGCGTGGCCAGTCCTGGCGCAAACGACAACAGGCGCCGACACGCCGCCGTCACCCGGTACAACGACCGCCCGTCCGGCCAGCCCGGGAACGGGGTCGACGGGCCCAAGTGCGGCCGCCACCTCCGCCGCACCAAAATACGTCACGGCGGACCATCAGATTCGCGCGAGCAAGGTCGTGGGCGCCAGCGTCTACAACGATCAAAATCAATCGATCGGGTCGGTCGATGACGTTCTGATGTCCGACAGCGATCACAAGGCCGGCACCGCCGTGATTTCCGTGGGCGGATTCCTTGGCATGGGCAGCAAACTCGTATCGGTGCCGTTCGACCAGCTGAGGATCGAGGACGACCGGATCGTCATGCCGGGAGCGACGAAGGCATCATTGGAAGGCTTGCCGGAGTATCGTTACACCAATGCGTGATCACATTCGGGGTGCGGCACCGATGCAAGGTGGGCGGTGACGAGCCGCCCATCTTCGTCTCTAGTCACACGGGCCGCCGAAATATCGCTCCCATCTGTGGCGAAGCGTCACGGGCGAGCCGTCGCCCCGGTCTGACTTCCGGCACGGGATGAACGCTGCCATAATCCCGCTTGACCCCGCCGTTCGCGGTGGTCGCGCCGACACGCTCGGGGGGAGCGCTTTGACGCCGACAAGGAATGATATGTGGGCGGCGGGCCTGAGCTGCTTGGGCCGGTCGCCGTTCAACGGCGGGAGAATGCCATGAACGAACTGGCTATGACGGCGCGTGTCGTCGGCTCCTCGTCGATGCCGCAACGCTATGCGGACATTCGCGCGGCCACCGAGCAGCTCGCTGCTTCGCTGAGTGATGAGGACCAGTGCGTCCAATCAATGCCGGATGCCAGCCCCGCAAAATGGCATCGGGCGCACACGACCTGGTTCTTCGAGCAGTTCGTGCTCCGCGCGTTCCAGCCAGACTATCAAGTATTCGACACCAGTTTTTCGTATTTGTTCAATTCCTACTACGAGGCGGTGGGTCCCCGACATCCTCGCCCCAACCGCGGCCTGCTGACGCGGCCTTCAACCGAACGCATCCGCGCCTACCGCCGGCATGTCGATGCGGCGATGATGCAGCTTTTGAACCGCATGCCGAGCGCGGCCGCCGGGCTGCATCGAGCTTGGCCTGCAGCATGAGCAGCAGCATCAGGAACTTCTGCTCACCGATATGCTGCACGCCTTCGCGCAGAACCCGCTCGCACCGCCTGTGCTGCCGGATTGGCAGGAACCGCGAGGCGCGCCGGGTCCGACGCGATTTGTCAATTGTGATGGGGGATTGGTGCGGATCGGCCATGATGTCGGCGGCTTCTGCTTCGACAACGAGACGCCTGCGCATCTTGCATATCTGCCGGCTTGTCAGATCGCCTCCCGACTTGTGCGCAACGGCGACTGGCTGGCATTTATCGATGACGGCGGCTATCGCACGGCGACTTTGTGGATGTCGGACGGTTGGGCTGCTCTGCAAGGTGGCGGTTGGTCGGCCCCGCTCTATTGGCGAGAAACAGATGGAGTGTGGTGGCAGATGGGATTGCGCGGTCTTGTGCCGCTCGATCCGGACGCGCCCGTGCGTCACATCAGCTGGTACGAAGCCGATGCGTTTGCGCGCTGGGCTGATGCACGGTTGCCGACCGAGGCAGAGTTGGAGGCCGTGAGCGAACATCCCGAAATCGATGAATTGACCGGACATGTATGGCAATGGACCGCCAGTGCCTATGCGCCTTACCCCGGCTACCGTCCCGCCGCGGGTGCCGTGGGCGAATACAATGGCAAGTTCATGATCAATCAAATGGTGCTGCGCGGTGCGTCGCTCGCCACGCCGGCGAACCATGCGCGCCCCAGCTATCGGAATTTCTTTCACCCTGACAAGCGCTGGCAGTTCAGTGGCGTGCGCCTGGCACGCGACGTCTGACAAGGAAAGCGGTTCATGCCTGATTACACCGCCCTGATGCCGGCGGCGGGAAGCAGCGTGGCAGACGCCGCGATCTCCTGCCTGTCGCGGACGCCGAAGACCCTGCCGGCGAAGTTGTTCTATGACGAGGAAGGCTGCCGTCTCTTCGGTCGCATCACCGAACTGCCAGAGTACTACCTGACGCGCACCGAACGGGCATTGCTGTCGGATGTTGCGCCACGCCTGACAGCCCAGTTGTCTGGACCTGCCGTGCTGATCGAGTACGGCGCCAGTGACGAGGCGAAGGCCGAGTTCCTGCTCCGCGAGCGCGATCGCACTGGCGCTCCGGTTTTTCAGGCGTATGTTCCGATCGACGTGGCAGTGCCAGCGCTGGAACAGATGCGAATCCGGCTGCGACAACGGCGACCGGAGCTGCAGGTGTATGCTCTGCCTGCCGACTTCATGGATGCGATGGAACTGCCCGCGCATATTCCACCGTTGCCGCGGCTTGGTTTCTTTCCGGGTTCGACGATAGGCAATCTCGATCCGCCCGACGTACATCGCTTCTTGCGGCAGGCGCGCGCGTTGCTTGGCGTGCAATCATCGTTCCTTGTGGGTGTCGACCTACGCAAGGACCCAGACCTGCTGCTGCGCGCCTATGACGATGCGGAAGGCGTCACGGCAGCGTTCAACCGCAACCTGCTTGTCCGGCTCAATCGCGAGGCAGACGCCGATTTCGATCTAACTGCCTTCGCTCATCGTGCCGTGTGGAACGCCACGGATAGTCGCATCGAAATGCACCTGGTCAGCCGTCGCGAGCAATTGGTGCATGTCGCCGGTCATACTTTCCGCTTCGCGCGCGGCGAATCGATCCACACCGAGAACAGCTACAAGTATGCGCCTGAGCACTTCGCAGCACTCGCCGAGGAGTCCGGTTGGCACAGCGCCGAGCTGTGGACCGATCCGGCGCACTTGTTTTCACTGCACCTGCTGGAGCCGCGGCGCGGCCCCTGACCGGTTCAGGCCGCGGTGGACGTTTGGGATGTTTGCTCGCCGGTGAGGAATTCCCGAAGTTGCATGCGTGCCCGATGCACTCGACTCTTCAAAGTACCGATCGCGCAGCCGGTAGCCTCCGAGGCGGTCTCATAGGATTTTTCCTGCAGCACGATCATGAACAGTGCCTCGCGCTGATCGCGCGGCAGCCGATCGAGTGCCCAGCCAAGTTCCCGCAGAGCGGTCCTGTCTTCGTGCGGCGCCGGTACCGCCACATCCGGAACCGTATCCATATCGGTGAATTCGCGACGGTTGCGCACGCCGCTGATAAAGTGGTTGATCATGATGCGGTGGACCCAGGCTGAAAAATTAGTGCCCGGCGTGAAGCAGTCGCGTGCGACCAGCGCCTTGGTCGCGACGTCCTGGGTCAGATCTTCCGCAGCCGCTCGATTCCGTGTGAGCGCCAGTGCCCACACGCGCATCTTCGGCAGGAACTCGATCAGCTGCTCCTGAAATTCTTTTGCCATGATTCGTATCTCCTGGTGCTGAAAGTGCGTTCTCGTTCATGGCACCTGTGGCGCAAAGCGAGCGCTTGCAAGACGAATGACACGAGCTTGATGCGCGAAGGTGCTTAATCGAGGAATTGGCATTCGCGAAAAGATGAAGCGCATCGCGAGATTATTTCGTAAACGATGATCACGATTTGATTATTTCGCAACCAACGATCACGATATTGTAGTAGATGTTGGCTCGCGGACTCGGGCGCTGCGGTGCAGCACTGCCAGGCCTGGGGTGGCCATTCCCGATTGACCCAGGAATGCGCGGTTTTGTGTTACGGTAGCAAGGGCGGTCGACGGCGCTAGTGCCGAAAGGGAGCCTCATGTGGCGTTTCTTGCTGGCTGGACTGGGCACTATCGGCGGGCTGGCGCTGTTGTTTGTGGGCACTTTCGGTGACCCCACGACGATGCTGGGCGGTTCGCGTCCGACGTCGCCTGTCGACCAGACCCCGCTGAGGGCGCAGGCAACACAACCCCCGGCGCCCGCCGCGCAGGTCCCGGAGGAGTCCGCAGGGCGCTCCGATGGCAGTGTATTCCAGCGGAAGCGGGACACTTTGCGGCAGCTCCAGGGTCTGGAGGCGAGTCTCGCGCAGGTGACGCAGGACATCGCGACCCTTCGTGAGCAGGATGACAAGGCGCGGCGCGAACTGGAAGTCCTGCGCCAGCGCCGCGCCACCGATCAGGCCGCATTGGAGCAGGCCAGGTTGGACGCGCAGCGCGACGCGGAGGCGCGTCAGCAGCGCGCGGTTGAGGCCCAGCAGCGTGCAGCTGAGGCGGAGAGGCAGGTGGCGGCCGATCAGGCGGCGCGTCAGCAACGTATGGCCGAGGCTCAGCAACGTGCAGCTGAGGCGGAACGGCAGGCCGCGGCGGAGCAGGCGACGCGTCAGCGTGCGGCCGAGGCGGAGAGGCAGGCCGCAGCCGATCAGGCTGCCCGTGCGCAGAGCGCGGCCGAGGCTCAGCAGCGTGCGGCTGAGGCGGAACGGCAGGCCGCGGCGGAGCAGGCGGCGCGTCAGCAACACGAAGCCGAGGCTCAGCAGCGCGCGGCTGAGGCGGAAAGGCAGGCCGCAGCGGAGCAGGCGGCGCGTCAGCAACGCGCGGCCGAGGCTCAGCAGCGTGCGGCGGAGACGGAGCGGCAGGTCGCAGCTGTGCAGGTTGCACCGCAGCAGGCTCAGCGTGTCGGGTCTGCTACGGACGTGATGGCTCCCGTGGATGTGAAGGTATTGCCGCCCTCGCGTCCCGCTGTTGCCCCGCCCCCGCCGCCCAGGTCAGCCCAGGCCTCGGTCAAGCCAGCACCGGCGGAGCCCGACGCTCGGCAGGCGGTGCTGGCCCGACTGCGCCGCCAGGTTCCCTCACGCGTCGACACGTCACGCGTCGACACGGTGCAGGTTGCGTCGGATGCGCCGCGCCCGGCGTCGCCACGGCAACGGCTGATGGATGCGCGCACCGCATTGGCGGCCGGTCGCACGGACGAGGCGCAGCATCTGCTCGAACAAGCGCAGGTGCAGCTCGTATTACGGCCCGTCAGCCCATCGCAGGATGCCCCCGCCACCGGAAGCGTCGCGGCCGGACAGGTGGCCGAGGCGCTCAGCATGCTCGGCGCTGGTGACGTTCTGCACGCGATTCGATACATAAATCTCGCCGTGGCGCAGGCTGACCAGGGTCCGACGCTCGCGACGGTGGCGCCGGCGCCTGTCGTCGGAGTACCGCAGCCGCCGCGGACTGGCGATAACTACTATTACGGGCGGTGAGCGCGACTCTGCGAAATCCGCAGCACACAAACTCACTGAGCCCTGCCCGGGAGCGGCTGCACACCGAATGCCGCGTAAATCCTGGCGCTCGGCGGCCAGGCCGCGACGATATCGGCACGCCAAGCGTAGGCGGCCCATCCGAGGAAGGCCAGCACCGCCAGACTGGCCAGCCAGGCCACGCGCAATGGTAGGCGTGACGACGGCCGGACCGAATGCAAGGCGAGCCGATCCATTGCAGAGGAAGGCCGCGGTGCGCCGGCGGCGGGCGAGGTGTCGGTGGAAGCCGCCGCGGTCACGACCGATCCGCCAAAGATCGACGGCGGATCGTTCATTGGTGGCGCTACGGGTTCCTGGTCCGCTGCGCCAGTCTGGACAGGCATCCATTCGCCGCCGCAACGCGCACAACGTACGACACGTCCGGCTGTAACCAGCGAGTCCGGCACGTCATATTCGGCCGAGCAGGACGGGCAGACCATTCGCATGCGGGACGGCCTCTCCGGCTTGTGGGATTGGTCCGTCTGATCGTGCTGGACCGCCGTTGACGAAGCAATGCCGCGGCATGCTTCCGGCGCGCGCCGCGGAATGGCAAGAAGGATACGGCGGCCACAGCGGACGTGCGCATGGTTCGATTCGATGAAGTGGGGCTCCGATACGCCCGCGCGGGCCAAAGCCATCATGACGCGGGCGGCCCGGAAGTGCTGCATGACCTTAGCTTTGTTCTGCCAGACGGCGCGTTTCGTTGGCTGCTCGGCCCATCGGGCGCTGGCAAGACCAGCGTGCTGCGCCTGATGTACCTGGCGGTGCGCCCGACGCGCGGCAGGCTGGCCATCCTTGGCACGGATATCGAAACGGCGCAGCGCCGTTCGCTACCGCGGCTGCGCCGGCGGATAGGGGTGGTATTTCAGGACTTCCGCCTGCTGCCGCATCTGTCAGCCTTCGACAATGTCGCATTGCCGCTGCGGATCGCCGGCCGGCCCGAAGGGCAGATCAGGGCCGATGTCGGCGAAATGCTGCGCTGGGTCGGTTTGGCGAAGCAGGCGGGTGCGCGGCCGGCCGCACTGTCCGGCGGCGAACAGCAGCGTGTGGCGATCGCGCGGGCAGTGATCAATCGACCGAACCTGCTGCTGGCCGACGAGCCCACCGGCAACCTCGACGATGCACAGGCGGAGCGGCTGATGCAGTTGTTAAAGGAGCTGAACCGCCTCGGCACCACGGTCGTGGTCGCCACGCACAACGATGCACTGGTCGGTCGTCATCCGTCACCGGCGCTGCGGCTGGAGCGTGGCCGCCTGGCGGAGCTGCGCTAGTCGATGGCCGCTCTGCGCCCGCGCCATCTGCTGCGGCCCGCCGGATTCGACGAGCTTGGCCTCCGCCGTGCGATTTCCGATCGCATGTTGCCGTTCCTCGTGGCTGCGATGGCGTTTCTCGCCGCGCTGGCGCTCGGCGGTTGGGTCGGAGCAGCATCGCTCGCCCGTCATTGGCAACAGGGCGCCGCGTCGGCACTCACCGTGCAGGTTCCGCAGCCAAGCGAGCCAGCGGCACAGGGCGCCGGTTCGAGGCTCGACCGCGTCGTCGCGCTGCTTGTCGGCACGCCTGGCATAACCGATGCGCGTCCGCTCAGCGAAGAGGAGCTGGCCGAACTGCTGCGTCCCTGGCTCGGCAGCGGGGTGGAGCGGCTTGCGTTGCCCCTGCCGGCGGTGATTGCGGTCCGTCTGTCGGATGTCCGGCTGGAGCTCGATCCGCTGGCCGGCCGGCTGAACGCGGCCGCACCTGGCACCTTGGTGGAAAGCCACGGCGTATGGATCAGTCGTCTGGCCGTGCTCGCGCGCAGCCTTCAGGCCTGCGCCGGTGTTGCCTTGCTGGTCGTGGCCGCGGTGGCTGCCGCTGTCATTGCGGTTGCCACCCGAGCGGGACTGGTGGCGCGCCGGGAGGCGATCGAGATCGTCCACGGACTAGGCGCCACCGACGGCTACATCGCAACGCGCTTCGCCCGGCGTGCCACTTTGCTGGCGGCGATAGGGGGCGGGGCAGGGGCGGTTGTGGCTCTGCCGGTTCTGCTCACCCTGGCCAGCCTCGCGGCGCCGTTCCTGGGAAGTGCACAGGAGGTAGTATGGCCGATGGATGTTCTCGCCACGCTGCCGGCGGCGCTGTGGCTGACGCTGCCGGGTTTGCCGGCTGCCGCGGCGGCTATCGGTTTCACCACCGCCCAGGGCACGGTGCGTCGTTGGCTGCGGCGGCTGCCATGAAGGCGCTCGGAATCGGCCTGCTTGTCGCGCTGATGGCCTGGGGCATCGGCTTCGCCTGGTTCATCGAGATCGCCGGTCGCGCGGGTTCGGCGCCCGCGCATTCGGACGGCATCGTGGCGTTTACCGGCGGCGCGGAACGCGTGGAAACAGCGCTGCGCCTGCTCGCCGAACAGCGCGGCGACAAGCTGTTGCTCTCGGGCATCGGCGGGGGAGCAGAGCTTGCGGAGCTGGCGCCGCGCGCCGGCGTCGATCCGACGCCGCTTGCCTCCCGCGTCACGCTGGGGCGCAGCGCGACGACCACCCGAGGCAATGCTCAGGAAACCGCCGCATGGGCCCGGGCCAACGCGATCCACTCGTTGCTGGTGGTGACCGCCTCCTACCATATGCCCCGCGCACTGGCCGAGCTGAGCCGGGCGCTGCCGGACGTGGCGCTTTATCCGCTTCCTGTCGTGTCGGCCGAGCGGCCGGGAAATGCCACGGTTCCGCTGCGCCTGATCGCGGAGGAATACGTGAAGTATCTTGCCACCCAGGTCGGTCTCACCGCGGTGATCCCGGCGCGTGAAGCGCCCGGTCTGCATGCCGGCCGGTCCGGATGAGCCTGCTTCGCTCGACGCTGTTCAACGTGTTCTTCTTCGCGACCACCTTCGTGCTGACGA
The DNA here is from genome assembly GCA_963780095.1 of uncultured Alphaproteobacteria bacterium. Classification (GTDB taxonomy): domain Bacteria; phylum Pseudomonadota; class Alphaproteobacteria; order Acetobacterales; family Acetobacteraceae; genus JAMXLO01. The sequence goes on from CAWABH010000046.1 coordinate 85,672, forward strand.
TGTTCGGCACGGTGGTGCGGGTCACCGCGCGGCATCGGACGTTGGACGTGGCGAGGCTCTGGGCGCGCGTCGTCGTCGGAGGACTTCGCGTGATCTGTGGCATCCGCCTGCAGGTATTCGGCCAGGAGCGTCTGCGCGGCGGCGGCGCAATGCTGATCGCCTCGGCCCACCAGTCGGCCTTCGACACGTTCGTATGGCTCGTTCTGGTGCCTCGCTGCTGCTACGTGCTGAAACAGGAACTGCTGCGGATCCCGCTGTTCGGTCCCCTGGTTCAATCGACTGGAATGATCTCGGTTGATCGCACGGGCGGCGCGTCGGCGATGCGCGGGCTGCTACGCGAGGCCGAGCGGGCCGTGCGTGAAGAGCGCCAGATCGTGATCTTCCCCGAGGGCACCAGAGCCGAGCCAGGTACGCTGCTGCCTTTGCAGCCTGGCGTGGCGGCGCTGGCAGCACGGACGGGTCTGCCAGTTGTGCCGGTGGTGACAGATTCCGGTTTGTGCTGGGGTCGCAGGGCATTCCGCAAGCGACCTGGCACGATCCACATTCGCCTGCTCGAGCCGATCCCTGCGGGGATACGGCGTGAAGAGCTCATGCAGCGTCTGGATTCGGCGTTGCGCAGCCGCGTGCTTCCATCGATTGAGCCTGTGGACAACTCTGTGGGCTAACTGACAGGCCTGCTCCCATGCCGTCGGAGCCGGCATCCTTAACCCATTGAATGTTCGTATCTCTACTGATCAGGTGGGGTTTATGGGCCGGTGTGACACAGCATGGGGATGGTACTGCGTTTGCCTTGCCGATCCGGTTGCCTATAAGCGGCGCTCGGGTCTGGGGCGGGGAAACATGCGGCGTCGACGGAGGCTCTGGATCGTTCTCCTGGCCACTCCTCTGGTGCTGATGGCTGCCGATGCGCTCTATTGGCACCTCGCCGAACGCAATCTCGAGGACGGCTTCGCCGCTTGGATTACCGGGTGGCGAGCATCGGGCTGGGCCGCGACCGTTGGACAGCCGGTGCGAGGCGGCTGGCCGCTGGCGGCGACGCTCACCGTGCCGGACGTGGTCCTTAAGGGCGGCGACCCCGATATTCCCGGTGGCCTGACATGGAAAACCGATCGGCTGGTGCTGCGAACCGCCCTGCTGCGGCCCGGGCTGCTCGAGGTTGCGTCGGAAGGCATGCAGCGTCTGCGTCTCGCGGAGGGACCGGACATCCCATACACGGCCGACCAGTTGCGCATGACGCTGCCATTGCAGCAGGGCGCGCCACCGCGATCCGCCGCGATCACCGCGGAGGCCCTGCGCGCCGGCATGCCGGCCGGCGGTGACGCGACTGCCAGCCTGATGATCGGGTCGCTCGACATGCACCTGGAGTTCAAGCCTGCCGCACAGTCCGGAGAGGCCGCACTGGGATTTTCGGTGAATGCCGAGGCGGTCGGTCTGCCGGCTCCCTTCGCCCGGTTGCTCGGCCCTCGGATTGCCAGCCTGACGCTGCAAGGGGCACTGGATGGACCCATGCCGCGCGCGCATGTTCTCGGGGAACGCGCGTCTGCCTGGCGCGACGGTGGCGGCACGCTGGAAATCCAGCACCTGGCCGTCGACTGGGGGCCGCTCGACCTCACCGCCAGCGCGACCTTGGCACTCGATGAACAACTGCAGCCGATGGGCACCGGCAGCGCCCGCGTGATCGGCTATGCCGAGACGCTCGATGCGCTGGCGACGCATGGCATCATCAGCAAGTCCGCCGCCACGGCGGCGAAGGCGGTGCTGTCACTGCTCGCCCACACGCCGGAGGATGGGGGTGCGCCGGACGTGGAGGTGCCGCTCACCCTCCAGTATCGCACGTTGTCGATGCGCCAGGTGCCGCTCGTGCGCCTGCCCGAACTCGACTGGCCGTGATTTGTAATCTGCCCGGCAGACGCGTATGGTCGCGATATGACGATCCGGAATCGCAGCACACGAATTAGCGGCCCGGCTGCCTGAGCAGCCGGGGATCACCCGCACCTTCCTTCGTGTCTCCGTCCGGAGTTTTCCTCATGTTTTCCGATCCGACCGCGGCCTCGTGGCCAACCGTCGCCGTCCGCTTCATGCTCGATACCGATTGCTCGCCAGGATTGCTTCCCCGCCTCCTACAGCCATTTGCCAAACGCGACCTGGTACCCGACCGCATGTGGTCGCACCGTGCGGGCGAGACGATGCATGTCGAGATCGCCATGGAGGCGATGCCCTGCGATGCGGTGCACTTGATCGAGGGCAATCTGCGTCAGGTGGTGGGGGTCCGCAGCATTGCCCAGATCCGGCCGGAGGCGGTGCGCCAGGCCGCCTGATCCCTCGCCCGCTTGGCCCGGCTGGCCGCACCGGCCATAGTGGCAACGCCGGCAGGGTCGTGAGGTTGGCATGTCAGGAGCAGACGGGATCCTACTGGCGCGGGCGCAGTTCGCCTTCACCATCGGGTTCCACATCGTGCTGCCCGCCTTTACCATCGGGCTGGCAAGCTATCTCGCGGTGCTGGAGGCGCTTTGGCTTGCCACCGGGCGGCAGGTCTATCTCGATGTCTTCCAGTACTGGCTGAAGGCCTTCGCCACCGTTTTCGCCATGGGCGTCGTCTCCGGCCTGGTGATGTCTTATGAGTTCGGCACCAACTGGGCCCGGTTCTCCGACAAGGCCGGCGCGGTGGTCGGACCGCTGATGGGCTACGAGGTGCTGACGGCCTTCTTCCTTGAAGCCGGCTTCCTCGGCATCATGCTGTTCGGGCGCGAACGCGTCGGACGGACCGTGCATTTCGCCGCAACCATGCTGGTCGCGATCGGCACGCTGATCAGCGCGACCTGGATCCTCGCGGCGAATTCCTGGATGCAGACACCGCAGGGCTACACGCTTTCTCCTGACGGACGCTTCCTGCCGGCGGACTGGTGGCAGATCATCTTCAGTCCGTCCTTCCCCTATCGCCTCGTGCACATGGTGATCGCATCCTATTTGTCGGTCGCGTTCGTGGTGGGAGCGGTCGGCGCATTCCATCTGCGGCGCGACGCGCAGAGCCAGGCGGCGCGGCTGATGATCTCCATGGCCATGTGGATGGCCCTCGTTTTGGCGCCGATCCAGGTACTGGTGGGCGACCAGCACGGGTTGAATACGCTGCGCTACCAGCCTGCGAAGGTCGCGGCGCTGGAGGGCGACTGGGACACGCGACCCGGGACGCCGCTGATCCTGTTCGGCATGCCGAACATGGCCGAGGAACGCACCGACTGGGCGGTGGAAATCCCCCATCTCGGCGCGCTGATCCTCACCCATAGCTGGGACGGATCCATCAAAGGGCTGAAAGAATTCCCGCCGGAGGACCGTCCGCCTTCGCCGGTTGTGTTCTGGGCATTCCGGGTGATGGTGGGGCTGGGCTTTCTGATGGCCGCGGTCGGCCTGTGGGCTGCATACCTGCGAGTGGGAGGAATGCTCTACGAGTCGCGCTGGCTGCAGCGTATCGCGCTCGCGATGGCTCCGTCGGGGTTCATCGCACTGCTCGCCGGCTGGACCGTCACCGAGGTGGGCCGCCAGCCCTTCACGGTCTACGGCGTGCTGCGTACCGCCGACAGCGTATCGCCGGTCGGGCTGCCCGGTGTCGCCGGCTCGCTGGCGGGATTCGTCGTGGTGTATCTGATCGTGTTCGGCGCCGGGTTTGTGTTCCTGTTTCGCGTGCTGCGCCGGCCACCGACCGTTGGCGAAAGCGGACCTCCGCCGGGTGAGCCGATTCGCAGCGCCGGCATCACGCCGATCGTCGCGATGCATGACGGGCGCGTGCCATGATCCTGACGCTGGTGTGGGCCTGCCTGATCGCCTTCGCGGTGCTGGCCTATGTGCTGCTGGACGGGTTCGACCTCGGGGTGGGAATCCTGTTCGCCGCGGAACGGCGCGATGAGGACCGCGACGTGATGGTGAACACCGTCGCGCCGGTGTGGGACGGCAACGAGACCTGGCTGGTCCTTGGGGGTGGCGGTCTGTTGGCGATGTTCCCGCTCGCGTATGCGGTGATCCTGCCGGCGCTGTACCCGGCGATTATCGCCATGCTGCTGGCGTTGGTGTTTCGTGGCGTTAGCTTCGAATTCCGCTTCCGCGCCGTCACCGTGCGCGGACGGGCGTGGTGGGACAGGGCGTTCTTCTGCGGCTCCATGCTGGCCGCATTCTGTCAGGGTCTGACACTGGGAGGCCTGCTGCAGGGCATCCGCGTAGAGGATCGTGTCTATGCGGGCGGCTGGTGGGACTGGCTGACCGGCTTCACCGTCCTGTGCGGCATCGCCGTCGTCTTTGGCTATGCGCTCCAAGGGGCGTGTTGGCTGATCTGGCGTACCGAGGGCGCGCTGCAGGACCGTTGCAGGCGGTACGCACGCGTGCTGGCGGCTGCCACGTTGGGGTTCATCGTGGTCGTGAGCGTGTGGACACCGATGCTCAATCCGATGTTCATGCAGCGCTGGTTCACCTGGCCGGGAATCCTGCTGACCAGCCCGGTACCGATTCTGGTCGCGCTGGTAGGATGGGCGTTCTGGCGTGGCCTGTCGATGCGGCGTGACGTGACGCCGTTCCTCTGCGCGCAGGCCTGGTTCGTGCTGTGCTACTCGGGCCTGGGGATCAGCCTGTGGCCGCTGATCGTACCTCCTGGCATCACGATCTGGGACGCTGCCGCACCGCCGTCGAGCCAGGCGTTCCTGCTGGTCGGAGCCGCCGCGCTGATCCCGATCATCCTCGGCTATACCGGCTACGCCTACTGGGTGTTCCGCGGAAAGGTACGGCCAGGGATGCACTACCATTGAGAAGCGGAGCAGGCTCGAAGCCGGTCAGGCGTCGGGGGTGACGCGCCGTGTCAACGCCTGAAGTGCCCGTCCGTCCATCCCTGTCGCCGATATGGCAAGATGCTGCAGGATGGTGGGCGCAAGGTCGGTGACGTGAACCGGCTCGGCGCGCGTGCCGCCCGCGGTGAATCCCGGGCCATCGATCAGCAGCAAAGGTGACTGCTCGAACCGGCCGAGGCCGCCGTGCTGACCGCAGCCGAGCCGGTCCAATTTGCCCCAACGCGGCTTTGCGGCGAGTGATCGGCCGGGCACGCCGAATTCGTTCTCCGATCCATCCGACCTGAGCGAGACGGCAAAGGCGAGACCATTATGCGGCGCCTGTCCGATCGACGCGAGGCTCGCCGCATCGATCACCCTGCCGGCCCAGGCCTGTGATCCGAGAAAATCGCCGAGCCGATCGCGACGCGGCTCCGCGTCCTCGTGAAGGTAGATCAGGGTGGATGTGCCGCTGGACATGGCGATGACGTCGTTCGACTCCGGACCCGATTTCAGGCCGGCGGCGGTCAGTTCGGCTTCGACATCCACCACGCCGAAGACCGTCTCATGCCCATGATCGGAACCGACGATCAGCAGGATGTCGTCACCGTCCCGGCGTCGCCGGTCCACGGCATCGATCACCATGCAGGCGTTGCGGTCCGCCTCGCGCAGCACGGCATGGTGTTCCGGCGAGCCGAGTGGGGAATTGTGCTGGATATGGTCGGGCTCGCCCAGCCACAGCACGGCAAGCGCCGGATTGCGGACGCCCAGCGCATCGGCGATGAAGCGCTCTGTCATGGTCCGGTCGCCCGCCGAATCCAGCGTGACATTCAATGACTCGGCGGCGACGCGTCCAGGGGCGAACGATCCGGCACGATGATAGACATGCCCGTGGCCATCCGGGTCATGTGCGTAGGCCGCACCCGGCGATACGTTGTTGTACACGATTGTGCCGCCATGCGCTGCCAAACGCTCCGCCAACGTCGGCACCGCAAGCGCATAGCCGTCAACGGTGCGCTTGTGCTGCAGGAAGTCGGGCGAGCCGGCGTCGTGCGGGACGAGCACGCCATCCTCCAGCAGCGCCATCGAATTGCCCTGCAGCGTATGGCGGGCGGGATGGCAGCCGGTAGCGAAGGTCGCGGTCACGACACGGGTCGCGGAGGGAAAGGCGGTGCGATACGCGGGAAATTGCTCGGCCCGTGCGCCAAATTCGGCAAGATGCGGAGTCCGCGCAGAGTCAACGAAGTCGCGTCGCAGCCCGTCGAGGATGACAACAACGGCTCGCTGCATGGTTCACCCCACTGGCTTGCGTGACGTGGCGTCGATGCCGGCAGCATGCAGGACGGATCGGATGAAGTCACTTTTCGCATCGGTATAGGCGTCGCGGTCGGTCCGATACAGCACGGCGAGCCGGTCCTTGAGCGCGGCGTAGGCCTGTCTCACCGCCGCGTCCCTGCGCAGGACATCACGAAACGCAAGCTCGGCGCGAGCGGCGGGATGATCGTGCTGGATGACATGCAGGTGGTGGGTCCGTGCCTCCGGCTTCGGCCGCAGGAACCACATGCGATAGTCGCGGTTGGGATCGTCCGGCCAGAACAGCCAGCCATCGGCGGTCAGTGCGGCGATCGCCGTCCGGGCCTGGGCCAAGGACACGACTGGCGCCAGGATATCCACGACAGGCTTGGCGCGCAGGCCCGGGACGGCGGTCGAACCGACATGCTCGACCGGCGTGGCGAGCCACGGCTGCAATAGCGCCGTCAGCCGGCCAGCCTGCTCGAGAAAGCGATCCCGCCACGCAGGATCGTAATCGACCAGCGTGACAGGTTCATCGCTCATGGGTCGCGGGTGATGCGTCGCATCAGTTCAGGCGACAGACCGCTGGCCGGTTTGGCACGCGGCCTGGCAAAGCTGCCTCGCTCGGCTGGACGCGGGTGCAGGCCAACCAGGGCCTCGGCCATGCGGACGGCACAGGCTGACGCCGTCCAGGCAGGGGACCGGCACAACTTCACGCACTTCGCGCGCGAGTCCTGCGATCGGGCCACCGCCGAAGATGATGACCTCGGCCTCGTCCTGTTCGATGGCGAGCATGCATTCCTTCGCCAAATGGTCGCGCAACTGCTGCTTCGCGCGCGTGATGTCAGGGATGGGCAGATCGAGCGCGCGGACGCTCGCAAGCCTGCCGGCCAATCCGTGCTCCTGCGCGCATTCGATGTACCAAGTTCGCAGGCGCGGCGTCAGACAGATGATCGAGTAGCGCCGGCCGAGCATCCAGGCGGTGAGGATTGCAGATTCCTGAATGCCCACCACCGGGATGTCGGCGAATTCGCGCGCGGCCGCCAGTCCGGGATCGCCGAATGCCGAAATCATGGCCGTGTCGCAGCCGTCGGCGTGCTTCGCCAGCGCGTCGAGCACGGCGTGCGATGCGATCGCCGCCTCGACGCGGTTTTCGACATATTGTGTGCCGAATTCGGCGGTGACAGCGATGATCTCAGTCGATGGAGAGGCGTAGCGGCGCGCTTCGGCCGCCATCGATGCGGTCATCGTCTCGGTGATGTTCGGATTGATGAGCAGGAGCTTCATGGCCGGTGCAGGATTCTCCCCCTCCCCTTGCGGGAGGGGGTTGGGGGGAGGGGAACGCGGCACGGTGTCGGAATCGATGCCACCACCTGGATTTGTGCTGGTGCCAACCCCTCCCCCAACCCCCTCCCGCAAGGGGAGGGGGAGAATAGAATGCCCGTCAGCGTCCCGTCAGGATGCGTTCGACAAGCTGCTTCACCGTGGGGATGAAGCCGTTCGAATAGAACGGGTCCTTGGCGAACCGGAACGCGTTGTGGCCGCTGAACATCAGGTTCCGCTCGAGCGCCGCCGAATCGTCGCTCTCATGCACGATGTTCTGCAGCGTCTTCTGGATGCAGAAGCTGCGCGGGTCCGCCTTCTTGCCGGTGCTGTGGTCCGGCTCCTGCTGGCTCCAGTTGGAGAAACGGCACTGGCTCAGGCAGCCCATGCAGGCGACCTGATCCGCGTGGATCTCCATCGCCTTCTCCGGCGTGACGAAGATCAGCGTGCTGTCCGGCGTGCGCAGTGCCTCGGTGAAGCCTTGCGCCTCCCAGGCGCACGCACGCTCGTGGTCCGCCGGTGTCAGATAGACGGCTCGCTTGCGTGGCCCGACGCCGAATCCAGCCACATGATCGCCGATGGGCTCGATCGTGAACGCGGCCTGCCGTTCGTTCCGCCCGCGCAACTCCTGGATGAAGCCGTTGTTCACCGCACTGGAGTAGAAGCCCGTGGGACTGAAGTGATTAAGGAAAACGTCGCCTTCCCGCAGCGAGCGCAGCCGCTCCTTCCAGGCGTCGCCGATCGGGCTTTCCTTGGTGAGCAGCGGGCGGGTGCCGAACTGGAACGCCACGGGACCGAGGTCGGGATTGTCGATCCAGTCCTCCCATTCCTCCAGCCACCACACGCCGCCGGCCATGATGATCGGCGTCTCGTGCAGGCCGAACTCGCGCATCAGCTTGCGCAGCGCCAGCACGCGGGGGAACGGGTCTTCCGGCTTGGTCGGGTCCTCGCCGTTGGAGAGGCCGTTATGACCGCCGGCGAGCCAAGGATCCTCATAGACCACCCCGCCGAGCAGCGACGCCGCCTTCGAATAGGCACGCTTCCACAGCGCATTGAACGCGCGCGCCGATGAGACGATCGGGTAGTAATAGACGTTGAACCGGGCGGCGATATCGGACAGCCGGTAGGGCATGCCCGCCCCGCAGGTGATGCCGTGGATCAGGCCCTTCGCCTGCTCCAGCACGTCGGTGATGATGCGTTCGGCAGCGCCCATCTCCCACAGGATGTTGGCATGCAGCCGCCCCATGCCGCTGGCCAGCTCATAGGCACGGCGAGCCTGCGTCAGCGCGCCCTGCACGGCGAAGGCCACCAGCTCCTCGTGACGCTCTCGGCGGGTGCGGCCGCGATAGATCTGCGGAATGCGCTGGCCCTGTTCGTCGAAGCTGTCGGCATTGACGGCGCTGAACGTGCCAACGCCGCCGGTGAACGCCCAGTTCCCGGACGATATGCCATTGGAGATGGAGATGCCTTTGCCGCCCTCGACGAGCGGCAGCACGTCCATGCCTCCCATACGGATTGCGTTGATCGCCTTCATGGCCTTCGCCCCCCAGGCCGTATGATGCAACCGTTACGACGGTCGTCCAGTAGAAGAGCCCCGCCCCCACCCCCTCCCCATAGGGGAGGGGAAGTAGTTCGTTGCTCCCCTCCCCATAGGGGAGGGGACGTAGTTCGTTGCTCCCCTCCCCTGTGGGGAGGGGGTGGGGGCGGGGTCTGCGTTATCCGCCCACCACTGGCTGATCAGTGCCTTCGGCCGGCGCGACGGTTTCCTGCCGCTGATACCGGTCGCCACGATCCCGCTCGCCGCGGTCCCTGTCGCGGTCGCCGCGACCCGGCTTGGCGCCGACCTGCTCGGTGATGTCGTCGCCCGTCGCCTGATCGACCACCCGCATCGACAGCTTCACCTTGCCTCGTTCGTCGAACCCGATGACCTTGACCTTCACCGGATCGCCGACATTCACCACGTCGGTGGTCTTGCCGACCCGGCCCTGCTGCAACTCGCTGATATGCACGAGCCCATCGCGGGAGCCCAGGAAGTTGACGAACGCGCCGAAGTCCGCGGTCTTCACCACCTTGCCGTTGTAGATCACGCCGATCTCCGGTTCAGCGACGATACCCCTGATCCAGTCGATCGCCTTCTGCGCCTGCGCGGCCTCGGTGGCGGCAATCTTGATCGTGCCGTCATCGTCGATATCGATCTTGCAGCCGGTCTGTTCGACGATCTCGCGGATCACCTTTCCCCCGGTGCCGATCACCTCGCGGATCTTCTCCTTCGGCACGCTCATCATGGTGATGCGCGGCGCCGTGGCGGCCACGTCGTCGCGCGCGCCGGTGATCGCCTTCGACATCTCGCCCAGGATGTGCAGCCGCCCGTCGCGCGCCTGATCCAGTGCGATGCGCATGATCTCGGGCGTGATCGAGGTGATCTTGATGTCCATCTGCAGCGCGGTGATGCCCGTCTCGGTGCCGGCCACCTTGAAGTCCATGTCGCCGAGATGGTCCTCATCGCCCAGGATGTCGGACAGCACGGCGAAGCCGCGATCCTCCTTGATCAGTCCCATGGCGATGCCTGCCACCGGGCGCGTCAGCGGCACGCCGGCATCCATCAGCGCCAGCGAGCTGCCGCATACGGTCGCCATCGAGGACGAACCATTGCTCTCGGTGATCTCCGAGACGACGCGCAGCGTGTAGGGGAACCGGTCCTTTTCCGGCAGCAGCGGATGGATCGCCCGCCAGGCGAGCTTGCCGTGACCCACCTCGCGCCGCCCGGGCGAGCCCATGCGTCCGGCCTCGCCCACCGAATACGGGGGGAAATTATAGTGCAGCATGAAGTGCTCGCGGTACTCGCCCTCGAGCGCGTCGATGATCTGCTCGTCCTGCCCGGTGCCGAGCGTGGCGACACAGAGCGCCTGGGTCTCACCGCGGGTGAACAACGCCGAGCCATGGGCGCGCGGCAGCACGCCGATCTCGGAGATGATGGGGCGCACCGTGCGGGTGTCGCGCCCGTCGATTCGAAGGCCGGTATCCAGGATGGCGTTGCGGACGATGTCCGCCTCCAGGTCCTCGAACAGCGGCTTGGCCTTCTCGACGTCCGGCCCCTCGGCAGCGAGCGCCTCCAAGGCCTGCTTCTTCACCGCGTCGATCCTGTTGTGCCGTGCCTGCTTGTCCGGTTCGCGATAGGCGGCAGCCAGTTCGGCGCGGGCCAGCGCATCGATCCGCGCCTTCAGCGCTTGTTCCTCGGCGGATGGCTCGGGCAGCGCCCAGGGCTCCTTGGCCGCGTGTTCCGCCAGTTCGATGATCGCCTGGATCACCGGCTGGAAGCTCTGGTGGCCGAAGTTGACGGCACCGAGCATCACGTCCTCGGACAATTCCCTGGCCTCGGACTCCACCATCAGCACGCCTTCGGCGGTGCCAGCGACTACCAGTTCCAGCTGGGTGCGCTTCAACCGATCCGCGGTCGGGTTGAGGATGTACTGGCCGTCCTCGTAGCCCACGCGGGCGGCGGCCACCGGACCGAAGAATGGAATACCGGACAGCGTCAGCGCGGCAGAGCAGCCGATCATGGCGACAATGTCGGGATCGTTCTCCAGGTCATGGCTCAGGACAGTGGCGACGACCTGGACCTCATTGCGAAAGCCCTCGGGGAACAGCGGGCGGATCGGCCGGTCGATGAGACGGCTCTTCAGCACCTCGGCCTCGCTTGGCCGACCCTCGCGCTTGAAGAAGCCACCGGGGATCTTGCCCGCGGCGAACGCCTTCTCCTGATAGTTCACGGTGAGCGGGAAAAAGTCCTGGCCCGGCCGGGAGCTCCTGACGCCGACGGCGGTGCACAGCACGATCGTGTCGCCGTAGCGGGCGAGCACCGCCCCGTCTGCCTGGCGGGCCATCTTGCCGGTCTCCAGGATCAGCTTGCGGCCGCCCCAGTCGAGCTCCTTGCGGAAGTAGTTGAACATTCATTCGTCCTTCAGATGCGCGGCATCGGCGGACGGCAAGCCGGACGCTCCCTGGGCCCAACTGGGCGGGAGGCGGCGTCTCGGGTCGCATGGATGGCGCGGGCTGCGTTTGCGATGAGCGCGGGCGCAGCCGCGGGCCATGTGGCCGGAAACGCCGTCGCGGGTCCCGCACCTCGGGTCGCCGGAACAGCGGTCTGTCGGTCCGCCGCATGTCGCGGCGTTCGAGGGCAAAGCCTGCCCTCACGGCGTTGCCCCGCACCACCATGGTCCGGGGGTAGGCGCCGCTCCGCCCCATATGGGGGCGGCCAGCGGCGAAACCAGCTAGCGGCGAAGGTTCAGCCGACCGATCAGGGCCTGATAGCGGGCATTGTTCTTCGCCTTGAGGTAATCGAGCAGCCGGCGTCGGCGGCCGACCAGCATCAGCAGGCCGCGGCGGCTGTGGAAGTCCTTGGCATGGGTCTTCAGGTGCTCGGTCAGATTGCCGATCCGCTCGGAGAGCAGCGCCACCTGGACTTCCGGGCTGCCGGTGTCGGCCGGCGCGTTCGCATATTCGCCAATGAGCACCGTGCGGCGCTCCGCAGTGATCGACATCGGATTTGCTCCTGTTGCCCCTCGGGGTTTGGCCCCCGGGAGTGGTTGGCGGGACGCGCCGCGGAGCCCGTTCAGAGCATCCGTTCGGGCTTCATCCAGCCGTCTTCCAGCCGGGCCAGCCCGATCACGCGGCCCCCCGCCATGGCACGGACCAATCCGCCACCGGGATCGGCCGAACCTGGAATGCGGCCCATCAGCGTGACCAGGCTGATCGCCTGGCCGTGCCTGAGGCCGCTGGCCTCCGCCTCGGTCAAGGCCAGCGCCGGGATGTCGGCCAGCGCGGTCACGACCGGAAGCAGAAGGTCCGGGGAAGCCGGCGCGGTATCGTCCGAAGCGCGGAGTTTGTCCAGGGGAATTGCCTGGGCCTCGGTGAACGGCCCCACCCGCTTGCGGCGCAGCGCGGTGATATGCCCCAGCGTTCCGCAGGCGGCGGCCAGGTCGCGGCCCAGGCTGCGCATGTAGACGCCCTTGCCGGAGGCGACCTCGAACACGGCGGTATCCGCGTCGGGACGTTCCATCAGTTCGAACGTGTCCACGCGCGCGTGGCGCGGTTCCAGTACGGGGGCGCGGCCGTCGCGGGCCATGTCGTAGGCGCGCTCACCGGCGATCTTCACCGCCGAGAACGCCGGCGGGATTTGCATGATGTCGCCGAGGAAGCGGGGCAGGGCGGCGGCGATCTCGGCGTCGGTGGGGCGGACGGCCGATGTGGCGATGACCTGGCCGTCGGCGTCGTCGGTGTCGCGCGCCTCGCCAAGGCGGAGGGTGAAGCGGTAGAGCTTGGTGCCGTCCATCACGTAGGGCACGGTCTTGGTCGCCGCCCCGAAGGCGATCGGCAGGACCCCGGTGGCCAGCGGATCAAGCGTGCCGCCATGCCCGGCCTTCTGTGCGTCGAATGCCCGGCGCACGCGGTTGACCACGTCGGTGCTGGTGAGCCCCGGCGGCTTGTCGATGATCAGCCACCCGTCGAGCGGGCGGCCGCGGAGCTTGCGGCGGGACATGGGTGCGTGGATCCTGGGAGGGCGCGGGGGTAGGCGGAGCGCGGTGGGGTGTCAACCATGAAGGCAGCGGCCCACCGTCAACCGGCTGCGGAATAACGCGCGAATTTCGCATATTTCCGGGGCCTGATGGCGTTCCCCAGCCGACCAGCGCGGTTCCGCGATGGCGTATCTTGCGCAGACCGCCTGTTGTCTTGATCCAGCCGAACACTCCTTCGAACTTCGTCGCCGAGATGCGCCGATTGGGCGTGACACCATATGTCGCACAGAACACCAAAGGCCGGTGATCGGGTCGACTTCTGGCACAGCCTGGCATCCGGCTCTTCGGGCGAAAGCTCTCCATCGACGCCGGACCAATGCCTCGGCCGGCCCCATGTCGCGGCCCACGCACGCCTCAGTCATCCCGCATATTACTGATTAGAGGGATTTACGGACCCGACACGACCCGAACGTGCGACCCGTGCCTTCGGAGGATCACGATGATTGCGACACCGGATCGTTCCCTGCTAGGGCTGGATGCTTCAAACCATTGCGTTGTCATCAGCATGGCTCACTGCGCTGCTGGTCGCTATGTGGTTGCTCGCCATCCCGGTCGAATATTGTAATTTGGCTTGACCCATCGACATGATGGTGCTGCTGGAGGGGATTGAACTCTCGACCTCCCCCTTACCAAAACACAGCTCCCGCCTGCGCCTATTGAAATTGCTCGCTTTTTCGTTGCTAGGATCGCGTCGAGTTACGATTCGTACTCGGGTTTTCGGGGCCAGTTGCACCGGAAACTGCGCTGGGGATCTGTTGTCGCAGGTAACCGCGGATCGCCGCTGGGCAGTTGTCAGTGCTGAAGCGGCTGGTCGCGGCAGTTCCAGAGGTGAGCCTCGAGAATCTGTTGCATCAGATCCTCGAGGCCTGCTAGCGCCTGTCTGGGATTGCTCTGCCGGCTGCTCAGCGTCACCCAACGAGAGGCGCACGGTGTCGTGGCGGCGCTTCATCACCGAATACGCTCCGACCGCCATATTGGTGCGAGCGCGCACGTTCGTCGGCGAACAGAGCCTCGACGGAAGGCTCCGCTTACGTACCGCTCCAGCCGACGAGCCTGTTCGTCCAGCCGCCTGATCGCCGCCAACTCCTCAGAGTGACCGAGCCTTGCCTTCCGCACCGCAGTCTTCAACACGTTGATGGTGCGATCGTAGACCTTGAGCGGCACGGGAAAGGGATGCCGGTCCTTGCCGCCATGGGCGACCGAGAACCGCGCCGGGTCGCTGAAGCGGTAGGGCGCGCCATGCACGACCTCGGCGACCTGGGCCAGGGCGCGGACGGTCCGTGCACCGACGCCAGGCACCAGCAGAAGCTCGGAGAAATCTTGCGGACCGCATTCGGCCGCGGCGGCGAGATTGCCGTGCAGTCGTCGGGTGACGATGTCCTCTGACCTGACATCGTGATGGGCGGGCATGACGAGATGCGGCAGCACGGGCTGGGCTTCCGCGCTCGGATGTTCGATGAGGCTGCTCTCCAGTTTCGCGAGCTGCCGCTCGATCCCGTCCGGTCCGATATCGCCGAGAATGTCGAGCTGTCGCCGCCGTGAGGCTTCCGCGCGCCGATCGGTCAGGTTGACGATCACGCCTTGTTCGACTCCGTCGATCGCGGCGTGCGGCTCGTCGACGAAGCTCCGCAGACCTTCGGAGAGCCAGTGATAGCGCCGGGCCTGGCGGCGGTCGCCGTTCATGCCCTGCTGGACCACGACCCAGTGTCCGTCATCGGTGACGATGAAGCCGTGGAGATAAAGGTCAAACCCATCCTGGACCGCCGCGCTGTCGACCTTGGCGACAAGCCGGCTCGCCCTGGCAAGCGCCGCGCCGTCGAGACCGGTCCGATCGCCGATCGCGACGAGCTCATGCGGCGTCTGGCGCGAGTGATTGCCGCGCCCGCCGCAGACATGGATGCCGAGTTCTCCGGACAAGGGTGTCAGGCCGCGCTTCAGCGCGCCGATGACGCTGGTGGTGATGCCGGAGGAATGCCAGTCCATCCCCATCACCGCGCCGAACGACTGGAACCAGAAGGGATGCGCCAGCCGGCGCAGCAACTCGTCGCGGCCATACTCGAGAACGATCGCCTCGGTGATCACCGCGCCGAGCCGTGTCATGCGATCGCCCAGCCACTTCGGCACGCGGCCACCGTGAAGCGGCAGGTCGGCACTGCCGGCACGGTGCACCATCAGCGCGTCGCCGGCCGGTGTGACGCCCGAGGTGATCACTTCGGCAGCGTCAAACAACGGCAGCTCATCGGCGGCACTGATCGGCACCTGCTCGAAGTTCGACACGGTGACGCCAAGCAGCCGGACACCCTTGGCCGTCGGCAGCAGCGTGCGCACGAGTTCAACGCTTGCCTGCCGCAGCAGATCGTGTCGTGCGATCACCATCGGGAAGCTGCGGCTTCGTGTGACCTGATGGAGGTTGGAGGTACTTCAGACATTGTCACGTTAATTTGGTGTGGGTGGCACGGAGCGGGGGCAGTCCAGCCGCGCCGATCATGCTGCGCGTTGGATGCATGTCTCCTGGTGCCAGATTTTGAAGGCATCCGACCGGATCACACGATAGGCATGGGCTGCAAGTTGGTGTCGACGTGGACGGAAGTGACCGTAGATGAACGAATGAGCGGAGAGAAAGTCCTGCGCTTGTTCGGACGATTTGAACCGTTGCATCTGCCGCTCTCGTCGTCGCGTCGGCCGATGCGAGTTCTCTGCCCGATTGTTCAGATATCGGCTTTGTCGGTGCTTGACGCCCGGAAGCAGTTGACGCCGAGCGACACCATAACTCCTCAGCTTGTCGGTCACGATCACTCGTGGGACGTATTGCAAACCCTTCAGAAGCCGCCTGAAGAAGCGCTTCGCGGCGTTGCCATCGCGCCGAGCCTGAACCAGGATGTCGAGCACAACACCATTCTGATCGACCGCGCGCCAAAGGTACTGCTGCACGCCCTGGATCCGGATGAAGACTTCGTCCAGGTGCCACTTGTCCCCTGGCCGCGGGCGCTGGCGGCGCAGGCGGTCGGCGAAACTCGCACCGAATTTCTTGCACCAGCGTCGCACCGTCTCGTAGGAGACGACAACGCCGCGCTCAGCCAGGAGCAGCTCAACATCCCGCAGGCTGAGGCTGAACACGTGGTACAGCCAGACAGCGTAGCTGATGATCTCGGCGGGGAACCGGTGGCGGTAGTGGGGATCGGGTGGCGGCTTCATCCCGCCAGTCTCGCCGGCCTCCGCGTATACGGCCAGACTTGGTTACCGTGACAATGCCGCATTACGCCATGCACGCATTCGGCGCCCAGTTTGTCGAAGTGCGCTTCGATCCCGACGTCGGCGCGTTGCGCGTCGCTCGGCTGGTCGGCGCATTCGACGCCGGGCGCGTGATGAACGCCAAGACCGCGCGCAGCCAGTTGATCGGCGGTATCGTCTACGGCCTCGGCATGGCCATGTTCGAGGAAACCCATGTGGATGCCGAGACGGGGCGCATCGTCAACGCCAATATCGCGGAATACCTGGTGCCGGTGAATGCCGATGTACCGGACATCGAGACAATCGTGGTGGCCAACGACGAGCGCAACTCCAATCCGCTCGGGGCGAAGGGGATAGGCGAACTGCCGATGGTGGGCGTCGCCGCCGCGGTTGCGAATGCGGTGTTCCACGCGACCGGCGTGCGTGTGCGCGACCTGCCCATCCGCATCGAGCATCTGATGACAGCGGCCTGAACCAATGACCTTCCATCGCCACTTGTTCCTTCCGTCATGGCCGGCGATCGGTGGTGGCAGGGTGCCGCGACCGAGGGCCCGGACAAGCCCGGCCACGACAGTGTAACAGCAGCAGGGAGAGTCAACAGGAACGGCACTTATGCCCGTCACGCACCCCAGACATTCACTGCCACGCGCGTTGCTTGTCTTGCTCGCGATCGCCTTGACCACGACCGCCTGTGTCGTCGTGGAGCCAGGGCCTGGACCCGAGCATGACCGGTGGTGTTACTACCATCCCTACAGGTGCCGCGACGCCCTCGAAGCGGCATCCGTCGTTCTGCTAGGTGACGACGATATGGATCTTCCTCGAAACGATAGGAGGATCGAACGGGATGTGTTCCGCATCGCCCAACACGAGCTGGAGGGTGTGCGGGCCGGGCGGCAGCTCGAGGCGCACCTCGGTCTGACCTGCGCCGAAATGCATGTGCTTCTTGTCGGAGGGGATGGGTTCGTTCGGTTCTAGCGGCTCGTCGACGTCGATGAACAAATGGTGGTGCCCCATGTTCGCCGTTGCATCGCCGGCGTGCGTCACCCCCATGTTGCGCAGCCCGAAGCGGCACCAGAACGCACCCTTGATCCGTTCGCCGTCGGTCGGCCAGATGATGTAAAGATATGCGTCCTTCGGTGCAGGCGTCTTGCCCGCGAAGGCGCTTGCGGATGCAAGTTGCAGAACCGATGACAGCACCAAACGCCGTGTCAGCATCTTCGCTCCTCCGCGATCATGGCGAGCGCGCCAGGCGGACGCCGTGGGTCGGGTAGCGCACCGATGCATCGTAATGGTCCCGGCTCGCCGAGCGAACATAGCTCGAGTCGTTGCGCCACGATCCGCCACGCAGCACACGCTCTCGGCAGTCCGAACCGAGCCAGGCCGACCCATCGGCGGGCGCGCCGCGGTAGTCCTTGTGCCAGCAATCATCGACCCATTCCGCGAGGCCGCCGCCGATGTCGTTCAAGCCGAATGGATTGGGTGGAAGGACCCCGACTTTGGCGGGCTGCACTGCATCGTGCGGGCCGCCGCATCCCTTGCAGTCGGCGAGCCCCGGTTTCATCGCGTTGCCCCACCAGTAGCGCGTGTCCGTGCCCGCGCGGGCCGCGTATTCCCATTCGGCTTCGCTGAGCAGGCGATAGTGCTGCTGCGTGGTCTGCGAGAGCCAGCCAACGAATTGCTGCGCATCCGCCCAGCTCACGTTGCTCACCGGCGCATCGTCGTCACCGTTCGGGACGTAGCCACAGGCCTTTGCCTTCACGCATTCGCGCCATTGGCGGACCGTGACAGGATATTTCGCCATCAGAAACGGGCCGACGGTCACGCCGTGGATTGGTTGTTCCGAAGGGTCCTCATTGCTGCCCATGCGGAACATACCGCCGGCGATGGAGACCATCTCGGGCTCGGTGATCGCACGGGCAGCGTCGGGCTGCCCGGTGTCCGGCCGTGACGGGACAGCCGCAGCCAGCATCTGTGCGGCGGGCGTCGCGTCCGGAGCCGGCGCGGACGGAACCTGCTCGGCGGCCGACGCCCGCGAATTGGAATGGGGACCAGCTTGCGCGGGCGGTGAGCCGTGTTGTTCCGGCGCAACGACCGGAGGCGTGACTGGAAGCGCCATCGCGGAGGGCGGTGTCCCGCCGGCGACCGCCCGCACGCCCTGCTGGGTCGTGCGCTCCCAGATGTACCATCCGCCGGCACCGATGCCGACCGCGATGATCGTGCCTGCGCCGAGCAGGCCGAGCCGTATTCGGCCGCCCCGCGCGGCCTTGGCGAGCGCAGCCGGATCCGGCAGGACACGGTAGATTGGAACCGGGTCAGACTGTTCTTGACCTTCCGGTCACCGAGCGACTGGTAGCCGCAGACCAGTTTGTATCGGATCTGCTCGTACACACCGCCCGAAATGTAGACGTTGCCCGGCTCGGCGAGCTGCTCGAGCCGTGCCGCGACGTTGACACCCTCGCCGTAGATATCGTCCGGCTCGACGATCACGTCACCGAGATTGACGCCGATGCGGAAACGAATCCAGTGATCGTTGGGCACGTCAAGATTTCGGCCAACCATGCTCTGCTGGATTACGATCGCGCAGCGTACCGCTTCGACCGGACTGTCGAACATGGCAAGAAAGCCGTCGCCGCGGGTCCTGACCAGCCGCCCGCGATGCTCGGCGATCGTGGGGTCGATCAGCTCGCGCAGCAGTCGTTGCACCCGCAAGTGGGTCCCTCGCTCGTCAACTCCCATGAGACGCGAATAACCCGCGATGTCACCCATCATGATCGCGGCGAGTTTTCGCGTGCTTTCCTCCGACATGAGCCGCCCCGTCTCCCTGCCGAGATTATACCGAAGTCCTCGTCTGTGCGGCAACGCTTCGGCCGAACGGTGTCGGTAGCACACGATATGTCCGGTTTAGGTAGCACACGATCTGTCCGGTAAGTCGGCTTCCCTTTCGAGGAGGTTGGGCGGATGCGCCTGACGGAAGCCTGACAGGGTGTTCGAATGCTCAGGTTCACGGAGTGTCTGGGCCGGTATGAGGCGGTCGGCTCAACCAGATCGAGGCGGCTGAGTTGCTGGGTGTCGAGCGAGCGGACCTTCCGTCGCTGGTGCCGCCGCTACGAAGAGGAGGGCGAGACTGGCCTGTTGGATCGTCGGATCTGGGCCGTCCGTCCGCCAAACGGGTGCCGGTGGACGCGGTGCGAGGAGGTCGAGCGGCTGTATCGGACGCGCTATCAGGGCTTCACCGCGCGACATTTCCACGAGCATCTGGTGCGCGACCACCTGTTCGCGGTGGAGCTACACCTGGACGAAGGCGTTCCTGCAAGCCGGAGATCTGCTGGCGAAGGCGGAGCGTCGCGGGGTGCACCGTCGCAAGCGGCCGCGTCGTCCGCTGCCGGGCATGATGCTGCACCAGGACGCGTCACGGCACGCGTGGCTGGCCGAGGGGCCGGCGCTTGATCTGGTCGTGACGATGGACGATGCGACGAGCGAGATTTATTCGGCGTTCCTGGTCGAGGAAGAAGGCACGGATTCGACGTTCCGGGCCTTGTTGGAGGTATTCGGCCGGCACGGCCTTCCGCTGAGCCTCTATACCGATCGCGGAAGTCATTACTTTCACACAGCCGAAGCTGGCGGCAAGGTGGATCGCGACCAGCCGACGCAGGTCGGACGCGCGCTGGCGCATCTGGGCGTCGAGCATATCGCGGCGTATTCGCCCCAGGCGCGGGGACGGTCGGAACGTTTGTTCCGGACCTTGCAGGGTCGCGTGCCGAAGGAACTGGCATTGGCCGGGATCGCGACGGTTGCCGAAGCCAACGCCTGGCTGCGCGACACTTATATACCGACGCACAACGCGCGCTTCGCGATCACGGCAGAACAGGAAGGCAGCGCGTTCGTCGCCGTGGCCGGTCTGGATCTGGCCGAGACTCTGTGCGTCCAGGAAGAACGCATCGTCGGCAACGACAATTGCGTATCGTTCCTCAATCGCAAACTCCAGATCCCGGAGAGCCCGCTGCGTCCGCACTTCGTCAAGGCGACGGTGAAGGTGCATGAATATCCCGACGGCGGCCTCGCCGTTTTCCATGGCCGGCGTTGCCTCGGACGTTACGACAGCAAGGGCGTTCCAATGGCGAACCTCGTGTCGGGGACCACGAAAAGGATATCGGCCCGTCCCGCCGTCAGCCTCGCGCCGTGCTCGGGGCTGTCAAGGACGCTTCGCGCCGCGGCGCGGTGACCTCGCCTTCGGCGAGGCCATCCTTGACAGCCCCTCGCGCGTCGCGCGCTCGCACGGCAGGTCGGCTCCGGGAAATGGCTCTGACAGTCTCACCCGGAAATGCCCGACGGAGACACCGCTCCTTCGCCGGACAAAA
The DNA here is from genome assembly GCA_963780095.1 of uncultured Alphaproteobacteria bacterium. Lineage (GTDB taxonomy): Bacteria > Pseudomonadota > Alphaproteobacteria > Acetobacterales > Acetobacteraceae > JAMXLO01. The sequence goes on from CAWABH010000046.1 coordinate 106,258, forward strand.
CATGAACGAGAGGCCACATGATGTGTCACCTGAACGGGCCAACTAATTTGCCTCTCGACATGCTTCGGCCGAACGGCGCGCGACCCGCGGACCGAGCCGGACGCAGACGCTGGCGGATACGTGAGATCGCCCGCCATCGCTTGAACCCGGTGTTGGCTCAGCGCGGAACAACGATTTCACCATTCGACTGGAGTTGTTGGAAGCCATCGCTGCATTGCGCGTGTGGATTTGGCCGGCGACAGCCTCCATCGGTGACGTGGTCAAACTTCGGTCGCGCGGCTCACACCACGAACGGCATATAGACCTCGGTCAGATGGTGTTTGCCGGCACGCCAGGGAACCGTGCCACGCGGACCCGCATTGTCGATGCACACGGGGATGCTGCCAGGGTGGCGAAGCCGAAAAAGTTGGTGTTGGACTGGACGGCGCCGGAGTATTCGAGGGTCCCATTCAGCGTGCAGCGTCAGCACGCGGAGCCAGGGACCTCTCCGCCGGTTCGCCCCACCACGCATGCAGCACGGCTTGCCCATCGGCGAGGACCTCGCCAAGCAGCGACCAGTAATTCGGCCAGGGCTGGATGATGTCGGCCTTGACGGCGCCGTCGACCCATTGGATTCCTTGACAGCTTCAATCAAATCTTTACCATCTTCTGTGAAACGTCCTTGCGTACTTACAAGTGCCACGCCGTATTTGTCAGCAAATGTATAGAATAAAATCTCGGAGTAATGACATAGACATAAAATTCACTTCTAAACTCAAAACAGAAGATGTATTTCATATAATTAAAGAACTTTTTCCGACGCAGAAGGAGTATGAAGCCTTAGATCAAATATATTCTATGTCTAGCAAGGCTATTCACCGAGCAATTTCATATCCCAACTATATCAGCTGGGGATGTTTTTCATTTGTCACAGAGGAATTAGAAAAGACTATAGGTAGACTGAATCCAAATGATGAGAAATTAGAAAACATTATCCATCAATTGCAAAATGAAGAAAAGCTTTGTCTCATTTAGCACCAGGTTTTGATAGCAATAGGTTTTGATATGAATTATAGAACAGCCTTTGGGGTGTTTTACGTATGCTTAACAAAAGATCTGATAGACCGCACATTGATATTGAATTAATGGACCTGACTGGAAACAAGAAAGGGTTGGATAAGATTGGAACTAGGATATTGGAAAAAGTACTCCAACCTACTAATTTCTTGATAAGATTGCAACTAGTGAATTGTAGTCCTTATCGACACTCCTATAACGTTTGGTAAAACAAAATCATTTCTGTAAAATATATAATAGAATTAACATCAATCGGGCAGGCAGAAACAATAGCTGAACATTTATGATTTCAGAGAACGTAAGTGACAGTGACATCAAATGCCCCTCCAGCATACGATTAGATCAGATTTAGATTGTTAAAATCGTAATTGACATACGTTAACTTAACACATCCCCAGGATACATTATCTTCCAATCTATAAGTGAGTAGATAAATATTCCATAATCTGCTGATTCACTTTCTCTTCCCTCCATGACAATTCCTTCTTTTTTATTGATGGCGCTAAAATTGTCTTCTTATGTACTGGCACCGTAGCTATTACCGGGTGGCCATCAGCACTTTCAGCCATTTTTCTCAACTGTTTTAGCTCCTGACCTTTGAGTCTAGGAATCTTGGCCGTCTGATTTCACTTGTATTAGCCATTTAGTTGAACCTTGGGTTGCAATAAGATCTGCAGGTCCCCTACTTCCACGAGATAATTTGTACATCCCACCCACAAGACCTCAGGTAAATCGCAACTACAAATTCTGCCTCTCTACCAAATTTGCTCCACGAATAGTGCGAAAGCAAAGCCGCATAATTCTTGATTACAAGGTAGCTATGTGAGGCTGGGGCATAATTCCATGTTTTCATTTTGCTAACTTCCATTGATCGTTTGGTATAAAGCTATCCTAAAGGTGTCTAATGTTTTGGTGAAAAACGATCAGGTCCACCCAAAGAAGGCTAGCCCCAATAAGTACTTCAGAATCCATCTTAATTAGCATTCTAAATTTGATAGGCCTGATATCCTGGCCAAAATCACACAAGAAAAGAAGAGGGGAGACCGTATGTCTATCCTCCAACTGTGATACTGAGATGTTTTGTAGTTAGGATATGGTTGAGATCAGATTCTAATCGAGCATTACGTGATTTTCTTGCTATGGACTTTCCATATAATAGAAGGATAATGGAATCTTGTGGATTAACCAGTCTTCCTGACAGAAGGACATTTGATAGAAGGCTTTCGACAATATCAGCAGACATCAAAGAAAGGATAGCAACTATGGCGAGTCTGTTTGTAAAAGAAAAGCTAGTTGACCCATACATTATTGCAATAGATAGTACATTACTTAGAGCCAAAGGTCATCTATGGCACAAATCATCTATGATCAAAGGACTAGTACCTCGTTCAGGTATTGATACTGATGCTAGATGGGGATTTAGTCATACCAAGCAGTGGATGTTTGGTTATAAACTACACATAACGTCAAATACTGGTTCTCTCATAATACCATTATCAGCAGATTTTACCCTAGCTGACTTACAAGATAATCAGAGATATCCTGCAATAACATCTTCATTTCCAACCAAAGTACGTTACATGGTAGCTGATTTAGGATATGACGACCATAAACTGTATAAATTCAGCACAGATAAGGGGTTTGAACTAGTATGCCCTGTATCAGACATACAACCACACACTTTTAGCGACAATCTGCAATTGATAAATTTCTATGATTGGAATTAGGACAGGCAATTTATTCTTGG
>CAWABH010000047.1:0-39526 GCA_963780095.1 uncultured Alphaproteobacteria bacterium
GCCTTGCGGCGCTGCGGGCCGGTTTGGCTGTCCGGCGAGGCGCTTACCGCACGGCTGGATAAGCCGTGAAACCGTCGGAGGTCGAACGCTTGGCGAACATCATTTCCACACCCATATAAATTCGTTGAAATAATATGATGGTCTGCCTTATGATCCACGCGCGGTGATGGCCGTGCGCCGCCGCGCCATGTTGGAACCTTGATAGCTGCCCTGAAGACAAAGTGCACAATAATGAACGCGATTCAACAAGTATCCACACCGAGACAGAACTCAAGCAAGGATCTCAGTCGATCTCATTTGCGGAGTTTCTGGAAGAGCTCTTCATTCCGTTGCATGGGTCAGGGCTGTTCAACGCTCTCTTCTTTGGCGGAGTGGGCCGGGTGAGTCCGAAATGCCACACACCGATGCGAACCGCCCTGTGATCGCAGATTGGTGGTTCCCACGACGCGGCGCCGTCTGACTCTCTGGCTGGCAACCTTCACAGTTGCGGACCGGTTGCCATGGCGTCGTTCAGTCCATTTGTGGACTTGCTGGCCGAAATCGAAGACCCGAGGCGGGCAGAGGGAAAGCTGTATCGATTGCCACAGGTCGTGCTGTTCGCGATCCTGGCGATCGTCGCTGGCGCCAACTCCTACCGGGCGATCCACAGCTTCATTGATGTTCACCTTGCCGAACTGCGCGATGCGTTCGGCGTGAAGTGGCGGAAAGCACCAGCCTACACGACAATCCGCGGTATTCTGCGACAACTTGACCCTGCCTCGGTCGAGGCTGTGTTCCGCCGCCATGCCGCCATCTTGAATGATGCTGCCGAGATCCAGGGTCAGCGTCATGTGGCGATCGATGGCAAAACCTTGCGACGCAGCTTCGACAACTTCCTTGACCGCCGCGCCGCGCATATGCTCAGCGCCTTCGCTTCCGACACGGCTCTGGTGCTGGCGCATCTTGATTGCGATGAAAAGTCCAATGAGATCCCGGCCGTGCAAACCCTGCTCGGCTCACTTGCGCTGAGCGACGCCGTGGTGACCGTCGATGCTATGCATTGTCAAAAAAAGCATTCGAGCATGCTGCTGCCAGTAGTGTACATCTGATCGCTCAAGTCAAAGCCAACCAGCCCGCCCTGCATCACGCCATCGCCGAGCTGTGCAACACAGCCGCGCCGCTCGATATAAACCAAACCACCGACAAGAAGTGTCGATCCCGCGACGAAACCCGCATGGTCGAGGTATTCGCGCCGGGTAACAGCTTGGCCGACACCGAGTGGGACGGCCATGTCAGCGCAGTCATCCGCGTCAACCGCGATGTTCTCACCCGCTCCGCCATCACTGGGTTGTGGCGCTCAACCAGCGAGACTGCATTGTTCGTCAGTGACGTCGTGCTGCCAGCCGCTCAATGCGCCAAGGCCATCCGCGACCACTGGAGCATCGAGAACCGCTCGCACTACGTCCGCGACGGCAGCTTCGCAGAAGACGCCAGCCGCATCCGCTGCAATCCCGGCATCTTTGCACGCCTGCGCTCGTTCGCCGCCAACATCTTGCGCTTCAACGGCGTTCGCAATGTCACAGACGGGCGCCATCGCATCGCCTTTGGCGGCATCCGAGCGATCCTCGGTATGCGTGTCATGTATTGAGCGTTGAACGGCCCTGCATTGCAGGTGAAGGAGATAGACGTCCTGGCCGCAAAAAAGCCGAATCGGTACGGGACGTCACTGGTCATGCTCACGCCCGAGATCCGTCTTTACTGTGGGCATGACGGTTGCAACGGCATGAGGTTCTTCCGGGCCATAGGCGGTCCGGACATCGCCAAACGAGGAACTTTCGACAACTGCTATCTGACCTACATGTGCTCCAACTGTCATCAGACAGCGAAGACATTCTCCGTCGCAGCCAGATTGACCGGCGGCGATATTGGCGACGAGATGTCCGGCCAGTGCTACAAATTTGGCGAATTGCCGGCCTTTGCCCCTGTCACACCATCTCGTTTGATGACGTTGATCGGCTCGGATCGGGATCTCTTCCTGCAAGGACGGCAATGCGAGAACCATGGGCTCGGCCTGGGTGCTTTCGTCTATTACAAGCGGGTCCTGGAAAATCAGAAGGGCCGGATTCTCGGTGACATCATCACGGCCGCCGAACGAATGTCCGTGCCCCCCGGAATGATCGCCGCTCTCAAGGCCGCCCAGCAGGAAACCCGGTTTGAGAAAGCCCTTGAGTCCGTAAGCGACGCGGTACCCGTCAGCCTGTTGATCAACGGCCACAACCCTCTCGCGCTTTTGCATGCTGCAATGAGCGGCGGATCCAACGATAAGACCGACGGGGAGTGCCTGGAACTCGCTCATGACATCCGTGTGGTTCTGGCCGAGTTGGCGGACCGACTGGACCAGGCGCTCAGGGACGAAGCAGAGTTGAACGCCGCGGTAGCCCGATTGGGCAAGCGGCGGGAAAGCAGATAGCTGATACTTCGCTTTGATGGGATCGATGTTGGGAGCCGGAACCGGCATCCTGTTCACGGGCGGATGGGGCGCAACGGTTCAGCGCCGGTTATTCCAACGGCGGACACTGGCGGCGGGGCTGGGTTCTCTCGGCCTCTGACGGGTTCGCACGATGGCACGTGGCGCACTGTTGGGGTCTGACGACCGTTGCGCCACTTGGAGCACTTGCTTCGCCGCGAATCCTTTTTAAAAGCTTGGCGGACCCGACACGATTCGAACGTGCGACCTTCGCCTTCGGAGGGCGACGCTCTATCCAGCTGAGCTACGGGTCCAGCCCGTTCACCATTAGCCCGAAACGGCGCCCAACGGAAGGTCTCGCTACTTCCAATCCGTCCTTCAGTCCTGCGTGGCGAGCCACGCCGCCGCGGCGCGGTCGGCGCCGGATGGCAGCGGCGCGTCGGGGTTGCGAATCCAGGCCAGGATGTCGTCGATCGGCGTCACCCGCTCATGATCTCGCAGCAGGAGATGGTAGCCGGCTGGATAGAATGCCCGCACGGGCTCCGCCGGCAGCTCGCGCCATGTGGCCGCGGTCGCGCGGTCCGGGATCAGCTCGTCCTTGCCACCGTACAGGAACAGCGCCGGCGCCTGAAATTGCGGCGCGGCCGCGAGGGCGGCGTCCATCAGGTCCACCAGCCCCTTGATGGTATCGAACCGCGTCCCGTGGATCGTCAGCGGATCCTGCGACAGACGCCGGATCGCCTCCCTGTTGTCGCTGGCGGTCACCCGGGCGACGCTGCCGGTCACGGTCAGCCCCGGCACAATGTTGGAGGCGAGCCACAGGCTGGTGCGCAGGAACACGTTCATCTCCGCCCTGCCCCAGACCGCGGGGGCAACCAGCACGTAGCCATCCACCTTCGGCGGGTGGGCGCTCGTGGCCAACTGCATCAGTACCGCCGCGCCCATGCTCTCGCCCATCAGGATCAGCCTGGCGTGGGGATAGCGCTGGCGAAGCATCACCGCCATCTGCGCGCGCATCGTCGACCAGCGCCTGCGTGCCTGGCCAGAAGCCGCGCACCGACGTATCGCCGAAGCCGCGCTGGTCGGGGGAGAATACCGCGATCCCGTGCTCGGCGAATTCGGGGCCAGGATACTCCCAGGCATCGCGGCTGTCGTTCATGCCGTGCAGCGCCAGCATCACCGCCCAAGGGGAACTGGCCTGCGCGCCGTCCGGCAGCCATGTCCGGTAGGGCAGCCGCATCCCGTCGGGCATGACGAACGCGCCGGCGGTCTCCTTCGGGGGCGCGGTGGCCGTGCCGGGCGGCGCCAGCTGCGCGGCGCAACCGCTCACCGCGAGTGCGGCGGCCAGCAGCACGGTCAGCAGTCGTGAACGCATGAGGCGATGGGTTGAAAGCATGGGCCGCATCGCTATCATACGCGCCTTCCCCGCCATAGAGGACACCAGGGACCAAGATGGACGGCACCGCCGCAAGCCGGACGCCCACCGAGATCATCCATGTCGACGAACGGACCGTCGCCTGCGACGGTGGACCTGACGTGGAAGTGGGGGGTCCACTTGGGCATCCGCGCGTGTTCCTGCGCATCGAGGACCACTCCGTGATGTGTCCGTATTGCTCAATACTCTACGTGCTGAAGGAGGGAGCGGGTCACGACACCGGGCACTGACACCGAGGTCCTGGACAAGCGCGAGGACGCACCTCCACCGGACCGGCCGCTGCATCTGATCCTGATCGACGGATCGGGCTTCATCTTCCGCGCCTACCACGCCCTGCCGCCGATGACGCGGCCCGACGGCACGCCGGTCAACGCCGTGTTCGGCTTCAGCAACATGCTCGCCAAGCTGCTGCGCGAGCATGTCGGAACGCATATCGCGGTGATCTTCGATGCCGGCCGCGTGACGTTCCGCAACCGCCTCTATGAGGACTACAAGGCGCACCGTCCGCCCGCGCCCGATGACCTCATCCCGCAATTCGCCCTGGTGCGCGAAGCGACCGAGGCGTTCGGCGTACCGTCGATCGAACTCGACGACTGGGAGGCCGACGACCTGATCGCCGCCTATGCCAAGGCCGCTTCCGCTACTGGCGGGCAGGTGACGATCGTGTCCTCCGACAAGGACCTGATGCAGCTGATCCGGCCTGGCGTGGAGATGCTGGATCCGATCAAGCAGAAGCCCATCGGGCCGGCCGAGGTGATGGAGAAGTTCGGAGTCACGCCGGACAAGATGATCGACGTGCAGGCGCTGATCGGCGATCCGACCGACAACGTGCCAGGCGTGCCGGGCATCGGGCCAAAGGGCGCCGCGCAGCTGATCAACGAGTTCGGCGACCTCGAGAGCGTGCTGGCCGCCGCGCCGGCCATGAAGCCGTCGAAGCGGCGCGACAACCTGATCGAGCACGCCGAGAAAGCCCGCATCTCGCGCGAGCTGGTCACGCTTCGGCTGGATACGCCGATGCCAACGCCGGTCGATCAGCTGCACGCAAGGCCGTACGAAAATGCCACTCTTGCCGGATGGCTGAAGAAGCAGGGGTTCCGCAGCATCGCCACGCGGCTGGGGCTGGATGGCGAGACGCCCGCGGCTCCGGTCGCCACCACGACGGTTGAGGCCGCACCTCGGCGCGGTCAGGCGGCGCTACCGTTGCCCGAGGCCGAACGGCCCGTGCTGGCCGACGTCGCCTCCGGCTTCGGTCCATATGTGACGATCACCACTGAGGCCGCCCTGCGCGACTTCCTGGCTGAAACTGCGACGTGCGGGTTCCTCGCCATCGACACCGAGACCGACGGGCTGGACCCGATGCGGGCACCGCTCGTCGGGCTGTCGCTTGCGGTCGCGCCCGGTCGGGCCGCCTATGTGCCGCTGCGCCACGAAGTGCTGGTAGAGCAGGTGCCGCTCGGCGCGGCGATCGCGGCGCTCGGCCCGGTGTTGGGCGACCTGGCGGTTCTGAAGGTCTACCAGAACGCCAAGTTCGATATGCTGGTCATGGAGCGTGCAGGCTTCCCGCAAGCCGCGCCGTTCGACGATTTAATGCTGGTCTCCTACGCCCAGGAGGCAGGCATGCACGGCCACGGGTTGGACGAACTGGCGCAGCTGCACCTTGGCCACACGCCGATGAGCTATGACCAGGTGACCGGTACGGGGCGCAACCGTATCCCGTTTTCTCAGGTGCCGATCGACCGCGCCACCACCTATGCCGCCGAGGACGCCGATGTGGCGCTGCGGCTCTGGCAGGCGCTGCGGCCGCGGCTGCGATTCAATGGCGCGCTGGCCCTGTATGAGCAGCTGGAGCGCCGGCTGGTCCCGGTGCTGCTGGAGATGGAGCGCGCCGGGATCAAGGTGGACGCCGACGATCTGCGGCGCATGTCGGTCGATTTCGAGCAGCGCATGGGCGTGATCGAGCGCGACATCCATCGGCTGACGGGCCGTGTGTTCAATGTCGGCTCGGCCAAGCAGCTCGGCGAGGTGCTGTTCGACGAGATGAAGCTGGGTGGCGGGAAGCGCATGAAGACCGGCGCCTGGGGCACCGACGCGTCCGTGTTGCAGACGCTGGCCGACCAGGGACACGAGCTGCCGGCGCGCATCATGGATTGGCGGCAGCTTCAGAAGCTGAAATCGACCTATGCAGATGCATTGCTTGACGAGATCAATCCGGACACCGGGCGCGTGCACACCAGCTACGCGCAGGCGATCGCTTCCACCGGACGGCTGTCGTCCAACGATCCGAACTTGCAGAACATCCCGATCCGCACCGAGGAAGGCAGCCGCATCCGCCACGCCTTCATCGCCGAACCGGGGCATCTGCTCGTGTCGGCCGACTACTCGCAGATCGAGCTGCGGCTGCTCGCGCATGTTGCCGACATCCCTGCGCTGCGCGAGAGCTTTGCCCGCGGCGAGGACATCCACGCGCGCACGGCATCGGAGGTGTTCGGCATTCCGATGGCGGGGATGGATCCGATGACGCGGCGGCGCGCCAAGGCGATCAATTTCGGCATCATCTACGGCATCAGCGGCTTCGGTCTGGCGCGCCAGCTCGGCATCACGCCAGGCGAGGCGCGCACCTACATCGATGCGTATTTCGCCCGCTATCCCGGCATTCGAACCTACATGGAGCGCACCAAGGAGGAGGCGCGGATCAACGGCTACGTGTCGACGCCGTATGGCCGCCGCTGCTGGGTGCCGGGCATCGCCGACAAGAACCCGGCGCGCCGTGGCTATGCCGAGCGCCAGGCGATCAATGCGCCGCTGCAGGGTGGTGCGGCCGACATCATCAAGCGCGCCATGGTGCGTCTGCCCAAGGCACTGAAGGAGGCCGGCCTGCGCTCGCGTCTGCTGCTGCAGGTGCACGACGAACTGCTGTTCGAGGCGCCGGAGGTTGAGGTGCCGGAGCTGACCGCTCTGGCGCGACGGGTGATGGAGAGTGCGGCGGTCTTGTCGGTGCCATTGGTGGTGGAGACCGGTGCCGGCCGTACCTGGGCGGATGCCCATTGACTGGTAGTTGGGATCCGCTGCGGAATAAGTGCCCCAAGTATTGCAACGGCTGCCCCACCATCGTCATGGCTGGCTCACGGGGGGGCGGCCATCCACGTCTTCGCTGCCAGCACAAACAGAAGGCGTGGATGGCCGGGACAAGGCCCTACCGAGATAACGCGTGTCGGAGAATTCAGTGGGAGGGGTGATGTCGGCCGACGGAAGCCGCCCTATCGGCCACGGCACACATCTCGGCGGAGCACCCCCTTGCGGCGCGGCGTGATCTCTGAATCTCTGGCGATGATACACCGCTGGAGTGAGCGAGATGGGCGATAGTCTGGGGCAGTTTGGCGATCCTCGGCGCGAGCGCGCGGGGAGCTTTCTTCTCGCGCGGCTGATCGAGGTCGGTCAATCGGGGGTTCGCGTCCGCCCGCTTGGCGGCAACCGGGCCGGCGAGGTTCGCCTCGGTCGGTTCCTGCGCAATCGGCATGTGACGCCGGCGGAGATGGTGAAGACGGCCAGCGCACGGACCGCGACACTGGTGGAAGGGCGCCACATCCTGGCCATCCAGGACACCACCAGCCTGCGCGATGATGGTAATCAGTGCAGTCTGCAACTGCATTCGATGATCGCGGTGGATGCGACGGATGGTGCGCTGCTGGGTCTGGTGCATGCTGAGTTCCTGCGCCGCACCGGCGGCAAGAAGGCGCTGTGCGGGAAGCGTCCGTTTGAGGAGAAAGAGAGCCGCCGCTGGCTGGATGCCACCAATGCGGCCGCTCAATTGGCTGACGCCGGGGCGGCCTGCGTGACGGTCGTTGCCGATCGCGAATGCGACATCTACGACGAATTCGCCCATCGGCCAGCCGCGACCGAATTGTTGATCCGCGCGCCACCACGACCGTGTGCTGAAGGGCGGCAAGCGCCTGTATCGCTGCCTCGATGACCGGCCCGAACTGGGCCGCGAGACGATCCTGTTGCCGGCGGCACCCGGACGGCCGGCGCGCAAGGCGGTATTGGCGCTGCGGGCCGGTGAGGTGACACTCAAGCGGCCGATGCGCAACCGTGCCGCCGAGACGGCCAAGCTGCCGCCCCAGATCACTCTGACGCTGGTCGAGGCGCGCGAGATCGAGCCACCGGCCGGTGCCACGCCGGCGCACTGGCGGCTGTTGACAACGCATGTCGTCACCACCTTGGCAGACGCCAGGCAGATCACCCGCTTCTATCGCGAACGCTGGACGATCGAGCAGCTGTTCCGGGTGATGAAGACCAAGGGCTTCGATATCGAGGCCGTGCGCATCGGCGATGACGCACCGTTCGAGACCCTCATCGCCGCCACGCAGATTGCCGCAATGAAGGTGTTGCAAATGGTCCGTGCGCGCGACGGAACCAGCGGCCGGCGGCTGGAGGATGTGTTCGATCCCGCCGATCAGCCTGCCCTGGAAGCCGTCTGCGCGAGCCTCGAAGGCAAGACTGCGCCGCAGCAAAACCCGCATGCCAAGGGATCCCTCGCCTATGCCGCCTGGGTCTGCGCACGGCTCGGCGGATGGACCGGATACTACCGCCCCGCAGGACCCGTCGTGACACTCCAGGGTTTCCTGCGCTTCAAAGCCATGCATCACGGCTGGAAACTCGGGAGACTTGTGTGAATCTGGTAGGGACAAGCCCAGCCATGACGATGAAGCATGAGGCGCGTTTGGAACCGATTTAGCGCCGCCTGCCGAATGCCGCGTCGAGCGTTGGCTGCACGAACGCGGCTAGCCCCCGACTCGGGAGTTGCGTGCCATGCTGGCATGCATGCACCCCTCCCCGGAGGTTCTGAACACGATGGAATCCATCCCGCTCGACGGCCCGATCGACCTTGCGGCGCTCGACGACTTCCTGGCTTCGGATCGAACACCGCCCGAATGCATGCAGCTTTCCGAGCTTGACGGGTTCCTCGCCGGCATCGTCGCCGGTCCCCAAAAGATCCCGCCGAGCACCTGGCTGCCCATGATCTGGCACGGTGACGAGCCCGACTACGCCGACATCGAAGAGCTGCAGGCGATCCTCGGCACGATCATGCGCCGCCACAATGAGATCATCCGCCTGATCGACAGCGCTCCGGACGCATACCGGCTGGTGCTGGTGGAACAGGATGACGGCAGCTTCGATGCCAGCGACTGGACCCTCGGCTTCCTGCAGGCCATGGCGTTGTGCCAGGACGAGTGGGAGCCGCTGATGCGTGATCGTCACGCCGGCGCACTGATGGTGCCGATCATGCTGGTCGCCAGCACCACTGAAAGGGCCAATCTCCCGCTCGATGCCGATGAACGCATGCCGGACGCCGAGATGGCGCAGCTGCTAGCCGGCGCCCCGGAACTGCTGAGCCTGTGTGTCACCGGAATTCGAACTTTCTTCCAGACACGCCGCAGCAACCCTCGGGGCAAGACCGCCTCCCGCGCCAGGCGGGCGCGGCGTGGATGAGGTCACGCCGCTGAGCCCAAGATCTCCATCCCGGCATACTCGAACGCCGGCCAGTTGTGCTGATCCGGCCCCAAGAGCAGCGGCACGACCGACACCACCACCGCTTGCACCCCCAATCGGCGCACCGCGGCCGTGATGTCGAAGCGCAGTTCGGTATCGGGGAATGTCGCGGCGCTGTGCTTGCGTCCCATGGCGTGCGCGCCAACGCAGATCGACGGCCCGGGATCGTCCGGTTGGGCCAGCATGATCTCCACCGTGAGGGGCCGGTCGGTCGGCGTTACGCCCGAGATCCGCAGCACGCAACGGGCCGCTCCGGACGGCAGACGGACCGTCGCGACCGCCAATGGCTGTCGCACACCAGTGCGTGCCACGGCGTCTCCCGTCGGCGCGACACCGTCTCGCAGCACTGCAAGCGAATCGTAAACGTAGCCCAGGCGCCGCGTGTCCAAGGTGTCCTTCGCCGCGACGGCAACCATGTTTCCGTCGATCCAGGGGAACAGGAACCGCTCCTGCGCGAACGCCGGCTCGGTCGCCTTGCGAACCGGATCTCGCCGCCAAACCTCCCATAACCGATCCAGGTTGCCATGATGCGCGTAGAACACCGGGTCGGCCGCGGCGGTCGCCAGTTCGGTCATGTCGCCGAGCGCCCCGTCCGCCGCCTCGCCGCCGACGTAGTTGTGGATCGCATTGTGCGGGATGGTCTCCATCCGGCTGCGGCCGTGCCACCCGGCGGGATTTGGCTTGGCAATGCCGCCGAAGCTCGCGGGAATCTCCTCCGGCGTGCGCGCCTCGAACGATCGGGCGCCGAGCGCCGCCACGCCCAGGCTTGCCAGCGCATCGTCGTGCAGCAGCTGGTCCACCTCGGCCGGTCGAAGATCGCGGTCCGCGGTATGCCGTTGCGCCTGGGCGAGCGGACTGCCCGGCCGTGCGAATGCCGCCGGGATGCGGCGGTCGCTGCTCCAGTTCCAGTACGGCAGCGCCAGTGTGGGATCGCCCGATAGCGCGCGGAGCTTCCACTCGGTCACCGCCAGGAAGGCGCGGTGCCAGGGCAGAAACCACCAGCAGCCGTGCACCTGCGCGGGGTCCGAATTCGACACGGCGGAGCACACCTGGGTATGGGCGCGGGTGTGCACCTGCCAGCCCTTCGGATCGTCCGGATCGACCTTCGAGCGCCGCTGCATCTCGCCGATCGCCGCCTCCAGGCGGGCCAGGCGCATGGGTGCGTCGGTCAGGCGCGCGATGTCCTCACGCACCGCGAGGCGCTCGGGAAGGCCTGACTGCAGCGGTGCGGCGAGCCCGGCCGCGGCTGCCCCGCCTGTCGCGAGCAGGCCGGACAGGACGCCGCGCCGCGGGAGGATGGCGTCAAATAGCAACGGCGTGCCCCGGTTGCCGGCAGGCATTCCACTGCAACGGTGAGCGCGGGTCCACCTGTCACATCGGTGGGGTCAGGCCGCCCTTACCCACCCCCACGCGATCGGCGCTGAGCGTCCCGTCCGCCGCCTTGGCGGTCGTGATGATAACATGAGCGCCGGGCACCAGCATCGCCGGATTGCCGGGCTCGTAGGTGATGATCGGCGCGTCCGCCGGCACCAGCACCTTCTTCTCTCCGCCCTTGTAGCTCAGGGTGAGCGTCCGCCCCTCGGTGCCGATGACGGCGCCCACCGTGCCGTTGGTCATTGTGCTCTGTGGCTGCAGATCGTAGGGCCGATGGCCTTCCCCCACGCCGCGCATGCTCGGAGGGAACACCTGGATCTCGATCGCCTGCAGCGAGCCGTCGGGCAGGGGCATGGCAGCCGTGCCGATGTAGCTGCCCGGCTCGATATCGGTGATCTTGGCGGGCGCGATCACGGTGATCGCGGTATCGGGACGCATCACGACGGTCACCTTATCGCCGCTGCGCACGGTGACCCGCAGCGTGCCAGCGTCCGCCTCGTCGATCGTGCCGCGGACGCGGGCCGGCGGAGGAGTCTGCGCGAGCGCCGCCGAGCCAAGCAGGCCGCCAATGGAAACCAGCAAAGCACGCCGTGCGATCCGCATGATCAGTTGCTCCTGTTTGACAACTTCCGGCGACCGGTCCGGATGGTCGGTCCGCATCCAATATTACGCGCGGCAGGCATTCGCTATTCCCGCCCCAAGACTTGAACCTGAGCCGCGATGGGAGTGAAGCTGCCCCCGGCTCACCACTGCCGCCAGAGCCCAAGACCCGACAGGAGGATACAGGCCCATGAGCCCGTCCGGCGTCGTTGCATCCGTCAGCACCATCACCGGTCCGCTGGAACAAAGCTATCGGGATCGCTCGGCTGCATTCCGCGACGCCAGCGATTCCACGCGCATCACCCGGACGCACTGGCACATCGCCATCGCCAACGGGCTGGGCTGGGGTTTCGACGGCATGGACGGCGTGATCTTCGCGCTGGCCACGCCGCTCGTCATCAAGGATTTTGGGGTCACCCTGCCCGAGTATCGCAGTGGGCTGCAGATCGCACTGCTGGTCGGCATCCTTGGGATGTATGTCTGGCCCTGGCTTGCCGACCGCTATGGCAGGCGGAACCTGCTGGCCATCAACATTGCGCTGTTCTCGCTGCTGATGCCGATCGCGGCCGTGACCACGACATTTGCCGCCTTTGTCGTCGTGCGCAGCGCAATCAACTTCGCCCTGAACGGCGAATGGTCGCTTGGATCGATGCTGGTTGCCGAGACCTGGCCGGCGCATATGCGCGGCCGCGTGATCGGCATCAATCGCGGCACCTGGTGCTTCGGCGCCGCGCTGGCCGGCGTGATCACGACGTTCATCATCGCCGAGTGGGGCTGGCGCATCGCCTGCGTCGTGCCCGCCGTGGTGGCGCTGCTCGCGGTCTATGTGCGCATGGGGCTGCCGGAGTCGCCATACTGGGTGCGCCTGCAGGACCGCAAACGCCGGATCAGCGAGGCGCAGGAAGCCGGCCGGCCGCTGCTGTCCGCCGACCAGGCGTGGCTGGACAAAGCCGGGAAGCTCCCCGTGCGGCAGCTGTTCCTGCCGGACATGCTGCACAATACTGCCGCCGCGACGTTCATCGCCTGCTGCAGCACCATCATCTACGGCACGGTCGGCGGCTGGATGCCGCTCTATCTTGCGCAGGAGCGTCACTGGTCAACCGCGACCTACGGCACGTTCTACATCTTCTGGGGATTGTCGGGATTCCTTGGTCTGCTGGCGGCGGGCCTGATCTCCGATCGGTTCGGCCGCAAGCCCGCCTTCTATGTCATGCTGGTCCAGGGCGCGGTATTCCTGACGCTCTGGGTGTTCGCCGAAAGCAACACCGCGCTCTGGATCTATGGATTGCTGTGGAGCATCGGCTTCCTGGGCTTCTGGGCGCCGAGCATGGTCCTGACGGCGGAGATCTATCCGACACGGATCCGCGGCGTCGGCAACGGGTTTACCTGGGCGGTGGCGTGGCTGATCGGCTTCGTGCTGTGGCCCTTCGTGACGATCGGCATCCAGCAGAGCACCGGCTCGTTCGCCAGGGCGTTCCTGATCGTGCCGGTGGCGATGCTGCTGATGGGGTTCGGCATCTGGCTTTTCACACCGGAGCACATGGGCAAGGAACTGGACGCGATCGCGGTGTAGACCCCGGACCTGCCGGTCCTTTGAACGGTCACGCAGTCTTATAGAAAAGTGCCGTCGTAAATGCCGTAGGAGGGCTTAGCTTCGATCATCTGGCGGACAGTCAATAGATCGAAAAAGCAACATCCCAAGGAAATCAAAGCTTCAATGGACGATGCAGTGGGGATCATCGACGAAACCGCCGATAATCCTTTATTTATCTTCGAGGTGGTCGCGCACTGGCCCTAAGCGCTGGGTGAAGGAGGCTGCAACGGGGGCAGCCCCCGGAAAAGTTCATGCACTTCGTCTTGGATCGCGGTGAGGAGCGCGGATGCGAGCGAGAGGCAAATCGTCGTGTAGCCTTCTTCGATTGGGATAGGCAGCCCGCGACCGCGTTCCTGCATTCCCATCCGGTAATAAAACAACCTCGGCGGCAATCATACTTCGCACAATGATGGAGTTGCAGGCCGCCTTCCAATATCTCTACGTAGACGAACGTACCGACGAGGAATGGGATTGCCGTTCGAATCTCTTCAATCTGCACGACTGCAATTCACGGACAAGATTGCTCGAAGCGCGGGAGCCTTCCGATCCCGGGGAAGTTGCCGGATTGCAGGTCCAAGCCGGGGAACTCCGAAATCGCTTAAGGGCCAATGCACACTTTCAAACACAACGTCATCACGCTCGAACTTCTTGAACGGCCAAGCTTTTCATTCTCCCGCACGCGACGCTTCTCAAGCGCTCTTTGGCCTCTTCTGAGAGCGGACGGGGCCAGCGGTAGCTCGCGCCGACGTGTTCAGTGCCACGGCGGCGCGAATGAGCGCCTGCAACGCCTTTTCATCAATCTTGTCGCCCTCATGGAAATCGATGGCACGCCTGGTGTTGCCTTCGAGGCTGGAGTTGAAGAGGCCTGAAGGGTCCTCCAACGAGGCGCCCTTGGCGAAGGTCATCTTCACGACATTCTTGTAGGTCTCACCGGTGCAGATGATGCCGGCGTGCGACCACACCGGAACCCCTCTCCACTTCCACTCCTCGACGACGTCGGGGTCGGCCTCTTTGATGAGAATTCGGACCCGAGCGAGCGTCTCGCCCCGCCAATCACTCAGCTCCTTGATTCTCGCATCGATCAGCTGAGCGGGAGAGTCTCGTCCTTTTCCTTCCTTCGAGCTGCTGGCGCCCATGGGGTCAGGTCCAGGGATTAGCCGGGCCAGGACCGCTGCCGACATCGTCGGCACATTTCAGGCCCATATTTACGAGCGACGCACATCGAGAGTCATGTCTCGCGTCCCCCTCCGTTTGCCTTCCTCGGTGACTTCCGTGACGAAACTTGCCAATTGATCAGTACCCGTCTCAGCAGCGCCACCAGCCTGCCCTGCACCTTCACCCGGTCGGCGGGAAAAATTCGCGTCTCGTGCCGCACGTTGCACGGCTCGAGTGCGACCGAGTTGGCGCGCCGGCGCAGTCGCTTCAGCGTCACTTCATTTTCATCCACCAATGCAACGACGATCTGGCCGTTCTCGGCCACTTCGCCCTTGCGGATGATGACCGTGTCGCCGTCCAGAATGCCAGCCTCGACCATCGAATCGCCGGCTACTTCCAGTGCGTAGTGTTCGCCGTTGCCGAGCAGGGCCATCGGCACGTCGATCTGGCTGCCGGCATCGCGCAGCGCCTCGATGGGCATGCCGGCGGCAATGCGGCCGTACAGAGGCAGCTGAATTGCCGCCGCATCGTTCGCTGCGCGAACACCCGGCATGCGCCCCGTGAAATCGCCGCGGATGACGTTCGGTGAAAAGCTTTGCACAGACTCCTCGGCGGAGGTGCGGGCGGCCGCATTCTCGGGTAGGCGCAGCACCTCGAGGGCACGCGCCCGATTGGGGCGCCGGCTGATGAAGCCGCGTTCCTCCAAAGCCAGGATCAGCCGGTGGATTCCCGACTTGGATCTGAGTTGGAGCGCCTCCTTCATATCCTCGAAGCTCGGGGAAAATCCGGTCTGCTTCAGGTGGCGGTCGATGTAGGTGAGCAACTCGTACTGCTTCGGGGTAAGCATGGCGGACGGTGTCCCTCGGCTTGCAGGGGTTCGACCGGTACGCGGGATGCGCAGGACGGAACAAACCGGCAACCGCCGTCGTTCTAGATTGGTTCGCGGCGTGCCGTCAAGCCTTCTTGATGTTGCGGCGCAATAACCCGCGCTAAATGCCGAGCGAGTCGAGGCGAATCACCGACACTTCCGTCCCTTCCGGCTGCGCGGGGGCGTGCGGAGGGCGCAGGATCAGCGCGTCGGCCCGCGCCAGCCAACGCAGCATGGCGGAATCCTGGACCGGAAACGGGGTCGCCAGTACGCATCCTTCCGAATCGGTTGAGACGGTCGCGCGCAGATGGTCCGCGCGGTGGTCGTTGGCACGCAGTGCAGTACCGGCGATCGCTTGCGACACCGGCGGCGGCGCGGCGGGCAGGCCGGACAGCCTGCTCAACGCCGGCACCAGAAACAGGATGGAACATACCAGCGCCGAGACGGGATTGCCCGGCAGGCCGAGCACCGGCACCGGACCGAGCCGGCCGAACAGCAGCGGCTTTCCCGGGCGCATCGCGATCTGCCAGAAGTCGAGTTCCAGGCCGCGCGTCTTCAGGCCCGCGATGACGAGGTCGTGGTCGCCGACAGAGGCGCCGCCAGTGGTGACCAGCATGTCCATCCCGTGTACCGCATCGGCAACCGCGGCCACGGCCTGGCGGGTGTCCAGCGCAATCGGCAACACGACGGGCTCGGCACCAGCGGCCCGCACAAGCGCGGCGAGCGCGTGCGAGTTGGAGCTGACGATGCCGCCGGCCGGGATTGGCTCGCCCGGCATGGCGATCTCGTCACCGGTGGCGAGGATGGCGACCCGTGGTCTACGGTGCACCGTGAGCCAGGGATGGTTCGCGGCGGCGGCGAGCCCCACATCGCGCGCGGTGATGCGCCGGCCGGCTTGTATCACGGTGTCGCCCGCGGCGAAGTCCTGACCGGCGCGGCGGATATGGCGTCCTTTCGTCACCGCCTCGTTTACGCGGACTGAGGTGCCGGTCGCCGTCGCGTCCTCCTGCAACAGGACGGCGTCAGCGCCTTGCGGAATGACGCTGCCGGTGAAGATGCGAACGGCCTGCCCTGGTCCGACGGCGCCGGCGAATGGATGGCCGGCGGGCGCGCTGCCGATCACCACCAGGCTGGCGCCGAGCATACCGTCGGACGCGCGCAATGCGTACCCATCCATCGCCGATACGTCAGTCGGTGGCTGGGTGAGCCGCGCGATCACCGGCGCGCTGGTGACGCGGCCCCAGGCATTTGCCAGAGCGACGACTTCGCTGGTGGTGGGCTGCAGAACGGCCAGGATGCGTTCGCGGGCTTCCTCGACGCTGATCATGACCGTGCCCCGGCAACCCTATCGTCATGGCAAGACCTGATCCGGCCATCTGGCCTCATCGCATGTGCGTGGTTGGCCGGGTCAGGCCCGGCCATGACGGTACGGGCCAGTTCCAGCAGGTTGTCGTCGGTCATCGGCCGACTGCCCTCTTCCACCTCGTGGATCATGTCGACGAGCCTGCGCGTGGCACGGCAATCGATGCCATGGCGCCCGCCTATCTCCGCGATAGGGGCGATCTGCACGTCCACCTCGGTGCGGCGCTTGCGGATCGCAAGGTCGCGCCAGACGCCAGAATGTGTCTTCGCGCTGGTGCTGTTGAACGCCACCATCGCGGCAACACTCTGCCGTGCCGCCATTTCGCTGGCACCAGGCTTGAACGCCTCGATGTCATAGCCATTGAAGCCGCGCGGTTCGACGCCCTCGGCCTGCGCGACCACAATCGCCTCCTCGCCCAGGCGCCGCCACAGCGGGAGCAATTCCGGCCGCGCCAGGCAATCGGCAATGCCCTTCTGACCGAGCGCCTGAGCGAACAGCATCGCGCCATAGCCGAGCTTGCCCCAGAGATACGACCAGATGTCCGGCGTGGTGATGGCGTCCGGCTCGAAGTCGCGCATCACGGCGAGGAGCGCGGCGAGTCGCGGCGTCATCCCACCATCGAGTTCGCCCAGCACGACGGCGCCACGGTTGCCGAACATGATCTCGCCCGGCGCCATCCAGTCGGCGCCGAAATTGATGAAGGCACCGATCGTGCGATCACGGCCGACGATGCGCTGTATGATGGTCTCGTTGAGGCCGTTCTGCAGCGACAGAACGAAGCCGTCCTGCGCCAGATGCGGCGTGAGCGCGCGCGTTGCCGCCTCGGTGTGCTGCGCCTTCACTGCGAGGAAGATGTGCTGCCAGGTGCCGGCAAGTTCCTCGGGCAGAAGGGCCGGTGCGGCGACGGTGAATTCTTCCACCGGTCCGGTAATTCGCAGGCCCTGGCCGCGGATTGCCCCGACATGCTCGGTCAGCAGGTCAACGAAGCTGACGTCGTGTCCGGCCCGCTTCAGCCAGGCGCCGACCGAGCCGCCGATCGCGCCGGCGCCCCAGATCAATATCCGCTCGACCATTCACCAGGTCTCCAGCAGTTCGCGAGTCTCGCGCACGGCGACGTCCCAGATCTCCAGCATCTCGGAATCGTCGCGCTGGTAGCGGCCGCCGAAATTGCCGTCATCGAGCAGCGTGCGCGCCTCGAATGGTGGCAGAATTCGCAGACGATCGATGTCGACCATCGGTTTGGCCCCGTCCTGGGGTGGACGGTTCGCCAGGCGGGTCCAGGGGAAATTCTCCATCCAGCTTGCATGGCTCGCAACCGGATCGATCGCCTGCACCGCCGCGGCGGTGAGCGGGGCACGCCACCAGTCGTGGAAGCGCACGCGCGCGTCCGGATTGTCCATCATCCATTCCTGCGCGAGGGACGCTGCCGGTTGGTTTCCCCCGTGACCGTTCACGATCAGCACGCGGCGGAAGCCGGCCTGCTTCAGGCTGTCCAGCACGTCGCGCAGCACCGCCGCAAAGGTGGTGACGCGCAGGGTGACCGTGCCGGGGAATGCTGTGAAGTAGGGCGTAAGGCCATAGGGCAGGGCGGGAAACACCGGGATCCCGAGCGGTTCGGCTGCCTCGGCGGCCACGCGTTCGGCCAGGATCGCGTCGGTGGCAAGCGACAGGCCGGCATGCTGCTCGGTGCTGCCGAGCGGGAGCGCGCAGCGGTCGTCATGGCGGACCCAGTCCTCCACCATTCTCCAGTCCATATCGGCAATGCGCATAATGTCCCCGCGGTCCTGCTGCGATGCGGGCACGCTGAACAGAGACGCGGCCTGCGTCAATGTGCCGGACTGATGGTCAGAAGTAGCTGGTTACCAGACTATCGCAATTGCTCCGCCCGGACATCAGGCAGTCCTCGATCACGCCCTTCGCGTGCAGCTCGCGCACCAGGAACAGGCCGAGGACGAGCAGGACCAGCGTGATGGCCACGCCGCCGAGGCTTGCCGTCTGTCGGTTGGCGGCTTCCTCGTCCTCGTCGACAATCCAGTGGCGTTCCTGTTGCATTCCAATTGTATCTTACGGCTGGTTGGGGGGGTAATTGCAAGTCACGGTTGCGGTGATCCAATAATACCAGCCGCCCGAACCAATGACCTTCCATTCGTCACTCATTCCTCTCGTCATGGCCGGGCTTGTCCCGGCCATACGTCGTGGCAGGGTGCCGCAGCTGATGGCCGGAACAAGCCCGGCCATGACGGTGTATGAGCAGCGGAAAGAGTCAACGAAAAGGACACCTGGTATAAGCCAGATAAGATAAGCGCACGCAATGAGCGATGAAGCCCTGCGCCATCTCCGGCGCGACAAGAAATTTGCCGCATTGATCCGCCGGGTCGGGCCGCCGCGGCTTGCCGTTCAGCGCGGTCGCAGCCCATACGAGGCATTGATGCGCGCAATCGCCCACCAGCAGCTGCATGGCCGGGCGGCGCTGGCGATCCTGGCGCGGTTCGAGGCGCTGTATCAGGCGGACGGGTTCCCGCCGCCCGATCTGGTGCTGGCGAGTTCCGAGTTGGAGCTACGTGCGTGCGGATTTTCCGGCGCGAAGGTTGCCGCGATGCGCGCGATCTGTGCGGCGGCGCTGGACGGCACGGTGCCGACGCGTCGCGCTTCGGCGCGACTGTCGGACGACGGAACTGATCGAGCGGCTGACCTCGATCCGCGGCGTGGGGCGGTGGACGGTGGAGATGCTGTTGATCTTCACGCTCGGCCGGCCGGACGTGCTTCCGGTGGACGATTTCGGCGTGCGCGACGGGTATCGGCACCTGTATGGGCTGGACGTTCAGCCCAAGCCGAAGGCGCTGGCCGAGATCGGTCTGGCGTGGGCGCCGTTCCGCTCGATCGCGGCGTGGTATCTGTGGCGCGCATCGGACGAGGGCAAGCGCGCGAAGGTGCCGACGTCGCGGGCTTAAGGGTCGTGCGGTTGGTGAAAAGTGCTCCCCCTCCCCTTGCGGGAGGGGGTTGGGGGGAGGGGAACGCGGTATGAAGTCGGACATGGTTTCATCCGACCGCGGTGGCTTGCGATGGTGCGACCCCTCCCCCAACCCCCTCCCGCAAGGGGAGGGGGAGAATGACACAAGCCCTCACGTCGTTGCGGTAACTGGTGCATTCTGTACGGCGCTTTGCAGTCCCGCCGGATGGAACCGCGAGGCCGACCAGCCGGCCATTTCCTCGTAGCTGCGGTACTTCTCGTCCAGTGCGGCCTGCGCTGCCGCCATAAGCACCTCGGCTTCCGCCGGCCGGCTCTGCGCCAGCGAGCGATAGCGCGTCTCGTTGTAGGCGTAGTCGCGGAATTTGATCGTCGGCCGCGGGCTGTCCAGCAGGAACGGGTTCTCGCCGATATCGCGCATCGCCGGATTGTAACGGAACAGCGGCCAGTAGCCGCTGGCGACCGCCAGGTCCTGCTGCTTCATGCCGAGCTGCATGTCGATGCCGTGCGCGATGCAGTGGCAGTAGGCCACGATCAGCGACGGGCCCGGATAGGCCTCCGCCTCGCGGAACGCCTGCAGCGTCTGCTGCGGGTTGGCGCCCATCGCCACCTCGGCAACATAGATGTTGCCATAGGCAATCGCCTGCAATGCCAGGTCCTTGCGCGCCACCCGCTTGCCGGCGGAGGCGAATTTGGCGATCGCGCCAAGCGGCGTCGCCTTCGACGCTTGGCCACCGGTATTGGAATACACCTCGGTGTCGAGCACCAGGATATTCACGTCGCGTGCGCTGGCCAGCACGTGATCGAGCCCGCCATAGCCGATGTCATACGCCCAGCCGTCTCCGCCGACGATCCAGATGCTGCGGCGGACCAGTTGATCGACCACCGACAGCAGGTCCTTGGCCTGCGCGCTGTCCGCTGCCCGCAGCCGGCGCACAAGCTCGGCGACGCGGGTGCGCTGGGCACGGATCTCGGATTCCTGCACCTGCGGCGCGGTCAGCACAGCCTCCACCAGCTCCGAGCCCAGCGCGGGCGCCAGTTCGCGCGCAAGCTGTCGTGCCATGTCCAGGTGCTTGTCCGCCGCCAGCCGGAAGCCGAGGCCGAATTCGGCATTGTCCTCAAAGAGCGAGTTCGACCAGGCCGGCCCGCGACCCTCCTGATTGGTCGACCACGGCGTCACCGGCAGATTGCCGCCATAGATGGACGAACAACCGGTGGCATTGGCGATCTGCAGGCGATCGCCGAACAACTGCGACAGGAGCTTGATGTATGGCGTCTCGCCGCAGCCGGCGCAGGCGCCGGAGAATGCGAACAGCGGCTCGAGGAACTGCACCCCGCGCACATTGGCGAAGTCCACGCGTGCGCGGTCATTCACCGGCAGCGCCGCGAAGAACTCATTGTCCTCGCGCGAGGCCGCCAGCAGCGGCGTCTTGTCCCGCATGATCAGCGCCTTGCCCGGCACCACCGGGCACGCTTCGACGCACAGCCCGCAGCCGGTGCAATCCTCGATGGCGAAGTCGAGCGCGAACCGCACGTCGGGGAAGCCGCGCACATTGATCGCCGCCGAGAGAAAACTGCCGGGCGCGCCGTCGAGCCGCGCGGCGTCGAAGTACTTGGCCTGGATCACGCCATGCGGACATACGAAGCTGCACTGGCCGCATTGCACGCAGAGATCCTCGGCCCACACCGGCACCGTCTCGGCGATGTTGCGCTTCTCCCAGACGGCGGTGCCGAGCGGCCAGGTGCCGTCCACAGGCATCTGGCTCACCGGTATATCGTCGCCACGGCCTTCCAGCATCGCAGCCGTCACCTCGCGCACGAAGCCGGGCGCATGAGCGGCCACCAGAGCCGGGCGCTCCCATCGGCTGGTCGCCGCATCCGGGACCGTCACCTCGAACAGCCGGGCGAGCGTTTCGTCGACCGCGCGGAAGTTGGCCTCCACCACGGCCTGACCCTTGCCGGAATAGGTCTTGCTGATGGCGTGCTTGATATGCTCGATCGCCTGATCACGCGGCAGCACGCCGGAAATGGCAAAGAAGCAGGTCTGCAGCACCGTGTTGGTGCGCCCGCGCAAGCCGACCTCCTGCGCCACGCGGGATGCGTCGATGACGAACAGGCGCAGCCCGAGGGCGATGATCCGCAGCTGCATGGCGCGGGGCAGATGGTCCCAAACCTCGTCCGGGCCGAACGGAGCGTTCAGCAGGACAGTGGCGCCCGGTGCGGCGAGCCGCAGCACGTCGTGCCGCGCGACGAACTGGAACTGGTGGCAGCCGATGAAGCTCGCCTGTTCGATCAGGTACGGCGCGTGGATTGGCCTCGGCCCAAAGCGCAGGTGCGATATCGTCTGTGCGCCGGATTTGTGGGAGTCGTAGACGAAGTAGCCCTGGGCAAACAGCCCGGCATCCTCCGCGATGATCTTCACGCTGTTCTTGTTGGCGCCGACCGTGCCGTCGGCGCCGAGTCCGTAGAACACCGCCTGCACCACGCCCTTCGGTTCGATCCGGAACGTCGCATCGGGAGTGAGGCTGGTATGCGAGACATCGTCCACGATGCCGACCGTGAAGCTGTTGCGCGGCTCCGGTTGGCTCAGTTCGTCGAACACCGCCTTCGCCTGCGGTGGGTTGAAGTCCTTCGACGACAGCCCGTAGCGGCCGCCGATCACCACCGGCATGCTGCGCCGCCGGCCGCTTGCCATTGCTTGCGCGAGGGTATGCACGACGTCGAGATACAGCGGCTCGCCTGGCGCGCCGGACTCCTTGGTCTGCTCCAGCACCGCGACCGCGCGGACGGAATGCGGCAAGGCCGCGAGGAAGGCGTCCGCCGCGAAGGGCCGATACAGCCTGACCTGCAGAACGCCGACCAACTCGCCGGTGCGCTGCATGGCCGCCGCGGTCGCGCGCGCGGTTTCGGCGCCCGAGCCCATCAGCACGATCACACGTTCCGCATCCGCCGGTCCGGAGTAGTCGAACAGGTGATAGTGCCGCCCGGTCATCGTGCCGAGGCGGTCCATCTCGCGCTGCACGATCTCCGGCACACGGGCGTAGAACGGGTTCGCCGTCTCGCGCGCCTGGAAAAAGGTGTCGGCGTTGTGTGCGGTGCCGCGGATCACCGGATGTTCCGGGGACAGCGCCCGCGCGCGATGTGCGCGCACCAGATCGTCGTCGATCATGGCACGGATCTGCGCATCGCTCAGGAGGTCGATCGTCGCGAGTTCGTGCGAGGTGCGGAAGCCGTCGAAGAAATGCAGAAACGGGATGCGGGACGCGAGCGTCGCTGCCTGGACGATCAGGGCGCTGTCGTGCGCCTCCTGCACCGAGGCGGAAGACAGCATGGCAAATCCTGTCGTCCGTGCCGCCATGACGTCGGAATGGTCGCCGAAGATTGACAACGCCTGCGTCGCGAGGGCTCGGGCAGCGATGTGAAACACCGTCGATGTCAGCTCGCCCGCGATCTTGAACATGTTGGGCAGCATGAGCAGCAGCCCCTGCGAGGCGGTGAATGTCGTCGTCAATGCACCGGATTGCAGCGCGCCATGCACCGCGCCGGCTGCACCGCCTTCGCTCTGCATCTGCTGCACAACCGGGATGTTGCCCCAGATGTTGGGGAGGCCCTGCGCCGACCACTCGTCGGCCAGTTCCGCCATGGTGGAGGAGGGTGTGATCGGATAGATCGCGCACACCTCGTTCACGCGGTAGGCGACATGCGCCACCGCGGTGTTGCCGTCCATGACCACGGGGTTCTTCAGCATTGCGGACTCCAAGTCGGGCAAAGGGTGGAGGGGAGAAGGGGAGAGAACTCACCCGCCCCTCTTGAGGGGAGGGGGTTGGGGGGAGGGGTCGGTCCGGGCCGGGAGCCCCTCCCCCAACCCCCTCCCCCAAGGGGGCGGGGGAGTGATGTGCTGTGGTCAGGTTCGCTCGGCGACCATCTCGATTGCATGGCACGGGCACTGTTCGAAGCACGTGCCGCAGCCGGTACATTTGGCGTCGTCGACGCTGTAGCCATCCCCCGGTCCGAGCTTGGCAATCGCCTGCTCCGGGCACGCGGCGTAGCAGTTGTCGCATTCGAAGCAATTCCCGCAGGATAGGCACCGCTGTGCCTCATGCCGTGCCTCGGGCTCGCGCAACCCGGCAAGCACCTCGCCGAAGCCGGAAACCCGCTCTCGGGTTGCGAGGTGATGCTGCACCGCCGGATCGACGTCGCTGAACACCGGCAGGTTGAGCATGTCGAAAGTCACCAGCGATGCGGACGCCGGCTTGTCGTAGGTCTCGCCGCGCAGCCAGGCATCAATGCAGCGCGCCGCTTTCTTCCCGTGGCCGACCGCGACGGTGACGGTGCGCTCCGCCGGCACCATGTCGCCGCCAGCAAACAGCCCCGGATGGCCGGTCATCATCTGCCGGTCCACCACCACCGTGTCCCATTTGAATTCCACGCCGGGCACGGTGCGCAGAAAACCGCTGTCGCTGTCCTGGCCGAGCGCCAGTATGACGGTGTCCGCCTCCAGCGTTTCCATTTCGCCGGTCGGCTGCGGGCGGCCTTTGTCGTCGATCGTCATCCGCTCGACCGTGAGCGTGGCGCCGACGATATCGTGGATCGTCGTCAGCCATTTGATCTTCACGCCCTCGGACAGCGCATCGTCGGCTTCGGATTCGTGCGCCGGCATGTGCTCGCGGTCGCGGCGATAGACGATGAGTGTCTCGTCGGCGCCCAGGCGGCGTGCCGTGCGGGCCGCGTCCATTGCCGTGTTGCCGCCGCCGTAGACCACGACGCGCCGCCCCAGCTTCGGTGCGCTGCCCGTGCTCATGTCACGCAGCAGTGCGACGGCATCCAGCATGCGGACCGCGTCGCGCGCCGGGATTTCCGCGTGCTTGCCCACATGCGCGCCGATCGCGATGAACACCGCATCGAAACCGCCGGCGTCGCGTTCCGCGATGACGTCGGTCACCTTGTGGTTCGGCACGATGCGCACGCCCATCCGTTCGATGCGGCCGATCTCGGCCATCAGATCGTCGCGGGGGAGGCGGTAGGCCGGAATGCCGAAATGCAGCATGCCGCCGGGAAGCGGGCCGGCTTCGTGGATCTCGACCTGATGACCGAGCCGGGTCAGGTGATACGCCGCCGACAGACCGCTTGGTCCGGCGCCAACCACCAGGACACGCTTGCCCGTGGCGGGCGCGATCGGCACGGTCCAGCGTTCGGCTGTCGCCATATCGCCAAGAAAACGCTCGACCGCGTGGATCGAGACGGCGGAGTCCAGTTCGGCGCGATTGCAGGCCGTTTCGCACGGGTGATAGCAGACCCTGCCGTGCGTTGCCGGCAGTGGATTGTCGGCCATCAGCGTTTCCCACGCCCCCCGGTAGTCGCCTGCCTGCGCCAGCGCCAGCCAGGCCTGGATGTTCTCGCCCGCCGGGCAGGCGTGGTTGCAGGGAGGCAGCAGCGAGACATAGCTGGGCAGGCGGGTACGGAATGGTCCCGGGCCGTGGTGCAGAGTGAGGTCGACAACGGGTGTCAGATCGTGGCCTTGCCGCGGCGCCACCGTTCCTTGTGCATTATCCATTTTGGGCTCCGCTCTCCGGCGCAGACCCATGGACCGCTTTGGATCGGGCGGATCGGGCATGGGGTAACCGGCGGCGCATCTGCCCACATCGACATTAGCAAAGCATTGACCTGGATCAACCAAGTGTTCGCCGGTAACCTCTATGCTGGTCCATCATGTCATCACGCCTGATCACCCTGACGCTGAATCCTGCCCTGGACCTTGCCGCCGATGCCGAGGCGGTGGTTCCGACCCACAAGATCCGCATGCACCACGAGCATGCCGATCCTGGCGGAGGCGGTATCAACGTTGCGCGCGTCATCCATGAACTCGGCGGCGATGCGCTCGCCGTGCTGGCTGCGGGTGGCGCCTCGGGGCGAGTGCTGGAGGAAATGCTGGATGAGGCGGGCGTGAAGCGACGCAGCGTGCCGATACAGGGGCGCACGCGGGTCAGCCTGAATGTTCAGGACCTGGGCAGCGGGCTGGAATACCGCTTCGTGCCCGAAGGTCCGACGCTCGCCGATGCCGAATGGCGCTCCGTTCTTGCCGTGCTGGAGGAAGTCGAGGGCGACTGGCTGATTGCCAGCGGCAGCCTACCGAATGGCGTGCCGGACGATGCCTACGCCCAGGTGGCGCGGATCGCGGCCCGCCGGGGCCAGCCCTTCGTGCTCGATACCTCCGGGCCGGCGCTGCGGGCAGCGCTCGACCAGGGTGGGATCGAGATGGTCAAGCCCAGCCTGAGCGAACTGGAACATCTTCTTGGTCGTGACCTGACGGACCCGGCAGAGCAGAACGCGCACGCCATGGACCTGGTGTACCGGGGCTCTGCCAGGCTGGTGGCGGTCACGCTGGGCCGCGACGGAGCGCTGTTGGCCACGCCGGATGGCGTGGTGCGGATGCCGGCAATGGACGTTCCGGTGCACAGCACAGTCGGCGCGGGGGATGCCTTCCTGGCTGCGACGACGCTGGCCCTGGCACGAGGAGCCACGTCGTTGGATGCACTGGCCTGGGGTACCGCGGCGGGCGCCACTGCAATCGCGTGTGCCGGGACCGCCCGACTCCGACGCGCCGATGTGGCGGCGCGCCATCGGCAGCTGACACGGGCAATAGGGGGAGGGGTCAGTCCTTATTGGCCTCCTGATTCTTGAGCTCCAGTTCCTCGGCAGCCTCGCGCTTCGCTGCGAGTGCCGCGAATCGGGCAGCCAGCGTCTCGAGTGCAACCTTCGCATCCGTGGTCCTTGCCGTCTCGGCCATGCGGGCGAGCTCGGCTGACCTTGCCCATAGCTCATGCGAAGTGCGCAGGGACAGGGGAATTCGGTCCGTATTCGGAGGCGAAAAAAGCGACATTGCGTAGGTCCCTGGAGAAGTCCCGAAGGTCTCGGCTGCCTCGTGGGCTGCGCGGGCGATCTGCGCCACGATGGTGGGGATGTGCGACATCAGGTTTCCTCGGACGCCGATTGGGCGCCCTCAGTTGACCCGGGATTTCATAACAAACGGTTCACACCTCCCGATGTCCAGTGCGGATTCGGTCACGCAGGCCAGCCATATCCGCGGCTCTCGCGACCAGATTTCTCCTTGGAGCGGGCCAGATCGAGTAACTCATCCGCGATCTCGATCAATCGATCGTGGATGGCAGCATCAGCGATGGAACCGGCCGCACGGCGCGTCTCCAGCGCCAATGAAACCAGGTCCCGATCGCCTCGATGGTATTCCGGTCGCATCGACTGCCTCCATCATTGGCAGCCGAATAACGCCGTTGTCGTGCCCCGGCATTGATCTGGGTCAACTGATGCCGTGCGGTCTTCGTTCAGTCCCGGCAGGCAGGGTGAAGCGGAACACGCTGCCGCCCCCGGCATTCCGCTCGACCCACAGGCGTCCGCCATGTGCCTCCACGATGGTGCGGCAAACCGAAAGGCCGATGCCCATGCCTTCCGATTTCGTCGTCACGAACGGCTGGAACAGCTTTGACTCGATCTCCGGCGGGATCCCGCCGCCGGTGTCGGCCACGCTGACCAGCACGGCGCCATCCGCCATCATGGTGCCCACCGACAGCTCACGGACCTCGTGCCCCTCCATCGCCTCCACCGCATTGCGGATCAGATTGAGCAACACCTGCTGGATCTGCACGCGATCCACCTCGGCGGTCGGCAGATCGGGATCGATGTGGATCAGCACCTTGATGCCATGCTCCTTGGCGCCGACCAGTGCCAGCGCGCTCGCCTCCTCGATCAGTTTGGCCACGCTTTCCGAGCGCCGCGACACCTCGCCGCGCGAGACGAACGCCCGCAGCCGACGGATGATCTCGCCGCTGCGCAGGGTCTGCTGCACCGCCAGGTTCATCGCCTGCCGTACCCGGTTCAGATTCGGCTCCGGCTGTTCGATCAGCCGCAGCGCCGCCCGGACGTAATTGGCCGTGGCGGTCAGCGGCTGGTTCAGTTCATGCGCCAGCGCCGCGGCCATCTGGCCCATGGAACGCAGACGTGAGACGTGCAGCAGGCCGTCCTGCAACTCCTGCAGTCGCCGTTCGGTCTGTTGGCGTTCCGTGAGATCGCGGACGAAGCCGGTGAACAGCCGGCGACCGTCCTGGCGGACCTCGCCGACCGACAGCTCCATCGGGAAGGTGCTCCCGTCCTTGCGCTGGCCGACCACGACGCGCCCGATGCCGATGATGCGGCGCTCGCCGGTGGTCAGATAGCGCTTCAGATAGCCGTCGTGCTGATCGCGATACGGCGACGGCATCAGCATCTTGACGTTCTGGCCGTGGACTTCGGCCGCGCTGTAGCCGAACAGCCGCTCCGCCGCGCTGCTGAAGGATTCGACATTGCCGCGGGCGTCGATCACGACCATCGCATCAGGAACGGTCTCGAGGATCGAGCGCAGTAACGCCGATTCGCTTGCGAGGGCGTCCGATTCGGCTGCGCCGTTTGCCTGCTCCATGACAGGAATCAATACCGCAGCCGTGATCGCGGGCAAGCTATTCCTGCACGGCGCCAGTGGCAATCAGGCGCGGGCGCGCTCGATGAAGTCGAGCAGGATGTTGTCGTCCAGCGGCTTTTCCAGGACGCTGGCCACTCCAAGCTCGCGCGCAAGCCGATTGAGGTCGGGCGAGGGGGACCCGGTAATCAGGGCGATCGGCAGGGCCACCCCCTGGCCGCGCAGGCGGGTGACCAGCTGCAGGCCTGTCAGGTCCGGCATGTGCTGGTCAACCAAGAGGCACGCCAGATTGCCCGGCTTGGCTTCGTTCAGGAATTGCGCAGCGGAGCTGTAGGTGGCGACACAAAAGCCGGCCGTCTCCAGCAGGAACTGGAGCGAGTCTCGGACCGCGTCATCATCATCGACCACCCCAACCACCCGGTGGGATCCGTCATGCATCTCGCTCGCTCCATAGCCCAGGCAGGCAAGCGCCCCTGGATCCGCATGGTTGCACCCTCGACGAATTTCCAGGGAAGCGCCTTGACCTAGGTCAACGCCGCGATGTTTTTCCGGGTGGCGTTGCCCGCTCCGCCACGATCGCCATGCGGACAAGCTCAGGCAGACTCCGTACCCCCATCTTCTCCATCACCCGTGCCCGATGTACCTCAACGGTTCGCGGGCTGGAGCCGAGATCGTAGGCGATCATCTTGTTCGGCTGGCCCGCCACCAGCCGATCGAGCACCTCGCGCTCGCGCGGTGTCAGGCTGGCGATCCGCGCCGTGATCTGTGCCACCGCATTCGCTTCATCAAGTTTTCGTTGACTGGCGGCGAGGGCGCTGGAAATCGCAGCCAGCAACTGCACGTCGTCGAACGGCTTCTCGATGAAGTCTGACGCGCCGGCCTTCAGGGCCGCCACCGCGATCGGCACGTCACCGTGCCCGGTCATGACGATGACCGGCAGCCGGACGCCGAGCTGGGTCAGGCGTCGCTGCAACTCGAGCCCGTCCAGGCCGGGCATCCGCACGTCGGTCAGCACGCAACCGGCAGCCAAATTGGGCAGCGCGGTCAGGAATGTGGTTGCCGAGTCGTAGGTCCGGACCGTCAGTCCTGCCGACTCCAGCAGGAGGCTCAGCGAGTCGCGCACCGCCTCGTCGTCATCGACCACATGAACCAGAGGTGCTTCAGCCATCTGGGCCTCCCCTGCGCCGCCGCAGGGAGACGGATGCCCTGGGCGTGATACGTAACATCCCGTACGTCCGTTTCCGAATACCGGGCCGGGCTGCGCCCCGATACACCCGCACCCAGCGAAGCGCGCGACCGGTCATGGAGGGTGGGATGGACGGCACGATGCAGACGATGGAACGGCGTTCCGACAGTGCGGGCCAGCGACCGGCCGTGACCAATTTTACAAAGCCGCCACTGCGCGACGCGCTCGATCTGTTGGAACAGTTCGGCACAACCATCTCGGTCCAGCGCGAGCAGGAGATTCATGGCCAGGGGGAGCAGGCGAGTTCGTGTTACCGAATTCTGCGTGGCTGTGTGCGCATGGTCAAGCTGATGGAGGACGGGCGGCGCCAGATCGGCGAGTTCCTGATGGCGGGCGACCTGCTCGGCTTTGATGCGCTGGAGACGCATGATTTCTCCGCCGAGGCGGTGTCGGACGTGGTGCTGCGGCGGTATCCGCGGCGCGCGGTGGATACGCTGGCGGAGCGCAACCCGGCGCTGGCGCGGCGTCTTCGCGACCTGACCTCGGTCAGCCTACGCATGGCGCATATGCGGCTCTTGCTGCTCGGCCGCCTGACCGCGTCGGAGCGGATCGCCACGTTTCTGCTGGAGATGGCAGAGCGGTTGCCGCGGACAACCGCCCGCGTCATGGAGATGCCGATGAGCCGCACCGACATGGCCGATCATCTCGGCCTGACCATCGAGACGGTGTGCCGTGTCCTGGCCCATCTTCGGCGCGACGAGACCATCGCGATCGAACGCAGCACCATCGAGATCCGCGACAGCGCCGGCCTTCAGCAGATGGCGTCGGAGCCGCGGCACTGAGCGTGCCGCCGCTCCCTCAGTCGTTGCGCGCGACGGCAGGCGGTATGCGGCACGACACCATCAGGCGGTTCCAGCCATTGATCACGACCATCGCCATGGAATCGATCGGCGCTGCATGGCCGGTCTCCCATCAACGGCAGTACCGGCCGAAAGATTTTCGTCACAAGGACACAGAGGAGGGTGAACTCCGTATCTTTGTGGTGATGCTTTCTTTCTTAAGCGGACATCTTGACCGGTGGATCCAAATCGTCCGGCAACGGACACACGTACGGCTTGCGCGCCACGCGTGCCTGATGATCTGCCTTCGCCCGCGCCAGCAACGTTTCGTCGCGGATCACGTCGATCGCCGTGCCGGCCATCACCTTCGCCACATGCGCCAACCCCTTGTGGGCCGCGGGCAGCTTGCCCTGCGCGGTGAGCTGCCAGGAATGGCCCGGCGTACCGATCGCATAGGTTGCACCGCGCGCCTGCACCGTCGGCACCACCCAGCTCACGTCGCCCACATCAGTGGAGCCCATCATCGGCGCACTCTTGGCATCCAGCGGCACGACGCTGTCGCATAACGACGCGCCCGGCTGCATCGGCAGTCCTACGCGGCGGTAGGCGGCCTCGATGTCCTCGTCGGTCAACGTCGCCTGGAACTTCGCCGCGACAGCACGATCGGCGTCATCGAACGGCGGCGGACCCAGGCGCTGCAGGTTGTCGTGCATCGCCTTTTCCAGCGGCGTGTTCGCCAACAGGTTGGACACTGCGCTGACCACCTGCGTTTCCACCCGCGTCTCGGTCATCAGCGCCGCGCCGTCAGCGATCTTGCGGACGCGCTCGATCAGTCGTGTCAGCTCCGGTAGTTCCCGCGCGCGAATCAGATAGCGCACCTTGGCACGCGCCTGCACCACGTTCGGCGCGATGCCGCCGGCGTCCAGCAACGCATAGTGGACCCGCGCGTCGGAGGGCATGTGCTCGCGCATGTAATTGACGCCGACGTTCATCAGCTCCACCGCATCGAGCGCACTGCGGCCGAGATGGGGCGCCGCGGCGGCGTGGGATGCACGGCCGTGGAAGGTGAAGTCGATGCGGGTGTTTGCCAGCGATAGCGCCTCCGTCACGCCGGCGAATGCCGCGGGATGCCAGGAGATCGCCACGTCCACATCGCTGAACGCGCCGGCGCGGGCCATGAAGCCCTTTGCCGCACCGCCTTCTTCGGCCGGACAGCCGTAGTAGCGCACGCGCCCCTTGATGCCCTGCGCGGCGAGATAGTCCTTCACCGCCGTCGCCGCGAGCATCGATGCCGAACCCAGCAGATTGTGGCCGCAGCCATGACCGTAACCGTCGCCTGCGAGCGGTCGCGGCTCTGCGACGCCTGCCTCCTGGCTGAGGCCAGGCAGAGCATCGTACTCGCCGAGGATGGCGATGACGGGACCGTCCTGCCCAGCCTCGCCCATCACCGCGGTGGGTATCCCGGCCACGTTCTTCGTCACCCGAAAACCCTGTTGCTCAAGCATCGCCGTGTGCTCGGCGCAGGAGCGAACCTCACCATAGCACAGCTCCGGCATGCCCCAGATACGGTCGCTCAAGGCCTCGAAGTTGTCCTTTTTGGCCTCGACCAGGCGCCAGATCTCTTCAGTGTTCTGCATGACTGGATTCCTTGTATCTGAAGCATGAGACCAGATGATCATTCACCATTCCGGTCGCCTGCATGAATGCATAGCATATGGTGGACCCGACGAAGCGGAAGCCGCGCTTTTTCAGCGTCTTGCTCATTTGGTCCGAAACATCCGTCGTCGCGGGCACGTCTTTCGGGTCTCGCCGACGATTGACGATCGGCTTGCCGCCGACGAACGACCATAGATAGGCGTCAAGGCTGGCATGCTCGGCGATCACGTCGAGCGCGGTCCGCGCATTGTCGCGAACCGAGAATACCTTCAGCCGGTTGCGGATGATGCCCAACTCGGCCAGCAGCTTT
This sequence comes from uncultured Alphaproteobacteria bacterium, assembly GCA_963780095.1. Classification (GTDB taxonomy): domain Bacteria; phylum Pseudomonadota; class Alphaproteobacteria; order Acetobacterales; family Acetobacteraceae; genus JAMXLO01. Next base: position 31,812 of record CAWABH010000047.1, read on the forward strand.
TCGAGCTGGGCATCGCGCATGCCGGCGACGCGCTCGATGTCGAAGCCATGATATGCGCGGCGGTAGTCGTCGCGGCGTGCCAGGATGGTGCGCCAGGACAGCCCCGCCTGCGCACCTTCAAGGGTCAGCAGCTCGAACAGGGCGCCGTCGCGGTGATGTGGCACGCCCCACTCGCGATCGTGGTAGGCGCGCATTGCGGGATCGCCGCCCTCCGCCCAGGTGCAGCGTGTTATCGTCATCACTCGTCTCTTATCGTCATGGCCGGGCCTGTCCCGGCCATCTGCGCAGCACCGGCCGTACATGGATGGCCGGGACAAGCCCGGCCATGACGGGTTGTTCGGCCATGACGAGTTGTTGAGTCACTTCGCCGGACGCACGTCGACCAGGCGCAATTCTTCGCCGACCGTCGGCACATAGGTCAGCCCCGCGCGCGTCGCCCAGATGTTCGTCTGGATGTGCAGCGGAATCAGCGCGACATCGCCCATCGCCATCTGCATCGCCTGCTGCAGCAGCTTCTCGCGCGCGATGTCGTCGGCTGTCCCGACCGCCTGCTCGATCAGGTTGTCGAGCGCCGGATTGGAGTACCGGCCGCGATTGGATGCGCCCCAGCCTTTTGCCGGATTCCAGGTCGCGGTCTGCGCGATCAGCGGATCGGAGTTTTCCGCCGTCGCGGTTCCCCAGCCGAACAGGAACGCCGAGAACGCCTGTTTGTTGGCCTGCGACACGTAGCTGGTCCACGGCAGCGGATCGACCTCGGTCTGCACGCCGATGCGCTGCCACATCTGCCCGACGGCCTGGATGATCCGCGCATCATTCACATAACGGTCGTTCGGGCCGTGCAGCGCGATGCGGAATCCCTTGGGGAACCCGGCATCCGCCAGCAGTTTCTTTGCCTTCTCCGGATCGAACGGAGGGGGCTTGAGATCGGGCGCGTAGCTGTAGGTACCGGGCGGCAGGAACTGACCGGACGGCACGGCAGCACCTTCCATCACCCGATCGACGATGGCCTGGCGATTGATTGCCAGCGACAGTGCCTCGCGCACGCGCTGGTCCTTCAGCGGGTTCCTGTCCAACTTCTCGCCGGCTGGGCCGAATACGAACGGGCTTGGACCTTCGCGCGATTGGTCGAGGCCGAGGAAGATCAGCCGCAAGCCCAACTGCTCCCAAACCTTCACCTTCGGATCCTTGCGGAGATTTGCGAGATCGGTGGTGGGAACGAAGTCGATGAAGTCCACGTCCCCCGCCAGCAGCGCGGCGGTGCGCGAGGCGTCGTTGGTGATGAACCGGTAGTCGATATGCTGCCAAGCCGGCTTGTCGTCCCAGTAGCCATCATAGCGCTCCAGCTCGACGCGATCGCCGGGCTTGTAGGAGACGAAGCGGAACGGCCCGGTGCCGATCGCCGCCTTGCCGCTGTTGAAGTCCTCGGTCGCCATGCCCTCGTCGGCCTTGCGGTTCAATATCGCGACCGAGCCCATGTAGATCGGCAGCAGCGGAAACACGCCCTGCGTGTGCATCCGGATCGTGTGCGGATCCACGACGTCGGCGGCAACGACCGGCTTGGTGTAGACCGTGAATGAACTCGGGCTGTTCGGCACCTTGGGCACGCGATCGAGCGTGAACAGCACATCGTCCGCGGTGAATGCCTCGCCGTTGTGGAACTTCGCATCGCGCAGCTTGAATTCCCAGGTGTCCGGCGCGATCAGCTTCCAGGACAGCGCAAGTCCCGGAATCGGACGCTGATGCTGATCCATCTCGACCAGCCGGTTGTAGATCTGCGCCGCCAGCGACAGATTTGGAGCGAGGTTATGGTAGTGCGGGTCGATGCTGGTCACCGGTGAGCTGACCGCGACTCGCAGGGTTTGTCCCAGCACCGGCATTGCAAACGCTGTCAGCGCCGCGCAAAGCGCAATCCGCACGCCATGTGTCATAATTGCCACTCTCGTTGCTCACGAGCCCGTGAGGAAATCAACCAAATCTGAGCAAATTGAAGCAGACTCAGCTTATACCATGTTGGCACGACGTGAGAACGCCAGGGATGTGTGAGGATTTCTCTGCCTGATGGGCCGAATCGTTGTTCACCAGCTCGTGAGGGACTTTGGTTGATGTCGCGAAACCCTGGCGAATTCGCTGGTTCGCGATATCGACATGGGCCTGCCGCCAGGCAGGCTGGGCAGGCGGATTTGGCCGAAGGCCCGATGTCTGATACGTCGGTAATCGGACCTCTTGGCACGATGTCGCGATCCTGCCTATGACGGTTCCCGGCAGTCTTCCTGCAGCGCGGCACGCCGGGTCCGCGCAGCCCGTATGAGCTTCGAGTGACACGCAAGCCGCCTGGTCGAAGGGGAGGGATAACAAGCGATGGATGCACTAACAGGATGTTCTGGGTGCCCGGAGGACGACATCGGTGCGACTGGCGGCATAGTCATTGTGCCAGTGTCCGTACCAGTCTCCTCATGCCCTCAGCGGATGCTGTGGGGCTCGAGTGCATTGCGGGGCGTTCTCCTGCTTGGCACGGCCGCGGCACTCGCCGCCTGCACAAATACGTCCAATATGCCGCCGGCCCCCCCGGAGCCGGACCCCACGGCAGGGTACGTTCAAGAGCTTGCGCCCTATCACATCCAGGTCGGCGATCTGCTCGACGTTCGTCTGATGCTCAATCCCGAGTTGAACGAGGAAGTGGTGGTGCGTCCGGATGGGCATATCTCCACCACGGTCGTGCCGGATGCGGTCGCCTACAATCGAACAGTTCCGGAGGTGGCGGCCGAACTGCGCAAGGACTATGGGAAGGACCTGCGCAATCCGCGCCTCTCGGTCGTGGTGAAGTCGTTTGCGCCCACGCGCATCTATGTCGGCGGCGAAGTCACCAATCCCGGTGAGATGATCAATGTGGGGCCGACACTCACGCTCTCGCAGGCGATCGCGCGCGCCGGCGCCCACAAGGTGCGCGGCGACACCGACGCAGTGTTCATCATCCGTCGCGGCCCGAACGACGTACCGCAATACTTCTCGGTACGTTACAGCGACGTGATTAAGGGGCGCGATGCAGCCGCCGATGTGCGCCTGGCGCCTTATGACGTGGTCTATGTGCCAAAGACCGGCATCGCCGAGGTCTTCGACTGGTTCAACCAGTACTTTGAGCAATTTGTCCCGGTCAGCTGGGGCTTCTCCTACGTCGTGGGCAATAATGCTGGTGGCACTGTCGTTACCGCACCCACTGGCAAGTGATTAGGGATCACGTGCCGGTGCGACTGACGGCGTTGGGTTATGTTCTCAGCGTTTGACGGTGGTCGCGTGCCTTTTGGGCAGAACTTGGCCAGCGAAGCGATAGGGCGGCGCCCGTCAAACGAGCGGGCGCGCCTTATCCTCGGCGGCTCGGCTTGGCTCGCGCGACGCCGTGCCCACCTTCCAGCCCTCGGTTATGACCGTGAAGTGCCCGGGCTGGCCTAGGCCGCCGGCAGGCTGCTATTGCCCCGCGGTCGATGAGAACGGGTCGGGTGCACCCGACGGCGCCGCCTCCGGTGAATTTACGCAGGCGCCGTGCTGAAGTGTCGCGGCGGCCGTGCAACTTGCACGGTCCGAATAGATGCAAAGCGAGACCTGCTGCGACGTCACCACGCAATATTGCCCGATATTCCTGGTGATATGGACCTCATTGGTATTTACCGAGCATACGCCGCCTTGCTTGACCGCTTCTTTGTTGCAGGACACGGAATCATAGTAGATGCATTGCGGGGGAACGGCCTCCGATCCGATGCAAAATGGCGCGGCATTGCCGCCGATCGGTATCAAAAGGCCTGGCAGGATGGTGCTCAGCCACCACGCAGGCCGAAAGAAATTTGCTGGGTTCGCCTGAGCTGCCATTGTTGCACCTGCTTGCCGAATAATCCGCCGCGTTGTCTCTCTTCGCGTGTAGCATACCTGTTGCTCGGCGCCGCGACGACCCCCTTCCGCTACGCAGACCGTGTTGGCGCAGGAAATCCCCGGCTCTCACGGAACCGTGAAATCGCCATTGCGGGGTGATCGATGGCTATGGGAATACCGTCACGTTTCGCGTTTGCATCCCCCGGGCAAGCTGCGCCATGCTTTCTGCCGCGATCACGGGGACGGTGATCCAGGTGGTGCCATGAGCTTCCACTCGCGCAAACGGAACCGTCAGGGAATTCGGAGTGCGGACTCCCTGCATGCCAGCGGCCGCGCAACCGGCAGGGCGGACGCGGGCGCACGTTGGGATTCCTCGGGAACCCGCGCTTCCACAGGCGGCACTATGCCGCGGCTCGGCTCGGTGTTGCTTGCCATTGTGGTGGTGGCGGTGCTTACGATTGGCCTGCATGTGCTGTTCCAATAGGCCCGGATGCCGCGCAATCTTCTGACCGATGTCGCTGGCATCGCAGTGGGACACGCCGAGGACATGCGCCTCGGCTCGGGCGTGACTGCGATCCTGTTCGACCGGCCCTCGGTCGCCGCGGTGAGCGTGCTGGGTGGGGCGCCGGGCGGCCGGGATACCGACATGCTGGCGCCGCAGAGCACCATCGAGGTGGTCGATGCCATCGTGCTGTCCGGCGGCTCGGCATTCGGGTTGGATGCCGCGGGTGGAGTTCAGGCGGCACTGCGCGAACAGGGGCGCGGCATTGCCATTCGCGATGTGCGCGTGCCGATCGTGTCGCAGGCGATCATCTTCGACCTTGCCAATGGCGGCGACAAGGATTGGGGAAGGTTCTCGCCCTATCGCGATATGGGCTACGCGGCGGCGTGCGCGGTGGCGCGGGATTTCGCCCTGGGCAGCGTTGGTGCAGGCACCGGCGCGACAACGGCGACCGTGAAAGGCGGTATAGGTTCGGCCAGCGCGGTTACGCGCAGCGGCCATATGGTGGCGGCGGTCGTAGTGGTGAATGCGGTGGGCTCCGCGACGATCGGCGACGGGCCGTGGTTCTGGGCTTCCCCCTATGAGCAGGGCAACGAATTTGGCGGACGCGGCTGGCCCGCAACGTTTGACCTCGCGCCGCGGTTGAAGGGTGGGCCCGGCACCAGCACGACGATCGGCCTGGTTGCCACCGATGCGGCGCTGACCAAACCGCAGGCATTCCGTCTGGCGATCATGGCGCACGACGGCCTGGGGCGCGCGGTGCTGCCGGCGCATGCGCCGTTGGACGGCGATACGATCTTCGCCGTCTCCACCGGGTTGCGCCCGCTGGGCGAACCGGTGCGGGAACTGACGGAGCTTGGTCACGCGGCGACGCTGGTGATGGCGCGTGCAATCGCCCGCGGCGTCCATGAGGCAACCGCGCTGCCGGTAGCGGGCGCACAGCAGTCCTGGCGGGACCTGTTCCTGGCATCGGCATGATCCGCGGATGGCGTGCCGTCGTGCCTGCCGCTGCCTGCGCGGCCGCCGTGTTGCTGGCCGGATCGCTCTACGCATTCGGATATCACGATCAGTACCACGCATTGCTGGATTACTGGGGCGCCGCGCCGTTTCCGTTTCCCTTTCTCGATATGAATGCGGTGACATCGGCCGTGGAGTGCCATCGGCTCGGGTTCGACGTCTATGTGCAGAATCCCTGCGACGCACTGCACCGCGTGCACGGCTATTCGCCGCTCTGGTTGTGGCTTTCGGTCATTCCCATCTCCACCTCCTGGGACACCGCGCTCGGTCTCGCCACCGTCCTGCTGTTCATTATCGCGTTGCCGTTTCTACCGCCGGCCCGCGGATGGTGGCAGACCGCGGTGATCACGCTGGGCACCATGTCCAGCGTGGTGATGTTCGCGCTGGAACGGGCCAACGTCGACGTCGTGATTTTCCTGTTTGCGATGCTTGGCGTGACGCTGACCCGCCGAAGCATGCCGCTTCGGATGCTTGGCTATGCTGTCGCGTTGCTCGCCGGCATGCTGAAATTCTATCCGATCACCCTGCTGATACTCGCGGTCCGTGAGCGCCTGGGCGTGTTCATTGCCATCGGTGTCGTCTCGTCCGGCGCGATCGTGCTGTGGTTCATGCTTAATTCGAGCGAGATCCTTCGCGGCATGGCGAACATCCCCACGACGCAGTATTTTGACGAGTTTGTCTTTGGAGCGCGCGATCTGCCTTATGGACTGGCACAGACGCTCGACTGGTCGCGCCCGGCGGCAGCCGGCCTGATGGTCGTGCTGCTTGTTGGCGCGGTCGCTGTCGCGGTGGCGCTGGCGGGACGCGACGATACGGCGGCACGGCTTCGTCGGCTCACCGACGCAGAGGCGACATACCTGCTGGTCGGCTGCATTCTTCTGGTCGGCTGCTTTCTTGCCGCGCAGAACATCCTGTATCGCGGCATCTTCTTCTTGTTCGTCCTGCCCGGGCTGACCGCGCTGGTTCCGGTGGATGGCAGGCGGTGGCCCGATGGCCTTTACTTCGGCGCGATCGCGTCGATCATCGTTTTGATGTGGAATGACACCGTCCGAACGCTGCTCAACGGAGCATTGCGGTGGTTCGACGTGTCTGCCGGGCCGAACGACATCGCGCATTTCGATATCTGGCTGGTGCGCGAGGTAGTGTGGTGGTCTATTGTTGTCATCCTGGCAGCGTTTCTGTTCCGTCTGCTCCGGGATTCGCGGGTGGCACAGGACGTTGCCGGACTGCTGTCGGGCAGGACCGGTTGAGCGTGCGGCATCCTGCCATCGATGTGCTGGCCCGGCGCGAAGGCCACGCGGCCGAATACAGGACGCGGCGTGATCCCATCGCCGCCGAACGCCTGCAGTGGCAGGCGCATATCTTTCGCCACCTTGTGCACCTATTGCCGGGCGAGACAATCCTGGAAATCGGCAGTGGCGACGGAGGCTTCACGAGGGCCCTCGTGGATATGACGCGCGGACGAAACCCGCTGGTGGCCGCCACTGCTACAAGACAGGCAGGCAGTGTTCCGGGTGTCGAGGTGGTTGCCATCGACAGTCTTCCGGGTCCGATCGAAGGTCGGTGCTTTCGCTATGTCGTGGCGCAGAACGTGCTGGACCGCGACAACGTCACCTATCTGCTGGAGCATGTTTTTGCCCTGTTGGAGGAAGGCGGCCGTGCGATCTTCATCGAGTCCAACCCGTGGAACCCGATGTCGGCGGCGCGACGCTTGGTGAGCAATCTGCTCGGTCGGCCCTATGTTCAGGCCCTGTTGAGCCGCACACAGCTCTATGAACTGCTGTCCGAGATCGGCTTCATTCGCGTGTCCGCGCGGTTTACCGATTTCGTCTATCCGCCGCTTGCGCCAACGCCGGGGATGGCGCGGTTGATGCGCAATGCGTCGGTACTGCTGGAGAACATGCCGCTGGTGCAGAGCCTGGCGGGGCGGATCGTGCTGCACGCCCAAAGGCCGCCGCGCACTGTGGTCCGGCCGGCCATTTCGCTATGCGGCCACGACGTCCTGCGCCACGCCGTGTCGTTCGTTATTCCGTGTCATGACGAGGAGATGAACATAGCGGCGCTGGTCGATGGTCTGCGGAGCCATTACGGGGACTACATGTACGAGATCGTGCTGGTCAACGACAACTCCCGCGACGGAACGGCAGCAGTGATCGATCGGCTGGCCGCCGACGATCATCAAATAATCGCGGTCCATCGTTCGCCGCCCAATGGTGTGGGCCATGCCCTGCGCGACGGCTATGCCGCTGCTTCGGGCCGATGGATAATGTCGATGGACTGCGATTTCCAGCACCTCCTGCCGGAAATGGAGGACATGTTCGATGCCGCGGCGGAA
>CAWABH010000048.1:0-20366 GCA_963780095.1 uncultured Alphaproteobacteria bacterium
GGACGGCGGCGCCTCGCCTGTGGTGTGACGGAGGAGATCGCGGCTCTCGCAGCCGTCATGGCCGGCCTTGTGCCGGCCATGCGAGGTCGGCGCCCAGAGCGGAATTGCCGGCAGAAAGGGGCGCCTACGCGTCCCGATGGGATCTGCTTGGGTGATAGAGAAACTTCAGCGCAGGCTTCAGCAGCGAATCAGTCGGGATGGAGATCGTTGCCGGTGCACCATCGGAATTCGACAAGGTCACCGCGGCTGACCCACCGTTCACCGTAACGACTGTCGTGCCGTCTGGCTGCGGCGCTGACAAATTGAACACATCGGGCTGCGTGACGAAGTTCTCGGTCAGCTGGTCGCCCTGCTGGATCGAACCGTGCAGCAGAATCGTGCCATCCAATGTCGGCGTGAGCTGCTCGACGTAGGTGGCCATGCGGACCATGGAGGTAGGATCCACGGACAGCGTTCCCGATACCAGGGTACCGGTTGCCAGGGCGATGTCGTTGGATGTGGACCCGGAGAATGCCACGCCGTCCGGTCCCGAGCTTGCGGTCCCGGCGTCGTTCTTCGGGTCAGCCCACAGCGTGACATTCATGCTGTTGAATGACTCCGCGACTCCTGGCGAGGGATTGTTGAGTCCGGACGCCGTGATCGTCAGATAGAGCCCATAGCTCTGGTCGAACCCCGGTGGCTCGACAGGGTGACCATTGTCCGTCAGGCCCGTAACCGGCATCAGCCATTGCAGGTCGAACGAGCCATTGGGGTGGTTGACGGCATGCAGGTAGGTCGTCGTGTCGAGTGTATCGGCCGTCGTGAACAGCGAGTGCATGGTTTTCCCCCTCTTGAACTCTCTCCATTGACCATTCGCGCCAGATCGCAGAGGTCGCCAGAAATCGCGATGCGAAAATCGGTTAAATTGCCGGAAATGACCCTAATCACTGTATCGATGCCGCATCGGAGTGTCTCTTGCCGCGAGCCAGCCGCCTCGTTAACCTGCCAGGCTCGTGAAATCAGCCGATCAACGGCATTCTTCCCGGGCTGATCCTCCCTTGGGGCTAAAACTGTGTGGGGGGTGGCATGGACGCGTTTACCGAGCAGCCGGCATGCAGGTTCGACGACTTCCTGTTGGATCGAACAAGCCGAGCACTCTACCGTCTGGGCACCAGCGGTGAACGGACAGTGGTTCCTCTCGGGTCTCGCGCGTTCGAGATCCTCCGCCTCTTGATCGATCGGCGCGGCGACTTCGTCTCCAGGCGGGAGATCATGGAGTCGGTCTGGCCGAACGCCGTGGTCGAAGAAAGCAATCTGACGGTACAGATGGCGGCCTTGCGACGTGTGCTGGATGCGGAGCACGCGCGCGAAAGTTGCATTCAGACGGTGCCTACGAGAGGTTACCGCTTTGCCCTTCCCGTAACGCGACAGCAGCAGGCGCAGCCTGATCTGGCGGTCGCACCCCCTCGACTCTCAATAGTCGTTCTGCGGTTCGAAAACCTAAGTGACGATTCAAAGGACGATCGCCTGGCCGATGCCATCACGGATGATCTGACCAGCGATCTTACACTCATCCCCGATTTATCGGTCACCGCGCGTGAGGCCGCCGATGCGTACCACGGCCAGCCCCAGGACGTGCGGACGATCGGCGAGGAATTGCGGGTACGCTACGTCCTCAAGGGCAATATGCGGCGCCTCAGTACCTCGCTCCGGGTCAATGTTCGGCTGATTTCCGCGGAGAACTGCACACTTCTGTGGTCCGATCGGTTCGATGAGGAGATCGGCGAACTGGGCGCGGGACAGGACCAGATTGTCAGGCGGATGAAGGACGAACTCGGTATCAAGCTGATTGACATCGAGAGTGCGCGCAGCCAGCGCGAGCGGCCAGCCGAGCCGGACGCCTTCGATCTCGTCCTGCGTGCACGCTCAATCAAAAACCAGCCTCCCAGTCTGCCGCGGGATCGCGAGGTGATGGCGCTGCTGGAACGCGCGCTCGCGCTGGATCCGTCTTCGATCTATGCCATGACCTACATTGCATTTTACCTGTCCAATGCCACTGGCTACGTTGGCTGGCAGGATGTTGTGAAGATGCAGCGCGCCGAGCATCTTTTGGCGCAGGCTCGCGCTCTTGCTCCTGAATCGCCGCTCGTTCTTAACACCTACGTCCTGTGGCTCCGTACTGTTGGCCGTTGCGCCGAAGCCATCGAGGTGTGCCAGCGGGCCATTCGGATGCATCAGAACCGGATACGGGGGTGGATGGGCTTTTACCATGAGCTTGGCAGATGCAAGACCTGGATGGGGCACGCGGAGGAGGCGATTGCCCTCGAGAAGGAACTGAACCGGCTTAACCCGCGGAGTCCTTGGCGGTATCATCCGCTACCGCCATATCGGCTGGTATTCGCTGTTGCTGGGCAGAGACCTGCGACGCGATCGAGTATCTCGAACGGTCGCTGGCAATCAATCCGGAGGATGATGGCGACCTGCATTGGCAATACCGCAGGCTCGCCGCAGCCTACGCTCGAACAGGCAACGTCGCGACGGCGCGGCAATACCTCGCCAGCGCCGAACGGCTTTGGCCGTATGACACGGTGCGCAGTCGTGCTCCCGAGCTTCTGACGAGCCCGGTCTATGTCGAGCAGTTCAGACGGTTTCAGGCCGCCTTGCGACTGGCCGGCCTGCGCGACCACGCCGATGAGGACGCGGATTTCGGTGTGCCGGCGGATGCCGCACTGCATGGTGAGCTTGCCGGCCTGACGCCAAACAATGCGCCGGGTGCGAAGACGCTCCGCACGGCGGACTTCGTTCGGATCCTCGCAGAATGCCAGCCAATCGTCATCGACACGATGACGTACTTCTGGGGCCAATCGATTCCTGGCGCAGTGGGGTTGAAATATTCCGGACTGGGCGGGGGCTTTAAGGACGCAGCGCAAGAACGACTGCACAGCAAGCTATGCGAGTTGTCCGCTGGCGATTCCAACCGGCCGATCGTTGCGGTCGGCTTCAATTCGGTACGCTTCGATGGGTACAATTTGGCGCTGCGGCTCGTCGCTCTGGGCTACACCCAGGTCTATTGGTACCGCGGTGGCCGTGAGGCGTGGGAGGTGAACGGACTTCCCGAGACTACGCTCGATGTGCAGGACTGGTAACTTGACTGCGACTTTGACGGTCCGCCGGGCGTGGCCAGCCGCACACCCCGATGTTACTGATTATCGACAATCAGCAGAGCCGAGGGGGGTATCGCCATGGAAGTCCGTCTCGACGGTCGCAGCGCAATCATCACCGGGGCCAGCGCGGCGCTGGGTCTCGCGATGGCGAAGGAATTCGCCGCATCCGGCGCCAAGTTTGCGATGTTGGCACGGCGGCCCGAGATCCTGGAGCAGGCCAAACAGACGGTGACTGCGACCGCGCAGGGCGGCCGCGTCGCCACCTTCATCTGCGATGTGTCCAAGGGCGATGATATCCAGAAGACCTGCGACGCCGTCGCCAAGACATTCGGCAAGGTCGATATCCTGATCAACAATGCCGGCCAGTCACGCGCGATGCCGACCGAGCAGATCACCGACGACATCTCGCACGAAGACCTTGAGCTCAAGCTGTTCGGGGCCATCCGTCTGACGCGTCTCGTATGGCCCGGCATGAAGCAGCGGAAATGGGGCCGCATCATCAACGTGCTCAACCTCGGCGCGAAGGCGCCCAGGGCCAACGGTGCCCCCACCGCGGCGCAATCTCCCTCTCCGCCCTGGGGCGGAGAGGGCTGGGGTGAGTAGGGGGTGGTGCAGTTGCACCAATAAGCCACTATAATACATCTGTGGGCCGACAGGCAGGTTCGGCAGCAGGTTCGCCGCCGCCGGCTGCATCCCCCACCTCACCCCGACCCTCTCCGCCCCGAGGGGCGGAGAGGGAGATGTCACGGCGGCGCGACCGCGTTGCGCCCAGACCGATGAGGACGCTGACATGGCGAAGATCATCCCCGTCGCGACGTTCGACTGCGTAGTGTTCGGCGCGACGGGCGATTTGACACTGCGGAAACTGCTGCCTGCGCTGTATTACCGTTTTCGCGACGGGCAGATTCCAGCAGGCGCCCGCATCATTGCCGCGGCCCGCTCCAACCTCAGCAATGAGGATTACCGCGAGCGCGCTACCAAGGCATTGCAAGAGCACGTCGCCAGCGAAGACCTCGACACGGAGGTCGCCAACCGGTTCTGCGCGCGGCTTTGCTACGCGCGGCTGGATGCGACTGATCCGAACGGCAACTGGGACGCGCTCGCGCACCTGCTCGATGCCGAGCGGGTACGCGTGTTCTACCTCGCAACATCGCCCGAACTGTACGGCCCGATCTGCCGCAACATCGGCGCGCATGACCTGGTGACGAAGGACTCGCGCGTCGTCCTGGAGAAGCCGATCGGCCACGACCTGCCCTCGGCGCGCGAGATCAACGATCAGGTCGGTGCGGTGTTCACCGAACCGCAAATCTTCCGCATCGACCACTATCTGGGCAAGGAGACGGTGCAGAACCTGCTCGCACTGCGCTTCGCCAACACGATCTTCGAGCGGCTTTGGAACACCGATGTGATCGACCACGTGCAGATCACGGTGGCTGAGACGGTCGGCGTGGAGCAGCGCGGCGGCTACTACGACGGCGCGGGTGCGCTGCGCGACATGGTGCAGAACCACATGCTGCAATTGCTTTGCCTGATCGCGATGGAGCCGCCGCTGTCGCTGGAAGCCGACCGGGTGCGCGACGAGAAGCTGAAGGTGCTGCGCGCGCTGCGTCCGATCGAGCCACACGAGGTGCCGACGCTGACCGTGCGCGGGCAGTACACTCAGGGCGCGATCGACGGCCAGCCGGTGCCCGGCTACATCGCCGAGCTCGACGGCAAGGAGACCAGTACGACAGAGACCTTCGTCGCGCTGAAAGCGGAGGTGCGCACCTGGCGGTGGGCGAACGTGCCGTTCTATCTGCGCAGCGGCAAGCGCTTGCCGCAGAAGGTTTCCGAGATCGTCATCCAGTACCGCGCGCCGCCGTTCTCGATCTTCCCGCCCGACGCCGCGCAATGGTCGCCCAACAAACTGATCATCCGGCTGCAGCCGGAGGAGGGCATTCAGCTTGAGATGATGACCAAGGACCCGGGTCCTGGCGGGCTGCGATTGAGTCCGACCGCGCTCGACATCCGCTTCGAGAAGACCTTCGGAATTCGCTTCCCTGACGCCTACGAGCGGCTGTTGATGGACGTGGTGCGCGGCGACCCGACGCTGTTCATGCGGCGCGACGAGGTGGAGGCGGCGTGGGCCTGGGTTGAGCCGATTTTGGAAGCATGGAGCAGCCGTCCCGATCATCCGCGTCCCTATCCCGCCGGAAGCTGGGGCCCCACGGCCGCGATCGCGCTGATCGAGCGCGACGGGCGAACGTGGCATGAGGAGATCGGGTAGGGCGCGCGTGCTGCTGATGGAGATGCCGATGACGCTGCAGCAGAACACCGATCGGATCATGACCACGCATGTCGGCAGCCTGCCGCGGCCGCATGACCTGCTCGACATGATGAAGGCGCGGATCGAGGGCCGTGACTACAGCGAGGATGCCTACCGTAACCGCGTCCGCGCAGCCGTGGTCGAATGCGTCAGCAAGCAGGCCGAAACCGGCATCGACATCCTGTGCGACGGCGAGCAGTCGAAATCCGGCTTCTTCACCTATGTGCGCGAGCGGCTGGATGGGTTCGAGGCACGGCCACAGCAACGTCGGGATATGTTCGCGGCCGAGGTCGCGGCGTTTCCGGAATACTACGAGCAGTACTTCAGGACCGCGATGCTCGGCGGTGCCGTCGCGCCGGCCGTGCCGCTGGTCTGCACCGGCCCGATCCGCTACCGCGGCGGGGCGGCCCTACGGCGCGATATCGACAACCTGAAGGCCGCGCTGGCAACCGTGCCGCATCACGCCGCCTTCATGCCCGCGGTGGCGCCGAGCGGTGTCGGGGCGAACGAATACTACAACACCGACGAGGCGTTCTTCCTCGCGGTCGGCGAGGCGCTGCACACGGAGTACCGGGCGATCGTCGATGCGGGGTTCATCCTGCAGATCGACGATCCGTTTCTATCGGATCTGTATGGTGATCCGGCGTTCGACGCCGCGCAGCGTCACGCTCGGGCAGAGATCTACGTCGCGGCGATCAATGCGAGCCTGCGGGGCATTCCGCCGGAACGGGTGCGGTATCACACGTGCTACGGCATCAATCACGGCCCGCGCATCCATGAGGCAGCATTGGCGGATGTCGCCGGCCACATGCTGCGGGTGAATGCCGGCGCCTACAGCTTCGAGGCGGCCAATGCGCGCCACGAGCATGAGTATCACCTGTGGGAGACTGTGAAGCTGCCCGCGGGAAAGGTGCTGATCCCCGGGGTGATCACGCACTCCAGCAATATCGTCGAGCATCCCGAGTGGATCGCCGAGCGCCTGGTGCGATTCGCACGACTGGTCGGGCGCGAGAATGTCGTGGCTGGGGCGGATTGCGGGTTCTCCTCGCAGGCCACGTATCAGACGGAGGTGCATCCGACGGTGATTTGGGCGAAGTTCGAAGCACTGCGGGATGGCGCGCGGATTGCGAGCAAGGTGCTGTGGGGGTGATGGGGAATGCGATACGCGCCCGCGGCGGCCTCGAGCTCGACTTCGGTAGGGGGGCGGCCGATGGGTCTGGCCGAATATCTGTGTGTGAGGTGCTTGCGGTCTCACCCACGACTGGGTGCGAGACGCTCTCCGACGGCTGACCCTGCCGGCAGGACCTTGATGATTTCCGAGGCATGTTCCTTGGTTCGATCAAGGCACCGGTTCCTTCGTCCCGGCCCGGCATCGTTCCGGCGCTTGCGCGCGGCCGTGTCAAATCCGCCGCGTTGTAACGGTGCACCCAGTCACTCAGTGTTTGCCGGTCCATACCGTTCTGCTTCGCTGCTTCAATGCGCGATCGGCCTTCCAGCACCAACGCACGTGCCAGAAGGCGGCGGACCTGCGCGCCATCACCACATTTGCTGGCGAAACTCCGAAGCTCTGACGCCGTGTGGTCCAGACGTGTGATTGGGATCGCCGCGCTCATCCGATGCCTCCCTGGGCGAGAACCGCCACAGGCCATCGAATCGAACCTTCAAGGGATTCGGAACCCCGGGAGAGTCAACGTCAGCGCGGGTTGGTCTAACCTCGGTAGCGCCGCGGGATCATGCGGTTGGCGATCACGGTCAATGCCAGCGTGGTTGCCATCAGGATGAAGGCGATCGCAGCGGCGAACGGCCAGTTGTTGTCGGTGCTGAACGCCCAGAACAGCAACGGCGCCATCATTTGAAACCGCGGGCCGCCGAGGAGTACCGGCGTCGCGAAGGCGTTCATGCACAGGATGAAGCACAGCACCGCCGCGATCGCCACGCCTGGGAGCGCCAGCGGGAACACCACGCGCCAGAATGCACGCGACGGGTCGGCGCCCATCGATGCGGCGGCTTCCTCCAGCCGCGGATCGATGCCCTCGAACACGCTCTGCAACGTCAACACGGTGAACGGCAGGTTGATCGCGATGATGCCGATGATCACCGCTGCCTCGGCGTACATCAGGTTGATTGGGCCCGCGCCGAAACCAAGTCGGGCAAAGGTGTCCAGCATGCCGCCGCGGGCAAACAGGATCATCCAGCCGGCGGTGCGCGTGGTTGTGCCGATGAACAGCGGCAGCACCATCAGCACCACGAGCGCTGACTTCCACCGACTGGCTGTGCGCGCCAGCCGCCAGGCCATGGGCAGGCCAAGCAGCAGGCACACCGCGGTGACGATGACGGATACGCGGATGGTGGTGACCAGCACGTTCCAGTAGAACGGATCGGCAAAGAAGCGAAAATAGTTCGCCGGCGTGACCGCCTCGATCATCAGTTCGGTCGCATCGAAGCGGTTCAGACTGTCGCGCGCCAGAAGCGACAGGGGAACCACCAGCGTCAGGATCATCAGCAGGCTGGCGGGACCGAGCAGAACCAGCGCCGCGCCGGACTCGCGACGCCGCGCGGCGCGTTCCACCGACAGTGCGGTCATCCGTGCTGAATGTTCTTCAACCACCAGTCGTTCAAATCCGGCATCGCCTGCGCGAACACGGGGTAATCCGCAGTCACCAGCTTGGGTTTCGGCTCTGGGAGCGCCAGCTGCTCACCCACGTTCCCCGACAGCGGCGCATTGTCGACCGTGGGCAGGTAGCCCATGTGCGCGGCGAACCCCTGCTGCGCCGGCGGCTCCAGCATGGCGTTCATGTATTTGTAGGCCGCTTCCTTGTTCGGTGCGTTCTTCGGCAGCACCATGCCCGAGACGTAAAGAATGGCGCCCTCCGTTGGGAAGTTGCCCTTCACCGGGAAGCCGGCGTTCTGCCACATGAAGGTGCGCGCCAGCCAGATCACGCCGACCGAGATCTCGCCCGACTTGAACGCCGGTGCCAACGCGTCGGTCTCCGGATACAGACGAAGCCCGTTCGCGTTCAGCTTCAGCATGAACGCCTTGGCCTTGTCGAAGTCGCTGACCTTGCCGGTTTCATAGAGGCTCGCCGCCATCATCACCCAAGGTGCGACGGTGCTGACCATGCCGATCTTGCCCTGCCATTTCGCATCGAGCAGATCGCCGAAGGTATGCGGCGGATCGGTCACGATGGTCGGGTTGTACACCAGCACCTGAGCGCTGTAGATGTGCGGCACGAAGCCGGGCATGCGCAGCTCCTCCACCACATGCTTCAGGTTCGGCACGCGCTTCTCGTCGAGGTCCTCCACCAGACCAGCATCATTCACGCGATAGCCGTTGACCGCACCGACACAGGCGATGTCCACGCCGCCGCGCGGCAGCTTGCGCTGTGCGTAGAGCTTGGCCACGCGCGGCGACTCGTCGCCGATGTCCTGCACGATCTCGATGCCGGCCGGCTTCAGGATCGGCTCGTCGATGTTCTCGCGCAGCAGACGCGCATAGTCGCCGCCCCAGGTGCCGACGACGCACGGATCGGCCGCGCGTGCCGGGCTTATGATCGCCGGCGCGGCCAGCAATGCCGCGCCGCCCAGCACACTGCGCCGCGACAACGTGATGTCACGCATGGTTTGTCTCCCTGATGATGGCCTGTTCGTTCCGGTCCGCATTCATCGCGCGCCCGGCCGCATCGAAGAGCCGTTCGTCATCCGGTCCCCAGCGCAGCGCCACGCGCGTGCCGGCACTGTGGCGGTGCGTCGCGTCGGGGCCAAGGCCTGGACCGCGCGCCAGGATCGTGATGTCCGGGCCGATCCGCACGGCGTGCTCCACGACCGGGCCGAGCCAGGTGCACAGTTCCACCTCGCCTTCGATGCACGCGTCGGAACCAGGCGGCCGCAGCCGCACACTGTCCGGGCGCACCGCGAGCGTCGCCGCGCCGTCCCGCGTATAGCGCCCAGCCAGGGCGATCTCCCCGCCATCGGGCAGCGCCAAATGCGATGCAGCGTCCAGCCTGCCGGAGACGATGTTGCTGCCGCCGATGAAGCGCGCCACGAACGGATTTGCCGGCCGGCCGTGCACGTCCTCCGGCGTGCCGATCTGCTGCACGCGGCCTTCGTGCATCACCACGAGCCGATCGGCCAACGCCATCGCCTCGGTCTGGTCGTGCGTCACCATGATCGTGGTGATGCCGCCGTTCTGCTGCAGGATGCGGATCTCGCGCGCCATTTCCTGTCGCAGCCCGGCATCCAGATTGGACAGCGGTTCGTCGAGCAGCAGCACGCGCGGGTGGATCGCCAATGCCCGCGCCAGCGCGACGCGCTGCTGCTGGCCGCCGGAAAGCTGGCGCGGCAGGCGCTCGGCGAATGCCTCAAGCTTCACCAGCCGCAGCATTTCGGCCACGCGCGCCTGTATCGCGGGCGCACCCATACGGCGCATTTCCAGTCCGAACGCGATATTGCGCGCCACGCTGAGATGCGGAAACAGCGCGTAGCTCTGGAACACGATTCCCATCTCGCGCCGATGCGGCGGCAGCGCCGTGATGCTGCTGCCGTCCAGCCGGATGTCGCCGGCGCTCGGCGCCACGAAGCCGGCGATCATGCGCAGCGTCGTGGTCTTGCCGCAGCCCGACGGGCCGAGCAGCACGATCAGCTCGCCGGAGCGCACGCTGACGCTGACCGCATCGACCGCTGTCTGGCTGCCGAACTGCTTGCTCAGCCGATCGAGCGTGAGCGCGGTGGCTTCGCTCATTGCACCACCCGGCCAAGACGGACGAAGCGGTCGAGCAGGAGCAGCACGGCTGCCACCGCGACGATCTGCGCCACAGCGACGGCGGAAACCAGCGGGTCGATGTGGTATTCGAGGTATTGCAGCACCGCGACCGGCAGCGTGGTGACGCCGGGGCTGGTCAGGAACAGCGCCAACTCGAGGTTCTCGAACGAGATCACAAAGGCGAACAGCGCGGCGGCGACGATGCCGGCGCGCATGGCCGGCAGCGTCACGCGCCAGATCACCGTGAGCGGACCCGCGCCAAGGCTCGCGGCAGCCTCCTCGGCTGCGCGGTCATGGTTGGACAGGCTCGCAAGGCAGAGTCGCACGACCCAGGGCGTGGTGACCATGACATGTGCCAGCACCAGACCGGCCATCGAGCCGGTCATCGCAGAACCGAGCTGTTCGTCGATCGCCACCAACGTCACGTAGATGGCGAGCCCCAGCGCGATGCCCGGCACGGTCAGTGGTGCCAAAAGCAGCGTGGCAATCATGCCGCGGCCGCGGAAGCGATGGCGCGCCAGGCCGACGCCGGCGGGGATGCCGAGCAGCAGACTTCCGGCAACCGCCGCCGCCCCAAGCTTGACGCTGGTGAGCACGGCCTTGCCGAAGTTGGGCAGGATCGCGGGATACCAGGACAGCGTGTAGCCGCGCGGCGGAAACAGGATCAGCTGCTCGTCGAACACGCTGAGATAGAGCGTAAGCATCAACGGCACCACGATCAGCGCGGCGCCGCAGCCGATCAGCCCGAGCACGATGGCACGTTCAGCCGCGCGCACCATGCCGTCGGGGCGGATGCGCGTCGAAGGCATGGCGTTGCTGCTGGCTGTCATGCCCCCGATCGTATCAGGCTTGCGATGCACAAGCCTGACGGGCCGGGAATGGCGATGTCAACCGGTGGTCGAGGGGCTACGAGACCACCCGCTTACGCTCGTGCCCCTTTGCCTTGGCTGAATTGCCACCCAACAGGTGGCCGATCGGCTCCAGCGTCTCGATATGGTCACAAACAATTTTGGTGACCGCCAGGAGCGGCGTCGAGAGTAGAGCGCCCGGTATGCCCCACAGGTAGTCCCAGAACATCAATGAGGAAATAACCATCACCGGATTCAATGTGAAGCGGCGCGCCAGCAGCATCGGCGTGATCGTCTCACCTTCCAGCACGTGGATCGCGAGATAGACACCTGCGGGGATCAGGGCCTGCCAGATCGTCGAGAACGTGAACACGCCGACGAAGAAAAAGATCACCACGCCTATGACGGGGCCGATGATAGGGACGTAGTTGAGCAGGAAGGCAACGGTACCGAACAGCAGCGGGTCCGGCATCCGCAGCAGCCAGACCGCCAGCCCGGCCAGCATACCAACCACAAGGTTCATCACCGAAATCGTGACGAGATAGCGGGATATGTTCTTCTCGATCTCGGTCACAATCGTTACGGCACGGCGCTTTTCGTCGAAATGCGGTAGAATCTCGACAAAGCTCCGCAGGAGACTGTCCCCCCACGACAGGTAGAAAAACAGCAGCAGCATCAAGGTGAAACCCTGTCCTAGAAATGCCCGACCGCCTTGCAGTATCGACGAGCCAATCCCCAAGATGCCGGTCAAATCGGGAGGCTGCTGCACAGTCATGGTCGATGGTCTTGGTCCGCCCGGTTGCTCCATTGCGTTGCGGAGACTCGGAGCCTGCATTCTGGCTGCTTCCGCCGGTACGCTCCTGTTCGCTGTCGTCGCCCTGTCCCATCAGGTCTTGCACCTGCTTGATGCCATGCTGCACCAAACGGATTGGTTCCCTGAGGAAGCTGAGCTTTTCGAGCAGAGCCGGCACCGATTGCGGCGCCTTGGAGATCCAGCCCGACGCAGGGACGGAGATCGCAAAACCCGTGGCTCCAATCACGCCGAACAGCACGAGGATCAACATCAGGGCCGCGACCATCTTCGGAATGCGGAGCCGGTCGTTCAGCACGCGCATTGCCGGCCCGAGTACCAGTGCCAGCACCAATGCCAGCACGAACGGCAGGATAATCGCTGCGGCGAAGTAGAGTGTGTACAGCACTGCGAGCAAAGTCAGGATGACCAGGCAGACCTGCCCGATATTCGCCAGACCACGGGCCCGGACATGTTGCGCCCTGCGTACTCTGGCCCGCTTGTCGTCCTCGGACGCGTCGCGTGTCCGCCCGTGACCATGTGTCGAGTCATGCGACTGGACCATTCCAGAATATCCTATGAGACCGAGCGCAAGCATCGCCGCAACTGACGGAGTGGTGACCATCGGTCGTCCCGAGCGAAGCCGTCAATGGAGTCGTGCTTTACCCTATGGCGCTTCTCGCTGTCCCTGTCCGCCCGTTTAGGCGGTCAGGATGGCGTCCTGGTTCGCTGCCGGTAGCTCTGCGAAGGCCGCACCCATGTTCGCCATCGCGTAGTCATTGATGGCGGCAAGGCCGGCGGCGTAGGCCTCGCGCAGGCTCGTAACGCTCCACCCAGCGCGCGATCGATGTAGATGGCGGCGCCAGCCTCGGCCGCTCCAGGACCATTCTCGTCGGCGGGGATCAGGCGGGCGACGATGGCCTTCAGCGTGTCGACCTCGGCCGCCGTCAGGCTTTCCCGAGCCGCGGCCTGGACGGCGGGGACATGGCTGAGCCGTGATGCTGGGCCTGAGCGGGGGCGCGGCTCAGTGCCGAGGCCACGATGATCGAGGCGCCGACGGCGCTGGCCTGCCGAACAGGCGGCGGCGCGACAAGTCGCGCGGCGCGGCGTCGTCCGTTGTTTTTGTCATGGAGTTGCACGCCCAACCCTATCGGTGCAACTGGCACTGTGTTGGGGTGTTCGTTTCAGCAGTCGGTCACACCATGCAGCGACAGGCGGCGGCAAACCGGCGGGTGGTGCCGCCATGATCGGAACGCAGAGACCGGCGGCCACCTTGTCAGTCAAAAGCGCTCATTCGTCGGCGATCAGGCGAGCGACCGCTCCCCACCCCAAACCGGCCCTTCATACTTGGCGATCGTGTGATGTCGACCGCGTGAAGCCGCCTTGACGCGACCGGTATCGCTCTCGTCGCTCGTCTGACACAAGTTGGTGAAACGCCAAACGACGGCTACCTTCCGGAACAGCTGGCACAAGATGCGCGATGGCCCTGGCCAGCCCCGGGGGGAACATGGCCACGACGCAACACCACATGATCGCCGAACTTCAGAGCGCCAACGCGGCGCTCCGATTGCAACTTGACCAACGCGGGGCCGAGCGCGACGCGGCGCTGGCGCGTGAGGCCGCGCTGGCCGAAGTGCTCGACATCATCAACCGCTCACCGGGCAATCTGGCGCCGGTGTTCGACGCAATCCTGGAGAAGGCGCACAGCCTCTGCGATGCGGCCATGGGTGCCCTGGTACTGTACGATGGTGAGTGTTTCCGGGCGGTGGCGTCGCATGGGTTCCCTGAACAGCATGCAGCACTGATACGCCAGCCTTACCGTCCCAACAGCCACCACCTGCCTCTGTTACGCGGCGAACGCTTCATTCACGTGCCGGACCTCAGGGTGGTCGGGACCTCGGATCATGAGGTCTTCCGCAATCTCGTACAGAACACAGGTGCGCGGGCCCTCCTGATTGTGCCGTTGCGAAAGGACGGCTCCCTACTTGGCAACATCACTGCGTACCGCTTTGAAGTTCGACCATACTCGGACAAAGAAATCGCGCTGCTTGAAAACTTTGCGGCCCAGGCGGTGATCGCGATGGAGAACGCGCGGCTGATCACCGAACAGCGCGAGGCGTTGGAGCAGCAGACGGCGACCGCGGAGGTGTTGCAGGTCATCAACGCCTCGCCTGCCGATCTGGGCCCGGTCTTCGATACAATACTGGAAAAAGCGACAAGCTTATGCGACGCCCCGAGAGGCATTCTGTGGCAGTACGATGGAGAGGCATTCCGTCCAGCTGCGGTACGCGGTGCGACCGACGCCTTCGCCAGCTTCTTGCGCAATCCAGGCGGCGGTTTTTCCACACGTTCACTCGCCTCGATCATCCGCGGGGACGCTCATGTTCACGAACTGGACCTGAAGGATACCGAGACGTACCGACGGGACCCGCTTAACCGCGCGCTGGTCGATCTCGGCGGTGCGCGGACAGCTCTGCTGGTCCCGCTGCTCAAGGACGGCGTGCTGCTCGGCGCGATCCGACTTTACCGCGCCGAAGTGAGGCCGTTCACCGACCGGCAGATCGCACTTCTGCAGAGTTTCGCCGCACAGGCGGTCATCGCGATGGAAAACGCGCGGCTGCTGGAGGAGTTACGTGCCAGCACCGATGAACTGACACAACGCCAGGCCGAACTCCGCGTCACCTTCGAGAACATGGGTGACGGCGTGGCCATGTTCGACGAAACACCACGCCTCGTCGCGTGGAACCGCAAGTTTCAGGGCATTCTCGATCTGCCCGATGGGGTTCTCGCTGAGCGGCTTACTTTCCCCGACTACGTCCGTTATCTCGTTGAGCGTGGCGAATATGGTGCGGCGGCCGACCCGGACGCCCAGATCCAATGGTATCGGGAGAACGCCGACCACCATTATGCGTACAAACGTACTCGGCCAGACGGAAGGGTAATCGAGGTCCGTCACAACCCGGTGGCGGGCGGCGGTTTCGTGTTGATCTACGCCGACATCACCGAGCGCAAAACGAACGAGGCCGAAATCCGAGCCGCGCGCGACGCGGCGGAAGAGGCAAGTCGCACGATCGAGGCCGCCTTTCGCGATTTGAAAGCGGCCCAGGCGAATCTGATCCAAGCCGAGAAGATGGCATCTCTCGGCCAACTCACCGCCGGCATCGCGCACGAAATCAAGAACCCGCTCAACTTCGTCAATAACTTCGCAATTCTATCGGTGGAGTTGCTGACCGAACTGAAGGAAGCCATCGCGAAAGCGCTAGGATTGCTCGACGATGACCAGCGTGACGACGTGGAAGAGGCCATCGGATTGCTGACCGGCAATCTGGAAAAGATCACTGAACACGGCCAGCGCGCCGACGGCATCGTGAAGAGCATGCTTGAACATTCGCGCGGCGTGTCCGGTGAGCGTCAGTTGGTCGATGTCAACTCGTTGGCCGAGGAGGCGCTGAACCTCGCTTATCACGGCGCACGGGCGCGCGATCAGAGTTTCCACATCACACTGGAACGCCACTTCGGGCACGGGATCGGGGCCATCGAGCTCAACCCGCAGGACATAACTCGGGCGCTCCTGAATTTGATCAACAACGGTTTCTACGCTGCCAGTAAGCGTGCACAAAGCGAGGTTGCGCCCAGCTTCGAGCCCACGCTTAGAATCACGACACGCGATCTCGGCGACGCGGTTGATATTCAGGTGCGGGACAACGGCACCGGCATTCCGGCCGACATCAGGGACAAACTGTTCCAACCGTTCTTCACCACCAAACCAACCGGCGAGGGCACCGGCCTCGGCCTGTCGATCACCTACGACATTGTCACGAAGGCACATGGCGGCAGCATCGCTGTGGACAGCGAGGTCGGCGGATACAGCGAGTTCACGATACGGCTGCCGCGCAAGCCGTAAGCACCTATGAGCGAACGACCGGTTTCCACCCAAAGTGCATATCGGGCACGGCCGCTGATATTCCGACTGGACGAGACGAACGTCGACGTGCTCGGCGCCAGCGAGAGGCTAGTCGCAATCCGCTTCACCCTGCGATCATGCGGCGCGCGACCCGACGGCCTCGCTACTCCACCGTAACCGACTTCGCCAGATTGCGCGGCTGATCGACATCGGTGCCCTTCAGCACCGCCACGTGGTACGCCAGCAGCTGCACCGGGATTGCATACAGGATCGGCGCGACGAACGGATCGACCGCCGGCATCACGATCGTCTCCGCGGCAATTCCCCGCAGCTTCGCCGCTCCGGCCGCGTCGCTGAATACGATCACCTGCCCGCCCCGTGCGGCAGCCTCCTGCAAATTCGATGCGGTCTTCTCGAACAACGGCCCCGACGGTGCGATCGCGATCACCGGCACGGCGGGATCGATCAGCGCAATCGGGCCGTGCTTCATCTCGCCGGCCGCGTAGCCCTCCGCGTGGATGTAGCTGATTTCCTTCAGCTTGAGCGCACCTTCCATCGCGATCGGGAAGCAGTTGCCGCGGCCGAGATACAGCACGTCGCGCGCCTGAGCGATGCGATGCGCCAGCGCCTTGATCTCCTCGTGCCGATCCAGCACCTCGGCTGCCCGGCTCGGCACCTCCAGCAGCGCATCCGTCATCGCCGCCTCCGCCGCCGCGCCGATGGCGCCGCGAACGCGGGCCGCGCCGAGGGCGAGGCACGCCAGCGCGGCAAGTTGCGCGGTGAACGCCTTGGTGCTGGCGACACCGATCTCCGGTCCTGCCACCGTCTCGAGCACGGCGTCGCTTTCGCGCGCCATGCTGCTCTCCGGCACGTTCAGCACCGACAGCACGTGCTGGCCCTGCTCGCGCATGTAGCGCAGCGCCGCCAGCGTATCGGCTGTCTCGCCGGACTGGCTCACCAGCAGGCCCAACCCACCCTCCGGCAACGGCGGCGTGCGGTAGCGGAACTCGCTCGCCACATCGGCGTCGCAGGGAATGCCGGCGATCGCCTCGAACCACCAGCGCGCTACCAGCCCGGCATAGAAGGCGCTGCCGCAGGCGCTGATGGTGATGCGTGGCAGCGTGGCGAAATCGAACGGCAGCGCCGGCAGTGCCACGGCGCGGGTGGCAGGATTGACCATACGATGCAGCGTGTCGCCGATCACCGCGGGATGCTCATGCAGCTCCTTCTCCATGAAGTGGCGGAAATTGCCCTTGCCGATCGCGGCGCCGGTCAGCCGGGTCAGCTTTACCTCGCGCTGCACTTCCTGCCCGTCGGTGCCGAAGAATTTCGCCCCGTTGCGGTCAACCACGGTCCAGTCGCCGTCATGCAGATAGGCGATGCGCTGCGTCAGCGGCGCCAGCGCCAGGCCGTCTGAGCCGACGAACATCTCGTTCTCGCCGAAACCCACCGCCAACGGTGCGCCGTGCTGTGCGCCGACGATCAGCTCGGGATGACCGGAGAAGATCATCGCCAGCGCATAGGCCCCCTCCAGCCGGCGAAACGCCGCGCCGGCCGCAGCAATCGGGTCCATGCCACGCTGCAGGTTCAGATCCACCAGTTGCGCCACCGTCTCGGTGTCGGTCTCCGTGGTGAATTCCTGCCCCTCAGCCTCGAGTTCGGCACGAAGTTCGGCGTGATTCTCGATGATGCCGTTGTGCACGATGGAGACGCGCGATGTGCCGTGCGGGTGGGCGTTGCTCTCCGTCGGCGCGCCATGCGTCGCCCAGCGTGTGTGGCCGATGCCGGTTGTTCCGGCCAGCGGCGACCGTTCCAGAACGGCCGCGAGATTGCCGAGCTTGCCCTCGGCGCGGCGACGATCGATGTGGCCGTTCACCAGTGTGGCGATGCCGGCACTGTCATAGCCGCGATATTCCAGCCGGCGCAGCGAATCCAGGATCAGCGACGCCGCCGGCCGCGAGCCGATCACACCAACGATGCCGCACATCAGGTCCTGCCCTTTCTCGCCGCGCGCATCGCCGCCGCGCGTCCCTGCTTCGTCACCTGCCGTCCGCGTGCGATGGCCAGTGCGTCCGCCGGCACATCCTCGGTGATCACGCTGCCGGCGGCCGTGATGGCGCCGTCCCCGACTGTCACCGGCGCAACCAGTGCGGTGTCCGAGCCGATGAAGGCGCGCGCACCGATCTTCGTCCGGTGCTTGGCATAGCCGTCGTAGTTGCAGGTGATGGTGCCGGCGCCGATATTCGTTTCAGCACCGATGTCCGCGTCGCCGAGATAGGTCAGGTGGCTTGCCTTGGCCCCATCGCCGATCCGTGCCGCCTTCACCTCGACGAAGTTGCCGATATGCACGTCCTTCCCGAGTTCGGCGCCGGGCCGAAGCCTGGCATGCGGCCCGACAATGCACCCCGGTCCGACGGTGCAGCCTTCCAGATGGGTGAAGGCCCGGATCTGCGCGCCGCTCGCGATCTTGACCCCCGGTCCGAAGAACACATTGGGCTCGATCGTCACATCGGACGCAATCTCGGTGTCGGCGCACAGGAACACCGAACCGGGGTCGATCATCGTCACGCCGGCATCCATCGCGGCCGCGCGTAGCCTGGACTGCACGACCGCCTCGGCCGCCGCGAGTTCGGCACGCGAGTTGATGCCGGCGAGTTCCTCCGCCGGCGCCTCCACCGCGGCGACACGGCCGCCCTCGGCGTGTGCCAATCCGACGACATCGGTGAGGTAGTATTCGCCCTTGGCATTGTCGGCGCGCACCGCACCCAGCCAGCGGGCCATGTCAGCCGATGCCGCACACAGCACGCCCGCGTTGCACAGGGTCTCGGCACGTTCCGCCGCCGCCGCGTCGATCCATTCGACGATGCGCTCGACATAGCCGCCGCGTGCGATCACGCGGCCGTAGCGCCCAGGATCGGGCGGCCGGAATGCCAGCAGCGCCAACGCCGCATCCCCGGTGGCGCGGCGGTCAAGCAATCGGAGCAACGTCTCCGGCCGGATCAGCGGGTTGTCGGCATACAGCACGGCCACCTCGCCGTCGCCGAACTCGGGCACGGCAACCAGTGCCGCGTGCGCGGTGCCGCGACGCTCCTGCTGAATCACGGAAACATGCGGCGCGGCTGCCCGCTGCACGGCATCCATCTCCGGACCCACCACGACCACGATGCGGTCGAACACCTGCTCGCAGCTTGCCAGCAGATGGCGCAGCATGGGGCGGCCGGCGATCCGGTGAAGCGTCTTGGGCAGTGCCGACTTCATGCGTGTGCCGAAGCCGGCGGCCAGGATCACGGCGGTGCGCGCCATCAGTCTCTCTCGTTGCTCTACCGTTATCGTGGCGGTTCATACTACGCCGTGTCAAAGCCTGACGCTATCTTGCGGCTTCAAATCGCGTTTCGGAGTACAACACGTGATCCGCACGCTGCTGCTCGACCTTGATGGCACGCTGGTGCACTCGGTGCCCGATCTCGCTGCGGCGTTGAACCGGCTGTTGCGGGTGCGCGGCCTCGCGGCACTGTCCCAATCGGAGGTCGCCTCGATGGTGGGAGATGGCGTGGCCAAACTGGTGGAGCGCGCCTTCGCCGCACGCGGGCGCTCGCCGGACGCGGGCGCGGTGGCCGACTACTCGGCCGACTATGGCGCGCATGCCGCGGTGGAGACCGCCCCCTATCCGGGCGTCGTCGATGCGCTGCGGTCGCTGGCGGACGAGGGCTGGCGGCTTGCGGTGTGCACAAACAAGCCGGAGGCGGCGGCGCGCTCGCTGCTGGGCGCCCTGGGGCTCGCGCCGTGGTTTGCCGCGGTCGGAGGAGGCGACAGCTTCCCGGTGCGCAAACCCGACCCCCGCCATCTCCTTGCCACTCTGGAGGCGGCCGGCGGCGACGCGGGCCGGGCGGTCATGGCGGGCGACCATGCCAACGATGTCGCTGCGGCGCGCGGTGCCGGACTGCCATGCATCTTCGCCGCCTGGGGCTACGGGCCAGCCTCGATGGCGGAGGGCGCCGTCGCGGTCGCCCGGGATTTCCCCGAACTGGCTGCCATCGCACGGCGGCTGCTGGACTGACCTGATCCTCCCCCTGCCCTTCCGGGGGGTTGGGGGGAGGGGTCCCAGCTTGACACCCCGAAGCGCCGCCGCCTATCTCAATCGACGGTGGGTGCGTAGCTCAGCGGCAGAGCACCGTCTTCACACGGCGGGGGTCACAGGTTCAATCCCTGTCGCACCCACCATCTTTTCAAGCACTTAGCCAGAAAGATGCTGAATCCCCGATCTTGCCGGAAGCACCACGGAAGCAGGCTGATCGCGTCGTCACGCCGAGTTTCCGACTCCAGGTGCGGCCGTGGTTTCCGGCAGCCCCCCGTATTTCAAGAAGGACATCGCTACTGGCGACTTGGGCCGGGGGCGGCAGTCGAGATGATGAAGAGCATCGCCGCCGTATCGAGGCCCAAAGTTGCCGCTGAGATTGTTGAGGCCAACGCGGCCAATTCATTCTCCGACTGATGCCCAACCCCGGCTGGAACCGGCCCGACCTTGGCGGCTGGTTGGACTCTCATACCGACGTGGTCTAGCACTCTCGGAGGGAGAGTGCTAATAGCGGTGTTCGCAGCGTCCAATTTAGGGCCGCG
>CAWABH010000049.1:0-16684 GCA_963780095.1 uncultured Alphaproteobacteria bacterium
AGTTCGCCCGCGACGCCGCCGTGAGCCGTCGGGAGACCTCATCGAGATGGCTGCCATAGAAAAACTGCAATCCGACCGCCTGCAGCAGCACGAGCGGCAGCAGGATCATCAGCAGACTGCGCCCGAGCAAAGAGCGTGGCAGGACCCGCTTGACCCATCCGCCGGTCCTCACGCGCGGCCCGATTTTCATGCGCCCGGCTTCAGCACATAGCCGCGGCCACGCACAGTATGCAGGAACCGTGGCTCGCGGGGATCGGCTTCGATCTTGCGACGCAGGCGCGTCACCTGCACGTCGATCGCCCGTTCGCCGGCCTCGTCCATGCCCAGCGTCGCGACGATCTCCTCGCGCGACAGAACTTCGTTCGGTTTGCGTGCAAGTGCGCCCAGAAGCGCAGCTTCGCCGCCGGTCAGCCTGATCGTGCCCGAGGCGCTGCGCAGCTCGCCACGCTCGGGATCGAATTCCGCTGAGCCGAGTTGCACGGGTCCGGCCTGCGTGGTGACCGCGGGCGGCGTCGCGCGCCTAAGCATGGCACGGATCCGCAGCACCAGCTCGCGCGGATCGAACGGCTTGCCCAGATAGTCATCAGCTCCGGCCTCGAAGCCCGCTATCCGGTCCTCCGGCGCACCGCGCGCGGTGAGCAGCAGGACCGGAACCTCGTGACCCTGCTTGCGACGCAATGACTCGGTGAGCGCCAGGCCGTTCTCTCCCGGCATCATGACATCGAGCACCATCATGTCCGGATTGATGAAGCGCAGCTTGTCGCGCGCATCCGAGGCCGTCTCCGCCGTCGTGACCCGGAAGCCTTCGCCGACCAGATAGCGCGAGAGAAGAGCACGCAATCGGGCGTCGTCGTCCACGACCAGAATGTGAGCGTCTTCGGTCATCGGGGTATCTTTGCTGCTCCTATGCGGGCCGGCCGTGCGGCACCCGGTTTGCGGGCTCGGTGTCGATATAGGTACGCGCCGTCTCATCCATGATGGCGCGCATCACCCGGCGGAAGCCATCCACGGCGGAACCGCCAGCCTCACGATAGGCTGCGCCGAGCCGCTCCTTCTGGCGCTCGAACAGCCGTCGCTCGAGCGCCGCGCCCGCCGGTGTCAGCGTGAGCAACCGCTGCCTGCGGTCGGCACGCCCCGGCGCCTGCGCCACATAGCCCCGCGCCATCAGCACGCTGAGCACGCGGGCCAGCGACTGCTTGGTGATGCGCAGGATGCCGAGCAGGTCCGACACCGTGATCGCCGGGTTGCGGCCGATGAAATGCAGTGCGCGATGGTGGGCGCGCCCGAGGCCAAGCTCGTCGAGGATCACGTCCGCGGCATTGGTGAAGTCGCGATAGGCGAAGAACATCAAATCCTGCGCCATGCGTATTTCTTCTTCCCGCAGGAAGAGCAGATTGGTGCCGGCGGGGCCGACCGGTTTCGGTTCGATCACGTTGCGGCCCGGCGCGTCGCGGAGCTCGACCTTCGGTTCAGGCATGGCAGGCATTCCTCGGATACGGACGCACTTATGTCAGTCATGTTGACTTATCTGTGGGGTGATTATACGTTCAGTCAGCCTGAAGCAACAATATTGCGGAGAAGACGGTCATGGCGCTAGTTCCTTTCGACGACCGGGACGGGTGGATCTGGTGGGATGGCGCCCTGGTCCCCTGGCGCGACGCGAAGCTGCATGTGCTGACCCATGGGCTGCACTATGCCAGTGCGGTGTTCGAAGGCGAACGGGCGTATGCCGGGAACATCTTCCGCCTGCGCGACCATACCGATCGCCTGATCAACTCCGCCCGCATTCTGGGCTTCGAGATTCCCTATACGGCGGATCAGATCGACGCCGCCTGCAAGGAGACGCTGGCGGCGAACAATTTGACCGACGCCTATGTGCGTCCCATCGCCTGGCGCGGCTCGGAGATGCTGGCGGTTTCCGCGCAGCAGACGAAGATCCACGTGGCGATCGCCGTCTGGCCCTGGCCGAGCTATTTCGGCGACGACCGCATGACCGGCATCCGGCTCGGCATGGCGGAATGGAAGCGACCGTCGCCGGAGACCGCGCCGACGGCGGCCAAGGCGACCGGCCTCTACATGATCGGCACGCTGTCCAAGCACAAGGCGGAGGCCGAGGGGTTCGCCGATGCGCTGATGCTGGATTGGCGCGGTTGGGTGGCGGAAGCGACCGGAGCGAACATCTTCTTCGTCATGGACGGCGACATTCACACGCCCACGCCGGACTGCTTCCTGGACGGCATCACGCGGCGTTCGGTGATGAGCATTGCCAAACGGCATCAGATGAAGGTGGTGGAGCGGCCGATCGATGGGTCGGAGATCGGCCGCGCGAGCGAGGTGTTCCTGGCCGGCACCGCCGCTGAGGTGACGCCGGTGCGCGAGATTGCCGGCCACCGATTTACGCCGACGCGGATCACCGAGACGCTGCTGAAGGACTATGACGTGCTGGTGCGCCAGTCGCCCGAGGAGGTGGCCAAGGTGGTCGCTGGGTAGGGGCCGAACGGCATTACGGGCCGGTTCGCCCGCGACACGGACGGCCTCCAACGCACTGCTTGGCGAGATTGCAGCTACCGTGTCCCGTAGAGCCGGTCTCCCGCATCGCCGAGGCCCGGACGGATGTAGCCGTGCTCGTCCAGGCAGCGGTCGATGGCGGCGGTGAACAGTTTTACGTCGGGATGCTCCCCGGTGAAGACCTGCAATCCTTCAGGGGCGGCGATCAGGCACGTGAAGCTGATTTGAGCGGCGCCCGCCTGCTTCAAGCGCTTTACGGCGGCGCAGGCGGAATGGCCGGTGGCGAGCATCGGATCGACCACCACGGCCAGTCGCTCGCGCACGTCGTCCGGCAGCTTCACGTAGTATTCCACCGGCATCAGCGTCACCGGATCGCGGTACAGCCCGATATGGCCGACGCGCGCCGACGGCACCAGGTCCAGCATTCCGTCGAGTATCCCGTTGCCGGCACGCAGGATCGAGACGAAGCATAGCTTCTTGCCGACAAGACGTGGCGCCGGCATGCGCTCGAGCGGAGTCTCGATCTCCACCGACTTCGAGTGGCAGAACGCGTGTGACCTCATAGGCCATCAGCAGACTGATCTCGCGCGCAAGCTGGCGGAACTGCGCCGTCGGCGTGCGCCGGTCGCGCAGCAGAGTCAGCTTGTGCTGCACCAGCGGATGAGCCACCACGGTGACGTTGGGATGCTCGATCATCGCAGGCTCCCTGTGTCGTCAGGCCAGTCGTCCGATGCGCCCGGCGACTGCTCGGACCTTGCGCGGCGCGGCGATCCAGATGGCCAGGGCCGACAGCACGCTGCAGCCGAGCGCGACCCAGAAGGCAAGGTCATAACTGCCGGTTTCGTCGTGCAGCACGCCGGTCAGCCACGGTCCCGCGGCGCCGCCGGTGATCGATGCCAGCATCAGCGTGCCGAAGATCGCGCCGTAGTGCCGGCCCTGGAAGATCTCCGCCGGGATGGCGCCGATGACGGATGTGACGCCGTAGCCCAGCGCGCCCTGTGCCAGGACCATGAGATAGAGCAAGGCCGGCGACGGTGTCTGGCGCAACAGAAGCAGCAGCAGACAGCACAGGACGAACCCGAGGCTTCCGACGCACCATACGAACTCGCGTCCGATCCGATCGGACAGATGGCCGAGCCCGATCTGGCCCGGTATGCCTGCGAGGCTGACAGCGCCAAGCGCCCACGCGGCGACACTTGGGCTGAAGCCGACCTCCATCAGGTATTTGGTCTGATGCACCTGGATTGCGTACCAGGCGAACAGCGCACAGAAATATCCCACTGCGATCCACCAAAATCGGCCCGTGCGCAACGCGCGTCGGAGTGTCCAGTCGACGGCGACCCAGGCAGGATCAACAACATTCGAACGTCGGCTGGCATGCGAGGCGTCGTGCGCGGAGCGGTCGCCGTCCGGTTCCAACCCGATGTCCTGGGGTCGGTGCCTCACCAACAGGTTCAGCGGCAGCAGCAACACAAGTACCAGAATGCCCATGGCGAAGCACGCATGGCGCCAGCCTGCCCGTGCGATCAGCCCTTGCAGCCACGGCAACAGGATGATGGAGCCGACGCCAACACCGGAGAAGGCGATGCTCATGGCCAGTCCGCGCCGGCGAACGAACCAGTTCGGCAGGAACAGCCCCTGGCCGGTGTAGCCGAGGCAGACGCTGCCGGCGCCTACGAGCATGCCCAGCGTGGCGTAGAGGTGCCACGGTTGGTGCACGAAAGTCGCCAGCATCAGTCCGGCGGCGATCAGCACCACGCCGATCTCGTTCACCACGCGCGGTCCGTGGGAATCCATGAGCTTACCAAATGACGGGCTCAGTGCGGCGGAGACGATGAAGCCGAACGAGAACGCTCCGGCCGTCACGCCGCGATCCCAGCCGAACTCGTCGAGGATCGGCGGGAACAGCAGCGAGAAGGCGGTGCGTGCGTTGACCCCGACACCCATGGTGATGAAGACGACAGCGACGATCACCCAGCCATAGAAGAAGGGCAGCCGCGCGGACACCGATGTCGGCATCAGGACTTGGCCTTCTTGCGGGCCGCGCGCGCCTGGCGCTCGCCGTACTTCATGCCTTCAAGCTTGAGTCCGTCGGGATCGAGGAAGAACACGGCATAGTAGTCGTCGTAGTACTCGCCGGCCGGGTCGACTATCTTTGCGCCGATTTCCTGGAGGAACGCCTGCAATTCATCGACGTCCTTGCGGCTGCGCAACTCGAATGCGTAGTGGTGGAAGCCAACGTCGCCGATGCGGTACTTGTGCGTCTTCCCTTTCGCGTCGGCCGGCCCGATCCAGAAGCGCGTCTTGCCGTTGGTCCAGCCGATTGCATCGTCGTATTCATCGGACAGTTCAAAGCCGAGGAACGCGAACAGGCGGCCGTAGAAGGATTTGGACTTTTCGTAGTCGCTGACCCTGATCACCAGGTGGTCGATCCCGACGACTCGCACCATGTTGTCCTCCTGCACAGACCGGGCCGCATGAGAATTGTCGCGATGGATGATGATCGCGCGCCGGCGGGCACCGCAAGTCCAACACCGGTTGTCGGAGGGGCCGCGCCGGCCTATCTGCAAGGCATGAGTGAACCGCGTGAGACAGAGAAGCCGGCCGACACAACGTCCTCGGCGCGCCCGGTGCCACAGCCTGAACCCAAAGAGATCGGCGGCCCGAAAGGACCTGAGCCGACGCGCTACGGCGACTGGGAAGTGAACGGCCGCTGCACCGACTTCTGATCCCGGGTCGATCTGGCCCGAGTGAAATTCTCCCCCTCCCCTTGCGGGAGGGGGTTGGGGGGAGGGGTGCCCCCGGCACAAGGCAAGTTTGCCGCAACCCCTCCCCCTAACCCCCTCCCGCAAGGGGAGGGGGAGCCCTCCCTTTTGTGCAAATTGACTGCGCCCGACGACCTGCTCAAGTCCGAGGTGCGTCGGCGCGCCGACGCAGCGCGGCGGTCACGGTGTTCTCCAGCAGGCAGGCGATGGTCATCGGGCCGACGCCGCCGGGAACGGGAGTGATCGCGGCGGCGACCGCACTGGCTTCGGCGGATGCCACGTCGCCGACAAGCCTGCCGTCGGGCAGGCGGTTGATCCCGACATCGATCACCGCGGCGCCGGGAGCGATCCATTCCCCCCGCACCTGCTCGGGCTTGCCGATCGCCGCCACCAGCACCTCGGCCCGCCGGCATTCAGCGGGAAGGTTCCGCGTCCGCGAATGCGCGACCGTGACTGTGGCGTTGGCGGCCAGCAGTAGTGCCACCAACGGCCGGCCGACGATGCTGGAGCGACCGAGCACCAGGGCGCGCGCACCTTCTAGCGGGACGGCGGCCTCAGCCAGCAGCTTCATCACGCCGAGCGGCGTGCAGGGCACCAGCCCCGGTCGGCCAGAGGCGAGACGGCCGGCGTTCAGCGGATGGAAGCCGTCCACATCCTTGTCCGGATCGACCGCCTCGATCGCGGCCGGCGTGCTGATATGCGCGGGCAACGGCAGCTGTACCAGTATTCCGTCGATATCCGGATCGACGTTCAGCCGGGCAATGACGATCAGCAGCGCCGCCTCGGACGTATCGGCCGGCAGGCGGATGGTGCGCGTGGCGATGCCGACGGCATCGGCTGCACGGTCCTTGGCACGGACGTAGACGGCACTTGCCGGATCGTCGCCCACCAGGACGACGGCGAGGCCCGGGCGGAACGGCAGCGCCGCGACGTGTTCCGCAAGCCTCGCCCGCAGCGCGGCGGCGATCGCCTTGCCGTCGATGATGCGCGCGCTCACAGAGCCGCAAGCTTCGCGGCAAGTAGGGCGGGATCGCCGGTGACGTGGAGCATCTTCTCCCGGCTGGTGGCGCCGGCGATAAGTCGGACGGCGGATTGCGCGGTGCCCAACGCGGCGGCCAGAGCGGCGCAGGCGGCGCGGTTGGCTCGGCCACCCTCCGCGGCCTCGGTCACTCCGATGCGCAGCCGCTCGCCATCGGCTCCCGCGGCGGCCCCATGCAGGCCGGGCCGGCGCGATTTCGGGTGCACCTTCACCGCGACTGCGACGCCATCGGGCAGAGGGCGCCAGAAATGGCTCAAAATCCGATAGCCCCCACCACGTTGAACCTGATCTCGTCCAGCAGCATGCGCGCCGCCTGCAGCAACAGGATCAGAATCACCGGGCTGATGTCGACGCCGCCAAGATTGGGCAGCAGCCTGCGGATCGGCCGCAGCGCCGGCTCGGTGATGCGATAGAGGAAGTCACCGATCGTCCAGACAACCCGATTGCGGGTGTCGAGGACGCCGAAGCTGGTCAGGATGCTGAACACCGCGGACAGGATCACCGCCCACATGTAGAGGCTGAGCAGCCGGTCCACGAGCCAGAACAGGGCGATCATCAGAGGCGGTCTCCCAAGGGTCGGCGGAAGCTAGCGGGGGGCGATTCGGTCCGCAACCTGCACGAAATCGGCTTGCTTGACTTCACCATGGGTGCTGAGCATTGTCCGCGCCTCGCGCGACCGGACGCGAAGCGGGACGGGGCTGTAGCTCAGCTGGGAGAGCACCTCGTTCGCAATGAGGGGGTCAGGGGTTCGAGTCCCCTCAGCTCCACCACCGTTCCGCGCGCCAGCGTGCGCAGATGCCCCAGAAACCCCCATATTCCAGCAAAAACGGCAAGCTGATTGTGCTTGACCGTGCGCCAGCGTGCGCGCATATCCCACGCTAGTTTGTGGGATGACTTGTGGGGTAGGAGGTTTGGCGGATGGCGCGGACGATCGGCAAACTGACACCGGCGAAGGTGAAGAATGCGACCAAGGCCGGCCTCTACGGAGACGGCGCTGGCCTCTGGCTGAACGTCGGTCCGACCGGCGGAAAGAGTTGGCTCTTCAGGTTCATGCTGAATGGCCGGCCCAGGTATATGGGACTCGGCCCGTTGCACACCATTGGGCTGGCAGAAGCCCGTGAACGGGCGACGGCGGCACGGCGGCTTCGGCTTGATGGAACGGACCCCCTCGATGCCCGGCAGGCTGAGAAGGCCCGCAAGGCGGCCGAGGCTGCCGCAGCAGTTACGTTCAAGAAGGCGGCCGAGGGCTACGTCAAAGCCCATCGGGCCGCGTGGCGGAACGCCAAGCATGCCTGGCAGTGGACTGCCACCCTGGAGTCGCACGTCTTTCCGGTGATCGGCGATCTGTCGGTTGCTGCGGTCGAGACCGGGCACGTCACACGCATCCTAGAGCCGATCTGGATCAGGCTGCCTGAGACGGCAGCCCGGGTGCGCGGTCGCATAGAGGCGGTGCTCGACTATGCAAAGACGCATGGCTGGCGCTCCGGCGAGAACCCCGCTCGGTGGAAGGGGCACCTGCAAAACGTCCTCCCGGCTCGGGATCGGGTGTCCAGAGTGGAACACCACGCCGCGCTGCCATGGGAGGATATCGGCGGCTTCATGCTCGATCTGCGCGAGCAGGTCGGGATGGCGGCGCTGGCGCTGCGCTTCGCCATCTTGACCGCGGCGCGCACGGGCGAAGTCATCGGCGCGCAATGGTCGGAAATCGACATGCAGGGTGCGGTCTGGACGATTCCGGCCGCGCGCATGAAGACTGGCAAGCTGCATCGCGTCCCACTCCCCGACGCCGCGCTGGACGTGCTGCGCGAGGCCGCAAAGCTGGGCACGACAACCGAGCCGAATGCACCGGTGTTCCCTAGCGCCAAGGGGACGCGAGGGCTGAGCAACATGGCCATGCTCGCGCTTCTGCGCCGAATGAAGCGTGGCGATCTGACAGTGCATGGGTTCCGAAGCAGCTTCCGCGATTGGGCCAGCGAGGTAACGGGCTATCAGCGTGAGGTGGTCGAACAGGCGCTCGCGCATCTGATCCCGGATAAGGTGGAAGCGGCATACCGTCGCGGCGATCTGTTCGAAAAGCGGCGCCGGCTGATGACCGATTGGGCCGAATTCTGCGGACGCGTCGCGCCGCCGATTGATTCGGATGAGGTGATGCCGCTTCGAAGTGGAGCGGAGGCCGCACGATGAAGCAGCCATTTACCGCAGCCACGCTGCGCGCCATGTTTGAGGAGAGGAAAATCATTAAGGGGAAAATGAAGCTGCCATCAGCAGATGGCTTTCGAGACCTAGCTACTATCGTCAACGTGATGACTCTGCAAGCGCGAGGGCCTGAAGGGCAGTTTGCGACTTATAGAAAGAAGCTCAATCAAGCGCTTGCTCTGCTAGACGACGTGATCCCTGGCTTGTGCAGTCTGCTGAGAGATTGGGCAGAGTTTTCGGTGTCTCAAGCAGAGATAACCGCCATGGACAATCTTGGGACGGCAGCCAAAGCCGTGAAGGAGCATCCCAATCTCGTCAGGCAAATCCCGCCAAATGTGTTCCCTCCGACAGATAGGTGGCATGGTTACGGCGAGTGCCTGCTCTCTGCCTTTTTAGCGGCATTGCGAACGACGAATGAGGACG
Organism: uncultured Alphaproteobacteria bacterium; assembly: GCA_963780095.1. Lineage (GTDB taxonomy): Bacteria > Pseudomonadota > Alphaproteobacteria > Acetobacterales > Acetobacteraceae > JAMXLO01. The sequence continues at coordinate 8,932 of CAWABH010000049.1, forward strand.
AAGTAAGATTTTCAAATAAAGGCCCAGCGGCTCGCTTCATGAAGGCTGCGATCGGCCACATAAGCGTAAGTGTCAGCCGTTGGCCGCGGTTTTTTGGTCTGGGGCAGCGACGTGGCACGCGCTATTTTGACCAGCGCCAGGGGAGCAGGGTGTCGATTTGGCGGATCGGGTGGTCAGCGATGCGGTTGAGGACGTCGGCCAGATAGGCCTGCGGATTGATGCCGCACATCTTGGCGGTTTCGATGATGGTGTAGATGCAGGCGGCGCGCTGTCCACCGGCGTCGGAGCCACAGAACAGATAGTTTTTCCGTCCGAGCACCGGAGGCTTCATTGCCCGCTCGGCGGCGTTGTTCGACATTTCGAGCCGGCCGTCTGTGATGTAGCGGGTCAGCGCCTGCCAACGCGACAGGGCATAGCGGATTGCCTGGGCGAGCGTACTCCTGCTGCTGACCCGGTTGAGCGAGGTGTCGAGGAACGCCTTCAGCTGCTCCAGCAGCGGCCGGGCGTGCTCTTCGCGCGCGGCCATGCGCTGATCGGGTGGTCGTCCGCGGATGGTGCTCTCGATGGCGAATAGGGCGGCGATCCGCTCCAAGGCCTCCAAGGCGATCGGCGAGGCTGTGGCATGGTGCACGTCGTAGAACTTGCGGCGTGCATGGCTCCAGCATGCAACCTCGACCAGCGGCGGCTCGCCGTCGGGCGTGGTTGGCCGGTAGAGCCTTTCGAACCCGGCATACCCGTCGGCATGCAGAAAGCCCCGGCAAGTGCCAAGCAGCGCCTCCGCGTGGATGCCCTTGCGATTCGCCGAGTAGCGGTAGAACACCGCCGGTGGCACCGCCGAGCCCCAGGACCGCTCGTCGCGCACGACGACCCAGAGCCGTCCGGTTTTGGTCTTCCCCAGGCCGGGCGCGAGCACCGGGACGGTGGTGTCGTCTGCATGCAGCGCGGTGCCGGCGCGAACATGCCGGCCGATCGCTTCAGCCAGGGGAGAGAGCAGGAACTCCGCCTTGCCGACCCAATCGGCCAGCGTGGCGCGGTCGAGCTCAACGCCTTCGCGGGCATAGATGACGGACTGGCGGTGCAGCGGCGTGTGGTCACAATACTTCGAGACCAGCACATGCGCGATCAGGCCTGGACCAGGCCGTCCGCGCTCGATCGGCAGCGACGGCATCGGCGCCTGCACGATCGTCTCGCACGACCGACAGCTCAGCTTCGGCCGGACGTGTTGGATCACCTTGAAACTGGAAGGAACGTATTCGAGCACCTCCCGCTCGTCCTGTCCGATCCGGCTGAATATTGTGCCGCCGCAGCCCGGACAGGTGCAGGCTGGCTCGTGGGTGACGGTCTCGCGCGGCAGATGGGTTGGCAGCGGCGTGCGGACCGGCTGCTTGCGCTGGTGTGTCTTGGCAGGAGTTTCTGGGGTCGGCCTTCGTGTCCGGTTCGGCCGTGCTGGTGGGGGCGTCCTCGGCGGCAGCATCCTGTTCGAGCGCGCCGATCAGCAGTTCGAGTTGCTCGATGTCGCGATTGAGCCTCTCCGAGGAGCGGCCGAACCGCGCACGCCGAAGCACGGCCAGCTGCATCTTCAGCTTCTCGATGTGCAGCGTCTTGGCATGGATCTCGGCGGCGCTGGCGGCAATCTCGATGTCTTTGCGCGCCAGTTCGGCCTGCAGGTCTGCGGCGAAGATGCGCAGAGCACTCGGGTTGGCCGGCAGCGGATCGGTTGCCAACGACATAGACGATTTTACAAAACTGCTTTGCCGCGCCGCTAGCCCTTTGAGCGGAAATCCGCAAAAAATGCGTCGTGCCGGCAGTCAAACCGCAACCGGTTTGCGCGACAATTCCGCAGCGACCGTTCGCCGCCAATCGATCGCCTCAAGCAGAAGTGCCAGCTGCGCGGGTGTCAGGATCATGCCGCCATCCACGATCGGCGGCCAAACGAACTTGCCGCTCTCCAGCCGCTTGGCAAACAGGCACAAGCCGGTTCCATCGTAATACAAAATCTTCAGATAATCGGCTCGTTTGCTACGAAACAAAAATAGATGTCCCGAGAATGGATCGGCAGCCAGCACCTGCTTCACCTGTGCAGCCAGGCCGTCAAAGCCGTAACGCATGCTGACCGGGCGGCAGGCCAGATAGACCTTGGTGCCCGGCATCACCTGGATCATGGCGTGGCCTTCAATACCGCAAGCACGCGCCGCAGCGCCCGCTCATTGACGAAGGCGTCCACACGCAAGCGCACGCCATCCACCAAATCAATTTCGATCACCCCAGGCCGCTCTTCCATACCCGGGCGCTGCAATGTCTCCCGGCGCGAAGACGTCCCGTCGACTACAGCCGACGAGGATCCGGCGACCAGCGCCACGTCTTCATCCTCTGCCCGCCCAATAACGCCAATTGGCATGAACTCACAGTGCTCAGCGGCAGGCGACGATGCATTCGCCTGCAAGCACACTGCCAAGCCGTTCGGCTCAGCAGCCGAAAACGCCGCCCGAGCGGTCTTTCGCCAGTTGAACACCAGGTTGGCGTTCACCCCATGACGCCGAGCAATGTCCGCCACCGACGCGCCAGGGAGCGCCGCTTCGGCGACGATCCGCCGCTTCTCTTCATCCGACCATGAACGACGCGACCGCCTACCCCCAATCGCACTCAATGTCGGGTTCGTCATTTCTGGAGATCTACTCAATCACTCTTGTCCCGATATCCTTAGAGATCGCCGTCCGTACCGATAATGAGAGATCGCCGTCCGTACCGATAATGTCCTCTTAACCGATCATGGACATTAGCCCGCTCTCACCAGGCTGGAGCAACGTATTCTCCAGGCCGCCAAACCGGTAGGCGGCCATCGCCGCTGAGCGCTCGGCGACGCTGGAGCGAGCAGGCAGACCGGCAGGCTCAGCCGGCGGCGGCGTCCGCCTGTGTCTCGAGGCGGTCGATGAGATCTCTGGAAGACGGTCGTCGAATTCCGGGATCGTAGAGGTGCGGGCTGGTTGCGGACGACGTCGATGGCTCGGCGGTAGCAGTCGACGGCCTGGCGATGGTCGCCGCGGGCTTGGCGGAGCCGCGCCGAGGCGACCGTAGCCGTCATGGACACTCGGGGAAGCGCGCGAGCACGTCGTGGGCGGCCTGCTCGGCGGCGTCGAGATTGCCTGGCGTCGGATGATGTCGACCACGGCGTCGGCCGCCGCTGTCCAGCTTCGTCGCGTTCATCAGTGCTTCGCTGGGCATAGCTGGATTAAAGTACGGCGCGGCGCGCCGGCAGCCGCGGCCGGCTGAGCGGGACGTTCGACGCGCGCGGCGGCCGCGTCGCTGGCCATGCAGCAGCGCTTCTTGTATTTTTTGCCGCTGTCGCAGTGGCAGAGATCATTCCGTCCGATTTTGGCCATCTCGCCGACGGCAGTTCAAAGGACGGAGCCCAGGTACCAAGCCGTGCTGGCCGACGCCAAGTTCCATGAGCAGCTGCTCGTCTTCGACCGCGACCTTGCGGCAACCGCCAGGGCGGCGGGCTGCCGCGCGTGTGGCGGCACGCTGCATTCGGCGCCGTTTGCACGCAAGCCGCGCGGCGGTCCCGCCGGGTTAGGCCAGGTTTATGCCCAGCGCTTCAGCTTCTGCTGCGCGGTGGACGGTTGCCGCAAGCGCATGACACCGCCATCGCTGCGCTTCCTCGGCCGCAAGGTCTATCTCGCCACGGTGGTGACGTTGATCTCGGTGATGCTGCACGGGGCGACAGCAGCACGCCTGGAGCGCCTGTCGGGCGTGCCGGGGGTCGATCGCCGAACCGTTGCGCGCTGGCGTGCATGGTGGCGTTCGACCTTCTCGGCCGGCTGGTTCCAGCCGATCGCCATGGCCGCCTTCATACCGCCGGTCGACATCGCCGGCCTGCCGGCCTCGCTGCTCGATCGCTTCACCGGCGGCATTGCCGAGAAGGTCACAGCCTTGCTGCGGTTCCTCGGGCCGTTGACCGGCGGCACATCGGCAATGCGCGCTTTCTGACGGACGGCGTCGATCCGCAGAGGATGCTCGTCGCGGGCCATCGGCACCGGCGCTTACCGTCAGCCCGCTGATTTTGCCGGAGAGCAGGCGTGGCGGAGCGAGGCGGATCGCGGGTGCATGAGCGCTGGGCGCAGCTGCGCTTCTCGGTGATCGGTCAGCTGCTGGCCGTGCCGCCCGCCAAGGGCGCACTGCGCGCGGCCCTCGAGCAATTGGCCGCACGTGAATGGCGGCACCCGAGCACCGGCGAACCGGTCGCTTCGGCGCTTCCACCCTGGAGCGATGGTTCTACCGCGCCCGCAATGAGCGGCATGACCCGGTGAGCGTGCTGCGCCGCAAGCGCCGCCAGGATGCCGGCGAGCAGGTATCGATGACCATTCCGCTGCGCCAGGCCTTGCTGGCCCAGTATGACGCCCAAAAGCTGGAGTGCCCAGCTACATCGCGACAATCTGGTCGCTTTGGCCGAGACCCGCCCGGAGTTGCGGCCGATGCCGTCCTGACGCGACGGTCCGGCGATTTCTTGTTGCCCATGGCGACGAAGTGTGGCGCGATGACGACGCGCCGAACCGCCGGCGCGCTCTGCTGCAGCCCGCTCGGCTGAGGCGCGCGAAATGCGCAGCTACGAATCGCGTATGCGAACGGGACATGGCACTGGGATTGTCATTACGGTTCGCGGAAGGTTCTGACGCCGCGCGGTGAATGGCGAACGCCGATCCTGTTCGGCGTGCTCGACGACCGCTCGCGGCTGGCCTGCCATCTCCAGTGGGACCCGATCCGAGTACGCCGAGAACATCGCCCACGGTTTGTCGCAGGCGATGCTTAAGCGCGGTCTGCCGCGCGCCGCCATGAGCGACAACGGAAGCGCGATGACCGCAGCCGAGATCACCGAAGGTCTCGCCAGGCTCGGCATCCTTCATCAGACCACCCTGCCGGACAGCCCGTATATGAACGGCAAGCAGGAAGTCCTCTGGGATCGGTCGAGGCCGGGGTAAGTGTCAGCCGTTGGCCGCGGTTTTTTGGTCTGGGGCAGCGACGTGGCACGCGCTATTTTGACCAGCGCCAGGGGAGCAGGGTGTCGATTTGGCGGATCGGGTGGTCAGCGATGCGGTTGAGGACGTCGGCCAGATAGGCCTGCGGATTGATGCCGCACATCTTGGCGGTTTCGATGATGGTGTAGATGCAGGCGGCGCGCTGTCCACCGGCGTCGGAGCCACAGAACAGATAGTTTTTCCGTCCGAGCACCGGAGGCTTCATTGCCCGCTCGGCGGCGTTGTTCGACATTTCGAGCCGGCCGTCTGTGATGTAGCGGGTCAGCGCCTGCCAACGCGACAGGGCATAGCGGATTGCCTGGGCGAAGCGTACTCCTGCTGCTGACCCGGTTGAGCGAGGTGTCGAGGAACGCCTTCAGCTGCTCCAGCAGCGGCCGGGCGTGCTCTTCGCGCGCGGCCATGCGCTGATCGGGTGGTCGTCCGCGGATGGTGCTCTCGATGGCGAATAGGGCGGCGATCCGCTCCAAGGCCTCCAAGGCGATCGGCGAGGCTGTGGCATGGTGCACGTCGTAGAACTTGCGGCGTGCATGGCTCCAGCATGCAACCTCGACCAGCGGCGGCTCGCCGTCGGGCGTGGTTGGCCGGTAGAGCCTTTCGAACCCGGCATACCCGTCGGCATGCAGAAAGCCCCGGCAAGTGCCAAGCAGCGCCTCCGCGTGGATGCCCTTGCGATTCGCCGAGTAGCGGTAGAACACCGCCGGTGGCACCGCCGAGCCCCAGGACCGCTCGTCGCGCACGACGACCCAGAGCCGTCCGGTTTTGGTCTTCCCCAGGCCGGGCGCGAGCACCGGGACGGTGGTGTCGTCTGCATGCAGCGCGGTGCCGGCGCGAACATGCCGGCCGATCGCTTCAGCCAGGGGAGAGAGCAGGAACTCCGCCTTGCCGACCCAATCGGCCAGCGTGGCGCGGTCGAGCTCAACGCCTTCGCGGGCATAGATGACGGACTGGCGGTGCAGCGGCGTGTGGTCACAATACTTCGAGACCAGCACATGCGCGATCAGGCCTGGACCAGGCCGTCCGCGCTCGATCGGCAGCGACGGCATCGGCGCCTGCACGATCGTCTCGCACGACCGACAGCTCAGCTTCGGCCGGACGTGTTGGATCACCTTGAAACTGGAAGGAACGTATTCGAGCACCTCCCGCTCGTCCTGTCCGATCCGGCTGAAGATCGTGCCGCCGCAGCCCGGACAGGTGCAGGCTGGCTCGTGGGTGACGGTCTCGCGCGGCAGATGGGTTGGCAGCGGCGTGCGGACCGGCTGCTTGCGCTGGTGTGTCTTGGCAGGAGTTCTGGGGTCGGCCTTCGTGTCCGGTTCGGCCGTGCTGGTGGGGGCGTCCTCGGCGGCAGCATCCTGTTCGAGCGCGCCGATCAGCAGTTCGAGTTGCTCGATGTCGCGATTGAGCCTCTCCGAGGAGCGGCCGAACCGCGCACGCCGAAGCACGGCCAGCTGCATCTTCAGCTTCTCGATGTGCAGCGTCTTGGCATGGATCTCGGCGGCGCTGGCGGCAATCTCGATGTCTTTGCGCGCCAGTTCGGCCTGCAGGTCTGCGGCGAAGATGCGCAGAGCACTCGGGTTGGCCGGCAGCGGATCGGTTGCCAACGACATAGACGATTCTACAAAACTGCTTTGCCGCGCCGCTAGCCCTTTGAGCGGAAATCCGCAAAAAATGCGTCGTGCCGGCAGTCAAACCGCAACCGGTTTGCGCGACAATTCCGCAGCGACCGTTCGCCGCCAATCGATCGCCTCAAGCAGAAGTGCCAGCTGCGCGGGTGTCAGGATCATGCCGCCATCCACGATCGGCGGCCAAACGAACTTGCCGCTCTCCAGCCGCTTGGCAAACAGGCACAAGCCGGTTCCATCGTAATACAAAATCTTCAGATAATCGGCTCGTTTGCTACGAAACAAAAATAGATGTCCCGAGAATGGATCGGCAGCCAGCACCTGCTTCACCTGTGCAGCCAGGCCGTCAAAGCCGTAACGCATGCTGACCGGGCGGCAGGCCAGATAGACCTTGGTGCCCGGCATCACCTGGATCATGGCGTGGCCTTCAATACCGCAAGCACGCGCCGCAGCGCCCGCTCATTGACGAAGGCGTCCACACGCAAGCGCACGCCATCCACCAAATCAATTTCGATCACCCCAGGCCGCTCTTCCATACCCGGGCGCTGCAATGTCTCCCGGCGCGAAGACGTCCCGTCGACTACAGCCGACGAGGATCCGGCGACCAGCGCCACGTCTTCATCCTCTGCCCGCCCAATAACGCCAATTGGCATGAACTCACAGTGCTCAGCGGCAGGCGACGATGCATTCGCCTGCAAGCACACTGCCAAGCCGTTCGGCTCAGCAGCCGAAAACGCCGCCCGAGCGGTCTTTCGCCAGTTGAACACCAGGTTGGCGTTCACCCCATGACGCCGAGCAATGTCCGCCACCGACGCGCCAGGGAGCGCCGCTTCGGCGACGATCCGCCGCTTCTCTTCATCCGACCATGAACGACGCGACCGCCTACCCCCAATCGCACTCAATGTCGGGTTCGTCATTTCTGGAGATCTACTCAATCACTCTTGTCCCGATATCCTTAGAGATCGCCGTCCTGTACCGATAATGAGAGATCGCCGTCCGTACCGATAATGTCCTCTTAACCGATCATGGACATTAGCCCGCTCTCACCAGGCTGGAGCAACGTATTCTCCAGGCCGCCAAACCGGTAGGCGGCCATCGGCT
>CAWABH010000050.1:0-61639 GCA_963780095.1 uncultured Alphaproteobacteria bacterium
GCATCCCGACGACCATCAGGGCAGAGGTGGTGTGCCCGACCAAGGACGATCCGAACGCGGTCGCTCCGGGTCTGATGGCGATCGGGGAGGCGGCGTGCGTCTCCGTGCATGGCGCCAATCGGCTCGGGACCAACAGTTTGCTCGATCTGATCGTCTTTGGGCGTGCCGCTGCCTTGCGCGCGGCTGAGATCATCGAGCCGGGGTCACGAGTGCCGGAGGCGAACCTCCACTCAGAGGAACGCGTGCTCGCGCGCTTCGACAAGATCCGTCACAGCAAAGGTGGCAACAAGCCCGGCGAGATCCGCCAGCTTATGCAGGAAACGATGCAGTCGGGCTTTGCCGTGTTTCGTCGCGACGACACGCTGCGGGAAGGATTGCAGGGGCTCGAGAAACTTCGTGATCCCCTGGAGCGCGTGACGGTCGATGATTTGTCTCTGACGGTGGAACGTCGCTCTCGTCTCCGCGCTGGAGCTCGCCAATCTGGCGGACCAGGCGGTCGTGATTGCTCACTCCGTGTACGCCAACCGAATCGCGCGGCGCTCACGCGCGGGAGGATTACCACAAGCGCGATGACGAGGAACTGGCTGAAGCACACCTGCGCGTGGAAGGACGAGGACTGGAACGTCAGATTTGACTATCGCCCAGTCCGTCTCCACGCGCTGTCCAACGACGCTCCGAGCTTCCCGCCCGCCGAGCGCACTCACTGATCCTGATCCAGAGAGGTTTTCGATGTCCGAGTTTACGCTTCCTGCCAACTAGAAGGTCGGCGTCGGAAAGCGCTGGCCGCTGCCGAAGCCGGTCGAGCGGTCCAAGAGCTTCCAGATCTATCGCTGGAATCCGGAGAAACAGGCTAACCCCGCGATGGACACGTTCAAGATCGATCGCGACCACTGCGGGCCAATGGTGCTCGATGCGCTGGTCGAGATAAATGATCAGATCGATCCGACACTGCTGTACCGCCGGTCGTGCCGGGAAGGAGTGTGCGGTTCCTGCGCAATGAATATCGACGGGAAGAACCGACTCGCCCGCCTCACCCCAATGGAGATCTGAAGAAGGGCACCAGCCGCATTACGCCGCTGCCACATATGCCGGTGCTGAAGGATCTCGTGTTCGACATTAGTGGGTTGTTGCGCAGTATGAATTGATCGAGCCCTGGCTGCGGAGCGATCAGCCGCCACCCGATCGCGAGCGACGCCAGTCGCCGGAGGAACGGGCCAAGCTCGACGGCTTGTGGGAGTGTATTCTGTGTTTCTGCTGCTCGACGTCGTGCCCGAGCTACTGGTGGAATCCGGACAAGCTATCTCGGCCCATCAATACTGCTGCAGTCCTACCGCTGGCTCGCCGATAGCAGCGATCAGCATACCGGCGAGCGTCTCGACCAGCTCGACGACCCGTTCAGCTTTATCGCTGTCACACGATCATGAATTGCACCAACGCGTGCCCAAAGGTCTTAATCCCGCGCAGCGCGATCGGCAATACCAAGAAGATGATGTCGGAGCGTTCGTAGGACGGCCAGCGCGCCGTCAGCGAGCACGCACGATCATGGACAGCATGGAGGATTACGAGCGCGTTCAGGCGGCACCTGGATGTGCTCCTGGCGCGGAAGGGCGCTACCGGGTCTTCGCCAACCTGGGGCGGCGTTGCGGGTGCTTCCCCCGTGCCTACGATCACCGCACCGGAGACGAGGTTACGATCTGGTGCTCGAACGACTATCTCGGCATGGGACAGCACCCGCTCGTGCTCGATGCGATGATCGAGGCCATCGATGCTCTCGGTGCCGGCAGCGGCGGCACCTGCAACATCTCGGGCAACACCCATCTTCATGAGCGGCTGGAAGCCGAGATAGCCGACCTGCACAAGCGCGAAGCGGCACTGCTGTTCACGTCGGGCTTCGTCGCCAACGAAGCGGCTCTCTCGACCTTGGCACAGGCGATGCCGGGCATGATCGTGGTATCGGACGCGCTCAATCACGCGTCGATGATTGCGGGGATCCGCAACAGTCGCGTCGAGAAGCACATCTTCCGGCACAATGATCCCGACGATCTCACTCGTATTCTCGCCACCTTTCCCGTTGAACGGCCGAAGCTCGTCTGCTTTGAGTCGGTCTATTCGATGGATGGCGACGTGGCACCGATCGCCACGTTGTGCGATGTCGCTGACCGCTACGGCGCCATCACGTACCTTGACGAGGTTCACGCGGTCGGGCTTTACGGGCCGCGCGGCGCCGGTATCGCCGAGCGTGATGGCGTGCTCCATCGCCCGACCGTCGTCCAAGGCACGTTGGCCAAGGCCTTTGGTGTCATGGGTGGCTACATCACGGGTTCGGCCGCACTCGTCGACTATGTGCGTAGTTATGCGCCCGGCTTCATCTTCACCACCTCGTTGCCGCCCGTTTTGGTAGCTGGCGCGCTCGCGGCCATCCGCCACCTGAAGACCAGTCACACCGAACGGGTGCAGCACGAGAAACGGGTTACGCAAGTGAAGCAGCGCCTCATCGAGGCAGGGCTGCCGGTGATGCCGTCGCAAAGCCACATCGCGCCCGTGCTGATCGGCAACGCAGTCCAATGCAAAGCCGCATCCGACGCGCTGCTACACCGCCACGGAATTCTACGTGCAGCCGATCAACTTTCCCACCGTGCCGCGTGGCGCCGAGCGCCTCCGCCTGACCACGACCCCGCTCCACAGCAATGCCGATGTCGATGCGCTCGTCGAGGCGCTGAGCGACGTGTGGGACAGCCTCGCCCTGTCCAGGGTCCAACGTCACTGATGCACGACACATCACCGCTACGTTCCGACTTATACACAGGAGAAATGACCATGGACGCATCGTTGCGCGATCATCCGACAGGCTACGGCTTGTTGCACAGCCCACGCCTGAACAAGGGGACGGCATTCACCACGGCGGAGCGCCAGGCCTGGGGGCTGGAAGGCCTGCTGCCGCCCGCCGTGACGGGCGTCGAATTGCAGGTGGCGCGACGACATGCCGAGATTGCTGATCTCGACAACGACCTGCTGAAATATCTGGTGTTGTCCGACCTTCAGGCACGGAACGAGACGCTGTTCTACACCGTGCTGATGTCGGATCCGGCAACCTACATGCCCATCGTGTATACGCCGACGGTGGGCGAGGCGTGCCAAAAATTCGGTCATATCTTTCGCCAGGCGCGCGGCGTGTATTTGCCGATCACAGCGCGGGGCCGACTGAAGGAGCTTCTGCTCAATTGGCCCGAACCGGACGTCCGGTTCATTGTTGTCACCGACGGCGAGCGCATCCTTGGGCTGGGCGACCTCGGCGCCGGCGGGATGGGGATCCCGATCGGCAAACTCGCGCTTTGTACCGCACTGGCGGGCGTGCCGCCGCAACACTGTCTGCCGGTCGTGCTCGACGTCGGCACGAACAACGAAACCCTGTTGGAGGACTCACTTTATCTCGGACTGCGCCAGCACCGCGCGCGCGGCGACGAGTATGTGTTTTTTGTCGATGAGTTCGTCGCGACCGTGCAGGATCTCTGGCCGAAATGCTGCATCCAGTGGGAGGATTTCGCGAACTTCAACGCCGTCCCGATCCTGGCACGCTATCAGGACAAGATCTGCACCTTCAACGACGACATCCAGGGCACGGCCGGCGTCGCGTTGGCCGGCCTTACCGGCGCCTTGCGGATCACCGGGCAGAAACTCGCCGACCAGCGGTTCCTGTCTCTCGGCGCCGGGTCCGCGGCGACCGGCATCGCCGAATTGATCAGCCTCGCGATGGCGCGCGAGGGCGTGGACCTGAAGGCGGCACGGCAGCGCAACGTGCTGTTCGATGTCAATGGTCTGGTTGTGGCTTCGCGCACCGACCTTGCGGACTTCCAGAAGCCGTTTGCGCAGGACCGCGCTCCGATCGCGACCTTCCTCGAAGCCGTGGAGGCCGTGCGACCGACCGGCATCATCGGCGTCAGTGCAGTGCCGAAGTTGTTCACGCGGGAGGTGATCGAGGCGATGGCGCGGATCAACGACCGTCCGATCATTTTCCCGTACTCCAACCCGACCTCGCGCTCTGAATGCACAGCAGAGGAAGCCTATCGCTGGTCGGGCGGCGGGGCTGTGTTCGCCAGCGGCAGCCCGTTCCCACCGGTCGAGATCAACGGTCGCCGGTTCGTACCCGGCCAGGGGAACAACGTGTACATCTTCCCGGCGATGGCCCTGGCGGTGTTCGCCACCGAAGCGACCCGGGTGACGGAGGAGATGTTCATCGTCGCTGCGCGGGCGATCGCCGACCAGGTTGCTGACGAACATCTCGCAGTAGGGCTGATCTACCCGCCGCACAGTCAAATCCGCGACGTGTCGCTGCGGGTCGCCGAGCAGGTCGCCACGGCCGTCTTCGACCAGGGCCTGGCACGCGTGGCGCGACCGGACGACGCCGGCGCGCTGATCCGCGCGCGCGCTTACCGTCCGGTCTATCCGGAGTGAAACGAGATGGCGGATGTACTGCTCCGCCGGGGCGCGCTCGAAGCGCGCCCTGACCCGGACCCGGCGACAGTCGTCCCGCCAGTGGCAGAACGGGCGAGCGATCAGACTCTGCATCGGATAGTCATCGTCGGTGGCGGAGCGGCGGGCCTTGAGCTTGCGACGAGGCTCGGCGACAGGGTCGGCCGGCGCGGCAGGGCGCACATCGCGCTGGTCGACAATGCGAGAACCCATCTCTGGAAGCCTCTTCTGCACGAGGTGGCAGCAGGCGCCATGGATCCCGCCGCATACGAGGTCAACTACCTGGCGCAGGCGCATTGGCACGGGTTCCACTATTGCTTCGGTGCGATGGTCGGGCTGGATCGCACCAGGAAGGAGGTACGCTTAGGCGCCACGTTCGACGAAGACGGGCGCGAGGTCACCCCATCGCGCGCGATCAGCTACGACACGCTGGTCGTCGCGATCGGCAGCGTCACCAATGATTTCGGCACGCCCGGCGTGGCAAGCCATGCGGTGCCACTGGAGACCACGGCGCAGGCGGCGCGCTTCAATCGGCGGTTGTTCGATGCGTTCCTGCGGGCGCAGACGCAGCCGGGACCGGTGCGCCCCGGCCAGCTTCACGTCGCGATCGTCGGCGCCGGAGCAACCGGCACCGAGCTGGCCGCCGAGCTCCATCGCACGGCGCGTGACATGATCGCCTATGGGTTCGATCGCGTCGATCCGGAGCGCGACATTCGCATCGTGCTGATCGAGGCCGGGAACCGCGTCCTCCCCAGTCTGCCCGATCGCATCTCCAAGGCGACGCGCGGTCTGCTCGACGATATGGGGGTCGAGGTTCGTACCGGCGCCAGGGTCATCGAGGCGACGGCGGAAGGGCTCAGACTTGCTGACGGCAGCTTCATCGCTTCGGAGCTGATCGTGTGGGCCGCCGGCGTCAAGGCGCCGCCTGTGTTGCGCGAACTCGATGGGCTGGAGGTCAATCGCATCAACCAGCTCGTCGTAACCGCGGCACTGCAGACCACCCGCGATCCCAATATTTTTGCCCTCGGCGATTGCGCCGCCTGTCCACGGCCCGGCGAGCCCAGCCCGGTGCCGCCGCGGGCGCAGGCCGCGCACCAGGAGGCGGCGCACATGCTGCGGCAGATCGAACGCCGGCTGCGCGGTGCGCCGCTGCTTCCCTATACATACCGGGACTTCGGCTCGCTGGTTTCACTCGGCCGATGGTCAACCGTCGGGAACCTGATGGGCTTTCTGCGCGGACGCAACTTGTTCATTGAGGGCTTCTTCGCCCGGATGATGTACGGCTCGTTGCGCCTCATGCACGAGCGGGCGCTGCACGGAACCGCAAGCACACTGACCGGCGGCGTCGCGCGCGCGTTGGCGCGGCGAACCAGGCCGCGCGTCAAGCTCCATTGAACGTCGATACGCTGCGAGGACGACGCCGCGCGTTCGGCCGCGCCATTCCTGAAGGAGAGGACAGCATGAGCGACATCCGGATTGCATCCGACAGCCTCGGTCAGGTCGAGGTTCCCGCAACCGCGCTTCTGGGGCGCGCAGACGCAGCGGTCTCTGCAGCACTTCAGCATTGGGCAGGACCTGATTCGCTCGTGAGATGATCCCCGCCTACGCAATCCTGAAGCGATCGGCGGCAGCGGCGAACCGCGCTGGCGGTCGTCTTGATGACCAGGCGTGCGACCTCATCACGCGCGACTGCGACGAAATCCTCGCGGGTCGATACCACGACATGTTCCCGCTGCACGTATGGATGACGGGCAGCGGGACCCAGTTCAACATGAATGTCAACGAGGTCGTGTCGAACCGCTGCTGTCAGCTTGCGGGTACGCCGCTGCTCGGCAGCAAGCGCCCGGTTCATCCGAACGACCACTGGGCAACCGGCAGGTAGCCGAGTTTGTCGAGCACCACGAAGTCCATCCGGCGGAGATACTCGGCCATCCGCCTCTGCCGGCCGGCGCCCCCCTCTGCTTCGAGCTTGCTGACCAGCTCCACGACGTTGAAGAGCCGGCGACGCTTGCCGTCGCGGATCAGCGCCCGCGCCATCGCGATCGCCAGGCTTGCCCCCGGGCGCTTGACCCGGGGGTGCATCTTGCCCGTGCCGGTACCACCGAGGAGGGCTGACTGCCGCTGATCAGGCCGTCAGTTGGCTGCGCACCAGCCCACCTGGCAGCGCGCCGGTCGCCGTGCCGTTGCGATAGGTGACCTGCCCGGCCTTTATCGTCGCAGCATATCCACGCGCCTTCTGCAACAGGCGTCGTCCGCCGGCCGGCAGGTCGACGACCATCGTCGGCCGCTCCAACGCCAGGTTGGCAAAGTCGATGATGTTGATGTCGGCCTTCATGCCTGGCGCGAGCACGCCGCGATCCCGCAGGCCGGCAAAGCGCGCAGGCTCGCGCGTCTGGCGCCGCACCAGGTCGGGGATGTCCATCCGGTCCGCGCCGCGGTCACGGCCCCAATAGCTGAACAGGAACGTCGGGAACGACGCATCCGAGATGAATGCGACATGGGCGCCGCCGTCACTCAGGCCCGGGATGACGTGCTGGCGGGCATACATCTCCTTCACGGGTTCCAGGTCGTAGTTCGCGTAGTTGACGATGCAGGCGAAGATGAAGCCCTTGCCGTCATCGTCGATCAGCATGTCGTAGGCGACGTCCTGCGGCGTGCGGCCCTCGCGAGCGGCGATCGCGGCGACCGAATCCTCGCGCGCCGGCGTGTAGTTCAGCGGATCGGTGAAGCGGAACATCCGTTCGTAGCCGATGCGCGTCAGCAGCGACCAGGTGTTGAATTCGGCCGGGTCCTCGGTGGTGATCTTTTGCCGGACTTCCGGATCGCGCATCGCGGCAACGCGCTGGGCGAGCGGCAGATGGGAGATGGATTTGTAGGTGCGGGTGCCGGCGAACGGGTTCTGGCTGCCGCTCAATCCGAGCAGCGCGCCGATCGGGCGCGGCGGCGCCACGCAGCGGACGGGCAGGCCATCGGCGGCAGCTTGGGTGGACAGTTCCAGCAGGTCCTTCCACGCCTCGGTCCGGTCATGCCGCTGGTTCAACGAGAACACCAGCGGCCGGCCGCACGCCTGCATCACTCGGCGCACCATGGCGAATTCAGTCGCCGGGTCCGGGGTGTTCCAGTCGGAGGTCATCTCGATGAACCCCTTCCCGGCATCCTTCAGTCCCATCGCGATCCCCATGAGCTCAGCCTCTTGCGCCCGAAGCGTCGGGGTATGGTCGCCAGCGAGCGTCTTGTGGGCGATGGTGCGCGACGTGGAGAAGCCGAAGGCACCGGCACGTACCGCCTCAGCGGTGATTTCGCGCATCCTTTGAATGTCTTCCTGGTTTGCATTCTCCAGAGTTCAGTGCTCTGTCGCCCATGACGTAAACACGCATCGGCGCATGCGGCAGCAGCGCACAGAAGTCGATATCGTGACTCCGGCGCTCGAGTGCGGTCAGGTAGTCACCAAAGCTCTCCCAGGTCCAGTCGAGGCCTTCATGCAGGCAGGGTCCAGGTATGTCCTCCACCCCTTCCATCAGGGCGATGACCGCGTCCTGCGTATTCTTGCGGACCGGGGCAAAACCGACGCCGCAGTTGCCCATCACGACAGTGGTAACACCGTGCCAGGACGAGGGGGCCAAATGCGAGTCCCACATCGCCTGGCCGTCGTAATGGGTGTGAATGTCGACGAAGCCAGGCGTGACCGACAGGCCAGTGGCGTCGATTTCCTCTTTGCCGTGACCCGACACCTCACCGATCTCGACGATGCACCCGTCCTTGACCGCAACGTCGCCCAGGAACGGCGTGCCGCCATTGCCGTCCATGATCGTGCCGCCGCGTATCGTGATGTCGTATTCGCTCGCCATGTCCTGAATCCCTGGTTTGGTTGGCAATAGTGTCCCGCCGAACGGCGCGACAGACAAGTCCGACGGCGAGCGGTGGCCGATGTCGCTGCGGTGTATCACGCTCACGCATTGCTTCGAGCAGCGGACGAGCCAGTTCGTCCGTGGCGCCCTCTGCGCGCGAGCGCAGTCCTTCCATTTCGCGGCTTGGCCGGTGCCGGTTCGCCCAGGTCAACCAATTTCAGCAGCTGGTCCACCATAGGTCGGGTTGCCTTGTTCAGATTCTCCGGCCTGCGATAGAGCAGCCACGTGATGATCATGTGGGTGATGCTTCCCATCAGGATGGTGGCGGTCCGATAGGGATCCAGTTTCGCATCCCATTCCCCGCGCTGGCTGCCCTCGCGGATCATCGCCACGACGATCCGGCCGAAATCATCGACCGCACGTCTGACCCGCGCCTCTTCGATCAGGACGCTCGGCCAAATTTCGAGATACAACAGCCGCGCCCAGTCGGGATTGCGGCGCGCATAGTCGGTCGCCATCGAAAGGAACAAATGCAAACGCTCGCGCATTGTTGCCAGCAACGGTGCTTGCGCCAGAAACTCGGCATAGAACTGCGACAGGCGACGAAGGGGAATCTCGTACGCCAGATCCTCCTTGCTCGGGTAGTAGTCGTAGATCGACGAGACGGAGATACCCGCTTCCGCCGCGACATCCGCCATCTTTGCCTTGGCTACTCCGTCGCGCGCGAATATCCGTGTGGCTGCTTCAAGCAGATCCTGTTGACGACGCCGGCTCCTGTCTTGTTTTGGGTCGCGTGCACCCTCGAGGTCAAAGTTGGCTGCCTGCTCCAGAATCTCCAGCCAGCGTTCCTTCGCTGGGGTCGTGGCTCCTTCCGGCATCGCCTGCCTGGTTCCTCCAAAAAAACCGGCGCCTATTCTGCCGGGGACTGCATCTTTCCCCTGGATAGAGCGATGTGGCATGTCCTCGCAATCTAAGTTGATTATCCTGGGACTGCCGGCCCGTCCGACAAGACTCCACGCGGTTGACAATCTGATGCCAGTGGCCGTAAAGGCGAATAATATTCGGGAACGGGGTTTCGCCGGCGATGGTGGGCGTCTATTGCATGCGGACACGATCGCCTGACACGACAGGGAGACCATGAAAGCGCCCTATAGCCGGACACTTGCCGATCTCGCGTTCGAACAGGCAGAGCGCTATGGCTCGTACTCAGCCGCGATCTCCGGTGAGCAAGTCGTCTCCTATACGGATCTCTGCCAGCGTGCAGCACGAATTGCAGCTTCGCTCCGCGACCTTGGTGTCGCGCGCGGCGACCGCATCGGACTGCTGGTCAACAATCGTCCGGAATGGCTCGAGGCGTTCTTCGGCACAGCGATTGCCGGTGGCGTCGTGGTTGCATTCAGCACCTGGTCCACGACCGATGAGCTGGACTGGCTGATGCAGGATTCGGCTGTCCGAATGCTGATCACGCTGGATCGTTTCGGCGAAAGTGATTTCGTGGCCGCATTGCGCGGGCTGGTGCCGGAGACCGCAACAGCGGATCGCTGCCGGTCGTCGCGTTATCCGGCCCTGCGCGACGTGGTACTGCTTGGCGACAGTGCGGCTCCTGGATTCATCCGGTATGACGCACTGAAATCGATGTCACCGATGTCACGACCGGCGCCAGGCGCGGGTCCGACCGCCGCAGACGATGCCATCATCATCTATACGTCAGGTTCCAGCAGCAGACCGAAAGCCGTGCCGCTGTCACATGGCGGCATCATCGAGAATGGCTTCAATATCGGCGAACGTCAGGGCTACCAACCAACTGATCGCGTCCTGCTGGCACCGCCGCTCTTCTGGTCCTATGGCAGTGCGAATGCGATGTCGGCAACACTCACCCATGGTGCTGCGCTGGTGCTGCAGGGCAGGTTCGAACCCGGCGAAGCGATCGACCTGATCGAGCGACACAGCTGCACGGCACTCTATACGCTGCCGGCGATCACAAGTGCCATCATCTCGCATCCTTCTTTTCGACCGGTGCGGGTAAGCAGCCTGCGCACGGGCCTGACCATCGGTGCGCCGCAGGATGTCATTTCCGCGGCGACGGTGCTTGGTGCATCAAAGATCTGCAACGTGTACGGCCAGACCGAGAGCTACGGGAATTGCTGCGTGACTCCGCATGACTGGCCGCTGGAGCGGCGCGCCGCCTGCCAGGGACCGCCGTTGCCCGGCGTGGAGATACGCATCGTCGATGCCGAAAGCGGGGCCGAACTGCCGCACGGCGAGGAGGGTATGATCGAGGTTCGCGGCCATGTCATGCGCGGCTATACCGGCAGCAGCGCGGCGCAGACCGCAGCCGCGCTCACCGCCGACGGATTCTTCCGCACTGGCGACATGGGCAGCCTGTTGCCCGACGGCGCGATCTCGTTCAGCGGCCGTGTGACGGAGATGATCAAGAAAAGCGGCATCAACATCTCGCCGGCAGAAGTGGAGGATGTCCTGATGCGCCATGCGACGGTCGCGCTCGCGGGCGTGGTTGGCGTGCCGGACGCAACGCAGGGCGAGCTGCTGGCCGCTTTCGTGGTGCCGATGCCTGGGGCGACGCTTCGGCCGGATGAACTCGTGGCGCATTGCCGCACATTGGCGTCGCGCTACAAGGTGCCCGATTTTATCGAAGTCCGCGACTCCTTGCCGGTGACCGTGACCGGCAAGCTGATGCGACGGGAACTGAAGCAGATCGCGGCCTCATTGACACGAGGCAGCAGATCGTGACCCACGAAGCATGGCATCGCTGGGGAGATGACGACGAACGCGGTGCGCTGAACCACATCGGTGCGGCGCAGGTGCGGGCCGCAACGACGCTTGTGCAATCTGGGGACGTGCTAAGCTTGGCACAGCCCCTCTCGCCGCGAACGCCGGTGCCGCAGCATCGGGCCGGCGTGCAGCACTTCATGGGGCGCGACGGCGGAGACTACGCTGCCGGTGCACGCCGACCCGGTGGATTTCAGTTCGCCGAGGACACCGTGATCCTGCCAATGCACATTGGTACACACATCGACGCGCTGTGCCACGCCTGGTATGACGACACGCTGTACAATGGTTTTCCAGGCAGTGGAACGCGCAGCACCAGCGGGGCGACGCGCTGCGGCACTGACAAGATGGGGCCAATCGTCGGGCGCGGTGTGCTGCTCGATATTGCTGGCCTGCTCGGCAGCCCGTTGCCGGACGGTGTCACGATCGGTCAGGCCGATCTCGAGTGCGCGGCGGCGCACGCCAGGGTCGCGGTCGGCAAGGGCGATGTTGTGCTCATCCGCACCGGATGGGCTGAGAGCCAGGGGCGCGCGGCCGTTGTCTCGTTCGACGGTGAGCCCGGTCTCGACGTCGGGGCCGCGATATGGCTTGCCGAACGTGAGATCGCCGTGCTGGGCGCTGACAATTTTGCGATCGAAGTCATCCCATTCGCGCAGGGCACGGTGTTCCCGGTACATCAGCGGCTGATCCGCGACTACGGCATCCCACTGCTGGAAGGGCTGGTGTTGCACGAACTGGCGGCTACCGGCCGTCGCGAGTTCCTGTTCGCCGCAAGCCCGTTGCCGGTCGTCGGTGGCACCGGCAGTCCGATCAGCCCGATCGCAATCCTGTAGCGCGACAGCGATGCGCGCACTCGTTCTCCGCAAAACCGGGGCCATCGAGCGAGCGCTGGACTGCGAATCCCTCGCCGACCCCGTGCCTGGCCCGCGCCAGGTCGTCATACAGGTTGCCTTTTGCGGCGTCTGTTCGCACGACGTTGCCGTGTGCGCCGGTATCCTGCGCGCTGGAATTGTACCTGCCTTGCATCCCAGGGCATGAAATCGCCGGAATCGTCGTTGCCGTTGGCAAAGCGGTCGATGCATTCGCCGTCGGAGACCGCGTCGCCACAACGCAACGCGAACATGTCTGCGGACAGTGCCGCTTCTGCCGCAGCGGACGCGAACCGCTTTGCGCCGAGCAGGTCTTCCTCGGCGATACGCGCCTGAACGGCGGATATGCGGAGTTCGTCGCGGTTGACGTGGACAATGTGCTACCGGTGCCGGACGACGTGGGTTTGGATGCAGCGGCGATAGCGGCATGTGCGATCGGGACGATGCTGCACGCGGTGCGCGCCGTGGGCTGCATCGCGCCGGCTGAGACGGTTCTGGTGACCGGTGCTGGTGGCGGTCTCGGCATGCACGGCGTGCAGATTGCCAAGCGTGCCGGTGGTCGTGTGATCGCGCAGACGACTTCGCCGGAAAAGGCTGCGACCCTCCTCGAACTGGGCGCCGATGCGGTGGTGATGGCCGATCGCGGCGGCGACTTTTCCGACGATGTGAAGGCGTTGACCGACGGCGAAGGGGTTGACTGCGTGCTCGACACCGTCGGCACGCCGGTATTCACGTCGACAAGGCGATCCCTCGCTCGCGGCGGACGTTGGGTGCTGGTTGGCCAGGTGAACGGCGATTTCGTGCCGTTCAATCCGGCGCAGCTGTTTCTCAAGGGCATTTCGATGCTCAGCGCCACCAGCGCCACGCGGGAGGAGCTGCGACTCAGCCTGCAATTGCTGCGACCTGGCGGGATCCGAGCCGTGCTCGGCCCTTGCTTCGCGCTGACGCGGGCGGCAGAGGCGTTGGCACTGGTGCAATCCGGCGCGGCGGCGGGCCGCGTACTGCTGGCGCCGGGAGACTGATGAATGTCACGCTTGAATAGTGCCTGCGTGGCGTTGCGGCCATCCTTAACCGAATCGGGAGTAATGCGATGGGGTTGCGAGTTCAGCCCGGAGTGATCGGCTGCGCGATCAGGCCGGCGATCGCGTCACGCGACCGGTCACTGGAGGAGATGATCTACGACACGGCGCAGCTTGCACTGGCCGATGCCGGCATCGGGATAGACGACATCGATGGCATCGTGGTCGCCTCCAATGACCAGTTCGATGGCCGCTCGATTTCCGTGATGATGGCGTCGGGTTCGGTCGGTGGCGTGGACCGCGACATCATGTCCACACCGTCCGCATCGGAACACGCATTCATCCTCGGGGCATTGCGTGTCGCCACGGGACAGTTCCGTACGCAGCTGGTCGTGTCGTGGAGTCCGACCGAGGTTTCGTCGATGTCGGAGGCGCAGCGGCTGGGCGCCGATCCATATTTCCACCGCGCATTGCCGCTCGACGAATTGTCGGCGCATGCTCTGCAGGCGTCGGCGGTGGAGCATGCTCAACCGAATTCCCGCGCCGTCGCGGAGGCGATTGCTGAAAAGAACCGCGCGCACGGACGCGTGGCGTGGCCTGATCCACCCATGCAACCAGCAGCCGGACCGCTGCGATGGCCGGTGACTCCGACGATGACGAGCGCGCCGGTCACTGGCAGCGTTGCGTTGGTGCTGGCAGCACCCGACTTCATAGCCGAACGCGGCCTGCGCGATGTTGCATGGCTGCGCGGCATGGGCTGGGCCACCGAACCCAGCTTCCTCGGCGATCGCGATCTGGCAGTGGCGCCGGCTCTCGCTGCCTCTGCGCGACAGGCCTATGGCGCGGCTGGCATCAGCGATCCGGCCACGGCATTCGACCTGGTCGAAGTCACGGACGCGACGCCCTATTCCGAGCTTCTGGCATATGAGGCGCTGTCGCTGTGCGCGCGGCAGGATTGGGCGGCGCGGGTGGCGGATGGCAGCTTCCAGCGCGGCGGTCGTTTGCCGGTGAATCTGTCCGGCGGCGTGCTGACCTGGAATCCGGTGTTCTGCACCGGCCTGATCCGCATCGCGGAGATCGCCAACCAGGTGCGGGGGCGTGCGGGGCCACATCAGGTGGCGAATGCGCGCTGCGGACTGGCGCACGCCGGCAGCGGGTTTGCGATGCAATATCAGGCGGCAATCGTGCTCGCGCGGGAGGCTCGGCCATGACCACCGATCGTGTCGGCATCATTGGCATCGGCCAATCCGAGTTCCGCTCGCGCCGCGACGATGCCAGCTATCCGGAACTGGTGCGCGAGGGTGTCGCGCGGGCGATGCAGGATGCGGGCCTCGGCCTCGATGCGATCGAGGCCGTCGTCTACTCGCTTTCGCCCGACGCAATGGTCGGCATTGGCAACGCCGAGCGGCTTGGTGTGGACGCGGTCGGCGGGCGCAACAAGCCATTCCTGCGGATCAACACCGGGGGCGCCACCGGCATCTCGTCGGTCGCCGCGGCGTATTACCACGTGGCATCCGGCATGTTCGACGTCGTGCTGACTGCCGGGGCCGACAAGATTGGCGAGTGCGGTGATTTGCAGACGGTTCTGAACAAGATCTGGGACCCCAGCTACGAACGTCCGCTGCCGCTGGGCACCATCAACATGCTGGCAATGTCTGCTGTGCGCTACATGCACCGTTATGGGATGACAGAAGAGGACATGGCACGCGTGACGGTCAAGAATTGCCGCCACGCATCGCTAAATCCCAAGGCGCATCTGCGCAGGCTGGTGACGATCGAGGACGTGATGGCGTCGCGCACCATCTCCTGGCCGATCAAGTTGCTGGATTGCTGTCCACAGTCGTCTGGCGGGGCGGCGCTGGTGCTGGCGTCCGAACGTTTCATTCGTGACAACCATCTGGATGCGGTGTGGATCACCGGCGTTGGCCATTCGGCCGAGACGTACTGGATGGGTGACCGCATGGGCAACAATCCCACGGCGGAACATGCCGATGCCTATGCGCTGGGCCGTTCGTTCGAGAAGTCCTATCGGATGGCCGGAATTACCGATCCGGCGCGGCAGGTACACGTTGCCGAATTGTACGCGCCATTCAGCAACACGGAGTACCACTCCATCGATGCGGCACGCCTGGTCACCCGTCCGGGCGAGTCGGTCGTGCGGCTGCGTGATGGAGAGTTCGAATTGGGTGGGCGCATTCCGGTCAATCCGTCGGGCGGCACGCTCTGCACCAATGCAATCGCGGTGACCGCAATGGCGCGGGTCGCCGAGGTGGCGCTGCAGGTCTGGGGTCGCGCGGGCGATCATCAGGTGGCCGGTGCGCGCTTGGGTATCGCCAGCGGGAATGGCGGCGACCACCAAATCTTCGGCACAATGGTGATCGAGGCATAGGAGCGGACGATGGAACTGCTGGAACGTCAGGAAGTCTGGAGTATCACCTACAATCATGCATTGGGCGAGACCGCGAGCTGGTTCTATACGCGCATCCGCGACGAGGCGGCGATCTATGGACGGCGCTGCGCCAAGACCGGCCGCGTGCTGGTGCCGCCGCGGTCGTTCTCCGATGAGACGCTGCTGCCGACGACCGAATGGGTGAAGGTCGGTCCTGGCGGGCGGATCGACGCGTTCACCATGGTGTATGAGAAGTTTAACAATCTTCCGGAGCCGCCCTACGCGTTCGGCTATGTCCTGCTGGACGGCGCCGATACCGCGTTGGGCGGCTACTTCAAGGGCGTCGATCTGACAGATCCACACGCGGCCGCGATGAAGCTGAAGATCGGGACCCGGGTCATGGCGACATTCGCCGCCGAACGCAAAGGCGAGATGCTGGATTTCTGGTTCGAGATCGCCGGATAACGGTTAGCTCGGCACAAGCGGGCAGCCGAACAGTGCCGGGGGCGGGAACGCCTCGGGCGTTGGTATTGTGGCGAGCCGGTCGAACAGATCCAAGTGCTGTCTGCTCTGCGACGGTTCCTTTACCTGCCACAGATACATCGCATGCGGCACGCAGCCGTTCGGCTGGATGTGCACATCCTTGTTGTAGAAGTCATTCAGGGGCGTTTCGCGCATCTTTGCCGCCACGGTGTCCGCGTCCAAGGTGTTCGCCGCCTTCACTGCCTTCAGCCAATGCAGCACGCCGGCGTAACATCCGGCGTTGTACTCGTTCGGCGGCGCCTGCATCTTCTCCATATAGCGCTCTGTCCACTTGCGTGTTTCCGGCGACAGGTCCCAGTAGAATGAGTTGGTCAACACCAAACCCTGGCAAACGTCCTGGCCCAATGACACTACATCGTTGATGATCATCAGTAGCGTGGCGAGTCGCGCGCCGCCCTTGGTGATCCCGAATTCCGCAGCCTGCTTGATGCAGTTCTGCAGATCCGTACCGGCATTGGCCAATCCGATGACCTTGGCGCCTGACCCCTTGGCCTGCAGCAGATAGCTGGAGAAATCCGCTGTGCCGAGCGGGGCACGCGTGCTGCCCAATACCTTGCCGCCGGCAGCCTTGACGAACTCCTCGGTGCTGGCTTGCAGGGACGCGCCGAACTCGTAATCGGCGGTTATGAAGAACCAGGTGTCGCCACCGGCTTTGGACAGCGCGCCACCGACGCCTTTGGCCAGCGCGTAGGTGTCGGCGGCAAACTGGAAACCGTACGGCGAGCACTGCTTGCCGATGAAGGCGGTCGCGGTCGGCGTACTCATGAGGAAGATGCGTTTCTTGTCCCGAGTGACCTGCTGGATCGCCAGCCCGGCCGAGGTGGCCGCACCATCGGCCAGCACATCCACGCCCTTGTCGTCGATCCATTCACGCGCCAGCGCGCCGGCGACATCGGCCTTGTTCTGATCGTCGGCCTGCATCACCTCGATGGGCCGACCCAGAACAGCGCCGCCAAAATCTGCCACCGCCATTTCGGTGGTCAGGCGACTGCCCGGCCCGCCGACATGGCGATACGGTCCTGCCACATCGCTGAGCAGACCGATCTTGATCGGTGTGGAGGAACTCTGCGCGCGCAGCAGGGCCGGGCACGCAAGCGACGCAACGGCAAGTCCGCCGAGAGCGCTGCGGCGTGTGATTCTCGTCATGCCTCAGGCCGCCAGGACCGGCTGCGTTCCAACGATGGTGGTACGATGCATGACGCGGCGTTCACGTGGATCGTGCGGTGTGACCTGGTGCATCGTGCAGCGATTGTCCCACATCACCACATCGTGCGGTTCCCAGCGATGGCGATAGACGAAGCGGGATTGCGCTGCGAACGTGGTCAGCTCGTCGATGAGGCGCATCGCTTCGTCTGTGCCCATACCTTCAATCTCGTCGTTGTAGATGGGGCTGATGTATAATGAGGTGCGGCCGGTGACCGGATGCTTGCGCACCATCGGCTGCCACACCGGCGGCATTGCCGCTTTTTCCTCTTCGGTCAGCGGCTTCAGGTCAGCCAGTGTGTGCAGATGGCCGAAATTGTGCCGCGCCATGCGCCCGTGCACCTGACGCTTCAGCCCGTCAGGCAGGGCATCGTATACAGCGTACATGTTGGTGAATTGCGTCTCGCCGCCGGTGCGGCTGGTCTCCACGCCATGCAGCAACGCGCCGGTGCACGGAATGGTACGGTAGCTGCTGTCCGTGTGCCAGAATTGCGCGAGCGATACCTGCTTCACCGTGGGATGGTCGGGCGGCATCAAAATTCCATCGTCATCGACATTGGCGACGCGGAAGATCTCCGGAACACGGTTGGAACGGATGATCTTCTGGTGGAAGATCTCCGGCTCGCCAAAGCATCGCGTGAACGCGACATGCTCGGAATCGGTGATGTGCTGTGCCGGGAACACCAGCACGAGATGCTGCATCCATGCCTCATGGATCGCCTTGAAGGTCTCCGGATCGGGCGGCGTGCGCATGTCGATGCCACGCACCGCTGCGCCGAGTGAAGGGTGCAGAGGGCGGACGTCCAGTCGATCCGAGACGGTGCTTGCTGCCGAGGATGCCATCACAGGTTCCTTTTCGGGGACGGGATGCGCGGAGTTCAGACTGGGTGTTCGGCGAACTCAAACCCCATTGCGCGCATATGATAATAGATGCCGCCGTCCTGGACGATCAGGAACAGCGCCTGTTCATCGCCGCCGTTATGGTGGGAGTGCACGGATACCGGCGGGGTGATCGTGGTCGCCCAGGGGGCCCAGTCCTTGCGCTGGCCGTCGATGACCGAGAAGCAGCGTTCGCCCTTGATGATCAGCGACACCGCCACCGAGTTGTGCCGATGTGGGCGCTGCACCATGCGTGCCGGCAGAGAATTCATCGCCACGGTCAGTGTCGGCAGGATATTACGCGTGGCCTCCTGTTGTTCAGCGGAGAAGATCAACGCCGATCCGGCGATCTGCTCGTCGCGTCCTACTTCGTAGATGAGATCGATCTGTCGCGCGATCTCGTCTGCGCGGTAGTGCACGAGTTCTGTGGGCGCCTCGCCACGCGCCGGTGCCTGAAGGTTTTCAAAGGCAAGCTGCGGCTCGTTGGTAACGATCCACAGGACAGCATCGCTGTCGCCCGCAACATGCAGCGCCGGTTCGCCGCCGGGCAGAATGAACAGGTCGCCTGCGCTCCAGGCGATGTCCTGCCCGGCGCATTGCGTCATGCCGCTGCCGGCGATGACGTAGGCAATCACTCCGCTGGCAACGAAATCGGTCGTCATGCTCTCGCCGGCACGGATCCGGGCGTAGTGTGCCAATACCAACGGCGTCGTCGCCGGGAACCGACACGCCAGGTCGGCTGAAATGTCGCACGCTATAAGACAGGTCGGGGTTGCCGGATTGAGCGCCCTGGACGGCTCCGCGGTGAAGATCCGATCCGGCACGGGCGGCAACTGCACGTTGAAGCCATTGCCGGTGTTGAAGAATCGGCCGCGCGCTTCTGCCGCGTTTGCTGGCGCCGATGGTCGCTGGGCCGGCATCTCCGCAATGCTGCGCAGACGTTTTTCCTCGGGCATCGGTCGCTCCCATCCCGGCACCTACGGTGCCACCATCAGACTTCAGGAACCGCCTGTCAAGCTTATCCGAATATTATTCGGATTGTGCCGCCCGAAAATTCGGCTCAGACCGGATCCCAGGGGAATGCCTGCTCCGACGTATCGAGCGGCATGAACGCCGCCTGTAGCGCGGGCGCCGCGTGAGCCGCGATCGTTTCAGGTGTCCAGCCCTCGGCGCGATGCACGATCCGGATGGGTCGTGGCGAGCTGAACAGATAGATCTCGTTCATGCGCGTGCCGAAGACCTGACCGGTGACACCCTTCGCGGCATCCGAGGCGAGGAAGACGGCCAGGGGCGCATTCTTGTCCGGCGTCATGCGCTGCAGCTTTTCCACCATGGCCTTCTGCTCCATGGTTGCCGCCGGAATCGAATTGGTCATGCGGCTCCACGCCCAGGGCGACAGGCAGTTCGAGCGCACGTTGTAGCGTTGCATGTCGAGCGCGATCGATTTTGACAGTGCCGTGATGCCGAGCTTGGCTGCCGCGTAGTTCGCCTGTCCGATGTTGCCGATCAGTCCGGACGTGCTGGTGATATGCACGAAAGCGCCGCTCTCCTGCTTTCGGAAATGCTCGGCCGCGGCGCGGCTGACGAAGAAGCTGCCGTTGAGATGTACCGAGATCACCGCGAGCCAGTCGTCAGCGCTCATCCGATGGAAGATGCCATCGCGGAGGATGCCTGCATTGTTCACCACCGCGTCGATGCGGCCGAAATGATCGACGGCCGTCTGGATGATCCGCTGCGCGGAGGACCACTCGGCGACGGAATCCGTGCTGATCTCGGCCGTACCGCCACCCTGGCGGATGATCTCCCGGGTCTCTGCTGGGCCGGCGTGTCGGAAGCGCCGCCACCGGTGAGCGAGGCACCAACATCATTGATGATCACCTTGGCCCCGGCCGCCGCCATCATGATCGCGATTTCGCGGCCGATTCCGCCGCCCGCTCCGGTGACCACGACAACCTTGCCTTGCATCATACTCGCCACGCGCTGTCCTCCCTCAATTGCGTCCAAGTCCGCCAGATTGACAGTCGGTGCGGGCTGCCGCAACGTCGGTCCTGAATGAAATTCGGTTTTTCCACCTGCCTGCGTGGCGACGGAAAAAACGTGAGTGCTGACGATGCTGGGACTCAACCTCGATTGTCCGCTGCTGCTGTCCACGGTGATCGAGCATGCCGCGACGACTTTTGGCGATACACTGATCGTGTCGCACAATCGGGCGGAGACGGTGCGCGGCAATTATCGGACCGCCGCCATGCGGTGCCGCCGGCTCGCATCTTCATTGCGGCGCCTCGGTCTGGAAGCCGGCGCGTTTGGCGGTTCGCTCGCCTGGAATACACACCGGCATTTCGAGTTGTTCTACGGCGTCAGCGGCGCCGGCGGGATCCTGCACACCGCCAATCCACGCCTGCCGGCGGAGCAGATACGCTACACGGTCGATTTCACCGGCTATCGCACGCTGTTCATCGACGCGGACACGGTTCCGCTGGCCGAGCAGCTCGCACCCCGCCTGAAGACCGTAGACCGATTCGTCGTAATGGCGGCGCGTGATGACATGCCCGCGACGAGCCTGCCAAATGTGCAATGTTATGAGGACCTGATCGGAGCGGGCGACGAGGCATTTGTCTGGCCGGCGCTGGACGAACGCGCTGGCTGCGCGCTGTGCTTCACTTCCGGCACGACCGGTCAGCCAAAAGGGGTGCTGTATTCGCATCGCGGGACTGTACTTTCGGCGCTGTCCACCGGGGGTGGCAACGGCTGGGCGTTGTCGGCCAACGATACGGTACTCGGCATCCCCGGGTTCTTCCATTGCAACGGTTGGGCGGTGCCCTTTCTGGCGCCAATGTACGGCGCGAAGCTGGTGCTGCCAGGACGCCGTGCCGACAGCGAATGGCTGCACCACCTGATCGTTTCCGAAGGCGTCACCGTATCGGCCGCCGTGCCGACGATCTGGCTGGGGATGCTCGAGCATTGCCGCGAGACGAGGCGAGGGCTCGGTCGGCTCCGACGCATCTTCTCCGGCGGCACGGCGCCACCGGTTGCCATGATCGAGGCCTATCTGCGCGACTATGGCGTTCGGACGACGCATGGCTGGGGAATGACCGAGACGACGCACGGCGCAACCATCTCGTTCGCGCAGGATGACCTGTCGCATGATGCCGCGGTCGCGGCGATGCGTACCCAAGGCAAACCGCTCTACGGCAACGAGATACGCATCGTTGACGATGCGGGTAAGGTGGTATCGCGCGACGGCGAGACTCCCGGGTATCTGCAATGTCGGGGCCACTGGGTGGCCGGTACCTATTTTCGCCGGCCCGATCTGGAATTGCGGACCGAGGATGGCTGGATGCGAACCGGCGATGTCGCCGTGATCGATCCCGACAACACGCTGCATATTGTCGATCGCGCCAAGGATGTCATCAAGTCGGGCGGCGAGTGGATCAGCTCCCAGGCCCTGGAGGATGCCGCGATGCAGCATCCGGCTGTGCAAGAGGCCGCCGTGGTGGCGATCTCGCATCCACGCTGGCAGGAGCGGCCGTTCCTGATCCTGGTGAGCCGACAGGATGCGGAAATTTCTCCTGAGGATTTGCGCGCGCACCTGCTCCAATATGTGCCGAAATGGTGGCTGCCGGACTCGATTGCATTCGTAGAGGGATTGCCGCACGGCCCGACAGGAAAGTTGCAGAAGGAGGAACTCCGCCGTCAGGTCGCCGATGGGGTAGTTGTACCGCTGCCATTCTGATTTAGATCTGAATCCGTAGCGCGGACTTTGCATGAGCGACGCGATGGCCTGCAGCGAGGGCTCGATCGATTGTCCCCATTGTTGTTCCTCACTTGCCTGACGTGGCAAAATCCAGCCTACCCGTCAGTTTGAGCCAATCCAACCGGTTGAGGGTACACCATGGTCAATGACATGCATTGGGTCGGCACCTGGGCGACGGCTCCCGCGCCGGCGGAGGGTGCCGCATTCAGCAACCAGACCTTGCGGATGAACGCGCGCGTCAGCATCGGCGGGCGCATGCTGCGCGTGCGCCTGTCGAACGCGTATGGCAGCCGGCCGTTGGACGTCGGTGCAGCGCGGATCGGCCTGCGTGCAAGCGGCGCCGGCATCATGCCGGGCTCCGACCGGAAGCTGACGTTCGGAGGCGAGAATTCTGGCACCATCGCTGTTGGCGCGCTGCTGGTGAGTGATCCCGTTGAGCTCCAAGTGCCGCCGCTGGCCGATGTTGCTATCAGCGTCTATCTGCCGGGCGACGTGCCGGCGAGTTTCGGCGTCACCGGCCGCTATGCGCGTCAGACGAACTACATCTCTCCGCCGGGGGATTTTTCCGGCACGGACGTGATGCCGGTCGGTCGGCTGACGGACGATTGGTATTTCGTCAATGGCATCGACGTTATGACCGCTGCGGAGACCGGCGGTATCGTGGCGCTCGGCGACTCGCTCACCGACGCCAATATCTCCACGCATGATGCGTTCTGCCGCTGGCCCGATCAGCTTGCGCGGCGGCTTGTCGCGCGCAAGGACGGCCGCGCGTTGGGCGTGATGAACCAGGGGCTGGGCGGCAACCGCGTTCTGCACGATATCCGCGGCGACAGCGGCCTGCGCCGTTTCGACCGCGACGTCCTGGCGCAGCCCGGCGTCACGCACGTGATCGTGCTGCTGGGGACCAACGATCTGCGCAACCGCTGGGCTAAACCCGAGGAGGAAGTGACCGCCGAACAGATGATTGCCGGCCTGAAGCAGATGGTGGTGCGGGCGCATTCGCGCGGGATCAGGATATACGGCGGCACCCTGATGCCGTTCGAGAATGAGACGTTCCTGGTGGGCGCCTGGACGCCGGCGCGCGAAGCTGTTCGTCAGGCGGTGAACACATGGGTCAGGGACGCCGGCGCGTTTGATGCGGTGATTGATTTCGACAAGGGCGTGCGCGATCCTGAGCACCCCACCAGCATGCTGCCGATCTACGACTGCGGCGATCACCTGCACCCGAGCGACCTCGGCTACAACCGGATGGGCGATGTCATCGACCTGTCGCTGTTCGATTAGCACGGCAGCGGCCCCGTACGGGGCGCATTAATATTTGTTCGACTGCACCACGGTTTCCGTGGATACTACCGTCGCACTCTTGCGGCGAGCCTCCCAGGCCAGCCGTCGGGACGAGCCGCCATGGGTGGCCTTGGAGCGGGCTTTGCCCGCCAAGACCCGGCAATAAAGGCAACGGTCGTCGGTTTTGCCGCGATCGCATAGGGAGTGTACGCAATGTTGAACCTGCTCGAGCAGCAGAAGTCACTGACGGCAAACCAGTGGAGGATCATCGCCACTGCGAACCTGGGCGACATGCTCGATTTCTTCGACTTCTTCCTGATCGGCTACGTGCTGGCGTTCATCATCGGCGGATGGCACCTGACCTTCGGCCAATCGGCGATGATCCTGTTGTCCTCCGGCCTCGGCGCGGTGCCGGGCGCATTCTTCTGGGGCTGGATGGCCGATCGCATCGGGCGACGGAAGGTGTTCATGGCAACGGCGATCAATGTCGCACTTGCCACCGGCATCATGGCATTCACCCCCGGCGAAAACGGCTGGATCAGCGGCTGGATCTTCCTCGCGTTCTTCCGCTTCTTCGTAGGCTTCGGCAACGCCGGACTGATCGCTGTGGACATTCCGCTCGTGCAGGAATTCGTCCCGTCCTACAAGCGCGGCTGGGTGAGCGGAATGACCACAGTTCTGTTGCCGGCCGGCAACCTGATGGGCGCGCTGTCGGGCGCATTCCTGGCGCCGGTCATCGGCTGGCGCGGGCTGTTCCTCGTCGGGCTGTTGCCGGCGGTCCTGGTATTGTTGATCCGCTACTGGGTCCCGGAATCACCGCGTTGGCTGCTTCGCATGGGCCGCCATGAGGAGGCGCGCCGGTCGATTGCCTGGGCGCTTCAGGTCGATCCCAGCCGGATCGAGCTGCCGCAGTCGGTGCTAGAGCCGGACAAGACGCGTTGGCGCGAACTGTTCCAGTATCCGCGCAGTATCGCGGCCGCCTGCTGTACCGCGCTGAGCCAGACAGGTGGGGTGGGGCTGCTGCTATGGATAACGACCCTGTTCGTGCTGGTGCTGAAGATCACGCCGGCCGAGGCGTCGTACCTGATGATCTACGTGAGCCTGGTTGGAATCGCCGGGCGTCTGTTCTGTTCGTATCTGTCGGATGCAATCGGGCGCCGCGCGTCCGGTGCGCTGATCGGATTCGCCGGCGCACTGACCATGGCCCTGGCCGGTTACTTCTCCGATGTCTACATCGGCACGGTGTCGGTGTTCTTCCTGCTGATCATGGTGCAGCGATTCTTCGGCGACGGAAGCTACGCGATCATCGGGCCGTACTTGGCGGAAGTCTGGCCATCGCGGCTTCGCGCAAGCGGTATGGGTCTGGGTTATGGTGTCGGCAATCTTGGCAAGATCCTGGGTCCGCTCGGTCTGGCGATTATCATCGGCTCGTCGAACTACGTAAGCCCTAAAGCGTCGCTCGATGCGATCTTCCCGGCGCTGCTGTATCTGTCGTTCTGGTACGCATTCGCCGGGACCGCGTTCTGGCTGATCGGCATCGAGACCAAAGGCCGCTCGATCGAGGAGATCGGCAGCGCGCTCGACGAGGCGGCGGCAGGCGAGCCGCGCATCGCGTAACTGGGCCTTACCCGGGTGGCCTCAGCTGAGGCTGCCTGGGTAGTCGCGCCGGATGCTTGGCTCCAGGTTCAAATGCGAACTGGCGGGGTAAGTCTGCTTCCACCAGCGTGCGCACGCCGCGCTGGAGGGATTCCACAATCCCGGAAAACTCTGCATGTGCGTGAAGAAGTCTTCCAGCAACTGAAGCCTGTTGCACCAGCCGACGGCGTCCGGATGCAGCGTCATGCTGAAATGCCGGCCAGGCTTGTACTGCGCATTGAATTGGGCCCTCCAGTTGCGGAACAGTTCATCCGCGCGTTCCAAGCCGGTGCCCTTGGGCGGGAACATCAGGAACCACTGGTCGTCGAAGTGATAATAGTACGGCGTGGTCAGGATCAACCGTCGCGACGCGAAATCGGTCACCCAATAATGCGGAATGTCATCCGCGAGGCCATTGCCTATGTACTCGTAGCCGGCATCGATCAGCAGATCCATTGTGTACGGACTGATCGTGCCGCCGGCGAAGGGATCGCCCTGTCTTGGCAGGCAAAACCATCCGGACGGTTTGTGACTTGTACCTTGGTTAGAGTGTCGGTCGTCAGATCGAGCGGTGCCTTCTCCTCTGCCGCGCTCAGCTCACTAACATCCTCTTGCTTCAAGCCGTTGGCCGCGATTTCGTGACCGTCAGCAAGCAGCGCGCGTATCCGATCTGCGCGAAGCTGCGCGATCACCGCGGGAACGGCAAACGTGGCGACGATGCCGAAGTGCTTCAGCACGGCGAGAACCTGATCGAGGCCGTCATGCGCGCCGAATTGTGCGTCTGGGTGCATCAGATCGGCGGCGCGAATGCCATCCGGGCCGCTCGCTACGCTCAGATCGACCACCACGCTGACACAGCAGTGGCTGCCATCCGGCCAACGGACCTGATCGTCCGGAATGCTGATTTCATCTGATATCGTGTAACCTTGCTTCCACGGCATGATGCTGCCTCCCCCTGTCAAACGGCGTGGTGCTTCAACGGGTAGGTCTCGAGACAGTGCCTGGCAACCTGCTCGCAGGTGGGGAACCAGACACCTGGCAGCGTCTTCATCCGCGTGATCAACCGATCTAGCATGTCAATCCGTAGCGCCCTGCCGGACACGAACGGATGCACCACGATGTTGAGATAGCCGCCGGCGCGGTATTGCTGCCAGAACGCGGCCACCACAGATCGAATACCCGGTCGGGATCCGTGATGCGTTGCGCGGCATTGCCGCTGCCGAGCCAGGCGAAGCTGTTTACATAAGCAGGGTATACGTCAAGGTAATGCAGCAACCATAGGCGTTACTACGCCGTGGATTGGCATGTACACGCCATGCGGATCACCAGGGGGCAACGCGAAGCGCGCTCAACCTTACGCAGCCACTATCGTCGGCGGCGCCCGCTCTCGAAAACGGCGAAGTCACCGGGTGAGTAGCTGACGACTTGAATGGGCCTGCCGCCTTCCAGCGTCCGGATAGCCGCACTCACCACGACAAACTCGCTGGCCCCAACTTCCACCCAGTATGAACCTGGGTTCAACGGACCGTTAACGCTTGAGAAAATACCCCGTGGTCCAAGGTCCCTGTGTTCATCGATCAGCGGGTCGAAGCTGGTTTGCCCGAAAAGTCGAAGCCGTATCGACTCCTTTTGGACGTCATTGTGGTTGATTAGGTCAACGGTAATCGTAATCGTATCACCGGCCGAGACGGTGAGCAAGCCTGAGATGTATGCCAAGTGCACGAAATCCTCCCATTGGCTGCAACGTGGAGTTCGATCTTCGTAGGGAAGCGGGAGAGGCACAACCGGCCACATCCCGGCGTCCGACAGACCGGCTCCCCGGCGGATGCACTCGGCCGCCAGGTGGCTCGCTTCCGCATACCGTGTCGAGAATGCTCGCCCCAAGGGGTAGCGACACTTTGACGTTACCCCAAGAAGACACCGCCTCGCCACTCGGTATACGCCGTCAGGCAGCAATCCGCCACAGCCGGCATCTGTGCGGCCTATGCTTGCTTTCGCTCGCCCTGTATCTTCTTGACTTGGTCCGTGATCTCTGCAGCTCGCTTGACATCGGCCTCGTCCTCGTCGATGCCCTCCAGCATTGCCCTGAGTGCACCCAGAAGTAGTGTTTCAAGCTCGTCAAGCAGATAATGGAATTGTTCTGGAGCGACCTTGTCGATGTAGTCTGATTGATGCGGCAGTGCCGTTTTCAGGATGCTTCTGATATTCTCCACACTCAATATTTCCCCTGGGTTCTCTATCCCAAGCGCAAGTAGCTTTGCACGCGCGTAAAGCACCCGCGACTATCGTCGCATAGGCGAAGTAATATGCCCAGGCGAGAGGGGAGAGAAATGGTCGTTCGCTAAATGCCGCAATGCCTTGTTTCGCCTGATCGTGTGGGTCCGGTGCGTTGCCGGTGATCTGCTCAAAGAGCCAGCGAGCCTTCGGGTCGCTGGGAGTTCGCTTCGCTACCGCGTCAAAATTTACAACAGCCATTGATGCCGATACTCCTTTCAAGGGAGTGAGCGCCACGACCGATGCCCAAATACGTTCGACTGCTTCCAGGCGCCGCTTATCGAGCAACGCCTGCCTCTGTGCCCTACCGCTCA
The DNA here is from genome assembly GCA_963780095.1 of uncultured Alphaproteobacteria bacterium. Classification (GTDB taxonomy): domain Bacteria; phylum Pseudomonadota; class Alphaproteobacteria; order Acetobacterales; family Acetobacteraceae; genus JAMXLO01. The sequence continues at coordinate 27,272 of CAWABH010000050.1, forward strand.
AGACGACATCTCGCAGTGCTGAGATTTCTGTTTCTTTGAAACGCAGTTCGCTCTTGAACGCCTCCTCGCTCTTTCTCAGCTCCGTCCGAATGGTCTCTAATTTCTCGTCAAACCTGTGCTGTACACCACGTTCGATGCGCGCCTTGATCCAGTTCCTAGCTACGAACAGCGCAACTGGTGTAATCAGCGAGATGACGAGCGCAACAGCCGCTCGATCTAGAACCAAGTCCATTGGCCTTTCATCTCGTAGCCCCACGGTCGGCGATCTCGTGCCCGCTACGTACGGCGGCCAGGAGCGCCCGCGGATAGAGTTCGCAGATGCGGCCGGGCGTGAAGATGGTCGCCTTGATGCCGTGCGCATCGAACAGATCGATCAACCGCCAGATGCCGACGCGCCCGCCGAACTCGCCTTTGGCAAGCTGCATCGGCGGTTCGTTCAGCAGGCGGCGCAGCAGCATCGCATCGAAATCGGCGGTGAAGTTGACCGCGATCCGGGCTCCCGACGGGCCAGGTCAGGTCCGGAATGCGCTGGTGCCGCGCGTCGTAGCGTCGGGCCGTCGCGCAAAGGTCGGCGATTTCCTGTTCCAGTTGGTCGGTCATCATCTCGGACTCCCCCGGTAACGGCCAGAATGATACCACGCGCGTTCCAGCCGTCAGCCGGTGCCAGGCACCCGCGTGACGAGCCTGATTGACTTCGCTATCACCGGGGCCGCAAAGTTTGGCGGCAGCAGCAATCCGCCGTCACGACGCCACTGTCACGTTTGTAACAAGCAGGAGGGTGAGTTGAGCACGATCCTCAAAGTCCTTAGCCGTGGTCTAACGAAATTGCTGGCGGCGGGCACGCTGTCGATCGTGGCGCAGGCCGCCATGGCGGCGACGGTCGGTCCGGTGACCGACGACCTGGGCGTGATTCGCATCGCCAAGGGTGCACCGATCCAGATCGGCGCCTACTGGGTGCTGTCCGGCGCGGACACCGCGCTCGGTCTGGACGAGAAGCGCGGGGTCGAGATCGCCTTCAAGGAACTGGGCGGCCAGGTGCTCGGGCATCCGCTGAAGCTGAACGCCGAGGACGACGGCTGCAACGCCGAAGGCGGGCAGACCGCGGCAACCAAGTTGGCGGCAAATCCGCAGACGGCCATCGTGCTTGGTCCCGCCTGCTCGTCCGCCGCGACGCCGGGTGCGCCGATCCTCTGGCAGCAAGGGATTGTCAATATCTGCACCGCCTGCACGGCGCCTGCGCTGACAGCCTCCACGCGCAAGCCGGAATACGCCGGGTTCGCGCGCACCGTGTTCAGCGACAGCGAGCAGGGCAAGGCCGACGCCACCTATGTGCATGATGTGGCAAGGGCGCAGTCGGTGGTGACCGTGCATGATGGGAGTCCCTACGCGCAGCAGCTTCAGCAGGTGTTTGCCGACAACTTCAAGCAACTGGGCGGCAAGGTGCTGTCGCAGGAAGCGATCGCGCCAAGCGATGTGGACATGCATCCGCTGCTGACGCGCATCGCCAGCGAGAAGCCGGATCTGATCTACTTCCCGGTGTTCACCGCGGCCGCAGCCCAGATCCTGCGCCAGGCGAAGGAGACGCCGGGCTTGGAGAAGACGGCACTGATGGGTGGCGGTTCGCTGCTGTCGGCCGACTTCATTGAGGCTGCCGGCCCCGCGGTGGTGGGCTTCCGCATCGGCTATCCGGACCTTTCACCGGACGCGATGGGCAAGAACTATCCGAAGTTCGTCGAGGAGTACAAGAAGGCCTACGGCGAGGCGCCGATCTCGGGCTACCACGCCAACGCCTATGACGGCGCGATGCTCGCCATCAAGGCAATCGAGAAGGTTGCCAAGACCGACGCCGCCGGGAACCTCTATATCGGCAAGAAGGCGCTGCGCGACGCCGTGTTCGCCACCAAATTCGACGGCATCAGCGGCCCGATCGCCTGTGATGCGTATGGCGAATGCTCGCAGTTCAAGCCGTCGGTGCTCGAGTTCACTTCCTCTGATCCGAAGACCTTTGAGGTAGGCAAGAACCCGAAGAAGATCTGGCCGTAGGTGGCCGGCGCGACCTCTGAAAAGGGGCCATGGCTGCGTGCCATGGCCCGCTTCAATGCAGTCGATATCGTCCTGTGGGGTCTGCGCATCGGCGTGGTGCTGGTGGTTGTGCTCGGCACCATCGGCACGCTGATCAAGGGCCGCTACAACGCTGCGCAGTGGTTTGATTTCGTCATGTTCGGCCTGACCATCGGCAGCATCTACGCGCAGATCGCGTTGGGCTACACGATGGTCTACGGCGTTCTCCGCCTGATCAACTTCGCACACGGTGATATTGTGATGGCCGGCGCATTCGCCGGCTATTTTGTTGCCGGCCCGCTCGATCGCTCGGGTTTCCTCCAGAGCCAGCCCGTGCTCGCCATGGCCGCGATACTTGCCGTGGCGATCGCCACGTCGGTCAGCATCGCGGTGCTGACCGAACGCATCGCCTATCGCCCGTTCCGTCGCGTGGTTGGCCTTGCGCCGCTGATTTGCGCGATCGGCGTGTCGTTCTTCCTGGAGCAGACGTTCCGCGGCATGTTCGGCTCCGCGGTGAAATCCTATCCCGAGCCGCAATGGCAGCGCGCGGCGTTCCATGTGCTTGGCTTCAACGTTCCACGCATCGACGTGATCGTGATCGGGCTTGCCCTGCTGTTCATGGGTGCGCTGTACCTGATCGTGCAGCGCACGCGCATGGGCACCGCGATGCGCGCGGTAGCCGAAGACGGCGAGGCCGCCGCGCTGATGGGCATCGACGTGAACAAGGTGGTCGTTTTCACCTTCGTGCTGGGCGGCGCGATGGCCGGCATCGCCGGTGTGTTCTACGCGTTTCTCTACAAGCAGGTGTATTTCTTCATGGGCTTCACGCCCGGCATCAAGGCATTCGGCGCCGCGGTGCTGGGCGGCATCGGCAACATCCCCGGCGCAATGCTCGGCGGCTTTTTCCTCGGCATGGTGGAATTGGTCGGGCCGACACTGTTCCTGGATGGCATCGGCATTCCGGCGCCTTACCAATTGCGCGACCTGATCGCCTTCACGCTGCTGATCATGGTGCTGATCTTCCGTCCGCAAGGACTGCTTGGCGAGCGCATGGCGAAGAAGCGCGCATGATGCCGTGGAGCGCCCTCGTCGTCATGGTCCGCGAAGGCGGGCCATCCACGTCTTCCCGTGTCGTCCAAGTCGTGGATGGCCGGGTCAAGCCCGACCATGACGGATGGAAACAGCGGCTGCAATGTGACGACAGGCGAGCCATCGATATGATGCCGCAGGCGCGCCGCGCTGTCCTTATCGGCCTCGCCTTCGGTGCAGGCGCCGTGCACCTGGCGGTGGTCGGCGTCTTGCTGATGCTGCACCAGCGCTGGATCATCATCGACACTTTGAGCCTCGGGCAGGCGGTGCTGGTGGTAATTGCCGGCGGCGCCGGAGCGATGGCGGGACGTCCGCTCCCGGGAGTGCTCGCCGGCGCTGCTGCCGGCGTGCCGGTCGCAGCGCTGGCTTTGCTGATGACCATCGTGCCGCTGCAAGGCATTTTCATCGCGTTGTCGCCGGCGTTGTTGAACATGCTGACGTTTGAATTTGGCCCAGCCGCCGGCGCGGGCATCCTGGTCGGCGGCGGTGCGGTTGCCGGACTGCTGGGCGCGGCGTTGCGCACAAGTCCTGCCATGGTGCGCCGTGCGATCATACCGGGCGCGGTTGCGGTGCTGGTCGCCGGCGTGTTCCAGGAACTAATCCAGCTCATGCTGCAGCAATACGAGGGTGTCGTCAGCGACATTCGGGAATTCCTGTACACCTGGGAGGGACTGAGCCCGGAAGGCGCGGTAACTATCTTCATCGTTGTCGCTCTGTGCAGCGAACTCATCGGTCTCGCGCAGCGCCGGCGCATCGCCCGCTGGCCGATCCGCGACCATCGGCGCGAACGCATGATCTGGGCGGGGTTCGCACTGCTGTGTCTGGTGCTGCTGCCGGCGGTTGCGGGTTCGTATGTCGGCCAGGTGCTGATGCTGGTCGGGCTCTACATCCTGATGGGCATGGGCCTCAATCTCGAGGTCGGCTTGGCCGGGCTGCTCGATCTAGGCTTCGTCGCCTTCTTTGCTGTCGGCGCCTACACAACCGCACTGCTTACCGCCGATGCACCGCATGCACTCGCGCATCTTTCCTACTGGGAGGCGATGCCGGTTGCGGTGTTCCTTTCGATTCTCGTCGGTGTCATGTTCGGCCTACCAGTGCTCGGTGTGCGCGGCGACTATCTGGCGGTGGCTACGATGGGCCTGGGTGAAATCGTGCGCGTCATCGTGCAGTCGGATTTTGCCGCGCCATTGCTTGGCGGGGCACAAGGCATCCTGCAGATCCCCAGGCCACAACTGGGATCTTTCGTGCTGGGCAGCCCGGTCGCGCTGTTCTACCTGACGCTGGTCGCGTCCGCCGTCGCGGCATTCGTCGCATGGCGGCTGGAGAATTCCCGCCTCGGCCGCGCCTGGATGGCGTTGCGCGACGACGAGGACGTGGCGCAGGCACTGGGCATCAACCTCATCAGATCCAAATTGCTCGCCTATGGTCTGGGCGCGGCATTCGCCGGACTCGCGGGTTCGATCTTCGCTACCATGCTCGGCTCAGTCTATCCGTCGAGCTTTCAGCTGCTGATTTCGATCAACGTGCTGGCGCTGATCATCGTCGGCGGCATGGGCAGCCTGCCGGGCGTCGTGCTCGGTTCGATCGCGTTGATCGGCCTGCCCGAGCTGCTGCGTGAATTCGGAGAATACCGGTATCTGTTCTATGGCGCGGTGCTGGTGGTGATGATGCGGTTGCGTCCCGAGGGTTTGTGGCCATCAGATGTGCGCCAGCGCGAATTGCACGCTGCCGACGAAACTCTGGCGCTCGATGCAGGCACGGATGCGGTGCCCGTGCAGCAACGGTAGGCGCAGGTTGAGCGTTTTTTTGTCATTCCCGCGAAAGCGGGGACGCAGCCTGGCCCCCGCTTTCGCGGGGGTGACGATAGGAACGACGGCGCTAACGAAAGGAACGACGGGGGTGATGAAAATTACGCAGCCGCGCATTTGACGGAGGGGGGACCTGATGGGCGAGTCCCTGCTCCAGTGCAATGACCTGACCATGCGCTTCGGCGGTCTGGTGGCGATCGCAGGTCTGGACCTTGCCGTCGAAGAGCACAGCATCCACAGCGTCATCGGGCCAAACGGCGCCGGCAAGACCACAGTCTTCAACTGCATCACCCAAAACCTGCGGCCGAGCGGCGGCGAAGTTTGGTTTGCCGGTGAGCGGATCGATGGGCTGACGCCGGATCGCGTGGCGGCGGCGGGAATCAGTCGCACCTATCAGAACATCAGGCTGTTCCGCAACATCACCGCGATCGAGAATCTCCTGGTCGGGATGCACCTGCATCTGCGCTCGACCTGGTGGGGCGCGGTGCTGCGTACGCCGCACACCATGCGCGACGAGCGCGCGGCGCACGAGGAGGCACTGCGCCTGCTGCATTTCGTCGGCCTGCGCGGTCGCGGCGATATTCTGGCGCGCAATCTGGCCTATGGCGAACAGCGCCGGCTGGAGATCGGCCGCGCGCTTGCCACCAAGCCACGGTTGCTGCTGCTCGATGAACCGACCGCGGGGATGAACCCGCATGAAACATCCGAGATGATGGAGTTCATCCGGCAGGTTCGCGCACGTTTCGACATCACCATCCTGCTGATCGAGCATCAGATGCGTGTCGTGATGTCGATGTCGGATCGTGTGACGGTGCTGGATCACGGCGTCAAGATTGCCGAGGATGTTCCCGACCGGGTGCAGCAGGATCCGGCGGTGATCGAAGCCTATCTCGGCAAGGCCGCGAAACCGGCAGCGGAATGAGGCCGGCAATGGCGCTGCTTGAGATCGACGACATCCACGTGTTCTACGACAAGATCGAGGCGCTGAAAGGCGTTTCGCTTGCGGTGCAGGAACGGCAGATCGTCACATTGGTGGGCGGCAACGGCGCCGGCAAATCGACCACGTTGCGCGCGATCAGCGGATTGCTGCACCCGCGCGAGGGTGCAATTCGTTTTGACGGCCGACCGCTGGCCGGTCTCGGTGCGCACGAGATCGCCGCGATCGGCGTCGTGCAGGTGCCGGAGGGGCGGCGCATCTTCGGCCGGTTGACCGTGAGCGAGAACCTCGACATGGGCGCATTCACGCGCCGTGACCGTCGTGCGATCGCCGGGGACAAGGAGCAGATGATGGCGCTGTTTCCCCGTCTGCGTGAGCGGCTGAAGCAGGTGGCCGGAACGCTGTCAGGCGGCGAGCAGCAGATGCTGGCCGCGGCGCGCGCGCTGATGGCGCGGCCTCGGGTGCTGTTGATGGACGAGCCGAGCATGGGGCTGGCACCGATGCTGGTCGAGCAGGTGTTCGAGACGATCCGGCGGATCAATGAGCAAGGTGTGACGATACTTCTGGTGGAGCAGAACGCACCACTGGCCTTGGGCATTGCTGACCACGGCTATGTGCTGGAGAGCGGCCGGATCGTGCTCGATGGTCCCGGTCGCGAACTCCTGGATGACGAGCGGGTCAGGCGGGCGTACTTGGGATAGCGGCACCACGCCGCCCTTTCCCGTCATGGCCGGGCTTGTCCCGGCCATCTCTACCAGCACACGTGCCGCGACGGATGGCCGGGACAAGCCCGGCCATGACGTGACAACCAAGCGGTGTTGACGCGCTGTAATCAATCACGCCGCGCGGACAGGATCGCAATCGGATATGCGTAATTGATCTTGTCCCCCTCGCGACGAACCGGTATGCCCATGCGGTCATCCTCGGCGGACGCGGCGAACATCTCAATGATCTTCAAATCGTCGCCGGGATTTGGAAATGATCGCCGCAACAAATTCCGCACCTCATCACGCAATTCGTAAAAGCCTGCTTCCGGGGCCGGAAGGCCAACCGCGCCAAACAACGCCTTCAGCTCCGTCAGAGTCAAACACCGCACATGCGACGGGTCGCGCAGCTTTTCCGCGCGGTTCCATTCGGCAGCCTTGGTTGGATTCTCCGACGCGTACATGTCCACCACCACGACGCGTCCGCCGGGCACGCACACCCGCACCATCTCTCGCAGCACGCCGATCGGATCGAGGAAATGATGCATGGAGAATCGCGTCACCACGATGTCGAACGCGCCGTCCGCATAGGGCAGCGATCCGACATCGCCCTGGTCCCAGGAAACGTTCGTCAGACCCTTCTCGGCCGCGAGTTGACGCGCGCGGTCCAGCATGGCCGGCGTCATGTCTATTCCGGTGACGTGCTTCACCTCCGCGGCGAAGGCGCACACGATGATCCCACCGCCGCATGCGACGTCGAGCACCGTATCGCCCGGTCCAGGTCCCGCAGCCTCCACGATCATTCGAAGTGCATTCGCGTCGGTGATCGTATCGGCGGTGCTGAATGGCGTCGCCTGCCGGGTGAACTGATCCAGGATCAGGTCCTGGTGGGCCGTATCGCTCATTGCTTCATCATCCCAACCGATAAATGCGCCGCGCCGTGCCGCTGAACATGGCACGCTTTTCGTCCGCCGATGCGCCCGAGGCAATCCGCTTGAACGCGTTCCACAGTGCGGCCCAGCCGATGCCCATCTTTTCCACCGGGAAGTTGCTCTCGAACATGCAGCGATTCGCGCCGAACAGCTCGATGCAGGTCTCGATATAGGGACGCCACCAGCTTGCCAGCTCCTCCGACGAGGGTGGTCGTTCCGCCGTCTTGTAGTCAAACAAGGCGGCCCGCATCATCATGCCGCCCAGCTTCATCGTCACGTTCGGGCACTTCGCCAGTTCCGTCACCGATGCCTTCCAGGACGCGAACACCTCCTCGCGCTTGCCGGCGTAGGGACCGTAACCCAGCACTCCGCCAACATGGCCCATGATGATGTTCGTGCCAGGGAAGGCGCGCGCAAGGTCGATCACGTCGGGCAACTGGGTGAAAAACACCCAGGCGTCCAGCGACAGCCCCAGCGCGCTGAGCCGCGCCAGACCCGCCCGGAAATCGGCACGCCGGTAGATGTCGGGTCCAGGCGCGCCATTGCCGATGACCGGGTCGGCGTCCCAGTTCCCGGAGTGACGCACACCACGGAACCGGCCGCCGCCGGCTCTGACATGCGCATCCAGCACCGCCTCGACCCGGTCGCCCAGCGTGAGATCGGCAAACCCGACGATGCCGGCGGCGACCCGGGTGGCTCCATAACCGCCACTGTCGCTCATCGCGGCGATGCCGGCGACAAATTCGGTCTCCCCAACGGGCCGCATCTCTTCGACGCTACCGGCGCGGTACATGGTGTGGCATTGCAGGAACACCGTGGCCGCGATGTTGTGGCCACTGCGCAGGTCCGCCAGGAATTCATGCAGCAGGTAGCGATGATCCGGGCGATCCCACAGGTGATGATGGGTATCGATGATCGGCAGGTCCGGATCAAGAATCGGCTCCTGCGGCGCTTTGGCCAGCCACGGCATATCCGGCGCATGGATCCGCCCGAACCGGGTCGTTTGCCTGGGCTCGGTCATGCGACATCTCTCCCCGTTACATTGAGGCGTCCGTAGCACGATCCACCGGCTGGGCGAACCTCTGGGTCATTGATGCAGCGTGGCAGTGGGTTGTCACTTTTTTCACTTTGGCCTGCCTCGACTCCGATTAGTCAGTGCGGCAGGGTGTAATATCACGGTAAGGTGAGTTGCAACCCAAGGAGGAGCACATAGCCCGGAACCCTGGCATCAAGGCCGACAAACCTGCCGCGCTCACCGTGCGCTGCGACGGCATTCGCCGGCTTGGCCCAGTCTTGGTCATTGCAGCAGCGCTGGCGCTGATCGCCTTGACCTGGATCGGCGCTCGCGACGCGATCCTGGCTCACCGGGCGGAGGCAGATGCGCGAATTCGGGCGGAAGTTGTCGGTAAGGCGCGGGTGTTCGAGGAACTCTGGCGACGCGAACTGCTGTCGCTCGATCAGACACTGCGCATCCTGGAATATGACTGGCAACGCGACCCGGCAGGCTTCGATATGGCGGCAAGATCCGAGCAGCTGGTCTCGCTCAACGACGTCTCGCTCCAGATCTTCATAGCGGACGCAAAGGGAATCGTCCGCTCGAGCTCGCGTGCCGCGATCATCGGAGCCGATATCAGCGGCCGAGACTATTTTCGCCACGAAGCGGCGCTGCCCAGCGATGAGGGCAGGATGTTCATCGGCGCGCTCACGCAGGGTCTGCAGACACGGGTCTGGCAGATCAATCTGGTCCGCCGGCTCGATGGCCGGGACGGCAGTTTTGCCGGCATAATCGCCGCCTCTTACGACATGAATTCGCTTTCCCGGTTCTATCGCGAGGTCAATCTCGGCGGCCGCGGTCTGCTCGGTGTTGTGAGCGTCGCGGGCGATACCTGGACCCTGTCGGACCCGGAGCGCTCCGGCACCGTTGTCAGCATCGCCGGTTCGCCCCTGTTTGCAGCGATGCATGGAGCACCGGACGGTAGTTGGACCGGGCGTTCGGCGTTGGATGCAACAGAGCGCGTTTATGCCTTCGCCACGGTCCCCGAACGGGACCTGAAAGTGGTGGTCGGCGTCGATCGAGCCGAGGCGATGGGTTTGGCGGCGCTCTGGGAACAGAATGCCCTCACCTTCGCTAGTGGCATCACCCTGCTGGTGCTCTTGATGGCGGCCCTGCTCTTGCGCGAAGAGAACGCCGCGCGGCGCCGCCACGCGTCCCTCGGGCGCGAGCGTGCGATTCTGGATGCGACCATCACCGGCATGGGTGACGGCATCATGATGGTGGACGGCGACCTTCGGCTGATGGCATGGAACCAGCGCTTTCCGGACTTCACCGGGGTGCCAGCGGACATCTTGCGAGTGGGCCTGCCGATGGAGGACATCCTGAGGGGGCAGGCACGAGTGGGAGAGTTTGGAGAGGTCGATGTCGAGGCGGAGGTTGACCGGCGCATGGCGCTGCTGCGCTCCGGTGCCAGCATGGGGACGATCGAGCGTCCTCGCCCGAGCGGGCGGCAACTTGAGATACGCCGCAATCCGCTCCCGGGTGGCGGCTTCGTTACGCTGTATACCGATGTTACGGCGCGTCACCAGACGGAGGAGCGGCTGCGGCAGGCGCAGACAATGGCGGCGATCGGCAGACTGACGTCCGGTGTCGCACATGACTTCAACAACCTGCTGATAGCGATCAGCGGCAACGCCGAAACGCTGCACAACCATCTGAGCGAGCATCCCACGTATGCGCGCCGCCTCTCGGTTATCCTGCAGGCTACAATCCGAGGTAACGACCTCGTGCGGCAATTATTGGCCTTCTCGCGCAAGCAACCGCTGACTCCAGTTCAGGCTGACCTGAGCAAGATCGTGCACGGTATGGACGATCTGCTGCGCGCCACGCTGGGCAGGGCCACCCGGATTGAGATGAAGGTCAAAGAGGAGCTTTGGCCGGTATTTGTCGATCCGGTGCAGATCGAGCATGTGATCCTGAACCTCGCAATCAACGCGCGCGATGCGATGCCGGATGGGGGCGTCCTGACGATAACGGCCAGCAACACATCGCTGGACCCGCTTGATCAAACGGCGGACCTGCCGCCGGGCGACTATGTCGTCATGGCGGTGAGCGATACGGGAACCGGCATGAGCGCGGAGGTCATGCGCAGTGCGTTCGAGCCGTTCTTCACCACGAAGCCGCCGGGCCAGGGATCGGGACTTGGGCTCAGTCAGGTGTTTGGTGTAGCAAGCCAGTCGGGCGGCGGCGTCCGCATCGAAAGTGCTGTCGGCAACGGTACTACCGTCAGCGTCTTTTTCCCAAGGACCTCAGCCGAAGCACCGGTGAATGCGGACGACGCGCCGGACTCGCGTGAACCAGGGGTGGTTCCAGCTGGAAAGCCGACCGCGCACGCGCAGCGGCAAAGCACCGTATTGGTGGTGGATGATGAGGCGGATTATCGCGAGACGATCCACGGCATGCTGTCGGCGAATGGATTCTCTGTTGTTGCCGCGGAAAATGGCAGCGAAGCAATTCGCCAGGTCGAGCTGGGTCTGAAGTGTGACCTTCTCCTGGTCGATATCACGCTGCCGGATATGAATGGCGTCGAACTCGCGCATGCGGTGCGGGCATTGCGACCGTCGTTACCGGTGGTATTCTTCACCGGCGGCCATGCCGAACGGATCGCCGGCGAGCGATGGGTGCTGATGAAGCCATTCCGCATGCGTACACTGATCGACACGTTGCGTGCGGCGCTCGGGCAGACGGAGGGGATCGACGCGGCGCGACGCTCGAACACTCGGGCGGTCTGAGCGAGGGTCCATCCGCGGGGGCAGACTGTGGGGAAATACGTCGCTGCCCGCCTGATCCAGCTCGCGTTCGTGATGATCGGCGTCAGCATCGTGGTGTTCGTCACGATGCATCTACTGCCCGGCGACGTCGCGCAACTGCTGCTGGGGGACCATGCGACCAATGAGCAATTGCAGCGGCTGCGTGAACAGCTAGGCCTCGACCAGCCGGTCTGGATCCAATACGCCCGCTTCGTGCGCGGCGCGATGACCGGCGATCTCGGGACATCGGTGCAGAGCAACCGTCCGGCACTCGACGATGTGGTCGCCGCTTTCCCGGTGACGCTGCAGCTCGCGCTGGCCTCGCTGATGCTGGCAAGCCTGGGCGGCGTGCCGATCGGGGTGTTGTCCGCGGTATGGCGGGGATCACGCTTCGATGCGGTGGTGATGACGCTGACGCTGTTCGGCGTGTCGATGCCGATCTTCTGGCTGGGCCTGATGCTGCTGGTGCTGTTCGCCGCGGGCCTCGGCTGGCAGCCGGTGGGCGGGCTGATGCCCGTGGGGCTCGACCCGCCGCGCATCAGCGGCATGAGTATGGTCGACAGTCTGCTGTCGGGCAATACAACGATGATCGCCGCCAGTCTGCGTCACATGCTGCTGCCGGCCGTGACTTTGGCCAGCGTGCCGTTGGCGTTGATCGCGCGCATCACGCGCGCCGAGGTGCTGGCGGCTGCGACACTCGATCACGTGCGCACCGCGCGCGCCAAGGGTGTGACGGAGGCGCAGGTGATCACGCGCCACATCCTGCGCAACGCGGCAATCCCGATCGTCACGGTGATCGGCCTCCAGCTCGGTTTGCTGCTGTCGGGCGCGGTGCTGACGGAGACGATCTATTCACTGCCGGGGCTGGGGCGGCTGATGGTCGATTCGATTTTGTCGCGCGACTATCCCGTGGTGCAGGCGGGCGCACTGTTCATCGCCGGATTGTTCGTGATGGTGAACCTGGTGGTGGATATCCTGTATGCCGCGCTCGATCCACGGATCAGCCGCGCTTGAGCGCCACGACTGCGTCCGTTCCGCCGTCGTCGCCTGGCGTTGTTCGCCGTGCATTGCGCGGAACCGGAGCGCGTGCCGGGCTGGCGATCGCGGTGGTGTTTCTGGCGCTGACGTTGATCGCGCCGCTGGTCGCGCCGTTCGATCCCTATGAGCAGGACCTGTCGAGCGCACTGTCGCCGCCTTCCGCCGAGCATTGGTTCGGCACCGATCAATACGGGCGGGACACGCTGAGCCGCGTCATCTACGGCACACGGACTGCTTTGCTGGCGATCGTGATGGCGGATGGCCTCGCGCTGGTGCTGGGCGGCTCACTCGGGTTGGTCGCCGGCTATGTCGGTGGCGGAGTCGATGCGCTGATCATGCGCATGGTGGATGTTCTGCTGGCATTCCCCTACCTCCTGCTGGCGTTGATCATCGTGGCCGTGCTCGGCCCCAGCCTGACAAATTCGGTGATCGCGATCGGCATCATCTATACGCCGCAATATGCACGTCTGATGCGAGGCCAGGTGCTGACGGTGCAGGCTGCCGATTTTGTCGTGGCCGCGCGGGCGATCGGCGCCGGGCGGATGCGCGTGATGCTGCGCCATGTGCTGCCGAACAGTTTTACCCCGGTGCTGGTGCTCGCCACGCTGCAGTCCGGCGCGGTGGTGGTGGAGACGGCCGGGCTGTCATTTCTGGGCCTTGGCGCGCAGCCGCCGTCACCGGATTGGGGCGCGCTGCTGGCCGATGGCCACGGCTATTTCCTGACCGCTTGGTGGATCGCCACGTTCCCCGGCCTGGCGATCTTCCTGGTGGTGGTGGGGTTCAATCTGCTGGGCGACGCGCTGCGGGATCAGTACGATCCGCGCCTGCGCGTGCGGTAGTCGGCCTCCACCGTCATTTCTCGATCGATACCTGCTCCATGTCGAAGAACATCTGCGTCGGATTGAGCCGGAAGCCCTTGACCTCCTTGCGTGCGGCGCGGACCTGAAGCACCGAATTCACGAACACCCACGGCGCGTCGTCCATGATCTGGCGCTGGATCGTCTTGTAGAGCGCCAGGCGCTTCTCAGGGTCAGGTACCCGCGCGGCTTCGTCCATCAGCTTCTCCACCTCGGCATTCTTGTAGTGGGAGGTATCGCCCACCGGCATCTGCCCCGAGTTGAACAGCGAACTCATGAAGTTGTCGGGATCGCCATTATCGCCGCTGAAGCCGGACAGGAACATCCCTTGGTACTTGCCCGATCGCACGGTGGCGAGAAACGCCCCGATGTCGAGCTTGCGCACGTCCGCCTGGATGCCGACCTTCTGGAAGTAGCCTTGCAGCGCCACGGCCAGATCGGGGCCGGCAGGATTGTAGCCACGCGGCGTACTATAGGCGAGCAGTTCGACCTTGAAGCCAGGTTGCACGCCGGCGGCGGCAAGCAGTTCTTTTGCCTTCGCCGGATCATAAGGATAACCTGTCATCGTCTTGTCGAAGCCCCATTGCGCTTCCGGCAATGGGGAAACCATCGGCGTGGCCAGTCCGCCATAAAGCGCCTTGTCGATGGCGTCCTTGTCCACGGCATAGTTCAGCGCCTGGCGCACGCGCTTGTCGGTGAAGGGCGGCACGTCGTTCGACATCGCCATGCCGTTGACCGCCAGGCCGGGTTGCGTCAGCAGGACCAGGTTCGCATCGCCGCGGATCGAGGCGATCACCGGCGTGGCCACATCGCCCATGATCTGCACTTCGCCGCGCTTCAGCGCCAGCAGCGCGGCCTGTGCGTCGGGATATTCCTTGAACACCAGATGATCGACCTTCGGCTTGCCCTTCCAGTAATCCGGATTGGCATCGAGCACGACCTGATCGCGCTGGCGCCATTCGCGGAAGATGAACGGGCCGGAGCCGACCGGATGGTTACGGAATTCCTTGCCGGATTTTGCCGCCGCTTCGGGGCTGACGACGCCGTTCCAGACCATCGCCAGGCTGGCGAGCAGTGCAGCCGATGGCTCCTTCATCTTCAATTCCACCGTGCTGTCGTCTACGGCGCGGTACGACGCGACGGAGCCGTAGGTGAAGTCGGCGAGGTTCTGCACCGGCCCCGAGTTGGCGATGTAGTTTGGGTCGTTCTTGTTGAGCTGGCGATCGAGCGTCGCAATCAGCGCATGCGCGTTGAACGGCGTGCCGTCGTGGTATTTGACGCCCGTGCGCAGATGGAATGTGTAGCCCAGCCCGTCGGATGCAATGTCCCAGCTTTGCGCGAGTCCCGGTTCGACTTCGACGGTGCCCGGCTTGTAGCGGATCAGGCCGTCGTAGATGGTTGCCATCACGAAGCCCGAGGTATTGTTGAGGACCGCCTCCGGGTCGAGGCCGGTCGGGTCGGCGGCCATGCTGACGACAAGTGTCGTATCGGCGCGTGCGGTGCCGAGGGCCAGCAGGCCGGCGCACATCAGGCCAAAGATACGTGACATGTTTGGTCCTCCCCCGGTTCGGAGTGTTGCGCCCTATTTCAGCGTATCAAGATACGCGATCAGGTCGGCACGCTTCGCGCTATCCTTGACGCCGGCAAATGTCATGGTGGTTCCGGGGACGACCGTTTTCGGCGACTCCAGATACTTGTCGAGCGTGGCATCGTCCCATGTCAGGTTTGCGTTCTGGTTGCCGACAGAATAATGAAAGCCCTGAATGCTTCCGGTCTTGCGCCCGACCACGCCGAACAGACTTGGGCCAATCAGATTCTTGCCAGCCGCCGGCGAATGGCAGGTAGCGCACTGCGACTTGAACACGGCCTGTCCGGCAGCAGGATCGGCGGCCAAGGCGGTCCCGGCAAGCCAAATGGTGACGCCAAGCGGAGCAATCGCCAGGCAATGCAAGACGATGCGGGGCATTAGCCGATCTCCTTTTTGCCAGACGCTCCGACCAGTGGACCGCCCGTGCCGGTTATGTTGCCTGAACCCGAGTTGGACGCCTATCTTCACAAAAGCATTCCCGCCGGGCGGCCCGGCTTGCGGAGGATACGATGCGAATGATCCATCCTACCAGCCCGACCGGCATTTCTCGTCGGCGGATGCTTGCCGCGGGCGCCGCATTGGCCGCGCTGCCGGCACCGTATGTGCGCAGCGAGACTGTCGGGCCGATTCGCGTCGGTTTTCCGGTGCCGCTCACCGGCGCCTATCGCGAGGAGGCGCTCGATCAAGTGCGCGGGGCGAAGGTCGCTATCGCCATGTTCAACGAGCAAGGCGGCCTTGCCGGCCGCAAGGCCGAGCTGCTGGTGCGCGACGACAAGTTCGATCCGGCGGTGGCGATCGCCATGACGCGGGGGCTGATCGAAAAGGACCAGGCCGATTTCATCGTGGGCGGCCTGTCCGCGTCGGTGCAGCTCGCTATGAACAACGTCGCCAAGCAAAAGAAGGTACTGTTCAACTCGATCAGTCAGTCGGACGCAATCGTCGCGCTGCCGGATTGGGCGCCCACCACATTTCACCAGGCATTGACGCCGCATGTGACGGCGGGCTCGGTTGGTCGCTATGTTTTTGCGAATTTCGGCAAGCGCGTCGCATTTTTGATCGCAGACTATGCATACGGCTACGAAATGCTCCGCGGCTTCGAGGACATCGGTAAGGCTGCTGGAATCGAGGTGGTCGCGAAGGTGCAGCATCCGCTCGGGACGACGGATTTCTCGCCCTACTTTCCCACCATCCAGGCGTCAAAGCCGGATGTTCTGATCCTGTGCAATTTCGGCCGCGATCAACAGCTGTCGATCGTCCAGGCCGACAAGATCGGCCTCAAGAACTCGATGAGACTGGTGGCGCCGATCCTGCTCTACACCACGCGCGTGCTGGCCGGGTCGTCCGCGTTCGACGGCGTGGTGGGCGGGACATCGTACTACTGGCGGCTGGAGGACACGATTCCCACCGCGAACGTGTTCAATCGCCGGTTCCGCGCGATGACTGAAGGGCGCGTCCCGACGAGCTATGGCGCGCTGGGTTTTGCCGGCGTCCTGACGGTGCTCACCGCAGCCAAGAACGCCGGCAGCATCGAAACGGCGAAGGTCGTGGACGCGCTGTCGGGGATGAAGTACGACCTTTACAAGGGACCCGAGTATTTTCGCACCTGCGACCATCAGGCCGTGCAGTCGGTGTTGATCGTGGAGAGCCGCGCAACGGTCAATCCCAACGACATGGACGTGTTCAAGATCCTGGAAGTCGATCCGCCGGACGAAGCGCAACTGTTGGCGTGCGCCGACGAGGGGCACAAATAGGCACCGCGATCAATGCGACGCCGCCATCGTCGTTGCTGGCATCCCAGGGTCCGACGTCCGCGCCTGCGCCGCCTGCGCACCGTAGCGCCGGGCCAGTGCGGCGCAGACCATGAGCTGGATCTGATGGAACAGCATCAGCGGCAGCACGATCAGGCCGAGTGACTGCCCGGCGAACAACACGCTGGCCATCGGCAGTCCGCTTGCCAGGCTCTTCTTCGAGCCGCAGAACACGATGGTGATTTCATCGGCGCGGCTGAAGCCGAACAGCCGGCTGATCCCCGTCGTCGCCAACAGCACCGCGGCCAGCAGCGCGGCATCCAGCAGCGCCAGCGACACCAGATGCGTGGCGTCGATCTGGTGCCAGATGCCGTGCGTCACGCCCTCGCTGAAGGCGACATAGACCACCAGCAGAATGGAGCCGCGATCGACCAGGCCGACAACGTGCTTGTTGCGGGCGACCCACTCGCCAATCCACGGGCGGGTAAGCTGACCGGCGGCGAAGGGCAGCAGAAGCTCGATCACGATATCGCCCACGCCGCGCGCGGAGAACGCACTCGAGGTACTGAACAGAATGCCGGCCAGCAGCGGGGTCAGAGCAATGCCGACCAGGTTGGAAGCGGTCGCCGCACACAGCGCTGCCGGCACGTTCCCGCGGGCGATCGAGGTAAACGCGATCGACGACTGCACCGTGGAGGGCAGCACGCAGAGCATCAGCAGCCCGCCCCAGAGCGGCGGTGTCAGCAGTCCCGGCACCAGGGCGCGCGCGGACAGCCCCAGCACGGGGAATAGCAGAAAGGTGCTGGCGAGTACGATCGTGTGAAGCCGCCAATGCCGCGCACCCGCCAGCGCCGCCTTGGGCTCCAGCCGCGCGCCCTGCAGGAAGAACATCAGTGCGATCACGGCCATGCTGGCGTCACCCGCAGCGGCAGTGGCGCGACCATGCACCGGCAGTGCGGAGGCCAGCGCCACCATGCCGAGGATGGCGGCGATGTAGGGATCGATGGTGAGGCGGGACAGCAGCGCCTTCATTGGATCGGCCTTCCGCGCTTTGCGATGGCGGCAATATCCCGCTCCGGGCGGTCATTGTGAAGTACGGTTGTCATGCTTACTGTCATCATGAACCATGATCACGGAGGCCGGCCTGTGCTCGATCCGGTGTTGCTGGAAAGCTTTCTTGCCGTGACGCAGACCCGCAACTTCAGCGAAGCAGGGCGACGACTTGGCCTGCGCCAGTCCACCGTGAGCCAGCACATCCGGAAACTGGAGGAGGAAGCCCGGCGGCGTCTGTTCGTGCGCGACACCCATTCGGTGGTGCCCACCGCGGACGGCGAGGCGATGGAGGGTTTCGCCCGCTCCATCCTGGAGGCCAACGATCGCGCGCGGCGCTACTTTGCCGGCTCGCAGTTGCGTGGCCGGGTGCGGTTCGGCGCGTCGGAGGATTTCGTCACGTCCCGCCTGCCGGAAGTGCTGCGCGACTTCGTCCGGCTGCATCCACTGGTCGATCTGGAACTGACGGTCGATCTGAGTGCCACGCTGTACCAGATGCTGGATGGCGGCGACCTCGATGTGGTGCTGTGCAAGCGACGCGCGGCTGACGACAGGGGGCGGCTGGTCTGGCGGGACCGGCTGGCCTGGATCGGCTGCGAGGCAACGCGCATCGACCCGGCCCAGCCGCTGCCGCTGATCCTCTATACGCCGCCCAGCGTCACTCGCGCCGTTGCGCTGGAGACGCTGGAGCGTGCCGGCCGGCCATGGCGGATCGTGTGCTCGAGTGGCAGCCTGAGCGGCCTGCGTGCCGCAGCGCTTGCCGGACTGGGCGTGACCGTGCACGCACGCGGCCTGATGCCGGAGGGTCTGTTCGAAATGCCCTCGGCAAACCGATTGCCCGATCTGGGTGACGTGGAGTTCGTGGTGCTCGGTTCCGCGCGACATGAGCGTGGCCCGGCGGCGGAACTGGCCTCGGCCATTCTGGCAAATGGCGACCGGCTGCAGCGTCGGGCCGCTTGATCGTTCGGTTGGCGGTCCCGCGCGATTATTTCTTGCTGAAGCGATCGATCCGCTTTCCTTCGTTCGATGCACCGTAGACCGTACCCTGCGCATCGACCGACACGCCTTCCGGCCCGATCTTGTCGCCGTCTGGACGAGGAATGAAGTACTTGACCGAACCATCCGCGACATCGCCGATGCGGATGCCGTGGCGGCAGCCTGGGTCCGGGGTGCACCCCGTCTTGTCGGTGGTCTGCGAGTTGGCGACATAGATTACATCGTTCGCATCGACATAGACCCCGCTCGGGCGGCCGAACTGCCTCCAGTCAGCGAGGAATTTTCCGTTCGCGTCGAACACCTGAATTCGGTTGTTTGACCGGTCGGCGACATAGACCCGCTCCTGCGAATCCACCGCAATGGCGTGCGGCGTATCGAATTCTCCTGGCGCGGTGCCCTTCTTCCCCCACGCGGTGATGAATTTGCCGGCTTTAGAGAACTTGACGACGCGCGCGTTGGAATCTCCACCATGGCCATCGGCGACGAAGATGTCGCCGTTGCGCGCGATGGCCACCCCCGTCGGCCGGTTGAAGAAACCCGGAGCGTCTCCCGGCATTCCCGCGTGGCCCAACGTCATCAACACCTTGCCGTTCGGGCTGAACTTGACGGCCACATGGCCCTTGCCATTTTTGCCATCGGCGTCGGCGACCCACACATTCCCCTCGCGGTCGACTGTGATCCCGTGCGGGAACACGAACATGCCGGCGCCGAAGCTTGCCAGCAGCTTGCCGGACGGATCGAAATGCAGGATCGGCGGCAGGTTCGAACTCGCACAGCTTTCACCGCCACAGCGCTCGAAGACCCAGACGCTCTTGCCGTCGCGATCCACCGCCACCGCGGTCGTCCCGCCCCACGCGCGCCCCGCGGGTAGCTGGCCAAATGACGTGGCGGCCCCAAACGGGTCGGGCAGGTCGATGCTGGGTTGGGCCGCGTCCTGCGCGCGCGCCGCGCCTGTCGTTGCTCCGGCGGCGGCCATGGCGGCCGCAAAAGCTATCGCTGCCAACTTCGCACGTCGCATTTCCGTCCCCTGCTCTTCGGTTATGTCCATCGCGGATTGCGACCGACTCTAACGTCTATTGGGCTCGCGGCAAAACGGCGATTGTTCTACCGTTCGGGCGACGTAGTCAGGAGCCACGCGTCTTGGCTATCGCGAGTTCATGGTTGCAGGCCACGACCGCGGCGCGCGGACAACTGCCCGCATGTGCCTCGACTATCCCGACCGCGTCAGGCGGGCCGCGCTCGTGGACATACTGCCAAACTATCACATCTGGACCCATACCTCGAAGCAATGGGCGACGAAATCCTGGCATTGGCTTTTCATGATCCAGCCCTACGACCTGCCGGAGCGCATGATGGCCGGTGTGCCGCCGGCGTTTTACATGGAAAGGAAGTTGTCAAAGCCTGGCATCGGGCTGGGTTTTTTTCATCCGAAAGCATTCGCCGAATACGTCCGCTGCTTCAACTGGAAGACCATTCGCGGCTCATGTGAGGATTACCGCGCGTGCGCCAGCTGCGACTTCGAGATGGATGAGGCCGACTATCAGGCCGGGCGCAAGATCGAGGTTCCGTTGCTGGTGACCTGGGGATCCAGGAGCCACACCGGCTCGGTCCACGGCGACGTTCTGGCGGTGTGGCGCGACTACGCCACCAACGCGACCGGCGGCCCGATTGATTGCGGCCACTATGTGCCGGAGGAAGCCCCGGACGCCGTTTACGCGGCCTTCACGCGGCACTTTCAGGTCTGAGGCGGGCTCAAACCGGATCGCTTCAGCCGCTGAAGCGGCTGCCGGCCTTGCGATACGGTGCGGCTCGATAAATCGGATCCGTCCGACTGCGCATCCGGCTCAGCAGGCGTTGGATATGGGCTGCCGTGATCCGAACCTTGAACTGCCTCGACATGCGGGCAGCCAGCTCATCGTTGGACAGGCTTTCGTTCAGGAGCTGAACAAGATAGTCTGCATGTTCGGAATCAAAGATCAACGATCGCGGCATGGGGTTGACGTAAGGCAGGACAGGCGGCGGCGCAAGGGCCACGCCAATATTCGCTTCGACCGCGCGACCGAAGGAGATCGCACCGTTCAAGGCAACGTCAGGAAGGAAGCGTAAATGAGCGATGATCCAGCGCCGGCCCCGAACTCCGAATCGACCGACATTGCTGAGGATCTCATCGAGCAGGATGAGTGGGCAAATTGCTGGATATGCGAGGGCGTGTTTCGTCGCCGGACACAGACCAAGCGATATTGCACAATGTGCCACCGCGGCTTCTGTGAGGGGTGGCATGGGAATTTCGCCCTTGGCCGAGGGACCTGTCTGATGTGCATAGCCAAGGAAATTGGTTCTCCCTTGGGCAGTTAGTCCTACTGATGTGCCTGTGCCCGCAACCACGAAGCCAGGTTACCTCCGCTCCACGGCGTTACGCTCGACGAAGAACATCCGGACCAGTCGGTCTTCACCTCCAAGCGCCTCGCCAAGGACGCGGAAGGCGAAAAACGGAATGAGCACCAGCAGCATGATGACGTAGCCGGCGAGCGTTTCCTCCAACCGGGGGCCAAAGAGATCCCCGAGCGAGGCAGCGATCGACCGGTGGTGGAACATGCCGACGACGGCTTCCTCGATTATGGTCAGGACTATCAGCAGCAACAGGAAGGCGACCGCCTTATGCAGTGTCGGCCAGATCAGCGGACTGGTCTTGTTGCGCTCGCCGAATCTCATCGCATTGCCGATCAGCATGAATTTGGCCAGCACTGCAGCCTTGACGATAGCAATGCCCCATGGGGCGAATGCAACGCCTTCGGTATGCAGTACAGCGGTCTTCATCATGATCACCGAGCCGAGGGTGATGTAAAGGTAGATGGTGATTACCGCGAACTCCTTGAGCTCGTGCATGGCACGTTGGTGCAGCGTCGGTTTCGCGTGGATCTCGGTTTCCAGGATGGCCTCCTGCCGCGTGGATTGCGTTGCGTCCTATTGCGTCGGCAATAGCGTCGACTGGCCTGCCTTCGTCACCGGCGGTGGGTTCCACTTCCCGGTCAACGCATCGCTTTTGGGCGCGTAGAGTTGCATTGTCAGATTGAACGCTCCCTTTGGCGCCGGCAGCCAGTTCGCCTCCTTGTCGGCGCCGGGACTGGCGTTCTGGAAATACAGATCCAACGAGCCGTCCGGGTCATATTTGAACGGCATCCAGCTACTGACAGCAAACCGGTTGAGGCTGTTCGCCACCTGGTAGCCCTCGGCGTCATACAGCGTCACGGACCAGAAGGCGTTCACCGGCGGCGTCGCACCTTTGTCAAAGTGCAGGACATAGGCATTGCCCCCGTCCAACGGCTTGCCTGTCTCGTCCGCGATGTTGAGCGGATAGATCGCGTCCTCCGGCAGGTTCGCGCCAAGACCCAATTGAGTGATGATCGCGCGCTTCAGGTAGTAATTGCCGTAAACGCCCATAGTGTCGGTGTTCATCGACCAGCCGTTTGCGACGCGGGCAAGGCTGGAAACCTTCCATGCCATCAACTTCAAGCCATCCTGTGGCGCGGTCTCCAACCCGGCCTTGATCGCCGGATCGAGCTTGTCGATGTCGAAGCTCTTGCCTCGCTCGATCCCGATCCGCTGCATCTGAGCGAGGATCGGTTGATCGGTGATGTGGGGCGGCTGCAGCTTCAGGATTTCCGCCGCGTAGGCGAAGAACTTGCCGGCCGGCATCGCATCGACAGCGACCTTCGGTGGCGTCTTCATATCGCCGCTGGGATCGACGGTACCGACGACTGGCTGTGTGGGCTTGCCCCAGCCGGACAGCGGTGTGATTTTCAAATCCGACTGGATCGCGTTCACTGCCGCATAGTCGGCTGGCCCATCGGTCTTGGTGCGGCCGATGATCCAGACATAAGGGGTGGGTGCGTCGATGCGCGTGACACCGTCGGGCACGGATCCCGTCCAGCCAGGGGGCGCCACCAGGAAGTTGGCCGCCTGGGTGCCGGTGGTGCGCCAGCCTGGCGAGGCGAACACGTCGGTCCACATGTCGAGCATGGGCAGAAGATAGTAGCGCCCGTGCGTGTCCGGGACCGACACGATCATCGGCTCCTTCGTCAGATCGAGCCAGGCGCTGGAGTACAGAGTGTCGAAGTTCGGCCGGACTACCACCTTCATGTCCGCGGTCGGGTACGCACGGATGTTGGCGAACGCGTTCATCGGCGCGCTAAGACCCTCGGCTTTTACAACGTTTGTCAACTGCTTCCGTGTAAGATCCATTGTGACAAGCGAATAGAGATACGTGTAAGCCGTCACACCGATCGCGTGCGCGTCTTGCTCATTGATCGGCTCGGCTGCCTGCGCTGGAAGTGAGGCGTTGAGCGCGAGAGTGCCAGCGAGGAGCGGGATGCTGGCCAGTATCCAAAGTCGAAATGCGGGGTAAGACATTTGCCCACTCCTTTACCTGTTTCTGATCTCTGAGCAGCACGCTGCGGCACGCAATGACTGGAGGCTGCGTTTGTCAAGGCGTCACGCCTTTGTCACATCCAGTCCGGCCTCTTGAATTCTCCTGCTAAACTGATCGATCACGCTATGCAAATCCGGCCGTGGAATTCTGCGGTCCCGTGAGGGAACGCGATGCCTCACACCAGCGGCCTTTGAGGGCGGCGCACGGGTCGCCACGACACCGTCATGGTCGGTCGGCGCGGGCCACGGACTCTGGATCGACCGACATTGGTTCGGCGCCGGGACCCGCGGGAACTCGCTTCGGGGGGCGGGTGTTCCTTACCTGCGGGATCACCGGATCGGTGGGACCCATCGTGGGAGACAAAGGCGATGACAGTACAAGGAAGTTGCCACTGCGGCGCCACCCAATTCACCGTCGCGAAACGACCTGCGACAGTAACCAGGTGCACCTGCTCCTTCTGTTCCAAACGCGGTGCGCTTTGGGCCTATCAGGATCGTGAGGACGACTTCGTGCTCACCACGGCACGCGATCGCGTCTCGACCGACCAGTGGGGCAGCTATGAGATCGAACATCACCACTGTGCGAAATACTCGGGTGGTGAAGCCAAGACCACGAACAATCGCATGGAACTGATCGCCGTCTGCGACGCGATCAGACACGCACCTCCTGGAGTCAGACTGGACATTGTGACGGACAGCAAGAACGTGATTGGCTGGCTGTCCCAAGGCGGGAAGCGCAATGACCCAATGATTGCCGCACTGAGCGCCGAGATCGACACGCTGCGCGCTGGTCGCGGCTGCGCGCTAGACGGCCCAGCTGGCGGAGTCAGCGTCACTTATGCCAAGCGCCGCTTCCGTTGACTCTGCCCGTTGCTGTTACACCGTCATGGCCGGGCTTGTCACGGCCATCAGAAGCGGCACCCTGCCACGACGGATGGCCGGGACAAGCCCGGCCATGACGGAACGAACGAGTGGCAATGGAAGGTCATTGGTTCGGACTGTTGGTATTACGTGCGTGGCCATCAGGGTGACAGATTCAACGAGCGCGCCGACACGCTGGCCAACGAAGCAACTGCGGCGCTACGCTCACGTGGCTCGTAGGACCTCTGGGCTTCGCCCTTGCATTACTCTGGTGTGGTCCAGCCGTTCTAATCCGGGCGCTTGAGCGATCCCCTGGCGTCGGGTGACCGACGCTACATTTTTGAACCTTGACTTCCTGCTGAATCGACCAGCGCCGATGACCACCAACTGTGTCGGCATGGGCGCGATGCTGTCGTGCCGATCGTCCTGCGTATATGCTTGACCACGCCCTTCAGCGTGGCAGCTACCAGTCTTGCAACTCCAGATCGGTCTCCGGCAGGCCATTCACCTGCCACGCTTCGAAGCCGCCGCGATACCAGTAGACCTGTGTGTAACCGAGCGCGACAAGCCGCAGCGCTAGATTGTAACCGCCAAAACGCTCGGAGTTCCAGCCGACCGCCACGATCGGCTTGCAGAGATCGCCGCGCGTCAGTTCCTGCATCTTGCGCCCCAGACGGTGCTGGGCGTTGTCGGCGAAGCTCCCGCCCATGCCCGCCCCCCTGAGCCCGACTGCGCCGGGAATCGAGCGCTTGCGTGAATAATCAACGGTATCAATTATGGTCGGCCTCCCGTCGGTCAGTGGCGTCGCGAGCTGCAAAGTCCGGATCGTTGTTGTGCCCGGAGCGGTTGTCGGCGTAAGTCCGACTGGATCTGCGACTAACGTAGGTGTCGGTATTACGTCGAATTCGGCATCTTCGTCCGCGTGATCCCGCAACCCGGCTAGACGCAGACCGTCCTGATAGCGCCTAATCTGCGCCTCATACGCTTCACTATCGGGATTGTTCGTAACGGCCCTCCGGATTGTGGCAAATGGCCAGAGCCGGTTTGACTCGGACATCGCGCGGCGCGCTTCGTCGATCTGACCACTCAGTGCATTGGCCGCAGCGATCATACGGTAGCGGTCGGCGTGGAGGCGACGAGGAGCGTCAGGATACACCGCCAGCGCGCGCTGGTGCCAGACAATGGATTCTGCGTAGCGCCCGATCAACAGCAATGCGAAACCCATACGCCAATAGCGGTCCCAAAGGTAAGCATCGCGCGGATTGAGCTGGATTGTCTTCTTCAGAAGCGGAATAGCCTCTCGCGCGCTGCCCGTGAAGATCTTGCCACGCGCCAAGTATAAATAGCCGAATACACTGTTTGGATAGGTGTCGATAAGTCGCTCCGCGACTGCCATCATTTCAACGTAGCGACCCGCGGTCTCCAGCAAACGCACCTGCCCCGCAAGGACTTCCTCCGCGGCCGGAGCAATGGACTGTGCAGCGGCCTGTAGCTTGAATGCGCGCTGTTGCGTATCGGCGTCAGGCCAGTAGCCAAGATCTGTCCAGTGCTGGAACAGTGCCAGGACCAAGCCGGTCATGGCTGATACGGAGGACGGATCAAGGCACAGCGCCTGCTCAAAGAGCTCCCGATACGCAAATATTCGTTCGATGCTGGTCGGCTGGTTCTGCAGCGATCGCGCGCGCAGTATAAGATCGAACGCGTCCGGATTGGTCGGCCGATCACGTTTGCTCCGAGCGCTCTCCGCATGGACAACCTCGATGCCTAGCGCGAGCGCGATCCGTCGAACGATCGCATCCTGTCCTCCGGCGAGGTCGCTAATGGGCTGGTCGAACCGATCGGCCCAGAGATGTGCCCCAGATTCCGTCGAAACGAGCTGCACGTTCACCCGCAACATAGCGCCGAGCCTGCGCACACTGCCTTCGACGATATAACGCACGCCCAGTTCCTGCCCGGTCTGCCGTACATCCACGGCTTTGCCCTTGTAAGTCAAAGCGGACTCGCGCGCGATGACGAGCGCACCCGGCAAGTGTGACAGGTCGGTCGTCAGGTCGTCGCCAATGGCATCGGCGAGGTAATCCTCATTCGGATCTCCACCCAGATTGCGGAAGGGCAGCACCACGATCGACAGTCGCGGTGCCTTGCCGACGCGGAGGAGAGGCAGATTCAGCGTGGGATCGGTCGCACCCGCAGCTACCGCTGAATCTAACCTCAGCACGAAAGCGTCGACAGGCCGCGCGATGTTCTTCAGGTTGAGTGGCCCAAGGTCCTCGAAAGCGAGATCGAGCCGGTCGTGCACATGATCGCGCACCGCTCGCGTGATGCAAACGCCTCCCGGAGGACATTCGGCCTGGAGCCTCGCGGCCACATTCACCACGTCCCCATGCACATCTGTGCCGTCGGCAATTGCGTCGCCAATGTTGATTCCGACCCGAAAGCGGATCGTCCGATCGGAGGGCTGGTCGCCGTCGTGGACGGGCACCTGTTGCTGCACCCTCACGGCGCAGCGCACCGCTCCATCGATGCTGTCGAACACGATTAGCAGAGAATCGCCTCCCGTGTTGACGATCCTTCCACCATACTCAGCGATCGTCGGATCGATAAGAATGCTACGGAGAGCTCGGAGCCGTTCAAGCGTTCCAATGTCATCCAGCCCAATAAGGCGGCTATAACCGACCATATCGGCATAGACCACGGCGATCAGCTTCCGCCCACCCGGGGTGCCCCTGTCGATTGCGTTCGATCCGCTGTTGGACGACATGTAGGCCGCGCCTCAACGCCACGCGCAGAAGCGGCCAATACTCATAGGGCGCCGGCTGTCTCCCATCCTGCCCTCCGCCTATGGCCCAACTGGTCTCCTGCGGGCGACGTGCTTGGGCCGCTAAGGCACGAGCGAAACGCTACTACCATACGGCCGTCGATGCGACCATCAACGACATGCCCGTAGAATTACTCTGGAGGTCCCTCAGCGGTTCTTAAGGTTGGACGCTACGAGACCCCCAGCGGGGACACGCAGACCACCCTGTAGGAGTCTTCTGCGGGTCAGAAGCGACATGTTGCTGGGGCGCCCTGGAGGTGGCCGAATCGGCCGGCTTGAGGAACCACAAGGAGGCGGATGGATGCGCCTGACGTGACCGACTGGCCGCAAATGATGGCGGTAAGGGGATACCAAAAACAAGGGGTCTGCGGCTTAGCGGGCCGATCCAGATCGGTATCGATACCAAAGCGCGCGCTACGGAGCCGCTATACAGGCGCCGATGGTTCGGCGGCCACCACAAACACCCGTCAGGACTTTGGCGCCGTCCTGAGGCTTCTGAAAGGCCGATGCGCGAAAATGTCAAATCTGGGGGGTCTAACCAATTGGAAGCACGCCCGGGTAGCCAAGATGGCGTCACCGTTGGCCGATGTATCGTCGCTGCCGTTCCCCGACTGGCGCCCGATGGCTGCCGAGTAGTTTGGTGGTGGGGTCCCGTAGGGTTGCCTGATGCGCGAGGTCCATCGCGTGCAGGTTGAATATCAGCCGAAATTTGCCAATTCCATCATTCTCAGCGTCATTGTGCCACCTCTTTGTATCACCTGAGGCGGCGCTAACTGTCTGAATTACCTGGAAAACCTGCCTTGTCAACGACTTAGCGGAGGTGGGTCTGGAGGGGGTTGGATTCGAACCAACGTAGGCGTGCGCCAACGGATTTACAGTCCGTCCCCTTTAGCCTCTCGGGCACCCCTCCGCGCCAGGAGCAGGCGCTCTATGGCCAAACCAGGGGCATTGTCAACGAAGCGACCACCGCGCCGGCCGCAACAGGCCCGCGCGCTCTGTGCATCGGCAAGGACCGTGCATACACTCCCCGTCGCCCGCACCAGGAGAAAGCCAGATGCTGCCGTCGCAACGCGCGCTGTTCGATATCCCCGACCATGTCTGCTACCTCAACGCAGCCGCGGTCGGCCCGCTGCCGCGCGCGGTGAAGGCGGCCGGCGAGATCGGCGTCGCGCGCAAGGCGCAGCCCTGGGCGATCGAGCCGGGCAACGCGCAGCAGCAGTTCGAGAGGGCGCGCACAGCCGCCGCCAGGCTGATCAACGCGGACCCCGACGATGTCGCGCTGATCTCCTCGGTGAGCTACGGCATCGCCACCGCGGGCAAGGTGCTGACCGTCCCCGCCGGCAGCCGCGTGCTGCTGCTGCAGGACGACCACTCCTCGCCGGTGCTGGAATGGCTGGGGCGCGCCGAAGCGCAGGGCTTCATCGTCGAGGTCGTGCCGCGGCCAGACGATGGCGACTGGACCGCCGCCTTGCTGGCTGCGATCGGGCGGCAGGGCGCACCGCCGGTGGGGATGGCGTCGATCTCGTCGGTGCACTGGGCGGATGGCGGAGCGGTGGACCTGGACCGCATCGCGGTCGCGCTGAAAGCCCAGGGAGCCAGGTTCGTCATCGACGCGACGCACGGCGCCGGCGTGATGAACATCGACGTGCGTCGGCTCGATCCGGATTTCCTGGTGTTCCCGACCTACAAATGGACGCTTGGCCCGTATGGCAGGGCATTTCTCTACGTCGCCAAACGCTGGCAGGACGGCGTGCCGATCGAGCAGGCGGGCTCCGGCCGGCGCGCCATGAACTCGGAACGGGCGCCCTACATGCGCGACACGGGCTACGTCGCCGGTGCGCGGCGCTACGACATGGGCGAACGCGACCACTACATCTCGCTGGAGATGGCATCGATCGGCATGGAGATGGTCGCCGCCTGGGGCAGCGATGCCATCATCGAGCGGCTGCGCATGTTGACCGACCGGCTGGCGGACGGGCTGCGCAACTCCGGCGTGCTGGTGTCCGACCCCAAGGTGCGCGCGCCGCATATCCTCAGCCTGCGCTTTCCGCGCGGCATGCCGGACGACATCGTCGAGCGGCTGGCCGCGGAGAACGTGTTCGTCTCGCCGCGCCTCGGCCTGATGCGCATCAGCCCGCACGTCTATAACGACGAGGCGGATGTCGATCGGTTCGTGGAGACCTTCCGGCGGGTGAGCGGCTAGAACAGGCTCGATAGCAGCGCCTCGATCGCCGCCGGATCTTCCCAGGCAATTGCGACATCGACCACGCGTACCTCCGCGAGCAGTGCCGCCGGCAGGCGTACCGCGTCCTTGCGCGTGGTGACCGGCACCGCGTCCAATCGCGCCGCCTGGTCCAGCAGCCGGCGCAATTCGCCGTCGGTGAATGGATGGTGGTCCGGAAACCCCACGCGGCCGGCAAGCACGACACCCGCCTCTTCGAGGGTCGCGAAGAATTTCTCCGGCGAAGCGATTCCGGCGAAGGCAAGCACCCTGCGGCCGGCGAGAGCGTCAACCTCCGGCCCGTGCACGAGCCGTGCGCGCAGCAGCGGCAGTCCTGGCGGCAGGGCTGCGGCAGCGCCGGCGAGGTCGGTACCGATCAGTACCGCGGCATGACAGCGGGACGCGCCGGCCGCGACCGGCTCACGCAGCGGACCGGCCGGCAGAACGTAGTCATTGCCGAAGCCGGTGGCGCCGTCGATCACCAGCAGCGACAGATCCTTGCACAGCGTCGGGTTTTGCAGGCCGTCGTCCAGCACCAGCACCTCCGCGCCCGCTTCGACGGCGGCCCGCGCGCTGGCGGCTCGGTCCGCTCCAGTCCAGGTCGGCGCGACCTCGGCCAGCAGCAACGGCTCGTCGCCGACATCGGCGGCCGTGTCGCCAGGGGCGACGCGATGGGTGCCACGGCCGCGGCCGCCATAACCGCGCGACAGGAAATGCACTCTGTGGCCGCTGTGCAAGAAGCCGGCGGCCGAGATCGAGCGCCAGCGTGGTCTTGCCGGCCCCTCCCACCGTGACGTTGCCGCAGCAGATCACCGGCACCGGCGCGCGCCAGCCTGGCCGCGCCACACGATGGGCGGTAACTGCGGCGGTGACAGCGGCAAATGGCGACAGCAGGAGCGGCAAAAGTGTCGCCCGACGGTCGTGCCAGAACGCCGGAGCCTGCGGCATGTCAGGCAGGCCTTGCCGGCATCAGCTCAAGTAACGCGGCGGCGGTGCGTCTTGGCAGATCGCTATGGCGCTGCACCGCCGCCGCCGCGGCATCCGCCATCGCCTTGCGTCGCTTGGGGTCACGCAGCAGTGCGCCGACCCAATGCGTCAGCTCGCTCGCATCCTGGACGATGGTCAGCCCGCCCGCCTCGCGCAGCATCGGCACATGGTCGGCGAAATTGCGGGTATGCGGCCCGACGGCAATGGCACATCCCAGGCGCGCAGGCTCCAGCGGGTTCTGTCCGCCACCCGGAGGGATCAGACTGCGGCCGACGAAGGCGAGGCCGGTGAGGCGATACCACAGGCCAAGCTCCCCCAGCGTATCGACAATCCACACCCCCTCGGGCGGCGGCGCTTCGCCGAGCGCGCGGCGAGCAACAGGGATGTCGCTGGCCGCCGCGGCAATGGCGGCGCCGCGCTCCGGATGGCGCGGGGCGATGATGGTAAGCAACCCCGGATGTGCCGCCGCCAGGGCACGATGCACGGCGAAAACCAGCGCCTCCTCGCCAGGGTGGGTGCTGGCGGCGAGCCAGACCGGCCGGCCGGTCAGCAACGTCCGCAGTCGGAGAAGCTCGGCTTCATCGACCGGCAGCGGCGCGGCAGCGAGCTTCAGGTCGCCCGGCGCCGTCACGGCACAGCAGCCAAATTCGCGCAGTCGCGCGGCGTCGGTCTCGCTGCGTGCCTGGACACGAGTGAACCCGCCGGCGACCTGCCGCGCCAGGCGGGGCACGCGCCGCCAGCGGGCGAGGCTCCGGTCGGACAGTCGGCCGTTGATCAGCATGACCGGGATCCCGCGCGCCCGGCAGGCCGCCAGAATGTTCGGCCATAGCTCGCTTTCCACGAAGCCCACCACATCCGGGCGCCAATGGTCGAGGAACCGCCGAACCCAGGCAGGCACGTCCAGCGGCACAAATCGGTGCAGCACGCGCGGCGTCAGCCCCAGTTCGGGCAGCCGCCGGGCGAACAGTTCGGACGATGTGACCGTGCCGGTGGTCAGCAGCAGCGTCGCGTCCGGCGCGCCCTCGGCGAGGCAGGGCAGCACCGGCAGAACCGACAACGTCTCGCCGACGCTCGCCGCATGCAGCCAGATCAACCTGCCGGCGGGGCGGGGCGTCCGGTCGATGCCACGCCGCTCGGGCAGCCGTCCCTTTACCTCCTTGCCGCGCGACTGGCGCAGGCGGAGGGCCAGACGCAGCCCGGGCGCGGCGACGGTTGCAAGCACAGCCCACAGCGCCGCCAGGCGGTTCAGGCGAGGCACAGTCGATCGGCCTGTTCGCGCCGCCGCCGTCATTGCCGCGCCGATCGCCGGCACCGCGTCCTGCCAGCTTCCACGGGGCACCGCGATGGTAGGCAGGCAGACCACCACGCCGCGGCCGAACGGCTTCGGCACGACCATCCGGTCCCATGTGGGAAGCACCCATCGACGCGTGGTCTGTGCCGCGCACGGCAGCACCGGCACTCCCGCCAGCGCTGCAAGCTGGGCCACACCTGGCGCTGCGACGCGGCGCGGGCCGCGCGGGCCGTCCGGCGTGATGGCGATGTGATCGCCGCTGGCCAGCAGGTTGAGCAGCGTGCGCAGGCCCTTGGCCCCGCCGCGCGAGGACGAGCCGAGCACCACGTCGAGCGCGAAACGGCTGACCACCGCGCCGATGAATTGTCCGTCGCGATGGCGGCTGACCAGGACGTGCGCGCGGGCACGCGAGGCGCGCGCCTCGGGGGAGCGGCGGGCCTGCAGCCAGAGCATCGGCATGAGCGACAGGCGCTCGTGCCAGAACGCCACCACCACCGGTGCGCCCGCGGCATGCGGGGCCATGTGCTCATGCCCCTCGAGGGACCAGCGCGTGGTGCGCAGCGCGAAGCCGAGATAAAGCCCGAGCACGCGAGCGAACGCCGCCTGAGCGATCGGGTGCTGCACCAGACGTTTCATCGCCGCGCCGGTAGCACGCGCCGCCGTGGGGGCGGAAGGGACCGCGGCCTCGAACGCGGCCGTCCCGGATCAGTAGATCTCGAAGTAGCGGGAGCACAGTTCGTTTACCGCCCATTCGGTCACGTGCTGCACTTCCGAGCGCTTGTGACGCAGATACGCTTCCAGGAACACCGGGCCGAACCACGACTGCACGGCCTCGCTGGCGGCCATGTTGTCGAGCGCCCTGGCGAGCGAATGCGGCAGCGGTTCCGACGCTGTCGGCGGACGGCGGCAAGGCCAGTTTCCGGCGCATCCCGTCGGCTCCGGCGAAGATGACGGCGCCGAGTGCCATGTATGGACTGGCGGCGCCATCCGAGACGCGGAACTCGACGTTGAACTGGCGGGCGATTTCGGACGGATCGGTTGCGGCGAATACCGGACAGACGCGCATGGCTGCGCCGCGGTCCTGCTGCACGATGTCGATCGCGGTGGGTGCCCAGCGATTGGGCGTGAGCCGCAGATACGACACCGGCGACGGCGCGGTGATGGCGCAGATCGCCGGCAGGTGATGCAGCACGCCGGCACAGAACTGCTGCGCGGCCATGCTGAGGTCCATCCGGCCGCTGGCCGCATAGGTCACCGGCGCGCCGGACGCATCCTGCAGGCTCATGTGGATGTGCACGCCGTTGCCGACGCCGGACGCGTCGGGCATTGGTGAGAACGACGCGCGGTGACCGAGCCGGTGGGCCGCGGCGCGCGCCATCTCGCGCGTTATGACCGCCTGGTCGGCTGCCGTCAGCGCGAGGGCAGGCGCTACCGTCACCTCGAACTGACGCGAGCCGTATTCCGCCAGGAAGGAGTCCGGCGTGATGCCAGCCGCGCGCATGGCGGCGACGAACGACTCGCCGAATGTGCCCTGGCGGCGGAAGGCGTTCAGGCTGTAGGCGTCGCCGTCGCGCGACTGGTTGCCGGTGTAGACGAACTCCTGCTCAAAGGCGGCGATCAGGCGCAACCCGGAGGCTGCATCCAACGCGGCGACGGCGCGGCGAAGGAATTCGCGCGGACAGCATTCCCAGGGCGTTCCGTCCGTGTTGCGGATGTCGCCGAGGAAGAAATGTTCCGGTGCGGAATCGTCGGCGAAATCCACCCGCACCTCGGCCTCGGGATCCGGAACGATCATCAGATCGCCCGCGGTGCCGAACGGTGTGTCCAGGATCGGCCCGAATGCCGTCTGCATCAGGTTGGAATGCGTCCAGCCAACGCCCTTGCGCCGCCGCGCATCGAACTCGCGGACGGGGAAGCCCTTGCCGCGGACATGGCCGGCGATGTCGCACGTGCCGACAAAGACCAGTTCCTCGCGTATCATGTCACTCTCCTGTCACGTTGGTAACACGGGTTCGAATCCGTACTGAACGCCAGTGTTATCAATAGATTAGGTGGTTGCATCCAGGTTCTGTCTAATATCTGTCCAATGTACATGTCTGGTCAACGGTGGAAGCCGCTGGACGGAGCCGATGACCGCGGCCCCTTGCGCCGGAACGCTACCTGCCATGCCCACCGAAGGCACGCTCTGGGAAGAACGGCTGGTCCGGCCGATCGACATCTACCCCGAATATCGCGTGCGCGATGACTTTGAGGGCGGCTCCCAGGTCGATCCCAACCACTTCCGCCTCGAACAGCACTTCGTCCGCATCGAGACCGATGAAGGCCCGATCGGTATCGCGGGCCCGTTGCCCGACATCGTGGCCGCCTTCGTCGCGAAGCGCCTGCGGCCAATCATTCTTGGCCAGGATCCCGTGGCGCACGAGAAGCTGTGGGACCAGATGCACCGGATCATGGTACACGGTCGCCAGGGTGACGCGATGCTGGCGATCAGCGCGATCGACTGCGCGCTGTGGGACCTGAAGGGACGCTGGCTCGGTCAGCCGGTCTACCGCCTGCTTGGCGGACCGACGCGCGACACGGTTTCCGCCTATGCTTCGATGCTGGCTAGGTTTCGCGGTGCGCAACATGGCTCGCGTGCGCGAGCGCGCCGCTGAGTATCAGGCGAAATGGTATCGCGCACAGAAATGGTTCTTCGGCCACGGCCCGATGAGCGGTCACGACGGGATGCGCGAGAATGTCGCACTGGTGCGCACGCTGCGCGAAACACTCGGCGGCGACGACGATATCATGCTTGACTGCTGGCAGTCGTTCGATCCGATCTACGCGGTGGAACTCGCCGACCGCATCGCCGAATTCCGTCCGCGCTGGCTCGAGGAATGCGTGATGCCGGATCGCATCGACAGCTATCGCCGCATCAAGAAACGCACGCAGATTCCCTTGTCCGGCGCCGAGCACGAGTACACCCGCTGGGGCTTCAAGCGCTTCATTGACGCCGATGCGCTGGATGTGCTGCAGCTGGACATCTACTGGGCGGGCGGACTGTCCGAGGTCCTGAAGATCGCCGCTTACGCGTCCGTGCACGACCTGATGGTGATCCCGCACGGGCACTCCACGTCGGCGGGGTTGCACTTCTCGCTGGCGCAGTCGCCG
>CAWABH010000051.1:0-55002 GCA_963780095.1 uncultured Alphaproteobacteria bacterium
GCCGAGGACAATGGCGGGGTGTTCTCCGGCTTCGATGCGAACAACGCCAGCTACCGGCACGACAGTTGGCAATACAAGGTTGAGGTGGTGCCGAGCGCGCTCGCCGAACACTATGAGCACACCACCGAGAGCTTCGAGGGCGGCGTGCGCAAGATGTCGGATCATGCGCCACCTTCCGACCCGACGCTGCAGCATCCGAATTGCGTCTACCAGATCCTGCGCCGCCACTTCGCGCGCTATACGCCGGAGACGGTGGAGCGCGTGACCGGCTGCCCGCAGGCGACGTTCCTCGCAGTCTGCGAGACGATCACCCGCAATGCAGGACGCGAGCGCACCGGCGCCTTCTGTTACGCGGTCGGCTGGACGCACCACGCGTTCGGCGTGCAGATCATTCGCGCCGCCTCGATCATCCAGGGGCTGCTCGGCAATATCGGCCGGCCCGGCGGCGGCATGCTGGCGCTGCGCGGCCATTGCAGTATCCAGGGCAGCACCGATATTCCCACGCTCTACAACATGCTGCCGACCTATCTGCCGCAGCCCAACGCGCTGAGCCCGCACCACACGCTGAAGCAGTTTCTCGAGGTCGAGACGGTGCCAACAGGCTGGTGGCACAACCTGCCGAAATACATGGTTAGCCTGCTCAAGGCTTGGTACGGCGAGCACGCGCAGCACGACAACGAGTTCGGCTATGTGTTCATCCCCAAGCTCACCGGCGATCATTCGCAGCTGCCGATGACGCTGGCGATGCTCGATGGGGTGATGAAGGGCCAGTTCATCATCGGCCAGAATCCCGTGGTCGGCGCGGTGAACTCGGATCTTGTCGAGCGCGGCCTGAGCAAGCTCGAGTGGCTCGTGGTGCGCGACTTCGCCATGACCGGAACCGCGGAATTCTGGCGGAAGGGCCGGCTGGTGCAGCGCGGCGAGCTGGCGCCGGGCGATGTCGGCACCGAGGTGTTCTTCCTGCCCGCGGCCATGTCGGCCGAAAAGGAAGGCAGCATGACCAACACGTCGCGGCTCGTGCAGTGGCACGACAAGGTGTGCGAGCCGCCGGGCGACTGCCACTCCGACCTGTGGTTCGTCTATCACCTGGGACGGCGGCTGAAGCAACTCTATGCCGCAAGCGACGCGCGACGCGGCAATCCATGCGCTGAGCTGGGACTATCCGGTGAACGGCGCGACCGAGGAGCCGGACGCCGCCGCGGTGCTGCGGGAGATCAACGGCTATCGCGTGGCCGACCGCGCGCAGGTGGCGGGCTTCCAGGAGCTGAAGGACGACGGCAGCACGGCCTGCGGCGGCTGGATGTACAGCGGGGTATTTCCCGCTGCTGACGACAATCGCTCGCGCTCGCGCCGGCCGGATGGCCCCGGCGGTCCGGGCAGTCACCGGGGATGGGCGTTCGCCTGGCCTGGCAATCGTCGCACACTCTACAATCGCGCCTCGGCCGATCCCGCCGGACGGCCCTGGTCCGAACGCAAGCGCATGGTGTGGTGGGACGCGGAGCGCGATCACTGGACCGGCCTCGACACGCCAGACTTCGTCCTTGGCAAGCCGCCCGGGATGCGTCCCGACTGGAGCCGCCACCCGACGGGCATGGACGCGCTCGGCGGCGACGCGCCATTCATCATGGAGCCGGACGGCAGGTGCCTGCTGTTCGTGCCCTCGGGGCTGAAGGACGGGCCGTTGCCGACGCCTTACAAACCGGTGGAGAGCCCCGTCGTCAACCCGCTTTATAAGCAGCAGGTCAATCCGGTGGCGAAGCTGTGGCCCCGGCCCGGCAACACGCTGCACGCGCCGCAGGACCCGCGCTATCCCTACATCTTCATCACCTACCGCCTCACCAACTGCATTGCGGCGGCATCGCAACGCGGGTGATGCCGCACACTGCCGAACTGCAGCCGGAGGCATTCATCGAGATCTCCCCGGAACTTGCGGCGGAGACCGGCATCGCCAACCTCGACTGGGCGGTGCTGAGCACGGCGCGCGGCGAGATCGAGGCCAAGGTACTGGTGACGCCGCGCATTCGGCCGTTCACGGTGGATGGTCGGGTGGTGCACCAGGTCGGCATGCCCTGGGTGTTCGGCTGGGCAGGCTATGCGCGCGGTGACAGTCTTTTCAACTACCGGTACTTCCTCGGTCTGTCTCACCTCGACAGTACGCTTCTTCGAACGCATGGCCCGAGGCAGTTGCATCTGGGATGGCGCCGCTCGATTGTGAACTCGTTCCCCATGGAGCGTGACGTCTCGCTCAATGGGCGTCTAATAAACACACCTTTTACGGCTTCGACGGTCCATGCAAGTCGGACACTCGTACGATAAGGTAGCTCCGTGTACCCTCCGGCCGGCGTATCGACACAAATTCACCCGCACGGATCGTGTCCAACTCAATCCACCAGGGCCGCCCGTCAGTCTCTTCGTTCGGATGAATTAGCCAAGCACCATGCGAGTGTACAAAAAGGCCCGACCACTCCTCGTTCCCATGCCGCAGAAGTCGGATGTGACATTGGCCAATAGTAAACTCGCATGCATGAACGTCCATTTGTCGGTCCGCTGTGAGGTAGGCCTGCATTTCGAGTCGGCGATCGAAATCATCGGCAAGCACCCCCGATGCCGCCACCAATCTGGCCGTGATGTTCAATAAAGCTGCCATGTGCACTACGCACTTCGGCGGCTGTTAGCGGGTCGATTAACCGTGAGTTGCATTGCGTTTTCGGGTGGCCGCAGCCTTCTTCGCAGACCTTGATCGTGCAGCAGAAGGACGTGAAGCTGCCGCCGCGCCGCCGCGTGTTCCGCCTTTCCGCGATGGCGCGTGATTGTCAGATGTGCCGCGTCCGCTGCCGCTCTTCTTACCGCCACCGGTTTCCTTGTTCACCGTAGCCCAGGCGCGTCGCTCAGCTTCACGCTCGGGGATAGCCCGGTCTTCGTAGCCTTCCTCAATTTGCTCAGCCTGACGCTTCTGCTTGTCAGTATAGGAGGACTTATCGCCACGCGGCATGATCGTCATCCTCTAATAGAAACAATCGCTCTGCGGTGGCCAACGCCGCCGAAACACCCACGGTTCCCAATATCTGCGAAGATCCGCGCATCAAGTTGACGTTAGCAAGAAATCGACTGCCCGACACACGCGATGGTCGTGGTACCAGGCAGGGCGTTCCCGCCATCGTCCTGGCCTGCCGTTGCGGCGGAGAGCATGTCTCGCCGTTGATGGGGAAGTGAGCGATGCTTGACCGATCCACCTACTCTGCACGCGCCGAGGCGGTGAAAGGCCGATAGCCGGCAGCACGGCGGCGGGCGTATCTGACGCCTCGTGGGGCCAGGCCATCGGAACGCAAGCGGCGGGTGCACGTTGAGCCCAACACCGGCTGGAGCTTTCCATGGCGCAACAGGAGCACAACGTCACCGCCCTCGACGCGATCGAGGCCGGGCAGATGCGGGCGGTCGAGATCGAGGGGCAGTCCGTGCTGCTCGTCCGCGACGGCGAGAGCGTGCACGCGCTCGGGGCGACTTGTCCGCATGCCGGCGGCCCGCTCGCCGAGGGCGTGCGCTGCGGCGACCGCCTCGTCTGCCCTTGGCACAAGGCGGCGTTTTCCCTACGCACCGGCGCGGTGCTCGAGCCTCCCGCCATGGACCCGCTCCCGCGCCACCAGGTGCGCATCGCGAATGGCCGCGTGCTCGTGACGCTCGCCGAGGTCACGCGACGGGAGGCGGCGAGCGGCGACGACCGCTGCTTCGTCATCGTGGGCGCCGGCGCGGCCGGCGCGGTCGCGGCCCAGACGCTGCGGGAGGCGGGGTTCGGCGGACGCGTCCTGATGCTCGATCGCGACAACCGCGTGCCCTATGATCGCACCATCCTGAGCAAATACGTGCTCTCGGGCGAGAAGGGCGGCGAGAAATCGCCGCTGCAGAGCCAGTCCTTCTATCGCGACCAGCGGATCGAGCGGATCACCGCCGAGGTGAGCGCGGTCGATGCCGAAGCGCGCCGCATCACCTGCACGGACGGCACGGTGTTCGCCTACGACGCGGCTCTGCTCGCGACCGGCGGCGTGCCGAAGCGAGCCGACATTCCCGGCGCCGGGCTCGGCAACGTCTTCCTTCTGCGCAGCCGCGCGGATTCGGAGGCGATCCTCGCGCAGGCGGAACGCAGCGCGCGCGCCGTGATCCTCGGTGCAAGCTTCATCGGCATGGAGGTCGGCGGCCAGCCTGCGCGAGCGCGGGCTCGACGTCACGGTGATCGGGCGCGAGGCGGTGCCGTTCGAGAAGCAGCTCGGCCGCGAGGTCGGCGCCGCCTTCGTCGGCCTGCATGCGAAGCGCGGCGTCGACTTCCGTGCCGCGAGCCGCGCCGCCGCGCTGGAGGGCGGCCCGAATGTGCGCGCCGTCCGGCTCGAGAATGGCGATCGCATTCTGGCCGACCTTGTCGTCATCGGCTTCGGCATCGCGCCCGCGACGGCCTATGCCGAAACCCTGCCGCGCGCGGAGGATGGCAGCCTGGTGGTCGATGCCGGGCTGCGCGTCGCGGACGGGCTCTATGCCGCCGGCGACATCGCGCGCTTTCCGCTGCGTGGCGATGGCGCGCCGAGCCGCGTCGAGCACTGGCGGGTCGCGCGAACAGCACGGGCGCGTGGCGGCGCTCAACATGCTCGGCCGCGGCATGAGCTACGACGCCGTTCCCGTGTTCTGGACCATCCAGTATCTGAAGCGTCTCGACTATGTCGGGCATGCATCCGAGTGGGACGAAACCGTCCTGCACGGCGATCCCGATAAACCGGAATTCATTGCCTATTACGTCAAGGACGGCCACGTCGCGGCGGCGGCCGGGATGGATCGAGATCGCGACATGGCGGCGCTGATCGAGCTCTTCACGCTGCGACGCCAATGGCGCGCGGCCGAACTCGGCGCGTCGCCCGCAGCGGTGCTGGAGACATTGCCCTCGCTCCAGACGATCGGACGCCTGGGGCTATCCTTGATGGAGGACATTCCGGATGGCGTCCGCGCTTCGCTTCGGAGCACTCGGCCCAGGCACCGTGCACCTATGCATTGACATGCAGACGCTCTTTATCGAGCGGACCGATTGGCATGTTCCCTGGCTCGAACGCGTGCTGCCGGCGGTGGTGCGGCTGGCCGAGGCGCGTCGCGAGCGCACCGTGTTCACCCGCTTCGTGCCACCGGAACGGCCGGAGGACGCCGCGGGCGCCTGGCGACGCTATTACGCGCATTGGCGAGACATGACCGGCGACCGGCTCGATCCGCGCCTGATCCAGTTGGTGCCGCCGCTGGCATCCCTCGCTCCGCCGGCTATCGTCATCGACAAAGCCCATTACTCGCCGTTCAAGGAACCGGCTTTCCTGCAAGCGCTCAGGCAGCTTAGGGCCGATGCTCTGGTGATCACGGGCGGCGAGACCGATGTGTGCGTCCTGGCCGCCGTGATGGAGGCGGTCGACGCCGGCTATCGCGTGGTCCTCGCCGAGGACGCTCTATGCAGCGTTTCGGACGAATCTCACGATGCCATGCTGCGGCATTTCCGGTCCCGCTTCAGCCAGCAGATCGAGGTCGCCTCGATCGACGAAATCCTCGCCGGATGGCATGTGCAGCAAGCGCGCCTGATCATGGAGGGTGTGCGGCTCGCCCATCAGCCGCGCTAACGAGCTGCAGCGGGGGACACATGGCGAATCGGATCAGCGCCGCCTTCGATCACGCCGCCCAGTGGGCGGCCAGAGAATGCGGACGGGCCCATACCTTTGGGATCGCGATCGTCGTTGTGGCCGTTTGGGCAGTCAGTGGCCCGTTGTTCGGCTTTTCGGACACGTGGCAGCTGGTGATCAACACTGGCACGACCATCGTCACCTTCCTGATGGTGTTCCTGATCCAGAACACACAGAACCGGGATACCGAAGCCCTGCAGCTGAAGATCGATGAGCTCATCCGCGTCACCGAGCAGGCCCGCAATCGCCTCATCAACCTTGAAGATCTCACCGAGGACGAGATGGACAAAGTGAAGCGGGAGCTTACTGAAATAGCCCGGGCAGACAGAAATAACCCAGACACCCCGTCGTGATTGTCTCTGGTGGACCGATGCCGCTTGGAAGGTCTGGTACATCTGGGCCGCGCTCCAGTGGCACGGAATGGGTGACCACAAAGCTTGGATCGGTCTCGCCTGCTTCGTGATTGCGGCGCCTATCGGGATCTTGCCGACGCAACCGCCATCGACGCCGAGGATCGACACGATTCCTTTTGCGCATGCAGTGGCTTGCCTGCCTCAGCACGTGCGGACGGTCGATGCCGGCCCGACCCCTTGTAGCTGGCTTCGCCATTGTCGGGCTGATGAATCCATCGCTGCGCTGGTGGTCGGGGAATATTTTGTGTTCATGGGTCGCCTCCGTGTGCAGGCGCTCGACGGCTGCGGCGGCGGGTGCCATTTCAGATGCGGCTTCAAACGAGGGGCGAGGACGTGCTTACTCAGCCAAACTCGCCAGAACATCGCGTGCCTTCGCGATCTGCGGCCAGGGGATCCCGCCCAGCGGGAAATGCCCGCCGATCACCACGCTGAGAACGGAGTTGATCAGTGCCAGCCGCTGGCGATCAGGTTCGGCATTGGTATGACGCCACCGCTCGATCTGACCGTCGCGCAACGCCACGATGCGGCGGGTGGCTTCGGAAAACTCTGGACCTACCTTCTCGGGCCGCTCCGCCAGCAGCTTGTCGATCGTCAGCAGCGCCGCGATGTGAACGTCATTGGCCACGGCCGCTGCCTCCGGGCCGCGCAAGCCGTCCCTTGTGCAGTGCGCAGGTGAGCGCCTTGGTGGTATGGATGCTGGTGTTGGGATCGCCGTAAATGGCCAGCAGGACATTGGCGATGTCACCGCGCGCATAGCCCGCCCAGCCGAACACCCAGGGCATGCCGACCTGGTGCACCACCCGGCCGTCCACGGTGAATGGCCGCATGCGCTGCGTCACCAGCGCCTTGGCCTCGATCTCGCCGCGCGCCGTGCTCAGCACCGCCCAGTCGAGGTTGGCGATACCGGTTTCCGCGGCGAGCTCCGGGGAGATCTCGATGAACGCCTCGGGCTGCAGTTCGGCGGTATGCGGCATCACCCGCGTTGCGATGCCGCCGCAGTGCAGTTCCGTCAGGCGGTAGGTGGTGAAGATGTAGGGATAGCGCGGGTCCTGCGGTGCGTGCAGCGCGTTACCGGGCCGGGGCCACAGCTTCGCCGCCGGATTGACCTGCTGTGGATAGAGCGGATTGGCGACGGGGCTCTCCACCGGTTCGTAATGCGTCGGCAACGGCCCGTCCTTCAGCCCCGAGGGCACGAACAACAGGCACCTGCCGTCCGGCTCCATGATGAACGGCGCGTCGCCGCCGAGCGCGTCCATGCCCGTCGGGTGGCGGCTCCAGTCGGGACGCATCCCGGGCGGCTTGCCCAGCACGAAGTCCGGCGTGTCGAGGCCGGTCCAGTGCTCGCGCTCAGCGTCCCACCACACCATGCGCTTCCGCTCGGACCAGGGCCGTCCGGCGGGATCGGCAGAGGCGCGATTGTAGAGGGTGCGACGATTGTCAGGCCAGGCGAATGCCCATCCCTGGTGACTGCCCGGACCGCCGGGTCCGTCCGGCCGCCGCGAGCGCGAGCGATTGTCGTCACCGGCGGGAAATACCCCGCTGTACATCCAGCCGCCGCAGGCCGTGCTGCCGTCGTCCTTTAGCTCCTGGAAGCCCGCCACCTGCGCGCGGTCGGCCACGCGATACCCGTTGATCTCGCGCAGCACCGCGGCCGCGTCCGGCTCCTCGGCCGCGCCGTTCACCGGATAGTCCCAGCTCAGCGCGCGGATCGCCGCATCACGCGGCACGTCGCTCTCGGCATAGAGCTGCTTCAGCCGCCGTCCCAGATGATAGACGAACCACAGGTCGGAGCGGCAATCGCCCGGCGGCTCGCACACCTTGTCGTGCCATTGCACGAGCCGCGAGGTGTTGGTCATGCTGCCTTCCTTCTCGGCCGACATGGCCGACGGCAGGAAGAACACCTCGGTGCCGATATCGCCCGGCGCCAGCTCGCCGCGCTGCACCAGCCGGCCCTTCTGCCAGAACTCCGCGGTCTCGGTCATTGCGAAGTCGCGTACCACGAGCCACTCCAGCTTGCTCAGGCCGCGCTCCACCAGATCCGAGTTCACCGCGCCGACCACGGGGTTCTGGCCGATGATGAACTGCCCCTTCATCACGCCGTCGAGCATCGCCAGCGTCATCGGCAGCTGCGAATGATCGCCGGTGAGCTTGGGGATGAGCGCATAGCCGAAATCGTTGTCGTGCTGTGCGTGCTCGCCGTACCAGGCCTTCAGCAGGCTGATCATGTATTTCGGCAGGTTGTGCCACCAGCCGGTCGGCACCGTTTCAACCTCGAGGAACTGTTGCAGCGTGTGGTGCGGGCTCAGCGCGTTGGGCTGCGGCAGGTAGGTCGGCAGCATGTTGTAGAGGGTGGGAATATCGGTGCTGCCCTGGATGCTGCAATGGCCGCGCAGCGCCAGCATGCCGCCGCCGGGCCGGCCGATATTGCCGAGCAGCCCCTGGATGATCGACGCGGCGCGAATGATCTGCACGCCGAACGCATGGTGCGTCCAGCCGACCGCGTAGCAGAAGGCGCCGGTGCGCTCGCGCCCGGCATTGCGGGTGAGCGCCTCGCAGACCGCGAGGAACGTCGCCTGCGGACAGCCGGTCACGCGCTCCACCGTCTCCG
Source organism: uncultured Alphaproteobacteria bacterium (assembly GCA_963780095.1). Taxonomy (GTDB): domain Bacteria; phylum Pseudomonadota; class Alphaproteobacteria; order Acetobacterales; family Acetobacteraceae; genus JAMXLO01. Next base: position 8,718 of record CAWABH010000051.1, read on the forward strand.
GCGTATAGCGTGCGAAGTGGCGGCGCAGGATCTGGTAGACGCAGTTCGGATGCTGCAGCGTCGGGTCGGAGGGCGGCTCATGATCCGACATCTTGCGCACGCCGCCCTCGAAGCTCTCGGTGGTGTGCTCATAGTGTTCGGCGAGCGCGGTCGGCACCACCTCGCCCTTGTACTGCCAGATGTCGTGCCGGTAGCTGGCATTGTTCGCATCGAAGCCGGAGAACACGCCGCCATTGTCCTCGGCGTCGACGTAACCGTCCTCAATGATGGTGGCGATGTTGGTGTAGGCGAGCGCGAAGTCGCGGAACCAAAGGTCGTTGACCAGGATGTAGCGGATGATGCCGCCCAGGAAGGCGATGTCGGAACCCGAGCGGATCGGCGCGTGGATGTCGGCCAGCGCGGAGGTGCGGGTGAAGCGCGGATCGACATGGATCACCGTGGCGCCCCGCGCCTTCGCCTCGACGACGAAGCGGAACGCGACCGGATGGTTCTCGGCCATGTTCGAGCCCATCACGGTGATGCAGTCGGCATTGGCCACGTCCCACAGGGACATGGTCGCTGCGCCGCGGCCGAATGTCGTCCCCAGACTGGGTACCGACGAGGAGTGTCAGATCCTGGCCTGGTTCTCGATGTTCACCATGCCAAGGCCGCCGCCGAACAGCTTCTTGATGAGGTAGTTCTCCTCATTGTCCAGCGTGGCCCCGCCGAGCGAGCCGATGCCGAGCGTGTGGTTCACCGGCGTGCCGTCCGGCAAGCCGTTCGGTAAAGGTCTCGTCGCGCGATTGCTTCACGCGCTGCGCGATACGCTCCATTGCCCAGTCGAGCGGCCTGGTCTCCCAGCGGTCCGCGTGCGGTGCCCGGTACAGCACATGGTTCACCCGCTGCTCCGACAGCAGCATCCCCAACGTGCCGGCGCCCTTCGGGCATAACGTTCCCTGGTTGACCGGGCTGCGGGGATCGCCCTCGATATGGATCGGCCTGCCATTCTTCGCATAGACCAGTTGCGCGCAGCCGACAGCGCAGAACGGGCAGATGCTGGTGCCCACGCGATCCGCCTGTTCCAGCCGAGGACGCAGCGCGCGTGAGGCGCGGCTCTGCGCTGCCTCCGCCATCACGTTCTGCCCTTCGAGCTGCCGGGGCAACGACCAGTCGGCAAGGAAGCCCGAAAGCTGCTCGGACAGGCGGCGGCGAAGCGTTCTCATGGGACAGGCTCCCGTTAGACGTTCGCCGGAACGCCGGTTCGGCGGCGTGGTTCCCGCAGGGAACCGAAGCGGCGCTTGGGCATTTCATACCTTCGCAGGGAGGTCGCGATGCGATCGATTGAGGGCGTGGTCACCATCGTCCAGGAGGGCCGTTTCCACCTCGTCGACGACGCCGGCATCGCGCACCTGTTCCTGCTCGGATACGCCGCCGCGGCCGATCCCCAGCAGCTTGCCCCGTTGCAGCGCGAGCAGGCGCGCGTGCGCGTGACCTATCGGCCGGCGGCGCGGTTGATCGCCCACACGGCGGAGCGTCTTGTCCTGCTGGACCCATAGCGAGGTGGCCTAATGGAGTTGCATCCGCGTGTGCTCGACTACCCGCACTCCGAACTGGGCCGGATGATCCCCGACGAGGCGGAGATCACTGCCGGCGTGACGATCCGTCCGGGCCGGTCGTATGGGTTCTTCACCGACACGACGCTGTGCATCGGCTGCAAGGCCTGCGAGGTCGCCTGCAAGGAGTGGAACAACCTGCCCGCGGATGACCTCGGCCTGACCGGCGACAGCTACGACAACACCGGCGAGCTCTCCGCCACTACCTGGCGGCATGTGCGCTTCGTCGAGCAGAGCGTGCGCAGCAACGCGCAGACGCCGTTCCAGAGCGGCTGGCTGATGATGAGCGACGTCTGCAAGCACTGTCACAACGCGCCCTGCCTGGAGGCCTGTCCGACCGGGGCGATCTTCCGCACCGAGTTCGACACCGTGGTGGTGCAGCAGGACATCTGCAACGGCTGCGGCTACTGCGTGCCGGCCTGCCCGTTCGGCGTCGTCGAGGTGAGCCCGCTCGACGGCAGGGCGCACAAGTGCACGCTGTGCTACGACCGGCTGAAGGGTGGCCTCGAGCCGGCCTGCGCCAAGGCCTGTCCGACCGACTCGATCCAGTTCGGCGAAGTCACGGAACTGCACGAGCGCGCGCGGGCGCGGGTCGAGACGCTGCACGCGGCCGGCGTCGACGCGGCCTATCTCTACGGCACGCCGGAGGCACCTGGCGCGACCGGCGGGCTCGGCCACCTGAACGCGTTCTTTCTGCTGACCGCCGCACCCGAGACTTACAACCTGCCGCGCGCGCCCACGCGGCCGGCGCGCAGAGTGGCGCCGAGCCTGGCCGCTGGACTGACCGCGGTGGCTTCGCTCGCGCTGATGGCGCTGGCGATGTTCAGCCGCCGCGATTGAGGAGGCAGTCGATGCCGGAGGGTTCCGACCTCGGAGGTGACCGCGAAAGCTGGGACGGGCGCAGCTACTACGGCCGCCGCCAGCTCAAGCCTGCGCCGTTCAACCGGGGGCTGGTCGGCAGCTACGTGTTCCTCGCCGGGCTGTCCGGCGGGGCCCAGCTTCTGGCCTCAGCGATGGACCTGGCACGCGGCCGCGCAGCCGCGGACGTAGGTACGGCGTGGCCGGTATCTTTCGCTGCTGGCGCCGGTACTTGGCAGCGTGTGCCTGATCCTCGACCTGCACACGCCGCGGCGATTCTACAACATGTTGCGGATGTTCAAGCCGACTTCGCCGATGTCGCTCGGGTCGTGGATCCTGGTGACGTTCGGCGGCCTCAGCGCAGCCACCGCCGGCGCGCAATTCATAGCCGACCGGGCGCCGGGTTTCGGCTGGCTGCGCTGGCTGGCACGGGTGGCGCGTTGCCGGCGGCCGTCGCGGGGACGGGGATGGGCACCTACACGGCGTCGCTGCTCTCGGCTACCAGCACGCCGCTCTGGGCGGCGGCGCCGAAGCGGCTGGCGGTGCGGTTCGGCGCGTCATCCGTCGCGTCCGCGGCAGCGGCCTTGGGGCTTGGCGAGCGCTGCACCCGTGTGGGTCGCGACCTGGAGAGCGTCGCCGTCGCCGCGCTCGCCGTCGAGCTTGCGTCGACCCTGGCATCCGCGGACAGCTATCGGCGCCTCGACAGTGATGCGATGGCGGGCGAGACCCTGGGAGCCGCGCTGCCGCTCGGAATGCTGCTCGGATCGCTGGTGCTGACCCGGGGCCGCTTCCGATTGCTTAGTACCTCCATTTCCTGAGAATACGGTGACGTATTTTGTGCCGCTTCGGGACGGCATGATCAACGCATCCTCGTCGAGGAGGATGTGGCATGTCGAGGCGGAGCCCTTTTGTGATCGAGCTCACCAAAGAGGAGCAAGCCGAACTGGACGCCCGGTCCAAGGAGTATACGTCACCATATCGCGAGGTGATGCGGGCCAAGATCGTGCTCCTGGCGAGCCAGGGGCTTGGCAACGACCGCATCGCCGCGCGTCCGGGCACGCCGCGCCAAATCGTCAGCAAGTGGCGTCAGCGCTTCTATTACGAGCGGCTGCCTGGCCTCGACGAGGAGCCGCGCGGCGGACGACCACGCCTGCTTTTCCCCCGGTGTTGTGGTTGCGATCAAGGCGCTTGCTTGTGAGCTGCCGTCGCGTCGCGGCCTGCCCCTGGCACGATGGTCTGTCGCCGAACTGCGACAGGAGGCAGTGGCGAGCGGTCTTGTGGCAAAAATCAGTGGCACGACGCTCTGGCGCTGGCTTGGCCAGGACGCATTGCGTCCGTGGCGCCATCGCAGCTGGATATTCCCGCGCGATCCGCAGTTTGCCCGCAAAGCCGGCCGTGTCATCGATCTCTACCAACGTCGGTGGAAAGGTGCAGCGCTGGGGCCGCGCGATTACGTACTCTGCGTTGACGAGAAGACCAGCATCCAGGCAAGACGGCGCAAACATCGTTCATTGCCACCAGCCCCGGGGCGGCCGATTTATGTTGAGCACGAATACACCCGAGCCGGTGCGCTGGCCTACCTCGCTGCGTGGGACGTGCAGCGAGCCAAGCTTTTTGGTCGCTGCGAGCGCAAGAACGGCATCGCCGCTTTCGAGCGGCTCATCGTTCAGGTCATGCGCAAACAACCGTATCGTTCGGCGCGTCGCGTGTTCCTGATTGCTGACAATGGTTCCTCCCATCGCGGTCGGCCAGCATCCGACCGGCTCCGCGCCAAGTGGCCCAATATCGTTTTGGTCCATACGCCGGTCCACGCCAGTTGGCTCAATCAGATCGAAGTCTACTTTTCTGTCGTCCAGCGCAAACTCCTCACACCGAGCGACTTTGCCAATCGGGCCAACCTTGAACGGGGCCTGTTGGCCTTCCAGGCGCGCTATCAGCGGGCTGCAAGGCCATTCAAGTGGACCTTCACTCGTCGTGACCTTCACGTACTCCTCACCAAGCTCAAGCCACGCCGTGCCTCCGGGCATAAACCACGGCCGCGAAATACGTCACCGTAATTGCAAATCGCAGTACCTAGCAACGCGGCGGCGCTGGCTGTTCTGGCCGGCTCGTTCGCGATGCGGCTCAGGGTTCTGGCGGAAGGCCACCAATCGGCGCGCCTCCCCGACGTCAGTATGCGGTTTGCGCAGCCTCGCTGACGCTTCCCCAGAGGCCCACAATGAGCGGCCGCAGCAACACTTCCCTGGCTGCGTAACCGCAGCCCGGGCTTAGTCACCGTGATTCGCAATTACGGTGACGTATTGCGGCGCCGTAACCTGCTGGTTGAAGCATGCCGCTTCTTGAGCTTGGCTAGGAGTACGTGCAGGTCACGTCGCGTGAATGTCCATTTGAACGGTTTGGCGGCCCGTTGGTAGCGGGCCTGGAAGGCCATCACGTTGCGCTTCAGATCGGCCCAGCTCTCGAAGTCGCTCGGGGTGAGCAACTTTCGCTGAACGACCGAGAAGTAGACCTCGATCTGGTTGAGCCAACTGGCGTGAACCGGCGTATGAACCAGAACGATGCTGGACCATCTGGCACGAAGGCGATCAGCGGCGCGCCGGCCACGATGGCAGGAGCCATTGTCTGTAATCAGGAACACGCGTCGGGCCGACCGATAAGGCTCATGGCCCATGACCTGGCCAACCAGGCGATGGAATGCCGCGATGCCGTTCTTGCGCTCGCAACGGCCGAACAGCCTGGCTCGATGCACGTCCCACGCAGCAAGATAGGCCAGTGCGCCGGCACGCGCGTATCGTGCTCAACGTAGATTGGCCGCCCTGGCGCCGGAGGTAGCGAACGATGTCTGCGCCGGTAGCGGCCCCGCTTGGGTCGGTCGGAGCACGTGCTGCGCGAGCCGATAACAATGATTTTATGGGACAGGCTCAACAATTCTTGAACAACAAAGGCGATGATCGCGACGCCTATCAACGTGGCCGCGACGACGAAATTCGCCGCCACCGAGCCGAGAGAGACCAATATCGCCGGGATTATGACCAGAACCCTGGAAGCGACGATTACTATCGTTCACCCAACTACGGCTATCACAACACAGATCGTTAGCATTCTTCATCTCACCAGACGCTCACCTAAAGGGCAGACGCCGGCACTGGTCTGGAAGAGGGTCAGTGCGGGAGAACTGTCGCCGCAGCGTCTAGATCGAAGGTCGGCCAGTATCTGTGACCGCTCGAACGCTATGACAGGCACAGAGTTCCGAACCAATCTTTCAGGCCGTCCTGTATGTATGTTACCGAAAGATTGCCTACCGCAGCATGCAGACACGGGTCCGTGGGCCGACGCCCGGAAGGTCATCAGGACGGTTGTGCGCTGTGGTGGATCGGATGTTCGTCCAGTGAGATGCTCTAAACACCGCTTGTACCAGTCCCGAAACCGTTGCCGCGCCGTCGCGCCCAATCCCGCGGACCTGCGGCGCATCGTGCAGGCGATCGAAGGTTCGGGCCGCTCTGCGGCTCGGTGTCGGCCTGGGCTCCGAGCACGACATAGCGCAGCCCCAGGACAACAGCCGCCCGTTGGCGAAATCAACAGTTCCGTGAGCCACCTGCCGATTGAGCCCTTCCTTCGTAATACCACTTGCCCGCCTTGTTGTGGCCATTCTGATGCTGTGGCGTTGTGGAGTTGAAACTGGAGGTAACATGAGATCGATCTCGCAGCTTGCTGCACTAGCAGCTTTGGGGTGCATGGTGGTTCTCGGGCCAGCGTTTGCCCAGACGAATTCGAAAACCACAACGACCGAACAGCCAACCGGACAGAAGGAAAGCCGAACGACAACGGTCGATCCATCCAAAACCACCGATAGCGCTGCAATGTCAAATCCCCAGACTGGGCAGTCGAGCAGTAGCACGACCACCCAGCACAATGATGGAACAAAGACTACAACTTCTTCGACCCAGAAGCAGTGAGTTTGATAGTTGATGCAGTCCTGGGGCGCTCTTTGAGGGCACCCCAGGACGTTCCGTGCTCCCCTACCGCCCCCCGGTCGGCAGCCCAGCCGCGCTCGGCCGCTGAATGACGTAATCAAGGTGCAACATATTATGGACGCGAAAGAGACCCGCCAAGCCAAGACAGATAAGCCTCATGGCCATTTCGATAATCCACAACAAATCCTGGCCGACCCGGCCTTGTCAAAACAGGACAAGCTGAAAGCTCTGGAGACACTTGAGCAGGATGCCCGGCTCCTGGCGACGGCCACGGAAGAGGGAATGACCGGCGGTGAGCACAGCAATCTTCGTGATGTCCTCAGCGCGAAGAAGACACTCGAAAGCGCGACTGATGCTGCGAGCAATTTGTCGCCTGACTCCGAAGGAGAGGTCGCCAAGGAAGCAGAGATTGAGAAGTTAGACCCCTGATCTCGAGGAGAGCGGGGCTCGTCGGAGCCGCCGGCGAACTGGACCTTTGGGGGTATTTTATAGCGAGGAATGACCCATGGCGGCGGACGAGTAGAACCGAAGCCAACATTCACAGTGAATACAAACCTACCGGGGATGGCGGCCAGGCCAAGATGGCGGGACATCCGCAATCCGCGCAAATTCCCGGTGCGACAATAACCGTCGCACCGGCGGTGCTACTTGACAACGGCCCAGCCGGATCACGGGCCGGTGAAGGATGGACTATTGATTGAGAGCGCACCACACCGCACTGCCATGTGTGCTATGCCAGTTTTCTTCCAGCGGAATTCATCGCCCGGTTGTTCGCGGACGGTGAACCCGCTTCCGAACCTCGCACCGACATGGAATATGGCGCCCACGATGGACGCGCCAGTCGTCCACCTGAACTCAAATGGCGAACGCCACCTTGACGTCTTGAAGTGGGGCCTGGTGCCATACTTCACGAAGGATCCGAAGAAGGCGCGCAAGCCGATCAACGCGAGGTCGGAGACCATCGCCAAGTCGGGGATGTTTCGGGCCGCGTTTGCGCATCGCCGCTGCCTAGTGCCCGCGCCCGCCTACTACGAGTGGCGCGACGATCCGGATGGCAAGACACCATTTGCTGTGGCCCGTATCGACAGCGATCCGGTCGCATTCGGCGGAATATGGGAGGGCGATCGCCGGGCGACGAAATCCTCCAGAACTTCGCGACCATCACGACAGACGCGAACCTGCAGCTTTCCGCCATCCAGGATCGCATGCCAATGATCATCGAACGGAAGGACTGGCCGCTATGGCTGGGGCGAGACCGAGGGCGATCCCGGGCTATTGCTGCGGCCCCTGGCAGAGAACGTCTTGCGCGTCTGGCCAATCGGGAAAGCCGTCGGCAATGTCGGGAACGACGGGCCGGAACTGCTCGAACCAACGACAGCGGCGGTACCGACGCTGCAATAACGACAAAAAGCTGCACGGGCGGCACGGGTTACCGGAGGCGGCGTTTCGCACTTGCCGAATGGAGTGCGGGAGCGATGCAGTTTATTCTCCTTGTCATCGTTGGATTGCTCGCCGCGTGCGCCGGGCCGAAGCTGCCTGCACCCAACAGCGCCGAAGTGCGATATGACGAGCGCGATCGGGCCATTCAGGTGATGGTCAGCAGCCTTCAGCATCCGACTACGGTGGCACTGGTCGCCAATGATGACGGGACACGCTATCCCGCCGCAGGCGTCTCACTCGTGAGCGGCCCCCATGTCCTCTACAACCCGCCGCCCACAGTCAGTTTCGGGATCGGCGGGTTCGGAGTTTCAGGATGCTGCAGTGCGTTCGGTTCCGGAATAGGCGTAGGACTGCCGGTCGGCGGGCCAACGCCTGCCGAAGTGAGCGATCAATACGTTGCCTCGGCGCTGATACCTGTGCCACCTGACTATGCGAGCAACTGGAGCCGCTATCACGTAGAGCTCTCGGCCGGCGCACAGTGGATGAACTTGGCTGCTCCTGCTCCCACCGGCTGATGGCGAACCCGTGGAAAGCGGACGGCAACGAACCGTACTCGCACGGATGAAGAACGCCGTCGACGACAACGAAGCAGATGCCGAAGAATTGGGCGAAGCAGAACGAGCACGACGGGCCCATTTCTCGCGCTACCAGGCAGCCTAGAGATGCCAGCCCGCCCCACCTGGCGCGGCCATCTGCGGCTGGCCTTGGTCTCCTGCCCCGTGGCCCTGTGGAATGCCAAGCGCGATCGTTGGGGAACTGTGAGAGTTTGGACGTTCGGGGTCATGGGCTGGTGACTATGACGGTGTGTGCTGCGGGCTGGGAGACGGAGGCCATGCATTCCCAGCGTTAGGCATGCTTCGCAACTGTCTAGCATCTCACCTGGCTGCCCCAGGGTGCGCTATCGGTGTAGCGGAGGTAGAACGTCGTGCCGGTGCGCCGCAACTCGGCGATGAAGCCGGGCACGCGGTCGTCGCGAAGATTTTGATTTTGGCGACGCCCTCGGGCGGGACAGGAAGCCCCCGCAGCAGGGCGCGCGTGATCGTTGCTCTGGCCATGGTCCGCCTTTCGGTATGTCGCCCCATTGAGCCGCCGATCAGTCAGCGGCTTAGGTCCAAGTCGATCTTGATGAGCGCGGTATTGCGGGCCGGTCTGCCGTCCGGATTGGGCACAAGCGTCGGCGCGGCGGCAGGTCTCACGACCACGTAGGCCTGGACGGGGCCGAGCCGGCGAATCGCGAAAGCCGCGGCGCCTGCGAGGGCGCTGACGATGCGTGCTTTCATTCGTTCTTCTCCAGTTGGGGTGGGGGGCGAGCAGAAACGCCGGTCGGGGTTTCCCCCCGACCGGCGCTTTGGCGGTCCTTCTCTTTCCTCAGTCGCTCGCCGCTGGCGAGCAGCCGTCCGCGACGTACCGCGTGGCGACCGTGCCCGGATGGCGAACGTTGACCACGGCCGAGCTCAGGGCTCGAACAGCAGCCAGAGTCCGTCGCTGGCCACGCTTACCGCCACGCCCTCGGCGACGCGGAAGCAGTGGAGCTCCTCCTCGGTCTCGTCGTCGTTGACCAGCAGGGTCGTCGAGCGACCGGATCGTCAGACCAAGGCCCTTCAGGTACGGCAGGATGTGCAGCGGGTCGTCGCCGAGGCGCACGGCCTCGGCGAAGCTGACCCGGGGCACGTCGCGGGGTTCGTCGCGGTCGGCGCAGTAGCGCCGCAGCAGCGCTGCGAGCGTCTCGTGCGTGGTGCACATCGGGGGTTCGCCAAAAAGCAGCGACCCACGCCGGGTGGGCGTGGGTCTGCGGGTCACGGGGGTTGCTCGCGCGCGAGCGTCACCATGACATCTGCTTGGGAGAGAGAACCGTTACGCAAAGGGCAGATCGTTTCCGGCGCTAACGGCGTCGTTGCCCTCGGCAGTACCTTCAGGCGAACTTGGTCCACTAACGACCCAGTGCACACCCTTGGTCGTGAACTTCGGGCTAACCTCCCGACATGGGCAGAGTGACTGCCTGAAGGCAGACTGGCAGCTTAGGAGGAAGAGACGCCGCAAAGGAGACTGCTCCCCGCTGTCGCAAGAGCAGCGGTAGTGGACTAAGTGGAGTTGGTTGCCTTCCCCCACGGCCCGACCCCATCCACAGTGTCGTGGTCGAGGAACTTCCTCTCGCGATCGTCGAGACGCTTCTCCATCGCGCGTTTCAGTTCGGCCAGGTTAAGTTGCACATGCGCGAGCTTGAGGGCGAGGAGGTCGCTGTCGGCATTTTGCGTCTTCCCGTCATCGCGCATCCACGTCCACGCGCGGGCATCCGCCGACCGCAGAAACAGGATCCACGCGGCATAGGCCGCTACCGGATCCGGCGCCTTGAGATAAGTGCGCCACCAGTGATGGGCGCAAGCTTCGCGCCAGCGTAGGCGCGCGGCCTTGCGTCTGAGGTCTGCGCTGTCCGTGCGTATCTCACTTTCGGGCCAAGCGTCGGGGACGGGAAGCATATATCCGGTGTCGAGACCGGCCAGAAAAATGCCGCGTCGTTGCCGCCACACCAACGGCGATTCCTGATCCGCAGCCGCCGCGGCGGCGATCCAAGCAGATCTTCCGTTGTACGAAGCTGCAGTGGCAACATTGAAGAGCTCCTTATCCGTGTGGCAGAGGGATAAGCTGATAACTTCCTCGCGAAGTGCAGCGACGGGCGCCGAATCGGGAGCACGAAATACCATGTGCAGCATTTCATCGATGCCCGCCGCGCCTAGGTAGCGTGTCGCCATGATCGAGCGTAGCGCACGCCACAGCTCCGCGCCACGCGTGGGCTCATGAACGAGCAGCGCCTCGCACAGAGCAAGGAAAGCGGTTTCTGCGAGGCGCGCATGCCGGCGGAAATCCGTCGTGACCTCGCGATAGCCTTCGAGCCAGCGGTCAAGCATATCAGAGGCATGCCGGATCACCGGCTCCATATCGATGGCTTCGATATTCGTGAGATAAAGACTTGCCCCTGATTTGCGCGCTTCTTCGATACGTGTCGTTGCTATCTCGATCGCGCGCATGTAGGCCTTGGAGCGCGCATCCGCATCGGGCGCAACTCGCAACGATGCGGCGGGATTGCCCTGTTCTTCGGGACTTGGCTTGGGCTGCACGGAGATGACAAATGGCGCGAACCTCTTCTCGGTGCGATCCACGGTGAGAGTCGAGCCAGGGTCCGGTTCCGCGATTTTGTCGGCGGCCAGCACCTGACCAAAGATCTCGGCGGCGAGGCGCACCTCGGCGGGATCGGCACCGCGCACGCGCGCCGCTTCGAGCAAACGCCAGGGTGCAAGCCGCGGCGCTAACTGGTCAAAAGGCAACGCCGGCTCGGCCTTGATGAGCGCGCCGGTGCCGTAGTGGTTGACCCAAACGTCGGCCAACGGATTCCACGCCCAGTCGTTGGCCGTGAGGATGCGCCCGAAGCGGGCGGCATCGGCCAGCGCCAACATTCGGAATAAAGCCCCGCGCCGCTCATGGTCGGGCTGGCCGGCCAACCCACTGAGCCACGACCAAGCGCTGTCGCTGAAGTCGATCGGGTGAATCGACAAAAGCAGGATAAGGTCGTGCTGCTGCTTAGCTTGCCCCGCGCCGTAGCGGACAATGAGGGCGTCAACGTCCTCGGGCGTCGGCGCCCGCATGACCTCGGCAAAATCGGCAGGAATGAATTTCAGATCGGCGGCGATCAGCCTGTCAAACTGGCTCTGCACGTCGGTAAGATGCAGAAATTCGATCTTGAGCAGGTCGCTCGCGACGATCGCCTCATGACTTTCATCATTGTCCCGTGCGCTCAGGCGCAGGGCTTGCGCGGCAAACGCCTCAGTCTCGTTCGCCAGAATCAAATGCTCGGTGGCGTGGATGGAGCTCCAATAGCGAGATTCCGGCGGACACGAGGCCAAGCTCTGCAATTTACGGCGGACCAATGCGGCCAGAAGATCTGGCGCACACCGCGCAAGAACCGGCTCCAGCTCTTCGAAGAACCGCTCTACCGGTGTGCGTCCCATCTGCAGGTTGAGCTTCTCGACATCGAAGCTGGCAGCCGCGGCGCGCAGGTCGTCGACGAAGCCGGGCGGCGGCTGAAAGGTGGGATCAAGCCACAGCTTCTTGGTGCGCTGCAGTCGGATGTGAAGGGGCCGCTCCTTATCATTCAGTGCGATGTCTGCATGTCGGCGCTCAAGCGCAAAGAGGCTCCGGCTTGGATCTGGCAGGTAATTCTTTTCATAGGTAAGCTGGTGGTCAATGCGGGGGTCGATGGCAGCCGCCATATCTTCGTCGGCTTGCTGCCCGCTCAAGCAAAGGAGGAGCGCTGCGGCGAGCCCGGGAAGCTCCGGATGAATGCCTGGCTCAAGCGGGCGCCCGCGGATTTCCGCGGACAGGGTGCGCAAGGCAACGGCGGTGGGTTCGGGATCGACTTCGTTCAGGTAGCAAAGCCATCTGACCCCTTGCCAAGCATCCGCATGCCCACGCACGGCGAATGCGATCGCTATGGCTTCGAAGCACGGAAGGGTTTTGGCCAAAGGAAAGCCTTCAAGGATTGAAGGCGCCGCAGCCTGCAACCTGCCATCGTCGCGATCAACGAGCCGAAGCTCGAGGCCGAGCACGGTCAATCGACCCGACGCATCAACGCCGATCCGAGACCGGTAGCGCTCCGCCCGTCTTCTCTCAAAATCCGCGTTTGCGTCTGGCCTGTTGTCGAATTCGCGGGATACGGTTGAGAACCACGCCCGAATCCGCGCGACGATGGCCGTCAACGGCGGACCGTCAGCGCGCGGAATGGCGCGGAGCGCATTGACCGCCCATAGCCGGGCGGACGCTTGCGCGTGTACGTCCGATTGCTCAACGGCATCAAGAAGTGCCCAGGGAATGTTGGACGCGAGGCCGGCAAGCTCGCGCCGGTGACCGTCGGTGACGTTTTGCGTTTGCAGCCATGCGGTAACCAACACACCTCCAACAGGCGTGTTGGTCGGGCCGCCCCTTTCAACGAGGATGGAAACGGCCGCCCGAAGAATTTCAGCGCGCTGATCAAGGCCGGCAATCGGGTCCAACCATTGCCCGACCTCGGCTTCGGCAGCCTCAAAGGTCGCATCACTCGTGGAATCAAGATGCGCGAGCAGCGCCGCTCCAAGGGCATGAGCCACCACGGTCGGACTGAGCTGAATGGCTCCCGACAGCCCAGGCGTTGCGAAGCGGCCATCAATAATGTCGCTGAGCCGTGCGTAGACCTCACGCGCCGAGAGATCAGGCCGGCTTGCCGTTTCGCCGAGGCTCTTGAGCGAGAATGCCTGGATGCCAGAGCGGTAGCGGTTGGCGATTTCGGCCAGCCACGCTCGCCACTCGGGTTCGCTAAAGGACTTGCCGGCGCGATCGCCGAAGGTATCGCGCCCATATTCCCACAATAGCCGATGAACGGTGACCTGGCCTGCCTCCACTAGCCGATCGCGAAAGCGGACCACCAGCCGGAACAGGCGTGGCGTGCGTGCAAGTTCCACGAGTTCCGGATGCAGATCTGCTTGCGTGAGCGCCTCGAAAGCGAGCATCTGATCAAGTTCGCTGCCTGCCGCGGGGTCGTAAACGTCGACAACAATCGGTGCGGCCGGTACGACAAGGCTGCGAAGACACGAGAGTTTGTCTTCGAAGTGATGTCGGCGGGTGCTCAGTATCACGCGCACCCTCCCCTCGAAGGCCGCGCCCTGAAGCGCCTTGAGGAGCGATAACCACGAAACCGACGGCTCTTGATTGAGCCCGTCGAAAAAGACGGTGAAAGTTGGTCCTTCGTCCTTCGGGCGCTTAAGCAAGTATTCGAGGCGACGCAGCCAATGGTCAGAATCGCGGATGCCGGTGAGATCGCAGAGACGCTCGGCCAAGAAGCGCTTGAGAGTGGGTGCGGAAACTCCGGACACGCCGGCGAGCGCGGACGATCGAATGGTCAGAACAATCGGTTGTTCGGCCTTCCGGTCTACCAGCCAATCGAGCGTTGCCCAGGTCTTGCCGACGCCATCAAAGCCGATGACGGCCGCCGGGGAATCGTTTCGCGCCGGGCCTCGCCACCAATCGTCGAGCGCGTTGTGAACCGACTGGCGCCTTACTTTCTTCGGTTGCGCGCCCCCAGCCCAGTCCTGCCCTAGCTCGGCGCTCGAGGTGCGCCGCGAGGTCCAGACGCCCTCCAGCTTACGGTGCGATTGGGATCGCAAGGTCTCGAAGCCGAGGCACCAAGCTTGCAGATTACGGCGCAGGCTGGCGATGGTATCGCCCATGACGGGTTGGAGCGCGTGAGCCTGATCGGCTGCGTCCTTTGAGAACTCTGCTTCGACAAGGCCTGGATCAAACGCACAAAGAGCGGCGAGAGGCGCAAGCTCGTGTTTTTTCCAGTCGATGACGAGAACAGGAACACCAAGCCGTTCGCCCTTCTGCACGAGATCCTGCGCGAGTTGCTCGGGGACACTCCGCGTAGCGATCAGAATCCACGCTTCCAGCGCCTCATCACGCGCCAGCGCGTGGTCAATTTCACCAAGCAGCTCACGATCACTGAGGCTTGTGTCATCGGCGTATTTCTTGCATTCCAACCGGAACCGGCGGCCCTGCTGCCCGGCGGCGCCGGCGTCGCCTCCGTGTTGAAATCCCGACTTGGCAACCGAAACCGAAATGCCCAGCAAGCGGCCGACAAGACCCGCGGCAACATTTTCCAGCTTGTGCGCACTTCTGTCCGCCTGAAGTGCTGCTTTCAGGTCCTCTTGGTGGGAAAGATCACTTCCAGTCAGGGACATCGTGACTTGTTATTCCGGTTTAGACACATATTAATGCGGTTCGGCTCTCCACCACCCAGAGGCGAGGTTCGACCGCCGATACCTTGAACTCGGGCTAGCGCCAATGGACTGCCGTTTGGCAAATCCGCGACAACATATATTTGGTTCGTCGCCTGTCGAGAAGCAAATTACGACCCGGAGCCGCCAGACGCGATCAGCTTCCACCACCAATGTGCCAAAGGAAACCGTCATGCCGCCAGCGAAGAGCCCCGCCGCCGTAGCCAAGAAGGCGGCAGCCCCGCAGAAGAGGGGACAGGCGAAGAGAGCCGCCGCCCCCGCGACGGTGACGCTCAAGCATCTGGCCGCCGAACTGGCAGACGGCCACGACCTCGCGAAGAAGCAGGCTGAGGCCGTGCTGGGCGACTTGGTCGCGCTTGCCACGGGGCACCTCAAGAAAGGTGACAGGGTCCGACTGAGCGGCCTTGGCATCCTGCAGGTGAAGGCGCGATCCGCCCGGATGGGCAGAAATCCAGCGACCGGCGAGGCGATCAAGATCAAGGCCGGCAAGAAGATCGCCTTCCGGCCGGCCAAGGAACTGAAGGAGGCCGTGTAACCAATCTCCCCACCGAACCGTTCCCCGAACGGGTTGCGGAGCCTCAGCACGCGACGGCGTACCACGAAGCGGCGGAATGCCTGCGGGCGGCGCGAGGCCGCGATCGGTTGCACCGTGTAGTGGCACGGATTATCAGAACCGGCACATTGAAAGAACCGCGCCACTACAATGTTCACCCGCTTTCGCGAGACTGCCAGGTGCCTGCAAGTGAGCCTCGTCGAGACGCATCGAACCGGCGGACGGGTACGGCATAGCCATGTTGCGGGGCTTGGCTCGATCGGGGTTTCGCCGTCGCCCGCCGATCGCATCGCGTTCTGGACGAAGCTGCATCAGCGGCTCGCGGCGCTGGCGAACCGGATCGACGGCGCGACGCATGGTGTGATCCTCGCGGCCGTCCATGCCAGGATCCCGATGCCGACACCGGACGATCAGCGCGCAGTGCAGATCGAGAACGCCCGGGCGGACGCCCGCTTCTAGAAAGCTATCCGCGACGTGCACGCCGGCACGGCGGAGGCCAGCTTGGGTCTGGCGGCGCGCTTGGCGAAGGACATCGCCCAAAGCGAAACCAGGCAGCGAGCAAGAGACAGGTGGCCGCAGAACGGCTCGCCAAGGCCGAGCGGGGCGAGGATGCTGGTGGCGTCGGGAAACCGATGACGCGCAAGGAAATGATCGCCGCACTTGGCTGGAAGCAGAGCGACATCCGCCATGCGGAACGGCTCGCCGAGATCGATGAACTCGGCGGGTTCGACGATCTGATGGCCGCAATCATGAAGCAGGGCAGGCAGGCCGAGAAGTCTGCGGCGCGTGCGATCCTGGCAAGGCGACGCCATGGATCAAACTCGGTAGAATGACCGCATGAGCAAGCCACCAACCAAGGGGCGCCGGACGCTGCGGTATCGGTCGGCAACCTCGGGGAAGGCCGCGCCGAAGTCCTCGCCTGCGGCGGCATCGGGCGACGAGACGCCAGCGATGCGGCTGCTGCGCCGGGATGTCGCTCGCATGTCTCCGCAGCAGCTTCGGGATTGCGTCGCGAAGGGGCGGATGTTGGCGGCACTGTCGGTGGCGCAGAGCGAAAGTTGAGGTGGCTACATGACTGACACCAGCTCAAATAGGCAAATCCCCCGACGCTCCGGCACACTCCTTCTAGGAACGGACCCGAGCCTCGCAGCGGCATTTAGAACGCTGGCGGGGGACTTCGATCACCCCGTCGTCGAGATAATCTACAACCCCACTATGAAACTCATTCAGCCGCTCTGGATCAAGCCGCACGATCTCCAGAGGGTATTCTCTATCTTGCGGCGCGGCCCACGTTAAAACAGCGATTGGTATCCCGTCGCGAAAAATCAGGTCAGTGATAGCCTGCTGATATGTGCCTTCAACCAATGCGATATGTTGGACTTGGTACACACGCTCGGTAGGCATTGCATTCGCTCCCTGGGTTGGTTGGCACCTTCCAGGATAGCGATAGGCGGGGCGGGAGTAAGTCCTTCCCGTCCCGCCATGATCGGCGAGTTTTGTATCGCTAAAACCCGTCGTGGCTCGCGACAGGTTTTTAGTCGGGCGCCCGCCCTTTGCCTTGTCCATCTGCGCCAGCAACCGACCGGCGCGGCTATCGTGGCCTAACTTCCATCAACCAGCACGATGCGGCGCACCGGCCGGCTGAAGCCATCGATGCCGGTCAGCAGTTCCGCCTTGGCGACCCTGCCGCCGCATCCATCGTGGCGCATGCGATAGAGGATGTCCCGGATCAGCATGTCGCCACGCGGCATGTGCGTCTCGGAGACCATCCGTTCCTTGCCGCAGCGCTCGCACACGATCCGCAGGAACCACGACGGGAAGGCTCGCAGAGGCTCGCCTAGGGCTTCCGCGCCCGTGGGCAGAGGGTGATCGCCGTAGCTGCGCCAGTGCCGTGTCGGGACCGGCCTGGCGGTCATGGCGGGCGCATCACCCGAGCAAAGAACGCCTTCACCCGCGCCTCTGCCTCGGGATCGATCTCCTCGTCCTCGGCGGGGCGGCGGCGGCTCGCCTTCTTGGCGGTGACGATCGCCCGGCCGGTTATGGCCGCGGGCTGGGCTTTCGGCCGGGGTCGCTTGGGGCGGTGGACATAGGTGACGATGCGGCTGGGCATGACGATTGAGCTTCGCGCCGAGCTGGTTGCTATGTGGTTGCTACGGTTTGTTCCTGAGTGCTCGAGTGCTCGTTAAGTCATTGATTTCATGGTGCTGCTGGAGGGGATTGAACTCTCGACCTCCCCCTTACCAAGGGGGTGCTCTACCACTGAGCTACAGCAGCAACAGGGAACATACTCAGGCCGGGCGGTATAGTCCCCCGGCCCCTGCCGACGCAAGCAACTCCAACGACCCACTCCGGGGTTGACGTCCGCGCCGCGCCGGCAATCCTCCACCCCATGACCAGCAAGCGGACGCAATCGCGGCAATCTGTCAGGACCTGCGCGACCTCGGGGAAGCTCGCGGCGCGGCAGGAGCGCGAGGCAGCGGCCTTGCGCGCCAACCTGCGCAAGCGCAAGGATCAGGCGCGGGCGCGGGACAAGCCGAAGCAGGAGTGAGCAGTGTCTGACCCGGTGCGCAAGCGCATGACCTCCGACGCGTTCATCGCCTGGGCGATGGAGCAGCCCGAGACCAGCCACTACGAACTGGTTGCCGGCGAAGTGGTTGCCATGGCACCGGAGCGCTCGGCGCATGCCCTGACGAAAGCGCAAATCTGGCGTCGGATGGCCGAGGCCGTCGAGGCCGGCAGACTGCCATGCCAGGTCTATCCCGACGGGATGGCGGTGGAAGTGGACGAACACACGGTTTACGAGCCGGACGCGCTGGTTCGCTGCGGCGCCCCGCTTCCCGGCGATGCCATCAAGCTCAACGACCCGGTCATCATCGTCGAGGTCCTGTCCCCTTCCACGCGCGCCCGGGATTCCGGCGCCAAGCTTGAGGACTATTTCCGTCTGCCGTCGTTGCGACACTACCTGATCGTGAAGACCGAGAATCGCTCGGTCATTCATCATGCTCGTGGCGCGGACGGTATCATCCTCACCCGTATCGTGCGCGAAGGTCCGATATTGCTCGAACCGCCTGGGATCACCTTGACCGATTGCTTTCCGCTGGAACGCGAGGTCGGCTGACAGATCGTTTGCCCTCGCCCGGATGCTGCGCTAGACGCGCCAAGGTACCCCGCCCACCGGAGTCGCCCCCCGATGCCCGTCATGTCCGATCGCTGGATCCGCAGCATGGCGCAGCAGCATGCGATGATCGAACCCTTCGTCGAAGCGCAGAAGCGCCAGGGCGTGATCAGCTATGGGCTCTCGTCCTACGGCTACGATGCCCGCGTCGCCGATGAATTCAAGATCTTCACCAACATCGACTCCGCGGTGATCGATCCGAAGGACTTCGCGCCGACCAGCTTCGTGGACCGCAAGGTGGATGTCTGCATCATCCCGCCCAACAGTTTCGCGCTCGGCCACACGGTCGAGTATTTCCGCATCCCGCGCGACATCCTGGTGATCTGCCTCGGCAAATCGACCTATGCCCGCTGCGGCATCATCGTCAACGTGACGCCGCTCGAACCGGAATGGGAAGGCCAGGTGACCATCGAGATTTCCAACACGACCCCGCTGCCCGCGAAGATCCACGCGCACGAGGGCATCTGCCAGTTCCTGTTCCTGCAAGGCAACGAGCCCTGCGAGACCAGCTACGCCGACAAGGCCGGCAAATACATGCGCCAGCGCGGCGTCGCGCTGCCGAAGCTGTGATGCGCGCCAGTCTTTCGGAAGAAAGCAAGGGTCCACACGGAGTCCGCCGAGAAGCAGGAAGGGCCACGGAGGAAGAGAATGGCGCTTCGCGCGAAGCGCATCAGAAATCCTTCTCGGTGGCCCTCCGAACCTTCTCCCGCTTCTCCGTGTGAAACCTTGCCTTCGTCCAATCCGCCGAACTCGCAAGGAGTTGGATCGCTCTGATGGACCGTATTCGCATCCGCGGCGGCAGGCCGCTCTCCGGCGAGATCGCCATCGGCGGCGCCAAGAACGCCGCGCTGCCGCTGATGGCCGCCGGCCTGCTCACCGAACGCCGCCTGGTCCTGTCGAACGTGCCGCGACTGGACGACATCACCACCATGTCGGCGCTTCTCGCGCAGCACGGCATCGCCGTTGAGCCGATCGGCAACGACGGCCGCACGCTGTCGCTCGGCGGGCCGATCACCAGCACCGAGGCGCCGTACGACATCGTTCGCAAGATGCGCGCCTCGGTCCTGGTCCTGGGGCCGCTGCTGGCGCGCACCGGCGAGGCTCGCGTCTCGATGCCGGGCGGCTGCGCGATCGGCACGCGTCCGGTCGATCTGCACCTCAAGGGCCTGGAGCAGATGGGGGCCGCCTTCCGGCTGGATGGCGGCTACATCGACGGGACCGTGGTTGGGCGCCTGTCCGGCGCCACCATCGTATTCCCGTTCCCCTCGGTCGGCGCCACCGAGAACCTGCTGATGGCGGCCAGTCTTGCCGACGGCCGCACCTTGCTGGCCAACGCCGCACGCGAACCGGAGATCGGCGATCTCGCGCGCTGCCTGAACGCCATGGGCGCGCGCATCGAGGGCATCGGCAGCGACCGCCTGACCATCGACGGCGTCGAGCGCCTGCATGGTGCGGAGCACGCCATCATCCCGGACCGGATCGAGACCGGCACCTATGCCTGCGCCGCCGCCATCACCGGCGGCGAGGTGCTGCTGGCCAACGCCAGGCTGGAGCACCTCGGCGCCGTGATCCGCACGCTGCGCGACGCCGGCGTGGACATCATCGAGGAGCCGCGCGGCCTGCGCGTGCGCCGGCTGGATGGGCTGCACGGCACGGACGTGATGACCGAGCCCTACCCAGGCTTTCCCACCGACATGCAGGCGCAGTTCATGGCACTGATGGCCGTGGCGGACGGTGCGGCGATGGTCACCGAAACGATCTTCGAGAACCGCTTCATGCATGTGCCGGAACTGAACCGCATGGGCGCGCGGATCAACGTGCACGGCGCATCGGCGATCGTGCGCGGCGTGCCGGCGTTGTCGGGCGCGCCGGTCATGGCGACGGACCTGCGTGCCTCGGTTTCGCTGATCCTGGCGGGTCTGGCGGCCAGGGGCGAGACGGTGGTGAACCGGGTCTATCACCTGGATCGCGGCTACGAGGCGGTGGAGCAGAAGCTGGCGGCCTGCGGGGTGGAGATCGAGCGGTTGGCGGGCTGAATCGCCGGACCGATACCGCACGGTGCGGTCGCGTTATTTCTTGTGGACTGACGGCGCGCCAACAGCCATATGGATGGCTGCGCCGGGACTCGTACACCCCCCGGCCCGCGGAGATTGATGTGACCACCCTGCTTCCTTCCCCCTTGGCATGCTGCCGCTGGGAGCTCGAGAACCGCCGCATGGTGCCGCCGTCCAATGACGCGCTGCGGCGCATCATCGAGGCGGACCCCGACCTCGTCGAGGACCTGAACCGGTTCTATGGCGATGCGACCCCGGATGGCGGCCTGGACAAGCTCGAGCGCGAGCTGCTGCTCGATCTGCTGGGCCGGCATTTCACCCGCGAGCTATGGCCGCGCACCGGCGGTATGGAGGCGACGCGCCGCTTCATGGCGACGCTTCAGCGCGCCATGGTGGCCGCCGGCTGGAAGATGGACGCGTTCGCCGTCTCGAACTGAGGTCCCGCTCAGCCGAACATGTAGGCGACATCGGACCCGGCGGTCGGGTAGGTGAACACGGTGTCCTTCATCTGCTCCGCCCGCAGGCCGTGGCGTATTGCGAGGGCGAACACGTTGATGACCAGGTCGGCATGCGGGCCGACAAGGTGGGCGCCGAGGATCGCGTCGGTGTCGCCGTCAACCAGGGTCTTGTAGCCATAGACCGGTTCGGCGGCCTGCCGGGCCGTGTACCAATCCGACCCCAACTCATGCCGAACCTTCAGGTTGCGCGCCTGCGCGCGGGCGGCCGTCTCGCTGAGGCCGACGGATGCGATTGGCGGAATGGTGAATGCGACGCTCGGCACCGCCGTGTAGTTGGGTTTGCGATGGTTCCCCGACAGCAGATTGGCCGCGACCGCCTCTCCGTCGCGGCCGGCGATCGGCGTCAGCGGCGGACCCATGCTCGCGGCGTCCCCGGCAGCATACACCGCCGGGTTGGACACGCTTTGCAGGAATTCGTTGAGGCGCAGACGGCCGTTCTCGTAGGCAATGTCTGCCGCCGCGAGGTTTAGGGCGGCGAGGTCTGGCGCCCGGCCGCCGGCATGCACCGCCATGTCCGTCTCCACCGCCAGCGGTCCTTCCGGCGTCCTGGCATGCACGAACAGGCCGCTGTCGCGCGGCTCGATCGCTTCCACCGCCGCACTCGTCCGCACATCGATGCCAAGCGCACGGAACCTGTCCATCAGCATGGCGACGAGATCGGGATCGAATGGCGCCAGCATGCGAGGACCATGCTGCAGAACGGTCACCCGCGCACCTGCCCTTGCTGCAAGATGGGAGAATTCTGCTCCGATATAGCCGCCGCCGACGAACACGATGCGGGAAGGCAGCGCGTCCATCGCCAGGAACTGCTCGCTGGTTGCGAGGAGGTGCTCCCCTCTGATTCCCAGTCGCACCGGTTCGGCCCCCGCGGCGATCACCGCATGGCGGAATTGCAGCGTCGTCTCGCCGACGCGCAGCGCGTCGCGAGCCACAAATTCGGCACGTCCCGTGATCGCGGTGATCCCGGCCGCGGCGAGCGCCTCGGTGCGCTCCCGTGGCACAGGGTCGGTGAACCCGCGCTTGCGGCGCATCAGGGCCGGCCAGTCAATCCGCAGATCGCCCGCGAGGCCGTGACCGGTGAGCCGCCTTGCGGAATCCAGCGCATCGCTTGCGCCGACCAGCACCTTCTTCGGATCGCAGCCACGCAGCGCGCAGGTTCCGCCAAACGGGCGGTGATCGACCATCGCGACGCGCCACCCCGCCTCGCGGCATGGATAGGCGACCGAGGACGCCGCGGCGCCACTGCCGATGACGACAAGATCGTACAGGTTCAGGCATCACAACCTCCCTTCGTGCAGCGCCGAATCTCACGACGGCAGGGCACGACGAGACAATAGGGGCGAGGGCCGGCGCCGCCTTGCCATCTGTCGGCTTTCCCGTTGCTATGAGCCAGCGCCAGGCCGCACAGCAACGGGGGCTGAACATGCAATTCGCGAATCAAACGGTCATCGTCACCGGCGGCACGGGCGCGCTGGGACGTGCGGTGGTCGGCGTTCTGCTCGCCGCGGGCGCGCGCTGCCGGGTTCCCTACATCGTCGATGCGGAGGCCGAGGCGTTCCCTTACAAGGATCGCGTCACCCTGGTCGACAAATGCGACCTGACGGTCGAGGCCGATGTCGCGCGGCTGTACGACGGCGTCACGGACCTTTGGGCATCGATCCACATCGCCGGCGGCTTCGCCATGGGCAGCGTGGCCGACACCGACAAGGCCGGCATGATGCACATGCTGAACATGAACTTCGTCAGCTGCTATCTGTGCTGTCGCGCCGCGGTGCGCGGGTTCGGCGCGGGCGGCGGCCGCATCGTCAACGTCGCCGCCCGCCCGGGACTGGAACCGCGCCTCGGCGCCGGCATGGCGCCCTATGCCGCGAGCAAGGCAGCGGTCGCCGCATTCACCCAGGCGCTGGCCGCGGAGGTCGCGGCGCGCAACATCCTGGTGAACGCGATCGCCCCGTCGATCATCGACACGCCGGTCAACCGCGCCGCGATGCCGAAGGCCGACCATGGCGCGTGGCCCAAGCCCGAGGAGATCGCCGCCACCATCGCTTTCCTCGCGTCGCCCGATAACAAGGTGACGACCGGCGGCGTGGTGCCGGTCCCCGGCCGGACCTGACGCGCTTCCGTCATGGCCGGGCTTGTTCCCATGCGCGTCAGGATAAGTGTGATGCCGAAGAAAAGTCTCCCCCTCCCCTTGCGGGAGGGGGCTAGGGGGAGGGGTGAGCGCCCCGAAGTCAGCCCTGTTACACATGCCACCAACGCGCTCCGTTCTGGCGCGACCCCTCCCCCTAACCCCCTCCCGCAAGGGGAGGGGGAGAATGTTGCTTCCACCAGCGCTTATCCTGACGCGCATGGGACTGGCCCGGCCATGACGGGGTGGAGAGTAGGCACCCTCCCTCGGTGTCGCCGCCGGCATCGATAGCGTGGTCACGGCACCACCGAGTGTGGCCGCGCGAACCGCGGGTCCATTTTCTGGTTGATCGGTTCGGCCGGTAACCGTTACCTTCCGGCAAAAGGCCTGACCGGACCGGGACGGTGTTGGCGGGTGTTCATTCCGAGAGGGGGTGAGCCGTGAGCCTGCAGACCTGCGCCGGCACCCGCTTCGGCGGATTCCTGCTCGACCGTAGCGCCGGAGGCCTGTTCCGGCTCGACGCAGATGGCAATGCGGTTCCGCTGGTGCTCGGCTCGCGCGCGCTGGACGTGCTTGGTGTCCTGCTCGAGCGGCAGGGCGAACTGGTCGCCAAGCAGGTCATCATGGACGCGGTGTGGCCCGATACCGCGGTCGAAGAGAACAACCTGACCGTTCAGATCTCCACGCTGCGCCGCCTGCTGGATCAGGGACGGACCGAGGGAAGCTGCATTCAGACGATTCCCGGGCGCGGGTATCGCTTTGTAGCCGCAGTCCCGGAGCCTTCCGCCGCTCCCGGGGGAGCACTGCCGGAGCCCGAACCGCCCGAATTTCGGACACCGCCGGCCCGCGCGCGCCGGCGTCCGACTGGGACACTGGTCGCAGGCGCAGTTGCCGTGGTGGCGCTCCTTGCCGCCGGGGGTTGGTCGTTCCACGTCAATACCGCGCTGCCGGTCACGGCTGCGGTAGCACCGGTGGTCTCGCGCCCCGCTGCTTACTCCCCGCAAGACCGGCGCCAATCAGTCATCCTGCTGCCCTTCGAGAACAGCAGCGGCGACCCCACACAGGATGGAATTGCCGCCGGCATCACCCGCGACGTCATGGACCAAATCGGGGAGAACCACGCCGTTCCGCTTGTCCCTGCGGCGACCGCCGCGGCATACCGAGGAAAGACGCTCGACCTGCGGGCGATCGGGCGCGATCACAACGTGCATTTCGCGCTCACCGGCAATGCGCGCCGGGAGGGCACGCGGTTGATCGTCTCGGCAACCTTGTATGAAACCGACGATGAACGGCCGTTGTGGTCGCAGCGGTTCGACCGCCAGGATCGCCCCGATGCATGGAACGGCATCGTCGTGGCCATCGATACCAACTTCCAAACAACCGCGATTGACGCTGAGGTTGCACGCGCCGCGCGAGAGCATCCGGACAGCCTGGACAAACGTGATCTCATGTTTGCGGCACATACGAGTTCCCTCTCACAGATTTCGAAAGAGAACTACCTGGCGAGTATTGCACTGATGGATCGAGCGCTCGCCATCGATCCCAATTACGTTTGGGCGCTGCGGTCAAGCGCTCGAGCGCATGCAAACCTCGTACTTGATGGCTTCTCATCCGACCCCGACGGCGATCTGGCCTATGCGATAAAGACGGTCGATCGCGCGCTCCAATTCGCGCCCAAGGATTATTATACGCTCATAGAAAAAGCGAATGTGCTGCGCGCTCAAGGCAATCTTGATGGGGCGGCTGCGCTTCTTCGTAAGGTTATTGAGCTTAAACCGCTGCAGGCTTGGAGATATCGCGAACTTGGCTGGATCCTGTTGATCCAAGGGCACTACAAGGAGGCGCTGGAGAACTTCACGACCGCACGGCAGCTCTATGTGGGAAACAATCCGCTTATGGATTCGAGCCTCGCCGGAGGATTGCTGGCGAACGGGCGGTTTCCCGAGGCAATTGCGCAGGCGCATCTGTCGATGGCGGAGTTCTCGCCTGACGCCGGTCGCAACGCTGAAGCTCCCTGGTTGACGCTGATCGCAGCCGAGATCTCCAATGGGCAGGATGCAGAGGCGCGGGCGGACTTGCGGAAATTCCTCAGCATTCCGCGGGCCATGAATAGCATGGCGGCGATCCAGAAAATCCCCACTTTCGCCGCCAACCAGCAACTGCTCGAGGGCCTACGCCGCGCCGGGATGCCTGCGGAGTAGCGGCGTCCGACCCACGGTTCCAACCCCAGACCTGCGCGCCATCGCCACACACGGCAGCTTCAACGATGCGGCGCAGAATCGCCTGCGCGCGCTGACCGCGGGCGATCCCGACAGGCCGATCGTCGCGGTCGGCTGGAACGTGGAACGCTTCGACGGTCGCAACCTGGCGCTGCGACTCAGCGGCGCTCGGCTACACGCGGGTGCACTGGTACCGTGGCGGTCGCGAAGCCTGGAAGGTGAACGGCCAGCCTGAGTCCGACCTTGTGCTCCAGGACTTGTGAACCGAGGGAGTGTGGCGGCAGACGTCTGCCGCCGTGTCACCCTGTCACCGCCGGCGCGTGACGTCGCGCGTCAGTTCGGCCGAGACATTCACCGCGAGGGCACCGACAACCGGCACGGTCTCGCTGCTGATCACGGCAAACACGCGCTGCCCGAATTCGACCAGCACGATCGCGAAGTTGAGTGTCGTGTTGGCATTGTTCGGGCCTGGGATGACAACCTGCATGGTGCCGGTGCAGTCGTCGTTGATCGAATAGGTACCTGTCTGGTTGATGCGGAAGCCATCCGGACCGTTGTTCGGAGGCTGGGCGACCTGCGGCGCGCCGTTCACCACCGTGAAGTCTTCGCGCGTCAGCGTCCCGTTACCGAAGAACGTGACCTGGGCGATGCTGTTGAGGGGCTGCGGCGCCGCGAACGGATGCACCCCCGCCGCATCGAGCGTGCCGAGAACCTCGCCTTGCGCCTTGACCGCATAGGTCCCCTGCAGCGAGCCGTTGTCGCACATCGGATCGGCGTGCGCTCTGGCGGAGCAGATCAGCAGCCCGGCGAGGGCGATGATCGCCTTGAAAACGTTGACCGTCATTTTGTGTCCTTCCCCCTGTGGTGAACGTTGTCGTGTTGCGGTTGGCAACGCCGTGGCCGCGTTCGTCGGCCGACGCACCCACGAGCATGCATACGCGGTGCAGCGTGGGCGACGGGACGGGTCTGAAACGGTGCTAATTGATGCTAAACGCTGTCAAGAACCTCGGCTGTCAGGCGCGCATGTGGTCAGACAAGGTCATCGAAGCTGGCGAAGGCGCTGTTCCCTATCGCGCGGACCTGACCGGAAGTCATCTCGTATCGGATTGGCCAGCGATCTTGTCGCTCGCAGCAAGTTGCATCTAGCCTGAACTGTGGCGTCTGCGGGAGCCTTCATGCGGGATCGACAGACTGGTGGGCTGGCCGACCGCATTGTGGTGATCGTGCTCACGGCGTGGGCGCTCCTGATGATTGTCCCGGACCTGTATCGGGTTATCGACCCGCTCGCATCGGCAGGGTTCGCTGCTGACAACGATGGACGCATCTACGACGTTCGGGGGCCGTTCCGAACGGACGAGGACTTGCCGGCCTGGAACGCTGGATTGCAGGTGGGCGATCGGCTTGACCTGATGGCCATGCGCTGCGTACCGCCGCGCGGGCCTGCATGTGCGAGCCTGTTGTCGGTGATCGGCGGTATGGGCGGAGCCCAACTGGTACGGCCTGGCCGGGAGTTGGTGCTCACCCTTCGTCCCACCATCGGTGGCGAGTCCCGCACGGTCACTGTAGCGTCACAACGGCCACCGATAAATCTCCTGGCGCGCTTCGTCCTTTTGCTGACCGAGACCACCGGCATCGCATTTGTCTTGGCGGCAGTCTGGCTGGTCTGGACGCGGCCTGGGGCCATGAGCTGGGGGTTCTTCCTGTACGCCATCTGGTTCAATCCGGGGCAGAACTTCGTCTATTATCTGGTGCTGCAGGAACTGCCGCCGCTTGCAATTGCGCATGAGTTCGCCGTTTCGCTTGCTCACGGCGCCGCATGCGCCGGTTTCCTACTGTTCGCGCTTTGCGTACCGGACAATGAGCTGGAGCCGCGCTGGCGAGTCCTGCGGCGCGGACTGCCGGTAGTGGCTGCTGCGATCATGGGGCTGCAGCTCCTGAGCTCCGCCAACGCATTCGGCTATCCGACGGAGATCTTTGCCCGGGCCACCTTTCTCGCCGACTATGCAGTCGATGCCATCGCGGTCCTGATCCTGTTGCGCCGACAGCGTGGCCAGCCACCGCGAAACTATCAACGCATGCGCTGGGTAATCTGGGGGTGCCTGATCGGGCTGCCCGCCTACATCCTGTCCGGGATCCTGGGTTCCACCAGTTTGTGGCTCGCGCTCTGGGGACCGGTATCGATTCCGCAGGATCTGATAAATCTTCTCCTGTTGGCGTATGGGATTCTCGGCTGGTTTGTGTTTGAAGCGGTGCGGAGGCCGCGGGTGGTCAGCGTCTCGATCCCCCTCCGGCGCATCACCGTCTTCGGTCTGCTGCTCAGCGTTCCTGTTTTCTTCCTGCACCACCAGATCGAGCATCTGAAGGAGATGTTGGATCTGCCGACCTGGGGTTGGATCGCTTTGGCCTCGGCGCTGCTGTTCCTGATCAGCCGGGCACACGATCTGGCTGTGGAACTTGCCGATCACGTGTTCAATAAGGCATTTCGCCAAGAGACCGCGCAACTGGCTGAACTCGGTCGCCAGATTTTGCGTGCCGACAACATGGACGATGTCGAGCGCCTTGTTACGATGACGCCGTTCCGACTGTTCGGCTTGGCGTCCGCCGCGGTGTTCCGCGAGGTGGATGGCGTCTTTCGCCGGCGGACCAATGGTTTGGGATGGGATACGGCGAGTGCAGATATATTTGACCCGCGCGATACGGTCTTGAGCAGCCTGGCGACAGGGGCATCCTGCGCAATCGATGCGGCTGATGCGGAGCGACTCGGATTCCCCCGCGGCCTTGCGGCACCGACTCTGGCCGTGCCGATCAAGAACCGGCTACGCTGGTTCGCGGTGGCCCTGTACGGACCGCATGCGACGGGGGCCGATTTGACCGCAGATGAGCGCGCTTTGCTTGCCCGACTGGCTGACAACGCAGCGTTGGCATACGCACACGCCGAGACGGAGGCATTACGCCAGGAGGTTGCTACGCTGCAGCGACAGTTGTCGGATGCGCTTGTACGCACCTGACAACGTCGATCCACGGTTCTGTGCTCTGCTCCTTCGCCGTCATGGCCGGCCTTGTCCCGGCCATGACGTGAGAACCAAGCGCGCGCCCTCCTTCCGCATTTGTTACGTAGCGTACTCAGACCTTCAACTGATCGCCGATCGGCAGGCTGCGAATCCGCTTGCCGGCGGCAGCGAAGATCGCATTGCAGAGCGCCGGGGCAAACGGCGGCAATCCCGGTTCGCCGACACCGCTTGACGGCACATTCCAGTCGGCCGGCACGATATGGACCCGTACGTCCAATGGCGCCTCGTCGATGCGCGCCACGATGAACCCGTCGAAGTTCTTCTGCTCGGGTTGGCCATTCTTGAAGGTGACCTGCCCTCGCTTCGCAAGGGAAAGGCCCATCACCGCCGCCCCCTCGATCTGCGAGCGGATGCGCTCCGGATTGATGTGGAAACCGCAGTCTATCGCGGTGTCGACGCGCGGGATCGTCAGTCTTCCCTGATTGTCCACGGAGACATGCACGACGGTCGCAACGTAGCTCAGGAAGCTGCGGTGCGCCGCGATGCCGCGTCCCTGGCCATTCGGCAGCGCCTCTCCCCATCCAGCCCGCTCCGCCGCAAGCTCCGCGACACGACGCAGCCGTCCCGTGTCGATCGGATACGTCTCGAATGGGTCGCCGTAGTTCCAGAAGTCGGCCACCTCGGCCGACTTGCGCGGATCGACAATGCGGTCGGGTCCGAGCAACTCCAGAAGAACATCCTTCGGATCCCGTCCGAGTGCCGCCGCGATCTCCGCGACCATCGACTGCACCGCGAAGGAGTGCGGGATGTTGGAGACGGAGCGGAACCAGCCGATGCGGGTATGCGCCGCGCACTGACCGTTCTCGCAGCGCAGGTTTGGGATGTTGAAGGGATTATCGACCAACCCCATGCCAAGTTCGAATGGCGCCTCCTGATCCGCGCCGGCCTTGAACGTGGACAGGATAGTCGGCGCTACGCTGCGGTGCCGCCACGCCACCACCTTGCCGCCTGCATCAATCCCGGCGTCGATCCGCTCGACCGAGACCGTGTGGTAGTAGTCGTGCCGGATATCGTCCTCGCGAGTCCAGGTGACCTTCACCGGTGCATCCACCGCCTTCGACACCAGTGCGGCTTCCAGCACATAATCCCACTTGGACTTTCGGCCGAAGCCGCCACCGAGCAGCGTCACGTTGACGGTGACATTGTCGACCGGAATGCCGAGCATCTTGGCCAGGTCGTCGCGGCAGCCGCCCGGGCTTTGCGTCGGCGCATAGGCCACGCATTCGGTGCCTGCCGTGCCCTGACGGACATGCACCGTGGCGGTCGGCGGCTCCATGCTGGCGTGCGCCAGATGCGGGATGTAGTACTGCGCGGACACCACTTTGGCGGCCGACTTCAGCGCGCCGTCCGCATCACCGTCATTGCGGACGACCTTGCAGGGAGCAGCAGCCGTCTCCTCCATCTGCTTGCGGAACGCCGCCGAGTCATAGGTCGCGTTCGGCCCGTTGTCCCACACGACCTTCAGCTTCTCGCGGCCCTTGATGGCGGAGCCCGTGTTGCGCGCCACAACGGCGACGCCGCCCACCGGCATGAACTTCGAGGGCCAGGGCCACGCCTGTACCTCCACGACCTTCTCCACGCCGGGGACCTTCATCGCCTCGCTCGCATCGAACGAGACGAGCTTCCCACCAACGACCGGCGGACGCGCGATCACCGCGAATTTCATGCCGGGGATCTTCGCATCGATCCCGTATGTCGCCTGCCCCGTCGTGATGTCGCGCAGATCGACAATGGGGATGGAGCCCGTGCCGATATAGCGGAAGGCACTCGGATCCTTCAGCTTGAGGCTCTCAACCGCG
Source organism: uncultured Alphaproteobacteria bacterium (assembly GCA_963780095.1). Classification (GTDB taxonomy): domain Bacteria; phylum Pseudomonadota; class Alphaproteobacteria; order Acetobacterales; family Acetobacteraceae; genus JAMXLO01. The sequence continues at coordinate 38,920 of CAWABH010000051.1, forward strand.
GGCGTCGGCAACGCGCTCGCCGCCTTCGCGAGCTCGCCGTAGCCGAGCATGTTGCCGGACGCGAGATGCACGACCTTGTGGTTCTCGGCCCGTACCTTGCGAGACGTCCACGCCCCAACGCACGGCTGCCGCCTGTTCCAGCATCATGCGCATGGCAGCGCCGCATTGCCGCATCGGCTGAATGAAGTGGCGCACGCTGCGGGAACCGTCGGTATCCTGGTTGCCGTATTTCTTCTCGTCACCCGGCGCCTGCGCCACGTGCACGCGTCCCCAGTCGCATTCCATCTCGTCGGCGACGACCATCGGCAGGCTGGTCCGCACGCCGGTGCCCATCTCGGATCGGTTGGTGACGATCGTCACAAGACCGGAGGGGTCGATGGCGACGTAGACGTGCGGGTCGTTCACCGTGCCGCCCGGCATCTTGCCGGCGCCTGTGTCCCAGTCCGACATCGCCTGCCGCGACAACAGACTCGTGCCCAAGACGAACGCGCCGGACGCGACGATGCCCTTCATCACCAGCCGGCGGCTGACGTTTGCGACCTGACCGGGCGCGATGACGATCGGTTCGAACATGTGTGTCATGGCTTACACTCCGGTGGAGGCCAGACGCACCGCGGCCGCGATGCGCTGATAGCAGCCGCACCGGCAGATATTGCCGGACATGGCGGACAGGATGTCCTCGTCTGTCGGCTTCGGCGTGACCGCGAGCAGCGCGGCGGCCTGCATGATCTGCCCGGTATGGCAATAACCGCACTGCGGCGCGCTCGTCTCGCGCCAAGCCCGTTGCACGGGATGATCTCCCGTGGGGTCGAGCCCTTCGATCGTGACGATCTCACGCCCGGCCGCGTCCGAGATCGGCACGGAACAGGACCGGACCGCGGTTCCGCCCATGTGCACGGTGCAGGCACCACACAGACCCTCCCCGCAGCCGAACTTCGTCCCTGTCAGGCCCAGCTCGTCGCGCAGGACCCAGAGCAGCGGGACCGATGGATCGCCGTCATACGTGTGGCTCTGTCCGTTGACCTTCAAAGTGACCATGTTCTCCTCCATGACGATCGGGGAGCGGTGCGTCAGTGATGCCGCTCCCCCAATCGTCTCATGTCGCCATTCCGTTCCGTGTCTAGGGGTGCCGCCTGAGCGCGAACACCCAGATTACGCCGCCCTGCGGTACGGCATTCGGGTCGAGCTTCAATGAGGTTTGCGCCAGTCCGTCCTGGATGCGCTGAGCGTCGACGCCCCAGCCGGACTGCACCGCAACGTACTCTGTGTCGCCGACCTGAAAAGCCACCGGCATGCCGATGATTCCCGAGTTCGTCTTCTGCTGCCACAGAAGCTCGCCCGACTTGGCATCGAAGGCCCGGAACATGCGGTCGTTGGTGCCGCCCACGAACACAAGGCCGCCGCCGGTGCTCAGGGCGGAGGCAAAGAGCTGGTTCGGGAACGGATAGGTCCAGACCCGCTTGCCTGTCGCGGGATCCCAGGCCTGCAGCTCGCCGATATGATCGCCGCGCGGCAACAGCTTCAGACTGTCGGGATCGGCGCCGAGCCAAAGCTGGCCGGCGACAAGCTGCTTCTTCTCGCCAACCATTTTCCCGCACATGTTGTCGTTGGCCGGGATGTAGAGCAGCTGCGTCTGGTCGCTGTACGATTCCGAGGGCCAATCCAGTCCGCCCCACAACGACGGACAGAAGCTGATCTCCTTGCCGGCAACCGGCTTATGGTCGGGATCATAGGTTGGCCGGCCGGTCGCCGGATCGAGGCTCTTGAAGGCATTCTGATACACGTACGGCTGGCCGGAGATGTACTTGATTCCGTTGTCCGTCTGCTGCAGCACCCACAGGTAGCCATCGCGCGCCGGATGGACGAGCGCATCGATCGTCTGCCCGTTATGCTGCATGTTGATCAGCAGGGGCGCGCGGATCTCGTCCCAGTCCCACGAATCGTTCCAGTGATACTGGTGATATCCCTGGAGCTTGCCGGTGTCCGGATCCAGGGCGACCGTCGAACTGGTGTACAGGTCGTCTCCGGGGTGCAGATCGCCAGGCCAGGGCGCCGCATTGCCGACGCCCCAATAGGCAAGGTTTCGCCGAGGATCGTAGTTCCCGGTGATCCAGACGGACCCGCCGCCGGTCTTCCATGCGTCGCTCTTCCAGGTGTCGCCGCCCTGGTCCTCGGGCCCCGGGACGGTGTAGAACCGCCACGCCTGCTGGCCGGTCTCGGCGTCGAACGCGGCAATGTAGGCCCGCACGCCGAACTCTCCGCCGGACGAGCCCACCATCACCTTGCCATGCACCACCAGCGGCTCGAGCGTCATGTATTCGCCGCGCTTGTAGTCGCCGACCTGGGTGTTCCAGACCTCCTTGCCGGTCTTCGCATCGAGCGCGATCAGGCGCGAGTCGACAGTCGCGAGAAAGAGCTTGTCGCCCCACATCGCGACCCCGCGATTGGTCGGGTGGAGCTGGTAAAGGTCGGACGGGAGCTTCTCCTTGTAGCGCCAGATCAGGTCGCCCGTGACCGCATTCAGCGCGAGAACCTGCATCTCGGGCGTGGTGACGAACATCACGCCGTTGTTGACCATGGGTGGCGCCTCGTGGCCCTCCACCACGCCGGTGGCGAACGTCCAGACCGGCACGAGGTCCTTGACGTTGTCGCCATTGATCTGCCGCAACGGGCTGAAGCCGTGCCCGTCATAGGTTCGCCGATACAGCAGCCAATTCCCTGCCTCGGGGTTTTCCAGTCGTTGCTGCGTGACCGGGGAATAGCTCGCCATCTCATCGGCGTGCGCGGTTCCCCACGACACGCCGCAGAGCAGGCTGGCCGAAAATGCCATCAGGCCGATCTTGGCTTTGCGCTTCATTGAAGTTTGCTCCCCAACCCATGATCCCGGCTCTTCGATCGCGGCCGTGCCCCGGGTACGGTCCTCGCCCGCGATGCCTTAGACCCCTTGCTGCTGCACACCTCCCACACGATCCGTGAACGACGCGGCGACGTCCAGCACCCCATTGTTCAGTCGAAGCGGCAGGGTCGGCAGAGGGCGCGGCGCCGGGCCGCCGAGCACCTTGGCGCCCTGACGCGGGTCGTAGCGCGACTGATGGCAGGGGCATTGCAGCACCTGGACCGAGCGCAGCCAATCAGTGACCGGACATTGCTGATGCGTGCAGATGGCCGAATAGGCCACGACCCCATCGGCTGTGTTCGCCTTCTCGGAGTCATCGAGCGTGGCCGGATCGAACCGCATGAGCAGCACCATATTGAGGCGCGAGCCGTCGCGCGGGACTTTCTTGTGCGGATCGTATGCCCAGGCCAGCAGGACCTCCTGCAGCCCGATGTCGGCAGGCTTCAGCGGCGTCGTTCCGGCATCGACGCCGGCCTCGACAAGGAGGTCGCCAGCCTGCGGAAGTTTGCTCCGGTCCGGGTCGGCCACGTCGTCCGCTCGCGCCTCGAACCATCGCGCTGAGCCGAGGGTGCCGAGACATGTACACAAGACGGTACGGCGCGGAATGCCCGGACCCGCCATTGTTTCTCCCCTGCCTGACAGTGCCAGATCGTCGCACCCTTGGCCGGCACGATGTTGGCATCGTTTTGTGCTGGCGTCTTGCCTGGATGGCCGAAGGAACCTTCGCTCAGATCAGGTGGCGGCAAATAATCACTTCACCGTTAGCTTGCGGCAGCTGCGTTCCCCGTCATGCCCATTTGCGTCGGCATGACGTGATGGCTTGGACCGATTGGCTTATTCCCTCGCCAGGTTGGCCGCCGTCACACGCCAGACCCGGTTGCCGACATCGTCGGCGATGAGCAGCGCTCCCTGACGATCGATAGCGACTCCGACCGGGCGGCCGAACGCTTTGCCGTCCGCGCTGAGGAAGCCCGTTAGTACGTCAACCGGCTCGCCCACCGGATGTCCTTCGGCGAAGCGCACAAACACGACCTTGTACCCGCTATGCGGCCTACGGTTCCAAGAGCCGTGCTGGCCGATGAACGCGCCTGGCGGGAACGGCATCGCGCTGCCATTGCTGTCGGAAAATGCGAGGCCGAGCGAGGCGGTGTGTGCGCCAAGTGCATAATCTGGCGGGATCGCGGCTGCCACGAGATCCGGCCGCTGTGGCTTTACCCGCTCGTCGACGTGCTGGCCGTAGTAGCTGTAAGGCCAGCCGTAAAAGGCGCCGTCCTTTACCGCGGTCATATAGTCAGGGACGAGATCGCTGCCGATCTCGTCGCGCTCGTTGACCGCTGTCCAGAGCGCCCCGGTCACCGGTTCCCAGTCAAGGCCCACCGGGTTGCGGAGCCCTGATGCAAAAATGCGATGCTGCCCAGTGTGTGGATCGACCTCCCAGATGCTGGCGCGGCCGACCTCCGCCTCAATGCCGTTGTCGCCCGCGTTGCTGTTCGAACCGACCGTCACGTACAGGTGCTGGCCATCCGCACTCGCGATGACATTCTTCGTCCAGTGATGATTGATCGGTCCGGCAGGAAGATCCACGACCTTGACGCCTGGTGCGGTGATCCGGGTTTGACCCGCCAGATAGGGATAGCGCAGCAAAGCGTCGGTGTCGGCAACATAGAGGTCGTTGCCAATGAGCGCCATTCCGAACGGAGAGTTCAATCCTTCGAGGAAGACCGATCGGGTCTGAGCCGTCCCATCACCGGCTGGACGCAGCAGCGTGATCCGATTGGCGCTGGGCACATCTGCCCCTGCACGGCCCATCACCAGACCAGTGATCCACCCCTTGATGCCCTTACTGTCGTCGGGCTTGGCTGGTGCATTTGTTTCAGCCACCAGGACATCGCCATTCGGCAACACGTAAAGCCACCGCGGATGGTCGAGGCCCTCGGCGAGGGCGGTGACACGCAAGCCTGGCGCAGCCACCGGGGTTGCGCCCTCCGGCCAGCCCTCAGCGGGCGCGATGTTGATGGTCGGGAACAGCGTCGCATGTGGCGGCGGCAGTTGAGGGGAAGGGCCAAAACCGGCGGAGCCCGGCAGCGTCGCCTGCTCCCCGCATGCGCAGAGGCCGATAACCGGTGCGGCAAGGATCACACCGCAGATTTTCTGTCTTCCGCGGTCAGTCCATCCTGTCGGCGACACGTTCGGCAATGATTTGACCATCGTCCATCCCCGTGAGCGGCTTCATACGAGGTCAGGACGTTGGACGGGTGTGGTACCCAACAAATGCGGTTCCGGCCTTCGTGATCCGGTCCATGGAACGGGGCGAACAATAGTTGTCGAGCCGGCCCCAAACGGCATTGGCGTTCAACGGCTTCAGTTGCTTTGGCGCAGCGGTCCCCGGCCACGATCCGCTGCCGGCCGGCCGCTGCCAGCTCGCGGATGGCAAAGAAACGGCGCGCATCGCGACGATGCGCGCCGCAAGTTTCGGTAACGTTGTAGTTCTACCATCGGACCATAACGCAGTGAAAACACACCTGCGTGTGATGGCCGGGGCACCCAGCGCATCATCCGCATTGATCTGCGATTCAACGCCTGGCAAGACGGGAGGTGGGCCGTGCAGCGAATTTCGATCGTCAGGTCCCGATTCCGCCGAGCGCCAGGTACTTGATCTCCAGATAATCCTCGATCCCGTACTTGGAGCCCTCGCGCCCCAGCCCCGAGGACTTCATGCCGCCGAACGGCGCCACCTCGGTGGAGATGATCCCCTCGTTGATCCCGATAATCCCGTATTCCAGCGCCTCGGCCACGCGGAAGACTTTCCCGACATCGCGCGAATAGAAATACGACGCCAGACCGAACTCGGTGTCGTTGGCGAGCTTGATCGCCTCCTCCTCGGTCTTGAAGCGGAACAGCGGCGCGACCGGACCAAACGTCTCCTCGCGGAAGATCATCGCGTCGTTCGGTACGTTGGCGAGGATCGTAGGTTCGAAGAACGTGCCGCCCAGTTTGTGCCGATGGCCGCCCGTCACCACGTTCGCACCGCGCTTCAGCGCATCGGCGATGTGCTCCTCCACCTTCTTCACCGCATCGGCGTTGATCAGCGGACCCTGGCTCACGCCCGGCTCCATGCCGTTGCCGACCTTCATCGCCTCCACCGCGGTCTTCAGCTTGGCTGCGAACGCGTCATACACGCCGTCCTGCACCAGGATGCGATTGGCGCAGACGCAGGTCTGCCCGGTGTTGCGGTACTTGCTGGCCATCGCGCCGGCCACCGCGGCATCGAGGTCCGCATCGTCGAACACGATGAACGGCGCGTTGCCGCCGAGTTCCATGCTGGTCTTCTTGATGGTCGGCGCGCACTGCGCCAGCAGCTTGGCGCCCACCTCGGTCGAGCCGGTGAAGGTCAGCTTGCGCACCAGCGGGTTCGACGTCAGTTCCGCGCCGGTCTCAGCCGATGGCCCGGTGATGACGTTGCACACGCCCGGCGGCATGCCGGCGCGTTCCGCCAGCGCCGCCAGCGCCAAGGCCGAGAACGGCGTCTGGCTCGCTGGCCGGATCACCCCGGTGCAGCCCGCGGCCCAGCCGGGACCGGCCTTGCGGGTGATCATCGCGGCCGGGAAGTTCCACGGCGTGATCGCGGCGAACACGCCGATCGGCTCCTTCAGCACCAGGATGCGCCGGCCCTTGGCGTTCTGCGGGATCGTGTCGCCGTAGATGCGCTTGCCCTCCTCGGCGAACCACTCGATGAAGCTTGCGGCATAGGCGATCTCGCCCTTGCTCTCGGAGAGCGGCTTGCCCTGCTCGGCGGTCATGATCACCGCGAGGTCGTCGGCGTTCTCCAGCATCAGGTCGTTCAGCTTGCGCAGGATCGCGGCGCGGTCCTTCGCCAGCATGGCGCGCCAGGGGCCTTGTGCCCGATGCGCCGCCTCGATGGCGCGGCGGGTCTCGGCGGCGCCGAGGGCGGGGACCTCGCCGATCGCCTCGCCGGTCGCCGGGTTCTTCACCACGATCGTTCGGCCGCTGTCGGCCTGCACCCACTTGCCGTCGATGCAGTTGGCCTGGCGGAACAGCGTGGGGTCCCTCAGGGGCAGCGGCGATGTCGGGTTCAGCATGGCGGGTCCTCCTTGGCTGGTCCCCGCCTGCGCGGGGACGAAGTTTACCGGGAAGATAGGACGGCAGGGCCAGAGTGTCAGGGTGGGGCTTGCAATCGCCTCTGATTGTAGCTACATTCTGACGGTGGCGGTTTGGAATTCGAATGGGACGAGGCGAAGCGGTTCAGCAATCTGCGCAAGCATGGCGTGGATTTCGTTCGCGTGTTGGATTTCGATTGGGAAACGGCTGTACGGTTCGAGGACAATCGAAGACCGTACGGCGAGGAGCGGTGGGTTGCGCGGGCAGAATCGGCGGCGATTGCACACGCTGGTCTATACGCCGCTATGGCCGCACGCGGGTGATCAGTCTTCGCAGGTCGAAGAGGCAGGAGGTGGCCGTCTATGAGAAAGCGTCTCGTTCGTCCGACGCCTGAAGAAGACGCGGCGATTCAACGCGGCATCGACGCCGATCCCGATACCTGGGAGGTGACTGAAAAGGATTGGGCGCGAGCACGCCCGATGCGCAACGTCGAACCGGGGATTGTCGCCGATTATATCCGCCGCACCCGCGGAAAGCAGCAGAAGCCGACCAAGGTCCTGGTCTCGCTTCGCCTGGAGCGCGACGTGGTGGACCGCCTGCGCGCCTCCGGCCGCGGCTGGCAGAGCCGTGCCAACGACATGCTGCGCAAGGCGGTGCTCGGCTCGTAATCGCGACTACCCGCGGATCGCCTCTGCCACGTCCTGCGAACCGTCCCAGATCATCGACACCGCGACGTAGAGCACGATCAGCAAGCCCACCCAGGAGACCCAGCGCTGCCGCTCGAGCACCTTGGCGAGCAAGTTCGCCGCCACCCCCATCAGCACCACCGACAGCAGCAAGCCCACCGCCAGCACCCAGGTGCTGCCGCTGGCCGCGCCGGCCACAGCCAGAACATTGTCCAGGCTCATCGACACATCGGCCAGGATGATCTGGAACATCGCCTGTCCCAGCGTCTTGCCGCTGCCGTGGTCGACCCCGGCACGCCCGCGCGGGCGGCGCAGTTCCCGGAACATCCTCCAACAGACCCACAACAGCAGGAGCCCGCCGGCAAGCAGCAGGCCGATGACGGCCAGCAACTGCAACGCCACGACGCCGAATGCGATACGGATCACGGTCGCGCCGATGATGCCGAACAGGATGGCGGGGCGCTTCTGGCGCGCCGCCAGGCCGCTGACCGCCAGCGCGACCACGATGGCGTTGTCGCCGGCGAGCGTGATGTCGATCAGCACGACCTGCGCCAGGGCCACCAAGTCGTGGGTCAGCGCGATCTGATCCATGCGGCGGTGCCCTCGGTGCGTTTGGTGGCCGGCACTTGTCAGGCACCGGCGCGGCGGTCTAGCTGACCTTCCACCAGGACGGAACAGGGCAGCGATGGTTCCCCGTTACACCAGGCCGGAGATGGAGGCCATCTGGGCGCCGGCCAACCGCTTCCGCATCTGGTTCGAGATCGAGGCGCTGGCCGCCGAGGCGATGGCGGAACTGGGAGCCATCCCGGTCAGTGCCGCGTGCAATATCCGCGAGAGAGGCGGCGCCAGGATCAAGGCCATCAGCCAGGCGGACATCGACCGCATCGACGCCATCGAGCGTGAGACGCGCCACGACGTGATCGCCTTTCTGACCTGGCTAGGCGAGGCGATCGGCGAGGACAGCCGCTTCGTCCACCAGGGCATGACCAGCTCCGACGTGTTGGACACCTGCCTGTCGGTGCAGCTCACCCAGGCGGCCGACCTGCTGCTTGCCGACATCGACGCGGTCCTGGCGGCGCTGAAGGCGCGCGCGTTCGAGCACAAGTTCACCCTGACCATCGGCCGCAGCCACGGCATCCATGCCGAGCCGACCACGTTCGGCCTGAAGCTGGCCGGTCACTACGCCGAATTCGCCCGCGACCGCGCACGTTTGCAGGCCGCGCGGGCCGAGGTGGCGGTGGCGGCGATCTCGGGCGCGGTCGGCACCTTCGCCCATGTCGATCCGCGCGTGGAGGAATACGTCGCGGCGAAGCTCGGCCTGACGCCGGAGCCGCTGTCCACCCAGGTGATCCCGCGCGACCGCCATGCCGTGTTCTTCGCCACGCTGGCGGTGATTGCCAGCGGCATCGAACGGCTGGCGACCGAGGTGCGGCATCTGCAGCGCAGCGAGGTGCGCGAGGCGGAAGAATTCTTCCACCCGGGCCAGAAGGGCTCCTCGGCCATGCCGCACAAGCGGAACCCGGTACTGAGCGAGAACCTGACCGGACTAGCCCGGCTTGTGCGCTCGGCGGTCGTGCCGGCGCTGGAGAATGTGGCCCTATGGCACGAGCGCGACATCAGCCACTCCAGCGTCGAACGCGTGATCGCGCCGGATGCGACGCTGGCGCTGGATTTCGCGCTGATGCGGCTGGCCGGGATGATGCAGCGCCTGGTGGTATATCCCGAGCGGATGGCCGCGAACCTGGAAAGCCTCGGCGGCGTGGTGCATTCCGGCGAGGTGCTGCTGGCACTGACGCGGGCAGGGATTTCGCGCGAGGACGCCTATGCCATCGTGCAGCGCAGCGCGATGGCGACGTGGCAGAAGCTGGGTACGCCGGAGGGGCAGAGCTTCCGCGAAAGTCTGCTCGCGGACCCCGAGGTTTCCCGCCGGGTCTCCGCAACGGAGCTGGATGCGGCGATGGATGCGAAGATGCACCTGAACGCGGTGGACCGGATCTTCGCGCGCGTGTTCGGCGAACAGGAAAGCGTATAGGCGGGTCCGCGATCGCCTGTCCTTGAGAGGGGCGTAGCCTGGACGGTTCTCCTACGCCGTCTTTCAGCGTTACGCGCCCCCGACGGCGGCGCCCATGGCCGGGTTTAGGCGATAGCCTCCGCCTTCGGAAACCAGCAGGACCGGTTTCCTCGGATTTGACTCCATCTTCTGGCGCAGGCGGTAGATGTGCGTCTCCAACGTGTGAGTTGTCGCAGCAGAATTGCGGCCCCAAACCTCATGCGAGAGATCATCGCGCGTCACGGCGCGGTCATTCGAGAGGTGAAGAGCCCTGAGAATCGCCGCCTCCCTCCTGGTCAGCACAATACGACGGTTCTTGACCGGGTCTTGCAACAGCATCTTTCCGGGCTGGAAGGTGTATGGCCCGACCGTAAGGAGAGCCAAGTCGCTACTGTCGAATATGCGCAATTGAGCGCGCAGCCGAGCAAGCAGCTCGTTCAAACGGAACGGCTTGGCAACATAATCGTTGGCACCGAGATCGAGACCGCGGACGATATCCGCCTCGCCATTTCGGCCGGTCAGCATGATGACAGGCATCTTGTGTCCCTGCCGCCGGAGCTTGGCGCAGAAATCACGCCCATCGCCATCCGGCATCCCGATGTCGAGCAGGACGGCATCCAGGCGCTGCTGTCCGTCATTGATGACCTGGTCAGCCTCCTCCAGCGTCCTTGCGACGACGATGGTGAACCCATGCTGACCGGCAAGATAGTCCAACAACATCTCGCGCACAGCCGCGTGATCTTCCACGAGCAATACGGATCGTTTGGTCGACATACTCCAGCCCCCTACGCCAGTCTTCCGTGCCACCAAACCATGCAACCATGGCGACAACCGATTTTATAACGGCACTAGACTGTTTACTCATGCCAATGACATGGTCAATGCTAATCGTTACAGAAATGAGTTGCACCCCTTCAAGTTTGCGTGAGAGAGGAATACGCGAGAATGCCCAGGTTGTGTAGGAACAGCGTCCTACACACGACTACGACGTAAGTAAGCCGATCGGCACAACCCTGCGTCGCAATACGGAAATCTCCAGCCAGGAAACGGACGAAACGGATATCAGCTGGTGGGCAAGACAACCAGGTCGCCCGCGACAACGCGCATCAGCCGGTCCGCCGTTTGGACGATCAGGGCACCATCATCCGCGAGGCCGACAAACTGGCCGGCAATCGAACTGTCGCCGACGCTGATTCGGATTGGCGAACCCGGCGGATGTGCACGTGCCAGCCACGCGGAGCGGGTCTGCGCGAACCCTTCATCCTGCCAATCGGCAAGCCTGTGTGCCAACGACCGGAGCAGTACCTGCAGCGTGGCGGCGGGCTCCGGCACGGCGGCAACGCTGTCGGCCAGGCGAGTGACCGGATAGGGTGCGTCCAGCGGTGCCCGCAGCACATTGATTCCAATGCCGACGACAACCGCGGCGTCTGCGGATTCAAGCAGAATGCCGGCGATCTTGGCGCCCTGTACCAGTACATCGTTCGGCCATTTCAGTTCCGCTCTTGCGCCGTCAGGGAGGAAGCAATCCACTGTGTCGGCAACGGCGAGCGCGGCGACGAGGCTCAACTCCGCGGCACGGCTTGGCGAAGCGGCGAGGCGCAACAGGACCGATGCGTAGAGGTTGCCGGCGGGACTGTGCCAAATGCGCGCCTGACGTCCGCGGCCCGCGGTCTGCTCACGCGCCCACACCACCGTGCCGTGCGCGGCGCCGGCACGAGCAAGGTCCATCGCTTCGTCATTGGTCGAAGCGATAATGTCATGATGCCGGATATCGAACACGATCACGGGAGCGCGCCGAGTAAACGCCTGCTACGGGCACGCACTTCCGGATTCGGCATCGCACACGGTGAATGTCTGCATCATGCCCATCCCTGCAGGCGCGCAGCCTCCTCGCGGCAACGTTCCGGACCGCCCAGCATCTGACGGTTGAAGCTGATGCGCTTGAACCAGTAGTGCAGGCCCAGCAGGTCGGTGAAGCCCATGCCGCCATGTGCCTCGGTCGCCATGCGCGCGATGTCGCGGCCGACATCGCCGAGGTGCGCCTTGGCGTGCAGCGCGGTAAGCCTCGCTTCATCGGGGAGTGCGTCCTGCGCATAGGCCGCGTACCACACCATCGCGCGGCACGGCTCCAGCAATGTCACCATGTCGGCGAACTGGTGCTTCACGCCTTGGAAGCTGCCGATCACCCTGCCGAACTGCACGCGCTGCTTCACGAAGGCCAGAGCGTCGTCGAACATGTGCTGCGCCGCACCCAGCGTATCGGCCGCGAGCACGACCCGTCCGGCATCCAGCACGCGTTGCGCAGTCGCCGCCGGCGCATTCGCCGCATCCAGCACCACGGCGCGCGCATTGTCGAATGTTACATCCGTCACCGGCCTCGTCCGATCGATGCTGCGGTGCATGTGCCGCGACACGCCTGGTTCGTCCGCGGCCACGACGGCCGCGCTGCCATCGGCGAGATAGACCAGCACGTGCGTCGGTGCGCCGGCATCGATCGCACCGGTGATGCGGCCGGACAGCCGACCGTCGCGCAGCGATGCGACCGCAGTGCCGGTCTGCCCCGCGAGGCCGGCGAATGCCACACCGAAGCGCACCTCGCCCGCGGCGATGCGCGGCAGCCATTCGTCCTGCAGCGCCTCCGTCGCGCCATGGATGAACGCAAGCGTCGCCATGGCCACACTGCCGACGAACGGCGCGGGCGCGGCGGCACCGCCCAGCACCTCCGCCGCAACAGCCGCATCCAGCACGCCAAGCCCCGAGCCGCCGAAGCGTTCGGGCACCAGCAGCCCGGGCAGTCCAAGTTCGACCAAATTGTCCCACAGTTCCGCATCGAACCCGCTGCCGATTTCGGCGTGTCGTCGCAGCGCTTCGATCGGCAGCCGATCCGCCAGCAGGTTCCGCAGTGAATCCCCAAACAGGCGTTGCTCCTCGCTGAGGGCAAATTCCATCGCTCAGGCCCTCGCGACCTTCGGTTCGCGCGGCAGGTCCAGGCCACGTTCGGAGATGATGTTCTTCTGGATGTTGTTGGAACCGCCGCCGATCATCAGGCCGACGTCGTACATGTAGTCGATGTTCCAGGTCGTGGCGTCGTCGTCTTCCGCATCCTCGCCCTGGCTTTCGAACGGCAGGCCAGCGGCACCAAGCGCATCCACCGCGAGCGAGGCCAGCCGGAAGCCGAGCATCGTGCCGCCATACTTGATGATCATGCGCTTGACGCCGGAATCCACACCCTGGGCCGCCTCGGTGAGAAGCCGCAGGCTGTGCGCCTTCCAGGCCAGCATTTCACCCTGCAGCCGCAGCAAACGGTCGCGGTACTCCGCCATGGCGATCAGCTTCGTGCCGTCGATCTCGGTGGATTTCAGCAAATCGATGATCTGCTCGAGCCGCTGCGTCAGCTTGCCGGCATCGCCGATCATCGAGCGCTCATGCGTCAGCGTGACGTTCGCGACATACCAGCCCTTGCCGCGCCCCAGAACGATCTGCTCTTCGGGCACGCGCACATCGGTGAAGAACACTTCGTTGAATTCCGCGCGTCCCGTCATGGTGCGCAGCGGGCGCACATCGAGACCGGGCGTCTTCATCGACAGCAGCAGATAGGAGATGCCCTCGTGCTTCGGCTTGTCGGGCTCAGTGCGGCACAGCAGGAACATCATGTCGGCGTAGTGCGCTGAACTGGTCCAGATCTTCTGGCCATTGACAACGAAATTCCCATCCCGCAGCACGCCGCGCGTCTGCAACGACGCGAGGTCGCTGCCGGCACCCGGTTCCGAATATCCCTGGCACCAGATGACATCACCGCGGATCGTCTTTTCGATCCACTGCTTCTTCTGCGCGTCGGTGCCGACCTCGAGCAGTGTCGGCACAAGCATGCTGATGCCCTGGTTCGTCAGCCCGGCATACACGCCCGCGGCGGCAAACTCCGCGGCGATCACCGCTGCTTCCATCACGTCCGGTTCGGCGCCGTAGCCGCCATATTCACGCGGGATCGTGCGGGCGACATAGCCGTGATCCACCAGCAGTTTCTGCCAATCCAGCGCCTTCTGATCCGGCCGCTTCCGCCCGCCACCGAGCTTCGGCGATTTGTTGCCGTGTTCGTGGATGAACGCGCGCACCTCGTCCTGCAACGCCCGGTGCTTGTCCGACAGGCTCAGGTCCATGGCGTTCTCCCTCGCGCCTGTGGGCAAGTGTAGCTCGATCTCAGATTGCCGCCAGCGCTAACCCGTCTTCGCGGATTCGGCGCCATAGCGAATCGTTTTCGGCAATGAATACGTGGGCTTCGACCCCTGTGCTGTTCCTGCTGAAGATTGGCCGTACCGCCAGGTCGCCTACAACAGTGTCACGATCGACTGGCTCGCGCCGCTTCCGGAACTGCCGAACCCTATGACGGTTGCGGTGGTCGGGCAGGACCAAGACGCCTGTTCAGAACCGCATTCGCGAATGCGACTGTCCGGCGCCGGGCGGGTCATGATCCATACCCGTCGCTGTGGCCCGAATTGGCAGCACATTGGTCATGGCGACAATCAGCATGACAGCCAGCAACGCGGCGGCCGCGGCCACGATGCGCATCCTGCCGGGGCCGTTCCGTCGCCCAAATCGCCCAGTTCCGGCCTGATATTCCGGGTCCGCTCGGTGCAGGCCATGAAATCGTGCGCAGTCCACGATGGCGGTCCCTTCGTCGATCCGGTAGTGCCCGGCCGCAGGCTTGGATCATCGGAGGTTGTCATCCCGTGCCCTATGAAGCGGTTCACAGGCACCTGGTGCCGCGGCTCGATTGCGGCAGGTGCCGCAGGCGGGCATCGCCGCCTGCGTCCCGCGCCCACCGGCCAGGATTCCATCGTCAATGACGCGCCCGCGGGCCATTCGGCGCCCATCCCGATGCCGAGGAGTGCGTGGAAGAAGAACAGGAATGCGATATTCGGCGAGAACCCGGCGATGAAGTTACAGATCGAGAACCATAGGATGGAGATCATCAGCGGGATCTTCCGCCCCACCCGGTCGGCGAACCAACCCGAGGATCCGTCTGAGACACTCGTTCTCTGGTGCCGCGGAGGGGTAAGGCGTATTGGGGGAAGGGACCCGCCTGGTCTGAACGCAACAAGGACCCGCTCCATGCGCCTTACGCGCCGCGGCATGCTTGCCACCGCCGCCATTGCCGCCGCTCCACGCCTGCTGCGCGCGCAGACGCCGACGATCCGCATTGGCGTGCTGAACGATCAGTCAGGAACTTACCGCGACGATGGCGGACCCACAGGCGTGGTCTGCGCCAGGCAGGCGCTGGTGGATTTTGGTATCTCCGGCAAGGGGCTCAATGTCGAGATCATTGCCGCCGACCACCAGAACAAGCCAGATGTCGGCGCCTCGATCGCGCGGCAGTGGTTCGATCAGAACGGTGTCGATGCCATTGTCGATGTGCCGACCTCATCGGTCGGTCTCGCGGTCAATACCGTGTGCCGCGAGAAGAACAAGGTGATGCTGAACTCGGGCACCGGCACGTCCGACCTGACCGGTCCGCAATGCAGTCCGAACACGATCCACTGGACCTACGACACCTACATGCTCGGCAAATCGACCGGCGGCTCGATCGTCAAGGAAGGCGGCGACAGCTGGTTCTTCATCACCGCCGACTACGCATTCGGCCAGGCACTGGAACGCGACACGACGCAGGTCATCACCAAGATGGGTGCGAAGGTGCTGGGCAGTATCCGCTACCCGTTCCCGGATACCACCGACTTCTCCGCGATGCTGGTGCGCGCGCAGGCGTCGGGCGCGAAGGTTTTGGGACTTGCGAACGCCGGCGGCGACACGCAGAACTGCATCAAGCAGGCGCAGGAATTCGGCCTGATGAAGACCATGAAGGTGGCGGCGCTGCTGATCCAGAGCACCGGCGTGCACTCGCTGGGTCTCGCCACATCGCAGGGCCTGCGCTGGAGCGAGTCATACTACTGGGACCTGAACGACCGCACGCGGGCGTTCAACGATCGGGTCAAGGGCAAGACGCCGAACGGCATCTGGCCGAACATGACGCAGGTCGGTGACTACGCCGTGACGCTGCACTATCTGAAGGCGGTTGCCGACATGGGCGTGGCGGCGGCGAAGGCCGATGGCCGGGCGGTGGTGGCCCGCATGAAGGCGATGCCGACGGACGACGACTGCTTCGGCCCCGGCCGCATCCGCGATGACGGGCGGACACTGCATCCCTGCTACCTGTTCGAGGCGAAGCCGCCGTCCGAGAGCAGACAGGAGTGGGACGTGGCGAAGGTGCTGGCGACGACACCGATGGACGAGGCGTTCCGACCCCTCAGCGAGGGTGGCTGCCCGCTGGTGAAGTCGTA